>JAIXKI010000011.1:0-50747 GCA_026936105.1 Chitinophagales bacterium
CTAAGATTGCTTAATTATTCATCACTCCATCACCTTCAGCTTATCCCATTTTTTCTTCAGTTCATCAAATTGTTTTTTTACTTCATTGAAAGCACGAATGACCTGTGGTGTCGGCGTCGTATCGCTTTCCTGAAGTAAATTGAACAGAGATGAAAAAGCGCTGTTCGATTTTCCTAAACTTGGCTCCGTACTTCCAAAGGATGTGTTGATCAGTTTGGATGCCTGTTTCTCCAATGAATCCACTCTTGCCTGTGCCGCTTCCCCGGTATTGGTAATTGTGGATTGCAGCCTGGCACGATAAACTTTCAATTCTTCCTGTATCGCCAAGTATTCTTTTCTCCCTTCATAGCATTGCAGGGAGATATCGTGTTGCTTTTGTAAGCCGGCAAGAGAGGTTTTTACCCTCGGATCCATTTTGATGGTGAAACTTTGTGTCCACGTTTTACCATCCACTGTCAGCTTCACTGTATAGACACCCGGCATTACCCAGGGTGAAGTGGCAGCAGGCGGCGTGTTTTTGTAGATTGCTGTCATAGGGAAAGACGGTGGCAGATCCAGAGGAGTGTAATGCATGTCCCATAGGAAACGGTGTGAACCTGCTTTTGCAGAAAGTATTTGTTGCGGCCTTATCCAATACAAAGGAATATTCACTTTCGGAATTTCATAAGGCTTGTCATTGCTGCTGTACCTGCGTACTAATTTTCCTTTGGAATCCAGGATGTCCAGCGTCACTTCCCCGGCATTTTCTTTCAGGTAATAATCTATCATGGCCCCGTCCGGCGGATTTTGACCTGCCGGCTCTTCCTGCGGAATGGGAGTGTCGGTATTCATATTCCAGCGAACCCGGTAGGTGGTTTGCGGTTTGTAAAGAATAACAGATTGCCCGATAGCCTGATTGTTCAATTGACGTAACGGAGTGATGTTGTCCAGAATCCAGAAACCTCTGCCATGAGTTCCTGCTACAAGATCATCATCTTTAATGACCAGGTCTCTCACGGATGATGCCGGCATGTTCAATCGTAAACTTTGCCAATGCTCACCATCATCGAAGGAAACATAAACAGCGGTCTCACTTCCGGCAAACAATAATCCTTTTTGTTGAGGATCTTCACGCACTACATTAATAGGATCATCGGGCAGCCCGTTCACAATTTCTTTCCAGGTCTTACCTCCGTCATGCGTTTTGTAAATATGAGGATGCATGTCATCACAACGGATGCGGTTGACTGCTGCATAAGCAGTGCTTACATCAAAATGCCCTGCATCAATGATGGAAACTTTACTCCAAGATGTGACTCCTGCCGGTGTAACGTCTTTCCATGTTTTTCCGCCATCTCTCGTAATGTGGATCAGGCCGTCATCAGTTCCGCACCAGATAGTGTTGATGTCTTTATACGAAGGCGCTACTGCATAGATCACACCTCTGCGTGGCATATTCTTCATGTCATCTTTGGTGTACACTCCCACGCTTGCCGGAATATCGTAAGAGGTTCTTGTAAGGTCGGGGCTGATCACCTGCCAGTTGTTACCACCGTCGGTTGTCTTGAACAAAACATTTCCCGAAAAATATAATGTCTTCTTATCTACAGGTGAAAATAAAAGCGGCTGTGTTCTTACAAAGCGATACTTGCCGCTTCGGATGGCTTCTGGTGCCACATTCTGTGTCTGTCCCGTTAGTTTATTATACTTTGTAACCTTGCCTCCGTAAATGATATTCGGATTCAGGGGATCGGCTGCAACATAACCATATTCTTCGGCTCCGACCGGATGCCAGTCGCGGAAATTTATTTCACCGTCATTTCCCCTGGAAGCAATTCCGACCGAACCGCTTTCCTGCTGGCCGCTGTAAATATGATAAGGGAAATCATTGTCTGTATTTACATGATACACCTGTGCCGTCGGCTGATTATACCATGAAGAAAACGTTTCACCATTGTTCACCGTGACAAGTGCACCCTGGTCACCTACCAGTAAAAATATTTCAGGATGTTCGGGATTGATCCAGATGTTTTGAGAATCATCACCACCCGGTGCGCCACGGATGCCGGTCCAGGTTTTGCCGCCATCATTGGAACGCCAGCAAACAATGCTTGTAGTGTAAACAGTCTCTGCATCTTTCGGATCTACTGCAATTTCGGGTACATCACCGCCACCGATCCGTGCGGCAGGCCTGGCATCATCAGTTGTCTTATGCCATGTCTCACCGCCATCATCCGAACGGTAAATGCCAAGGCCTCCCCCGCCACCATAAGTACTGGGAGCAGTAGTGGCTAAAGTTACATATACAAATCTTGGAGAAGAAGGAGCAATAGCGATATGTGCCTGCACAAGATTTTCGGGAAGGCCGCCCGATAATTTTTTCCAGTGGTTGCCGCCGTCTGTTGACTTGAAAATGCCTCCATGCGTACCGGCCCATGACCCGTTTTCCCAAGGGCCTTCACGCCCTTCCCACATGGTGGCATAGATTGTATTCGGATCGGAAGGATCTATAGCCACGTCATCACCACCTGTGTTTTCATCAACAAACAAAATTTTTTCAAAATGTTTCCCTCCATCGGTGGAGCGGAAAATACCTCTTTCCTTATTAGGCCCGTATGGATGGCCGAGTACCGCGACAAAAATTCTGTTTGGGTTTTTATAATCCACTGCAATCTTGGGGATTTGCTGCCCGTCTTCCAATCCCATGAGTTTCCATGTAGCGCCTGCATCATCGGAACGGAACAAACCTTTACCGACGGAAAGGTCGGGGCGATGCAAACCCTCGCCGCTTCCTGCATATACAATGTTAGGATCAGAAGGAGCCACTGCAACGGTGCCGATGGAGCCGGTTGCTTCACGGTCGAAAACAGGAAACCATGTTCTCCCGTAATCGGTGGTCTTCCATACGCCGCCATTGTTCACACCTATGTAAAATACATTGGGTTGCTGCACTACTCCGGCAGCTCCCTGTGTTCTCCCTCCGCGGAAAGGGCCGATATTTCTCCATTGCATACTGTTGAATAAAGAAGGATCGGGATTTTGTGCATCTGATGAAAGAATCGTAAATAAACTCAGCGCTAAGACGATTGAGAAGGTATTGATCTTTTTCATAATTAATAAACTTATGACCTAAGGTAAGAAATCCTGATTAGCTGAACGATCCATTCATTAAACAGGTGAAAGGTTTTATTATTGAATTTCAAATTTAGTTGGCTTAATAATAAAACAAACTTCCCCCCGATTTGAACACAGGATAATAAAGCCGGCAACATCTTATTAAAGATTTCCGTGAACTAATTTCTTGCTGGCAGGTTATTAAAAAAGAAAACTGTCAGTTGCGGGGGATCAGAAAAGACTGTGGAGTTTTTAAAGTAGGTAAATAAAATCAATGAAAGCAGGAGGTAAGTAAAATGAAAAACCCGGGAGATGACAAAAGAAGTATCCAATTAATTGCCCGATTGAACCGGATACCCGTATGGTCTTTGCCTAAAAGTTATTTGGCTATTATCGGTCTGGGTTATTTTTTTACTTTTTATGATATCAGCAATATCGGCTTTGCCATGCCGGCGATCAATGAACAGTTTCATTTATCCAATTCCACCAGCCTGTTTCTTGCACTCTCTGTCGGGCTGATCGGTTATATTATCGGTTCTTTTGTAATAGGCACTTTGGCGGACCGCTATGGCCGCTACCGTATGCTGATCCTCACTTTCGCATTGACGGCGCTTGGTTCTTTCGGGGATGCACTGGCTCCTGAGATCACAACATTGATCGTCTTCCGTTTTATTACCGGAGTAGGTGTGGGAGCCGACCTGAACCTGGTGTCCACTTATATCAGCGAACTGGCACCTTCGTCAAGGCGGGGAAGGATTACCCTTCTTACATTCCTGATCGGTATTTTAGGACAAACCATCACTCCTTTTGTGGCACTGGCTCTTGTTCCCAATATGGAAATAGGCTGGCGGTTACTGTTTGCCATTGGCGGATTCATTGCAGTGGTCGGGTTGCTGCTCCGGTTCAGGCTTCCTGAATCTCCAAGGTGGGAAGCCCATCATGGTCATTATGAAAGAGCAGAAAAGACTATTGCATTGATGGAAAAAAATTGTATTGAACGGAATATAAAATTAAAAGATCCTGATCTTTCACAAATAGAAATTAAACAAGGAGTACCTGCCCGTTTTCTTTTTAAACCTGTATATATCCGCCGGCTTCTGATATTGATCTTCATGTGGTTCTTCTGGTACATAGGTAATTATGGTTTCCTGGGTGATGCTGCCGATCTGATATCGGCACACGGAGCAGGCATCGGAAATTCGATCACCTACCTTGCCGTAGGTGCTATCGGTTATCCAATCGGTGCCATTTTAATGTTGAGCATCGTGGATCGTTTTGAAAGGAAGAAAATAATTTTCTTTACTACCATCATCTGGCTTATTGCCATGCTGCTGGTAGCAGGCTATGCCAGCACCGCTTCGATCTATCTCGGATCTTTTTTAGCTTCACTGGCTCTCGGCGCTTACCTTCAGGTTGCATATACATATACTGCAGAAGCTTTTCCTACACAAGCAAGATCTACCGGATTTGCACTTTCTGACGGTCTGGGCCATGCCGGCGGAGCGGTTGGCGCCATACTGCTTCCGCAAATAATTTCACAATTCTCATTTTTTACCGGTTTTGCATTTATCGGCTTCACGGGATTGCTTGCCGGCATCATTGCCTTGCTGGGTCCTGATACCACCGGAAAAGACCTGGAAAATGTTTCTTCTTAAAGGGAATCGTTGTGACAGCTGGATAATTAAAAAAATTAGTAACAAATTCATCATTTTGAATTTCTGAAAGATGGACTTTATTGTAAGAAAAAGAAAAATTCAGATCAATTAGGAAAGGGATGATTGCGGAACATTTTGAATTTCTGAAATTGTTGAGGTATTGCTAAAAGCAATAAAAATAAAACTTCGGGGCTGGAAGCCTCGAAGAGCAAAGGTTAGGAACAATTCTGTTGCTTTGTAATAAATGAAAATGCGTCTAATTGAAAAAGTCAACGAAAATTAATTTCAAAATGAAAAGGATCAAGCCGAAACATCTTCAATTTCTGAAAGAGCTGAAGGAAAACAACAACCGTAAGTGGTTTGCCAAAAACAAAGAGTGTTTTGACGGGATCTATGCGGAAGTTAAAGATTTTTTCAAAGGGATATATGACGCCATGCAACAGACAGATGATATCTCACAATTTCATGTACACAGGATATACAGGGACCTGCGCTTTTCAAAAGACAAGACACCTTATAAAACTCATTTCCGTTTGCATCTGGGAAGAAAAAAACCATTGTTACGCGGAGGATATTATCTGAATATTGAGCCCGGCAATACTGTTGTCAGTGGCGGCTTTTGGAACCCCAACAGCAAAGACCTACTGAGAATAAGAAAAGAATTTGCAGGTGATGCGGATGGAATACGTTCTGTTTTGAATGATAAAAAGTTCAAGAAATATTTTGCTGAACTGGGAGGTGAAGAACTTTCTTCGGCTCCGAGAGGATTCGAAGCTGACAGCCCCGCAATAGACCTGCTGAAGAAAAAACAATTTATCGCAAGAAGATATTTTACCGACGAACAGGCATTGAAGCCGGGTTTCTTCAATGAAGTGATTGCCACCTTTCTGGCTTTGAGGCCTTTCTTTGATTATATGTCCGAAGCGCTTACCACCGATGAGAACGGAGTGAGCCTGTACGGACACTGAACAGTTTTATTAATATAGTTAACATCTGATGAAAACGGTAATTATTACAGGAGGAACAGGATTGATCGGCCGTTCATTGATCAGGCTTCTCAGGGAAAAGGGTTACAAGGTCATGGTGTTTACCAGAAGGATAGACATTTCTTCTTCTGACCCGGATGTTATTTATCTGAACTGGGACCCTGAAGCTGGCGCTTATGATAGATCTGCCATCAACGAAGCTGATTATATGATCAATCTCGCAGGCGCAGGCATTGCGGAAAAAAGGTGGACAAAAGAATGGATGAAGACCTTATACATTAGCCGGATCAACAGCGCAGAAACGATCGTAAATGCAGTAAAAGAAAATCCCTTAAAGCTTAAAGCTGTGATCAGTGCATCCGCTATCGGCTATTATGGAAAAAGTGATGGCAGGAAGATCCTGGTGGAAGAAGACCCTCCCGGAAAAAGTTTTCTATCCGGTTTGTGTAAAGACTGGGAAGAAAAAATAAGGCCGGTCGCTGACATGGGAAAACGATTAGTAATTCTCAGAACCGGAGTGGTTCTGGATCCACAGGGTGGAGCTTATCCGAAGATGACAGCCCCGTTGAAATTTCATGTCAAACCTCAGACCGGGTCGGGCAACCAGGTGATGAGCTGGATCCATATCCATGATCTGTGCAACATTTATCTTTCTGCCGTTGAGAATGAAAAAATGAATGGCATTTACAATGCCTGTGCCCCTGCAACGGTTAGCAGTAAGATTTTTATGACAGAAGCAGGAAGGATAAAAGGCTTGAGCAAACTGTTGACCATTCATGCTCCCATCTTTATGCTCCGCCTGATATTGGGAAAAGTTACTGATGAGGCTTTGCTGCAAAATGCAAATGTGAACTGTGAGAAATTGTTACAAACCGGATTCAGGTTTCAGTATCCCACTGTTTCGGATGCCCTCACGCAACTTGAAGAAAAATCCCGTTAATAAACGGTTAATCAAAATATCTAATATCAGTTTTCTTATTAGCTTACGCTTTGATTCTTCCCTTTACCATTACATTTTTTTTAGCATCTGTTTTGTCAGGGAGTATCAGGATAAAAGCCTGATTTTCTCCGAAAAGACTTTTAACCAAAAATCAAAAGGAGGTAACTATGCGCTTTTTAATGAAAGTCACTATGCCAAACGATCCATTCAATGCTTATATAAAAGATGGATCTGTAGGTAAAAAATTAGAATCGATTCTGGGTGAGACAAAACCGGAAGCTGTTTATTTTACCGAAATACACGGTAAAAGGGTGGGCATACTCGTCGTGAATATGGATCAGGCTTCGCAGATGGCAAAGTTTGCAGAGCCCTGGTTCATCAAATTCAATGCGGAAGTTGAATTTCATCCTGCTATGCTCGTGGAGGATCTCAAAAAGTCAAACCTGGATGAGATAGGAAAAAAGATGAAATAAAGTTTTTGAAATGAAGCCTATAGTGTCCCGATAATTTCGGGACATTTTTTTTAATGCATTATAAAATGTTTTGGGTAAAAGCCTGAAGGCTGCCATAGATCAATAATGGCTAATAAAAAAATTGATCAGTTATCAGAGGCCTAAGACCTCTTTCATGGTGAAGTTCCCTTTTTTCCCTTGCAAAAATTCTGCAGCCATGACGGCGCCGAGTGCAAAACCTTTCCTGCTGTGTGCCGTGTGAATGATCTCAATGTCGTCAATAGTTGAAGCGTATTTCACTATATGTGTTCCCGGCGCCGGGTCGGTCCGTTCGCTGATGATTTCAAGATCTTCTACATTATCACTGTTTTTATTCACCCATCTTTTCTTTTTTTTGTTGACCTCAAGGATCTGTTCGGCAAGTGAAATGGCGGTACCACTGGGTGCATCTTTCTTCTGTGTGTGATGGATTTCTTTGATGCCAACCTCATAATCGGGATGTGAAGACATCAGGGCAGCCAGCTTTTTATTCAATTCAAAAAAAATATTTACCCCGATACTGAAATTGCTTGTAAAAAGGAATGTCCCGTTGAGCTCTGTGACCATCTTTTTTACTTCAGATAGTTTTTCGGTCCAACCGGTGGAGCCGCATACCAATGGAACTCCGGATGATAATATTTTCTTTATGTTTTCGTAGGCGCTGTGCGGACCTGTGAATTCAATGGCGGCATCCGCTTTGGAAAGATTTTCCATGGTGAATTCTTCCAGATTGTTGATATCAATTTTTAAGATAACCCCATGCCCCCGTTGCACTGCTATCTCTTCGATGATCTTTCCCATCTTGCCATATCCGATAAGTGCGAGCTTCATTGTTTTTGAAATAGTTTTTGGTTGGCCAAAGGTAAACGGAAACGGTAAAGAAAGATACCGGAAAGAAAGGATTTACCGGACCTTTAATACAAGGCTCAGGCCATTGGTACCCGCCATCTCACTGTAGCCGGTTTTTATCTGCAGGCTAAGATCGCGGCTTACGTCAAATGTCCGCAGATGTGCATCCACGGTGGCATCTACAACATTCAATCCCCATAATAAGATGAATACAAGAGCAGAATAATCTATATCCTGACGGAATTGATTCCGGTAAAAGCGCAGGGATTCTTCTGATAATGGTTTCAGTTCGGGCCTGATATGTGAATAAAGAGAGGAGTCGGTGCCGTTCACACGCATATTGTATTTTACTTTATAGGCAAACCGGGTGTCTTTGTAATTTTTTAAATTATATAAAAAGATGCCGCCTGATACGCCTAATGCCCCATATACAATGGGCACTTTCCAGATCTTTTTGTTGTACACCTGTCCCCATCCCGGAAGAATGGCTGAACGGATGGCAGCTCCACGGGGAGTGTGCGGTTTTTTGGTAACCGAATCTGTTTTTTCTTTTTTTACAACATCAATGGCATTGGCCACGACCGAAGAGTCAGCCTGTGCAAAATCTTTTACAGGCAGTAAATAAAGGAACAGTATGAAGAAAAAAAAAGAGGTTCTCATTTTATTCGGCAGAAATATCCATTTGTCCGAGTATTTTATTCAATTCTTCCATTGAGTAGTATTCAATAATGATCTGGCCTCCGCCTTTGCTGCTGTGCTTCAGCTTTACCCGGGTACTGAAATGGGATGCTAATTTATCTTCAATTTTACGGAACGGAGAGGAGAGCTGGCTTTTTGAAGCTTTTTTAACAGCTCCGTGTTGCCGGTAAAGATTGCGCACCAGTGCTTCGGTCTGGCGGACAGAAAGGTCTCTGTTTTTGATCTCGTTATAGATGTAGAGTTGTTTATCCACAGTATCCACGTTGATCAAAGCCCGTGCATGGCCCATGCTCAGTTCGCCTTTACGTACTGCGATTTGAATATCGGGAGGTAATTTCAGCAGGCGGATGAAATTGGAAACGGTGCTTCTGTCTTTCCCCATTCTTTCCGCCACCTGCTCCTGGGAATAGTCAAGTTCATCCATCATCCGTTTGTAGCTGAGTGAGATCTCCATTGCATTCAGATCTTCACGCTGCAAATTTTCCAATAGGGCCAGCTCCAGCAACTGATCATCATTTGCCTGACGGATATACGCCGGAATGTCTTTCAATCCTGCAATCTTTGCGGCACGCCAACGCCGTTCTCCGGAGATCAGGCGGTATTTCCCAGAAGGGAGTTTGGAAACGGTGACCGGTTGGATCACATCATGTGTTTTAATGGATGAAGCCAGTTCCTGTAAACTGTGCTCATCAAAATCATGACGGGGCTGATGCGGGTTGGTTTCGATGTCGGCAACGGGAATGCGATTGATGTTGGTTGCATTTTCCACCACGGCCGACTTCAAAGCCCCGCTGCTTGTTTTCAGGTCAGCATCTATACTTTGCAACAAGGAACGGATCCCTTTTCCCAATGCTTCTTTATTTTGTTTCGGGTTGATCATCAAAGGTTATTAATTAGGCGTTTCTTGTTGTCAAAAATAGTGAAATGCTGAATGCCGGATGCATAATGTTGAACTCCGGGGGCTCAATGTTTTTTACCTTTTGCGTTACGCTTTTATATTTCAAGTATTCTTTCTTTCTGCTTGATCTTTGTCATATCATTCTTTTGCAGTATCTCTTTGGCAAGATTAAGGTAATTCATGGCGCCCTTACTGTTTCCGTCATATAAAACTACAGGTTTGCCGACGCTTGGCGCTTCAGCCAGTCTTGCATTGCGGTGAATGATAGTGCTGAACACCATTTCATCAAAATGTCTTCTTACTTCGCTGACCACCTGGTTACTCAGCCGCAGACGGCCATCATACATGGTCATTAAGATTCCTTCCACTTCAAGGGAAGTATTCAACCGGCTTTGAACGATCTTGATTGTGTTCAATAATTTTCCCAATCCTTCCAGCGCAAAGAATTCACATTGCACCGGAACGATCACCGAATCGGCAGCAGTGAGTGCATTCACGGTGATCAGGCCCAGGGATGGAGAGCAGTCAATGATGATGAAGTCATAATCATCTTTCACTTCCTGTAAAATATTTTTCAACACTGATTCCCTGTTGGGATAATTGATCATTTCTATTTCAGCACCTACCAGGTCAATATGGGAAGGGATCAGGTCCAGGTTGGGGATCTCACTTTTCAGGATTACATCTTTTGCCTTGGCCTCGTTCACCATACAATTATACAGGCTGTTGGTAATGTTGTGAAGATCAAATCCCACACCCGTGGTGCTGTTGGCCTGTGGATCGGCATCCACTAATAATGTTTTGAATTCAAGTACGGCAAAACTTGCTGCGAGATTGATGGCAGTGGTGGTTTTTCCCACTCCGCCTTTTTGATTTGCTACTCCGATGATTCTACCCATTCGTTTCAGGTTATTATAAAGTAATTGATTTTCCTATTTCCACTAAATGCAGCCGGCAACCGGCGTCGGCAAATGCTTTTTTCACTTTATCGTGATCTATTTTAATGAATCCGAAAGTGTCATAATGCACTCCGACAATGTTGTTGCATCCTATCATCTCTGCTGCACTGATGGCATCTGTATAGCCCATGGTAAAATTGTCGCCTATCGGTAAAACGGCAAAATTTAGTTTTACCCATTTTGCTATCAATTGCATGTCCATGGTAAGACCTGTATCACCGCTATAGTAAAAATTCCCTTCTTTACTGTAGATAATGAATCCCATGGCGCTGCCGCCATAACTTCCGTCAGGTAAATTGCTGCTATGCTGTGCCACCACACATTTTATCGTAAAATCTCCGAAATCCCATTTTCCGCCGATATTCATGGGATGTGTGTCAGCGATCCCGTGTTTATTCAGCCATTCGGCGATCTCAAATATTCCGATCACTTTTGCTCCGGTCTTGCGGGCAATAGTAATACAATCGGCAATATGATCACTGTGCCCATGTGATATTAATATATAATCTGCTTTAATGTCAGATACTTTGATGCTTTTGGCCAAATCATTCGGAGTGATGAAAGGATCGAAGAGTAAATGTTTTCCGTTTACTTCCACTGAAAAGCATGACTGGCCGTAATAAGTGAGTTTCATATGCAAGAACTTTTTTTGCAAAAATACGTCATCATAAAAATAGTGATGAGAGTCGCTGTGGATCTTTAATTTTGAACCTGCTATGCGGAATTCTCCTTTTTGGTGGATAATGATGGGCCTGATGGTGCTGATAGACATTTATGTGTTTCAGGTGGTAAAAAGTCTTTCTCACTCCACCGGCCCCAAGACCAAACTGGTGATTTATTCATTATACTGGACCATTTCTATAGTTGCGATCATAATATTGATCATTCTTCCCCGTCTTCAGTTTGAACACCAGGCCAAGCTCATTAAAACAAGCATTTTTGCCATCATTGTCGGTTTATTCCTGGCAAAACTGGCTGCATCATTTTTCTTTTTTATTGATGATATCAGGCGTGCTATTCAATGGGTGGTGGAAAAATCATTTCTTTCTCCAAAAGCAGAAGTTGCCAAACAAGGTGAGGGGATCAGCAGATCGGTTTTTCTGAATTGGATGGGACTTGCATTCGGTGGCGGATTATTCGGGACTTTTATTTATGGCTTCGGAAACAAATACCGTTACCAGGTGATGCGGAGCAAACTTGCGTTCCCGAATTTACCGGCTTCTTTCAAAGGCCTTAAAATAATTCAGATCGCTGACATACACTCGGGAAGTTTTACCGATAAGAAAGCCGTAGAGAAAGGAGTGAACAAGATTCTGAAAGAAAAACCGGACATCGTGCTTTTTGTCGGCGATCTTGTGAATAATGTTGCGGATGAGATGCAGGATTACATGGATGTGTTTGGCAGAATAAAAGCTCCGATGGGAGTGTATTCTACGCTCGGTAATCATGATTACGGTGATTATGTGCAATGGGACAGTCCCGAAGAAAAAAAGATCAATCTGGAAAGATTAAAACAAACCCATGCAGATCTTGGCTGGAGGTTGTTGATGAATGAACACATCATTCTGGAAAGAGGTGAGGATAAGATTGCCCTGATCGGTGTGGAGAACTGGAGCGCCAAAGCAAGGTTTCCGAAATATGGTGATCTTAAGAAAGCATACACCGGAGCGGAAAGCTATCCCTTTAAGATATTGATGAGCCATGATCCTTCTCATTGGGATGCAGAGGTGAGGACCTCTTATCCCGATGTTGACCTGATGCTGTCGGGCCATACTCATGGCATGCAGTTCGGTGTGGAAATGCCGGGATTCAAATGGAGCCCTGTCCAGTATATTTATAAACAATGGGCAGGATTATATGAAGAAGGAGATCAGAAACTTTATGTGAACCGCGGATACGGATTCATCGGCTACCCCGGACGGGTCGGTATTTTGCCTGAGATCACTGTTTTGGAACTGGTTTAGATCATTTTCTCTCTACATTTGTTTTCCTGATCTCTTATGAGCGTTTTTATTGCAGTTAAAATGTTAACGCCCGCTTTCAATTTTGTTTTTAGAAAATTTTTACAACTGCGAAACAATATAAATTCTTTCTGTCTGTTTCAATGATAAGCCTGTCTTTGTAGTTAAGGGAATTTAACAAGGGGCAGGACCCTCTGGCACTATACTTGGATTTTTTGAACCCAAAAACAAAATTTATGAAAACGAAACCTCTCTTTATTATTGTTGCATTATTTCTTGCACAGTCTGCCATGGCTCAGTTCCATCTGGGAATAAAAGGTGGAGCCAATATCATGAAAATGGACGGCGAGTCTTTCAAAGACAAATTTGAATATGGCTATCATCTTGGTGGGTTTATGGAAATCGGGCTTGGGCGCAAATGGAGTATGCAGCCTGAAGTTTTGTTCAATCAATTCGCAACAACGGTGGACAGCAACTTCAATCATATTTATGAGAATGTGTTCAATCCTGCTTACCGGAAAGATGTGAAGTTGAATTATATTTCTATACCCATTTTACTCAACTATAAATTGATTGGCAATTTTGTTTCTCTACAGGCAGGCCCGCAATTTGGCGTACTGATGAATCAGAATAAAAACCTGCTTCAAAACGGAGGCGAAGCATTTTCACATGGCGACCTTACCTTGCTGGGTGGCGTTCAGGTAAAAGTGGCCGCATTACGCATCACGGGCCGTTATGGTATCGGGCTTAAAAATCTTAATGATATTGACAACCAGGATAAATGGACATCGCAGGGATTCCAGGTTTCGTTAGGTCTTTCCATTCTATAATAAGAAAAGCTACAGTTGGTTTTATCCCCTCTATTCCTGGAGGGGATTTTTTTATGTTGTAATGTATTTGCGGATTACCGAAAATACAACCTGTTGCAATTCAGCTGGCTTTACTGTCAGTAATTGATGGCAGGCACGAATCTTGACTACTATACTTTCCCTTCGTATTTTCGCCGTCCGCCGCAGGCGGATGACATATTGTCTAAAGAAGAAAGTTATATGAGTTTTGAAAATTTTTTGTTGAAGCCTGAAGAAGAGATGGATTTCCTGCCCATTATCCCGTTGAATGAAAACGAGCACGAAAACCCAAATGGTATTGAAGTTCCTGCTGAAATAGCTTTGCTTCCACTGCGCAACACAGTTCTTTTTCCAGGAGTGGTACTGCCCATCACGGTAGGCAGGGATAAAAGCATAAAAGCAGTGAATGATGCTTATAAAGCTGACAAATTGATCGGAGTCATTGCACAAAAAGACAGTAATATAGAAGACCCGGAGGTCAAGGATCTGGAACAGACGGGTACGGTTGCCAAGATCGTAAAGCAGATAAAGATGCCGGATGGAGGCACAACGGTAATCATTCAGGGAAAAGCAAGATTCATGGTGGAATCCGTCATCGTATCAGAGCCTTATTTCAAAGCAAGGATCAAAAAGCTGGAAGAAAGTGAAGCTCCGAAAGATCCCGATTTTGAAGCATACGTTGCCAATATCAAAGATCTTGCAACAGAAATTATTCAGCTTTCTCCGAATATTCCCACCGAAGCATCTATTATTTTACGCAATATTGAAAATCCTTCTTTCCTCATCCATTTTATTTCAAGTAACCTGAATGTTGAGTTGAAGGAAAAACAAAAATTACTGGAGATAGACCAGATCAGGGAAAGGGCAGATCTTTTGATGAAGCTGCTTCAGAAAGAATTACAATTTGCTGAGCTGAAGAATAAAGTTACAAATAAAACAAAAGCGGAGCTGGACAAGCAGCAGCGGGAATATTTTCTGCAGCAGCAGATGAAAAGCATTAAAGAGGAATTAGGCGGAGATTCCAATTTGCAGGAAGTAAAAGAAATGCAGAAAAAAGCCGAAACCAAAAAATGGCCTAAGGCTGCAAAAGAAATGTTTCAGAAAGGAATTGAAAAACTGGAGCGGATGCATCCCAGCACTCCTGATTATTCCGTAGTGTACAATCACCTCGACCTCATGCTCGATCTTCCCTGGGAAGAATATACAGAAGATCATTACGACCTGATGAAAGCAAAGAAAACCTTGGATAAGGATCATTACGGAATGAACAAGATCAAAGAAAGGATCCTGGAATATCTTGCTGTATTGAAATTGAAAGGAGACATGAAAAGCCCGATCCTGTGTTTTGTCGGCCCTCCGGGGATCGGTAAAACTTCTTTGGGCAGAAGTATTGCCTCCGCCATCGGAAGAAAATACATACGACTCAGCCTGGGGGGACTTCATGACGAAAGTGAGATCCGGGGGCATCGTAAGACATATATCGGTGCCATGCCGGGAAGGATACTTCAATCCATCCGTAAAGTAAAATCATCGAACCCTGTGATGATCCTTGATGAAGTTGATAAAGTGGGTAGTGATTTCCGGGGTGATCCGAGCAGCGCTTTGCTGGAAGTGCTGGACCCTGAACAAAATCATACTTTTTATGACAACTATCTTGAACTGGAATATAACCTGAGCAAGGTTTTATTCATCGCAACGGCAAACAGCATTCAGAATATTCAGCCGGCTCTGAGAGATCGTTTGGAAATCATTGATCTTAGCGGTTATGCTGTTGAGGAAAAAATTGAGATTGCTAAAAGGCACCTGGTGCCCAAGCAAAAAGATCTGCATGGACTGAAGAGCAGCAATTTTAAAATAAGTGACAAGGTCCTTGAAAAAATCATTCAGGATTATACAAGAGAAAGCGGAGTGCGGGAATTGGACAGGCAACTGGCTTCCATCATGCGGTATCAGGCAAAACAGATGGCGCTGAAAGGAAAACTGAAACCAACGATCACCGAAGCGGATCTTGAGAAGATACTGGGCAAGCCGAAATACAGCAATGAAATTTATAAAACGGCAAATATGCCGGGAGTTGCCGTTGGGCTTGCATGGACCTATGTTGGTGGAGATATTTTATTTATTGAAACAAGCCTGAGTGATGGAAAAGGTGATTTGAAACTGACGGGAAACCTGGGAAATGTAATGAAAGAAAGCGCCAGCACTGCATTGACCTATCTTCAGTCCAATGCTAATAAATATGGGATTGATCCGAAACTTTTTGAAAAAAAGAACATCCATATACATGTGCCTGAAGGAGCGGTGCCCAAAGACGGACCCAGTGCAGGCATTACCATGATGACTTCGATCGCTTCAGCATTCACCAGGAAAAAGGTGAAACCATTCCTCGCCATGACCGGTGAGATCACCCTGAGAGGGCAGGTATTGCCGGTGGGAGGCATCAAGGAAAAAGTGCTGGCGGCAAAAAGAGCCGGATTGAAAGAGATCATACTTTGCTCGCAAAATGAAAAAGATGTCTCAGAGATCGAATCTGATTTTATCAAAGGCATCAAATTTCATTATGTGAAAAATATGAGCCAGGTACTGGAACTCGCCCTGCAAGGCTGATCCCCTTTTCTGTTTTTAAAGACCTATTTTCGTATCGCTTTGAGGATAAGGATGACGATAGGTTTTTTTATGTATGCCGGGACTGTTTTTGCACAAACACTCGGAGGAAACACCGTTTTTAATTTCCTGAAACTTTCCAATTCACCTCAGTTGACAGCTTTGGGCGGAGTGAATGTCTCAAAGATCTCGGATGATATCGGGCTTGCCGTGAACAATCCGGCATTGCTTCAGCCATCCATGCATACGCAGATGAGCGCTGTGTTTAATAGTTTTTATGCGGGGATCAAAGCCTATGGCCTTTCATTAGGATATCAAAATGAAAAGGTCCATACCAATTTTCTGTGGAGCCTGAATTATTTCAGTTACGGGAACATTCAGCAAACAGATGCTTTAGGAAATGTGCTGGGTTCCCTGCAGCCAACAGATTGGGTGATGCAGGTATCCGCATCAAGGAAATACATGGAAAAGTGGAATTACGGAGCCACGCTCAAATTCATCAACTCCAATTATGGGATTTACCGTGCGAATGGAATAGCCTTGGATGTGGGTGTATTGTATTACGATTCGGCAAAGTTATTTTCGGCATCCATGCTTGCCCGGAATATGGGATTCCAGTTAAAAAAATATGCCGGCACCGAAGCACAGGATCTGCCTTTCGACCTGGAATTGGGTCTTTCCAAAAGACTGGAAAATGCACCTTTCGGTTTTTCTTTTACTGCTCATCATTTGCATCAGTTCGACATCCGCTACAGCGATACAAGTTTTAATAATGAAAACGGTTTTTCAAACGGGAACAGCAGTAAATTCTCCCTGGATAAAATATTCCGGCATTTTGTTTTTGCCACTGATATTTACCTCGGAGATAAAGTGGAAGTGAACGTAGGATATAATTATCTCAAAAGGCAGGAACTCAATATCGGGAATTCAGGGAACGGCCTTACCGGGTTTTCCATGGGTGTGGCGCTTTTGCTGAAGAAATTGCAAGTAAGATATGCACTGGCAGCTTATCAGAACAACACCACTTACAGCCAGTTCGGACTGAATATGAAACTCAACGAATACTTTGGTTTAGGGAAGTTCGGAGAAAAGATCGGATGGTGATTAGATTTTTTAAATTAGTATTCTGGGCTTTCCTGATATTAATACTGCTGTCAGGTAAAATAGGTAAATTACTTTTAAAATATTTATTTAAAACAACCCTAAATGAATTAACCGGACTTATACCATCATACAATTGTGAATAGTCGCCATCAGAAAAATAATAGCAGTTAAGATTATCAAAAGGTTTCAATTTTTCTTCATCTACATTGTAATTTCTGAAACCATGATCCCCTTCCAGAATGATCACTTTAGGACGGCTGCTGTCTGATAATAAAGTGGAAATTATTTTCTTTAATAAAGATGTTGTAAAGATCAGCTGCTTCACATATGCTTGTTTTAAATTTTTTGTTGAATATACCTCGTCATCCATAACAAAATTCCCTTTTTCATCAAGATAAAAAGGCTCATGTGGTATCATAATGTGAGTATAAACAAACAACGGTTTATCTTTTTTGGAATGAGCCAGTTTAATAAGCTTTTCAATATTCTGTTCAACAAAGTCATGGTAGAGTTTTGTTTGAATTTCATTTGATTTGTGGGGCAATAGCTTAGCAAAATTCCACCATATATCCCGTTTTATTCTGCCAAATAGAGTTTCACTAAATAAAAAGTGTTCAATATAATGTTTAAAAAATTCTGTCGTTTCTGTCGGAGCAATTTCAAAATTGAAAACAGAATAATTTTTTATAGTATAACCTTCTTTAAGGAGTATAGTTACCAGCTCGTTTTTTAAGGGTATATATTCCCTGTAACATTGTTTTGGAGAAGTACTTCTCATCCTTCCATTTTGTCCAAAGTATTTCATGTTAAGGGTGGAAGAAATGGAAAAAGGAGTGATACGGTAATTACTTTTTGATTTATTTGAAATGAAAAAATTATTATTTAATAAAAGGAATCAAAATTGCTGTTATCAAACCCGAAATTATTTCTCAGGCAATCAGAGCTTGTATACCCATCAGAGACTAGAAAATAAATATCAGGTTTAAGGCAAGTATCACAGGGGTTATATTCTCTTGAATAAAATTTTTGCCAACCGGAAAGATCATTTTCACGATTTTTATAAATTGATAGACTATGCACAAGATTGATGCATTCAATACTAACAAGGATAAGGAAAAGCACATTAAAAAAATAATTAGGCCGGCGATATATCTTTTTACCTTTTTTCATCTTCCATCCTATGAATAGAAAAATACAAACTGTAAAAGGAAGAATAAATGTATAAGTGACCAGGAATTCAGGTATTGAAATGCTTTTTAAAAAATCGTGAAAGGCTCCAAAGCCAAAGAAAAACAACAACAGAAAAGTAGTATAAATAGCTGCTACAGGATTTTTTTTTAAAAACCATTTGGACAATAAAAATATAATTAGAGAAAAACCTAAATAGAGTATCAGATACTTTATATAGAAATGTTCAGGTATCAGCCCCAGGTAATAATTTGATAAATGAAGTACGAAAATGAATGGGATCAGCAAAAAGTGAAATGAATATTTACTCAATACTGTAAGAATAGATCTAAACATTGCTGATACTGTTTAAAAGTAAATTATTTTCTTGTCATCAGGTAAAGTATCCTGCCTGTGTCTGTAAATGGATGTTTCTTTTCAGCAGAAAAAAATTTATTAAAGCCTTTTAAGAATTCATTTTCTGAATACATATCAAAAATATCTTTTCTGTTTTGCAGCAACAGTTTCACTTTTTTATCCTCTTTGAGAACAAACTCAATAATTAGTTTTGATCCCTGCTTTTTAAGCAACTTTGCAAACATAGAAGCAATTAAAAAAAACGGAATATTTTTCCCTATCGCCAGGTGATGGATCAGCGCTAAAGCAATTGCCAGGTCAGGATTTGATCTTTCAATAAATGAAGACCGCTCTTTGTTGTTGACTCCCGAAGAAGGCGAGGGATTGGCAAGGTCAATGATCAAAGGCTGAATATTTTCAATATTATTTTTCCTGATATCCAGGTATAGATCATCAATGCACAAAGAATCAAAGTCAGCCGCAATGACATTGATCCCCGTGGAGGCGATCATTTTTGAAAATTCGCCATTGTTGGAGCCGAGATCTATTGCCGTCTTTATTCCTTTCAATTGATTTACCCATTCCGAAATGATCTTTTTCTTTTCATCCAGGTAACCTTCTCTTCCGGCAGCTTCGTTGTAATAGGACGACCATGCAGTTTTGTTTTTGGGCGGCCTGAGTTTATTGATAAGGCTTTCCAATCCCGATAAAAGACTCAATAATTTCTGTTTTGAAAATTTGACCGGCTTCTGTTTTTCTCCTGCATGTTTTGATGAAACCCTTGAGTGCAGATGGATGTGTAAATAAGTTTCCAGGGAAAACCTGCTCCTGAAAGGAAGCAGGGCGCTTGTTATATCCAAAGGTATTCCGTCGGGATAGGCAAGCAGGATCTGCTGAAGAGGTTTTTTTGAATAATGCATCAACAGCAGCGGGCTTAAGAAAGTCTCACAGAACTGACGGTAAGCGATCCATGGTTTTTCTTCAAATTTTTCAAAAGAAAGAGTATCTATGAAAATAAATTTTCCTTTATGCCATTGCAGGTTCAGAGGTGTGGCATCTTTTAATATCATTCCGAAAGAAAGGGAAGTCTTCAGGACTTGAAGGGTCAGCAGCGCTGCATCCCTGAACATTGAGAAACTCCATTCGTAAGGGTAGGAAATGAATTCAATAGCCTCGGGCTTTAGTGTGAGATACCAGTTGTCTGTTCCGGTCAGATTCTCATGGATGGTCTCATGCGGCAACAGCCATCCTTTTCTTACCAGCGCATCGTAGCATCCGCTTTCAATGAAATGATCGAATTGTTCTTTAAAGACCCTGTTGACCTGCCTGTAAACCATCCCTTCTTTGGTAAAGATGAATCCCGATGGATCACGGAAAGATGCTGCATGGGGAATAACAAGGTCGTTCATCAGGCGGGTGTGTTATCATTTTGATCCTTTGGTGAACGGGTGAATACAGATTTTACCCAGGCCCATATATTTTTGAAAAAGAAAATGATCCCCAGTATTCCTGCAATGATCACCTGCACCAGGTAACTGCCACTGCCCGGATCAATATAAATCACTTCATGGAGCATTACAGATAACTGAGATTGGTTCTTGGAGTTAAAGTTAACAAAGTTTCATACATCAGCCGGATAGTGTTCTCTATGTCATCTTTATGAATCATCTCCACGGTCGTGTGCATATAGCGAAGAGGTATGGAGATCAAAACAGAAGGACATCCATCGTTGGCATAAGCAAAAGAATCGGTGTCGGTGCCGGTGCTGCGGCTCAATGCCCGCCATTGCACAGGGATCTTTTTATCGGCAGCCACTTTTTCCACAATGCCCAGAAGTTTGTTGTGAATAGCGGGGGCATAAGACAGCGAAGGCCCTTTGCTGCACTTTACATCTCCCTCAATATTTTTATTGATCATGGGTGTGGAAGTGTCATGCGTAACATCAGTGACGATCGCAATATCGGGTTTGATCCTTCTTGCGATCATTTCAGCTCCACGCAAGCCTATCTCTTCCTGAACTGCATTGACCACATATAATGAATAAGGGAGTTTCTTTTTGTTTTCTTTTAATAGCCTTGCCACCTCAGCGATCATAAAACCACCTACCCGGTTATCGAAGGCTCGTCCAATATAAAATCCGTTAGCAAGCGCATCGAATCCATCCTGGTAAGTGACGACCGCACCGATATGCACGCCTAATTTTTCCACATCACTTTTGCTAGTAACTCCGCAATCCAGCCATAGGTTTTCTGTTTTGGGCTGAGGGTCTTTCTGATCGGGATTTGACAGTCTTGTATGAATGGCCGGCCATCCGAATACGGCTTTTACCGGGCCTTTTTTCCCATGAATGATCACACGCTGTGCCGGCGCTATCTGGGCATCTACGCCGCCATTGCGCTTCAGGTAAATCAATCCTTCAGGCGTGATATAATTCACAAACCAGCTGATCTCGTCGGCATGTGCTTCGATTACTACTTTGAAATTGGTATCGGGGTTGATAATGCCCACAGCCGTTCCATAGGGATCCACAAAATGTTTGTCCACATATTCATTGATGTATTGAAGCCATAATTTTTGTCCTGAAGATTCAAAGCCTACAGGTGAAGGATTATTGATATAATTTTTAAAAAATTGAAGTGATCTGTCTGTGATGATTGATTTTTTTGCTTTTGATGGTACAGCCATTTTACCGTGTTTTAAAATATCAATGAATGTGCAAAGATAAGATGATGAAGGCTAACAAATGAGCAAGCGCTGTATCAATGAATAAGCAAAAAATAACCTGAAATGTGTTCAGAGAAAAAGATCAGGGTTCAAAGATCATTGTAGTCAATTCCTGATGATGATCGGTTTGGTGGTAACGGTATCACTTAGATTGCCGGCTTTGTCGCGTGTCCAGAAACTGTAAGTGCAGGTGTCCGGCCTTACGCCACCGCCCTGGGCAGGGCAGGTGTTGGCGCCTCTGTGTATCTGATCCAAAGAAATGGTGACCTCACCTTCCGAACTTTTAGAATTAATGAAATCCTGGGGTAAAAGGAATAAAGAGGAATCTGTGAAATTACTGCCGGGGCAGGGGTTGGAGACGTTTTTTTTCACGGCAAAGAAATCAGAATAGTCGCCTTCTTTGTCTGTCAGCGTCAAAACGATGGTCAGGGTTTGTGAACCAGAAATCTCTGTTGAGCTAATAGATTTAATTTTGAGCTGTGGTTTTGTGGTGAATTTGTTTTTGGTACATCCCACCACTAATCCGATCACGACAAGTATCAGGAAATAACGCATTAAATTTCTTTTTTCAAATTTACAGGTAAACCCAATATTATCCTAATGGAACATAGTGAGCAAAATGATAAAGTTTTTTCAGTGGACCGGGGATCATTTCCATCCCTTGCAAGAGAGATATTCCGGTTCCAATATGAGAATAATCCTCTTTATAAAGTGTTTTCCGGCGCCGTTGGTGTCCGGAGCCCTGAGATTAATGGAATTGAGAAGATTCCTTTTCTACCCATCGGATTTTTTAAGTCCCATAAGGTTTGTACTACCGGATTCACCCCGCAAACGATATTTGAAAGCAGCGGCACCACCGGTATGGAGAAAAGCCGTCATTTGGTAAAAGATGTTTCCTTATATGAAAAAAGTTTTCTCAAAGGCTTTGAACTTTTCTATGGCAGTATAAAAGATTACTGCATCCTCGGTTTGTTGCCTTCCTATCTGGAAAGGGGGAATTCTTCCCTGGTGTATATGACCGACAGGCTGATCAAACTCAGTGGCCATCCGGATAGCGGGTTTTACCTGAATGAATTTGATAAGCTGATCAACACTTTGCATGGATTGGAGCAATCAGGGCAGAAAACGATCCTGATAGGTGTGACTTTTGCATTACTGGATCTTGCAGAAAAAATAGACAATAGTGGAATGCCTTTTCAATTGAAGCACACGATTGTTATGGAAACGGGAGGCATGAAAGGAAGGAAAGAGGAACTGATCCGTGAAGAAGTGCATCGCACTCTGAAGAAAAGTTTTACAGTGACATCTATTCATTCTGAGTACGGCATGACCGAATTGTTATCCCAGGCGTATTCAAAAGGGAATGGAATTTTTTACTGCCCGCCATGGATGAAGGTGATGGTCCGTGATGAAGAAGATCCTTCGAACGTCACTCACATTGGATCAGGACTTATCAATGTCATTGATCTTGCCAATATTTATTCATGCAGTTTCATTGCCACTGATGATGTGGGCAAAGTTTATGAGGACGGAAGCTTTGAAGTGTTGGGAAGAAAAGACAACAGCGATCTGCGTGGTTGCAGCCTGCTGGTGCCCTGATCTTATTCCGGCATATTGAAACGGAACCCTACATTATGCACAGTCTCAATGTTTACGGAAGGTTCATTTTTCAGATGCTTACGCAGTTTAGTGACAAATACGTCCATACTTCTTCCCAGGAAATAATCATTCTTTCCCCATACATGAGTGAGTATATCTTCCCTTTTCAAAGCTTTATTCGGATGCATGCACATGAATTCAAGCAGTTCTGATTCCCGTTGAGTAAGCGTGATGTTCTCATTATCTTTCATCAGTTTCATCTCATCCGGATAAAAAGTGAAGTTGCCGATCTTAATTTCACGACTGTCATCGGAGAGCAGCATTTTATTACGGCGCAGAAAAACATTCATTCTTAGCAGAAGTTCCTTCATACTGAAAGGCTTGGTGATATAATCATCGCCTCCTTCTTCAAATCCTCTCAGTTTATCTTCTTCCATTGACTTTGCTGTCAGGAAAATGATCGGGACCACATCATTTTTCTGCCTGATCTTTTTGGCAAGACTGTATCCGTCTCTTGCCGGCATGTTTATGTCCAGCAGGCAGATATCAGGTTGTTTTTTTTGAAAATACTCCCAGGCAATTTCACCATCAGGGCAGTTGATGACTTCGTATCCTTCTTCTTCCAGGTTTTCTTTGATCAGAAATCCGAGTTGCAGATCGTCTTCAGCGATCAGCACGGTCTTTTGTTTCTCCATCAGGATTGATTTTGATGTAGCGAAATGATAAAATTACTGCCAATTTTCGGAACGCTCTCAACATTAATGGTTCCATGGTGGCTGTCAACGATCTTTTTAACAAAACTCAAACCAATTCCGAAACCTTTGGAAATGCGGATGTCGCCTTTGGAGACCCTGAAAAATTTTTTGAAAATATCGCTGATATATTTTTTTTCAATACCCTGTCCGTTGTCGCTCACACTTATTTCCAGATTGTGATCTTTGTTCAACGTGCTGATGATGACCCTGGGATCTTTGGAATACTTCAGCGCATTTTCGATCAGGTTGATCAAAACGATCAATATATAATTTTTATCGGCACAAATGACCGGGTTTTCTGCATTGAGTTCATATTTTATTTCAGCTCTTTTCTGCTCTATCAATGGCTGCAGATTGTTGGCAGCAATACGGATCAGATCGTTGATATTCACTTTCTCCTTATTCAATTGTAATCCGTTCTTTTCGGAAAAAGAATAACGAAGCAACCGGTCAATCTGGCCTTGCAGATATTGGCTTTGACTTTCCACCATGTCTGCATACCGGAGTACTTTCTCTTTTTTCTCTGCGGTGGAATCCTTTTTCATGGATTCTGCAGCCAGGGAAATAACAGACAGAGGTGTCCTGAATTCGTGTGAGAAATTGCTGACAAGGTCTCGCTGCAATTCATTCAGTGATTTCTGTCGGTTCAGATAGAAAAGGCTGAGGCCCAACCAAATCAATACACCAAGGAGGATCAGGCTGGTGACTATCCAAAAGATCATATTGGAAATTATGTAACTCTCCCTGTGAGGAAAATAAAGTATGATGCTGCTTCGGGAAAGCTTTGTGACGTGCTGGGGAACAGCTTTTAAAACTTTATTATTGCTGGCAGTAGAATAAATGTCTTTTTCAAAGAAGACACCTTTTTGAATGTCATATAAGGTGAGTCTGCAATCGGTAAAAAGGTTGAAATCCTCCAACTCATTGTGAATATAATAAGAAATGGTATCCACCGGTTGCCATCTTTCCACCGATGCTATGTATATGTGCTGTTCAGGTTTGGTGACGATCTCATTCATATAGTGCAGTCGGTCACCTACGAGGTCTATGTCTTCATAAAGACCTTTTATGGCACTGACCACTTTCTGGTCGAAATCTTTTTGCTCGAACTGATAAACTTTTCTTAACCAGAAAGCCTGAATGACAATGATGAGCCCGATTACAACTGTACTGATAAGAATACTGAACCTGATCGCTTTTGCCCTGGCAAACATGTTGTTAAATACTCTTGCAATGTAATTCAGTATTCCTGCCACAGTATTATCAATATGGTTAATCAGTGGTTAATTGCAGCCCTGATGAAAATTAAATAAAAGTCAAACAGCGTTTTATGAGATCTTTTGATTCATTAAAAGAAATCCCGCAAAGTTCGCCGACAAAATTCAAATAAATACATAAAGATTGCGAAAGCTGTGAGAAATCCGGTGATTGATGTTCTTTTTCAGTAAATAGCAGAATGTGATTAAAACCAAGGTGCTGATTTATTACCCGGTCTTTTTCAGGATTTTGCCATTTTTAAGAGTCCAAATCCACTCATCACTTTTACAGTACAGGATGGAATAATTTGACTACATTCCCAGAAATTTTTATTAAAACAATTTGTTATGAAAAAACTGACTTTTCTCACGACATTTAATTTATTGTTGCTTTTATCCTTTGCTCAGCAAAGACCTCAGTTCCCAACTGCCCCTGCAGCAGACGCCGGCAAGTCACAAACGGTGAACCACATGGTCAGGACAGATTCTTCTGCCACTATAAAAAACCAGGTTACGATCAAAGGGCAGGTAGTTCCATACACAGCTACATTTGGTACCATGCCTGTATGGGATGATGATGGCAAAGCCATTGCGGGAGTATTTTATACCTATTATGAAAGGTCCGACGTGAAAGACAGGAGTATGCGTCCGCTTGTCATCTCATTCAATGGCGGACCGGGCACACCTTCTGTATGGATGGAAATCGGTTACACAGGCCCGCGGATTCTGAATATTGATGATGAAGGATACCCGGTACAACCCTACGGAATGAGAGATAATCCTTATTCCATTCTCGATGTGGCAGATATTGTTTATGTAGATCCGGTAAATACGGGCTTCTCCAGAGCCATCAGCAAGGATATTCCATCCAATAAATTTTTTGGGGTGAATGAAGACATTAAATATCTCGCAGAGTGGATCAACACTTTTGTTACCAGAACGAAGAGATGGGCTTCGCCAAAATTCCTTATCGGGGAAAGCTATGGCACTACAAGGGTATCAGGGCTTGCCCTGGAGCTTCAGAATTCTCAATGGATGTATCTGAATGGAGTGATCCTGGTTTCTCCGACGGAACTGGGCATTAATCGTGATGGACCCGTGGGTGAAGCATTGCTATTGCCTTATTATTCTGCCACTGCCTGGTATCATAAAAAACTACCTGCCGATCTGCAGCAGAAAGATCTTACTGCTGTGTTGCCGGAGGTCGAAGATTTTACGGTGAATCAGCTTATTCCTGCTATTACCAAAGGAGGCGAACTTTCCGCTGATCAGAAAAAGCAGATTGCATCAAAGATGTCAAGGTATTCAGGATTATCCCAGGAGACGATACTGCAACACAATCTTGTAATTTCCACATCATTCTTCTGGAAAGAATTGCTGAGGGATGAAGGATATACGGTTGGCAGGCTGGATTCACGTTACAAAGGAATAGACAGGCAGGATGCCGGAGAACGACCTGATTTTAATTCAGAACTTACCTCGTGGCTTCATTCTTTCACTCCTGCCATCAATATTTATCTCAGGGACGAATTAGGTTATAAGACCGATCTCAAGTACAACATGTTCGGGTTTGTTTATCCCTGGAATAACAACGGTGACCGGACAGGAGAGAACCTGAGACAGGCAATGGCTCAGAATCCTTATTTGCATTTACTGGTACAATCAGGTTATTACGATGGTGCCTGTGATTATTTCAATGCCAAATACAGCATGTGGCAGATGGACCCCAGCGGAAGGTTGAAGGACCGGATGAGCTGGAAAGGATTCCGCAGCGGGCATATGATGTACTTACGCAGAGATGATCTGGCTACGGCAAATGAGCAATTGAGAGAATTCTTCAAAAATTCGATAGCTAAACCGGGAACGCCGGCTAAATATTGATGACCTGCTTTGAGATTTAAGAAAAGTTATAAACAATTTGAAGAATATCGCTGTTCCATTTGATTTTTTGGTACATTGTGATAAGTTTTCTCATAATAATTTAAGGTTGCAAAAGAGAGGGATGTTCGGCATCTCTCTCTTATTTTATATAAGGATCTGCCAATGTTTTAAATAAAAAAAACTCCTGCCGTAAAGCAGGAGCTTAGTGCCCGGGACTGGATTCGAACCAGCACAACCTTTCGGATGCTGCCACCTGAAGACAGTGCGTCTACCAGTTTCGCCACCCGGGCAGGGCGGCAAATGTAAAAGGAAAATTGAAAAAATTAAAATGTAAAAATTCCGGTCAGCTACAAGTCTTCCTTTTGCTATACACTCACATTAAAATCACGTAAAGCATCGTTCAGGCTGGTCTTAAGGTCGGTACTTGCTTTGCGTTGACCGATGATCAGGGCACAGCTTACTCCATATTCTCCGGCAGGGAATTTTTTGGTGAATGAGCCGGGTATCACCACACTTCTCGCCGGTATCCTTCCTTTGTATTCCATGGGCTCATTGCCGCTCACATCAATGATCTTCGTGGATTGTGTGAGCACCACATTGGCGCCGAGCACCGCTTCTTTTTCCACTCTTACACCTTCTACCACTATGCAGCGGCTGCCGATGAAACAACCATCTTCGATGATGACCGGACTGGCCTGCAACGGTTCCAGCACTCCGCCGATTCCAACTCCTCCGCTGAGGTGAACCCCTTTTCCGATTTGTGCACAACTGCCGACAGTGGCCCATGTATCCACCATGGTGCCTTCATCCACATAAGCTCCAATATTTACATAGGAAGGCATCAAAACAACATTGCGGGCTATGTAAGAGCCATATCTTGCCACTGCATGAGGCACTGCTCTCACCCCGAGGTCTTTGTAGTTCTTTTTCAGAGATATCTTGTCATAAAATTCAAAAGGTTCGATACTCCAGGTCTGCATCTGTTGTGTTGCGAAATAAAGAAGGATGGACTGTTTGACCCATTCATGCACCTGCCATCCGGTTTCTTCAGGAGTTGCTACCCGGAGCTTTCCTTTGTCTATGCTTTCAATCACTGCACCGATAGCGTTTCTGTATTTTTCTTCTTTCAGCAATTCACGGTTATCCCAGGCTTCGAGAATAAGATCTTTCATGTGAATGAAATTTGAAGCGAAAATAAATTTTATTATGTAAAGAGACGACCTGTTTGAATGTGAGATATTATAAACATATGAGCTCCGGCAATGATATTATTTACATCATTGATCTTATTTTCAATACTTTTTTTTAGTTTCATGAATCAAAATGTAATTACATGCGCTATTCTTTTTTACTTTTTCTGATTTGCACTTCAGTTATTGTTTCAGCACAGCAGGCACGAAAGATCCATTATAAAGCCACTTTGATTGATACACATAATGATGTGCTTTCTTCAACTGTGCTGGATGGAAAAGACATTTCTCATCGTATTGATTACGGGCAAAGTGATCTTGACCGATGGAAAGAAGGAGGCCTTGATGTACAGTTTTTTTCCGTTTGGACCGGAGAAAGAGCCCGGAACAAAGAAGGTTTTTATAAAGATGCCAATGAAGAAATAGATTCTCTTGATGCCATTGTTGCCAGAAACCCGGAGAGGATGGTCAAAGCCTACACTTATAAGGATGTGAAAAAAGGGATACGCCGGAAAAAATTAGTGGCGTTGATCGGAGTGGAAGGCGGACATATGATGGAAGGAGACCTGGATAAACTGCAAAGCCTGTACGACAGAGGCATGAGGTATATGACCCTGACATGGAATAACAGTAATGACTGGGCCACAAGTGCCATGGACGAAACCCTGCATGCCGGTAATTTGTCGCATAAGGGACTCACTGAGTTTGGCAAGCAGGTGGTGAGGCGGATGAATCAATTAGGGATCATGGTTGACCTGTCGCATACCGGAGAGCAAACATTTTATGATGCCATTGCAGTTTCTTCAAAACCGGTATTACTCTCACACAGTTCTGTCTGGAATATTTGCCCGGTATTCAGAAATCTGAAAGACGATCAGATAAAAGCAGTTGCAAAAAACGGAGGCGTGATCTGTGTGAATTTTTACTCAGGCTTTATTGACAGCAATTTTGCTAAAAAGATGGATGAACTGGAAGGTGCCCGCGGTAAGCAGATAAAAGATTCTTTGAATCAGTATTATGATGCAGCACAGATGAATAATGTTTGGAGGCAGCTTTTCTCTGCCGAACTGGAGCCCTACCGCCCCACAATCTCAAAGCTGGTGGATCATATTGATTACATAGTGAAAATGATAGGAGATGATTATGTCGGTATCGGTTCTGATTTCGATGGAGTCTCTTCACTTCCCATAGGTATGGATGATGTGACGAAATACCCGCTGATCACCGAAGAACTGGTTAAGAGGGGATATTCTAAAAAATCTATCGACAAGATTCTCGGAGGCAATGTGCTCCGTGTGATGAAAGCTAATTTCAATAATTAGTTTAAAAGGCACATAGATTATAAATGCTCTATGTGTCTTTTAAATTTACTGCAAGTTTTATCTCAGAAAAAGAAGTTCCCTGTATTTGGGCAGGTACCATTCCTTGTCGTCCACCAGTAATTCCAGTTTGTCAACTCGATAGCGGATCTTATCGAAAAAGGGCTCCTTTACCTGGTAGCAGTAAGCGATCGCCTTTTCTCTTGTGTCTTCAATTTTATTACAAACTTTACGGGCATCGATCATTTTTTTGACCAGGTCGCCCAGGATGTTGACATGCTCGGAGATCTTGGTCATGATCTGTGTCTGACTGACATAAGCTGACTCTTCCATGCCGGCTTCTTTCAAACCTTTGATGTTGTTAGCAAGCATATTTTGATAGCGTACAGCGGCAGGAAGAATATGGCTGGTGGAAAGCTCGCCGATGACGCGGCTCTCTATCTGAACTTTTTTAATGTATTTTTCAAGCCCTATTTCATGACGTGCTTCAAGTTCATCCTGGTTATATACTTCGTTCTTTTCAAATAAACTCTTTGCTTTTGGAGTGACCAGTGCATCCAACGCCAGTGGTGTTGTCTTTACGTTGGGCAATCCTCTTTTTTCGGCTTCTTTTTCCCATGATTGACTATACCCGTCACCCTCAAAAAGAACTTTTTCGCTGGAGACTATATATTCACGGATCACGTGCATGATTGCAATTTCCTTTTTTTCACCGCTTTCGATCAGCGTGTCAACATCCTTTTTGAATTGTTTTAACGTTTCTGCTACGATCGTATTCAGTACGGTCATGGCGCTGGCGCAATTAGCAGAAGATCCTACTGCCCGGAACTCGAATTTATTTCCGGTAAAGGCAAATGGCGAAGTCCTGTTTCTGTCTGTATTATCAAGTAATAGTTCGGGGATGCTTTTGTGAATATCAATCTTCAACATACTTTCATCTGTTTCATCCATTTTTTCAGTTACCCTTGATTTGATATCCTGAAGCACTTTGGCAAGATATTGACCAATAAATACAGAGATGATTGCAGGCGGAGCTTCGTTAGCGCCTAAGCGATAATCGTTTTGGGCAGAAGCAATGGATGCCCGTAGTACGTCTGAGTAGTCGTGAACAGCTTTAATTGTATTTACAAAAAATGTAAGAAACATCAGGTTTGTCTTGGGCGTTTTACCGGGTGCTAAAAGGTTTACACCGGTATTGGTGGCCATACTCCAGTTATTATGTTTTCCGCTTCCGTTTATTCCCGCAAATGGCTTTTCGTGAAGTAAGACACGCAAATTGTGCCTTCTGGCTACACGATTCATGATATCCATCAATAGTGTATTATGATCTACAGCAAGGTTTGCTTCCTCGTAGATCGGAGCGCATTCAAATTGAGCCGGGGCCACTTCATTGTGACGGGTGCGCAGCGGAATTCCTAATTTATAGGCTTCTTCTTCGTAATCCCGCATAAAAGCATATACCCGCTCCGGAATGGAGCCAAAATAGTGATCTTCTAATTGCTGCCCTTTTGCCGGAGCATGGCCGAATACTGTGCGACCGCAAAGCAGCAGATCCGGTCTTGCATTATACAAACCTTCATCAATCACAAAATATTCCTGTTCCCATCCAAGTGTAGCAGTTACGTTTGTAATATTTTTATCAAAATAGTTGCTTACATCTACCGCAGCTTTGTTTAATGCTTCGAGTGCTTTGAGCAAAGGGGCTTTGTAGTCGAGTGACTCACCGGTATATGAAACAAAAATGGTGGGGATGCAAAGGGTGCTTCCCTGGCCTATCTCCATAACAAATGCGGGAGAGGACGGATCCCACGCCGTATAGCCCCTGGCTTCAAAAGTTACCCGCAATCCTCCGCTGGGAAATGAAGAGGCATCAGGTTCTTGCTGTATCAATGCATCACCGTCAAATTGTTCGATCGGCGTGCCGTCATTTTTAATGGTGAAAAATGAATCATGCTTTTCGGCTGTGGTTCCTGTTAGGGGTTGAAACCAATGTGAATAGTGGGTCACCCCTTTGCTTTCCGCCCATGCTCTTAAGCCATTAGCAATTTGATTGGCCATGGAGCGGTCAATTTTTTGGCCGGACTTTATTGAAGAGTTAAGGCTTTTGAAAGCTTCTTCACTTAAAAATTGGCGGGCTACTTTTTGAGTGAAAACATTTTCTCCAAAAATTGCTGTGATCTTTTTAGAACATTCAACATTTACTTCGGAGGTTAACAGGTTATTGATGGCATCAAAGCGCAGGGACATATAATTTTAATTTTTGCAAATAAAATGCAACAAATTTAAAAATGCAATTATTTTCCAGAAATCACTACAATTTTGCCATATCACCCGAAAAATGTGAAAAAATCAGTTATTATGAAAAAAATAACGGAATCATCAAAAATATTTAATATTAAAAAATAATGTTATATCATTTAAAAATGGCTTTCCCTAAACGCTTCCAGTCTATTTGTGCTACTAAGGGAACGATCAGAAATGGAATCACTATGCTTCTGTACCGGACTATAGCGCCCAGAAAGTTGACCGTATATCCAATGGTGATCAGTATGGAAAATGAGAAGAAAAGTGAGGTGTAAAGGAAATTTTTGGATCGTATGCCGTTAGTTTTGAATAAGAAGAATAACAGCACAAGAAGAAGCAGGAGATCTGTTTCTACGGCTGCCGCCAATGAAAGGATGTGATTTACATCAGCAGGATAAGGTCTTAATGCTGTGAGTGAAAGTGCCTGTGGAAAATTGATCAGAAAACTTTTGATATCCGGTTCCAGTTTCTTTATGGGCACATACGAGTTGCCATGCAATTGCATAAATGCTTCCTGCTTATTCACTACCGCTTGCGGAAAGTCAAGCTTAGGATCAATATACCGAACCGTAAAAAAAAGCATGATGAAAAAAATATAAATACCCGAAAAAACAGCAAGAGCATACTTCGGCCATTTATTTGCCAGCAACCAGGCAAGCAGAGCAGGGGCTATGATTACAATGATATAATTTCTGAATACAAGGAGAATAAGAAAGCCTGAAATGATCAATAAAATCTTTTTCAGGCCAAACTTTTTTGATTTAAGCCCGAAGTAAACTCCATACAGAATGAACACAATTCCCATAAAGGTCAGCCCATCCTTGTGGATCCCGCCGGTCCAGTATAAGAAAGAAGGTATAAGAAAAGTGGCAATGGCCACTGCAAGCTTCTTTCCCGGAAATACATCGTTCATGATTCTGAAACAAAAGATAGGGCCCGCAAGAGTGATGAATGAATAAAAGATCACATTGACATAATAATATCCGAAACTCAGAATATCAAACAGGGAAAGTATTTTAATGAGCGCATTTGACTTCAGGTCATTCCAGAAGGAATCTTTGTTTCCGAAAAACTGCAGAAATCCTCCTTCATAGGGATCGTGGAACAGGTTAACGATGTATTCATGAGGGTCGGTAGATAGCAGATGATATTCCTGAATTCCGTTGTAATGATAATTCCAGGTGTCCACCATTTGTGCCAGGCCGCCATAATAAACGCCGATCCATCCGTAAAGAATACCGGCCATCACTTTCAGCAAAAAAACGATGACCACCTGCGATTCGCTCAACCCTGAATTGGTGAAGAGCCGTATTTTGGTGATCAGCCATGCAAAGAAAACAAGCCAGGCAACGAAAAGGAGATACTCCAAACGGTTATGGATTTAGTGGTCGCAAAATAGAGATTATTATTCATAAAAGGTTGACAACTTGTTTCTGTAAGATGACGCTTCAACCTGTAAATTTGCAACTTCTTACAACGGAAAATCAGATTATATAATGGAAGTAACAGCAGAAACTGCCCGCCAGCTCCGGCTAACCGAAGAAGAATTTGAATTGATCAAAAAAAAGCTGGGCCGAACTCCCAATTTCAATGAACTCTGTGCTTTTTCCGGAATGTGGAGTGAGCATTGCAGTTATAAAAATTCAATAAAGTGGTTAAAGACATTGCCGAGAGAAGGCGGTAAAATGCTGGTGAAAGCCGGCGAAGAAAATGCCGGCCTTATGGATATTGGTGATGGACTCGGAGTGGTTTTTAAAATTGAATCCCATAATCATCCTTCAGCCATTGAACCGTTTCAGGGCGCTGCCACCGGAGTGGGAGGCATTCAGCGTGATATTTTCACTATGGGAGCAAGACCTATCGCAACATTGAACAGCCTGAGGTTCGGTAATCTCAATGATAAAAAAACTCAAAGGCTTCTTGCAGGTGTGGTTCATGGTATCGGCCATTACGGAAATTGTTTTGGCGTGCCCACAGTAGGAGGTGAGATCTATTTTGAAGATTGCTATAATACCAATCCCCTGGTGAATGTAATGAGTGTAGGCATTGTGAAAGTGAATGAAACAGTTTCGGCCACGGCAAAAGGGAAAGGCAATTCTGTTTTTTTTGTGGGCAGCGCTACAGGAAAAGACGGTATCGGCGGGGCTTCTTTTGCAAGCGCCGATATCACTGAAGAAAGTGTGGAAGAACTTCCGGCTGTGCAGGTGGGAGATCCTTTCCAGGAAAAGAAATTGCTGGAAGCCTGCCTTGAAGTAATCGGCACAGGAGCTGTGGTGGGTATGCAGGATATGGGAGCAGCAGGGATCATTTGCAGCACTGCGGAAATGAGCGCAAAGGGAGATGTGGGAATGAGAATAGATCTGGGAAAAGTGCCTACACGTCAAAAGAATATGAAGGTGTGGGAATTGCTCCTGAGTGAGAGCCAGGAAAGGATGTTGCTGGTGGTGGAAGAAGGAAAAGAAAAATCTGTTTTGAAAGTCTTCAATAAATGGGACCTGAGTGCTGATAAGATCGGTGAAGTGACCGATGATGGGCTGCTTCAGTTTTATATGGATGGTAAACTTGAATCGGAGATCCCGGCTCATGAACTGGTTTTGGGAGGAGGCGCTCCTCAATATGAAAGAGAATACTGTGAACCAAAATATTTTTCCAGGATCGCTGCGTTTAAAATTTCAGATATTGAAGATGCAGAAGAAAAAGACCTTGTAAATATTTCAGAAAAACTGATCAGCCTGCCCAATATTGCCAGCAAGCGCTGGATTTATACTCAGTATGACAGCATGGTGGGGACTGCCAATGCTTCTACAAATTTTCCGGCTGATGCATCGGTGGTTTTAATAAAAGGGACACACAAAGCCCTAGCAGTTACAGTTGACTGCAACGGCCGCTATGTTTTTGCTGATCCTTACAAGGGCGCTATGATCGCAGTGGCAGAAGCGGCAAGAAATATTGTTTGCAGCGGAGGGGACCCTTTAGGAGTCACCAACTGCCTCAACTTCGGAAACCCGTATGATCCGGAAGTGTATTACCAGTTTGTGAAAGCAGTAACAGGCATGGGCGAAGCCTGCCGCAAATTCGACACTCCGGTCACAGGAGGAAATGTTAGTTTTTACAACCAGAATCCTGAAGGTCCTGTATATCCGACTCCGGTCATCGGCATGGTGGGTCTGATAGAAGACATGAAGAAAAGAATGACCCTGGATTATAAAGAAGAAGGTGATGTGATATTGCTGATCGGAAAACAAAAGAATTGTATTGCCTCTTCAGAGTACCTTCATAAAATAAAAGGAATGGAATTTTCCCCCGCACCTGAATTCGATCTTGAAGAGGAGATCAGAGTACAGAACTATTTATCTTCTCTGATCAAAAACGGGATGATCCGTTCTGCACATGATATCAGCGAAGGCGGATTGATCGTTGCCCTTCTTGAGAAAGGATTTCACAGGAACCTGGGGTTTGATGTGGCAAGCACCTATTCTTCTGATAAGGAAAATATAAGATCGGATGCTTATTGGTTTGGTGAATCGCAAAGCCGGGTCGTTGTTTCCTGTTCTGCATCCCAGGCAGAAAAGATCAAAGGAACCGATGGTGTGAAAGTTACCCGCCTCGGAACGGTAACTTCAGGAAGTATAACTATAAATGGTAAGCACTGGGGAAATATTTCTGAATGGAAACAGAAATATGATACGGCTATAGAAAACTATTTGGCGTAAATTAGATCTATGCCGAAGGTTCTGGTGATAAGGTTTTCTTCTATTGGCGATATTGTTTTAGCTTCTCCTGTCTTCCGCTGCATTAAAAAACAAATACCGGATGTTGAACTTCACTTTCTGACCAAGAAAAAATTCAGAGAGGTCACGGTTCATAATCCTTACATTGACAAATTCTTTTATTTCGATGATGATCTTTCTTTCGTGATCAAAGATCTTAAGAAAGAGAAATACGATCACATTATAGATCTGCACAAAAATTTCCGTTCCCTCAGGGTTAAAATGGCATTGTGGAGGATACGTTCACATACCATCCGCAAATTGAATTTCCGGAAATTTCTGCTCACCCGTTTAAGGATAGACATAATGCCACACCGTCATATCACACTCAGAAGCCTGGACACCGTTGCTTCGTTGGGAGTAAAGGATGATGGACAGGGGCTTGATTATTTTATTTCTAAAGAAGATGAAGTTGGCCCTGAAGATTTGCCATCAACGCACAGGGAAAAATATATTGCAGTGGTGATAGGGGCAACCTATTACACCAAAAAATTACCCGTATATAAACTGCAGGAACTTTGTTCGAAAGTAAAGTTGCCGGTTATTCTGATCGGGGGAAAAGAAGATCAGAAAGAAGGTGATGCAGTTGCCTCCGTGGATCCGCAAAAAATTTTTAATGCCTGTGGAAAATTCAGTTTGAATCAATCCGCCGGTCTTGTCCGCAGGTCTGTATTGACGGTTTCTCATGATACAGGATTGCAATACATAGCCTGTGCGTTTCATAAAAGGGTGTTTGCCGTGTGGGGCTCCACTTCTCCCAGGCTGCAGGTGGAACCATTCTATGGCACTGCCGATCCGAATCCACCATATGAAAACATCCTGCTTTCATTGAATTGTCAGCCTTGCAGCAAATACGGCAGGGATACATGCCCGTTGGGCCATTTCAATTGCATGAACCATCAGGATACGAATGCACTGGCAGCCAAAGTGAACCGGTATTCCACTCAACCATCCTGACTCTGCATTAAATTTTACCGGCTGAATTTTATTGTTCTTTATAGACTTTACCTTCTTTCATAACAAAGATCACTTTGCCAAATGACTGGGAATCTTTCAGGGGATCGCCGTCAACGGCTACGATATCGGCAAATTTTCCGGGTTCAATGCTTCCCAACTGGTCTTTTACACCAATAAGTTCTGCCGCATTGATAGTGGCTGCTTTGATCGCTTCCATTGGCGGCATACCTGCTTCTATCATATAAGTGAACTCCAGCCAGTTTTTTCCGTGTTGATAAACACCCGCATCAGTTCCAAAAGCAATTTTCACTCCTGCTTTATAAGCTCTCCCAAGTGTTGCCTGAATTTTTGGTCCGATTTCCAGAGCTTTCATGGCCACCAATGGCGGATAATAGTCAGGTTTCTTTGCTGAATCAGCTACCGATTTCCCGGCAATAACTGTCGGAACATACCAGGCTCCGGTTTTTTTAAAAAGATCAATACATTCATCGTCCATTAATGTACCGTGTTCAATGGAAGCCACGCCGGCACGCAATGCCCTTTTGATACCTTCAGCGCCATGGGCATGTGCCATCACTTTCAGACCATAATCATGTGCAGTCTGTACGATCGCCCTCATTTCATCTTCGGTGAACTGTGCTCCATTGCTTCCGGTGGAAACATCCATCACTCCTCCTGTTGCCACCATTTTGATAACATCGGAACCTTCTTTGTATCGTTGGCGTACTGCTTTCACAGCATCTGTAGTGCCATTGGCTACTCCCTCCTTTATTCCGGGATCACCCATCAGGTCTGAGCGGTATCCGTTAGTCGGATCCCCATGTGATCCGGTAGAGCCTATGGCAGTGCCGGCAGCATAAATACGCGGTCCTGTCAATAATCCCTGGTTGATCGCCTTTTTCAAAGAAAGCACTATTGGTCCACCGGCATCCCTTACGGTGGTAAAGCCTGTCATCAGGGTTTTTTTGGCATAGCCTACGCTTCTGTAAGCATAATCAACTTCATTCAGCTGAAACTCTTCGAGATAACTTTTCGGATTCGTTTCAAAAGACAAGTGCACATGGCAGTCTATCCATCCGGGAGTGACGGTCTTTGTTTTCAGGTCTATCACTTTTTCACCGGCGGCAGCATTGGAAAAACCATTTTGAACAGAGCTGATCTTGTTATTTTCGATCACTATGGTCATGTTCTTTTTCGGCTCATTGGAAACACCGTCAATCAGAGCGCCACACCAGATATAGGTCTTTTGAGCAGAAGCCTGCAGCATAAAAGCAAGTACAAACAGAAGGATATTCAGCTTTTTCATGTATGTTAGTTTTGTAACTTCTAAAATAAAGGCTTTTTTCCACATGCATGGTTTTAAAATTTTTCAGTAACTGAAATTACTGTAGCTTTGTTTGACCTCCCGGAAAATATCTTTTTCCTTTCCGCTGGTCAATTGGCTGGGTGAATTTTCAGTTTTTTTTAAGTTGGATTAATACGGTACAAGCGAGTGCTTCCCGGATGCAGGTAAACCACAACGGTTGATGTTTTTTTGTTGTGCAGCTTACCCAATAATTTTTTTTGATGATGGTAACTTTTTAAAGTTGAAAAATAAAGTAATGGCTAAATATATTTTCGTTACAGGAGGTGTAACTTCATCATTGGGCAAAGGCATCATTGCGGCGTCTTTGGGAAAGCTGCTGCAGGCAAGAGGCCTGAGAGTTACCATCCAGAAATTCGACCCTTATATTAATGTGGATCCCGGCACGCTGAATCCTTATGAACATGGGGAATGTTATGTGACAGAAGACGGCGCTGAAACAGATCTGGACCTCGGCCACTATGAACGGTTTCTCAATATCTATACATCGCAGGCAAATAATGTAACCACAGGCCGCATATATCAAACAGTAATCAACAAAGAAAGAGAAGGCGCTTATCTGGGAAAAACAGTGCAGGTAGTACCACATATTACCGATGAGATCAAGAGAAGAATGCTGGAATTGGGACAAACCGGAAATTTTGATGTAGTGATCACCGAGATCGGCGGCACCGTTGGTGATATTGAGAGTTTGCCTTTTGTGGAAGCTGTCCGCCAGTTGCAATGGGAACTGCCGGATGAAGACACTGCAGTAGTCCATCTGACTTTGATCCCATATTTGAAAGCCGCCAAAGAGTTAAAAACAAAACCAACACAACACAGCGTGAAAATGCTGAGCGAGGAAGGAGTACACCCGGATGTGATTGTTTGCCGTACCGAAAGACCTTTGACCCCTGATCTGCGCAGAAAGATCGCATTGTTTTGCAATGTAAAACAGGAAGCGGTGATCGAAGCGGCTGATGCACCTACCATTTATGAAGTTCCTCTTGCCATGATGCGGGAGAAACTTGATCTGATTTGCCTGAAGAAATTCAATATTAACGATTATAAAGAACCAGAATTGACTAAATGGAAAGAATTTCTCGATAAACTGAATTATCCTAAAAGCAAAGTGACGATCGGCCTTATCGGAAAATATCTGGAATTGCAGGATGCTTATAAATCAATTCTGGAAGCATTCATTCATGCAGGCGCTATGAATGAAACTCAGGTTCAGGTGGTAAATGTGCACAGTGAATTTATTACGGATGATAATGTTGCTGAAAAATTGGGCAGCCTGGATGGGTTGCTGGTAGCACCGGGATTTGGTCATCGTGGTGTGGAAGGAAAGATCATTGCCGTGAAGTATGCACGGGAAAAAGGTTTGCCATTCTTCGGCATCTGCCTCGGCATGCAGATGGCAGCCATTGAATTTGCAAGAAATGTGCTGGGCTTAGAAAATGCACACTCTACTGAAATGAATCCTGATACTACCGATCCGGTTATTGACCTGATGGATGAACAAAAAAAGATCAAGGCAAAAGGTGGTACCATGCGTCTCGGATCTTATGCGTGTGAAATTACCCCCGGCACTCTTGCATACAGTATATATGGCACCGGTAATATTCAGGAACGGCATCGTCATCGCTGGGAATTCAATAACGAATACCTCGACCGGTTTGAAAATGCAGGAATGATCGCCAGTGGAAAGAATCCGGAATCCGGCCTTGTTGAAATAATTGAATTACGGGATCATCCGTTTTTTATCGGGGTACAATATCATCCGGAGCTGAAAAGCACTGTGGAAAGACCTGCCCCATTATTTGTGCGTTTTATTGTGGCGGCAAAAGAATATGACGAAAAAAAAAGTTTAGCTAAGTCATCCATATCAGGAGCGTTGACTCACTGACAAGCAGTAGTTCTGTAATTTATTTTAACCGTTATCCAATCCGGGTAACGGTTTTCTTTTTACCTTGCCTTCTGATTCAAAGCACGGAGATTTTGCAGAAGCATGAAACACATTTTTCATTGCATTGACGCTCACACTTGCGGTAACCCGGTCAGATTAGTAAAAGAAGGCGGCCCTGTACTTCAGGGAAAGAATATGAGTGAAAAACGCCAGCATTTCATCAAAGAATATGATTGGATACGCACCGGACTGATGTTTGAACCTAGAGGCCATGATATGATGAGCGGGAGTATTCTCTATCCTCCGCATGATCCGGATAATGATGTCGCTGTTTTATTTATCGAAACCAGCGGTTGCCTTCCGATGTGTGGACACGGCACTATCGGAACCATCACTATTGCGATTGAAGAAGGATTACTCAAACCCAAAGTTCCGGGTGTTGTGAAGATGGAAGCGCCTGCGGGACTGGTCCATGTGGAATATAAAATGGAGAACGGGAAATGTAAAAGTGTAAAGCTGACCAATGTAAGATCATTTCTTCATTCCTCTGAACTCACTGCCGGTTGCCCGGAATTAGGTGAACTGGTTGTTGATGTGGCTTACGGCGGAAATTTTTATGCCATTGTGGATGTGCAGAAAAATTTTAAAGGGCTGGAACATTATCCTGTGGACAAACTGATCGCCTGGGCAAGAGAGTTAAGAAAGAACATCAATGAAAAATATGAATTTGTTCATCCGGAAGATCCCACCATCCGCCGGTGCTCTCATATTTTGTGGACAGGCGCTGTGCTGGATAAAACTTCCACGGCCCGTAACGCTGTTTTTTATGGCGACAAAGCCATTGACCGTTCTCCCTGCGGCACCGGCACCTCTTCACGAATGGCACAATGGTATGCAAAAGGAAAGTTGAAAAAAGGAGATGAATTTATTCATGAAAGTATTATTGGCAGCAAATTCATTGGCAGGATAGAAGAAGAAACTTCATTGGATGGCAAGCCTGCTATTCGCCCATCCATTGAAGGCTGGGCTAAAATTTATGGATACAATACCATCTGGATAGATAAGGAAGATGACCCGTATGCTTATGGATTCCAGGTGATCTGATTTATTGAGTGAACTTACTATATGAGACTTTTCACAACATTTGTTTTTCTTGTTTTTTTGAAAACAACTTTCTCCCAGCAGGCAGAGATTGTATATGATAACAATAATATCCGGATCAGTTATCAGGGGCGGGAAATTTTTAAAGCAATGCTTACCGGCCATACAGGTGCTTACTCGTTTCTGCAACAATCTCAAAAGATTAACGGAGCGACTTACCAGATCATTACCATTACAACCGGAAAATTTACTTCGTTTGATATGAAAGGTATTGTCATTGCTGATGACGAATCCATTGCTTGTGAAAGCGAGCCGGCAGATGAAAAAATAAAAGTGGTGAGACAAGTGGCGGGAAAAAGTTTTAGCCTGCTAAACAATGCTGTTTATAATCGAAGGGAAGATTGGCTTTTATCCTGTGACAGGAATTCTTCGAAAGTTATAATTACTCCGGCGGAAAATAATAGCTATCAATTGTCGGTGACCGGGTGGGAGATCGTCATCCGGTTTCTTCCTCAATATTTTCAAAAGCACCGGGGATTGAAATATTTTAATCCCGCTTCATATTCCGTTTGGAAAAAGTCTGTTGCCGGATGGTGCAGTTGGTTTGCATATTACGATAAGATCACTGAAGAGGATATCCGTAAAACGGCAGATGTGCTTTCCCAAAAATTAAAACCGTTCGGCCTGGATTACTTACAAATAGACGACGGCTATCAGCAAACGCCGATCGGCTTGCCGGACACCTGGCTGACGCCCAATAAAAAATTCCCTTCAGGATTACAAAGTCTGGCGCATTACATTGAAGGAAAAGGATTGATACCGGGCATTTGGACCAATGTTTCTTTTGCCGATTCTGCTGCTGCGTTTAAAAATAAAAACCTGTTTGTTCAAAATAATGCAAGACATCCGGCCCTGGGTAACTGGGTTGGATATATTATGGATGGCAGCAAGCCGGCCACAATAAAAGAGTTGATTTCACCGGTATATGATGGCCTGGCAAAAGACGGATGGCGGTATTTTAAATTAGATGCCTTACGCCATTTAAAATATGAAGGATATAATTCTTACAGGAATTTTTTTGATTCGAAACATTATGACCGCAATGAAGCATTTCGGAATGTGGTAAAAGAAGTACGGAAACAGATCGGGAAAGATAATTTTTTATTGGCATGCTGGGGAATTCGTCCCGAGTTGACCGGTATTGTGGATGGGTGCCGCATCGGCAATGATGGGTACAGCTATGCAGGCCTTGCACAATATAATTCTTACAATAATATTATCTGGAAAAACGACCCCGACCATATTGTGCTGAGCGATAAAGAAGCGTACCGGAGTTGTGTGGCAACATCATTGACCGGTTCTCTTTTTATGCTTACAGATAAACCCGAAAAATATGAAAACTCTCCATTGATCGAAGCAGCAAGAAGAAGCCTTCCTGTTTTATTCACGCAACCGGGCCAGGTGTATGATATAGATCCTTCAAGGTCTTCGTTGATACAGATGGCAGATGTGGAAATGAGTGGCAGCGGCCCAAGGCCTTTTGATGCCGGCACAACAACTACTACGGGTTTATTTTCGCTGGAAATAAGTAAACCGTTTGAAAATTGGCTGGTATTAGGCAGGCTGGATGAAAGAGACAAAATAATCTCTTTCAAAGACCTGGGACTGGATCCCGAAAGAGAATACCTTGTATTTGAATTCTGGACAAAAAATTTTTCAGGCTCTTATAAAGATCATTTTGAACCGGGAACAATTGACACGCTGTATGGTTGCCAGGTGTTTTGTTTTCGTGAAAAGAAAGACCATCCTCAATTACTGGCAACCAACAGGCATATCAGTTGTGGCGGACCTGATCTGCTTAATGTATCATGGCAGAGCAGGATTTTGAGTGGAATGAGCGAGACAGTTTCCGGCGATCCGTACATTCTGTACATCTTTGAACCGGAAAATTTCACTTTTGAAAAGTTAGTCAGCGAAAATTCGGAAATTATGAGCAATGAAAAATCGGGGCAGATCAGGAAAATAACCTTGCTTGCTTCCAAAGGAGGTGTTATCAATTGGGAAATAAGGTATCGCTGAAAAAAATGGTATATAAAGCTAAGTAAAACGGTTGCATAGGCAGAAAGAAATGGTGATCACAAAAATTGTATTCAAAACAGTATGAATGAAACGGTAAATAAATACCTTGCTGCCGGATATATTACAGGGTTGAAAAAGATTTTGCATATGAAAAGAATGATTTCGTTATTGATTATTCCGGGAATTTGTTTCAAAACATTTTCTCAAACGCCATTGGAGAAATTCGAATTCGTCAATTTCTCAAAAGTGAACATCACCGATGATTTCTGGAAACCTAAGATTGATAAAGTGGCAACAGTGACCATGGCTGCCTGTATTTACCAGACCGAAGTGAAAACACCCCGTATCCGCAATTTTGAAAAAGTGGCAAGAAATACCGGTGAAAAGTTTGAAGGTTTATTTTATGATGATAGCGATGTTTATAAAGCGCTGGAAGCAATGTCTTATGCTTTAAAAACTCATCCGGACAGCTCATTGGAGAAAAAAGCAGATGATTGGATAGATAAAATTGCCGCAGCGCAACTTCCCGATGGTTACCTCGATACTTATTTCACGTTGACCGATCTCAAAAAACGCTGGACCAATATTGAGGCGCATGAAGATTATAATGCCGGCCACCTGATTGAAGCGGCAGTGGCTTATTATAATGTGACGGGAAAGAGAAAACTGCTTGATGTGGCCATCCGGTTTGCCAATCATATTGATTCCACTTTCCGTTTATCCAACAGGAAATGGTTCAGCGGGCATGAAGAGATTGAACTGGCGCTGGTGAAATTGTATAAAGTCACAAAGAATGACCGTTACCTGAAACTGGCCGATTGGTATTTGCAGCAACGGGGACAGGGAGGAATTTACACTTATGGAAAAACATGGTTCACTCCCGCATACTGGCAGGACCTGAAACCGGTGAAAGATCAGACCGAGATCACCGGCCATGCTGTCCGTGCCATGTATCTCTACACCGGAGCGGCAGATGTGGCAGCACAGACCGGTGATGCAGGATATATGAATGCCATGCAAAAAGTATGGGAAGATGTGGTGTACCGGAACATGTATATCACCGGCGGCATTGGTTCGGCGGGAGATAATGAAGGCTTCAGCAAAGACTATGACCTGCCCAATGAAGATGCCTATTGCGAGACCTGCGCTTCGGTAGGGATGGTACTCTGGAATCAAAGAATGTGTCAACTGACCGGAGACAGCAAGTATGTGGATGTGCTGGAAAGAAGTTTATACAATGGCGCACTGGATGGATTAAGCCTGAGCGGTGACCGTTTTTTCTATGACAATGTACTGGCGTCAAACGGACAGCATCAGCGGAGAGAATGGTTTGGCACCGCCTGCTGCCCTTCCAATATTGCACGCCTTGTTACGTCCGTTGGAAATTATATTTATGGAAAAAGTGATGACGGTATCTGGGTAAATTTATTTGCAGGCAGCAACACAAAACTGAACATTAAGGGAACAGATGTTTTGGTACAAACGCAAACCAATTATCCCTGGGATGGGCAAGTGAAACTAAGTATTGATCCTTCAAAAAAATCAAAGTTCAAAGTGTATGTACGTATTCCGGGATGGTACAGCGGGAACACGGTGCCGGGGAATCTTTATAGTGTTGTAAACAATGTCACAGAAAAGAAACCGGAATTCAAACTGAATGGCAAACAGGTCTTTTACACCATTGAAAACGGATATGCCGTTATCGAAAACAACTGGAATAAAGGTGATGTGCTGGACTTCAACTTTGCAATGGAACCGGAAAAGATCCGTGCAGGAAGCGCTGTGAAGTATGATGACGGGAGGATCGCATTGCAACGTGGCCCGATCGTTTATTGCGTGGAAGGCGCCGATAACAAGGATGGTGTATGGAACCTGCTTTTCCCTGAAAATGTTACACTCAGGCCTGTTGAGTATAAAGTTCTGAATGAAAAGGTGGTCGCATTGCAGGGTGAATTCAGTTCGGCTGCTCCGGGCAATGACGGGAAAGAAATTAAAATGGTGAAAAGGAGCGTGACAGCGATACCTTATTATTGCTGGGCCAACCGGGGCGCTAATGCCATGCAGGTGTGGCTGCCGGAAAAAGTAAAAGAAGTGAAAATAAATTACCAGTCAAAATATGAGGATGGAGGTAATTATTGATTAAAAGAATGGAAAAGTTTTAACAATGAAAATAACGATCATCGGCGGAGGAATAGTCGGGCTCTGCTGCGCTTATTATTTGCAAAAGGCAGGACATGAAGTAACAGTAATTGAAAAGAACGATATAACGGACGGATGTTCTTTCGGAAATATGGGTTATGTTTCACCCAGCCATTTTATTCCCATTGCCACTCCGGGTATTGTTGCCCAGGGATTAAGATGGATGATGAACTCATCTTCGCCGTTCTATATAAAGCCAAGGCTGAACTGGAACCTCATCCTCTGGGGAATGACATTCTGGAAAAATGCGAATGCAAAAAAAATGGAGCAGAACATTCCTCACCTGAATAACCTGTTGCAGTTGAGCCGCAGGTTAATGAATGATATTAATACTGATCTGAATGATTCTTTTCCCCTGATAGAAAAAGGGATCTGGATGTTGTATAAAACACAAAAGACAGGGGATCATGAAAAACACCTGGCAGAGCGGGCACATGAGTTCGGGTTGAAGACCGTGATCTGCGATGCACAGGGGGTACAGGAATATGAAAAGGAAGTGGAAGTGGATGTACTGGGCGGCGTTTTATACCTTGACGACAGCCATATCAATACAAAAGCATTCATGAAGACGATGCTGGAGCATTTGCAGAATGCAGGTGTAAAGTTCTGGCTGAATACGGAAGTGACGGGTTTTGAAAAGAACAACGGCAAAGTCACTGCTGTGATAACCGATAAAATGAAATTCGATTGTGAAGAATTGATCATTGCCAATGGCTCCTGGCTGGGAAAAATTTCAAAACACCTGGGAATATACATTCCGATGCAGCCGGGAAAAGGATACAGCCTTTCTTATCCGGACAGGGAAAAGAACCTGCTTTATCCTTCCATTCTTGTCGAAGACCGTACGGCAACAACGCCTATTGACAGATGGCTGCGTATTGGCGGAACCATGGAGTTGAGCGGACACAGTGAAAATATTTTGCCCAAAAGGGTGATGGCTATTTACAATGCCTTTAAAAGATTTTATCCTACCATGGATCTTCCCGTTCCTGACCCGCAGAAAGCCTGGTATGGATACAGGCCTGTCACTCCGGATGGATTGCCTTATATCGGAAGGAATAATAAATTCAGCAATCTCTCTTACGCAGGCGGTCATGCCATGCTGGGAGTATCAGCCGCAGCCGCTACCGGCCATCTCATCGGGCAGATCATTGCAGGAAAACCTACGACCATTGATATTTCAGCTTTCGATCCGCAAAGATTTTCCTGATAAGGCTTCAACATTTTGCCCCGGTATATGTTAGTAATCCGGATTTAAGATTTTACTGAGCCGTTAATTGTTTTTATTCGAGTATTTTCGGTGAAAATTTTATTTTGTTCCGGCTGCAAAAGGATTTTTAATTTCAGGCGTAGTTGAAGAAAATAAATTAGAAGAGAAATTTTATAACATCTTATGGATTGTACTGCTATAAAGATCCCTTACAGGCAAACAGGCTTTTTCACCAAAACGGCTTTGGATTATGTAGATCAATCTGCTGCACTGAGACCATTCTTCACACACCCGGTTTCGATAGAAGGAATTCAAAAAGCGATCGGGGAAAGGAAGAAACACAATACAGACAGGAGCACACTGGTTCAGTACCTGAAAAAGCAATATAAAGCAGTATCGCCCAATGAAAAGGTTAATAAGAATATTGAAGCATTACTTTCTCCCAACACGTTTACCGTAACCACAGCTCATCAGCCGAATATTTTCACAGGGCCTTTGTACTTTATTTATAAGATACTTCATGCAATTAAATTATCGGAGCAGTTGAAAGGATCGTTCCCTGAATACAATTTTGTTCCTGTCTTTTACATGGGCTCGGAAGACGCCGATCTGAATGAGTTGGGGCATTTTCATTTGGAAGAACAGAGACTGGACTGGAACACAAAACAAACAGGAGCTGTGGGAAGAATGAGAATTGATAAGGAATTTCTCAAACTGATTACAAGGGCAGAAGGGCAGTTGTCTGTCCTTCCTTTTGGCGAAGAAATTATTTCACTCGTAAAAAAATCTTACAAAGAAAACAGCACCATACAGGATGCAACATTTGCATTCGTACATGATTTTCTGGCTCATTATGGATTGATCGTTCTGATCGCAGATGCTTCAGAACTGAAACGCCTGATGATTCCGGTGTTTGAAGACGACCTTTTTCATCAAAACGCATCACAAATTGTTTTTAAAACAGAGAAGCAATTACAGGAAGCCGGTTATAAAGTGCAGGCTAACCCGAGAGAGATCAATCTGTTTTACCTGAAAGAAAATATCCGTGAAAGGATAGTGAAACAGGAAGATGGATTTCAGGTTCATGGCACCGGAATCCGCTTTTCTGCGGATGAGATGAAAAAAGAATTACGGGAACACCCGGAGGTTTTCAGCCCGAATGTCATTCTGCGTGGGCTGTACCAGGAAGCGATACTTCCCAACCTTGCTTTTATCGGCGGCGGCGGCGAACTGGCATACTGGCTTCAACTGAAAGAGATGTTTGAATTCTACAAAGTTCCGTATCCCATGCTGCTGTTGAGAAATTCTTTTTTACTTTTAGAAAAGAAATGGCAGGATAAGATTCATAAATCAGGATTAAAACCGGAAGGCCTCTTTTTATCCGAAGAAGAATTGATGAACCGGCTGGTCAGAAAAGAAAGCAGCCACAATACAAAACTGGAAAGTGCTTTGAATGATGCAGGGCAATTGTATGAATCAATAAAAAAAGATGCTGCAGCCATTGACAGTACCCTGTCGCAACATGTGGATGCTTTAAAAACAAGATCATTGAAAAAGCTTAAGGAGCTGGAAAAGAAAATGCTTCGTGCAGAAAAAAGAAAATTCTCCGAACAGCGGCAGCAGGTTCATGCCATAAAGGAGAAACTATTTCCCGGAGGTGGATTGCAGGAACGCCATGATAATTTTATGAGTTATTATGCTAAATGGGGAAAAGGTTTTCTAAAAAAAATTCATGAATACTCACCCGGATTAGAGCAGGAGTTTGTGGTTATTTCAGAGAAGTGATTTGATTGTTGTAACCGGGAAAATTTCCAATTAATTCAAACAATACCGGTTGTTTACCCGAAGTTGGATTCCTGAAGAATTTTAAGTTTACAATTCACATAAGTTTGATTTCAAAATTATTGATTGCTTTCTAACTTAGACACTTAACCGGTCAGGCAATATCTGAAGCAATAGCAAACTATATTGGCTATGTAGCAACTTCAGAAATGAAAGTTTAAAACACGGTATCCCGGCCATCATCACTTTATCAGCCTGCAGGTGAGGCAAAAAAATTGAGTGAAATGAATTGAGATTTAAAAGCAGGGGCATTTGTTCGGTGTATTCACTTCTTAAGTATCTTTAAAATCTTAACTATACATATATGCAACGCAGAGATTTTATACGCAATGCTTCGGCAGCTGCTGCCGGAATAATGATTCTGGATTTCCCGGTTTTTGGTAAAAATGCACCAAGTAATAAAGTGCGGGTTGCTGTAATGGGTGTCAATGCCCGGGGAGCTTATCTTGCCAAATGCTATTCACAACTCGAAAATGTAGAAGTAGCTTATATCTGCGATGTGGAAGATGGTGCTATTAAAAACGGGCTGGAGGCTGTTAAAGATGCAAAACGTCAGCCTTCGGTTATCAAAGACATTCGCGAACTGGTAAAGAAAAATGATTTTGATGCACTTATTATTGCCGCGCCGGATCATTGGCATGCACCTGCCGCCATTCTCGGGGCAGCACATGGCAAGCATGTATATGTTGAAAAACCGTGCAGCCATAATCCCTATGAAGGTGAATTACTGGTACAGGCATTTCATAAATATGGCAAGCTGATACAAATGGGTAACCAGCGCCGTTCTTTTCCGGATCATATAAAAGGTGCAAAGGAAGTGAAAGATGGAATTATCGGGCATGCTTATTTTGCAAAAGCCTGGTACACGAATAACCGCAGCCCGATTGGTACGGGGAAAAAAATCCCGGTGCCGTCATCACTTGATTTTGAATTATGGCAGGGGCCGGCGCCGCATACTGATTACCGGGACAACCTGATTCATTATAACTGGCATTGGTTCTGGAATTGGGGAACGGGTGAAATTTGCAATAATGGAACACATGAAATTGATTGTTGCCGCTGGTTTCTTGATGTGAATTACCCGGTGAAAGTTACTTCATCCGGCGGCCGCTTTGCTTACAAAGATGATTGGCAAACTCCGGATACACAAGTGGCCGGTTTTGAATTTCCCGAAGGAAAAGCTATCAGTTGGGAAGGCAGAAGCTGCAATAAGTTCCCGATCGGAGATGCCGGAAGAGGATACATTATTTATGGTGATAAAGGAACCCTGGTCAATGACGGAGGTGGCGGCTATAAAATTTTTGATAATGACAATAAATTAGTGAAAGAAGTAAAAAGTGATATAAAAGTCGAGGCGAATAATGTCATCAGCGCTACCGGGAATCTCGATTTTTATCATTTCCAGAATTTTGTGGACAGTATCCGGGGGAATGCCACACTTAATTCTCCGGTTACCGAAGGTCATAAGAGTGTTTTGCTCTGTCACCTTGGTAATATTGCACAACGTACAGGCAATACCTTACATTGCGATCCTCAAAACGGCCACATTTTACACGATGATAAAGCAAAAAAGCTTTGGCAGCGATCATACCAGGCAGGTTGGAAACCGAAGGTGTAGCAGGAGTTACAATATATTTGCCTTGCACTTATAGAGTCTTATTTCAAATTTCAGATGTTTTAGTAATAGTTGAAAAATGATTTCATGCGACTGAGGAAGTGCCCTTTTTTCCTTCTGCTTACTTCCACTTCGGTTTTATTTGAAAGAATCACAGAGCTGCCTTTACCCCGAATGTATTCTTTGAGGTGTAACATGTTTGCGGGAAAAGACTTACGAATGAGTGCAAAGCCTGTTGCCGAAAACATTTCTTCGTATTCATATACCGCTTTTGCCGGACATCTGCTATTAGGATTGGTGAAATAAAAACTTGTATGACGTCCGGACACTTCACAATTTATTAGGGTGTTCAATTCAACTGGCTGAAAACCTTTCCATGAAAGGGTATAGATTTAGCATCCTGATTTAATTTTGATTGCTTCATATTGTGAAGTAATTCCTTCTGTAGGGTTGTGATTTGTCCGCCTGAAAGGCATGGTCGGGCAGGCTTTCATTCTTAGTTCTTGCGATATTTGATAACAACTCAGTATCTTCCGAATAGTATATTAGTTCGCAGGGGAAGTATTTCAACTTGAGGAGACTTTCAAATGGGGATGGGGAAATACATTGAATTTTGTAAATTCATTGTATGGCAAAAGATAAAAGTAATCTGCATTATAATAAAAATTTGCAACCCTATGCTAACCGGCTTCGTAAAGAGATGACCAAGGCAGAAGCTTGCTTGTGGAAGTATGTTTTGAAAAGAAGAAATATGCAAGGATATCAGTTCAGGCGTCAGCGGCCGGTGTTGAATTATATTGCTGATTTCATGTGTAAAGAATTAATGCTGATCATTGAAGTGGATGGGATAACTCATCAGCGGGAAGAGGTGATCCAAAAAGATGAAGAACGGCAGAAGGCTCTTGAGAAGGCAGGTTTTACAGTGCTCCGTTTCCCGGATGATGAAGTATTGAATAGCATACATATTGTTGAGTACCGTTTGAAGGAATGGATTGTGAATAAAGTAAGCAAACAACATTGATCCACCCTCATTTGTGATTTCGTTTTTATCGTGCCTCCGGCCCCCGCCAGCGGGGGACAATGA
>JAIXKI010000011.1:52172-125145 GCA_026936105.1 Chitinophagales bacterium
GTGATTTCGTTTTTATCGTGCCTCCGGCCCCCGCCAGCGGGGGACAATGAAAAGTCATTTGATGTGAGCATTTAATTTTTTCTAAAGCTGGAATTAATCCTTGCAAATGATCATACACCAAATGAATTAGAGGCTGTATAATATCCCCCACCGGCGGGGGAAGTATTTCGAATAGAGAAATCTTTCAAGCGGGGGTGGAGGAACAGGTTGACCTTCTTGAATCGCAAAACTTGTTCTTTACAGGGTAATAATTTTCAGGAGAAATAAAGCTTGCAACACTTATCCACCCCCATTCGTGATTTCGTTTTTATCGTGCCTCCGGCCCCCGCCAGCGGGGGACAATGAAAAGTCATTTGATGTGAGCATTTAATTTTTTCTAAAGCTGGAATTAATCCTTGCAAATGATCATACACCAAATGAATTAGGAGTTGCATAATACCTTCGCCGGCGAGGAGTCAATTTTAATTCTTACAATATTTGATAACAACGAAAATTGGTGTTTCACAATCTCCTTTTTGTTGTGATTTGCCCGCCTGAAAGACACAGTCGGGCAGGCTTTCATTCTTAGTTCTTGCGATATTTGATATCAACACAGGGCACAGGTGCAAAGACTGACATCTTGTTGTGATTTGCTTTCATTCTTAGTTCTTGCGATATTTGATATCAACATTTACCAAATAATGAACCATTCCCAGTGAGTTGTGATTTGCTTTCATTCTTAGTTCTTGCGATATTTGATATCAACTACAGACGGCTTGGTTATATGAGCATAGAGGTTGTGATTTGCTTTCATTCTTAGTTCTTGCGATATTTGATATCAACTACATACTATTATTACTCTGCCCTTTCATAGTTGTGATTTGCTTTCATTCTTAGTTCTTGCGATATTTGATATCAACTTATCCCTTTTTTCAGTAACCGATTTGCCAGTTGTGATTTGCTTTCATTCTTAGTTCTTGCGATATTTGATATCAACATGTCACTATCAGTCATATTCACAAAGATAGTTGTGATTTGCTTTCATTCTTAGTTCTTGCGATATTTGATATCAACTTTAGAGAACGATAAAAAGAAAAAACAATGGTTGTGATTTGCTTTCATTCTTAGTTCTTGCGATATTTGATATCAACACTCGTTAAAACCAGAACAATCATCTACTAGTTGTGATTTGCTTTCATTCTTAGTTCTTGCGATATTTGATATCAACGGACATAGCTAAAGTTATCCACACCTTCTGGTTGTGATTTGCTTTCATTCTTAGTTCTTGCGATATTTGATATCAACATCGGCTGAGTAGCATCGGTATCATACTTGTTGTGATTTGCTTTCATTCTTAGTTCTTGCGATATTTGATATCAACAGGTTACATACGACAATCAGCAGCAGGCGCGTTGTGATTTGCTTTCATTCTTAGTTCTTGCGATATTTGATATCAACAATGATATCCTTCAATATCATCTGGCATGAGTTGTGATTTGCTTTCATTCTTAGTTCTTGCGATATTTGATATCAACAGGGAGCTTCTTTTGGATTCATTACAGAGAGTTGTGATTTGCTTTCATTCTTAGTTCTTGCGATATTTGATATCAACAAGCTGGTTATGCAACTGCACCTGATTATGGTTGTGATTTGCTTTCATTCTTAGTTCTTGCGATATTTGATATCAACGCACTTCATCAAAGGCTTTTAGATGAATGGTTGTGATTTGCTTTCATTCTTAGTTCTTGCGATATTTGATATCAACAGTATATGGGGAAAAGCCTGGGTCTCAGATATTTGCAAGCTATGAAACAATGAAAAAAATGAAGATTTTTAGCCCTGATCCTAAGTGTCGGGGCTTTTTTTTAACGATTTAGAACTGTGATCTTCAGAAAAGTTCAAGTTGCTGAGGGATGTCGGCAGGCGGGGCAGGCTCCTTCCCCCGAAACACTTCGATCATCCCGAATTGCTTATCGGTAATGGTCATGATGACCACATGTCCTTTTTCGGGAAGGCTCTGTTTCACTCTTTTTATATGCACTGTGGCATTTTCCGAACTGGCGCAGTGGCGCAGGTAAATGGAAAACTGGAACATGGAGAACCCGTCATTCAGCAATTTCTTTCTGAACTTTGCATAAACCTTCCTGTCGGAAACTGTTTCGGTCGGCAGGTCAAAAAATACCAATACCCACATGATTCGGTAAGCGTTTAATCTTTCAAACATTCCGTACTTTTTTCATCTGGTTACCCTCTTTTATATTTTCTGTCCATTTAAATTTTATTTCAATACCGGATACAGGATCTTCTTTTCCTCCCCTGAAAAACATTTTGCCAGTGAGGCAGAAGTCCTTTGCACGGCATTGAACAAAGGGCTGCTGCCATTGTCTATCTCTACATCAAGAGAGGGAATTTTTAATAGCTGAACTTTGAATTCCTGTGTCAGGGTTTCCACATGAGAGGTCTTATCCACAATGCCTCTTACGACCGCATCCACAAAAGGGCGATACGGTTCCATCACATCATCGGCAAGGCAATAGGCATTGTACCGGTTGCGATGAAAGATACCGAGTGTCGGGAGTAAGCCGGAGCCTACCAATGCCCTGGCCACACAAGCCCTGAGAATGGCATAGCCGTAGTTAAGTAAATTATTGGGCGGGGCGCCATCCCTCTTTCTGTAAAACATCCATGCCGGCGGAAACAGGTGCTGCCAGTAATAGACAGCGGCCTTTGCTTCATTGTTGTCCGCATCGCCGCTTCGCACCGACTGGCTGTAATTTTTCAACATTTCTGAAGCTACATTGTACCGGCTTAATAAATTTGCCTGGTTGGTGAGTTTGGCTTTTACTGTTTGCTGCCAAAGTTGTTTTTTCAGAGGTTCTGTTGCGTTTATCTGTTCCCGGAATCTTTCTGATTGCAGGGTGTTTCCTTCCAGGTTCAGGAAGAGTCCCGAAGGAAGATGAGCGGCATTGCAGGTGACCACGGCGGTGTTGTTCATTAAAAGCCTGTCAAGAAGATAGTGTGATATCGTGATCTGTGAATGTTCCAGTATCAGAATGCCAATATCTTCAATGGGCACTGACCTTTCCGGGATGTCTTCCATGCCGCGGATGCCTTTATAACTCAGTACAAGCTGATCGTCACGGCATTTCAGGTGTGCAGGATTTTCAATACAGATGGTCCTCTTGATCATGGATATTGGTTAACTTTTATAAAACGGATAAAAGCTCCGATTAGTATGGTTTTCTTTGTTGTTCTTTCTTGTAATTAAATATTCTTTCTAACTCTTCAATGTCATCTTTATCGTTCGTTTTCTCGTTGTGGATTTTGAAAGTATCAGGTAATTGTAATGGATCACGGGTAATTGTCGATCTTCCAGACTAAAATGAGTGGAATTTTTGATGCTATCGTCAAAAGATGCACAACTTATTACCTTTACAAAATCTATTCTGCGAGGCGATTCTCCAGGGAAAAGACGGGAACCACTTTGTCAAGGCTCGTTTGGCTTAAGGGATTTAAATCTTCATTTCAATCACGATTTCTGCCAGTACCGCCAACTGTTTGTTTTTATTATCGTTTTCTGATTTCAACTATATGTATATATTGCCGGTACTTCGTTTATAGTCGAAATGAATAACGGCATAACCTTCCGCCAGCATAAAATTCACCCCATACTTTAACAGTGTCAAGATATTTGCCGGTGTTCTGGTACAAATACAGTCATATCATTTTCTGAATTTTATTTTTTTGTCCATTGGCTTTTTCAATTCATCAGCATATATTTTTTGTATTCGCCCTGCTATATTTTTTAAATGTTATTCGGGGGATAATTGTGCCATGAATTTGGCATTTTCTTAGTCTGCTTCATCAAAGGAGGAGAAAGTTTTTAATGTTCTTTTTTGATAAATAGTTTCGGGTTCTGAAACGATACTGTTCGATTCATTTGTTCGGGTAATTACTTTTTTTTGGCAGTGAAATATTGCCTAATCTGTCCACATCAAGTTTGATACAATACTGCTTAATAGAACTTCCATTGATATTTTGATAAGCATTTTGACTACCAAACTCTTTTCCTTTTACAATCGGGTCGGCAACAGAATGGTTAATGAAATATATCTCATTGCCGCTATATTTTGTTACATAATGGATATTCTTGCTCCTTGATGCTTTATCTTCCCAAAATGCTTTATACAAAAGACTTTGCGGGTCGGTTATTACTTCTTCTCCTTCGGACGGCATATACACAGGGTCGCCTTGTTTTAAAGTAAATAGCAACTTTGCCTTATTCTTTTCTTCAAAGTATTTTTTGAAAATTTGTTCCTTACTGAAACTTGCTTTGTCGGTAGCCTTATTAAATTCATCTTTCAAAAGATTGGTAGCATCAAAGAATGTGATAAGGTCAAAAATTCTGTTGCCATCTTTTTCCATGACGGCAAAAAGGTAATTGTCGCCTGTATTTACAAGTAGGTTGTTATTATATGCTTTCTTGCGGTCAAGACGTTGCAGGGAAATATCATTAGAAGTATCGTTTGTATCTGTGTTTATTAGCTTTAATGATTTAATCGGTTTCTTTTCGTTTTTATTCAATTCTAAAATTCCTTCTTTTGAGAATGCCTTTGATTTATCTCCATTATATTTTTCAAGATGTTGCCTTACTTTCTGTTTTATTTCATCATTAATTATGAGTTCTATTAGAGCTGGTGTATCTAATTTCTTTTGTCCAAGTTTGCTAATAGAAATCTTTTGGTCCTGATTTTTATAGTACAAACGGACATTGTAAACAGGGACTTTCCTTTGGGAATTAAACTCCATAATTCCTTCAATAGAAAAAGCATCTTTCTTATTCTTTTTGTATTTATCTACAAAATGACTTCTGATTTCCGTTTTTAGCTTTTCATCTGTAATCTTTTCTATGTTCTTTTCTGTTGCAAATTTGTCTTTAGCGAAATCAGTTAAATGATATCTCTTTGCTTCTTTAGAATTAGTTAATCCAAAAGGCATTGGTTCGTGTAATTGTCCCCTTATCTTTATTTGTAACGTTCCGTTTTTATTGGGCTGAATAAGAAGTTTGTCTTTTGGTTTTTGAGAAACGATGATGTTTTGAATTTCTTTTTCGGCATCTTCGGGGAAGCCCGCCCAAGGTAAGTCAATAGTTCTGAACTTCTCAATTTGCATAAATATTTTTTCTCGTTCTGCTTCATTGAGGTTTAGAATTTCGTCCAACAACTCAGAAGGACTTCCTTCAAAGTTGGGTAATAAATCTTTTTTATGTTCATCTAACCAAGTTTGTAATTCTTTGTTTAAGTCATTTAATCGCTTTACGTGTGCAGGTTCTGTGCAAGCAATTACCAGCGCATCAATAGCGTGGTGCCTGTGGTCAATGCGTTTAGTCCAACCTTTGATGACAAGTTTGTTGTTTTTGGTTGTTATCAACTGGTTTTTATATGACTCTATATACGCATCTTTATCTTTAACCACACCCTTTCTTTTTTCATATTCTGCTACCGCAATTTCTTCTTTTATTTTTTCGTATCTCCCTTTAAGAAGCTTTTTAAACTTATCGGTAAGCCCCCATTGGTTTCGCAAATAATCGGTAACACCGCCAGTTGTTGTTTTTACGTTTTCGTTGCCAACAAGTTTATTCAGTTCTTCTTTTACTCTTACAGAAATATATTGCGTTTCTTTTATTTGCCTTGCAATCGGGTCTTCAGGAACTTTGGTGGCTAAAAGATTTTTGCGCTTTGCTCCCTGAAAGTATTTGTTCACGTGGTTAATGAAATCTTCCTTGGAAAAAACAGATGGAATAGTTGAGCCTACTTCAAAGTATTCCATTGCTGTTCGGTTACCTTTCTCTTTGTTGATGGACTTCTCACAAATCACTTTATTTACAAAGGAATCGTCAAAATATCTTGACTGCGGAATAATATGGTCAAAATCATAACGTTCTCTGTTAAACAAATCGGAAAGTGGAATAGGCTGCCCAGTATATGGCGAAACATGTCCTTGTTCCCGCCATAATTTCATTTTTTCAATTTCTGATTTTGATGGGTCTTTGTATTGTTTTACATATTCATCGGCAAGGTTTTCCTGCGATAACCAAAGTTTGTATTTTTCAATGTTATTGAGTGTTACCTCTTGTTTTAGTTCTATCAACAAGTTTTTAACTTCATCGTTTGCTTTCTGATTTTCGGTGTTCGCTTTGTAAATCTTATTTCTTCTTTCTGCATTATTTTTAAGTTCTCTTGCTAATTCTAATCGCACTTCATCCGGTTTGCCGTATTTTCTCCAAATGTCTTTTACTACCATTAACGCTTCACTAATCAACTGCTCAACAAGCGGGTTACGTAACTCTCCGGGCGTTAATCTTTTGATGTCATAAAAGTTTTTGATTCTTTCTTCTTCACTATATTCTTTGGCAGTATGTTTCCCGTAAACCAAAATGGTTGCGTAGGCATTCATAATGCCACCTTCTGCCAATACTTCTACGTTGGTTTCAAGATATTCCTGTGCAGCTTTCTCAAATGGGTCGTTTACTGTTTCATTCACTAGCTTGATGATAGTTTCCTTGAGTGGTTCAGTGAAATCATTACTAAAATATTTTCCACTTCTAACAAGAGGCAGAATTTTTTCAATTGCTTTTAAACTCAATGCTGCATAACTTCTGCTGAATTTGATTTTACTTATTTGAATGGCTGTTTGTTCGGGATTTGCAACATCGCTTGAATACTTTTTAATAAAGGATAAAATTTTTGAAGTTCGCTCACTTTCTATATCGTATTCATTGCCTTTTGCATTGTAAAGAATATCCCATAATTCAATTTGCCTGCTCTTTTCTGATAACCCCAATTGCTCCCAAAATTGCTCACCCAATGCTTTTTTGAGCATCAACTTTGTTTCGTTGCCTCTCAGTTTTGCTTTTGGGTTCATTCCATTCAAGAACTCAACGCCCTCCTGCAGTTTGTATTCCTTTTTCAGCTTGTTGAATATAACACTAAAACCGATTTCTCCTTTCTCCTGCAATTCATCAAAGAGCCATTCTTTAAGTGTAGATGGGATTGGCCTGTCAATATACTTGTATTTTACTTCTCCTCTACGGTTTTTGCCATCTTCAATTTTTGTGTTTATACTCAACTTATTTATTTGCTCCCATATTTTATATTCCTGAAAAACGGGATGGCTTTTGGCTACAGCTTTTTCTCCTTTTTCAAAACGACAATCGGAAATAAGGTGACTTTGGTCTTTCAACTCTCGTTGATAGTAAATGATTTGATTTCTGATAACATGATACAATCCTTTCTCTTTACCTTCTTGCCTGTATTTCTCTTGTGTTTCTTTTATCCCGGGGAAAATGAATTGAAGTATTTCGGATAATTTTTCTTGTGGGAGGTTTTTCAAAAGGTTGTGTAAAGGCGAACCTTCAATTGAACTTTGCGTTTTCCAAATTTTGTCAAACTCTGATTGGTATCGAGAACGTAGAATGACATTATTCCTGATTTTCGCCCACCTATTTTCTTTGAGAACAGAAAGGAAATATTCTGACAAATAAATTTCTCTCCCTTTTTCTTTGGATAATTCGGTCAGTTCTTTCTCCAAATTTTCCATTTTTTTTCTCCAATTGGTTTTATTGGGGAGTTTGAATGTTATAGTTTCTCCGTGTTTCTTTGAGGTAGTTATGCTTACAAGTAGTTCTAATGACTCGCCTACTTTCAGAATTTCTAAAAAAGTGTCGCCTTCTAATTCTCCTTCTTCTGTTTCTATCTTTGCACTCCGTTTTTTCTGTTCCTTTCCTTTTAATGTAACAGTTTCAGGTTCTGATACAGAGAGAATCTTTCCGAATGTTACATAGCTTTCTTTCCCTTTTTTTTCTTCGCTTTCTGTTTCATCTTCATTGTTATCCTCTTTTTCGGGTTCATTCCCTCCGCCAGAATAACCGCGTAAATGGTTAAACAAATAGATTAACCTACCTAATTCTTGTAAAGTAATGGCTTCGTTTAAAGCCTTTACACGCAACTCCAATAAATCAAGAGCGGAATATTGTTTTTGATTTCTATCTATTGGTAGAATAGAAACCCTTTCAAGTTTTAAAGGATCAAAGAATGGTTCTGCTAATTTGATTTGTTCAGGTAACATTCCTAATTGTTGCAAAACATAAATCAACTTGTTTCTTCTTTGTTTATAGCGTTTATTAAGTTTGCGCATTCCACGAGCAATGCGCCTATTTGCATTCTTCGTTTGTGCTTGTCCCTGCTCAAATTTGCTGAGTTCTTGCCCCATCGGAATTATGCGACATCCCAAGCCAAGTATTTTGCCTGTTTTGTTTTCGAAATCTTGTTCAATCAAACTCCATCCAATCGAGTTCGTCCCCAAATCCAATCCTAATATTTTTTTACTCATTGTTATTTTGTTTTAAAATTAAATTTACTTTTGCTCCAATGAGAGCAAATCACAATAAGGATTATTCCGTTGTGAAAACATTTAAAGTGGTCCCGCAGCAATGCGGGATCGCTTTTTAATTTGTCACCCACCAAAATAAATAGTTTTAAAAGGGAGAGGAGCTTTATAAAGGTAATTTATTTTACAAATTGTATAAACGCAGCCTGCCAAACCTTTTATTTGTTCGTTTTAGTTAATACATCATAATGGTATTCTCCTGAGAAACATGACCACTATGTAAAATGAATTGCAATACCTGTTACATCAACAAGCGTGGCTGCCTAAGGGGAGGAGCGTGAAAGATCAGCCTCTGATGTCAGGAGTGTTCAAAGAAATAAAAAAACCTTTTCTTAACGACTGTCCGCTATGATTTCCCAAGCTAAGCCTGGTGCTAGCGATTAGCCATCATTCAGATTATAGGTGAGGACACCCTTTGGAAAAATGATCTTTTTTCAATAAAGTGCAACCGGGAAAAAGCCCCGATCCTTTGCCAAACTCAGGATTCGGGGCTTCTGTATTTTCACTCCCGATGGCTACCGGGATAATCAATACCTGTAATGCTCCGGCTTGTAGGGCCCATCCTTGGGGATGTTGAGATAATCGGCCTGCTCCGGTGTCAGCTCATCCAGTTCCACACCGATCTTCCTTAAATGAAGCCGGGCCACTTTTTCATCGAGGTGCTTGGGCAGCACGTACACTTTGTTCTCGTAATTCTTATGATTTTTCCAGAGTTCTATCTGTGCCAGCGTCTGATTGGTGAATGAATTGCTCATTACAAAACTCGGATGGCCGGTAGCACAACCGAGATTTACCAGGCGCCCTTCTGCTAATAAAATAATTTCTTTCCCATCAATATTGTAAAGATCCACCTGGGGTTTGATGGTGTCTTTGGTGTGACCGTAATTATTATTGAGCCAGGCAACATCGATTTCAATATCGAAGTGGCCGATGTTGCAAACCACAGCTTTGTCTTTCATGCTGCGGAAATGCTTTTCGGTGATCAGGTCGCGGCAGCCGCTGGCCGTGACGATGATGTCCGCTTCTTTCACGGCATCCACCATTTTCTTTACTTCATATCCATCCATGGCTGCCTGCAGTGCGCAGATCGGATCTATCTCGGTTACAATCACACGGCATCCTGCCCCCCGAAGAGAAGCGGCAGACCCTTTACCCACATCACCATATCCGCCTACAACGGCAACTTTTCCTGCCAGCATCAGGTCGGTGGCACGGCGGATGGCATCCACCAGGCTTTCTTTACAACCGTATTTGTTATCGAATTTTGATTTGGTCACCGAATCATTCACATTGATGGCCGGCAAAGGGAGAGTGCCTTTTTCCATTCTTTCATACAGGCGGTGAACGCCGGTTGTCGTCTCTTCAGAAATTCCTTTTACATGTTGTACCAGTTCCGGGTATTTATCCAATACCATGTTGGTGAGGTCGCCACCATCATCGAGGATCATGTTCAGGGGACGGTCAGCGCTGCCAAAGAACAAGGTCTGCTCGATACACCAGTCAGCTTCTTCAACGGTTTCTCCTTTCCAGGCAAATACTCCGATGCCTGCTGCGGCAATGGCTGCTGCGGCATGGTCCTGGGTGGAGAAGATGTTGCATGAACTCCATTTCACTTCAGCGCCCAGTTCGATCAGTGTTTCTATCAACACAGCGGTCTGAATGGTCATGTGAAGACAGCCTGCTATCCTTGCCCCTTTCAATGGTTTGGAGGCGCCGTACTCTTTGCGGAGCGACATCAGCCCGGGCATCTCTGCTTCGGCAAGACGGATCTCCTTGCGGCCCCATTCAGCAAGGGACAGGTCTTTTACTTTATAAGGAAGTTTGAAATCTATTTTCAGTGAAGTTGCAGATGACATAAATGAATAGTATGGGTTTGATTAAAAAAAATGATGAACATACAAAGTTAAAGCGATTAGGTGAAACGGCTAATCGTTTTTGATAATATAGAATAAAAAGTAAGTAAATTCGTTAATCATGGAATAAACAACTATAGACAGATGCCAAAGCCCTCCAAAAGAGAAGAATTCACTACGCCGCTGAAACTGGATGTCAAAGACCTCTCCATTTTACGGCTGCTACAGCAGAATGCCAGGATCACCGTAAAAGAGATCTCCGACAAAGTACATCTCAGCACCACGCCCGTTTTTGAACGGATCAAATGGATGGAAGAGAAAGGAGTGATCAGGCAGTATGCAGCGCTGATAGACCATTCCAAAGTGAAAAAAGAACTGATGGTGATTTGTTATGTGGCGCTGAAACAGCATAGCAAGGCCGCCGGCACCAAATTCATAAAAGCGATCCATGAAATGGATGAAGTGATCGAATGTTTCAGCATCTCGGGAGAGTTTGATTTCATTATGAAGGTGGTTACGGAAAACATGAATACTTATTATGACTTTCATGTGAACCGCCTTGGTGAGATCGAAAACATCGGGAACGTACAAAGCGTATTTGTGATGGGTGTCGTCAAACAGACACTGGTCAGGATCTGAAACAGATGTGAATGTCCAACAGAAACTCCGCGTAAAGATTTTTATCATGATATCTTTGTAAAAGACCGGATGAAAAATTACCGGGCATTGATCATGAGAATTCACATTTATATTTTGCTGATCCCACTGATCTTATTTTCTTTCCTTGCTTCGGCACAAAGAAGACCTAAGCCGGACACTCTGCAATTACCGCTTATCTGTCCGTTTGAACATGGATATAAGCCGGCGCTTAAAGAAGCTTACAACTGGGATCCCTCCGATAAAAAAGTGGTGATGATCGGTAAAACAGATACGGTAGTGCGAAGCTGTAATAATGCCACCGTGGTTAAGGTGGAGCCTGCCGAAGAAGGGAGTTACGAGATCGTCATCAATGCCGGCGATTATTATTTCTGGTATCATGGCAATATAAAGCCTTCGGTAAAAATAGGGGAGAAGGTAAAAGCGGGGCAGGCATTGGGAATTTATTCGCCGGGGACGGAACTTGAATTCAGGATGTACAAGGATGAAGAGATGATGGATGCAGGTAAATTGTTGAATTGTGAAACAGTTGAAAGCTGAAATAAGATCCCCACTCACAATATTAGAGATTCACCCTCATATCTTTTTCTCCATTACATAGTCATTCATAAAAAATCCATTACCGATGTCGAAGTCGGCTTCGTAAAGAATGACGAATCCCAGTTTTTCATAAAAATCTTTTGCTTTATTGAAACGGTTCACCTGCAATTGCAGGGCTTTTGCATTTTGAGCTTTTATTTTATCTGTAATATAATTAATAATGAATTTTCCGACCCCTTTGCCTTGTTGAGAAAGCAGCACATAGATCTTATGCAGTTTGAAGACTTCCGGTCCGGTTTGCTGATAGGATGCAAAACCTACTGGTTCCTGGTCGTAGTATGCGATGATGAACTGTGCTCCTTCCTCCATTTGTTTCTTTAATGAAGGCTCACTGTACATCATATCGAGCATGTAATCTATCTGCTTATCAGAAAGAATGGCCGCATAAGTTTGCGGCCACACCCGGGAAGTCAATTCACGTATCAGTGCAATATCATTTACCGTTGCTTCTCTGATCTTAAGCATTTGGCGGAGGGGGCGTATGGTCTTTGAACATATGTCTTGATATACGCTGGTCTTTAAGGATCATCCTGCGGCATAATACCAGAGAGATGATGAATGAAACGATGGCTCCGCTTGCTATCAAAGTATTCCCTTCATTAGGATTAACAGCCTGCTGCTGACTCAGGAAAAGGAAGAAATCAAATGTACCATGGAATATTATGGCCCCTATGAGTCCGGTCAGCATCAATGAGATACTATTCTTCGGATTGAATTTTGCTTTTCCGACATAATAACCCATAATGATCCCGAATGTTGCATGAGCCGGCACGGTCAGAACAGCCCGGAGCATGATGACATTCATGTCCTGGTATTTCATCGCATACAGGATATTTTCAGTGGTGGCAAAGCCCATGCTTACAATCACCGCATACACGATGCCATCCAGAGGTTCGTTAAATGCTCTCAGATTATAACTGTAAAGCCGCAAGCCAAGGAATTTGCTGAATTCCTCGCTGAACCCCACTATCAGATAACAGAATAAGGCCAATCCCATTACGGAGCCGTCATTGACAGAGCCTAATGTATTTTCAAACCACATTGCAGGAAGAATGGAAATACATCCAAGAAAAAAGCTGATGACAAGATTCAGAATAGGTTCCTTGCTGTAAAGATCCCTGTAAAAGATGATCAGGCAGATAGCAATGCCGGGAGCAGCTCCCAGAATAACGTATTCCATGATTAAGGATTTAAATGGAAAGATAAAGAAATGATTTAATAAATGCTAACCGTTTCAGGATATAAAAAAAAACCGTCCTGAATGTGGCGGTTTTCTGCTGTTCTTTTAAAAATTACAGTTTTATTTTCTTCCTGAGATTGTTGTCAAGTTCATCCAGGAATTCTTCCGTATATAAATAGTGTTCACCATGATTCACTTTATTTCCGTGAATGCAGACGGCGAGGTCTTTGGTCATCTTTCCTGACTCTACCGTTTCCACGCAAACTGTTTCCAATGCATGGCTGAAATCAATTAAAGGCTGATTTTTGTCCAGCTTTCCTCGGAATGCAAGGCCCCGGGTCCATGCAAAAATAGAAGCGATCGGGTTGGTGGAAGTGGGGTTCCCTTTCTGATGCTCCCTGTAGTGCCTTGTCACAGTTCCGTGCGCAGCTTCTGCTTCCATCGTATTTCCATCGGGAGTTACCAGGGTAGAAGTCATTAATCCCAGGGATCCGAAGCCCTGTGCTACTGTGTCGCTTTGCACATCCCCATCATAGTTTTTACAGGCCCATACAAAATTACCATGCCATTTCAAGGCGCTTGCCACCATGTCATCAATCAGTCTGTGTTCGTAAGTGATACCGGCTGCTTCAAATTTTGTTTTGAATTCATTTTCATAGATCTCCTGGAATATGTCTTTGAAACGGCCGTCATATTTTTTAAGGATAGTGTTTTTTGTAGAGAAATATAAAGGCCATTTTTTCAGCAACGCCTGGTTGAAGCAGGCATGGGCAAATCCTCTGATGCTTTCATCGGTGTTGTACATAGCCAGCGCCACTCCATCGCCTTTGAAATTATACACTTCATGTTCCTGTACGGTTCCGTCTTCACCTTCAAAGCGGATGGTAAGTTTTCCTTTGCCTTTGGTCACGAAATCCGAAGCCCGGTATTGATCGCCGAATGCATGACGGCCAATGCAGATGGGAGCGGTCCAGTTAGGCACCAGCCTCGGCACATTATTACAAACGATCGGTTCCCTGAAAACGGTTCCGTCAAGGATGTTGCGGATGGTACCGTTGGGGCTTTTCCACATGTGTTTCAGGTTGAACTCTTTTACTCTTGCTTCGTCCGGGGTGATGGTGGCACACTTGATACCAACCCCGTATTCCCTGATCGCATGGGCTGCATCAATGGTCACCTGGTCGTCAGTAGCATCACGATGCTGGATGCTCAGGTCATAATATTTGATATCAATATCCAGGTAGGGGAGGATCAGCTTGTCTTTGATGAATTTCCAGATAATCCGGGTCATTTCATCTCCATCCAACTCAACTACCGGGTTGGCTACTTTGATTTTTTGAGGCATAGATCCTTTAATTTAAGATTTGAAATTTAAGAGTGTGCAAAGCTAAGGCTTTGCAGACAGTTCCGGGATATTTCGGCTTTTAAAATCATGGTTCTGGATTAATTTTTGATAATAGAGATTGACAAGTAAAGACAATTTCGTAACTTTTTTGAGGAGGAAATAATTGTGGATGCCATTACTCCTTTTTTCAGCTACCTGAAAAGATTCGGAGAAATTTCTGAACAGGAATTCCGTGAATATCTGTTGCCCATCATCAAAGTCAGAAAATTTTCAAAAAGAAATATCATTACCGAAGCAGGAAAAGTGGAGCACTATTTTAATTTCATTGTAAAAGGGCTTGTCAGGAAATTTTATAAACGCACCGGGGCAAAACAGGGAGAGGTCAGTACACAGATCTCTGTGGAGAATCATATTATTTTAAGCCAGGAATCTTTCCACAGCCGCCTTCCCTCTGAGTACACTATTGAAGCGCTGGAACCAACCCTGCTGGTTTCCATTCATCATGATGACCTTGAAAAAATGTATCTCCGTTCGCATAAGATGGAACATTTCGGACGCATGGTCATTACGTATGCCATGGTGGTCAAAGACCGCTGGCAAATGCAGCAGGTGAAAATGACTCCGAGGGAAAGGTTTATCAACTTTGTAACAAAGAATCCTGAACTGATGAGGCGTGTACCTCAGAAATATCTTGCATCATTTCTCAATATAAAGCCGGAAACATTCAGCAGGTTCAAACATATTCTCAGAACTCATTCAATAAGATCTAATACGAATTGACCCCTTATTATCACACATTCACTACCAATACCGGAATATTCAGTTCGTGGCGCACCGAGTTGATCGTTTCCCCATAGATCAGGTCTTTAAAACCTTTATGCCGGTGGCCTCCGATGATGAGCATCTCTGCTTCCGATTCTTTCACCAGCCGGACGATCTCCCTGATACGGTTGCCATATCCGAGTTTTGCTTCAGCCTGAAATCCGCGGTCTTTCAATTCCTGTGCATAGAACTCAAGATGTTCCTTGTCTTTTTGTGTTTCCATATCATCACTCTGCTTGCGGTATAGTTTAGCAGGTACACTTTCCACGATATGGATCAGTGTATAGCGGCTGCCCGTACTGCCTTGTCCGATGGCATGTGAAAGGAGGATCTTATCTTTTTCGCTGAAATCAAGAGCGATGGCTATCTTTTCATACTTGGGAATGGTGAGCGTCTGCAGCCCGGTAGCTTCATGGTGTAATCTCATAGACAAAGTGCGCCCCATGCGTTTAAATAAGGGATAGGCAAATGCTATCAGTAACAAAGCAATAAACAAAAAGCCGGAGATCAGTATTATTATTTTCCAGAACATATTACCTGAACCGATAAAATAATCGTAAGCTTCAATGGCCACCATGCGTATGTTGAGGTATGCCAGTATCAGTGAAACTGCCCATGCAAAGATCTTTGTTACCGGTCCGATGGCAAAATGGCCCATCGTTTTTTTATCGCTGACAAAATGAATGAGTGGAATAATGGCAAAGCTCAGTTGCATGCTGAGGATGACCTGGCTGAGCACGAGAAGATTGTCCACATCATTCTCTCCATTGATCAGAATGACGATCACTGCAGGGATGATGGCAATGACACGGGTGATCAGCCTTCGCATCCAGGGATTGATACGCAGGTGCAGGTATCCTTCCATCACTACCTGTCCTGCCAAAGTTCCTGTTACGGTGGAGCTCTGCCCCGCTGCAATCAGGGCAATGGCAAAAAGTATGGGCGCCAGTTTAGTTCCCAGGAATTGATCCAGCAGTTGATGCGCTTCTTTGATCTCAGCCACATCATGCCTGCCTGAAGAATGAAAGACAGCAGCGGCAAGTATCAGTATCGCCACATTCACCAGGAAGGCGAGATTCAATGCAATGGTACTGTCCCAGAAATTTAAACGCAGTGCTTTTCTGATCCCTTTATCATCCCTGTTGAATTTTCTGGTTTGCACCAGCGCCGAGTGGAGATAAAGGTTGTGTGGCATCACGGTGGCTCCGATAATGCCGATGCCAATATACAGAGCTGTGTTGTTCGGAATATTGGGAACGAATCCGGATGCTATTTCTCCGAAATTGATATTATGTCTGGCAAATAGAAGTTCTATAAAAAACGATAACCCGATAATGAAGATCAGGCTGATGATAAAGCCCTCCATTCTCCTGATGCCTAATCTTTGCAGGAGTAGCAGCAAAAAGGTATCAAGCACTGTGATTAATACGGCCCATAAAAGAGGAATGCCGGTAAGCAGTTGCAGCCCGATGGCCATTCCCAATACTTCGGCAAGGTCGCAGGCTGCTATGGCGATCTCTGCAAGAGCATAAAGTGTATAATTGATATAGGCGGGATAGGTTTCCCGGTTTGCCTGAGCCAGGTCTCTTCCACGGACCACGCCAAGACGCACCGATAAACTTTGCAGCAACAGTGCCATCAGGTTGCTCATGAGCAGCACCCATATCAGTTTATAACCGAACTGGCTTCCGCCCTGCAGGTCGGTGGCCCAGTTCCCCGGATCCATGTAGCCCACGCTGATCAGGTATGCCGGACCAAAAAAAGAGAAGATCCTTTTCCACATCGAAGGCTGCGGTATTGTGGTGTCAACACTTTCGTGAACATCACTCAGCGAAAGATCATGATGGCGCTTAGGCTCCATATTTTACAAATATTTTTTTGGCCAGCATGTCGCTGATGATAAAAGGATTTTGCTGGCGCAACTTGATCTCCAGGGAATGGTCGAAATCAAATTTCTTTTTCACTTCCACTCTTGTGCCGATGGCAATATTATTATGATCCATCAATTCCAGCATGGAAGAAGACTGATCGCTTACATTGCAAACCACGGCCGATTTATTAAGTGGCATTTCGGAAAGCGGTATCTGCTGATTTTTCAGTATCCTGCCCTGGCTGTCAGGAATAGGATCGCCATGAGGGTCAAAGCGGGGGAAGCCGAGAAACTCATCCAGCTTATCCACCAGTTTTTTATTGCTTACATGTTCCAGATCTTCGGCAACAGCATGTACCTCATCCCATGAGAATTTTAGTTTTTCGGAAAGAAAATATTCCCAAAGGCGATGACGGCGGATAATACTTAAAGCGATCTTTTTTCCTTCATTGGTCAGCCGGAATCCGCGGTAGGGCTGATAATGCACCAGCTTTTTCTGTTTCAGTTTCTTCATCATGTCCGTGATGGATGCCGGTTTTGTTTGAAGAACAGCGGCCAACCCGTTGGTGGTCACGTTTTTTTCTTCCTGCTGCAGATGGAAGATTGTTTTGATATAGTTCTCTTCACTGATTGAAAAATTCAACACGACTAAAAATAAGTTTAGGCAAATCTAAATTATGAAAAGTTGATTTCAAAGAGAAATCCTCAGATTCACAGGAAAAACTTAAATTCGGTTTTTATTTCATGTAATGCGGTCGCTAAGATCATATCTGCTCCTGCTGGTATCTATATGGTTATTGGCCGGGTGCAAGCAAAAGAAAAAGCCTTTATTGTCAGGGGAAGAACCGGTGGAAGTCAATGATTTCATTGATTTTTTCCCTGAGAAAAACCTGCCTTATGAATTTGCTGACTCTTCCCTTTTACAGAAAAGCCCGGATTCGTTGCGTATCAGCTATAAAGTGTTTTCAGAATTTGTACCTGATTCTGTTCTTAACAGGATATTTGGAAAAGGGATGAAGCCAAAATTTTATCCGATGGCAAAGATCACTGTTCCCAAAGCAGAAACCTATTTGTTTGTGAAAGCATTGAGTGGCGGAAAAAGCACAGGGCTACTGGCTGCTTTCGATAAAAAAAAATCTTTCATTGCCCTGACAACAATAATGCAACCGGACCAAAATTTTGCAACACAACAGACAGCGGGCATGGATAAAAAATTTTCGATCTTCAAGACCACCCGGAAAAAGAACTCCGATGGCAGTGTGAATGAGGGAAAGGACGTTTATATTCTTAACAGCAGCGCTAAAGATTTCATGTTGATTCTTACCAATCCTTTGGATGCAAAGCCGCCTGTGCTGATTAATCCGATAGATACTTTGCCCAGAAAACACAAGCTGTCTGCCGATTATACCGCCGGGAAAAATGACCTGGTTTCCATCCGTGATGGTAGTAAGCCGAACAGGATCATGTTCTTTATTCATTTTGAAAAGAATAATGGGGAGTGTACCGGCGAGTTGAAAGGTGAAGCCGTTTTAAGATCGCCTGCTGTTGCCGACTATCATTCCAACAGTAATCCCTGCTCATTGCAATTGACATTTACTCCAACTACGGTTTCGATCAAAGAATTGCAGGGCTGTGGTTCGTACAGAGGCGTTCACTGTGTGTTTGATGGAAAATATATCCGTAAAAAAGAAACTGTGAAGAAAAAGAAATAAGAAATGCCCTTATCCTTTACCGCCCTTCATTATTCAGCTCTGCTAAAAGAATAATTGCCAATTAAATTTTATCTTGCACCCCTTAGTGTAAAAAGTACATGATATGAACTTTTTGAATTTCAGGATCCCGTACCCGGTGGATGAACGTTATTCTAAAAAAGTGGCTTATTTCTCCATGGAGTACGCCATACATCAGCCACTGAAGATCTATAGCGGCGGCCTCGGATTTCTATCCGGCTCACATTTGCGCAGCGCTTATGAGCTGAAACAGAATCTTATCGGCATCGGCATCTTATGGAAGTACGGATATTATGATCAGGCAAGAAATCAGGACCAGACCCTGCAGGCAACCTGGATGGAAAAGAATTATTCTTTTCTGGAAGATACGGGAATCAAGTTCCAGGTGAATGTGCACGAGCATCCGGTTTGGGTGAAAGCTTACTACCTCAACCCTGAGACCTTCAAGACCGCTCCCCTGTTTTTATTAAGCACCGATCTTCCCGAAAATGATTACGTGTCACAAACCATTTGCCACCGTTTGTATGATGCCAATGTGGCTACCAAAGTGGCGCAATTCATGTTATTGGGAATCGGTGGCGCAAAACTGATCGAAGAGATCGGATTTGAGCCGGATCTTTATCATTTGAATGAAGCTCATGGGATCTCTTCCGCTTTTTATCTTTATCAGAAATACAATAAGAAGGTGGAGGAAGTGAGAAAGAGACTGGTCTTCACCACCCATACTCCGGAAGAAGCAGGCAATGAAAAACACGATATACATCTCTGTCATAAGATGAGTTATTTCTGCGGACTGAGTATTGACGAAGTGAAAGAGCTGACCGGAATGCCGGATGATATGTTCAACCATTCACTGGCAGCCTTGAGATTGGCCAGGCTTGCCAATGGGGTTTCTTTCCTGCACGGAAAAGTTTCCAATGTCATGTGGAGTAAATATGAGAACATTTGTCCTATTATTTCCATCACCAATGCACAGAACTGGAAGTATTGGGCGGATAAGCAGTTGTACCGTTTTATGGAAGAAGGGAACGACTGGGCCTTTGATGACCGTAAAAAATATTTGAAGAAAAGAACCTTTGAAATTGTTGCGGACCAGACCGGAAAATTGTTCGATCCTGATGTATTCACATTGATATGGTCACGGCGATTTGCCGGTTATAAAAGAGCAGGGCTCATCACCAATGATGAAGAGCGTTTTGAAGAACTGGTGAAAGATTTAAAACACCCTATCCAGATCATCTGGGCAGGTAAGCCATATCCGGTAGATCATCCTGCCATCAGCGAATTCAATCAATTGGTTTATCTGAGTAAGAAATATAAAAATGTGGCCGTGTTGATCGGCTACGAATTGACATTGTCCAGAAGGTTGAAACAGGCTGCCGACTGCTGGCTGAACAATCCGAGAGTGCCGAGAGAGGCATCGGGCACCAGCGGCATGACCGCTGCCATGAATGGCGCCGTGAATTTTTCTACCGATGACGGATGGATACCCGAGTTTATCAATCATGGCCATAATGGTTTTGTGGTACCCAACCCGGGATATGCCAAAATGAACGTACAGGAACAGGATGATTACGATCTCAACACCATTTATGATATTCTGAGAAAGGAGATTCTTCCTCTTTACTACGACAGTTATTACACCTGGAGGCAGGTGATGAAGAACGGTATGAGAGATGTGCGTTTTCAATTCGACAGCAACCGGATGGCTCATGAGTATTATGAACTTTTGTACAACAAATGATCATGAAAATTCCTGAGGCCGTTGATCTTTATTAAGCATTAAATTCTTTCGTCAGTTGCTCCATTGTTTTTCTTACAGGGAAAAAACTGATAAGCTTTTTGATCACTCCTTCCACTAATGCATCAGGGCAGGAAGCCCCGCTGGTCACCAGGATCTTTACCGGATCTTTTGAAGGAAGAAAGTTTTTGGTGATCAGTTCCTGTTTGATATGAAAATTATAATGACTGATCTCGGAATCCGAAATGATTTTCCCTTCATCCTTGATAAAATAAGCAGGCAATTTTTCCTCGCAGAGTTCTACGAGGTGTGAAGTGTTGGATGAATTGTAACCGCCGATAACGATGGCAAGGTCGGCCGGAGTCTGCAACATAGTTGAAACCGCAGTCTGGTTATCATTGGTGGCATAGCAAAGTGTATCGCGGGTGTCTGCAAAATGTTCTTCAACATTCAGTCCGTTCAATCCGTATTTCTTCATCATCACTCTTTTCAACAGGTCGGCTATGGCCTGGGTCTCACTGGCCAGCATAGTGGTTTGATTCACCACGCCGATACGTTCCAGATCCCTGGTGACATCAAAGTTTTCAGAATACCGCCCTTTGAATTCTTCATAAAACGATCCGGGATCTTTTTCTCCTGTTATGTATTTTGAAAGACTGATAGCCTGCTCCATATTCCTTACCACTACGGCAGGAGCATTTTTCGAAGCATGAGAAAGTGTGGCCTTTGTTTCTTCATGTTCCGGTTTGCCGTGAATGACGATACTGTAATTCTTTTTTGCAATGGCCTCACTGCGGTTCCATACCCTGGCAACAAAAGGGCAGGTGGTGTTATATTTTTCTGTTGGGATGCCCATATCCTTCAGCTTCTTTTCCATTTCAAGTGTGGAACCAAAGGCGGGAATAAGAACGATGTCATCCGGTTTCACTTCTTCAAAAGGGATCAGTTGTTTGCCATGAGTGTCCTGGAGGAACTTCACTCCGTTCTCACGAAGGTCGCCATTCACATGCGGGTTGTGAATCATCTCACTCAGAAAGAATATCCTTTTTCCCGGGTTGTTTTCAACGGTATGATAAGCGATCTCGATGGCATTTTCCACTCCATAGCAAAATCCGAAATGCCTTGCGAGATAGATCTGCACGGGGCCAAAATCGAGCAGGGTGGGACTAAAATCCCTGCCTTCCTGTAGGGCAGGTTTTTTCAGCCGGTCATCTTCTTTCCTTTTCTTTTTGATGGCAGAGATCAGTGGACTGCGGTATATGATCGGTACATCAAAACTTTTCATAATGAAGTAAGCAAAGTTACAAAGTTTGAAGGGGAAGTAATTTGAATAAGCAAGGTGAATCTCTTTTACAAGTGGTGCTACGCTTTATTGACTATTGTCAGGACTCAGAGTATAAATAATTTCTTCTTTATCCCGGATCGAATTTCTGACCGGCAAATGAATTCCTGCGATATTCAATAAGAGCTTACCGGTAAATAGGAGAAGAGACAGAAGGCTGCAATAAATAAGAAGATTTTTCGTTATACAGAATTATACCCTTACGAAAGTATTTTAAAAAATTATTCCAATACCTTTTAAAAACCATACGATGAACAGAAGAAAATTTTTTCAGAAAACCGGAGCCTTGTCCGTTGCCCTGGCAGGCCTTCCTCTCGCAAAAAGAGCAAAAAACGCAGACACCGCAAGAGACATATATATGACGGAACTGGATCGCAGTAAATCAGACCAGATAGGCTGTACCTTATATATGTATCATAAAGCGGTCATTGATTTTTCCAAAGCTACTGACACGGAAAAGGAATTGGATATTGTTGTTAATTATTATAAAGATCCTAAGGATATATTAAATGCGAAATCCTGTACCTACACTTTTAAGATAGCGGGAGTGGAAGCTTTTAAAGCAGATAATGACTATAAGATCATAAAGACTACCGGAAGAAGAATGAGAAAAGATGAGTACCCGTGGCCCAAAGAATTACCGCTGAATCCCCGGATACGCATCAAAATGTTCACCTCGGCCGCCTTGCTGGATAGCAACGGGAAACCATTCTCGGTCATGGCTTATAGTGATCCTTCTGATAATGACATGGATGATATTGATTGCTTCATCACCACAGCCTGTGTTACGGAAAGAGGACTTGCCGATGATTGTGATGAACTGACCACGCTTCGCAGATTCAGGGAAAGCTACATGCGCAACACCGTGCAGGGAAAAAAGCTGTTGAACGAATATGATTCTCTTGGCCCTGAAGTGGTATCCGGAATTTCAGAATGCGAGAACCGTTCAGCTATTTATGATTATATCTACAACTTCATGATCATTCCTGCCGTTGCTATGATCAAAGGCGGTGAGTATCAGCAAGCGGCTGATTGGTATGAAGGTTTCTCAAGACAACTCAGGAAGAATTATTGCTGACCTGCTCCCTTTTTGATTGTCGAGTTTCCCTTTTTAAATCCGGGTTTTTTAAGCATTAAAGTTTTTCGATCACCCGTTGCAGTTTGCTGCGCACTTCTGTGGCAACTTTTCCCAATTGATCATTTTCTATTGCCTGCATGGAAGCTACAGGATCTATGGCAGAGATTTCAATATGACCATCCTGAGTTTCCTGCATGATCACATTGCAGGGGAGCATGGTGCCTATATATTTTTCTGACTTTAAAGCTTCATAAGCAAAAGCCGGATTGCAGGCGCCCAGGATGACATAAGGCCTGAAATCCACATCAAGCTTTTTCTTCAGAGTGGCTTTTACATCTATTTCAGTAAGTATTCCGAAACCTTCTTCTTTCAGAGCTTCCGTTACTTTTTCTCTTGCATTATCCCAGTTGCCGTTTACTGTTTTTGAAAAGTAGTAAGACATGATGACTTTTTTTATATCATTAATAATTGCTGCGAAGTTCCGTGAAATATTTTGATAAGATAGTGACTTTAGTTACAAAGGGCCTTTGCTTTTGTCAAAGATTGATTCTCCATATAAAATAAAAAACCGCCTCAGAATGATTTCCTGAGACGGTTCGGTTTAATTAAGCTCTATATTAATCCAATCCTCCTCTGCGTGTGGGTGGTTGTACTGCAGGCCATTTACCGGGCTGGCCGTTAAACGGATTAGGAGGCAGCACTGATTTTTCACGGTTGAAGAACGAAGGATCTTCACTTGCCATGTAGGCAAGAGCAGCCGCAAGGATCGCATTTTGTTCTACGTCATCAAAAACGATCTTATCGTAGGTGTCCAGGTTGGTATGCCAGGTATTGCTGAAATAACCCCAGCTTAAACTTCCCAATGAGAAGCCGGGAGCGCCTACGGCTACAAAAGAGGCGTTGTCTGATCCGCCGCCGCTCGGAGAACCGGGGAAGGTGGTTTTGATATCTTTTTTGGATTCCAGCGGAGCCTCATAAAGCCATCTCTGGATGTATTCATAAGCGTTTAAGAATCCTTGTCCTGAAACGTTCTCTATTCTTCCGGTGCCATTGTCCTGGTTAAAGGAGGCTTGTAATCCTTTAACGATCTCGGGGTGATCCTCAGCAAAAGCCCTGGAGCCATTCAGCCCTTGTTCCTCACTTCCCCAATGGCCAACCAATATTGTCCTTTTCGGATTCGGATAATATAACTTAAGAAGTCTCATGGCTTCCATCATCGTTAAGGTTCCGGTTCCGTTATCGGTAGCGCCTGTGCCGCCATCCCATGAATCAAAGTGAGCAGATAATAATACATATTCATTTGGTTTTTCTGTTCCTTTGATCTCGCCGACCGTGTTGAAAGTAGGCTGAACTCCGGTTTCCCGGCTGTCTGTGCGGATATTCATTTTTACGTTGGAGCCGTCTTCTGCAAGCCGGTAAACCAACCCATAATCTTCAAGAGAAATATCTACGGTAGGAATAGCTTTGGTATAAGCAGAGAAAATTTTATCGGCTCCATATTCTTTACTCCAGTAACTGGTGAGAATACCTGCAGCGCCTGCTTTTTCCAGAGCTACCGGTAGTGTCCTTGTGTTATATCCTGTCTTGGAAACCCTTTTTGCCCATGCTCTTGTTAAAGAATCACGTTCTTTATTCATTTTCTCTCTTGACTTTTCCGTTCCATATTTTTCCCAATCAGCATCGGGGCGGCCCGTGGGCTGCATCATACTGATCATGACGAATTTCCCTTTTACGTTTGGCATCCATGCTGCAAAAGCTGCGCTGTCCGCAAGATCAGGGAGAATGATTACATCAGCGGTGATGGTCTTTCCTTTGGTGGAAGGGCACCATGCGAGTTGAGTACCGGCAAGAGTTTTTACCCAGGGAGCGATCATGTCAATATGGGAAACGCCACGTTCCCATCCTCGCCATTCGCCCCATTTTTCATTGCGGGCCTCTACACCCCATGACTTGTATTTGGCTACAGCCCAGTCATGCGCCTGTTGCATCTTGGGAGTGCCTACCAGCCTGGGACCGATCTTGTCCATCAGTTCATGGGCCAGTACTTTCAGTTGAGAATTGTTCATCTCCTCATCCACCATCTTCTGGATGACCGGATCCAGCTTTTTAGGCACGGGGGGGCCAAAGTTGAATTGGGCATTGCCTGCCGTGGCCAGGAAAAAGAAAAACAAAAATGAAATGAAAATCTTTTTCATAATGCAGTTTTTTTGGTTTTTAGTTGAGTTTCCAAGATACGACTTAATGAATGATAAGAACTAATTTTGTGAGGAACGGTTTTAAAGTTCTTTTATATGAAAGAAAAAGTATCTATAAAAAGAGTTTATGAAGCTCCGGAAAAATCAGATGGTTACAGAATACTGATAGACCGGCTGTGGCCCCGCGGACTCTCCAAGGAAAAAGCAAAGGTGGATCTCTGGCTGAAAGAGATAGCGCCATCAACCGAATTAAGAAAATGGTTCAATCACGATCCGGAGAAATGGCCGGTTTTTGAAAAAAAATATACAGCAGAGATCAAAAACAATAAAGCTTCTTTCGACATACTGAAAGCAAAGATCAAAGAAGGGAAAGTGACACTGGTCTATGGCGCAAAAGAAGAAAGATATAATGATGCCGTGGTGTTGCAAAAGTTATTATCGTAGCAGGAAGCATGTTCAGTTTTCCTCTATGGTCGGATATAATTTTATCTGAACTTGTACAGCACAATTGACGAATTTTATTTCGCACACATTTTTTTGTTTCTGCTATCTATCCTTTCAGATGTTCTGATGTTTTGGCAAAGGAAACAAAGAAATCGAGTGATGATGGGTTGCTCATGGCACCCCGGTTCGCAGCTTTTTCAACAGGCTTGCCCATCAGTATGCGCTTTACCGGAGCTTCCATCTTTTTGCCGCTGATAGTATAGGGCAGGTCAGGTGCTGCAATGATCTCATCGGGAACGTGACGGGGAGAGCAGTCTGCTTTTATTCTGTCGCGGATCACTTTTTTCAGATCCTCTGTCAATTCCTTCCCTTCCTGCATGGCAACAAACAAAGGCATGAAGTCGCCTCCCTGTGGTAATTCAATATCCACGACAAGACTGTCTTTCACTTCAGGTATCTTGTCAACTGCCCTGTAAATTTCTGCCGTACCGATGCGCACACCCTGGCGGTTCAGTGTGGTGTCCGATCTTCCCGTAATGACCACTCCACCTTCCGGTGTGATCCTTATCCAGTCACCATGGCGCCACACTCCGGGATAAAATTCAAAATAGCTTTCCCTGTATCTTTTAAAATCCGGATCATTCCAGAAATATACAGGCATGCAGGGCATGGCTTTGGTGATCACCATTTCGCCCACTTCGTTGATCAGCGGCTTTCCTTCTTCATCATAAGCATACATGGAACACCCCAGTGCCCGGCATTGTATCTCTCCTTCGTAAACAGGAGCCCACGGGTTTCCGCCCACCAGCGCAGTGCATATGTCAGTGCCGCCACTCATGGAGCAGAGCCATACATCTTTTTTAATTTCATCATAAACGTAATCGAATCCTTCGGGAGGCAGGGGAGCGCCGGTGGATCCTATGGAATGCAATGCTGAGAGATCATGTTGCTTTCCCGGTTCTACCGATCGCTTTTGGCAGGCAATGATGAATGGGGCGCTGGTTCCGAAATGATGAATGGGAATATCTTCCGACAGTTGCCATAAAATATTCAAACCGGGATGAGTAGGACTTCCGTCATACAACACGATGGTGGCGCCCATCAGCAGCGATGCCTGCACAAAATTCCACATCATCCATCCTGTGGTGGAGAACCAGAAAAAATTTTCTCCCGGGTGAACATCATTGTGAAAGGCCAGGTATTTAAGATGCTCCAGCAACATTCCTCCGTGCGAATGAGTGATCGCTTTCGGAATGCCGGTGGTGCCCGATGAATATAAGATCCATATAGGATGGGAAAAAGGCACAGGAGTGAAACTGAGCGGATCCGGTTTAATAGACATAACTTCATTCCATGATACGGCGTTGCGAATCTTTTTTATATCCGTTTGTTTGTTCAGATAAGGGATGAGGATCACTTTTTCCACCGTGGGAAGTTGTTCACTGATCTCTTTCACCACTTCCATTCGGTCATAATGTTTGCCATTGTAGGCATATCCGTCAACAGCGATCAGCACTTTCGGGGCTATTTGTTTGAAACGGTCCAGCACACTCCCCGATCCGAAGTCGGGAGAGCAACTGCTCCACACTGCACCGGAAGATATGGTTGCCATCAATGCAATGGTAGCCTCAGGAATATTGGGAATATAAGCCACCACACGTTCTCCTTTTTCAATGCCTGCATTTTTCAGAAAAGTTTGCAAACAAGCCGTGCTGTGTTCCAGTTCTTCCCATGACATCCGGGAAATGCCGTGGTCTTCCGATGAATATATAATGGCGGGACGATCCGATGTACGGTTACGGAAAATATGTTCGGCATAATTCAACGTGGACCCTTCAAACCATTTAGTGAACGGCATTGGATCAGAAGACATCACCTCACTGAATGGTGAATGAAACTGAACCTTGAAATATTCAGCTATGGTCTTCCAGAATGTTGCCGGTTTATTGACCGACCATTGCCACAATGAATGATAATCATCAAATGAAAGTTTGTAATTCTCTTTCAACCAACCGACATATTTTGTAAGATTGGAATGTTCAATGAATTCATTTGAAGGTTTCCATAATACCCGTGACGAAGACATGACTCATCTATTTTTTGGTAATTTACAAAATAAATGGGCATGTCGTTTTTGTTATTTCATGGGATCTGCGGTTAGTTTCCTTTCAGATAAATATTATCAGGGTTTTTCTTTCGCGATGTATAATGTGAGGGGGGATAGTTATTCCCAAGTACTGGTTATTCCTGCAGCGGTTATGGCAAAATGACTCGCTTTAAGAAAAAGAGATCAAATTACATATATTTGTTTCAGGCGCCATTTTAATTGGCCGGGACACTAAGTTTAATTTAGATGAAAGCAAAGTATCTGTTATTCTTTATAACAGTTTATTTATTACTCTTCGTCATTCTTTTCAGGGAATATTGTTACGTGATGAACCCTGACGCTACCGGCTATCTGAGTGTGGCTGAGAAAGTGGCTCAGGGGCATTTTTTTGATTCTATCAACGGCATATGGAGCCCTTTGGGATCCTGGCTTCTTGCTCCTTTTATTAAAGCAGGTTTTAATCCTGTGGTTACTGCCAAATTACTGAACGGTCTTTATAGTTGTATCAGCCTTTTGCTTTTCTATAAGCTGATAAAGAAATTCAATATTCTTTTTTACCTGGAAATAGCTTTGATGACAGGTGCTGTTTTGCTATTGCTAAGCTTTGCATTCAGTTTGTTGTTTGCGGATCTGCTCCTTGTTATGATCCTGCTTCTGTACCTGAATAGATTAACGAATAAGAACTTTGGAAGGGATTACAAAAGCATCATATGGGCAGCCATGGTTGGTGGTTTGGGGTTTTATGCAAAGGCATATACTTTCTATTTTATGTTGATCCATCTTCCACTGGTGATCCTGATCCTCGAGAAGAGAAGGAACGAACGTTTTTTTTCCAGTGAGGGATTAAAAAAAATATTACTCTCGTTGATCGTTCTGATATTGATCTCATCATTTTGGATGATCAGTCTGAATTATAAATACGGAAATTTTATTGTGGGGCAGAGAAATATCTCGGGAACTATCTCAGCTTTGTACCATCCTCAAAGGATTATCGGCGCTGCTCCTGAAGAAGGGAACTATGCTCTGTTTGATGATATATCGGGGCTCTATAAAGAGAATATCACGCCATTTACGAACCGGGAAACATTCGTGATACAACTAAAGCTGATCATAACAAACTTTTTTGAACTGATAAAATCTTTTAATGAATTTTCCTTTGCCTTTATATTAGTGATTCTGGTAAGTTTATATTTTTTGTTTGCAAAGGATGAGCGTGTGCCTGTTAAGGATGGTCAGGCTGTGCTGTTGAGTTTCATCCTGCTGTGGTCATTGGGGTTTCTTTTGTTTTCAGTGCAATCCAGGTTTATATGGATTACGGATTTTATTGTAATGGTATTATGTGGTATTATACTTTCTGAGCTTACAAAGGAAGGCTTCCGGATGAAAAGATATTCCTTTGTATTATCAATGCTGATTATCGCCGGTTTTTATGTGTATCCTTTTTTACTGTTGAAAATGCGATACGGATCGGGGAAAAAATTATTTGATGTTGCTGCTGCATTGAAAAAAAATAATATTAAGGGGAAAATGATGGGAGGGGTGCAGTCAGATAGCGGGTTGTCTGATATGGTCATTATCAATTATCTGAATCATTCCAGGTATTACGGACCCTATACTTCTAATTATTCATGGGAGGAGATCTTATCTGCTCTTGAAAGGTTTCGTATCGATTTTTATGTCTATTCTTATAACAATCCATGGCAGAAAGAAAGCTTTTTAAAAGGTGATATTGCGGCCCGGGCTGACTCTGTCTATGATGGTATTGCTCCGGGGGTTTTGGTGCTGACCTTTAAACAATAGAATGTTGGCCGGCCATTATTCTTTCTGTGCTAAAGAGTATAGGGATGTGAAATTGAGTCCCGGTTTTAAAAATGAAAAAATGATCCATGCTGGAAAGCGGAGAAAAACTGCATAAAAACTATGTACCTGAACTTGATGGGCTCAGAGGAATAGCTATCATCCTGGTAGTAACTTTTCATTATCTGGGATTTCGCTTTACTATTTTTAGTATTGGCTGGAGCGGTGTCGATCTGTTTTTTGTATTATCCGGCTATCTGATCACATCAAGACTGATCTCTTCAATTCACAGGAAAAATTATTTCAGCAGGTTTTACCTTAACCGGGTACTGAGGTTATTCCCTCTTTATTATGCTGTGCTGATTTGCTTTTATTTTATACTGCCTCTTTTTATTTCCAGGGAGTATTTCCACAGTATGGCTTTTTACAGGGAAAATGCTGTCGCTTTCTTTACATTTTTTGAAAATTGGGTTTTTATGGGATACCCGGACCTGAAAGAGAACCACCTGATCATATTCTGGTCATTGGGAGTTGAAGAACAGTTTTACCTTATCTGGCCTTTGTTCATTTTTTATTTTTATAAGGTAAAAAGAATAAGAACTATTCTGGGTGTCTGGATTATTCTTTGTATTGTTTTAAGAGTGATTTTATACCGGATGGACAACAGTAATTATCAGATATACCTGTATAATACTTTTTGCCGGATGGATTCTTTTATTATCGGGGCATTTTTATTTTTTGTTCACAAAGAGATATTGAAGCCTGCGCCCCGGTATATTGTGCCTGTGAATACGGTAATTTTGATTGCCGGTATAATAATATGGGGCACTTCTGTTCTCTCTCCTTTTATTGCAACCGTTGGTTTAACAAGCATGGCCATATTTTATGCCGGGATTATTGATATTGCGGTAAAAAGAAAATACAAATGGTTCACTACTTTGCTGAACAGAAAGTGGCTGATCTTTACCGGTAAGATCTCTTATGGGCTATACATTTTTCACTGGCTGGTCATCCGGTTTTGCTATGCTCCGGTCTACAGAACCATTCACAGTTATTGGGATATTCCGGATAAAGTGAATGTTTATCTTACTCTGTTCATATGCTGTTTGGCTTCCGTGGTCGTCAGTGTGTTGAGTTTTAAATATTTTGAAAGCTATTTTTTGAAATTAAAAATGAAAGGCGCTATCCCGAGAATGAGTAAAGCCTGATTATTCTTATCTCTCCTTTACTATATAAGTTGCCTTTCCGGCGGGCATTTTAAATCCATTTTATAGATAAAATGCTCTTCATTAACTATTGCTATTCAAAAACCGGGATAGGAACAAACTCTTAACAGGCTGAAAGGTCATTTAACCGGCATTAGTGCAATTATTTAAACAGCGAAGTAATGACCGTATCCTCCTAAAGTTTCCCTTTCTCCGGAAGTAAAATATTAAGGTATCATTTGAGAAGAAATCAAGTAATTTTGCAGCCGTTTAATATTCTCAATCAGGTCCATACATAATGAAAAAGCTGATCGTTCTGATTTGTCTGGTGGTGGGGGTCGTTTCGGCAGGCCGTGCTCAGGATACTTTGAAACGTATTCAGGATACTTTAAAAGTTGACAGCACCGATTCGTTGCATATTGTGCCCGTAAACCCTGCTGATTCTGTTTTACGCATCATTAATCTGAATCCTTATTTCAATCAGCATGTGGATTCTTTGCTGAGTTATCAGTTCATGATAAACCGGGATCCTTCCCGGTATTATTGGTATATGAGAAACTCGCCGGCAGGACTGAAGATCAACAAAGACAACGGGCTGCTGACCTTTAAGGCGGAAAAATCATATTTTCTTTCCGGCAAGCTCCGATATGATCATGAATATAAGGTGGACATCGGTGTGCAGAACCTCAATGACCCGAAAGACAAAGTGGATACTTCGTTCACCCTTGTTTTTTATAACACCGAGATCATCCCATCCAGGGTGAAACCTACGGTGAGCAACACCCTGACCATTGATGAAGGCGATACCGTTTCTTTTAAAATACAATGCGAAGCGGGAAGTTTTCCCATTGAAGACATCTTATTTACCAGCAGCATTCCCATCAAGAATTTTACATTGGTAAAAAAATGCGATGATGAATTCCGCTGGTCACCTGATTATGATTTCGTAAAAGACTCCGACCCCGGTAAACAAAAAACTGTCACACTTTCATTTGTGGGTTCCAACAAATTCAGGGAAAAGGATACGGCGCTGGTAACGATCATTGTGAAAGATGCGCTCAACTATCCTCTGGCGCTGGAGGATTATAAGCTGGTGACCAAAAACATCAACACATACATCTTACAGCTCAAGTACACTTTCCTGCAACTGGATAAAAAACTCAGGAAGAATAAAAAGACCCGCACCACATTTGATATGACGGGAGCTTCCACAGCGCTTACAGGCACTATCCTGAGCACTTCTTCCGACCAGGGCGCTCAAAACACCGGCAAGGTTTTACCAAGTGTCGGCATTTCACTGGTGCCTATAAAAGAAGCGGTGGCTCCGGCCAAGATTGTGGATCAGAACCAGGCGGCGTTGATAAGGACTTCCATAAAAAGGCTTGAGTACATGCTTACCGATAATGCACTGGTAGGCGACCGTGACCCGGATATTGCAAAAAAGATTAGTAAGCTCAGGGATGAACTGAAACAGATACAGGTCCAGCTGATAGACATCCCGATGGATTTCTCCAATAATATGACCGAGGAAGAACTCAACAGGTATTTCGACAGTCCCAAAGTGAATAAGAAATACAGGCTGAAAAGTTAAAGAAACATTTAAGAAGATATTTTAATCATATTGTTACTGTCCGGAATGTTTCTTCCATCATCATCATTGCATCACCTGATGCTATGAAATAGTTACCCCTGATCAAAATTTATTAAGACGATCGGAACGATCAGTAATAGATAAGCCTTCTGACCTTTGCCACATATTTGGCCAGCCTTATCACTTGCTTGGTATATCCGTATTCATTGTCGTACCAGGTGTACAACACCACATTTTTTTTATCCTTTGAAACAAGTGTGGATGGTGAATCGAATACTGCGCAGCAGGTGTTGCCGATAATATCATTGGAGACCATTTCATTGTCCACCGAATAATAGATCTGGTTGATCAGCTTGCCGTTCAGCGCTTCATCCTTCACCGCATTGTTCACATCTTCTATGGAAGCTTCTTTGCCGATCTCCAGTGACATGATGGCCAGCGATCCGTTTGGCGTAGGCACCCGCACTGCATTGGCAGTCAGTTTATCCGTCAGTGAAGGGATCACTTTGGATACGGCCTTTGCCGCACCTGTGGAAGTGATGACCATGTTGATGGCGGCAGAACGTCCTCTCCGTGGTTTCTTGTGCATATTGTCCAGCAGATTCTGGTCGTTCGTATAGGCGTGAACGGTCTCGATATGTCCTTTCACGATCCCGAACTTGTCTTCCATCACTTTCAGAATGGGGGAGATGGCATTGGTGGTGCAGGAAGCAGCCGAGAATATTTTTTCTTTGTCAAGGTCCAGTTCGCCTTCATTGATCCCGAAAACGATATTGGGCACTCCTTTACCCGGCGCCGTCAGGATCACATTGGAAACACCTTTCGATTTCAAATGCCTGCCCAGCGCATCCTTATCCCTGAAAGCTCCGGTATTATCAATCACCAAAGCATCGCTGATGCCGTATCGGGTGTAGTCAATATCGTCCGGGTTGTTGGCGTTGATCATGTGCACGATCATTCCGTTGATGATCAGCATGCTGTTTTCCATGTCCACCTTGATCGTCCCATCAAAAGCGCCGTGCACCGAATCGTTTCTCAGCAGGGCGGCACGTTTTTCAAGCATCTCGGGATCTTTATCCCTGGTGACGATAGCCCTCAACCTCAGTTGTTGCCCTTTGCCAGCCTGCTTGACCAGTTCCCTGGCTGCCAGCCTTCCGATCCGTCCAAAGCCGTAGAGGATCACATCTTTGGGAACCATATGAAATTTATCGGCGCCGATAAAATCCTTCAAAGTGTCTTTCAGGAAAGCGGTACGATCTCCTTTATAGATATCTTCTTTCAGTGTGTATTCGTAGGCCAGCCTGCCGATGTCCAGTTTGGAAGGAGCCAGGTCAATTTCGGCCAGGGCTTCTGCCAGCGAGGAAGAAACCTCAACGTCTATGGGCTTTTCGATAACTTTCCGGGCATACTCATGCAGGTTAAGAATCTCTGCTATGGACAGGTCCACCAGGTGATTCCTGAAAAATACCAGTTCCACTCCTTTGTCATAAAGAAGCTGGCCGGTCTTGCTGGCCAGCTTCACAGCTGCTTTCTCTCTTTTGATGTGAGCGTCCAGATGCTTTTCAAATCCGACACGGGTGTTCATATGGTTTATTATTTGTTGTGCTTGAATAAAAAAAACAGCCACCTGAAAGGCAGCCCAAAGTCCGGCTCAATAAGTTGGGCAGAACGCTGCAAAGCTATTGATTTTTTTGCTAGTCCACACTTGTGTGAATAAGTGGCCGTACTGTTTGGGTGGGATTTCTAGATGAAGCATGTTCTGCTAAGCGGGACAGGATGCCCCACATCATTTTTATATCGCTTGAAGTGATGAAACAGTTCTTCGAAATTTCAAGTTCCGGAGAGCAGGGTTTCGTTGCCCTTGCACAACCCTTTTAACGAAGACAGGGAAGGGGCAAATGGAACTATATATCAACCAAATTACTGTTCACAAAAACCATATTTTTTTTTGGTTTTATGCACAGTTCATCCTATGTTTACATGTTATGTGATGCCATCATCGGTCAACTGATATAAAGTTCAAGTTTCCGGTTAAGCCTCTGTTCTATCAGTTTGAATAATGTTAAGAGTTGAATGTCTGTGTGCCCATTTTCTATTATTGAAATAAAGGTTTTCTTAGTTCCTGTTTTTTCTGTTAAGTCTTCTTGTGCCAGATTAGCGTTTAAGCATTCTTCATTTAGCAATTCCCCCATTACATAAGTCCGGGCCTTTCTTTCAAAGTCTATAGAGATGGCATAAATTCAGGCGCTGCCTGCTAAATGCGCAAAAAACTTTTTCAGAATAATGTCATTCGGTTTAATGGATTCAACGGCAAGTCAATTTTTCCCTGAACATCTTTATAATACTTAAAAGAATGATTGCTTTTCAAACCTGCAAATAAAATGGAAGGAGACTTTTGATTCACTCCCCTTTTTCGGGGAGTTAAATATTAAAAGATATAGCTCATTTTTGTTTTGTCAACTAAAACATTTTTGAAATGAAAAGGACAACCATTCTGCTTTCCATATTGTTTCTGCTGATTTCTTCCGGTGTATTGTCTCAAACCAAACCCAAACAAAAACCACCCTCGCATGCTGAGATAAATAAAATGATGGAAAATACCATGAAAGAATCCGGCATGAGTAAAGAAGAGCAGGAAGAGATGAAAAAGATGATGAAAGATATGATGCCCGCATTGACCAAGTCGAATATTAAGATAGTAAACTATCCTGAGTTTACGGATAATAAACAACTAATTCCCAAAAGAGACGCAGCAAGAATCAATGCTATCTCAAAAAAAGCATTGACCGATGCTGATGTAACAGCTACTTCTGCGAACTTATATAATAAGCTGATGCAGAAAGCAACAGCAGATGAAAAGGCAATTATTTCAAAAGTGATTGCAAAAGAAAAGACAGGAAGTTCACTGATGTCAGCTGCGGTTGTTGCTTTTTTGCAGGGCCACAATCAGGTTGCTATGGGATTGGCTATGAAAGCAGTGATGGCTGATCCCAAAAACGCGAATTACCAGAATAATCTGGCCGCCATTCTTTCACAAAGCGGATATCCGGAAAAAGCGATTCCTTTTCTTAAAAAATTACAGCAGCAACTTCCGGGCAACAGCACCATCAATAACAATCTTGGATTTGCCTGGCTTAAACTTGGTGAAGTGGACAGCGCTAAACGATTTTATGCAATGGCTGCCATACGTAATCCGGCAAATCCTGAAACTAAATTGTGTGGTGGCGTCCTTAAGGAATTAGAAGGTGACCCCATAGAGGCCGTCCGGGATTATGTGGATGCATTTGAAGAAATACCCAATCCTTTTGCTGAAAGCATGATCAATAACCGGAAAGCTGGCGACCGTATTGATAAAATGGATTTTGAAAAGTTGAAGCAACACATTACCATTCATGAGTTCTTTACCAAAGAATGGACTACACTTCCCCAACTCTCTAATTCTGTAAATGGATTTAATAGTGACCAATCAATCATGTATGGATATGACATGATGTATGGAAAATTGGATAAAAAATTGGAAGAGTTACAGGAGGCAGCAGGCGCCGATTTGAATGCATTGTATGATAAGGGGGAGGATGAATTTGTAAAAACAATGCTCAAAGAAAGTATGGAAGGTGTGAACATGATGAGTAAGCCGGCTGCGTATATCACAAAAATGCTTGGAATTTATTTTCAGGAGATGACGCAAAAATATATGCAGGAACTTGCCAAACTGGATAAATTTATAGATGAACAAAGAGAAATAAAAAACAAATCAGGTGAGAATGACAAATGCCCTGACTACGACCGCAGAAGCAATGCATACATGGAGGCTGTCAACCCAAGAATAAAAGAGTTTTATCAGAAGTATTTAGATGACTATCGTACCTGGCTGAATGCATGGTGTACGTGGAGATGGTATCTAACCGGCAATATCAGAAATACGGTACTTACTGAATATATTAACTGGACTCGTGGCTTGTTAAGTTTACACCAAGAGGCGGTTGATAAATTGGAATTTGATAAACCCGCATGTGTTCCGCAAAAAGAAAATAGCCCGGCAAATATCGCAGATCTCCCCATACCTTCCTTCCTGTGCCCGGTTGTAGTAACCATGCCTGTTGGCCTGGAAGCATTGCGCCTGAGCGCTGAAGCTGCAGCATTAGACAATAATAGTTTTGGGATTAAGCATTCGGGCGGTGCCATGCCCAATGCCACCATTTCATTTGGTGTTGGCAAAGGCACTATTACAGAGCCGGGTCTGTACGGTACACCCTATGTAAAAACGGCTAATGGCAGTATTAATCAATCCGGATTTAACTATACTGAAAACAGCGGTGATTTTGATAAATCCCCCTCGCGGGAATTTACCTCGGAAGAGTTAAATCGACTTATAGAGGGTGAGCTAAACCTGAAAAATATAGAGAAGATGGTACAACAGGCTAAACTGACCCGTCAATTATTAAATAAAATGATGACTGCTGATTGCTCTGATAAAAACAAAAAATTTAAATTCACTGTAAGACTGGGGGATATAGAATTTGAGGATGAGCCTAACTTTACTGTAACACTGGGGGAGATAGAATTTGAAGATGAACTTGAATTTACTGTAACATTGGGGGAGATAGAATTTGGAGATGAGCCCACAGATACCGAAGGTGCCGGCGATAGTGGAATCAAGGATTTAGTAACAAATGGTATTCAAACTACCATCAATAATGGGCTGGAAGCAGCAGGAACTATGGTGAATTTTATCAGGGGATTATTTGACTGAAAAGATCAATAATGAAATATTTACTGGTATTCTCCAACATTCTTTATCCGATTTGTTCAACTTCATCGGTTACCGTCATGACAATGTGAGAGGAGAAATGACACTGAAACATCAGAGGTCATCTGCCGGGTTTCTTTGCATATTCTTCTCAAGGCTTTTGTACGCATCCACCGTTATGACGCCCCGAGCAGTACTTCAAAAGGTGAGAGAAAAAAGTTTTCAAAGAACGGTTGTCTGAGATTGAAGACCTGGAAAAGACGACCCCGCGACCTGAGATCTATAATGCACTTCAGTACCCTTATGGCAAAAGGAAAACATGCAAACAATACTTCGTTTTGGCAGAAGGATGCCACCATCAGACTGGCAGCAGACCGTCAAACAACTATTAGAATACGTATAATGAAAAAGACCTGCTACAAGGCATAGGCAGAGATACGTTTGCAGGCATTTAAGAACTATCAGCCAAACCCGGAAAAGTGGTTTAAACAATCATACCGTGTTCAGCGTACAAACTGAAAAATTGTTAACCTGCAAAAAATGGTTGGAGCAATTTAATTGATTTTATCCTGCTACCCGAGCCAAAACGATGCAATTTCCATAAAAAAATCTTATTCTCCCTTTTCCGTTGAATATGGGACTGCATCGTAGGCACTCTATGGCAGACGATGCGTTGTTTGTTGGTGACCTGTGTTTTTAAATGGTCAAAAATCAGTAGTGATTCTTCCTTTTCCGGAAGCCTTATCTCCGGAGGGACACGGCTTCCAATAAAAACTCCGCCCGTGTCCCGTTGCTCTTACACAATCCTTTGAACGAAGACACGGAAGGGGTAAAGCGATCCTACCAAAATGCAGTTTGCTTCGGTAATACGATCTGACTCCACACAATGGTTCACTTTTTCATCACCTCGCAAAGACCCACGCTCTTTTTTGTAGCCCGGGTCATTGAGGGGAGTGAAGCGATGAAGCGATCTGCACTGAGTGTAGTTTGCTTCAGTAGCGATACTTGACTAGACACAATGCACCCTCCCTATCTTAAATTCAAGTAACACACTCTGTATAATCGTTTACCCATCCTCCCGCTTTTTCCTCTTATTTTTGCTTACAATTCTTTGCTATATGGATTTCAACAGAAAGATTCTTACGCTGGATGAGTTCACCATTCAGCAACTCCGCGATTTTCCCAAAGCCACCGGTGAACTGAGCAGGCTGCTGCGTGATATAGGCCTTGCCGCCAAAAGAGTGAACGTGGAAGTGAACAAAGCAGGACTGGTGGACATACTGGGTGATGCCGGCACCATCAATGTCCAGGGTGAGGACGTGAAGAAATTAGATGTATATGCCAACAACCAGTTCCTCGGCGTGTTGCGCCACGGCATCTCCTGCGCCGGCCTCGGCAGCGAAGAACTGGATGACATCGTAGTGTTTGATGATGAGATCAGCAACAACTCCAAGTATGTGATCATGATAGATCCGCTTGATGGCAGCAGCAACATTGATGTGAACGTTTCCATCGGCACCATCTTCGGCGTGTACCGCCGGGTGACAACTCCCGGCAAGCCCTGCGACCGTTCCGACTTTTTGCAAAGAGGAAGAAACCAGGTGGCTGCCGGCTATATCGTTTACGGATCATCCACCATGCTGGTGTATGCTACAAGAAGAGGAGTGAATGGCTTTACCCTCGATCCTTCCATCGGCGAGTTCACACTGAGCCATCCGAATATCAAATGCCCCGAAAAAGGAAAGATCTATTCAGTGAACCACGGAAATTTTTACCAGTATGATGAGAAGGTGAAGAAGTACATCACTGCCTGCCAGACCAAGACCAAAGAAACCGGCGGCCCTTATACGCAGCGCTACATCGGTAGCATGGTCTCCGATGTGCACCGCAACCTGATCAAAGGAGGCATCTTCATGTACCCGGGCACCACGGGCAAGCCCAACGGAAAGCTCCGCCTGTTGTATGAATGTAACCCGTTTGCATTCATCATGGAAGTGGCGGGCGGAAAAGCAACAAACGGAAAAGAAAGGATTCTCGATATTCAACCAACGGAATTGCATCAGCGTACTCCGTTTTTCATTGGCAGTAAACTGATGATGGAAGAACTGGAAACTTATATTGCCTGATCTTAAAATGCAGGCAGATGTAAACAAATGTGAATTGCAATTACCTTTGCAACCTAATTTCATCGAATGGCAAAGACAATCATTTCGGTTAAGAACCTGGTGAAGAACTACGGTCATTTTGAAGCAGTGAAAGGGATCAGCTTTGATGTGGATGAAGGCGAGATATTCGGTTTGCTCGGGCCCAACGGCGCCGGCAAATCCACTACACTGGAAATCATAGAAACGTTGAGAGAGAAAACAAGCGGCGAGGTGATCGTGGATGGTTTCAATCTTGATGAAAAGCCGAATGAGATCAAAAGGATCATCGGCGTGCAGCTGCAGACGAGCGGTTATTATCCCGGGCTGAACCTGGTGGAACTGATAGAACTTTTTTCCGGATTATACAATCGTGATGTGGATCCGATGGAACTGCTGGAGAGTGTGAACCTGAAAGAAAAAGCAAGATCGCAGTTCAAGCAACTGAGCGGCGGGCAGAAGCAACGTTTTTCCGTGGCCACCACCTTGATCAACCAGCCCAGAATCATTTTCCTGGATGAGCCTACCACCGGCCTTGACCCGCAGGCAAGAAGAAGCCTGTGGGAACTGGTGCTCCAGATCCGCAAGAAAGGAACCACCATTATCATTACCACGCATTATATGGATGAAGCGGAATACCTGTGCGACAGGGTGGCCATCATTGATTCGGGAAAGATCGTTGCCCTTAATACACCCGATAAACTGATTGACAACCTGGTGGCATCCGGGTTTGAGCGGGTGAAAGAAGTGAAGAAAGCAAACCTCGAAGATGTGTTCATCCACCTGACGGGGCATGAACTGAGAGGTGAATGATCAGAATGAATAACGAACAATTTATACTAAAATGTCCGGCATTATAGAAACAGACCCAAGATATCCTGTCGGGATGTACATACCGAAGCCGTTTTCCATTGAACAGAAAATTGAATGGCTCGCCGACCTGAAATTTCTTCCTTATAATCTTGAGAATGCTTTGCTGAACCTGGATGAAACGCAGTTGCATACTCCTTACCGTGAAGGAGGGTGGACTGTTCATCAATTAGTGCATCATATTGCCGACAGCCACATGAATGCATATATGCGTTTCAAACTCGGGCTGACAGAATGCAATCCCACCGTAAAGACCTATGATGAAAAACTCTGGGCGCAGATGAGTGATGTGCAGAAATTGCCGGTCAATGTATCAGTTACGCTGCTACATGCATTGCATATCCGCCTGAATGAGACATTGAAATATGTTTCGGATGATGACTGGAACAACCGGACCATTTATCATCCCGAGCAAAAGAAAACCATGCGCCTCTGGTATTTGTTAGGCATGTATGCCTGGCACAGCCGCCATCATGTAGCACATATTACTTCACTAAGAGAAAGGATGGGGTGGTAACCATGAAATGGAAAACGCTTTCTTCAACATATCTTTTCGATGACCTTTGGTTCAGGGTGAGAAAAGACGTTTGTGAAACCCCGGACGGTAAGATCATTGATCCGTATTATGTGTATGAGTTTCCCACCTGGGTCACTGCGGTGCCTGTAACAGAAGATGGAAAAATAATCATGGTTCGTCAATACCGCCATGCGATTGGTGAAGTTTGCATGGAGATCCCCGGCGGCTGCGTGGATGATACCGATAAAACACTTCAGGATGCCATTGAAAGGGAACTGAAGGAAGAGACCGGTTACACCTTTTCTTCTTATGAATATCTTGGAAAAATTTCTTCCAATCCCTCCACCAACAATAACCTGATGCACATGTTCCTGGCCAGGGGAGGAGTAAAGACTGCTCCGCAGCAGCTTGATCACAATGAAGAGATACAAGTAGAGCTGCACCGTATTGAAGAAGTAAAAGAGATGTTGAGGAAAAACCTTATCATTCAATCCATGCACGTCACCTGTATTTTATATGCCTTTGAGAAAATGGGGGAGATTAAGATTTGATGGTTCAATTGGATAATTTGGTATTGGGTAGGCTTTTCTGATCCGGAGTTTTCATCAGGGTTTGTTGGGCGAAGGTTTAATTTTGCTGATCTCTTACCATACAAATGACAAACGAAGGAAAGCTGAGAATGATCAAAATAGCCCATAGCGTGATATGGGTGTTCTTTAATGTGGTTATTTTTTACATGCTCTATGCTGCCCTTGCCAATAAAATAGATAAATGGCTCTGGATCGGTTACGGGCTTATTTTTCTTGAGGGGCTGGTACTTCTTATCTTCCGGCTTTATTGCCCGCTTACAGTATGGGCAAGAAAATATTCTGACTCTACAAAAGAAAATTTTGACATTTACCTGCCTGTATGGCTTGCTAAGTACAATAAACTGATCTACACTTCTATTGTCGGCATCATCACAGCCATTGTGATCATCAGGTTATTGCAATAATCCGGTACAAGTGACCTGATCGCTGATTCTGAAATTTTATTTCTTCTGCCTGAACAGCCCGGGATATTTATTGATCTCTTCATTCTTGAAATATTTTTCTATGATCGTTTTGAAGCCTGCCGCACTCCTGATATGATCCAGGTCGGTATCTTCTGAAATATGGGAGAGGTTGGCATAGCCGCTGATGAGGGACTTTTCAAAATGATCCAGCGCCTTATCCGTTATTTTCAGCCTGGAATACACACAGGCCAGGTTGTACTCATACAGGTTTTGATTAGCTGTATCTTTTTTAAGCGCTGTTTCAAAAATACCGATGGCGTCATAAAATTTTTCGGTGTAAATATAACAGAGTCCCAGGCTGTTCATTGCCTCGAAATTTGTACCATCGATCTTTATGGCTTCTTTGTATCGGGCAATAGCTTTTTGAAATAATTCAGGGTCGTTCTGATATTTTGGAGTTAAGGCCAGGTAATAATAGGCATCACCGGCCTTTGACTGATATTTCGCTTCATCAGGCTTCAGCTGAATGGCTTTTTCATAATGATCTATCGCTTTCAGGTACAGTTCAGGATCATCCAGGCGTTTCGGAGTTCTTGCATAAAAGAAACAGGCATCGCCGGTTCTGGATTGGTAAGTGGCTTCATTGGGTTTTAGTTGTATCGCTTTTTCAAAATATACAATGGCTGAATCATAATACATATTGAATTTCTCCGGCCCTGTAGCGGCCATGTAATAGTAAGTCTGGCCAAGGACAAAGGGCACATATGCCTCGCCAGGAACAAGCGGAAGCAATATTTTTCCGTACAGGAGAACAGAATCATCTTTTTGCTGATGATAATAATTGATTAAAAGATTATACAGGGCATTGCTGTATGCAGGATCGGTAGTTAGGGTTTTTTTATACCAGTAATTTGCAGAATCCCGGTTGGACATACGGCCATAGAGGTAGCCGAGATTGTATTCATAGGTGCTCTTGTACATGATGTCTTTCCGGAGTGCAAGCTTAAACAGATCAATTGCTTCCTGGTACCTTGACGTGTAGATATAGCAAACGCCAAGCCTGTTCATAGAAAGGAATTGCGTACTATCCAGGCTGATCGCTTTTTGATAATAGTCTATGGCTTTCTGATACAGTATCATGGTGTCCCGGTGGGTTAGTTTGGGAAAATAGAAATACACATCACCGGCTTTGGACCAATAGTTGGCAATTGACGGATCCTGCAGAATCGCTTTGTTATAATACGCCAGGGAAGAATCATAAGCATCGATCTCAGGAATAGAATCATATCTGGCTTTATAATAATACAGCTGTCCGATATTATAGGGTATAGATGCTTCAGTTGGTAATAGTGGCAACAGCAATTTATAATAGGTTAGCGAAGAATCGAATTGATACTGGTCATTATAAATAGAAGCCAGGTTGTATATACTTCTTGTATATGTCGGATCAATCTTTAAAGCGCTTTTATACCAATAGATTGCAGAATCAATTTCTGAAAGTTTGTCATAGGTGAATGCCAGGTTATTCAGGCTACCGGCATAATGCGGATTTGCTTCTACTGATTTGTGATACCATTCAAGTGAAGATTTTGAATCGCCCAGTTTATCCATGACCCAGCCCAGGTTGTAATAACGCAGGTACAGGTCCTTTATGTTCTTTTCTTTATTGATGCTTTGTTTGAAGACGTCCGCAGCTTTAGTATAATTTTTCAGGTATGAATAGGATAGTGCCAGGTTGAAATATTCGCGGGCACTGTCCGGAAACATTGTGTTGGAATGCTCAAAGTCATTGATGGCATTTTGATATTGCCTGCTTTGAAAGTATGCTTCTCCCCGGTTATGGAAATAATAAGGTTCCTGGTCATTGGCCAGGATCGCTTTGTTATAATACACAATGGCGCTGTCGTAAGAATTTAAAGAATAATAAGATAAGCCGATTTTGTTGAACACATTCGCTTCAGGCTTTGGAAGTAATGCGTCAAGTTTTTTAAAATAAAAAATTGCGGAATCATCTTTGTACAGGGTGAAATAAATATTTCCCAGGTTGGAGAGGGTGATGGTAAAATCAGGACTGAGCTGCAAAGCTTTTTGATAATACAGGATGGCGCTGTCATATTCTTTCATCCGGGCAAAAATCCAACCGGTATTGTTCATGGCCCTGTAATATCTGGGATTATGTTTAATGGCTTTCCGATACCATTCTAATGCACGTGAAGTATGGCCTTCCTGGTCTTCAATCATTGCAATACCGAAATCATACAGGTGAAAATCTGTAGTGTCTGTTTTTAATCCCAATTCATAAATTTCTTTTGCTTTCTTGTTATTGTCCACAGACTGGTAGGCATATCCCAGGGTATATAAATAGGACAAGGGCAGGTTGTTTTCTTTTTTTGCTTTTTCAAATAAGGCAATGGATTTTTGAAATAAATAGCCGGCGCTGTCCTTATTACCGCTTTGTGAATTGTTGTATGCCCTTATATAAAAATCATAAGCCTGTTTTGCATCAGAATGAGCTTCATGATCCGCATCTGAATTTTTCAAACCGGGGGGTAATAAACCGGCCAGCATATTCTCATCTTCAATCCCCGCTTTGCGTAGTTGTTTGCCCAGGGAAACGATCTCTTCGCCAGATTTCCTGTCACTGGCCTGGTTTTGAGCAAAATTTTTATTCAGGGATAAAGCCTGATCATAATAATAATCGGCAGAATCTTTTTTCTTGAGTTGTTTATAGGTCATTGCCAGGTTAAAGAGGGCAAATGCAAACTTCGGCTGCAGGTCAATTGCCTGTAAAAAGAAAGTGAGCGCCCTGTCGTATTCTTTATTCTGGTAATAAATATTGCCGGTCATGAACCGGGGATAACTCCATCGTGGAGACAAGAAGATGGCTTTATTAAAATATTTTAATGCGGAGTCGGTTGCATTTTGTTTTTCCGAATAATAACGGCCGATCTCAAAGTTGATAAATGCGGTGTTGGGCATTAATAAGTCGGCTTCATGCAATAGTTGCAACGCATGAGATGTCTTAAAGACAGAGGCGATGAAAAAAATCCTTTTAGCTTTTATTTCATTAAACCTGAAGTCGGATGAATCAATTAATTCGTCCTGGACGATCTTTAATTTTTCGTTGGCATCATGAAAAAGCGTGACCGGGTAGTCCTGGAATTCTCCACGTATAAACTGGTTCAGCAACGGCTGTACGGCATCTTCCAGCCTGGCTGCAAGATCATATTTCATGGAATTCAGCAATTCCGTATTGGTGATCTTCTTTCTTGCGGTCTTATAAGTTTCGTAAGCATTATTTCCTTTTGGAGTATTGAGTTGCCGTGCCCTGAGTTGGCTGTAAAATAAATTGTAATAAACAGAATCTGAAGGAGACAGTTTATAATTTAACCCGGAGACAGCTCTTTTAGTCATTTCCACACCGGGTCCATTTCTTTTACCGGCGATCACTGCCTGCCTCAGTTCGGGATCAACCGTTGTAATTATTTCCGAACTGGACCCATATACAACCGGCCGCTGCTTCTCTTTTGTATTTTCATAAACGTTTTTCTTTACATAGTCCTCAATTTTAGACAAGGAAATATATTTTGCGCTGTCCGGCACACTGATACCTTCCAACGCTTCCAGTAAATAATAGGTGAATACGCCATGGCCGCCACCCGGAAAATCCTTTTCCTGTGATAGCTGGTCCTCTTCACAGGATAATATTTTAGTGATACCGGAAAATCCAGTATTCAACATGCGCATGGTAAGCAAGGCGCCGGCTTTTTGCCCTGCCAGGTTACCCGATCTGCATGCGTCTGTGATCAATATCACTTTAGCTTTTTCTGATAATGCATTTACTTCTGCTTCCAGCTGAGGTATAAAAATAGCGTCTGACGAAGCGTAGGATGCCTGTTCACAATCATAAGCCAGCAGGTATCCCTGGCCTGTATGACTTTCATTGTCCCCATGCCCTGCAAAATAGATAATCACACGGTCGTTGCTGTCGGGCCTTATTTTGTCGTAAATTTTTCTCAGGTCAGCAAAAAAATTAGAGCGGGTTGCACTACTATCAATAAGGTCATACATATTTTCTTTACGGACGATCTTTGAATCGAGCAGGTAATCTCTTATGGAGCGGGCATCATCGTCTGCATAATTGAGTGGTTCCAGGTTTTTATAATAAGATATTCCGACAACGAGAGCGTAAGTTGTTCCCCAAAGCTTAACTTTTTTTTCTTTTGCAGGTGGTATTCCCCTGTTATTATCTTTCTGGCAAAAAAGACTTACTGGAATAGTAACGCATAGCAAAATCAGCAATAGTGATTTTAAATACCGGCGTTCCATTTTGCAATTATTTGATCTTTGAAGAACCTGAATGTAAATTACGATTATTTCTTAATGAACTGTGAATTCTGTAAGGCGTTTAACTTAAGAAGGAAAATTCACTTCTCCCACCAAAAAAACACTGCCGCAGATCAAGATGAGATCATCTTTATGTGCTTTGGCCAATGCTGCCTGAAGAGCAATGTTCACATCAGGAAATGTTTCTCCCTGCAGCTCAATGGCTTTTGCTTTTAGTGCCAGTTGATCTTCGGGCAGGGCTCTCGGTATATGTGCTTTGGTAAAATAATAGTCAGCCTCTCTGGGCAAAAGGGAAATGACCTTTTCCACTTCCTTGTCTTTCACCATACCGATGATGAGATGCAACTGCCTGTAATCGGTGACCTCGATTTGCTCTGCAATTTGTTTTATCCCGTCCACATTATGGGCCACATCAAGAACCACATCAGGCTTATGATGAATAATCTCCCAACGTCCGTGAAGCCCCGTAATTTTTTTTACTCCCGGCAAAGCTTTCTGAATGTTTTCTTCACCGGTATTCCATCCCAGCTGCCTCAGTTGTGAACAGGCTTCCAGAACGGTGAGCAGGTTTTTCACCTGGTAAATTCCGGGCAGGTCGAGATGATAGATTTGATGATCGGTTTTATGTTGCTCTGATACTTCTACCACCAGTTCCTGTCTTTCCCAATGCCAGTTCGTTGCCTGTCTTCTTTGCGATGCGATGCTGAGAGGCGCATTCTTCTCTTTTGCTTTTTGAATAAAGATGTCTTTTGTTTCCGGCAATACTTCTCCCACCACTGCAGGAATATTTTCTTTGATGATGCCTGCTTTTTCAAAAGCGATCTTATCCAGGCTGTCACCCAGCATATTCATGTGATCCCAACCGATATTGGTGATCACGGATAATTCGGGAGTGATGACGTTGGTGCTGTCGAACCTTCCTCCCAATCCCACTTCGATCACTGCCACATCAACTTTCTGCTCTGCAAAATATTCAAATGCCATGGCCACGGTGATCTCGAAAAAACTTGGTTCAATTTCTTCTGTAAGAGATTGTATCCTGTCGGTAAAATCAATGACAAATTTTTCTTCAACCATTTTGCCGCTCACTTTGATGCGTTCCCTGAGATCTTTTAAATGAGGCGAAGTGTACAGCCCTGTTTTGTAACCTGCAGTTTGTAAGATGGCTGCCAGCATGTGGCTCACCGACCCTTTACCGTTGGTGCCGGCGACATGGATACTTTTAAATTTTTTTTGTGGATCGCCTAGATAGCTGCACAGTTTAAGAGTGTTGGTCAGGTCTTTTTTAAATGCAGCGCTGCCCACCCTGCTGAACATTGGGAGCCTGTTCATCAGATATTCCACTGTTTCCTGGTAATTCATGAAGTGCAAAAATATGAATGCCATCCCGCAATGAGATGGCATTCTGAGTTTGTTACAGTTGGTACTTAACCGCCCAATAAGAAGTTGAATTCATAGACCACCGTGGATGTTTCATCAGACTTATTAAACTTGTTTCTTCTCAGCCATTCACGGATGATCTCAATGGCTTGTCCTCCTGTATAGGTGGATCCTCTTTGTGCCCGGACAAATTTTCCGATGCCATCGGGGGAAACGCTGATCTCTGCCAGCACTTTTCCTTTCAGGTTTTCGCCGGCATCCATGGACTTGGGATTTATGACCACCCTGTTGCCGCTGACCCTCCTGGGGCCTCCGTTTCCATGGCCCGGATTTCCGGTGTACGTAGTGGCATTCGGGCTGCCGCCGGGAACTCCCTGGTCACCTTTACCTCCTGCAATGCCTTCATTGCTTCCTTTCTGATAACTGTCAGCGCCGTTTCCTCCGGAGCCATTGCTGCCCACCACACGGTTCAAAACAGCTTTCGGTTTTTCAGGCTTGGGAACAACCACTTCCTGTGGTTTAGTGGCTTTCACCGTTTGCTTTGTTTCTTTATTGACTTCTTTGGAATTGGGTTTGCTGACTTTAGGTTTGAGTATTGCTACGGCTTCTTTGTCATTATTTTCTTCAAAATCTTTTGCGTCTTTAATATCAGATTTTTCCGTGACCGGAACAGAAGTGGCTACAGACTGAGTGGGAGCGGGGTCGCCGGGAATAAGCGGCTGGTCGGTACCGAAACCCTGGTCGCTTGTTCCGATGTTCACTTCAATGCCTTCGTCAATGGTGGGGATGGGGATCTGCGGAATGGTCCAGCGGATGAAATACATCAGCAGGAACATCATTCCCGCAAATGCGAATGTGATCATAGTGGCCTGAGAGTTTTTCCGGGCTTCAAAGGATGCAGACATGGCAATTGTGTTGTTCATACAAAAATAAAATTTGATTTGAAGCGGATGAAATCTTTATTGTTCACACAGGTTATTAACGGTGCAAAGGCTGTGCAACTTGCCCTGATTATGATTTAGGAAATGTTAAGATTTCCCTGATCTGAGAATTCCCGGCTGCAGGAAGGACAACGGGGGAGTATCAGACAAATTTTTTATAGAGGCTGTAAGGAGCTATTCTCATGGCGGCTGCTACCATTCTCCAGCGCTTACTGATATAGGCTTTCCGTTTCTTTTTTTCAATGGCATGAATGATTTGTTTTGCGGCTTTTTCCACTGGCACCACCCAAAAGAGCTTATTGCCCATCGCCATCCTGGTTTTTACAAAACCGGGTTCAATACAGGTGATATCAATATTTTTCTTCATCCTGTATGCTTTTACTGAAAGGCCTTCAAAATACCTGGTTTGAAAAGATTTTGAAGCACTGTATGCCGGTGCCCAGCCCATTCCTCTTTCCGCAGCTACAGAGGAAATGGTAACGAGATGACCGTGATCCTGACGGGTGAAAAAATTAAAAGCCCAATTGGCGATCTCGGCAAAGGCATACACATTAGTATCAATCATCTGCTTATCCCATTCCCATTTTAGTTCCTTACCCGGTTCCCCTGTTCCCGCACTGATGATGAGAATATCCAGTCCACCCAATTTATTTTCCAGCGATTCCAGCCGGGAGATATTTTCATTCTGTGTCACATCAAAGCACTCTGTAAAAATGTTTTCGGGAAATTGCTGCTGCACTTCCCGGAGCATAAAATCCCTTCTGCCGGTGATCCCCACTTTGTTTCCCATACCCGCATAGAGTTCTGCCATTTTTCTTCCCATGCCGGAACTGGCCCCAATGATGATTATTTTCCCTGGCTTCATATTATTTTTTTTCTCTATTTTAGAATAAATTATCTAAATTTATACAAAGCACAGAATATGAAACCCTGCCTGTTAACTGCTGTGCTCTCCTCATTGCTGCTCATGACAGCCTATGTTGCCGTTACTCAGACAGTAACCTTGCAAAAAGGATTAGCTACAATTGAGTTATCCACTTCATCAGGAACCATCAAAGTTTACCTGCCGGATGATATTCGGCCGGGGGATGTTATTACGGGTAAAATCAGTGCGGAACCTGCAGGAAAAAATCAGAAACAAACCGGAAAGAATCTTGCGGATCTGAAAAAAAAATCATTCAGGATCAATGAACAGATATTCACTGCGGACGATACGGATAAAAAGTTTCAGTTCTTGCATAATCAGAATAATGACAACGACAGGCTTGAGATACAGTTCTTTGATGCAAAAGGCCGGGAAGCAGGAAAAGCGATTGTGCCATCCCGAATCAATAATAACCCCGAAAATTGCAGGATCCCGTTGCATATACTGACGGGATCGCCTGTTTCTATTCCAGGACATTTTGATGGCGATGCATCAAATACTTCTTGTTCCTTAGATAATAAATATGTTGAGATCATAGCAGAGTCTCCACGACAATGTATTCTCTCTTATCCTCAGGAAGGAGAGGGAATGCACAGTTTGCAGGTGCAGGAATCCGGAAAGCCTGCCTGTTCACAAAATGTTTCGGGTGTCAGTTTGAATGTCTCTGCCGGGAAACTTGATTTGCTGAAAGGAGAGAAGACTTTTATCAGGGTAAACATAACAGGCCTCCGGGGTTTATCAGCCGAAGCAAAGCTTTCCCTTACTAACATGACGGCAGGTACTGTAGCTATGGAGCCATCAGATTTTATTGTTGCTTCATTATTGCCCGACAGCACCGGCTCAGGAATTTTTGAACGGTATTATAATATCCGGAGTTTAAAAGCCGGGAGGTTTATAGTGAATGTTGACCTGGAACTTCCGGGTGTTCAGTATGAAATAAAAAAGCTTGATAAACCACGGAGGCTGGAAGATAAAGCACTGCATACCGGCTTAAGCGAGGCAATTAAAAAACTGGAAGCGGATGCGGGTGGCGCCCAGGGAAAAGAATACAGTAATATGTGTGAAAGCTGTCAGAAATGTATCCGTGCCATAGCTGGAACATGGGCTGAAGATCTTGTAGAAAAGCTCGGAGAAGATTTAATCAGAGAATCCGTAGGCAAAGCAATCGGTATGTTTACGGAAAGTAAGGAACTCCTTAAAAAACTAAAGGAGATGGTAGATAAAGCCAATGAAGCCGGCGATAAGGCTGAAAAGTTAGCGGAAGAACTGGAAAAAAAGATCAGGGAAAAAGAATTGCAGTTGCTTGTATTCAAAGACAAGCTTTGTGACAGCAACAAGGATTGTGTGGTGTCGGCTATGATTTTTTATGATCCTTCAACCGGGTGTGTCACTGCATTTGTAAAATGTAATGGCAGGGCAGGAGTTTGTTGCCCCAAATCTTTTAATACTGCAAAGATTACTTATTGTACTGACGAACATGGTATGCCAAAGGATCTGCCTCAGGTAGAAGTAATTTCTGAATAGTTTAATGATTTGTTACATAAAAAGATCAAATACCTCTATGCCGGAGATTAGCCAGCAATAATCCGGCAAACACCAGTGTCATGCTTATGACATGATACACCGTGAAGGTTTCACCCAGGTAAAACACTGCAATGATGGCGGTGAAAACAGGGATCAGGTTTCCGAACAGAACTGTTCTTGCAGCGCCGATTTTCAGGATGGCAAGGTTCCAGAAAAGATAACTGATGACGGAAGCGCCGAGGCCAAGAAAAATAACTGAAGCGATTGTCCTGAAATTCCAGGTAATAGCAGCGTCGGATAACGTTTCCCTGATAAAGAGCGGCAGCAGCAATATAGTTCCCAATGAAAAAATGATGAATAAAAAATTTGTGGGTGAAATGGCTGCCGGTTTTTTCTTTGCCATGACGCTATAAACCGCAAAACAAAATGCTGCGGTCAATGCCCAGATGTCTCCTTTTTCAAAATGAAGGTTAAATAATTTCTGTAAATCACCTTTGCTCATGATAACCAGCACACCGATGATGCAGAGCAGCAGCCCGGTCATTTTTTTCCAACCGATATATTCTTTCAGAAAAATGCGGGCCATGATGATTGCCATCACGGGCGAAGAAGTGGTGCTGATCAACCCGAGATTGATGGCCGTGGTATAATGTCCCGCAACATAGAGCAATGTGTTGAATACAGAAATGCCGATCAGCGAAATGAAAAAAATATATAGCCGGTTCTCTTTCACGGCCTTCCATTCTTTTTTGAATTGCTTCAGGGCAAAAGGAGCAATGATGAGAGATGCAGAGAACCAACGGAAGAAAGCAAGGCTCACCGCAGGAATGGAATCTTTCATATCCCTTGCCACAATAAAATTTCCTGACCAGATAAATGCAGCCAGCGAAGCAAGGGCGATTCCGGTTATTGAGTCTTTTTTTGTCAAGGGATCTTAATGGTGGGCAAAATCAGTTTCAAATTTTCCGTTGATCCTTTCGATAGGTGGATTGTAATACCCGAATTTCAGATCAGGAAATTCTTCTCTTATTGTTTGAAGCAGTGTACGCATTCCCATGCATTCTCCGGTATCCGTCACCCCGATCTTGCCGAGGTACCAGTCGGGATCAATATTAAAATTGCGCCACTGGATCATGCAGAGATCTGTGTCACGGATCAGTTTTCTCAGGGCTTCGTATTCTGCAATGCTGTCCGTCATTCCCGGAAAAACGAAATAATTGATAGACGTCCAGCCGTCATAGCTCCGGACCACTTTCAGGCTTTCAATGATATCTTCAAAATCATAGTTGTTGGGCCGGTAATAAGGCATGTAGATTTCTCTCCGTGCAGAATTGGTGCTGACCCGGATGGAGTTCAGTCCTGCCTCGCACAATACTTTTACTACTTTGGGATTGGAACCGTTCGTATTAATGTTGATGCTTCCCTTGTTCGTGTGTTTTCTGATGGCTATGATGGAATCTCTCAATGTTTCCCACATCAATAATGGTTCCCCCTCACATCCCTGCCCGAAACTGATGATCGGATAAGGAGCAGCTTCAAGATGCGGCACCGTATATTCCACGATCTCATCCACCGTGGGTTTGAATGCTAAACGATCTTGCGGCGACACAATTTTTTCTTCATCCGGTTGCAATGAAATACAACCGATGCAATTTGCATTGCAGGCGGGAGATGCGGGAACAGGACATTCCCATCGTCCCAGGAAATAATTTCTTGCTGCAGGGCAATGGTAATTCAATGCACAGTTTTCACCAAGATGTTTTACCAAACGGTTATGCGGATAAGTTTTTAAAAATTGTTCTACATCCAGTTCCACTTCTTTCTGATCATATCCGTCACAATCCTGCCTGATGTCCGGTTCTATTCTTACAGCAGGAACATAAAATTTATCTTGATGCCAGCCTGCTGCTGTATAACAAAACAGCGGAAGTACGGGAGCGTCCGGCGCTGTTTCATAAGCAGCTAAATAAAATCCGGTATGCGCAGGCGGAATAAAAGCAGCTACTGCCCAGCCTTTCTCACACAATCTCATCTCCCCGGTCTTTACATCAATACCGATTCCTTTTCTTCCGGGCAGTTCATACATTTGTCCTCCTTCGGGAAGTTCGATCCATTCATCTTCGGGAACAGGAACGGCATCCCATCCGCTTCTGCCGGTGGCATATAAAGAAGTGTCTTCAAAAATATTTCCCTTGCCGTCAGAATAGAGTATGTATGGAGAAAGTTTCAATTTGAATTTATTTTCTTTCAACTGCAGAGTTTAAATGTTGCACGCAAAATTCGTTAAATTCTTTTTCATTTATGGAATCACTTTCTTCTTCAATTTGTTGCTGAATGATCCGGTTGCTTTTAAAGTCAATGGTCAATATTCCGTCTTTCAGGATCACGTTGCTGAGTTCATTCCAGTCATGGCTTTTTCCGGTCAGGGAAGGAAAACGGATCTTATCATCATAAAACTCCACTTTCAGTTTTCCCGATGAAATGTGATCCAGGATCAGGAAGACAAGGTTGATGATGGCTATCCACGGGTAAGGGGTAAAAAACCATGTTATAGTAAAAAGGATGAATGCAATGCCAAAGGCCGTCCTGCCTTTTTGAAACCTGAAATATTTCAAAGCAGGGATGGACAGCAATGCCAGGAATGTCAGAATAAAAAGTATGGCTTTGTTATGGGCAGCGGTGACAGCAAGAAGGAACAGTGTGATAAAATTTACAGAGATCAGTAACCAGCTGATAAAGCGGTAGGTCTTTTCTTTTTCATTTTTCAGAATGATCTCATAATGTTTCATATCAGGGATTGCTGGCAACAAGCAGGTTGCATAATTTGAATAATACCCTGGCGCCTACATTGGCATCCCATTCATTTTCACCGGTGCCCACTTCATTGAGGTCGAAGCCAATGATCTTTTTACCGCTCTGCAACACTTTGCTGAGCAAATAGAATACCTGCTCTGCTTCAAATCCGCCTTGTACCGGTGTGCCGGTATTGGGACAAAGTTTGGGATCCAGTCCGTCAATATCAAAGCTGACAAACACTTTTTCAGGCAAATGGCTTACAATCTCTTCCGCAATATTTTTCCAGGTGTCGCCTTCAAACTGGCGGTAACGGATATCCTTATCGAAATAAGTGACCACTCTTGCCGGATGATCATTGATGTAGTGCCATTCACTTTCACAATAATCCCGGGTTCCTGCCTGCACCAGTTTCTGAACTTCGGGTATCTCGTTCAAAGCATTGTACATGATGCTGGCGTGTGAATAATGAAAACCCTCATAAGCTTCTCTCAGGTCGGCATGTGCATCTATCTGAAGAATGCCGAATGAACCGTGTTTTTCTGCAATGGCTTTAAAAAATCCGAATGTAGTGCTGTGGTCGCCGCCGAGCAATGCGACCAGTTTGTTTTTGTTCAGCAGGGTGATCGTTTGCTCATACACCCATTTATTCAGTAGTTCACTTCCTTCGTTCACCTCAATGAGTGACTTGGTCATGAACTGGTTGGCTTCCAGTTTTTCTCCTTTGGAGATATAATCAATATACAGTTCTGCTTCTTTGCGCAGGTAATCGCTTTTCATTAATATTTTCTTATCGGCGGGGCGCATATAGAATCCCTGCTTCCATCCGTCCGGAACTTCCCGGTCAAATAGATCTATCTGGAAACTTGCTTTAAGAATGGCTTCGGAAGAGCGGGCGGTGCCGGCATTGTAACTGACCGTGACTTCCCAGGGCACAGGCACGATGATCAGTCTGGCAGTGTCTTCAGTGGTGGGCAGGCCAAAGATGTTGTTATTCGGGTTGCCCACAGAATTCGGATCAAAATTCGAAAGATCGGACATACTTGATTTTTAAAAGCGGTGCAAGTTAAAAGGCTTTAGGATAGCGGCAAAATTCAGCTTCCTGTATCAATTTTCCAACCGGATGCTCTTTGCTGTGGTTGTGGATTTCACTTTCTTCCCATTTGTTTCAGAAAAGAAATATGAGAAAAAAGAGCAGTGTGCACTCTCTTATATTCTATGTAAACCACGCCGTATTCCAGGCAGGTGCTTTTAATGATCCTGCTGATGGCGGGGTAGTGGACGTGAGATATTTTGGGGAATAAATGGTGTTCGATCTGGAAATTCAATCCGCCTAACAACCAGCTTACCCATTTACTTTTTGTGGCAAAATCGGCAGTGGTCTTCAATTGATGGATAGCCCATTCATCTTCCATTTTTCCGCTTGATTTGTCGGCCACCGGAAAAGAGGTGTGTTCAACGGTATGCGCCAGTTGAAAAACAATACTTAACACAAATCCTGCCACTGCAGCAAAGATGATAAACCCTACCAGCCAGTCAATAAAGCCGACTTTGTAAACAGGTATGCCAATGAAAATAAAGTAATGAACAGCTTTGAAACCCCAGAATACAAGATGGTCATTCCATTTCATTTTTTTAAGAGGAATGTTCCCGATCTTTTTTCTGAAATATTTCTGAAAGTCCAGTACAAAGATCCAGAACAGATAAAGCATGGAATACAATAACCAGAAATACCAATGCTGATACTTGTGAAACCCGTATTTCTTCTGAGTGGTGCTCATCCGCATCCAGGGTTGAATGTCAATATCATCATCCACCCCATCCACATTGGTATAAGAATGGTGAATGACATTATGCTTCATATTCCACATAAAACTGTTTCCTCCCAGGATGTTGAGTGAGAAAGCAGCAAGTATATTGACCCATTTATGTTTGCTGAAACTGCCATGAGCGCCGTCGTGCATGACATTAAAGCCAATGGCAGCAACGATCCCGCCTAACAGTATGCATTCGGGAATTGCCCAGATCACGGATGGAGTGAAGAAGACCAGGTGGATATAAACCAAAACAAAAGCCACCATGAGAATTATGGCTTTAATAAAAAGATTGTAATCACCGGTTGTGGATTTACCGACTTCTTCGAAGTATTGACGGACTCTTTTTTTCAGTTCTGTATGAAAAGACCGGGGAGGGGTAATGAATTTTGGTGTCAACTTGTATTGGATTTTTAGGGTGTTTTTTCAAAGGTAACCCTATTATCACCGAATTGAAGAAATATTTCCTTATTTGGACAATTCTTTTTTTTGGGGTGATATCAGAAATAGTATGTTATGACGAAAGGGTTTTCATTATTCAGGCAACTATTGGCAAAGAACGCTCCGGCTTTTTTATTGTTTTCTTTTTCCCTTTGTGGGAAAAGAAACAAAAAGATCAGGAAAAACGAATGGCTCTGCCCAATTTTACGGCCAGCACACAGAGACTTCGATTATTTCTTAACTAATACGGCTAAAAAACTTTTCCGATGAATGAATCGGATCAGCTATGTTTCAAGAAGGATCAGTGCGTCCAGGCTGCGGATCCCGATCTTTTTTTCTGTGATAAATCCTTCACCATATTTGACTCCGATCCTTTTTCCCAGCATTCTTGCACGGGCAATAATGCTTTCCAGGAAGTCAGGAGAGGAAATATAAGTTTGTGGCCCTTCGTCTGATTCAGAAGAAACATGGAACTGGGTGCCGTATGCTTTGATGGATTCCATTCTTTGTTCAAACACATCACTGATGTCAATGATAAGGTCAGGCTCGTGATACCAGTCCTGGATATAATGTAATACATAACCCGGCCTCCATTTTTGCTGTACTTTTCCGTTCTCATCCCAGGTTTCTATCTTCATCAGGCCCGATAAATAACAGGCGGTCGTGATGAGATGGCCGGCACGTCCGTGGTCCGGATGACGGTCATGGAGAATATTCCCGATCACAATATCCGGTTGATATTTCCGGATGGCTTGTATCAGTTTCAATTGATGTTCTTCATCATTACGGAAAAAACCATCCCGCATTTTCAGGTTTTCCCTTACGGACACACCCAGTATCATCGCTGCTTTGGCTGCTTCTTCATACCGTGTTTCGATGGTGCCCCGGGTGCCTAATTCTCCCTGGGTGAGATCTACAATACCTGCTTTTTTCCCCCTTTTTATTTCATTAATAAGAGTACCCGAGCAACCGAGTTCCACATCATCGGGATGAACGCCGATGGCAAGAATATCCAGTTTCATGCTTGCAAGATAAGAAGGAAGTGGGAAGTATTACGTGTTCAGAGGCCCGGGATTGGGATGCAGCTCATCCCGTTATGTGGCTGCGTTCACTTTCTGTAGGGATTATTGTACCAGATTCCATCAATCTCTTTCACAAAGTTTTCAATCTGACGATCGGTCTTGTCTTTAAGATCCCAGCTTTGCTTCAGGCTGCTTCCGAAAAAGAAAGCAATGGTCTGATAAAAACGTGCGGTCAGACCGTTTCGGTATTCTTTGATCAGGTCGTAACAGTTGTTGCCTGTTTGCCGGTTGATGAGTTTCATCAGCACTTTTCCCTGGTAAACAGAAAGGTTGGAGAGCGGATCGGTAAACTGTGCCTTCAGTTCTTTTTCTCTGGACTTGATATAATCTTTTCTGTCTTTTTTGGAATGAACATTGACCAGGTGTGCATTCATGTCATTGATCGTGTTTCCGGCAATGCGGGCATAAGGATATGTGACATAAACGGCATTGCGCAGGCGGTTCCATTGTTCCTGGAATTTTGCCAGCTTTTTTTCCGACATATCAGAGATCCAGACGTTCTCCAGTTCTTTATAAGGAAGCAATTCATTGTGGTACCAGATGGCAGAAACAATGATGGTATCATTGGGTCCCCAGTTCTTTGCCCGTTCTTCAATGGATGGCACCGGGGGAATGGTATCCGTTTTGGCATAAGTGGCTATGATCTGGGCGTTGGATGAAATTCCGGCCATAATAGCTATGATCAGTAAAGGGAACGAATACCGGTATTTCTTCAGACCACTCATGTGTCTATAAAATTAAAAAAAAACTGCTGACTGTTTCTAATAACAGACAATGAAAGTAACCTGTTCGCTGTTTCAATAAAATGTAAAATTATTTCCCGGCCACAGCTTCCCGGTTCATCCTGCGGATATGTTTTACCATACTCATAATGATACCTATAACCATTACTATGACGCCTAGCCATAATATGTTGATAAAGGGAAATCTGTAAGCTTTTAAGGTCAGGTAATCCAGTATGGTATTGGGTTCTTTTACCCCCATATTCACCTTATCGCCTTGCACCGAATTGATGGCGAAGATCAGGTTTTGGGATACTACCGTATCCGGCACTGCATACAAAGCTCCCCCGCGGTTAACCAGCAAGGGCTGTGCCGTGTAGGTGGAATTATTCTGAGAGTGGACTTTTATGATGGCAAGACTTGCCCTGCCATTGGGGTCAATTCCTTCTTTTGTAGGTATGCTGTCCCGGGTCATAACTTTTTCAAGAATAAAATATCCTTTTGAATAAAAGGTGGTATCGCCGGGCTTCAAGGTCTTATTAACAAACTGAGCGGTATCCCTGTTCTTGGTTGGGTCGGGCAGTGAAGTGATATAGGTGTAAATATCATGATCCCAGTAATGCTCCGAAGCGGGGTTGGCCATCAATCCCTCGTTTCCTTTATAATTGATAAAAGCATTGGGTTGTAAAACGAATTTCTCTTTCCCGCTTTTGTTTTCAAATTTTACATTATAATACCATAATGGTTTCTTAGGGTTCTTTTCGGATCCTTCATAGGTCACCCAGTATTTCCCCATATCCGTGCGGACATCTTTTACCAGGGTGAGGTTCTCACCGGATTCTTCTTTGCTTGCATCACCAAAGTTGATGGCAATGCCGCTGGTATTGTAAGAAAGAACTTCTTTTTTGGAAGAAGAGATCAGAATGCCAAGCAGCATCATAGCAAAACCGACATGGGCTAAGGTGCCGCCTGATAGTTTGGAACTCTTTCTTAATTTATCAATGAAATAAGCGCCATTGGCTATGATGGAGTAAACGCTGCAGGCAATGGCCAGCCAGATAGACCCAAGGAAGCCATACCCGTATTTGTAATAATTTATATTTCCAAATAGCAGAATCAGGGAAGAGATAACCACAGAGATCAATGTAGGCAGCCAGATCTTTTTCCAGAAAAAAGAACGGGAAGTCTGTTTGTATTTCATGTAGTGGGTGATGGCTGTCAGCAGCGCTACGACCACCGCTACTAAGACCTGTATCCGGTTATAGGCAAATTCCGGATCTTCCGGTGGAGCTATTTTGACAAAAGCCGGTAATGAAGTCTTTCCGATAATAAGCATTGCAGAAAGAAAGAGCACCAATGAGCCAATGAACATCCAGAATTCTCTCGAAGTGGCGTTTTCTTCTTTTTGTATGGAAGGAATTTGTTTATACCTGGCTGCAAAAAGTAACAGTGCCGGCAGGATGCACACTGCCATAAAACCGATCAGTTGCCAGTTCATCCCCATATCGGTGAAAGCATGAACTGATGTATCCCCGAGTATTCCACTTCTTGTAAGGAAGGTGGAATAAAGAACCAGGGAAAATGAAAGGATCAGGAAAAGATGGGTAACCCGCAAGGAGTGGCCACTATGCCGGTAAATGAGCAAACAGTGAATGCCTGCTATCATCACCAGCCACGGAACCAATGAAGCATTTTCCACCGGGTCCCAGGCCCAATACCCGCCAAAGGTGAGTGATTCGTAAGCCCAGGCGGCGCCCATCATGATGCCCGTGCCAAGTGCAGCAGCAGAGAACAAGGCCCAGGGCAGAGCAGGTTTGGTCCACTCGGAAAATTTATTTTTCCATAATCCCGCCACTGCAAATGCAAAAGGAACAACGGTGGAAGCAAAACCAAGAAATAAAGCCGGCGGGTGGATCACCATCCAATAGTTCTGCAACAGCGGATTCAGGTCATTTCCGTCGGTGATAAACGAAAGATAATCCGGTTTCAACGGCTGAGTGATGTCCAGGTTCATGTGCAGGGCAGGAGCATTGTCCAGCACACCTGAATCTCTTAATAAAATAAAAGGGTTGGAACCGAGTTTCCATCCGAAAATATAAAGGCCGGCGATCATGGTGGCAAGGCAGAACTGTACAAAGCTCAGAACGGACAAAACCGGAGCTTCCCATTCCTTACTTCTTTTGATAAGCACCAACCCAAGAACACAGTGCCAGAATGTCCAGAGCAGGAAACTTCCTTCCTGTCCTTCCCAGAAAGATGCCAGCATGTATCTTACTTCAAGAGAGAGACTGGTATGTTGCCATGCATATTTGTATTCAAAATAATGGCTGTGAATAATGTAAAAAAGGAGGATGAAAATGGCTATAACGGAGAATACATCAGTGAAGAAAGCGTAACGTCCCAGTTTTTTCCAGGAGAGCGCATTTTGTTCTGATACCGCATTGGCAGATTTGAAATAGGCAAATGCTGCAACAGCAGATGATACCAGAGACAGTACGATAAAGAAGTGGCCCAGTTGACCGGGCAGAAGATGCTCACCTATGTAACCCATTCTTAGTTTATCCTTTTTTCTGCAGTTTGGTTTTCGATCGGCTCAGTTTGTGTGGTTTCGCGGATATTTTTTTCTGCTGCATTCATGTCGTCCTTGTATTTGGAAGGGCATTTCATCATGATCTCTTTACATTCGAAATGATCATTTTCATAATCGCCTTTCAAAACGAGATGTTCGCTGCTTTCCAGGTTTTCGGGCTTGGCATTGCGGTAAACTACCTTTACTGTTTTACCCAAAGAATCAATAGCGGTAAAGCTCAGGTAATTGGGATCTTTCAATGCATCATATTCGATTGGCTGCGAACGGTCAAGCCTGGCGATTACATGTACATATTTCCCTGCTTTAGCTTTTGCTGAATCAATGGAATCATAAGTGGTGGATGCTTTTAAAAAACTGACCAGCACGGCAATGGCGCCTGCAATAAGCACCAGTAAAATGATATGAACCTTTTTCATAGCCTGTGTTTGCCCGGCAAATTTAGGCTAAAAAGATATCTAAATCGGGAATTTTGTGCATCCTCGGATTAGTAATTATTATATTGTATCAACGCTTTGTTGATCAAAGCCTAAATGCAGGGAAATTCATCCCAGGAAATAGCTGTTTTGAATTACTTTTACGCATTAAAAATCAAATATGTTGTTTCAACTCAACGAAGAGCACCTGATGATACAAAAAGCGGCTAGGGATTTTGCACTGAATGAATGTCTGCCCGGAGTGATTGAAAGGGATGAGAAACAAAAATTCCCCAAAGATCAGGTGATGAAACTGGCTGACCTCGGTTTTTTAGGCATGATGGTGAGCCCGGAATACGGGGGTGCCGGAATGGATACGGTTAGTTATGTGCTGGCCATGGAAGAGATCTCGAAGATAGATGCCAGCGTCAGCGTGGTGATGAGCGTGAACAACAGCCTTGTCTGTTATGGACTGGAAGCTTACGGCACGGAAGAACAAAAACAAAAATACCTAACGCCGCTGGCCCATGGGAAAAAAGATGGCGAACTGTACATTGGCGCATTTTTACTCAGCGAACCCGAAGCCGGCAGTGACGCCACATCGCAGCGGACCACGGCAGAAGATAAAGGAGATCATTACATATTGAATGGCACCAAGAACTGGATCACCAACGGAAATTCAGCTTCTGTTTACTTAGTGATGGCACAAACAGATGCATCCAAAGGTAGTCATGGCATTGATACGTTTATTGTTGAAAAAAACTGGCCGGGGGTAGTGGTTGGCGTCAAAGAAAATAAACTGGGGATCAGGGGAAGTGATACACATAGTATAATTTTTAATGAAGTGAAAGTGCCTAAAGTGAACCGCATCGGAGCTGATGGCTTTGGTTTCAAATTCGCTATGAAGACGCTGGCAGGCGGTCGCATCGGTATTGCCTCGCAGGCATTGGGAATTGCAGGAGGAGCTTATGAGCTGGCCTTGAAATATTCGAAAGAAAGAAAAGCATTCGGCACGGAGATCATGAATCACCAGGCCATAGCATTCAAGCTGGCCGATATGGCAACGAGGATTGAAGCAGCCCGTTTGCTTTGCCTGAAAGCCGCCTGGGAAAAAGATAATAAGATGGACTATTCTCTGAGCAGTTCACAGGCAAAAGTTTTTGCATCCGAAACGGCCATGTGGACCACTACCGAAGCAGTGCAGATACACGGAGGCTACGGGTATGTGAAAGAATACCATGTGGAGCGGCTGATGCGGGATGCCAAGATCACTCAGATCTATGAAGGCACCAGCGAAGTGCAGCGTATTGTGATCAGCAGGAGTATTTTGAAATAATGAAACAATCAGTCAATTTGATAATGTGCCAATGAAACAATTCATTTGCACTTTTTTCTTTGATCAGCAGAAATAGTATGAAATGAGTTATTTTTTTTAATTTGTAGGGTAATATTTGATTGATGAAAAAAGAGCTTAAAGATATTCTTCAGAATTATTTTTCCGGGAAGCCTGTACACCGTGCATATCTTTTTGGATCGGCTGCCAGAAATAAAACTGACGACAGAAGCGATATTGACATCCTGGTTGAGTTGGATTATAAAAGCGGAGCAGATTATTTTGCTTTTTATAATATGCAGCAACAACTATCCGAATTGCTTAAACAAAAGGTGGACCTGGTTAGTGCCAAAGGGCTCTCAAAGTTTATCAGACCTGTAATTGACAGCGAAAAAGTGCTTATCTATGAAAGGAAAGCTGTCAGATGAAATAAGACTTCTTCATATTCTTGAAGCAATAAACTTTATCGAAAAATTTTCAATGGGAAGGTTGAAAGAGGATTTGGATAAAGACTTTATGTATCGTTTTTCTGTTGAACGGCAACTCGAAATTATTGGTGAAGCAACCAATAACCTTTCTGATTCTGTTAAATTGAATCATCCCGATGTACCCTGGCCCCAGATCATTTCATTCAGAAATTTTATAGTTCATGAATATTTCGGATTGGACCTTGAACTTGTCTGGAGTGTTATAGAAAAACACCTGCCGGAATTTAAAGCCCAGATTCAGTCAATACTCAAAGATTTTGAAAAGAAGTAGTGTCTGACGCATATGCCGGTTTTCAAAGAAACATATAATAACCTGTTGGCGGAGTTATCAGCGAAGAAAGTTACGCTGGTCGCGGTTTCCAAAACAAAGCCGGTGGAAGAGATCAGCGAGTTGTATGACATGGGGCAAAGGGATTTTGGAGAAAATTATGTGCAGGAACTGGCGGAAAAGCAGGAGCAGCTTCCTTCGGACATACGCTGGCATTTTATCGGCCACCTGCAGAGCAATAAAGTGAAGTACATTGCACCTTTTGTTCATCTCATCCATTCCGTGGACAGCTTTAAACTTTTGAAAGAGATCCACAAGCAGGGGTTGAAGAACGGCCGGGTCATTGATTGTTTATTACAGGTTCATATAACCCGGGAAGAGACCAAATTCGGATTTGATGAAAAAGAACTGGAGGAACTGGCAGGCCTTCACACAAAAGAACTGAAGGAGCTGAAGAATGTGAGGATCACCGGAATGATGGGCATGGCTTCATTCACTGATGATGAACGGACGGTCAGAAACGAATTCTCCTTTTTAAGATCACTGTACCAAAAGTTCAGTTTGAAATTTGAACCGCTTGGTTTTCGCTTTTCCATTTTAAGCATGGGCATGACTTCCGACTATAAAATTGCCATAGAAGAAGGCAGTACGATGGTCCGTATCGGCAGCATGATCTTCGGGGAAAGGGAAAAGAAGAAATAGCTTTACTTCCGGCCTGTGCTTTTTACCAAGCTCATTAATAAATCTTCCACAGACGGGTGGTGTCTCAAAAATTAAGATAGCCTCTTCATTTATGCCGCGTAGGTCATCGCAGGGGATGAAGCGATCTGCCCTAAGTGCAGTTTGCTTCGGCAATTTTTGCAGCGTAGCTCATTGCGAGAAACGCAGCGATCTGCTTTCTCTTGTTCCCCCTGCACAAACCTTTGAACGAGGACACGGGTGGGATAAAAATTACAAATAATCCATCCAGTAACATGTGGCCACCATTGAGTAATCCTAATATCGTTATTAAGATTTTCGTTGTTGTATTAAATTAAGAATACTAGAAAAAAAGCAATTTTTGAATAAGAAATTATATCCTCCAAACCCTGTACGATTCTCTTTAACACTATTTCAAATAGTTATAAATGATTTCTTATTTCGTTGATTCATTTTGATTTATTTAGTTGTCTTGCCACCCATTTTTGTGAGAATGCTGTCAACAGGCTCCCAAAGCTCTATCTTATTTCCTTCTGTATCCATAATGTGAACAAACTTTCCATAATCAAATGTTTCAATACTGTCAAGAATGGTTACACCATTGTTTTTGAGTTTGTTCACCAGCCCTTCAATATTTTGAACACGATAGTTAATCATAAATTCCTTTTTTGAAGGTGAGAAATATTCACTTCCCTGCTTAAACGGACTCCATTGCAGGTAATTTATTTCGTCTGGTCTGTTTGCATTCCTAAATTCAAAACTTGAACCCCATTGATTAACTTCAAGTCCTAAATTTTTGGAATACCATTCTTTTGTTTTATCAGGGTTCTCGGAAAAAAAGAATATTCCGCCAATGCCTGTCACCTTAGGTGTCGTGTCTTGTTGAGCAAGGGGTTCATCAGAATGATTTTTTTGTTCTGCCATATTTTTTGATTTATTAATTGTCAAGTCGCAACTTGCCAATATTGCTAAAATGAAAATCGTAATTATTAAGTTTTTCATATCGTTTCTTCGTTGTAGTGTTGTCCTATAAGCTGCCGCATAACGGTTTCGGGCTTTGCGTTCGGGCGGGTTTCGGAGCACAAAGTTTCAATTTATTACTAAAGTTTATTAGAAGCCTAAAGCTTCAAGTTTGCACGTCAGCCCGCCTGACGCAAAACCCGTCCTATGTTTACATTTCACTAAATTTAGTAAAGGAATTGGATAAAAATATTTGAAAGAACAAAGGGCGGAATAAGGCTGTAAAACCGCTATGGCTTTGAGCCATTCTAACATGATAGCCACCGCCCCTTTTCTTACCCGATGCTGAACAGTTCAACATGCTTTTTTAAAGCCTGCATTAGGATAGATAGCACAGTGTAAGAAGCGTTCTTTCCTTTGTTTTTTTCCCTGCCTGTCGGCAGACAGGCTTATCCCTAAAATTAAAACATTCATTTAAAACAACACATTATGGACGACAATTTATTATGCTGCGGTATTGATGTTTCTCACCTTACCCTGGATGTTACCTATCAAAACAACCTTGGCGAGCTCTTTCATTTGCAAGTGGGTAACAACAAGGCCGGTTTCAAAAAAATTCTGGAACACACAGGCACCAACTATCATTTTGTAATGGAGGCTACCGGTGTGTACTTCATTCGCCTGGCTTTTTATCTGCATGAGCAGGGATGTCGTTTAAGCGTGGTAAATGCCATCAGCATCAAGCGTTACATTCAGATGCATTTAGAGCGCAATAAAAGCGATAAAAAGGATAGTGGATGGATTTGCAGGTTTGCCATTGAGCAGCGTCCTGATTTTTGGAAAATGCCCGACAGCGCTTATTTTGAGAGCAAGCAGTTGTATAACACCATCCGGGAATACACCGAGCAGATCAAGCGGTTTAATAATCAATTGCACAGCCTGAAGCTATTGCCTGTTCCCAGCAAAGACACCATTAAATCTTTGCAGAAAGTAAAAGCTCAGTTAGAAAAGGAAGTAACGCTTTTAGAAAAAAAATTAGAACTACTGTTAAAAGAATGGCAGCCACAGCAGCACAAAAGTATCAGCAGTGTAAAAGGAATAGGCAAACGGGCCACGGCCATGCTTATCATATTTACCCAGGGCTTTAGAAATACAAAAAATCATCGTCAGCTAATCAGTTATGCGGGCTTAAGCCCCACGGAGTACAGCAGCGGTAGCAGTATAAAAGGAAGTGGGCGAATATATAAAAGAGGAGGGAAGGCCATGCGTGATGTGCTTTACATGTGTGCCATGAATGCCAAGCTGACCAACCCGGCCTGTAAGGCATTATATGAACGGCTAAAAGCAAATGGTAAAACAGGCAAGCAAGCCCTGATCGCTGTAATGAATAAATTGCTAAAACAAGTTTTTGCCGTGGTAAAAAACGGAACTATATATCAACCAAATTACTGTTCACAAAAACCTTAAAATTTATTTGGTTTTTTGCACAGTTCATGTTAGCAGCTGTAATTCTTTCTCTGTCTGTTGTCATTAGTCGTCAATTTTGAAAATGCGTTTCACCAAGTCAGTTCGTTTTAATTTATCATTATCTAAATCTAAAAATATTTTTTGTTTGTCAACTGTCACGAAACCGAACCAAAGAAAAAATCTGTCAAAAGTCCGAACACTGTAGCATCTGTAAAATTGTCTTTCGGGAGTAGAGAAGTCGTGCCGGAAAAAAGAAATAAATTTTGGAAATGCTCGCAAATATTTGTCTGCGTAAAAGTCAGCCGTTTGAGGTTGGTCGCCAAACTTGTCAAGCATAATTACAGAAAAAGCCCAACCAAGTTGTCCGATTGGTTGCTCTGGATAGCCGTCATTAAAGCTCCACATAAATTTGTCCGTAAACGCTTGAAAAAACTGTTTGAAAATTTGTAAGCGATTGTTTGTTTCAAGAAGTTTTGTGGCTGTCTTTGTCAAGGTAAGTTTGCCGTTGGCTTTTTTTACAAGTCCAGCAAGTTCTGTTGCAAATCTGGCACTTCTAATAGAAATACTGTCTTCTTCTCTCCAAAGTTTTGATATACCACTTTCAACAAGTTCTTCAAGCAAAAATCTCTTGTCGTAAAGCTCTACCATTACCTTTTTAGGTAAAGCTCCAAGTGGTGTCAGTTTAATTTGTTTGTCACGCTGAATTATTTTTAAAAACTCTTCAGCAATCCGAAATAGAGGAATTTGGTCAAGTGTTTTATCGTCAATGTCGTCACGAAATTGAATGGGGGATTTGTCGCCAAATGTGTCGTAAAGTAAATGATGAATTTCTGTCGGTGATAGTCCCAAAAAGTCGTCCATCGGAGTGTTGTTCCGTAGTAAGATATTTTTTTCTATGTCGTCAGGTATTTTCATTTACAACTGTTGTAATATTATTGCTGCTAACGGGTCAGGGCTTGCTTTTCGTGCCGGAATTCGAAGCCGTTTCAGCCCGAACGTCAGCTCAATAGCGAACCCAAAGCCGAAGATAATTACAAATGCTGATTGGTGTTCCTTCTGCCCGAACAAATGCTCAACAGAATTACAAATGCTGAGGTTTTATTCCGTCTGCTGGCATGGAAGCAAGCCCAATGTTGCACGTTCGCCTTGTCAGCTTACAGAACATTCCAATTCTCTGAAAAGCTTCCACTGATTTCCTTGTCGCTTGAAGATTAAAGTACAGTATGTTCCACAAAGGCTTCCGCAACTCCGATTGATTTCAATGATACAAAAGTTCTTGTCTTTTGTAAAAATTGGTACTGAAAGACTATAAAGTTCTTCCTTTCCGTAAACGTTCTTGAACTTCTCCCAACCACTTCCTTCTTCCCAGTTTTTAAAAATACTATCTACCGTGTTCTGGTTAACTATTTGGGTTTCATCAATAATTGTTGTATCCCACTGATAATTTTTATAAGAACTGATTTGATTAAAAAAGAAAGTGGTATCAAAGGGTTGGAAAATGTCCGGGTTACGCTCTGCATAAAATAATAGCGTCTCAAGTTTCATTTTTGGCGGCTGATTTATCAACAACAGTTTTCCTGATGATAAGTCACTCCATCTAATGTCCAAAAAGAATTGTCGCAAGTCCTTCTTAGAAATGGTGAAAGTATCAGTAACTTGTCCAGTTGACACAAGCGAAATAAAAAGGGTCAGTATGGTAATGAGGCATTTCGCCATAAGGTGACGTGCAACGGATCAGGTCTTGGCGCAGTTTCGGGGCGGTTCTTTGCAAAGCAAAGAAAGGAGACCCGAAACAAGCCTGAAACCCCGGTGAACCGTCCCGGAATTGCGCCAAACTTTATGTAGAACGCAGTGGCTCATAAGTTCTTTTACACGGGGTTTCATGCCCTGATCCGTAGAGACGCATTAAGAAACACTCAAGGACGGCGAAGCCGGTCGGTGTTTCGTGGTAGCCGCCGGTGTAAACTTCCTGTTTACAGACGGTTGACGGCGGCTGCCATTGCGTCTCTACGGTTTGGGTATTGCCGAAGGCGGGGATTATTAGCACAAAAGTTCAATCGAAGTATGCATGTTGAACCTTGCACAAATATCCAATCGAAGCCGTTCAGCCCCGCTTTTGGCAATACCTTGTTATAGCCAGTGGTTCTTGTCCACCATGTCTGTAAACCATTGTCATTATTGAGTTTTACAGTCTTTGTCGTGTCGGCTTGAGTGTCGGGTGTTTTAATTTTTTTAGAAGGGTAGGAAAAAATATTTTGAATTTTCTCTTGCGTTGGGGCAGACATGCTCTTTTGCAAGCTTTGGTCTGTGCGTTGGCTTGTGCGGCTTGCAAATGTGCATGGCTGCGAAGGGTTGGCTGATATGTTTATTGTCTTTGTCATATCGCTACTCTTTTGTCATACAAATAAGTTTGGAAACCGATAAACGTGTTTCTAATTGTTGTAATATCACCTAAAACTTTTTGGGCATCCGTTGTGCCTCCGTATAAAAACTTTAAATAACTCTTTATTTTGGTGTCATCCAATTCGTCAACACCTTGTTTTACATACTGACTCAAAACGAAGTTTAAAAACTCCTGCTGTTTCGGGTCGTAGTTGTCCAAGTGAATTTTTGCTTTGTCTGCTCGTGTTGCTCTTTCCAAAATGTCGGAATGAAAAGCGATATAAGCCAAAACATCATACAGGTCGCTGTTTTCAGCGTTCAGAATTTTTTGAAACTCTGTCAACTGTTGTTTGGCAAAACCTTTTTCATTCAGTGCTTCCAAAAGTTTCTTTCTTGTGTCGGGCTTGCTCCAAATGGTTCTCAATTCATCTTCACTTTTGAAAAGTTCGGGCAATGTTCCAAATAACGAACGCAAAAATTCTTCTGCTGAAATCGGTCTGCCGTCTGGACTCCAAAATGAAGTGCTTACCATGTGCTGAAATTGTCGCACTTTGCCGTCTGCCAATTTCACTTTCACCATTCTTTTTGGTGGATTGTCGCAACGACAAACTACATAACCACAAACTTCGCAAGGTTCAGGTTCTGGCTTTTGACAAATACATGGTCTTTGTCCGCAAACATCACAAGGTTGTGGCTGTGGTCTTGGTGTCGGTGTTTCAGGTTCTTCGGGTTCTCCGTCCCATTCAGGGTCGCTGAAATGATGATGTGCTTTAACAAAGTCGTAAATCGTGAAATAGTCTTTGCCGTCAAACAAACGAGTTCCACGTCCAATGATTTGCTTGAACTCAATCATGGAGTTTACAGGACGAAGCAAAACAATGTTTCTTACTTCGGGAGCATCTACACCAGTGCTTAACTTTTGCGAAGTAGTAAGAATGGTTGGAATGCTCTTTTCGTTGTCCTGAAAATCTCTTAAATGTTGTTCGCCTATTTTTCCGTCATGTGCTGTAACTCGGTGGCAAAAATTCGGATTTTTAGAATCTGCATATTGATTGATTAAATCACGAATTGCCAAAGCATGTAATTGAGTAGCACAGAAAACCAAAGTCTTTTCGCTTTGATTTATCAGGCTCATAAAAATCTTTACCCGATATTCTTCACGTTCTTTAATTTCAATTATGCGGTTCATTTCCGCTTCGGTGTAGCGTTTGCCTTCTTCAATTTCTCCTTCTAAAACGGTGTCGTCCGAAGTGAATAAATACTCGTCAATGGTAGTGTCAATTTGTTTGACTTTGAAAGGCGTTAAGAAACCGTCATTAATTCCTTCTTTAAGCGAATACACATAAACCGGCTCACCGAAATAATTGTAAGTATCTGCGTTGATGGTTCGTTTTGGGGTGGCTGTCAAACCTAACTGAACGGCTGGGCTGAAATATTCCATTATGGCTCGCCAACTGCTTTCATCATTGGCTCCGCCACGGTGGCACTCATCAATAATGATAAAATCAAAAAAGTCTTTTGGATATTCTCCAAAGTAGGGCGTATCATTTGGCCCACTCATAAAGGTTTGGAAAATGGTAAAAAACACACTTCCGTTTTTCGGAACTCTGCCTTTTTTCTTTATGTCGCTTGGATTGATACGAACCAAAGCATCTTCTTCAAAAACTGAAAAAGCATTGAATGCTTGGTCAGCTAAAATATTTCTGTCGGCTAAGAATAAAATTCTTGGGCTTCGTTGTCCGTCTTTGTTGATGTTCCATTTTGCCTGAAAGAGTTTCCATGCAATCTGAAAAGCAATTGCCGTTTTTCCTGTTCCTGTGGCAAGGGTTAATAAAATGCGTTGTTGGTCATCGGCAACGGCTTCTAATACTTTGGTAATGGCGTTTTCCTGATAGTAGCGTGGTTGCCATGTTCCGCCACGGTCTTCAAACGGAACAGAAAGTAATTTATCACGCCAAACGGCTGAAAGTGGTTGGAGTTTGTTTTGTTCTCCAAAAGTCATTTCCCACAATTCGTCTGGAGTAGGATAGGAAGTTACATCGCCTTCCTGACCTGCTTCCATGTCTATGCGGTAAATCTGTAAACCATTGGTGCTATATGTAAACCGAACTTGCAATTTACCTGCATAATCTTTGGCTTGTCCAACGCCTTCGGTATAGTATTTATCTCTTGCTTTGGCTTCAATTACTGCAAGATTTCTGTTTTTGTATTGCAATACATAATCTGCCTTGTCGGGTTTGCTACGCTGACCATGCCCGATTAAACGACCTTTATTGATTGGAAACTCCATGCGAATGCGACTGCCTTCTACAACGCCCCAACCTGCTGCTTTTAATGCAGGGTCAATATATTCTGCTCTTGTTTCGGTTTCGTTCATTTCAATATTTTAACTGCCAAGCCATTTGATTATTGGAACTACAAAATCGGGTATAGCAATGGTTTCATCTTGTGCCATTAGTCTTGCTCTAAGTGTTTTATTTCTTCCAAATTGCTCACAATAGCTATTGTATATTTTCTCTGTATAATACTTCTTGCACTCATCTTCATAGTCATTGCTAAAAACGAATACTTGAACACCATGCTCTGCATATGAATTTAGGCGTTCATTGTATTTTACTTCTTCTTCCTTGTCTTTTTTACTGAAATCTGAACTGTCAATATCGTAAACCAAGCCAACGGGAATACCAAATGACAAAGCCAATTCAACAAAATCAATTAGGTTTCTTTTGCCACCAACTTCTATGATTGTGCTGCCTACGCTGTCAAAGTCAATTTTCAAACGCTTTGCAAATTCAGGGAAAGCCATTTTTTCAGTATCACCTTCAACAATCAATAGTTTCTTAGCGAAAAACATTTCATTGCGTTCGGGGTCAAGTTCTTTTCTGAATTTGTTTTTTAATCCTTCATCTGCTTTTAAAGTTGATTTTCTTGTATGTGTCCCGTTATCATCTTTTGAAACAAGAATTATCTCATTGAACTCGGGAATGGTTACAAAATGAGGTGAATGTGTGATGTAAATGATTTGGTTTGATTCTCCAATTTGCCGAATGGTTTTGTAAAGCGACCTTTGCATTTGTGGATGCAAATACATTTCAGGTTCTTCTATTAAAAACAAAGCCCCTTGTTTCTTTCTGTCTTCAAATGCTTTTAAAATAGCTAACACAATTGCATTTTGAAAACCTGCTCCTAATTCAGTTGCGTTGATATTGTATTGATGCTCTTTTACGAATATTTCAAGCGATTTGTAAAATTCAAGTGAACTCAAAGGATTAAAATACAAATCAAGTTTGTCTGCTTCTGTTTCAGGATTAAAGCCAAGCTGTTTCAGAGCATTTTCTTTAATTGCCTTTTCTAGTGCAATAAATTCATCTGTTCGTAAAGTTCTTATTGCTTCGTCAATGGCTTGCTTGAATCTTTCAATTCTTGGAATCATTTTGCCACTACCTGGCTTTCCTACTTCGATTACATTTTCAGGATTCTCAAAATCTTCATTGATATCTTTCATCAATGTTCCAAGAATTGAGTTTCTGCTACCCGGCAATTGGTTTTTTAAATTCCTGTCTGTTCCAATAAAAATGACTGGAAACGATTCTTGTAATTCTTGTGGAATTGTAGTAAGGGGAATCATTTGGGGTGCTTCTCCCTTTTTTGGTTTTAACTTAAATCCAAATACTGGTTTGTCATTCAGTTGCAGACATTGTTTTTCTAATCTTCTTTGTCCTGCACTTTCGCCAACTTTATATCTTGTATAAAGAAATCTGACTTTGGGAATCTCTACATAAAACCCTTTGAACTGCTCATACTGAAAAGGTTCTTCAAATTCAAAGTCAATGATGATGTCTGTGCCGTAATCTTCATTATGAACATCTGTATCATCAAAGCTATTTTTTGTAACCCAATCTCTGCCAAGCACTCGATAAATTGCACTTAGAATATTGCTCTTGCCACAATTGTTTGCTCCAATTAAAGCATTCACCTGTTCAAGTTGAAGCTGTAATGGTTCTTTTATAGAACGAAATCCTTGTATGTTAACGGTTTTAATTTTCATTTAAAACTTTTTGTAAAAAGGCTCTTTCAAGTTCAGCAATCTTATCAAGCTGCAATTGGAGCTTTTCTTTTGCTTTGTTAGTTGAATCAAATAGTGAATTAATCTTTTGAATAATTTTTTCCTGTTCTTCAATAGATGGTAGATTCACCCGAATACGATAAACATCATTTCTATTTATACCAGGTTTAACTCCTTTTGCTAAATGAGGCAAATCAAGTCCTTTAAGCAAATGATAGAGGTAGTAAAGATTAATTTCGGAAGGGTTGTATTTTACAAAATATGTAACATCTAATGGCCAATACTTTTCTTCTGTAAAATTAATTTCTCCTGCGGAACCCTTTCTTCCAATAATAAGGCTTTTGCTTTCGCACATATATGTATTAGTTCTTGCCTTAATTCCATTAGCCCCGTAAACTGGAAATTTCCCATCTTCAACTCTCAATTCATCGGAAAGTGGCTTCCCATATTCAAGTGATATTATTTCGCCTAGTGAAATATTTCTCCAAATTTTAGTCATATTAGTTCCCTTATTGAATCAATTAATTGAGAAGTCTCATCTTCTAAAGTTTCTATTTCAGATAATATTACTTCAAGTGACCGTGTCTCGTTAGTAATTTTTTTGCTTGGGTTTTTCAAATCAATTATGAATGATTTTGGGTCTAAATATTTTATATCAAGTGTCCAGCTATTTTCAGATAGCTCTTTATTTTTCTGCTTGACTAAAAAGTCTGTCATGTCATCATCATTCAAAGGACTTGTTTTACCAAGGGTTCTTTGCGTTGCTAATTGATACGCCCAAATCTTTTGAGTTTCTACTCCTTTTGTAAAAAACAAAACCACCGTTTTTTCACCTGTTCCCAAGAAAGCATTCTTCGGCATGTCAAGGATTGTATGGAGATTACAACTTTCTAATAAGTATTTTCTTATCGCAGCACTCGCATTATCACTATTTGTCAGAAAAGTTTGTTTTATAACAATGCCTGCTCGACCGCCTGCTTTTAAACTCTTGATAAAATGCTGTAAGAATAAAGAAGCTGTTTCACTGGTTTTGATGTCGAAGTTTTGTTGCACTTCTTTTCGTTCCTTTCCGCCAAATGGTG
>JAIXKI010000011.1:125876-210267 GCA_026936105.1 Chitinophagales bacterium
TCCGCTTTTTCACTTTCTAATTGGTCAAGGTAACGCAAGAACAAAACCCAAGAAGTCTGTTCAATGTAGTCCAGTTCGCTGTCTGCACCTGCGTCTTTGTAAAGTATGTCGTCTATGTTTTTAAAAGTCTGTTCGAACATGTTGTCTTATTATCTCAATTTATAGTTTTCAAAGTTAATATTCTCGTTGTTGCGTTGGCAGAAAATGGCTCTTTTGGTTTTGCTGAAGGGTCGGCTTGTGGGCAGGGCAAAACCAAATGTGCCATTTGTGCGGTGGCAATTCAAAATATTTTGTGCGGTGGGAAAAAAATTAAAACACAGAAGGGTAGTCAATGAGTGTCGGCTTACTCGTTGTCCGTTTGTTATATCGTTTTTATGTCTATGTTCACCTGTCAAAATGGTTTACTTTAAGTTTACTTTTTGGTCGCCAGTTCGTTGTTTGCACGGTCGCCCTACCATTGGCTATAACGAACAGGGCTTTGCGATGGGCTGGCATTTATAATGTCAAGCCCGGAACAAAAGCCCAATTGAAAAACTGAAGATGAAGATAAGTACAAAAGATAAATTATTAACGTCAAGCTGGAGCGAATGCTGATAGCGAACAAAAAGCTGATGTTTATTCCGTCAGCCAGCCTATTGCAAAACCCCATGTTAGCCGTTCGCTTTTTGTCCACCGACAAAAAGTGAACGGGTTGAAATAGTAGAAAAGTATGAAACAGAAAAAGTCAAATTGTCTATATGAAATAACAGTTGTTGAATGGGTTGATAGTTATGGTGCGATGTCAGGTTGGGTCAACCTTGAAGATTATGAACCGCAAGAATTAGTCTGTGTCAGTAGTGGTGTCAAAGTTTATGAGGATAAAAAAGTTGTGGCACTTGCTCCGAATTACGCAACGTCCACAACTTATACGCCACAACAGGCGAACGGTCTGATGGTAATACCCAAATCTTGCATTTGTCGTATTACTTCTTTCCCTTGTTTCGAGCCTGTGTCAAAGCCGAAGCTGCAACACTCTTAACAGTCTTTGAAGTGTTGGGATTACTCAACAACTTTGAGGCTTTAGAGGCGACCGACTTTGACGTGGACTCATTCTTTGATTTTGCCATTGTTTAAAAATTTAATTTAGCTAAATTAATGAGCAACAAAAATACTATAAATATTAGTATTAAGTCAGTCAGATATAAACAGTTTGTGGAAAAGTGTTGTGTCAAATGTTACTTGTCTGAAAACGGATGCTGTCTAAAGTGACGGCTAACGGTTGGCAAATTGGCGAGGGAGCGGAATTTTAGCACTAAAGTTCAATAGAATTACTACCGTTTAACTTTGCACTTTCGTTCAATCGAAGCCGATCACCCGCTCTCTTGCCAATTTGTTTGTTGCCGGCTGGTTTTCTTTTTATGCATTATTCTGTTTATCCATATCAAGGCTATTGAGAAAACTAAAAATACAATGGTTAGTATCAAACTATTAAGAATCACTTTGTTGACCCCAATTACATTTACATCAAGAAACGGGTAGGGGTAGAAACTCGTATAGTGTCCCCGTATCACTGTGTAGATTAGAAATAATAAGGGAAAAAGGAGCCAAAGGAAAGAATCTTTATATTTAAGTTCTTTGTGACCTTGTTGTAGAATCCAATACAAAAGAACCAATAAAGGAATTACGGAATGTAATAATTCATCAACAATTTTTTGCAAACCTTGCGGGTCCCAAATGTGTCTTAATGCAATTTGATAAACTATTCCGACGATGGCTATATAAACGGTTATTGCCGTTAGAGCCTTTAGGTTAATTTTGCTTTGTTTTTTGGTGTTGATATTTCGCCAAGATAAAAGTGTAAAATAGAGAGCCACAAGAGTATTGGATAAAATGGTAAAATAGCTAAAGTAGGTTATCGTAGTATCCCAAACCGAAGCCGTTCTGTTTTCAAAGGAAATCCAATATTGAGCCATCAAAGCAAACCACGTCAATATTATTATTAACACGGCTAATGCTTTTTTGCTTCCTTTCTTGACGGAAATTTCCATTTCGATTTACATTATGGATTTACTCGAAAATGTTTCTCATTTTGCACACAGTCAATACGGTGAAATTTTATTCCTTTTGAGAAGTCGATTTTTGTACTGTCTTTAAATTTCATTTTCCCATTTTGTTCAACCATTTCTCCAAATCCTTCGGTGGCTGTACTGTCAGAAAGCAAAAAAGCTACTTCTCTTACAGATTGCATTCCTTCAGAATGATAGGTGTAATCTCCATAGAAAATATTGTTTACGATTTTTCCTTCCAATGTTCCTTTTGAATTATCTTTCTCATAAAATTGATAATGTAACATTCCCGTAGCAACGTTGGGAAATGCCTCAATTTTCAGCCAAATGCTGTCTTTCCCGGATATAGATACGAAGCAATTAGATTGCGGAATCATAATTTTTGCTTCGTGATTGGGCGATTTAGCATCTTCTTGATGTTGCTTTTTAGATGTGTTACACGAAAACAGTAAAAGTGTAATCAATGTGGGTAAAATTATATTCTTCATGTCAATTGTTTTTAATGTGTTCTTCTAAACTTGCCGGCAACACTCAAATTTATGATATAAGACGTATTGTTTCAAAAAATACAATGGCTGAAAACCAATGGGTTGATGTTATACATTCTGTATTGTTATTAGTACAATCCGATCTGCCAATCTATAGCTTCTTTTTTCCAAAGCTCGTCTAAAGGACTAATGAAATTAATTTAATTGCTTCTTACTTATGTGCGGCATCATTGTTCCCGGAAACGTTTTATTTTATGGAATTGTGTGTAATAAAAAATGTTGCATGAAAAATATGCATATCCAACACAACCCGAAATCAATTACACCTTACCCTATTCCTAAAACCCAATTCCCAATTCCCTTCCCCCTCTGAAACCTTATTTCAGCGTTTCCTCCAGCCATCTGAAAAATTCTCTCTGCCATACCAGGGCATTCTGCGGGCTGAGCACCCAGTGGTTTTCATCAGGCAGGTACAGGAATTCACTTTTTATTCCCCTGAGTTGTGCTGCCTGGAATGCCTGTTGTCCCTGTCCGATGGGAACACGATAATCTTTTCCTCCCTGTACGATCAGGATGGGAGTGTCCCACTGGTCCACAAAGTTGCTGGGTGATTGGGAAAAACTTCTTTGTGCCACAGCATTTTTCTTGTCCCAGTATGGCCCGCCTTTTTCCCAGTTCTCAAACCACATTTCATCGGTGGTGCCATACATACTGCGGAAGTCAAAGACACCATCGTGTGCAATGAATGAACGGAATCTTCCCCGGTGCATACCCGCCAGTTCAAAAACGGAGAAGCCTCCGAAGCTGGCGCCCACGCATCCTCTGCGGTTTTTATCAACGAATTTTTCTTTGCTTACCGCATCAATAGCAGACAGGTAATCCTGCATCACCAGCCCGCCCCAGTCTTTACTTACCTGTGCATTCCATTTGGTGCCGAAACCCGGCATGCCTCTGCGGTCAGGAGCCACCACAATGTATCCCTGTGAAGCCATCAGCTGAAAATTCCATCGGAAGGAATAGAACTGGGTGAGCGCCGACTGAGGGCCTCCCTGGCAATAAAGAAGCGTGGGATATTTTTTTGACGGATCGAAGCCGGGAGGATAGATCACCCACACCAGCATTTGTTTATTATCCACCGTTTTTACAAACCGTCTTTCGGTTTTACAGAGGCTTATAGTATTGTACACCCCATCATTCACATGGGTCAGTTGTTTCATTTCACCACTGCTGATGTCCACAGAGTAAATCTCGTTTGCATGATTCATGTCGCATCTTGTCACGATCAGCGAGTTTCCGTATTGACCGATGATGCCGTTCACATCAAAATCACCTTTGGTGACCTGGCGGATGGCTGGGATCTTTTTTGTCACACCGGTATAATCCACTTCAAATAGCTGAAGCGTGCCATTGGTGGCCGCCCAGAAGAAAAGATGTTTATCATCATCGGCCCAGCGAAATCCTTCCACATGGATATCATCCCTGTGCCCCGTCAGGTTTACAACACCTGCCGGAGTAAGAGCAACGAGATCCTGTTTATCGGCTTCATAACCGGGCGTCTTCATTTGCAGCCATGCCAGCACTCCGTTCCTGTTGTATTGCGGGCTGATATCGTATCCTTTATTTTTCTCAGTCAGATTAAATGTTTTTCCTGTTTCGATGTCGTATTCATAGAGGTCGGTGTTGGTGCTGATGGTATAGGCAGTGCCGTATTCTTTTTTAGTGCAATAAACAATGTGTTTGCCATCGGGGTTCCAGATATAATCTTCATCACCGCCGAATGGCTTCTGGGGACAATCATAAGGCTCGCCGGGCATCAGGTCTTTTTCATCAACAGGGTTCCCATTTTCCATTTTTGATAAAAACACATGACTGAATTTCCCGTCTTCCCAGGTATCCCAATGGCGGTACATCAGGTTGTCGTATATGTAAACATTGGATTTGGGAAGGTCAGGGTAAAAATCAGATCCGGTAACTTTCTTCACTTTTACCTCCTTACTGCTGATCATATATTTTCCGTCAGGAGAAATATTTTTTTCATACAACAGGCTATCAGGGTTCCTGATTTCCTTAGGTGCTCCGCCTTCTGCAGGGATCATGTAGTAATACCGGTTGCTTTTGTTGGCCTGCCAATCGGGAATGCTGACAGAATAGATCACTGATTTACCGTCTTTGCTCATTCCCATTCCTGACACTCTGCCCAGCTTCCACAGAAGTTCGGGTGTCATCTTTGGTTGTGAAAATGCAAACAGGGTTATCAACAGCAGGAATGCTGTGAAGATTTTTTTCAGCATAGTAATCAGTTTTATGAATTGAAGATACTATTCTTTGAAATGCAAAGAACATTCTTCATTATTGCCGCAACAGGCAGGATAAAATAAGATTGTATTCATTATTTTACAGGTTCAATTCTTCCGACAAATGCTGATCACCGTTTTGCAGATCTTAGTGGTGCTGATCTTTCTGGTCTTTCTGATCAACCTGGTACTGAAGATCACCCGCAAAAGCCGCTTCATTGAGCCTTTGCCGGATCATTTTCCTGACCTGCTCCGGTCACATGTACGTTTTTACAGGGAACTTGATGATGCTGGTAAAAAATTCTTTGAGCAAAAGATGAGACATTTTTTTACCGAAGTAAGGATCACGGGTATCGGCACCGATGTGGAAGACATTGACCAGGCATTGATCGGCGCAGCAGCCGTGATACCGGTTTATGCATACAAAGACTGGGAATATATTGATCTGCACGAAGTATTGTTATATCCCGGGGCATTCAGCAGGGATTTTGACCAGGTCGGTTATCATCGCAACATAACGGGTATGGTGGGAAGCGGCCCTTTACAGAATGTGATGATCTTGTCGAAGCAGGCGCTGCGTGAGGGTTTTATCAATGAAGAAAGTAAAAGCAATTCCGCCATTCATGAATTTGCCCACCTGATAGACAAGATGGACGGATCACTGGATGGAGTACCTCAGATATTTTTAGCAAAACAAAATGTGGAAGTATGGAATAAGCTGGTGAACGATGCTATCTTGCTGATGCAGCAGGGAAGGTCTGATATTGATCTATATGCCCTTACCAATAAAGTTGAGTTTTTTGCCGTGGTGACAGAATACTTTTTTAAGAGGCCGGACCTTTTAAAGCATTCGCACCCTGAGCTGTGTGCAATGATGGAACAGGTATTTCTGAATAAGTAGGAAAAAAAGATTCAGCATTTCAATCTCTCGAGAGGATCAATCCGACAATTCCAATAACAGATAACCCGATCCAGATATAAAGCATTTTCATGGTTTTGATCTCCAGGTACCTGATATGCCAGCCCAGTTTATAGTTCAGAAAGAATCCAAGGGCAATGATGATGACAACGATACTCAGAAAACGTATGACCATTTTCATAAAGATCAGTTTTGGTCATTTTAAAACTAAGAAATTTTTTCTGAAAAAATATTGATTTGAGTTGATCCGCTCCGGGAGAAAGAGTGTATGAATAAAGGGGCTGTATCAGAAGTAAAAAAATCACTTCTACGATCGCATAAGCGATGACACCGGCGGCAAAAAAAGCCTTCAGGACTTTGCGAGGCAATAAGAGAGAGATGCATTGTGTGACGTCAGACAGTATTGCCGAAGCAAACTGCACTCGAAGGCAGATCGCTTCGTCGCTTTGCTCCTCGCGAAGACCATCGCGGCAAAAAAAGCCTTCAGGACTTTGCGAGGCAATAAGAGAGAGATGCATTGTGTGACGTCAGACAGTATTGCCGAAGCAAACTGCACTCGAAGGCAGATCGCTTCGTCGCTTTGCTCCTCGCGAAGACCATCGCGGCAAAAAAAGCCTTCAGGACTTTGCGAGGCAATAAGAGAGAGATGCATTGTGTGACGTCAGACAGTATTGCCGAAGCAAACTGCACTCGAAGGCAGATCGCTTCGTCGCTGTACTACTCGTCATGGCCATCGCGGCATAAATGAAGAAGGTTGTAGCAGAAGTAAAAAAATTACTTCTACGATCGCATAAACGATAACCTATTCGTAGAGGAATACGAATAAAAAAGAGGCTATCTTAACTTTTAGACAGCCTTAACTTTTTAAACCTGCTTGTGGGAAGACAGGTTTTGATTTTTTATTTCCTAAGCCACTGTAATCTCTTTATCCAGGTACACATCCTGTATCGTATTCAGTATCTCAACACCTTCTTTCATGGGACGCTGAAATGATTTACGTCCTGATATCAGGCCCATGCCACCGGCACGTTTGTTTATCACTGCAGTAGTTACAGCTTCTGCCAGGTCGCTGGCGCCTGAAGAGGCCCCCCCGGAATTGATCAATCCTGCACGGCCCATGTAGCAATTGACCACCTGGTAGCGGCAAAGATCTATCGGGTGATCAGTGGTAAGCTTATCGTAAACCAGTTTATCAATTTTGCCGTAAGGATTCTCTTTTGAATTAAGATAAAGATATCCTCCGTTGTTTTCAGGAAGTTTCTGCTTAATGATATCCGCTTCAATTGTGACACCGATATGGTTAGCTTGTCCGGTAAGGTCGGCAGAAACATGGTAATCTTTTTCTTTTGTTTTAAAGGCAGGGTTTCTCAGGTAGCACCAGAGTATGGTAGCCATTCCCAGCTCATGTGCCATTTCAAAGGCTTTGCTTACTTCCTGGATCTGCCTTGTTGATTCTTCGCTTCCGAAATAAATGGTAGCGCCGACAGCCGCAGCGCCGAGATTCCAGCTTGCCTTGATGGAAGCAAACATGATCTGATCGAATTTATTAGGATAGGTCAGGAATTCATTATGGTTGATTTTGACGATGAATGGTATTTTATGTGCATATTTCCGTGCTACCATTCCTAGTCCGCCATAGGTGGTGGCCACTGCATTGCATCCACCTTCTATGGCAAGTTTTATAATATTTTCCGGATCGAAATAAATGGGATTTTTGGCAAAAGAAGCACCTCCGCTGTGCTCCACTCCCTGGTCAACAGGAAGTATGGACAGATAACCTGTGCCCGCCAGTCTTCCGGTATTGTACATCAGTTGAAGATTACGCATTACCTGCGGGTTACGGTCGCTGTTCGCCCAAATGCGATCTACAAAATCAGGCCCCGGAAGATTCAATTGATCTTTGGAAACGGTTTTTGATTGATGGTTGAGCAGATATTCGGCCTTGCCGCCAAGCAGCTCATTAATTCTTTTTGACATCTGTTTTAATTTTTCAGAATGCAAAGATAAGAAACGCTGTTCTTTTGCCTAAACAGATAAGAGTCAGTAAACAATTTTGTAACCGGAAAAACCGGAGAAAAGAGGATTTAATAAAAGGGGAGAGGTGTTATCACCGCACCTCCTGCTATCCATCGCTGCGCTTCAGGATTGCAGGAGGGTTCCGGACCATTATTTTTTTTCATTGGATTTGGACACTACGGTGATTGCAGTCAGGTTTTCAAGGAACTGGACGGGTCTTTCAGGTATTGGATATTTTTCTAAGGATCTGGATCTCGGCTTTCGGACTTGGATTCAACTGGCTTTCGGACCTGGATATTCTGGTTTTTTCTCCTAAAAAAGAAAGAAGTTGATTGATATTGGATTTTTTTGCCTTTTGGTTTTTGCCAAATTACCGGCTCAGGTTTTTCTAAGGATTGGTCAGTTTAGTCTTTGGGTGGTTTTTCTTATTTGGATATCGGATTCTGGATAAGATTGATATTGTATCAACCAACTTCTGATGCAAAAATAATTGTGAGTTCATTAATAATATAGAGCAAATCTTCTAAACTTTTTTACGGTTATTATTACTGATTTAATCGTAAAGTGGCGTGTATAAAAATGAAGAATCTACCAATAAGAGTGCAGTAATTTTACGAATATCATATTCAATAATGACTTAAAACGCCGATCTGATATAAATTTTGAAAGGGAATGGTTCTTTTATCGCCCTAATGCCTGTATCACGTCATATTTGGTGACGATATGATAATTACCTGCTTCGTCTTTGGCCAGCACCGCACCGTTCTCCTTATTGATAAGGTGGCTTAATCTTTCTACAGGAGTATCAAATTCTACAATGGGGAAAGAAGGTTCTATCACTTCGGATATCCGGGCATTTTTTATTTCAGGATTATCGAAGATCTTTTGAAACAAACCGCTTTCACTGATGGCGCCTGCAGGTCCGTTGTCCGGGCTTTTTGCCCCGTTCATTACAGGTATGTGTTCAATGTCATGTTCTTTCATCAATGCCACTGCATCGGCAACAGTTTGTGAAGCATTCACGCTGACGAGCTTTTGAGAATCTCCTCTTGCGCTGATGATGTCTTTAAATGTTTTTACATCCAGGAAACCTCTTTCGATCATCCACTGGTCATTATAAATTTTGGCAACATAGCGGCTGCCATGATCATGAAAAATGCAAACGACAAGATCATCTTTTTTCAATCTTCCTTTCAATTGCATCAATCCCTGCAAACAACTTCCTGCACTGTATCCGCAAAAGATGCCTTCTTCTTTAGCGAGCCTTCTTGCCATCACGGCGCCGTCCTTGTCGGTCACCTGCTCAAAGTAATCAATCACGCTCATGTCATAATTTTCAGGAACAAAATCTTCTCCGAAGCCTTCACTCACATAAGGGTGCACTTCATGCATGTCCACTTCACCGGTACGGAAATATTTTGTAAGCAGCGAACCATAAACATCAATGGCCCATACCTGGATATTCGGATTTTTTTCTTTCAGAAACATTGCTGTACCCGTAACCGTACCTCCTGTACCTGCCGTGCAGACCAGGTGCGTTATTTTTCCGTCGGTTTGTTTCCATATTTCCGGCCCTGTGGATTCATAGTGTGCCAGCCGGTTGGCAAGGTTGTCATATTGATTGCTGTGAAATGAATTGGGGATTTCTTTTGCAAGCCTGCGTGCTACGGAATAATAACTTCTAGGGTCTTCGGGTTCCACATTGGTAGGGCAAACGATCACTTCGGCGCCGACGGCTTTCAGGATATCCATTTTCTCCTTGGATTGTTTGTCGGTGGTGGTGAAAATGCATTTATATCCTTTCACTACGGCAGCAAGCGCCAGTCCCATTCCGGTATTGCCGGAAGTGCATTCGATAATAGTGCCTCCGGGTTTCAGTTTGCCTTCTTTTTCCGCCACTTCTATCATTTTCACAGCCATGCGGTCTTTGATCGAATTCCCCGGATTGAAATAATCCACTTTGGCAGCAACAGTGCAGGGGAGATCCCTGGTTATTTTGTTCAAACGGATCAGCGGAGTATTGCCGATGGTCTCAAGGATGTTGTTTTTAATATCCATAGCTGTTTTTTGCACCCCGAAGTTACGATTTATTAACCTGAGCGGATTTCGTTAAATGGAAATAAAAAACCCTCCTGTGAGCAGAAGGGTTTACCGGCCACGCAGAAAGCGGGCTTGCTTAACGAAATAATATTCAGGCTTTTTTATTAAAAGATTTTCTTTTGCTGCTTAAATAATTATCAAGAAGGAAAAGCCCCAGAACTATGTTGATCATCATAAAAATGTTCACATAAGTATTACTGAAAAATTTATTGAAGTTCACTTTGGTGAGGTCGAAAGGCAGGCCACTGTTCCCTGTCGTATTCCAGTCTGTCTGGCCAAAGCCATAGATGAGAAATCCCACGATGAGTGCAATGAAAAATATGGCGATTCCCCAGATGATCCTTTTATTGATATAGGTTTTTGTAGCCGGTGCAATATGATATCTGGAGATCTCTTCCATTACGTTTTTTGTGAAACGGAGTGAAGGAACTTCCAGTTCAGATGACTGCAATAGTTGATGGGTTTCCATCAATTCATGGTATTTTGCTTTCCATTCCGCATCGCTCTGCACCAGTTTGTCGATCACCGACCTCTCTTCTGCAGAAGACAGTCCGTCAATATAGTCCCAGAGCCGTTCTTCTATACTTCTTTTTGTTTCCATGATCTGTTTTTTAGTTTAGATCTTTTACCTCTTCGGTAAAATAAGTTTCCATTTTTTCTTTCAGGCGTTTGCGGGCCCGGTGCAATCTTACTTTTGCGGTACCGGGATCCACTCCAATGATCTGCCCGATCTCTTCAAGGCTTTGTTCCGATCTGTAAAACAAAGTTATGATCTCGGCATCATCATGATCAAGCAGTGCGATCGCCTGATTCACCATGTTGACCTTTGATTTCTGTTCTATCAGATTTGCCCGGAATCCCGAGTCTTTACTGTCCGCCACTTCAAACACTTTTTCATGATCCAGAGAATAGGTTTCCAGCTTTTTCTTTCTCAAAAAAGTGATACAGGTGGTATTGACAATGGTATATAACCAGGTGCTGAATTTGGACGCTCCTCTGAAATCTGCCAGAGATCGGAAGGCTTTTACGAAAATATCCTGTGATACTTCTTCGGCATCTTCCCTGTTTTTGATAAAGCGCATAGTCAGCGTGAAAACATAATTCTGATAACGCTCCACAAGCCCTGAATATGCCTGATGATCGCCGCTCAATACCCTGCTGATGATTTCATTATCGCTAAGCCCGGTTGACATTCTGAATAATTAGACTACCAGATTTTAATACCGGTTACAATTCAAATTACGAATTTTAATGAACTGTAACCAAATTTTACCGGGTGTAGTCATAGTGTTTGTAAAACGATTTTAAAAAAGTTCTTTAAAGCTGTAACCCTGCCCACTGAACAGTAGTCACAGAAAAAGAGCAATAAAACTTAAACTTTAAAAAGTATAACTATGAGAGGCGAATTTTTAATACCAATCGTAATGTTTGCAGGTGGGTTTGCCATGATATTCGGGATAGTTTATCTGAAAACCCGTCAAAACCTTGCCATGATTGAAAAAGGGATGAACCCTAAAGAGTTTGCCAACAGGCCGGCTCCATATAAGAATCTTAAATGGGCATTGTTGCTGATCGGCGCAGGCGCCGGGTTGCTGCTGGCCTATCTTCTGGATGAGTATGTTTTGCAACATACATACAGCCAGTACACTTCAGGAGGTAATGTGTACAAAGACCGCATTGATGATAATCCCGCCATTTATTTTTCATTAATTGCTATCGGTGGTGGTTTGGGATTGTTCGGATCCTACCGTATAGAAAGAAAATGGTGGGAAAAACAGGAAGAAAAGAAAATTGATTGAGATAAAATCGTAATTCGACCAAAGCAATTCCGGAAGGGGTTGCTTTTATTTTTCCATCACTTCAATGGCCTTTTTAATGACAGGATCTTCCGTGTTCAGTACTTCATAGTATCCTTCGCTTCTCCACCTGAAACGTGCCAGGTTTGCTTTCAGTCTTTTTTCCAATGAAATTCTATCCGATTCGGGAACAGTATTAAGGTTTACTGTGTCTTTTAAAGAATACTCCACCAGTTGACGCCACATTTCATTGTCATCTTTAAAATTCCTGATGAATTCTTCCGGTGAAGAGTATTTCTGTATCTGTGATTTGTTTTGCAGATAATACAGGTAAACAAATTTATTGAGGGTCCCGTCCAGCAATACTTTAGCGGAGCTACGCTGGAAAGTGCTGGTGTCTATCGGAACGAAGATATCCGGCATGATGCCTCCACCGCCATAAACAATTCTCCCTTTCGGTGTCTTGTACTCTTTGCCGTTATTAATCTTATTGGAGTCGGCATACAATGCTTCTCCATCGGAATAGCGTTGCCATATTTCATCCATATACACTTTTTTCCCCTTGTCGTATGGCCTTTGAATGCTTCTTCCAAGAGGGGTGTAGTATCGTGCAATGGTCAGGCGAATGGCTGAGCCGTCACTGAGAGGATATTGCTGCTGCACCAAACCTTTTCCGAAAGTGCGGCGGCCGATGATGGTGGCCCGGTCCCAGTCCTGCAAGGCTCCGGCCAACACTTCACTGGCGCTTGCCGTCAGCTCGTCTACCAATACTGTCAGTTTACCGGTTTCAAAAAGACCGGGCCGTTTTGCCTTATATTCCTGCTTTCTGGAATTGATGCCCTGAGTGTAAACGATCAGTTTATTATCATCCAGGAATTCATCAGCTATATCAACAGCTTCATTCATGAACCCCCCGCCATTGCCTCTCAGGTCAAGGATCAGTTCCTGCATTCCTTGTTTTTGCAATGCTTCCAGCGATTGCATGAAATCTACATAAGTATGTTCGGAGAATTTGTTCAGTTTGATATACCCGGTTTTTTTGTCTATTAAATAAGAGGCGTCAACCGATGAAACGGGTATCATACTTCTGATAACGGGGACATCAGATATCTTCTGATCCCGCATGATGTGCAGTATGGTTTTCGATCCCTGCTCACCCCTGATGATCTTTTTCACTTCATCGGTCGTAATTTTTTTCCCGGTAAGAGAAGAACTATCCGCTTTCAGGATCTTGTCGCCGATTTGAAGCCCTGCTTTATCACCCGGTCCATTGGGTATTACATAAAGAATATTAACGGTATCACTGAAAATATTGAATTCAACTCCAATTCCTTCGAACCTTCCGCCCAGGTCTTCATTCACTTCTTCCAGTTTGGTTGCCGGAATATAAATGGAATGCGGGTCCAGTTCATTCATCATATCCTGTATGGCATTGGCCTGAAGAGTATCCAGTCTGACTGAATCTACATATTTAAGGCGGATAAGATCAAGTGCTTCTTGCAGGGAACTGCGTCTTGCGGTTTTGAACAAACTGCTTTGGCCGTTTATCTGGTCATTCAGCTTGCTCCCGAAGAACATACCGATAATCATGACAATAGCGAAAAGAAGAGGCAACCAAACCTGCAATTTTTTGTTCCGCATCACTTACCTTTATTTTTTAAAGAACGCAAAGTAAGGTATTTGATGATAAAGCTTATATCGTTTCTGTAAATCAACAAATTTTTAATACCGGTGAGCAAACTTATTGCGGATAGCGGAGCAACAAAAGCAGAGTGGTGCTTAATGACGGGAACAAAAAAGAAAATCGTTTTTACTCCGGGCATCAGCCCATACTTTCTGAATCCGGAACAGATCCGGGAATTGATAGCAACTACACTGAAACCGAAACTGAAAACCGGTACTATTGATGAGATATTTTATTATGGTACCGGCTGCGCAAGTTCAACGAATAAGGAAATAATAAAAAAAGCATTGCGAAAAGTATTTCCGGAAGCAAAAGTGCATGTGGACAATGACCTTGCTGCTGCCGCCAAGTCAGTTTGTGGCAGGGAAAAAGGAATGGTAGGAAATTTAGGAACCGGTTCTTTTTGCTGCTTTTATGACGGAAAGAAAATTTCAAAAGAGACCCCGGGTATAGGATATGCACTGGGCGATGAAGGAAGCGGGGCTTATCTGGGAAAAAAACTGATCCAATATTATCTGTATGACATTTTTGATGAAGACCTCAGGTCGCGGTTTCATGCAAAGTATGTGACCGGCAGGGCTGAAATTCTTGAAAATGTTTATAAAAAACCGATGCCTAACCGTTATCTTGCGAGCTTTGCTTTGTTTCTTGCTGAAAACCGGGGACATTATATGGTTGAGAATATTGTAGAAGATGGGTTAAATGATTTTTTCTTTAATCATTTACGCAGATATAAAGAATCATTTATTTATCCGGTTCATTTTGTGGGTGGAGTTGCTTTTGGATTTCAGGATGTATTATTAGACCTTTGCGCAACTTATCAAATGAGGCCGGGCAAAATTTTAAAAAACCCCATGCCGGGTTTGGTTGAGTATCATAGTTAAAGATCAGAACCTATATATGTCTTTTGAAAAAATTACGGAGTTGCCCAGCAAATACCGCCATCTGGAAAAGATGTCGGTGAATGAACTGCTTACATTTATCAATAAGGAAGATCAGACAGTTCCTTCAGCAGTGGAGAAAGCTATTCCGCAGGTAGAGAAATTGGTGGAAGCGGTCAGTGACAAGATGCTGATGGGAGGAAGGTTGTTTTACATTGGAGCCGGCACCAGCGGCAGGCTGGCCATAGTGGATGCCAGCGAATGTCCGCCTACTTATGGAGTACCTTACGGACTGGTAATCGGTATTATTGCCGGAGGGGAAAAAGCCATTACTACTGCAGTGGAATTTGCCGAAGATGATAAAGAGCAGGGATGGAAAGACCTTCAGGCTTATAATGTATCTGATAAAGATGCCGTGATTGGCATAGCCGCAAGCGGCACCACTCCTTATGTGATAGGAGCGCTGGAAGAATGCAGGAAAAGAGGCATAGTCACTGGCAGCATTTCCTGTAATCCTGATTCGCCCATCAGTGCTGCAGCCGAATATCCTATTGAGGTTGTGGTCGGGCCGGAATTTGTTACCGGCAGCACCCGCATGAAAGGTGGTACGGCTCAGAAGCTGGTGCTTAATATGATCTCTACATCCATAATGATCCAGTTGGGCAGGGTGGAAGACAATAAGATGGTGAATATGCAGCTAACCAACGAAAAGCTGGTGGACCGGGGAGTGAAAATGCTGATGGAGCGGCTGAAACTGGATGACTATGATAAGGCCAAAAATTTGCTGCTTCAATATGGCAGCGTGAAAAAAGCTTCTGAACTTTCTGTTTTGTAAAAACTTTTATTTTTCAGTTTCATTTATTACTTTGTGCATCTCATTTCATTTTGTGGTGATATTTTATGACCATATGGATATTGTTCTTGCCGGATCAACTTTTTTAACCCGGAAGGCTTCTTCTATTATTACTACCACAATTACAACAACAATCCCGTAAAACGGGATTAAACAATTTCATATTATCTGCCGGGCTTTATGCTGAAAGACAAATCAAGGTCTTTTTGCGTTATTAATTTTAAAAATATAATCAAATCAACATAATTCATGCAAGTTTTAAAATTCGGAGGCACATCGGTTGCCACCGCTGAAAATATAAACAGGGTAGTTTCCATAATACGGAATGAAATTCAGAAAGACAGAACGGTTGTCGTGGTATCTGCTTTGGGAGGTGTCACTGATCTGTTGCTTTCATCGGCCACCATGGCTTCGCTGGGCGATGAACAATACAAAGAAAAACTGTCACTGATAGAGCATCGCCACCTGGATTCGGCCAAGAAATTGATACCTGCCGCATATCAAAGCTCTTTACTGAGCCTGATAAAAAGATCATGCAATGAGATAGAAGACATTTGCAATGGTATTTTCATGCTGGGCGAACTTACATCCCGTACCAAAGACAGGATTTCTGTCTATGGTGAATGGCTTTCTTCACAGATACTTTCTGCAAAACTGAGATCGGAAGGAATAGAAAATGAATGGAAAGATGCCAGGGAACTGATCGTCACCAACTCCAACCACACTGCGGCAGAAGTGCAACGGGAAATTACAAATGAAAAGATCAGGGAATTCATTTCAAAGCCTGATACACGCCTGTTCATCATCCCGGGCTTTATTGCTGCAGACAGTAAAGGTGTTTCTACTACTTTGGGAAGAGGAGGATCGGATTACACGGCAGCCCTCATTGCTGCTGCCCTCAATGCAGATATATTGCAGGTATGGACGGACGTCAGCGGAATGATGACAGCAGATCCGCGGCTGGCATCCAGGACTCATGTGATCCCGAAGATCTCTTACCAGGAAGCGATGGAGCTTTCTCATTTCGGGGCAAAAGTCATTTATCCCCCCACCATACAACCGGTGATGAGCATGAATATTCCCGTGGTCATCAAAAACACTTTTTCGCCTGCCGATGCAGGCACCACAATCCATAATGGAGTTTCTCAGGAAAGCATATCAGGGAATGGTGATGATAATATCGTCAGGGGTATTTCAAGTATCAACAATATTTCCCTTATCAGCCTGGAAGGAAGCGGCATGATTGGTATTCCCGGGTTTTCCAAAAGGTTATTTGAAGCATTAAGCAATGAAAAAATCAATGTGATCCTGATCACTCAAAGTTCTTCGGAACATTCCATCTGTGTGGGAATTGAAACAGCTGCTGTTGCCAGGGCAAAACAGGCCGTTGATGATGCTTTTGTCAATGAAATCGCCTTGCATAAAGTGGATCCATTAAAAGTGGAATCGGGGCTTTCCATCATCGCTTTGGTGGGAGAACAAATGAAAAGCCACTCAGGCATCAGCGGCAGAATGTTTGGCGCACTGGGAAAAAATGGTGTGAATGTCCGTGCCATTTCACAAGGTTCGTCGGAAAAAAATATTTCAGCAGTGATCTCCACCAAAGATGTAGGCAAAGCCATCAATGTATTGCACGAGGAATTTTTTGAGACAACTTATAAACAGGTGAACCTTTTCATTGCAGGAACAGGAAATGTAGGTTCCAAACTGTTGGAGCAACTGGACAAGCAAACCGGCTTTCTGGAACAGCAAATGAAGATGCACATACGGCTGGTGGGACTGAGCAATAGCAGAAAGATGCTGATCAGTGAAGAAGGCATTGATCTTTCCGGGTGGAAGGAAGAATTGCAGAAGGGGAAACAGGCAGATATCGCGGAGTTTGTGGATAGAATGATTGCGCTCAATCTCAGAAATTCAGTATTCATTGATGTAACTGCGAATGAACAAATAGCTGAGCATTACGGAAAGATACTGAAGAAAAGCATTGCAGTGGTGGCCTGCAATAAAGTAGCCGCATCTTCAGAATATGAGAAGTATAAAAAATTAAAAAGCCTGGCAAGGGAATTCAACAGCCAGTTTCTTTTTGAGACCAACGTAGGGGCGGGGCTTCCCGTGATCGGCACCTTGAACGACCTGTTGAGCAGCGGTGACCGTGTTCACCGTATTGAAGCCGTACTGAGCGGAACCCTGAACTTTGTGTTCAATAATTATGATGGCAAAAGAAAGTTCGCAGAAGTGGTGAAGCAGGCACAGGAAGAAGGATACACAGAGCCTGATCCGAGGCTGGATCTCAGTGGCACTGATGTCATGCGAAAGATATTGATTCTGGCGAGGGAAGCAGGGCAGAAAATAGAAATGAACGAGATCACCAATAGTTCTTTTCTGCCTGAATCATGCATGAAAGGTTCTGTAGAAGATTTTTACCGGGCAATGGAAAAAGAAGAGGATCATTTTAAAAAGATTTATGAAAAGGCAAAGGCCGGTGGCAGTAAATTAAAATTTGTTGCGGCTTACAGTTGCACTCCTGATGAAGGTATGAAAGGAAAAGCTTCAGTAGGATTGCAGCATATCAACCCGCAGCAGGATCTTTATCATTTATATGGAAAAGATAATGTTGTCCTGTTTTATACAGACCGCTATAAAGAACAACCGCTGGTGATCAAAGGTGCGGGTGCGGGAGCAGAAGTGACTGCAAGCGGAGTATTTGCCGATGTATTAAGAGCTGTTAAACATTGACGGAGATGAAAAAAGTAAAAGTAAAAAGTCATGCTACCGTGGCGAACCTGGTTTGCGGTTTTGATATTCTGGGTATGGCATTGAATGACCCTTACGACCTGATGGAAGTGAAACTACTGGAAAGACCGGAAGTGATCATTCATAATAAAGACGGGTTCGGATTGCCGGAAGAACCCGAAAAAAATGTTGCAGGTGTGGTTTTTCTTTCGGTGATGGGAAAAATGAATAACGGTATCGGCTTTGAAGTTGAAATGCATAAGCAGATCAAACCGGGAAGCGGACTCGGCTCCAGCGCTGCCAGCGCTGCGGGTGCAGCAGCAGCCGCCGATCATTTGCTTGGTAATATTTTTCCCAAAGAGGATTTGGTGCGTTTTGCCATGAACGGGGAAAAGCTTGCATCAGGTGTGAAACATGCAGATAATATCACTCCCTGTATTTACGGAGGAGTCAGCCTGATCAGGTCAATTTTTCCTTTGGATATTATTTCCCTTCCTGCTCCTGACCTTTTTGTTACGGTGATACATCCGCAGATAGAAGTGAAAACCTCGGATGCAAGACAGATACTTAAAAAGCAGGTCCTTTTAAAAGATGCGATACGCCAGTGGGGAAATATTGCAGGGTTGGTGACAGGATTTTTAAAAAATGACCTGGATCTGATAGGACGTTCACTGGAAGATGTGCTCATAGAACCTGTCAGAAGTATTTTAATACCTGGATTTGATGAAGTGAAAGCAAAATGCAAAGAAGCCGGAGTTTTGGGTGGCGGCATCTCAGGGTCAGGGCCTTCTGTTTTTATGCTAAGCAGGGACCGGCACACTGCAAGTGAAGCAGAAAAAGCAATGAAAGATGTATATGACAGAATCGGTATCGGCTATCATACCTATATCACAACGATCAATAAAACGGGTGTGGAGATAACGGGAGAGTAGAAAATATGATTATATTATTTGAATGATCAGTTTTAATTATAGAAATTGAAGTATTACAGTACAAACAGGAAATCGCCGGCCGTTGATTTTAAAGAAGCGACCATTAAAGGCCAGGCTCCGGACAAAGGATTGTATTTTCCTGAACGGATTCCGGCAGTGGATGAAGACCTGATCAAAAGGATCGGGAACCTCTCCAATGAAGAGATCGCATTTCATGTCATCAGGCCTTATACAGGAAATGAAATTCCCGAAGAAAAATTATTCCGGATCGTTTCGGAAACGGTGAACTTTCCCATGCCTCTTGTTCAGGTCAATGATTCCATATGGTCATTGGAATTATTTCACGGCCCCACGCTTGCTTTTAAAGATGTAGGCGCCAGGTTTATGAGCCGGTGCCTCGGATATTTTCTGAAAGACAATGAAAAAAAGGTAACTGTGCTGGTAGCCACTTCGGGTGATACCGGCGGAGCCGTGGCAAACGGATTTTATTTAACGGAAGGAGTGGACGTAGTGATCTTATATCCATCGGGAAAAGTGAGCCCTGTACAGGAAAAGCAACTCACCACATTGGGAGGCAATATTCATGCACTGGAAGTGAAAGGTACTTTCGATGACTGCCAGCAGATGGTAAAGAAAGCTTTTGCCAATGAAGAGATTCAAAAAAAACGCTTTCTCACTTCTGCCAATTCCATAAACGTGGCAAGATGGCTGCCCCAGCAGTTCTATTATTTTTTTGCATACAGGCAATGGCCATATAAAAAAGATCCGCCGGTGATTTCAGTTCCCAGCGGAAACTTCGGAAATATATGTGCCGGAATACTGGCGCAACGGTCAGGATTGCCGGTAAAGCATTTTATAGCTGCCTGCAATGTGAATGATGTGGTGAGCGGTTATTTAAAAACAGAGGTTTTAAAACCTAAAACTGCAGTATCTACGTGGAGCAATGCCATGGATGTGGGCAATCCCAGCAACTTTGTCCGCATCCTGGAGATCTTTCACCACCGGTTCCCGGATCTGAAAGATCATCTCTCCTCCTGCAGCATCTCCGATGAAGAAACATTGGCCACAATAAATAGTGTATTCAGAGAGTTTAAATATTTAACGGATCCTCATGGCGCAGTAGGCTATGAGGCACTGAATAGGTTTTTGAAGAATGAAGCTGCCGGCAAAGGAATATTTCTGGAAACAGCTCATCCGGTAAAATTCCCCGAAGCTGTGGAGAAAGCAACAGGGCGGCCGGTTGAGATCCTTTCTTCGCTTGCCGGGCTGATGAAGAAAGATAAGCAAAGTGTTTTAATGGAGAATGATTTTAATCATTTTAAAGAATACCTGCTTTATTAATTTTGTGATGTAATTATTTTGAAAAGGAGGGTAGGAACATGCATGATATTGAACCTTTTTTCAACTGGAGGCATATTTATGTCAGTGAAGAAGATAAGCGTTCCCCTTTTTACGGGAGGAACTATTCTGAATTTGAATTTTCTCAAACGGTTTATAATTATTATATACATCCGCAGTGGGATGATTTCGGCAGCCGCACTCTTTATCTGAAAGTTTTACTGGCTGATTACGATGAAAAATATGCGATTATTGAAATGATCGGAGAGTGGAATGATGCCATTGAGAATGATATTATGGAACTGAAGAGAGAAGTGCTGGAAAGATTTATGGATGAAGGCATTCACAAGTTTGTGCTGGTGGCAGAGAATGTATTGAACTATCACAGCGACACCAAAGATTATTACGAGGAATTATATGAGAATGTGATTGAGGAAAATGGCTGGGTGGTTTGTCTGAATATGCCGGAGCAAACCCAATATGATTTCCGGAAAGCGAAGCTGAATCATTATATTGAATTGATGGAGCTGGAAAACTGGAGAACTTATAAACCTTTTCATTTATTTAAAAAGATCAATGGCGAACTCATGTTGCGATTGAAATCATAACTTTCTTTTTTTATTTATTTTCTCTTTATCTTAGTTTTGTTACAGATCATCAAAAGATCCTTCTTTTTTTTGCAGAGAATAAGTCTGCGAAAAATTTTATAACTTTTCCTGTGATGTATCGGTTACGGTAGTACCTTTATACGGTTATTTAACTCACTCTGCTTTTTATGAAATGGACTGAAATTTTTACTTCGTCGATCGGAAAGAAGTTAGTGATGGCTTTATCCGGTCTGTTCCTTATTTCTTTTCTGGTAATACATGTCGGACTCAATGCCTGTATCTGGGCGAACGATAAAGGGGAGATGTTTAATAAGGCAGCACATTTCATGGACACTTCAGTGGTGGTCAGAATATTGGAAGTGGTATTATTTGCAGGGTTCTTTGTACACATCATTCAGGGAATAGTATTAGAAATACAAAACCGGAGCAAAAGAAAGATCGGATATCAGATCAAACTGGGCAACAGGGGAAGCAAATGGAACAGCCGCTTTATGGGATTACTGGGCACCATTATTTTCATGTTCCTGATCATTCACTGGAAACAATTGTGGATCCCTTCCCGTTTCACCGGAGTTGCTCCCGTGGTAATTGACGGAAAGGAAATGCAGGATATGTTCAGCCTGATGAAAGTTACTTTCAGTGAATTATGGGTAGTGATTGTTTATGTAGTAGCCTGTTATTCTCTTTGCTGGCATCTGATACACGGATTTCAAAGTGCCTTCAGAACGATCGGCGTTTATAACAACCGTTATCTGATCATGATCAATAAGGCGGGAATATGGTTTTCCGTGATTGTATCCCTGGCTTTTGCCATGATGCCGGTTTCGATGTATTTGAACTGGGTATAAAAAGATTAGCGAATAATTTTTAATGTGTGACAGGTACAGTGATCTGATGTTATTATCAAATTGATGAATTTTCAAATTATTGGATTCTCATGTTGAATTCTAAAACTCCGTCAGGGCCGTTAGAAAAAAAATGGAAGAATTACAAAGACCATTGCAAGTTGGTGAACCCTGCCAATAAACGCAAGCTGGAAGTCATTGTCATCGGCACAGGGCTGGCCGGTGCATCTGCTGCTGCTACTCTGGCTGAGCTGGGTTATAAAGTGAAATCATTTTGTTTTCAGGATTCTCCCAGGCGGGCACATAGTATAGCTGCCCAGGGAGGTATCAATGCAGCAAAAAATTATCAGAATGACGGGGATAGTGTTTACCGTTTATTTTATGACACTATTAAAGGTGGAGATTACCGCTCCCGTGAATCAAATACATACAGGTTGGCAGAAGTGAGCGCCAATATCATTGATCAATGTGTGGCACAGGGCGTGCCTTTTGCAAGAGAATATGGAGGGCTGTTATCCAACCGTTCATTTGGTGGTGTGCAGGTGCAACGTACTTTTTATGCTGCGGGACAAACAGGCCAGCAACTTCTGATCGGCGCTTATCAGGCTTTGGAAAGACAGATTGCTCTGGGAGCAGTGGAAATGTATTCCCGTCATGAGATGCTGGATATTGTGGTCATTGACGGAAAGGCAAGAGGTGTGATAGTAAGGAACCTGATCACCGGCGAACTGGAAAGGCATTTCGGGCATGCAGTTGTACTTTGCAGTGGCGGTTATGGAAACGTATTTTACCTGTCCACGAATGCCATGGGCAGTAATGTGACTGCTGCATGGAAAGCGCATAAAAGGGGAGCCTATTTCGGAAATCCCTGTTATACACAGATCCATCCAACCTGCATCCCTGTCACCGGTGATCATCAGAGTAAGTTGACACTGATGTCAGAGTCATTGCGTAATGACGGAAGGATCTGGGTTCCTAAAAACAAAGGAGATAACCGTAAAGGAAATGCAATACCGGAGGAGGAAAGGGATTATTACCTGGAAAGAAGATATCCTGCATTCGGAAATTTAGTGCCGAGGGATGTAGCCTCCCGTGCTGCAAAAGAGAGATGCGATGCAGGTTATGGAGTAGGTACTTCGAAGCAAGCGGTATTTCTCGACTTTTCAGACGCTATCAAACGTTATGGCAAGATCGAATGCAGCAAATTGGGAAATCACAATCCCACGGATGAAGAAGTTCGTCATCACGGGATGGAAGTAGTGAAAGAGAAATACGGAAATCTTTTTGACATGTATGAAAAGATCACCGGCGAGAATCCTTACGAGGTACCTATGAGGATTTATCCTGCGGTGCATTATACCATGGGAGGGCTTTGGGTAGATTATGAATTGATGACCACGGTTCCGGGATTGTATGCTTTGGGGGAATGTAATTTCTCTGACCATGGAGCCAATCGTCTGGGCGCATCGGCCCTGATGCAAGGTCTTGCAGACGGATATTTTGTGATCCCATACACCATAGGCAATTATCTGGCAGATGAGATCAGGACTCCGCCAATACCGACTTCACATCCTGCATTTGAAGAAGCAGAAAAAGGAGTGACAAACAAGATCAATAGCCTGATGAATATTAAAGGCGCTCAGACGGCAGAGAGCTTTCATAAGCGTTTGGGAAAGATTATGTGGGATAAGTGCGGCATGGCAAGGAATGCTGCCGGATTGAAAGAAGCAATTCAGGAAATAAGGGCTCTTAGAGAAGAGTTTTGGAAAGACCTGCGCATACCGGGTGGGATCGATGAAATGAATCCTGAATTGGATAAAGCGCAGCGTGTATCGGATTTTATGGAATTGGGAGAACTGATCTGTATTGATGCATTGAACCGTGAAGAAAGTTGCGGAGGTCACTTCCGTGAAGAATACCAGACTTCAGAAGGAGAAGCCCTGAGGAATGATGAGAAATTTTTAAATGTAAGTGCATGGCAATATAAAGACGGTAAGGAATGGGAGTTGCATAAGGAAGAATTGATCTTTGAAGAAGTGAAACCGACGCAGAGGAGTTATAAGTAAAGATTGTTTGATGGTTGAATGGTTATTGGATGAATCCTGTAATTGACAACTGAAGATTATGGCGGAGAAGTATCTTAAACTGAATGATATTGAAGCCTATAAGATTTCTTTTCGCCTCAGTAATTATATATGGAATGTGGTTTTGAAATGGGATTCATTCGCGAAGAGAACGATCGGTGAGCAATTTATCACGGCATCGGATTCAATTTCAGCGAATATTGCGAAAGAATTCGGAAGGTATTTTAAAAGAGATAAGATCAAATTTTATTTTTATAGTTCGGGCTCTGTAAAAGAATGTTTTGATTGGAATGAAAAATCGAAGACCAGGAAATTACTGACAGAAACTGAGTATGCTTATATTTTTAGTGAACTGCAACAGTTGCCGGAATTAATAAATAGACTGATTAAATACACAAATTTAAAACTGGCAAAATAATCATTAAGCAATGAAACCATAAAACCATTGTTTAATTACCGAATTTAATTATGGAACACTATACAATGAACTTAACGCTGAAAGTATGGAAACAGAAGAATACTGCTTCCAAAGGAAGGTTTGAAACATTTGAAGTGAAAGATATTTCTTCGGAGATGTCATTCCTGGAAATGTTCGATGTGTTGAATGAAAGACTGATCAATGAAGGAAAAGATCCTATCGCTTTTGACCACGATTGCCGGGAGGGAATATGTGGTATGTGCTCTATGTATATCAACGGGCGGCCTCATGGCCCCTGGCATGGCACAACAACCTGTCAGCTACACATGAGAGCTTTCAAAGATGGCGATACCATTGTTGTGGAACCATGGCGTGCCAATGCATTTCCGGTGATCAAAGACCTGATGGTGGATCGCAGTGCATTCGACCGCATCATTCAGGCAGGAGGCTATATCTCTGTCAATACAGGGAATGCGGTAGATGGTAACACTATTCCGGTGGAAAGAGATCAAGCGGAAAGATCCTTTGCTGCTGCTGCCTGCATCGGTTGCGGTGCATGTGTGGCTGCCTGCAAAAATTCTTCAGCGATGTTATTTACTGCGGCTAAAGTTTCTCATCTGGCATTATTACCACAGGGAGATCCGGAAAGAAAGACAAGGGCTCTGAATATGATCGCCCAGATGGATAAAGAAGGATTTGGCTCCTGCACCAACACCGGCGCCTGCGAAGCAGTATGCCCCAAAGAAATTTCAATTGCTTATATCGCTCAGTTGAATTCAGAATTTATCAGAGGCGCAGTCCTGCAGCATGAAGAAAATGAGTAGCTGATTTCTCTTCATTAAAAGTTTCATTTCATAGATCTGGCAGCAGGTTGTTTATCCGGTTTTACCACGTTCAATTTTATCCTTTTTCGTGGAATTAACAGGATGGGATAACTTTTAAACAATAAAAGGGCAGATTTTGCGATTTTGAGTTAAACTCACTGCTATTGAGTGTTTTAACAAGAATATCGCTGATCATAGTGGTGGTACTGACCTCTTTATGGGCCGGCGCTCAGTTGCCCGTTCCCAATACGGCTTCTAACCTTCGGCATAGAACGGTCAAAGTGGGAGCAGACACTTTGAAAATAGATTCGCTCAGCATCATCCCCAACACCTTCAGCATTGTAAATATTCCGCCGGATGATTATAAAATTGATTACGTAGGATCAAAACTGTTCTGGATCAAAAAACCGGATACAGATAGTGTCACTCTTCATTACCGCGTGTTCCCTTATCAGTTGAATTTTGTTGCACAACGATTACCTCTTGACAGCGTCTTGAAGCAACTGTATGTAATCCCTTATCAGTTCAATGACCGGTTGGCAGAAGAACAAAGAGGCATCTTTGATTTTGGTACGTTGAAAGCGGAAGGAAGTTTCGGACGGCAGATATCATTTGGCAACAGCCAGGATGCCGTACTGAATTCTACTTTGAATCTTCAGCTAAGTGGTATGCTGGGCGACAGCATTGAGATACAAGCCGCCATCACTGATAACAATATCCCCATTCAACCGGATGGCACCACTCAGCAATTGAATGAATTTGACCGGGTCTTTCTTCAGTTCAGAAAAGGCGACCTGATGGGGAGAAGGCCGGGCTGGCAACTTTCTCTCGGAGACATTGACATCAGGCAGGATAAAAGTTTTTTTCTGAACTTTTATAAAAGGCTGCAGGGCATCTCTTTTCAAACGGCTAACCCTATCTCAAAAAACCTGATCTCAAAAACACTGGCGAGCGGATCCATTGCCAAAGGAAAATTCACGAGAAATGTTTTTCAGGGGCTGGAAGGTAACCAGGGCCCTTACCGGCTGACGGGAGCCAATAATGAAATATTTTTTATTGTGCTGGCCAATACGGAAAGGGTTTTTCTGGACGGTGAATTGTTGCAGCGCGGAGAAGATCAGGATTATGTGATCAATTATAATACTGCCGAAGTCACTTTCACTCCCAAACACATGATCACCAAAGACAGCCGCATTCAGATCGAGTTCGAATATGCTGACCGGAATTATCTGAATGCAAACCTGTACCTGTCTCAGGAAATGGACTTCGGAAAAAAAGTAAAACTCAATATCGGGTTGTTCAGCAACAGCGATGCAAAAAACTCGCAGATCAACCAGGTGCTGGATAATAAACAAAAACAATTCCTGGCAAACCTCGGCGACAGCATACAGAATGCCTTTTATCCTGCAGCCACACCGGATACGTTCGCTGCCGGCAAGATCTTATATGAAAAGATATATGTGGATAACGGCGGAGTCATTGATTCTTTTTATCAGTATTCAACGGATCCCACTCTTGCGAAATACAATCTTTCATTTTCTGAAGTGGGGCAGGGGAAAGGAAATTATGTTCCCGACCTGAACGGCGCCAACGGAAAAGTATATCGCTATGTTACTCCGATAAACGGAGTGATGCAGGGAAATTTTGAACCGGTAACGATCCTGGTTACGCCGAAAAAACAACAGGTCATCAATCTTGGCGTTGATTATGCCATTGACAAAAACACTTCTCTGAAGACAGAGCTGGCAATGAGTGATTATGATCCCAACACTTTTTCAAAGGTTGGAAAAGGGAACAACAAAGGTTTTGCTGCCCGTTTCTTGCTGAATAATAAAAAGGTTTTGAATGCCGTAAATAAACTGATGCTGAACACTGAACTGGATTATCAGTTCGTGCAAAATAAGTTCAGGCCGATTGAACGCTTGCGCACTGTTGAATTCACAAGGGATTGGGGCCTTCCGCTGGTGGTGTCACCGGCAACGGAAAATATTTTGAAAGCATCAGCGGGGTTGAGCAATAATAAAGGGAATTCGGTCTCTTACCAGTTCATGAATTATCATCGCAGTGATCATTACAACGGTTTTCAAAACTCCCTGGCCCACACCTGGAGTAACAAGGGATGGACATTCAATGATCAGCTTATTCTCACCAACTTCAATGACCTGAACAACAAAGGCGCTTTTTTCCGCCCAACCATTGACTTCAGTAAACAGATGAAGGCTCTGGACAACTGGCGTGCAGGATTCAATTATTCATTGCAGCAAAATTCGGTTCGGAATAAACTGTCGGATACATTGACGCCTTTAGCTTTTTCATTCCATACATATTCCCTGTATCTGAAGTCTGATGAGATGAAGAAAAATCATTACGGTGTGACCTTCTCTTCAAGGACCGATAAATACCCGGTGAATAAAGATTTTATCCGTGGCGACAGAAGTTATAACCTGAACCTGCAAACCGAATTGCTTTCCAACCCTGACCGTAGATTGTTTTTAAATGCTACATATCGTAGATTGAAAGTTTTCGATTCCACCGTCACCGGGCAAAAAGACGATCAGACGGTATTGGGAAGGGCAGAATATGTGATGAATGAATGGAAGGGAGCTTTGTCGGGAAATGTGTTATACGAAGTAGGTGCGGGGCAGGAACAAAAAAGGGATTACGCTTATCTTGAAGTGCCGGCGGGCACCGGGCAGTATGCATGGATAGATTACAACAATGACGGTGTGCAGCAGCTGAATGAATTTGAACTGGCAGCATTTCCCGACCAGGCAAAGTTCATACGGATATTCACTCCCACCAATGAATTTGTAAAGGCCAATTACATTACGTTCAATTACAGCTTGAATTTTAACCCCAAAGTTTTTTTTGTAAATTCGGAAATGAACGGATTTGAGAAATTCATTTCACGATTCAATTTGCTTACTTCACTTCAAGTCAACAAAAAATCCATTTCAAAAAATAATTTTGAATTCAATCCTTTTAAATACAAGGTAAATGATACGGCGCTGATCACATCAGGAAATATCCTGGCAAATACTCTTTCGTTCAACCGCTTCAGCAGTAAATGGGGGATGGATATCAGCAATCTGAGGAATAACTCACAATCACTGCTGACCTACGGATATGAAAGCAGTAAAAGGAATGACTGGACGATCAAATGGCGGTGGAACATCAGCAGGACGGTCACTTTTAATATCAATGGCAAAAAAGGATCGAATGCCCTGTACACTCCGAAATTTGCAAACCGGAATTATCAATTGAAGGTTTTTGATATTCAGCCGCAATTGAGTTATATCAAAGGAACCACTTTCCGTGCTACAGCCGGTTATACTTTCGACAGGCAAAAAAATCTTCCTCTGTATGGCGGGGAAAAGTCTTTATCCAATTCTCTTGACCTGGAGACCAAATACAATATTCTTCAGAACAGTTCCATAACAGGGAAATTCACTTTCAGCAACATCAATTATGATTACCCGGCCAACTCTACGGTAAGTTATATTATGCTGAACGGCCTTCTTCCCGGAAGTAATTTTTTGTGGTCTCTCAGTTTCACCAAGAGATTGCTGAACAATCTTGAATTAAACTTCCAGTATGACGGCCGCAAATCTGCTAACTCCAGGGCCGTTCATGTGGGAAGAGCATCCATCACTGCATTGTTTTAGATAACAATTACCCGGTAACTTCATAATCTTTTTTGCTGCCCCCTTTTAAGAAATGAGGTTAGTTCTCATTATCATCAGAATGTCATTTTCTTTAAAACGAAAGGATAAATCAGTTCTTGCTCTTTTTTATTTATTAATCTGAAAGCCACGGTATGATAAAAAAGAATTTTTGAGATAAGATATTTACTTTATTTTAGGATCAGCATTTCTACTTGCAGGATCAGTGAAACCAAATGAAGAACGGATCGGGATGTAAGGGGAAAAACTCATAGTTGTATAGACAGTTCTATGATCAGCACAGCCGGTCTTATAAAAATTAAACGATCTCTAAACGAGGGGCCATGTCACACATAAAACTAACTGTTGCATTCCTGGCCGCTTTATCCGGCCTGATGCATTTGTCTGCTCAACAAAAACTCTTCAAGCTCCTGGATCAGAAAGAAACCGGAATCAGGTTTGCCAATAATATCAACGAGTCTGAAGACCTCAATGTTTTGGCCTATGAATATTTCTACAATGGCGGTGGCGTGGCAGTAGGGGATATCAATAATGATGGCTTGCCGGATCTTTTTTTTATCGCCAATATGAAGCCCAACAAACTTTATCTGAATCTTGGTAACATGAAATTCAGAGATGTTACAATGGAAGCAGGATCCGAACTGGAGGGAAGGAAAAAAGGATGGAAGACCGGAGTGACCATGGCCGATGTGAATGGTGACGGATTACTTGATATTTATGTTTGTTATTCCGGGAAAGTGGATGATGATACAAGAAGGAATCAGCTTTTCATCAATCAGGGTATTTCTACTTCGGGTAAGAATAAAGGAATGGTCACATTTAAGGAGGAGGCACGGAAATATGGATTGGATGATAAAAGCTACAGCACTCAGGCGGTATTTTTTGATTACGACAATGACGGTGATCTTGATATGTTCTTACTGAATCACAATGTGAAAAGTATCAGCAACCTGGAGTTAGCTAAATACCGTGATGAAGTTGATAGCCTGGCGGGAGATAAACTTTACAGAAATGACGGAGGCCGCTTTACCGACGTTTCAAAACAGGCAGGCCTGCATCAGAATCCTCTTACTTTCGGTTTGGGTGTGGTTGTTGCGGATGTGAATAAAGACGGATGGCAGGACCTCTATGTGACCAATGACTATAATGAGCCGGATTACCTCTACCTCAACAATGGAGATGGCACTTTTAAAGACGTTACCGGCGATTACTTCCGTTACCTTCCTCAATTCTCCATGGGAGTGGACATTGCCGATTTTAATAATGACGGACTTCCCGATGTGATGAACCTGGACATGTTGCCCGAAGACAATGCCAGGCAGAAAAAACTTCAGTTGCAGGAAAATTATGAATCTTTTCAATTGATGATTGATCAGGGATTGAAAAAGCAATACATGCGCAATATGCTGCAACTGAATAACGGTGATGGCACTTTTAGCGAAATTGCCCAGCTTGCCGGAGTTTCCAATACGGACTGGAGCTGGAGCCCTCTATTTGCTGACTTCGACAATGACGGTTACAAAGATCTTTTTGTGAGCAATGGATACCTGAGGGATTACACCAATAAAGATTTTCTGAAATACTGGGGAGATTACAAGATCAAGAAGGTGATGGACAAGCAACCGGTATTGTTAATGGACCTGATAAGCGCCATGCCTTCAACAAAGCTGCCCAATTATATTTACAGGAATAATAAGGATCTCACTTTCACCAATTCAGTTAAGGCTTGGGGATTAGAGACGCCTTCAATTTCCAATGGAGCTGTATATGCTGATCTGGACAATGATGGCGATCTGGATCTAATCATCAATAATATAAACCAGCCGGCCTTTATTTACCGGAACATGTCAAGGGAAAATAAAAATTCAAATTTCATTTCCATACAGCTGAAAGGCAAAGGCCAAAACACTTATGCTATCGGATCCAAAGTTTATGTTTATACAAATGGGATGATACAATACCAGGAGGTCAATCCTGTCCGCGGATATCTTTCCTGCATGTCCACTGTCTTGAATTTCGGTTTGGGCGATCATCAAAACATTGACAGCATTCGCATTATTTTCCCTGACTGTAAATCAGTGTTGCTAAGAAATCAGAAGCCTAACCGGCATTTGATCATTGATCAGAATGATGCCTCAGGCAATTTTGAATTATCCCATCAGGCAAACGGTAAAACAATATTTACAAAAAACAAAGGCCTGATCAGCTATTCAAAAACAAAATCTGATGAAAACGATTTTAAACGCCAGCAGTTGATGCTTTTTATGTATTCAAAGACAGGCCCTGTGATGGCAGAAGCAGATGTCAATGGAGATGGATTGCCGGATGTTTTTATCAGCAGCGATGGTAAAGAGCGAGGTAAAATCTATCTGCAACAGAAAGACGGAAGCTTCAAAGCAGTTGCCGGATCAGCGATTGGAGATGAAAGCAGATCACCAGTTTCTGCAGCAGTATTTTTTGATGCCAATGGTGATGGTTACCCTGATCTTTATCTTGCCAGAGGAGGATATTCACTGATCATGCCCGGAACAGCTGAATTGCAGGATGAACTTTATCTGAATGACGGTAAGGGAAATTTCACTCTGACACAGAACAGACTGCCGGGAGTTACGGCAAGCAGTAAAAGCTGCGTCCGCCCCTGTGATTATGACAAAGACGGTGATGTTGATCTTTTCGTGGGAGGCAGGATCATTCCCGGCCAATATCCGGCTGCACCCAGAAGTTTCCTGCTGACCAATGACGGCACAGGGCGGTTCACCATAACAAACACTCCTTTCGATAATATCGGTATGGTGACCGATGCTGCATGGATAGATCTGAATGGAGATGGAAGAAAAGACCTCATCATCTGCGGTGAGTTTATGCCACTGGCCGTGTTCATCAATAAGTCTTCAGGCTTTGTGGATGAAACTGCTTCTTATTTCCCTGCCGTCAATAATGGTTTCTGGAATACGATCACCATTGCAGATGTAAACAACGATGGCAAACCCGATATCATTGCAGGAAACCTGGGGCTCAATTCACAGATACGTTGTTCGGAGTCTGAGCCCGGGAAAATGTATTATGCTGATTTTGATAACAATGGTAATATTGATCCTTTATTCACTTTCTATATACAGGGAGTCAGCTACCCTTATGTAAGCCGCGATGAACTGAACAACCAGATCTTCGCAATGCGGAAGCGGTTTTCGTCTTATGAAAATTATTCCAAAGCAACGATCACTGATGTTTTAACCCCTGAAGAAATGGCCAAAGCCAATACGCTTCTGGTGAATGAATTAAGGACCTGCCTGTTTATCAATCAGGGTGGGAAATTTGCAAAAGCAGATCTGCCATTGCAGTCTCAGTTTACATATATTTCGAAAATATTTGCCGATGATTTTGATGGCGATGGGAATACAGATCTTTTATTGCTGGGAAATCATTCGGATAACAGGCTGAAGCTGGGGAGTATTGATGCGGGCTATGGTACTTTTTTGAAAGGGAACGGGAAAGGCAATTTTGAATATGTTCCCCAGACAGTATCAGGATTAAGTATCAGGGGTGATGTAAAATCGGCGCTTAAGATCAAAGTGGGTGGGTCAGAATATATATTGGCCGGAATTTCTGATGGACCATTGCTGGCATATAAAGTGAATGAATAATGATCAAAGAAGTGTTGTCATTTAAATTTTGTTTACCATCATAATAATTCAAATTTTGATCAGAATATGAAAATATTTTTTTCTTTCCTGTTAATCTTATCACTCAGGAACGTGAATGCACAACCGGTAAAGCATGATTTTTCTCCTGACATAAGGCCCAATGTTTTCGCTGTTACCATGGTGATGGTACATGATGTGGTGGACCCTGCTTTGGCTTCACGGTATTATGCCTATTGTGTGCTGGGCGCTGATGCCATAGTATCGAAGTTCGATCCGGCAGTGCCTGATCCTTCTTCCTATATCAAATCATTCCCTGCGATCAACATCAAAGAAGACAAGAACAACTACAATTATCAACTGGCCGCAGTGTATTCCATCCTGGAAACGGGTAAGAACATGTTACCTTCGGGTTATATGCTGGAAGACCGGCAAACTGATTATATCAACAAGTTATTGAAAGAGAAGATTTCAAAATCATTGATCGAACGGTCTGTTGCAGTGGCAAAAGAAGTGAGCAGGCAGATCATTGATTATTCAAACTCTGACAACTATAATAAACTAAGCACTCTTGTCAATTACACACCCCTGAAAGGCGACCAGTACTGGTATCCCACACCACCGGGTTATTTTGAAGCGGTGCAACCTCACTGGACCACGATCCGGCCGATGATAATGGATTCTTCACAGCAATTTAAACCGGAGCCTCCGGTCATTTTCAGCAAAGACAGCGGCAGTGAATTTTATTCACTGGCAAAAGAGGTATATGATGCGCTGAAATCAAAAGACAGTGTAGAGAGATCGGAAATCGCTTATTTCTGGGATTGCAATCCATTCAACCTGGAAACCCAGGGCCATCTGATGATGGGATTTAAGAAGATAACACCGGGAGGACACTGGATGAACATTGCATCCATAGCTTCAGAAAAAGTAAAACTGGATTTCAACCGATCCATACAGGTGCAGGTGGTCACTTCCATAGCGTTGATGGATGCATTCATCAGTTGCTGGGATGAGAAATACAGGAGCAACCGTATTCGTCCCGAAACCTACATCAACCGTTATATTGATAAAAACTGGACACCTATTTTACAAACTCCCCCTTTTCCTGAATATACGAGTGGCCACAGCATTATCTCTGCAGCTGCTTCGGAAGTTCTTACCTATTTCTTTGGAGATAATTTTTCATTTACAGACAGCACTGAAGTAGCATTCGGGTTGCAGCCGAGGAATTTCAAATCATTCAGGCTGGCCTCGGAAGAAGCAGCCATATCCAGGCAATATGGCGGGATTCACTTTCACGATTCCATAGTGAACGGACAGATAAGTGGAAGAGGGATCGGAAAATTGGTTATTGAAAAAATTAAAGCAGCCGGAATGAAGCCTGTCTTGTAACGAGGCTTTTACTGTTCAATGATTTTATTTTGGTACAATGATTCCATGGATATTTTCATGGCAAGGGAATAAAGAGTGATGAGTTTGTGAAAGGAATAAAATGTTTGGCATTTTGAGTTGTTAGCGCATGATCATTATCAGTTAAAATATCATGAGCCTAAACATTAAACCGGAAGTGCATCACATCTCCATCCTTTACCACATAATCTTTCCCTTCAATTCTTAGTTTCCCTGCTTCTTTACAGGCAGCCTCAGAGCCATAATGAATGAAGTCATTATAAGAAATGACCTCGGCTTTGATAAAACCTTTTTCAAAATCGGTGTGGATCACTCCGGCAGCCTGCGGAGCTTTCCATCCTTCGTGGATGGTCCATGCCCTTACTTCCTGCGGGCCTGCCGTAAAGAATGTCTGCAGATTTAAAAGTTTGTAAGCAGAACGGATCAGTCGGTTCAGCGCCGGTTCTTTCATCTTATATTCTTCCATGAACATTGCTTTGTCTGCCGGATCCTCCATCTCGCTGATCTGTGCTTCGATAGAATTGTTCATGATGATCATCTCATCTCCTACCTGGCCTGCTTTTATATTTTCATTTTTTATGGAGCCCCGCAAAGCATCGGAAAATTTATTCCCGGTATGCATGGAAGCTTCGTCCACATTTGCCACATACAATACCGGTTTATCCGTGAGTAAAAAAAGATCGGCGATAGCGGTTTTTTCTTCTTTGCTTAAATGCAGATCGCGGATGTTCTTCCCTTTTTCCAATTGCTCTCTGCATCTGCTCAGCACTTCATATTCCTGTTTCAGTTTTGCATCTCCGGTCTTTGCCAATTTTTCAATTCGTGATATTTTTTTCTCAACGCTTTCCAGGTCCTTCAGCTGTAATTCGGTATCAATGATCTCTTTGTCGCTTACCGGATCAATGGCTCCCTCCTCTCTTAAAATATTCTCGTCTTCAAAACACCGGATCACATGGATCACGGCATCCACTTCTCTTATGTTAGCAAGGAATTTATTTCCCAGGCCTTCCCCTTTGCTGGCGCCACGCACCAGCCCGGCAATATCCACGATCTCGATCTGAGTGGGAACAATGCGTGCAGGATTGACCAGTTCAGCCAGTTTGTTCAGCCTTTCATCCGGCACATCCACCAGTCCGACATTCGGTTCGATGGTGCAAAAACGATAGTTGCTTGCCTGAGCCCTGGCGCTGTTGCTGACAGCATTGAACAATGTTGATTTACCCACATTCGGTAACCCTACAATTCCTGCCTGTAAAGCCATTTTGATTTACGATTTACAAATTTTAATTTATGGTTTTGGGCTGCAAAGATAAGCTGTCAGAGGTTTTGATGAATACCCGGGTTAAGGCGGAAGATATTTTTCATGATCCCATCATTAAAACCAACAGATAATTTTTCTCATTGAACTTTTGCAGTTGCCAGAAAAGATTATCTTCAAACAATAAATTTCAAACTTCATGGCATTAAGCAGGATCTGGTCGGCATTCATCATCATAGCCATTGCGGTAGCAGGTATCAAATTTATGTTTGCTGACGCTAACCGGCAGATTTTCACTTCTATGGTTATTGGGAAGAGCGGTGATTCGATCAAGGTAAAAGATATGAGCATCAATGATGCCGATATTCAGATTCACCGGGCACTTGATTCAGTTAGTCATTTTCAGAAAGGAGGATTAACATATAAAAAAGCCGGAGACAGGATCATTGCCTTGAAGGCGGAAAAGGCAGATGGTATCATCGAGACTTGCAAGACCGCAGTCAATATATGCATCGGGTTAATCGGTATAATGACCTTGTTCATGGGTTTGATGAGTGTGGCGGAAAAAGCAGGCGGTGTACGGATGCTGTCGAGGATCATCGGGCCTTTCTTCACAAAATTATTTCCCGGAGTGCCTAAAGATCATCCTGCGCATGGGCACATGATGATGAATTTTTCTGCAAATCTTTTAGGGCTGGACAATGCGGCCACTCCTTTTGGCATTAAAGCAATGGAAAGTTTGCAGGAGTTAAATCCCGATAAGGAAAGAGCATCGAATGCCCAGATCATGTTCTTATGCCTTCATGCATCGGGACTGACTTTGATCCCGGTGAGCATCATTGCACTCAGGGCAGGGGCAGGGGCCAAAAGTGCTACCGATATTTTCATTCCATGCATGATCGCCACTTTTGCCGCCACTGTTGCTGCCATGCTCATTGTATCATTAAGGCAGCGGATCAACCTGCTTCAGCCGGTGATCATTGCATGGATAGCCGGTTTGTCGGCATTGATCGCAGGGTTTGTCTGGTATCTGACCTCACTGAGTAAAACCAATCTTGAATTTTTCTCAGGCGCTTTTGGCAACGGCCTTTTACTTTTTATCATATTCGCAATTATTGCAGGAGCGGTTTATAAAAAGACAGACATCTTCAGTTCTTTTATTGATGGTGCAAAAGAAGGCTTCAATGTTGCTGTTCGTATCATACCTTATCTTGTCGGGATGCTGGTTGCCATCAGCATGCTTCGCACCAGCGGTACTTTTGATTTTATCATTGATGGTATCAAAGACCTGGTGGCTGCGTCCGGGATGGATACCCGGTTTGTCAACGGTTTGCCTACGGCATTGGTAAAACCTTTCAGCGGCAGCGCTGCAAGAGGCATGATGGTAGATGCCATGAATGCTTATGGCCCGGATTCTTTTGCCGGAACATTGTCCTGCATTTTACAAGGATCTTCTGATACTACTTTTTATGTGGTTGCTGTGTACTTCGGCGCAGTGGGAGTGAAGAATGTACGCTACTCGATCGGTTCTATGTTGCTTGCCGACCTGGTAGGCATTATCACTTCCATCATACTTGCTTATTTATTTTTCGGGTCTGCTGCTTAGGAATAATTCTCAAATAAGATCAGCACTTCGTTTCTTAGTATAAGTAAATATTTCTAAAACAGGATTCAAAAGGATCTCCACGGATTGCTAACAGGATATTTATATGGATAAAGTAAAAGATGGAATGTTGTGAGTATTTATCAGTGTTGATGGCATAAGCATAATAATATCGTGATCTTAAAAAGCAGAAAGCCGCAATTTTTCACTGATCACAAAAATTTATTTCCGATTGCTTAAAAATTACTTCTGTGTATAAGGGAATCTTTGTGCCAGAAATTTTAACTTCGGAAGCAATCACTTGTTCTGTCACCATTCTCTCAACTTAACCATGCTTAACGAAGTAAAAAATAGAGAGAGATTTTATTCTCTTGATGTATTCAGAGGAGCTACTGTGGCGCTAATGATATTGGTAAATAACCCGGGTACGTGGGCACATATATACCCGCCTTTAAAACATGCAACCTGGCATGGAGTCACACCAACAGACCTGGTCTTTCCTTTTTTCCTGTTTGCGGTTGGAAATGCTATGGCATTTGTGATGCCGCGGCTTCAGGAAGCGGGCCCTTCTGCTTTCTGGAAAAAAGTGATCACCCGGACTCTCATCATATTTTTTATCGGTTTGTTTTTACGCTGGTATCCTTTTGTGAGGTATGAAGGTGATCATTTGGTGTTCACAGAATGGAGCTATACGGATCAGAAAGGTGAACTGATCGGCATTCGGATCATGGGCATCCTGCAGCGTATTGCTATCGCTTATTTCTTTGCGGCTGTCATCATTCATTATTTCAAAGTCAAAGGATCATTCCTGATCGCCTGTTTTATTTTACTTTTTTATTGGTTTCTTTGTTATATCACCAATCCTTCAGACCCTTACGGAATTCACGGTTGGTTCGGTACAGACGTGGATAAGTATCTTATGGGTTCAGAGCATTTATCCCATGGCTCAATAAGAGAAGGAGATAAGCCGCTGGCTTTCGACCCGGAAGGCATTGCCAGTTCGCTGGGGCCCGTTGCCCAGGTGATTCTTGGATATATATGCGGGCATTATATCATTAAAAAAGGGAAGAACCATGAGATGATTAATGGCTTGTTTGCAGCAGGAGCAGTATTGATGTTCATCGGCTATGCATGGGGATTGGTTTTCCCAATCAATAAAAGGATCTGGACCAGCAGTTATGTCGTATATACAACCGGTATGGCAATGACCATCATTGCATTGATGATCTACCTGATTGAGTTGAAAAATAAAAGGACCTGGCTCGATAAAGCATTCAATTCATTTGGCAAAAATCCCTTGTTCATATTTATGCTTTCGGCATTTATTCCCAGGACAACGAACCTGATCAGAATCCCGATGGGGTTTGCGGATGACGGGTCACGGATATACACTACGCCGCTCAGATGGTTTTATCAGAAAGTGTGCAAACCTGTTTTTCCTGATAATCTCGAAGCGGGTTCTTTATTGTATGCACTGGCGTGGATCTTTATGATGTGGCTGATCGTTCACTGGATGGATAAAAAGAAAATTTATATCAAAGTGTAAAAAGATCATTTGTATGAAAACAGAGAAAGGCTGTGCTCATTCAATCACCGGATATGTAAACGCAGTCAATATGTTTTTTAAAAAACTTCCGCTGTTCTTTTTCTTTTGTAACGGTGTATTCGCTTATGCACAGGAAAGGCCTAATATTCTTTTGATTATTTCCGATGATCATTCATACCAGACCATCAGCTCGTATGGAAGTAAGTTCATAGAGACACCGGGGATAGACCGTATTGCACGGGAAGGAGTACGATTTGTCAGGGGTTATGTCACCAATTCGATCTGCGGCCCCAGCCGGGCAGTGATCATTACCGGGAAATACAGTCATAAGAACGGATTTACAGACAATGAAAATTCAACTTTCGACGGAAGCCAGAATACTTTTATTAAGGAATTGACAAAAAGCGGATATCAGACCGCTATGATCGGAAAATGGCATCTGAAAACATTGCCCCAGGGTTTTTCTTATTTCAAAATACTGGTGGGAATGGGCCAATATTATAATCCGGATTTTATTCTTATGGATGGGAGCAGGGAGCGTATGGAAGGCTATGGTACAACCGTAGTGGAAGATGTGGCCGAAGATTGGCTGAACAGAAGGGATACTACAAAGCCTTTCTGTCTTATAATCGGGCAAAAAGGAGTTCACCGGACCTGGATACCGGATATTCAGGACTTCGGCAAGTTTGATCAGATCGAATTTCCGCTTCCCCAAAATTTTTATGATGATTATGAAGGGAGGAAAGCTGCACAGGTACAGGACATGACCATAAGCAAGACTATGTTACCTGGATACGATCTGAAAATGTTTGAAAGCGAAGAGCTCAAGGAAAAATGGGCATACATCAAACGGATGACTCCTGAGCAAAAAGCAAAGTTTGATGCTTATTATGACCCAATATATGAAGACCTCAAAGCGAAAAATTTGTCAGGCAATGCCCTTACCGAGTGGAAATATCAGCGATACATGCGTGATTACCTGAGCACCGTTCTTTCACTGGACCGCAATGTGGCAAGAACCCTCGATTACCTTGAGCAGCATGATCTTGCTAAAAACACAATCGTAATCTATATGTCAGACCAGGGCTTTTTCATGGGAGAGCATGGATGGTTTGATAAACGATGGATCTATGAAGAATCCATGAGGACACCGATCATGATGCGTTATCCGGGAGTGATTGCCCCCGGTACAGTAAATCGGGATTTTATTCTGAACCTGGATATTGCCCCGACATTATTGGAAGCTGCCGGTGTGTCCATTCCGCCTGATATGCAGGGAAGCTCTTTTTTATCAAAGCTGCAGAATAAAAAAATGGTTTGGAGAGATGCAATTTTCTATCATTATTATGAAAATGGGGAACACAAAGTTTCTCCTCATTTTGGAATAAAAACAAAACGGTACAAGTTGATCCGTTTTTACAAAAGAGTGGAGAGCTGGGAATTGTATGACCTGAAAAAGGATCCTTATGAAATGAATAATATTTTCGGAAAGAATGGAACTAAAAAACGTACAGCCCGGTTGTACAGGAGGCTGCAAGAGTTGATCGGCCATTTTGAAGATAACGATGCAATGGAAATACTGAGATCAAAATTGTCTCCTGATCCTTCGCAAATGCATTAGGCTTAGTCTTGTAAAAAACTTTTTACTTAATGACTTTATAAGCAGGAAATATTCAAGCTTTATTCGTGATAAATGAAATTTCATTTATCAGAGTTTTCAAAAATGAATTTGATAATTTAGTAGCTATAAAAATTTCGATTTAATGATAAGGAATATGTATATTATATTGAAAGAACTCTTTCTGTTATCCGGGTCAGTTTTGTTTTTGGCTGTTAATGGTAGATCTCAGGATAAACAAATTTCGCATTATGGAATGGTGCTGATAAAAGGAGGAACTTTTAATATGGGGGGTGATAATGAACAGGCTGATAAAGATGAATTTCCGAAACACAAGGTGAAGGTGAAGTCGTTTTATATGGACATTGCTCCGGTTACCAATGCGGAGTTTAAAAAATTTGTTGATGCCACCGGATACATTACCACGGCTGAAAGAAAACCGGATTGGGAGGAAATGAAAAAAACATTGCCCTCCGGTACGGAGAAGCCTGCCGATGAACTATTGGTTCCGGGATCTCTTGTATTCAAAAAAACAGATGGCCCTGTGGATCTGAATCATTATGAAATGTGGTGGGAGTGGACACCCGGCGCTGACTGGAAGCATCCGCAGGGGCCAGAAAGTAATATTGAGGGGAAAGATGATTATCCTGTCGTGCAGGTAAGCTGGTATGATGCCATTGCCTATTGTAAATGGGCAGGTAAACGGCTGCCCACAGAAGCAGAATGGGAATATGCTGCCCGTGGCAGATTGATTGATAATATTTATTCCTGGGGAAATGAACACGTCAATTCGGGAAAGGCAAAAGCGAATACATGGGAAGGCAAGTTCCCTTATCTCAATACTCAATTTGACGGATATGAAGGACTGGCTCCGGTGAAGCAGTATGATCCCAATGGATACGGATTGTATGATATGGCAGGAAATGTATGGGAATGGTGTCATGACTGGTATCACAGTGAATATTATCAATCTTTTGGAAAGAAGACCGCTGTTGATCCGCAGGGTCCTTCAAAGAGTTATGACCCGCTGGATCCTTTTACTCCCAAGAAGAGTATCAGGGGCGGAAGTTTTCTTTGCAATGAAGCATACTGCAGCGGATACAGGGTGGCCAGAAGGATGAAAAGCAGCCCGGACACAGGATTATCCCATACAGGCTTCAGATGCGTTATGGATGTGAAATAAATCAAAGTTCAAAATATTGAAATGAAAAGAACCGGTATTATTCTGTTACTCTTAGCAACCTTTTGTGTTCATGCACAAAAGAAACCTAATATTGTGATCATCATCAGCGATGACCATGCCTATCAGACCATCAGCGCTTACGGTAGCAAACTGATGAACACGCCCAATATTGACCGCATTGCAAAAGAAGGTGTGCTTTTCAATAAAGCTTTTGTCACTAATAGTATTTGCGGCCCCAGCCGTGCAGTGATCCTGACCGGAAAATACAGCCACAAAAATGGTTTTAAGGATAATGAGAATTCTGTTTTTGACGGGAACCAGAATAGTTTTATAAAAGAACTTACCAGGAGCGGATATAATACGGCATGGATCGGAAAATGGCATCTGGAAAGTATTCCTCAGGGATTCAGTTATTACAACATTCTGCAGGGACAGGGCTGGTATTACAACAGTGACTTCATAACAGAAAAAGAAGGGAAACATGTGAAGATGGGCTATGTAACCAACGTGGTGGAAGAAGAAGTGGAAAAATGGCTTGATGAAAGAGATACAACAAAACCATTTTGCCTGATAATCGGACACAAGAACACGCATCGTGTATGGATACCTGACTTTCGTGACATGGGTGAATTTGATGACAGGGAATTTCCGTTGCCACCTACTTTTTATGATGATTACAAAGGGAGAGAGGCTGCTAAGATCCAGGAAATGTCGATTGACAAAGACATGATACTGGGCTATGATCTTAAAGTGTGGGATGATAAGGAAGCCGAAGACAGGGATGGAAGTGTAAAGAGGATGACACCGGAGCAAAGAGCTCAGTATGATGCTTACTATGATAAAATAAAAAGGGATTTTCATTCAAAGAATTTATCGGGAAGAGCATTGGCAGAATGGAAATTTCAGAGATACATGAAGGATTACCTGGCCACTGCAAGAAGCCTGGACCGGAATATCGGCCGCACTTTGAATTACCTGGATATTCACAAATTGAATGAGAACACTTTAGTGATCTATATAAGCGACCAGGGATTTTATATGGGTGAGCACGGATGGTTCGATAAAAGATTTATGTATGAAGAATCTTTTAAAACAGCTTTTCTGATGCGCTACCCGGGTGTGATCAAACCGGGAACCGTATCTGAAACGTTTGTGATGAATCTGGATATCGGTCCCACTGTTTTAGATGCGGCAGGAGTGAAGATACCCGGCGACATGCAGGGAAGATCTCTTTTGCCTTTATTTAAAAATAAATTCAGGAGGGATGCAGTGTTTTACCATTATTATGAGAAAGGGGAACATAATGTATCTCCCCACTTTGGAATTCGTACAAAAAGATACAAGCTGATCCGGTTTTATGATAAAGTAAACAGCTGGGAACTCTATGATTTGAAGAAAGACAAATGGGAGATCAATAATCTTTATGGCAATAAGAAGTATTCCCGAAAAATTGCTGGCTTAAAACATAAACTGAAAAACCTGATAATTGAATATGATGATCAGGATGCGATGAAAATATTTGAGATGCCCATTCCATAATCCGTTGTGGATCTCATTAAAAATAAAAGACCGCCATTTTTAATGACGGTCTTACTTTTAATAAAGTCAGATAGCATAGTTTACCAACCCGAAGTTTGTGTTAATGTATAACCTTTATCCAGATATTCGTTGATCTGTGCCTGGCCTACAGGGGACATATATACTTTATCGGTGAATGTGTTTCTGTTGGCAGCATTTTCAACCATGTAGTAGCCGACCATATCTGCCTGGTTAGATCCGTTCCAGGTTACTATAGTCCCATCAGTTTTTTTCACTCTTACTTTTCCGATAGTTCCTGTTGATAATGCAGTAGGCAGTTCAGCCTGAAGATCCACCCAGGGTCCCAGGAAATAATCCGGATTGGTACTGAAATCCATATACTGGATCTTGTTCCATCTCTTTAGATCCAAAAGCCTGAATCCTTCCTGTAAAAACTCCATACGTCTTTCCCTTCTGATTTCCCAGATCAGCGGAGATACATCAGCATCCCTTTCGGGGTCATCCGGCAAAGAAACAAGTTGTAAATGAGCCGTTTTTTGAACTCCTTTTGAAATGGCAGTTGCATCAAGAGGCCTGTCCCTGATCGCATTGATGGATTGATCAAGATCACTCTGTGTAATCATTGCTCCTCCAAAAAATTCTGCAAGCACTGCTTTGGCTTCGATCCAGTTTAATACTACCTCAGCCAAACGCATTATCGGTGCGTCACTTGTATTGGTATTACTGCCCCAGATGGTGGGATAAGTTTTGCCGATATAAGTGATAGCATCCCTTGATGCAAATTTGTAAGCATAGAAAAGAGTAGCAGAGGAAGGATTCACTTTGTCAATGATGGAAGCTTCAAATCTGGGGTCTCTTGTTTTTGCCAGGCTTGCGATAGAGAAATTAGCTGCATCCGGGTTGAGTGAATGCTCCCATACATCGCCATCATTCATGATGAATGATTTTACAAAAACCAGATTGGGATCTACACCCACTACTTCGGTACCGTTTGCATAGGAGCCGATGCAATGCATAATGCCCAATGCCTGATCATATTTCCTGTACAGCAACACTTCAGGGTTGCCGGCCAGGTTTTCGGAGGCAAACAGAGCTTTGAAGTCGCTTGTAAAATGCCATTTATTGCTTTGCATTACCAGGTCTGCTGCCTGAACAGCCTGTGTTAAATATTTCTGAGCTCTTGCAGCATCCAGATTATGGTAGTGTTCATATGTTCCTTCAAAGAGCATAAACCTGGAAATAAATGCGGCAGCAATATATCTGTTCAGATATTGTACCCCGTCATCCAGCCGCATGTTGTCAAGAACGTATTGAAAATCTTCATACACTCTGTCCATTACAAATCCACGGGGATCCCTGTCTTTATATAAAGTATCCAGCTCGCTCTCATTTACTACCCTACCGAAATAGGGTACATCGCCAAACACACTAACCAGCCTTGAATATTCGTAGCCTCTGAAGAATCGGGCAACGGCGGTCCAATGCCTGAAAGCTTCGTCTGTAATATTCGGCTTTGCCATATTACTGATGCGGTCAATAAAAATATTGGCTTTTCTGACCCAGGCAAAATCCCATGTCGGGCCGGAGTATTGAGCTAACCAGGCTGCTGATTCCGAAGTAGAACCTCTGGAAGAAGGAACAGAACTTTCAAACTGAGACTGTACGTTTTTTCCTGTCAGGTCATCATTGAAGGTGAATCCACGTACAGGTGTATAGTCTGCCGTCCAGCCTACATTATAACCGTTGAAATAGTTATTATAAAACCCGTTGGCAAACATCCTGATATCATCTTCGTTTCTCCAGAACTGGCCCTGCGCATCAACATAGCTCGTCAATGGCGGCCTGTCCAGGAAATCTTTCTTGCATGATATGAAAAGCACTAATGCTATTCCAATACTGCTGATATATTTTAAAGTCTTCATTGTTGTAAATTTTAAAAGGTTAATTGAACTCCAACTGAAATACTCTTAAAAGCAGGTATAGCAGTACTTGTGCGTCCTAAATTGTAATTACCGGGCCACATGGAAACTCCGTTTATGGATTCAGGATCTATAGGTAATCCTCTCAAATGATCCCAGGTAATGAAGTTTTCCAGTGCAGCATAAACCCTTGCTGCATTCAAACCTACTTTCTTGATCGGCGATTTAGGAAGACTGTACCCAAGCGTTAGATTCTTTAATCTCAGATAGGCCATATTCAGCAAATACCTGTCCTGAACCTGAAGGTTGTTTGCTGTGCTGCTTCCGGCGTTGTCGTAAGCTGCCGGATAAAAAGCATCTGTATGATCAGGAGTCCAATAATTAGAAGCTATTGCTTCAGGCATGGCACCGTTCGATGATTGGAAACCGGGGATGGCAAGGAATCCTGCGCCCCATATCTGGCGGCTGCCTATACCCTGGAAGAATATGCTGAAGTCAAAACCTTTATAGTCGGCGCTGACACGGAAACCGTAATCATACCTTGGAGTGCTATTACCAATCACTTCCAGATCACCATGATCAGAAAGCAAAGCGCTTCCATTATCAATGACGCCGTCACCGTTTACATCTTTGAATTTTACATCACCCGGCCCAAAGAAGAAATTGGCTGAGTTTTGCAGGAATACCTGGTAAACGGGTTTCTCTCCGTTTTTACCGGGCTTCAACTTATAAGCCTTTTTCCCGACATATTTTGCCGGCACTTCAGCAGCAGTAAGTGTAATCATTTGAAGCTTTCCGTTGGCATCAAGGTCAAAGTCATCCCACTGATACAGCCTGTCTGTACGATATCCCCATATTTCCCCAATGTTCTTACCATTATAATTGCTGTTTACACCGGTAGATGTTCCGTATTCCAGGATCTTTGTTTTGGCATCAGAAATGTTTCCTCTGAAGTTAAGCCCGAGACCATTGTCAAAGCGATGGTTCACTTCAACCGTTAATTCCCAACCGTTTGTTCTTAAAGCGCCGAAATTACCCTGAGGCGCACCGGCTCCAAAGGTCAGAGGAACTCCTTCCATTGGTACGATCATATTTTTGGTGTCTCTCTGGAACAGATCGAAGGTGGCGGTGACCTGATTATTAAGAATACCGATATCTATGCCCAGGTTCTTTGTGACAATGTCCTGCCAGGTGATATCATGAACGATGGCAGCCGGTGTTCCAACATAAACAGCCAATGAATTGTTGGCAGCGATCCAGTTGGAGAGTCCTCCTGCCATCAACGGCATATACAATGTGTTGGGCACTGTCTGGTCTCCGATGGAACCCCATGATCCGCGTACTTTCAGGAAGTCTATAACATTTTGAGATTCCATGAATTTTTCATTGGTGACCACCCATCCTGCCGATACTGAGGGGAACCATCTCCACCAGAGGTTCGATGGGAATTTGGATGATCCATCCCTGCGGAGGTTGAATTCAAGCAGGTATTTATTTTTGAATGCATAGTTGATACGGCCGAAATATCCCAGTTGTGATTCCCATCCTTTACCGCCATAAATAATCGGAGGAGACCCCACTGCAAAGTTGAATTCAGGATTATGAATATCGGTCAACTGATTTTTTTGCTGGTCCTGCCATTCTGTAGTTGCAGCTACCCGGTTTATTCCCAGCATAAATTTAAAATTATGCAGTGTATTCAGATTCCAGTTGTAAGTTGAATATGCATTGATGGTACTGCTGTGAAAATTAGTGGCAATTCTTCTGATGTGATCAGGGTTTGCTCCAAGAGCAGTATAAGTGTCATAAGAAAGATCAAAAGCTTTCATGGCGCCGGGAGCCGATGATGACACCACAGCCCCTGTACTGTCAACATAAACCGGATTCCCGTTCTCATCAAATCTTTGTTTGGGTGCTACCCAGGAATTTCTTGCTGTGTAGCGGGTACCCGGACGCAGGTCAATTGATTCCTGGTTACTGAAGGTGTAATCAAATTCCAGTTTCCAGTCTTTGGTGAAGTTCACAGTGGCGCCCAGACTCATATTGTTGTAATTGTTGAGCATACTTCCTGTGTTGGCAGCAGCAACCTCGCTGACCGGGCTGCGTATCGGATCTCCGTTTTCATCATTCCCAAATGGGTAAGCGGGAGACCAGCGGTACAGATAAAGCCAGGGGTCTGCATTTCCAAGGCCGGTGGAATAGGGATATTCTTTATTTCTTCTTGATAGAATTGCACCGCCTCTGACTGTTATGTATTTATTGATTTCGCTGGAGATTTTTAAAGAAGCATTATATCTTGTAAACTGGTCTTTCTTTGCAGGCTTTGTCATTCCGCTTTGATCAAGATACCCTAATCCTATGTTATATGAAGTTTTGCCGAGCGTTTGGCCTACAGAAATATCATGCTGTTGAGTCGGCGCCCACTCTTTGATCATATAATCATAAGGGTTATAAGGACGGATCCCCATCTTTGCATTGGACGCTCCCTGCACATACCAGTCTCTTCCAAATACTGTCGGGTCATTGGGTCCGATTTTACCGCCATACATCTTTTCCCATTGCACCGCCTTATTGTAGGCATTTCTGTCTAAATAGTAAAATGCACCTATCGGTGTGAAAGTCCCAACACGTTCCGCAGCATCAACAGCATATTTGAATGCATTGACACCTGCCATTTTAAGATCTTTCCATACATTTTGCCATGAAAAATTTCCTGAGTAAGTAATCTGTGGTGTGCTTGTTCCGGATCCCTTTTTAGTAGTGATCAGGATAACGCCATTCGAAGCTTTAGCTCCATAAATGGATGCAGCTGCAGCATCTTTTAAAATGGTAATGGAAGCAATATCATTCGGATTTACGATTTGAATGCTTGGGATCTCCACGTTATCCAGAAGAATAAGAGGAGTACTGCTTCCCTGAAATGAAGTCATGACTCCACGGATTTTTAAGATCGGATCAGACCCGACCTCAGCTGTAGGAAGAACAACATCTAAACCGGAGACAGTACCCTGAAGACCACGGCCCACGTCTGCAATAGGACGTGCAGTCAACGTCTTTTTTACATCCAATGTGGATACGGCGCCGGTTACATCACCTCTTTTTTGAGTGCCATAGCCAACGATAACAATTTCATCCATTGATCTGTCAATAGGTGAGAGTATGATATTGATGTTGTTGGCATCACCCACCGTTACTTGTTTTGACTCAAAGCCGACGTAAGAGATTTCCAGCACCTGGCCTTTTGTTGCCCTGATACTGAATCTTCCTGAAGCATCAGTCTGGGTTCCGGTCGTTGTTCCTTTTGCTACTACTGAGGCGCCGTTTACCGGCGTGTTATCAGAAGAAAGAACAGTTCCTGTAATTGTTCTTTCCTGTGCAAAGACCTGTTGCTGTAATTGGAATAAAGCAAAGACAGCAATACATGTGATGATTTTTCTCATAATAGCTGTTTTTATTGTTAATAAGCAGTTTCCGGATATAATTATAACACCTCAATACCTTCCTCAGCATAAGCCCTCAGTTTAGGGTCGGTTGGTTCCAGTTCTGTTATCAGGGTGTGGATCTTTTTCAACTCGCAGATCTGGATCGGCTGCACGGTATCTAACTTTTCAGATATTGTCAGGCACACTACTTTTTTGGATGAGTCAATCATTGCCTTCTTTAACTGAGCCACATCCCAATCGTTTTCAGTGATACCATGATTGAGATCAATCGCATTGGTGCCCAGGAAACAGATGTCGGCCTGCATCTGCCTGATCTTTGCCATTGCTTCAAGTCCGACGGTGATCTTTGAATTTTTTGAGACTTTATCGCCGATCAGAATCACTTCGATATTTGGATGATGTGTGTATTCAAGGACAGCCGGAATACTTCCTGAAATAAAAGTTGCTTTCAATTGGGATGGGAGAGTCCTGGCCATTTCCAGGATTGTGGTACCTCCACTGGTTAATACAAACATTCCGTCTTTGATCAGGCTGACCGCTTTCTGCGCAATGGTGTTTTTTTTGTTTTGAGAATAAACTCCGTTAGAAGGGAAATGAACTTCATTGAAAGACCGGGAGAGGGCTCCCCCATGAACCTTGATCAGTTTTCCTTCATCAGCCAATTCATAAAGATCACGGCGGATAGTGTCTTCCGATACATTCATTTCAGTACTGAGAACAGAAGATAAAACTTTGTTGTGAAGATTTAGCTGGTGTAAAATATATACCTGTCTTTCCTTTTTGAGCATTGATTAGTTTTGGAGATGGTAAGTTAAGATAAATTCTCGCAAAAAAGTGCAAAACCCTGAGAAAAATCGCAGAAAAAATTCATGAAACTCGAAAGAAGCTGAAGTCCAAAAATTTATCTGCAAAGGCCGCATTTTTAATTTTTCAACTTAAAAATGTTGAATGCTATTCTAACATCAGAGTTTTCAGAAAAAGATGGTCGGGGAAAAAGGGACTGTATCAGAAGTAAAGAATTCACTTCTCTGATCGAATAAGCGATTATCCCGACGGTAAAAAAGCGTGGGTCTTTGCGAGGCAATAAAAGAAGGAAGATCGCTTCGTTCCCCGAGATGACCCGGGCTGCATAAACGATAATCTATTGGTAGTGGAAGACGAATAAAAAAAGAGGCTATCTTAACTTTTAGGACAGCCTCTTGAGAAAGTGTTGGTTCTTTATCGTTTTAGGATCATTTGATAATGATCATTGATTTCTAAAGCCTCTTATTGCTTTTACACTATTGCAGATATCCATAGTATTCAGCATCAGTGGCACAATCCCACCACACCGGCATACTCCAGATATTCGGATCAGCAGCATGTGGATTTAAGGCAAGTGTATTTATCGAATTATAATTTATTTCATACACCGGAGGAAGCATCCAGCGACGCATCCAGTATCTGGGATCTGTTGGCGAGCTACCTGTTAACTGGGCTGTGCCTGTAAACAAAGGCCCGCGTTGATAACCCGGATAAACTACGCCAAAACTACCTACATCTCCAGCACTGAAATTGAATCTGCGCATGTCATTCCAGTTTTCGATGCTGGCTCCCATGGCAATGTATTTTTGGAGCATGATATCAGACATTGTCAATGTACCGGCATTCTGGCAAACAGCGGCACTTGTCATATATGCAGCGATGTCAGCAGGGTTCATTGGCGCCATATCAGGATTAGTTGCGGTATAGCCTTCAGCTTGCCATTCCGTAAGTTTTGCCTGCATCTTATCCATGTTTGCCTGGATACCGGCCAGGTATGCGGTATAGGCATTGGCTACATCTCCTTTACGCATGTAAACTTCTGCCTTAATAAAGCACATTTCATGATACGTCAGGATATCCTGATCAGAAACAGGACGTGATTGGAATGAACCAGTTGAACCCACGACCCCGGCATTATATGCAGCTATTGATTGGTACCAGTTCACATCTGTTGCAGGCTGGGGAATGCTGCCTGCAGTTGCCTGTGCTGTACTGCGTAAGTTGACATACACTGTATCACCTGCCAGTACATAATTTGTGCTGTTGATATAAATGGAACCTGCTCTGTAAGTAACAGTAACGTTATTCCCGTTTACAGTGTAAGGCCGCTCATCTGCAATCTGGCCTGCTATAAAATTAGCCAGATCTGTCGGATCATTAATAGTATATGTTTTAGTGATATCCGTGGGGGTGTAACTCTGTAATGCTATGGAATTAGGCCCTCCTTTTAATAACCTGGTTGCTGGTCCGTATGAATCAACACCCACTGAACGGAGCCACTTATAAGAGGTTACTCTGCCATTACCATCAAGACGAACATCTGTCATGGAAGCAGGCATAATCTTACTCATACGGGGATCAACAACGCCGGATCCACGCAAGTTTGTCAATAAATTATAATAGTATTGAGCAATGCGTTGATTGGATCCATAAGCTGCATAGTTAAAAATACCGTTTGTTACAACAGGATCGCCCAATAAATAATCAGTAGTGGTGCTGTTATTAAAGCCTGGTACTACCGTATTGTCTGCATTAGACTGCGGGCCCTGGGATAAGCAATAAAGAATTGAATCCGCATTATATAAATCTGCCTTTTTTGACAGCTTCAGCATATAGCGGGCTTTCAATCCCCAGCACAGTTTGAGCCATTTGCTTACATCACCGTTATTCATATAGTCGCCTGCAGAAAGTGCAGGAACTCCGGCTGGTTGTGTTTGGCTGAACAAGCTGATGGCTTCATTTAACTTGGCCATACATCCATTATAGATAGTCTTACCGTCATCAGGCTTAGGGCTTGGATTCCCGGTTGCAGCCTCTGTGTAAGGCATTTCACCATATATATCCAGCATTTGCATAAAACCCAATGCATGGAATACATCAGCCGCTGCCATATAATGATAGGCGTTCTGTTTTTTTGCTGAATTGTACAGGTCGGTCACATTGGAAGACACTGCCACAAACCATGTCTGATAAGGTGTTGTTGAATTACCACTGGAGCATTGCCATGTTGTGCTTAAAGTATTCTGAGTAGCAGAAACAGAGTAATATACTCCCGCCTGGCATGCAGTACGGTAATTGGCGACTCCTGATGAGTACATGTAAAAGTGCTCGATCCAGGGCAGCCTGTTCTGAATCAAAACACTTGTATTGTTAGGATTATCAGGGTCCGTATTAACATCCAGCCACTTTTTGCACGAAGCAGTACTTAATACAAGTACACTGCCGAGTATGATGAATTTTAAATTTTTCATGATTTATAGTTTTCAATAATTAAAAAGTAATGTTTACGCCAAATGTGAAACTTGCTATAGCCGGCACTCCTAAATAATCAATTCCTGTAGAGCCGGAACCTCCTGTTCCACCTGCTGCACTTACTTCAGGGTCCATCCCTTTGTAGTTGGTCCAGGTAAATATATTAGTACCTACTGCTGTTGCTGAAATTCCTTTGATAACTTTTTGGCTCTTCAACATACTTGTGAAATCATAGGTTAATGACAGGGACCTAAGTTTCAGCCAGTTTACCGAAGTAATAAAGTTCATGGAATTGGCTGCATAGTTAGACCAGTATCGTTGAATCATATCTGTACCCGCTACTGTAGTGCTGCCGATAGTGTAAGTCTGACCTGCATCATAAGTTTGATTAAAATCAGCACCCGTTATACTGTTGACTCCCGATACAGTTACCGATTGGCGGTTATTCAGCAATGTCCTTTTACTTAAACCATATACAACAAGATAATACTCTGTACCATTAAACACATCCCCACCTTTACGAATGTCAAGAAGGAATGATAATGTTAACTTTTTATAGCGTAATGTATTATTGATACCACCAAGGAAGTCCGGTTCACGGTTGCCCACTACAGGGTTGGTCGTATTTAGTTTATAAAGTCCGGTTGTGGGATCTACCTGATAGCGTCCGTTGGCAATAGGCTTTCCATTTACATCAACTTCACGTAAATAGGGCTGGCCTGTCATTCCAAGGAAGTAGCCGCCATTAGGGATAGATGCTGCTTTTACTGTTCCGAATTGTGCATCCGTCGGATAAAAATAAGCTACACCTGGAAGGAAACTACCTAACCTGCCTTTGTTATAAGAATAGTTCAACACGATATCCCAGGAGAAATCTTTACGGACTATCGGCTTACCGGTAACGGCTATTTCCATACCCTTGTTAATTACCGAGCCGGTGTTGAGAGAACTGAAAATAAATCCGCCGGACTGTGCTAAACGCGGCTGGGCAATCTGATTTTTGGTTTGACTATGATAGTATGTATAGTCCAGACCGATACGCCCGTTGTAAAATCTGAACTCTCCTCCAATTTCCCATGAATCCTGAATTTCAGGCTTTATAATCGGGTTGCCTGCTGCCCACTGATTACCCACCAGCACATATGATCCGATATTATAAGGAGGATTTACATAAGTGTTCGTTGCGTAAGCATTGGCATCTTTACCAACCTGTGCCCAGCTTCCCCTGATCTTTCCGAATGAAAGAATATTACTTTTCGGTAGCAATTCCGTGAATACCAGAGAACCACTCACTGAAGGATAGAAATATGATCTGTTCTCCAAAGGCAATGTGGAAGACCAGTCATTACGCCCGGTTACGGTCAGGTAAGCAATGTTTTTATAAGATACTCCTGCTTCTCCATAGGCGCCTACCAGACGTCTTTGTGTTGTACCGTCAGTGAAGAATTTATTTGTTAATGCAATATTATTAAAGCTTATTGTTCCGGCAGTAATAAAATTATAACCCCAGTGGTTTTGACTTGTTATTTTGGTATTTTCAGATGTAGTTCCCAGCATTAGATGAGTCTCAAAATCACCGAAGGTTTTATGCATGTTGCTCATCACTGTTGTAGTGATATATGTATAATTATAAATGTCTTTACTCAGTCGTCCGTTTTGATACAATGGACTTACTGCAGACCCCGGGGCGATATAAGTGTAATCGTTGGTTGAGTACTGGTCATAACCCAAGCGAGTAATGACATCCCACCAGTTAGTTATTTTAAAATTAGCATTTACACCTCCGGTAAAACGGTTGGTTTGTGATGTAAGTTTATCCTTGTTGATGATCCAGTAAGGATTGTCTCTGTCTCCTTCCAAAGCCAGAGTCCCAGCATAAGGCCGGAATTGTGTTCCGTCTTCATTGACATACTTCTTTATATCAAAAGTCTGGGGCCAACTGTATAACGACTGCATACTGCCGAATCCATTGTATCCGCCACCCGACCATAGTCCTGCTGTAGTCAACGTCCTGTTCGTCTTGGCCACGGAATAAGCAACATTAGCATTCAAGGTCAGACGGCCGTATTTCTGTTCGCCATTGAAACGGAAAGTTGTTTTATCATAGCTTGTTCCGGGCACTATACCTGATTGATCAAAGTTGGATCCTGATAGATAAAATGAACCATTCTTTGAACCACCTGAAACATTTATGTTATTATCATATATAACTCCGTTTTGAAAGAATCCGCCGATATTATTATAAACCTTATCTGCAGAAGTAAGCTCTTTCCCCCACGAAACATATGAATTTTGATCACTGAATACTCCATTGGCAGCATAAGAACCAATCCCAAATTGTGTTTGTACTTCCGGCAATTTGTTAGCCCAGGAAGAACTTATTTTGCTGTTGACATTGACAATTACTCTTCCTTCTGTTCCTTTCTTTGTTGTGATGACCACAACACCGTCAGCTGCTCTTGATCCGTACAAAGCTGCGGCAGCAGCGCCTTTCAGCACTGATAAGCTTTCAATGTCTTCGGGATTGATATCCATGATACGGTTTGAAAAACTTGTATTGCTGCGTGACATGCCATCTGTTCCGGTGTTCCCGGTTACAGTTGTTGAGTTATCATAAATGATTCCGTCAATGACAAATAAAGGCTGGTTTTGCCGGCTCTCAGAAGTGGAGTTTCCTCCACGAATAGTTATGGAGGCTCCGGCTCCGGCAGATCCGCTGAACTGAGTAATGTTTACGCCGGGAACTTTTGCGGCCAGCGAATTGATCACGTTGGTGTTTTTATTTTTCATCAGTTCCGAAGTCTTTAGTTCCGTAACTGAATAGCCAAGAGCTTTCCGTTCTTTTTTAATGCCCATTGCGGTTACAACAACTTCTCCTATTGTTGTGCCTGAAAGTTTCAGGCTTACTGAAACATTATTACCGGTGCCTACTCTAACTTCAGTTGATTCATAACCAACATAAGAGAATTCCAGTATCTCGGGGCTGGTGGCGCTTATACTGTAATTTCCGTTTGCATCAGTCTGAGTAGCTCGGTTGGTGCCTTTTACCTTTACGGTTACTCCCTGAAGGGGAGCATTACTTTCTTCTGCTGTTACGGTGCCGCTGATCGTCCGTTGCTGTGCATGCAACGAAGGCAAAATACAAAGCAGCATCAATAAGAGAGCAAAAGCGAGTTGTGGGATCTTTCTCATAATAGCTGTTTTTATAGTTAATAAGTAATTTACTTAATTACAATACCTCGATGCCCGCATCTACATAAGGTTTTAGCTTAGGGTCGGTAGGTTCCAGTTCAGTGATCAGGGTGTGTATCTTTTTCAACTCACAGATCTGTATAGGTTGCACTGTATCCAGTTTTTCAGATATCGTCAGGCACACAACTTTCTTAGAAGACTCTATCATAGCCCTTTTTAGCTGCACGATATCCCAATCATTTTCTGTGATGCCATGCTTTAAATTGATAGCATAGGTTCCCAAAAAGCACAGATCTGCCTGCATCTGCCTGATCTTTGCTATAGCTTCAATACCCACTGTGATCTTTGAATTTTTTGAGATCTTGTCTCCGACCAGGATCACCTCAATATTAGGGTGATGCATATATTCAAGGATTGCGGGAATGCTGCCTGAGATAAAAGTTGCTTTTAATTGGGGTGGAAGAGACCTGGCCATTTCAAGGATTGTAGTTCCTCCGCTTGTCAATACAAACATCCCGTTTTTGATCAGGCTGACTGCTTTTTGAGCAATTACACTTTTTTTATTCTGAGAGTAAACACCGTTGGAAGGAAAGTGAACTTCATTAAAAGATTGAGATAGTGCGCCACCATGGACTTTGATTATTTTCCCCGCATCCGCAAGCTCATGCAAATCACGACGAATAGTATCTTCCGATACTTTCATTTCATCACTGAGTGTAGATGATAAGACCTTGTTGTGAAGATTTACTTTATGTAAAATATATGCCTGGCGTTCCTTCTTAAGCATTGATCAGTTTTGATAAGTTGAAGTTAGTATAAAATCTCGCAAAATATCGCAAAAACCTGAACAAAATCGCAGAACAATTGAGAAATTATTATGTTTTACCTGCATTTCACTTCGCCCATGAGAACGAAATCGCTATTGCATTTTGACGGAAAAATCGAATTTACCTTACATTTTTTAAAGGCAATAACTTAGGTATTTAGTCCGTAACTATTTAAATATCAGATAATTAAAAAAAACTACTCTATCGGCGGCCCTTTTAAATTCAGATCCCTGATTCTATGCCGGATCTTTTTCATGAAAGAAATGCCCGGATCAGATTTTTGGGTGAGATAGTTCGGATCTGTTTCTTTCCAAAGAGGGGAATTTCTGAAAAGAGGATATTCATAATGACCGATCACATATTCAATGGGATACTTTTTCTTCAGATACCGTATCAATTGTTCATTCGCATTTAATTGTGCTTTGGTCAAAGGGGCATTTTCACTTCCAACATTTTCAACTCCTATGGCACAATAATTAAGTCCGATCACATGCCTTGCAAAAATTGTATCCGGCAAAAGTTGAAAGATCGTTCCATCCCTGTCGATTAAAAATTGGGATGATACATTCAGATCGCCTGCACCTTTTAATTCACCTCTTGCATTAGGAAGTGTGGACCGGTTGAAAGCATCAAATGTTCCCTGCAGGGTAGGGATGGCGGTCCAGTGCAGTACGATCATCACCGGTTTTATTACCGGTGTCTCCTGGCGGATATGATATCTCTCACTCAGGTATTGAAGAGAGAGGACTACTCTTTGCGAATCAAAGATGATCGGTTTGTCAAAAGTCCTGAAAGTGGGTTTTGAAGTTTGACACGATGAGATAAAAAAGATCAGGGCAACTACATTTATTTTCATCATAAAAAGAATGTATCTCATAGCAGGTAATTTTCAAAAGGAAAGCCCTTTTAAAAGGGCTTTCGGAATAGATTGAAATGATAAAACTAATGATCAGGGTTTATCCCACCAAACAGGAGTCAGCAATCTGACACCGGGACTATTGCCACCCTCTGCGTTTACGGCATCCGGATTTCTTGCTTCTTCGTTATTCTCATAACACATAGCCCTGATCCATTGAGTTGATCCGGTAAACAAAGGATTCAGGTCTTTAGGGCGCACAAAAGATGGACCATAGATGTCCTGGCTATAATCCATTCTGCGAAGGTCAGTCCATGTCTCAGGATTCAGGCAAAGTGCAATGTATTTCTGCCTCATTATATGGCTGAGACCCTGTGTGAGATCATTGAAGTGAGCGGTAAGTCCATCAGCTTCCTGTGCCACCCAATAGTTCGCTATGTCAGTAGCGTTAACTCCAAGCTTTCTCATATTTGCATTCACCGCTTCCTTATAAGAATTAAGAGCACCGCCGGCATCGCCTGATCTGAGCTTTGCTTCTGCTTCTATAAATTTCACTTCAGAATAAGTAATGAAGGGAGTAGGGGAAGTTTGATTGGTATAAAAACCGCTTCTGCTGAAATATCCATAATCACTTCTGCTTGTTTTAGTGGCATCGCCCGGTGACCCATCCGGCAATAATCCTTGTCCACCGGATAAACGTCCTCCCATCGCAAGGCCCCGGTAAGCGCCATCCGATGCGGCAGGCTCCATGATCTTGCTGATACGTGGATCAGTATATAAGGTATTCGTCACCGGGAAAGAGGTAAGCATGTTCACGAAGAACTGGCTCCATGTGAGATATCTCGGTGAATACAACGGATCATTGTGAATATCCAGGTCACCATAATAAGAGAAGCCGCCCCAGCTGTACCATGGATTTTCATCGGTTTCCATTCCCCCGGCCAGGTGTGCAAACTCTGCATCCATTCCGTCACCGTTGAATGCTTTGGAACAGGCATTAAGGATGTCTTGTGCATTATACAGATTACCTTTTTTAGAAAGGTGGTTGTAATACCTTGCTTTCAATGCCCAGGCAAATCTTATCCAGTTATCAATGTTTCCATGAAACATAATGTCGCCATTAGCTGCGTTCAGTTTATTAGATGATCCTGCTTTTTCAAAATTCTGAATGGCATCACTTAGCAGAGAATCAATTTTGGAATACACCGATTGCTGATCATTAAACTTCGGGATAAGATTAATGGCCGCTGTTCCATTATAGTAATCATCCAATACAATACTTCCGTATTGATCAGAAAGAATTCCGAAATTATAGGCCATCAGCACTTCTCCTGCCCCAATAAATTCCGGTTTGCTTTCACTTTTACCCAGTCTGACAAGATCAACACAGTTGGGAAGCGCCCATGTATAAGCGTTTTGCCAGAAAAAGTATGCGGAGGTCATCCGCCATGTCTCCGCTGCTCCCTGAAATTCTGCACAACCATATTGGCAGATGGCTACTACTTCTCTCGATCCGCGAAACATAGCCGCACCATTTGAAAGCGTTATGGCGCCTACCAGCCTTTTTTCAGGCGCCACATAGGTCGGGTTATTGGGGTCTTCATTTACGTCCAGATATTTTTTACAGGAAATATCCAGAAAGAATAGTGACAGTAAAGTCAGAACTATTATTAATTTATTTTTCATAACGAAAATCTTGTTTGGTTATTAAAAAGTAAGTTTCACTCCGAAATCAAATCCTTTTGTTGCGGGAACTCCGAGGTTGTCAAATCCGAATGACCCTGCACCACCTATACCGGCGCCGCTTCCCGAAACTTCTGGATCCACGCCCGAATATTTCGTTAGTAAGATCAGGTTCCTTCCTGTCAGTGTCAATGCCAGGTTTTTGATCTTTCCCAGTTTGGAAGAAGGGAATGAATAGGATAAAGAAATATATCTTAGTCTGGTCCATCCGCCGTCTTCCACAAAATTGGAAGACTCACCTGTGTAATAGTTCTGATAAAAATTCTGATCCAAAGGAATTGAAATGGTATTCTTCTGGCCCGTTGACTGTATGATCCCATCCAGCACTATCGTGGACCTGTCCAGAGTTTTTGTACTTAAACCTGAGTAAACCAGAGAATTCTCGGTTGCATTATAGACCATGCCGCCTTTGCGCACATCCACCATAAAATCTAAAGAAAAGTTTTTCAGTCTAAATGAGTTGGTGATCCCCATAGTGAATTCCGGGTTCCTGTCTCCGACGTAAGTATAGTCTGTGATCTGAGGATACCCGCTATTGTTTAAAAGGAGTGTTCCGTTGGCGTCTCTTTTCCACGTCTTACCGTTTATACCAAATAGGGTTTCACCAAGGAATGCGGCAGCTTCTGCTCCATTATTATCTGTCCATGTATCCGACAGTTCAACTTTAGTAAGAAGACCCGGCAGATCCTTTACAATGGACGTGTTGGCGGCAAAGTTTACATTGAGATTCCATCTGAAATTCTTCTGAATTATTGGCTGCATGGTCACCACCAGTTCAACTCCCTGATTCTTTATGGAACCTCCATTCAGATAAGTGAACCATGCACCGGATGATGGCGGTACCCTTGTATTGAGAATCTGATTTGTTGATTGGCTCCTGAAATAAGTGACGTCAAGGCCATAACGGTTATCAATGAACCTGAGATCGGCGCCCACTTCAAATGACCGGGTAAATTCAGGTTTCAAAGCAGGATCGCCGAATTGATAAACATTGGTGATGAAGCCTCTCGGATTGATGGTAAAATCATTGGTGATCGTTTCCATGGCAGTCGTCAGCATGTGTGGCGGAGCATCCTTGCCCACTTCTGAATAAGCTGCCCTGATTTTTCCGTAAGAGAAAATATGATTATCCGATTTCCATCCCATATTCGTCAGGATGTCTGTAAAGATCGCAGAAGCACTGATGGCCGGATAAAAGAAAGAATTGTTGGCCACGGGAAGAGTGGAAGACCAGTCATTTCTTCCGCGAAGGTTAAGATAAACGATATCTTTCCAGTTTAATGTCAGGTCTCCGAAGCCTGCTACAATTCTTCTTCTGTTCAGGTATTCAGAAACTGAGCGGTCATTACCCACCGTATTGTTAATGCTCGGGAATGAAGGATCCACAAATCTGGAGGCGCTGGATGTGGTTCCGTTATATTTTGATGTTTCCAGATTATGGCCCAAAGAGAAACTCATGTGAAGATCTTTCCCGATATCTCTTTTATAGGTTGCGATCAATGTGGAAGTGGTGATCTGATTATTACTGAGTGTTTGATATACGGAGCCGCCAAAAGTTCCGGTAGGCATCAGAATAGCTTTGAAGTTGTCATTGTAATAATCAGTACCCAAACGGTAACTGATATTTAAAAACTCAAAAGGATCGTAGCTGATATTACCCATTATGATCGCTCTTTGAATTTCATCATTGATCGGTTTGTTCATGATGCTCCAGTAAGGATTATCAGGGCCAGTGGGAGTAATTCTTCTTTGAGTACCATCGGGGTTCAGATAATTTTTCATGTCGTCATTTCTTGGCCAGTAGTAAACACCCATTACACCGTTCATACTTCCCTGTGGCACATATTCTCTTTGCGTGTGAATATAACTTGCCGAAGTGCCTATGGTCAGTTTGTCTCCTGCCTTGGTATCTGCATTTACTCTGAAAGATTCTCTCTTGAATTCTGAATTTTTGGTAATAGATCCCTGGTCAAAGAAAGAACCGGAAGCATAGTAGTTCGTTCTTTCACTGCTGCCGCTTACGGAAAGATCATGAGTTTGTGCAAAAGAGGTCTGAAAGAAATCTTTAAGGTTGTCGTAAACAGTCTGGCCTGTTCCAAACTGGGGTCCCCAGGATCTGAAAGTGGAATTATCAGCTACACCGTTCAATCCCTGCATGTATTTGGATTGAAGCACCGGCAATTTGTTTACCATATCAGCAGATGCTGTTCCTTTATAAGTGATCCTGGCTGATCCGCCCGAACCTTTTTTTGTTGTAATTACGATAGCTCCTGATGCTGCTCTTATTCCGTAAAGAGCTGCTGCTGCAGGCCCTTTAAGCACGGTTATAGATGCTATGTCATCAGGATTAATATCAATCGCCCTGTTAGTGGCCGGGCCATAAGAAGCAACCAATCCCCCCTGTCCAACGGGAGTGGAATTGTCAATAGGAATACCATCCACAACAAATAATGGCTGATTGTTTCCGCTTAGAGAATTTCCACCTCTGATCATAATGCTTGCAGAGGCGCCGGGTGATCCGCTTGAGTTAGTGATTTGTACACCGGCCACTTTTCCCTGCAAAGCATTTACGAGATTCTCCTGCTTGGCTTCTACAACCTCAGTAGCATTTACGTTTTGTGTAGAAAAGCCCAGGCTTCTTACATTTTTTCTGACTCCGAATGCGGTAACCGCCACTTCCGATAATGATTTAGCCTCAATATTCAGTGTGACATTGATAATATCAGAACCTTCAACGGTTTTTTCTAAAGTTGCAGCTCCGACATAGCTGTAAACCAGTACCTGCCCCTGGGCGGCATTAATAGTATAGGTACCGTCTTCTCTCGTTGAAATCCCGGTACTACTTCCCTTAACCTTTACCGAAACTCCGGAAAGAGGGGTGCCATCAGTGGACGATACTATTCCCGTAATCTTTCTTTGTTGAGCAATACCCTGGAGCATCAAAAGAAATACACCAAGGAAAAGAATAGTTAGTTTCTTTTTCATTTGAAAGCAGTTTTGAGTTGTTTAAAAGATGTTCTTTTTATAATTTATTTTCGTCAGGACTAAAAAATTGTATTGATCATAGGCTGAAGCTATTCCAGAAAAGAAAAGCTTCTGCATCGTCTTCATGTTCCATTGCTAACACTTTATGTAACAGAAGGCCGGAACGGGCAGACACAACGGGTCTCTTGTTTTTTCTCATAGCAGTTGTTTTTATAGTTATTGAACAGTTTCCTGTCATTATTACAACACTTCGATACCTGCATCTACATAGGGCTTCAGCTTAGGGTCGGCAGGGTCCAATTCTGTTATCAGGGTGTGGATCTTGTTCAGCTCGCAGATTTGAATCGGCTGAACCGTATTCATCTTTTCAGCGATAGCGAGGCAGACTACTTTTTTACACGATTCTATCATGGCTCTTTTTAACTGTACTACATCCCAATCGCTTTCTGTTACTCCATGCTTAAGGTCAATTGCATTGGTCCCCAGGAAACATAGATCTGCCTGCATTTGCCTGATCTTCGCCATTGCTTCAAGGCCTACAGTGATTTTTGAATTTTTAGAAACTTTGTCGCCGATCATAATCACCTCGATATTCGGATGTTGCAGGTATTCCAGAATGGCCGGGACACTGCCTGAAATAAAAGTTGCATTCAGATAAGGAGGGAGAGACCTTGCCATTTCCAGAATGGTGGTACCGCCACTTGTTAACACGAACATTCCGTTTTTCACAAGGCTGACAGCTTTCTGCGCAATAACACTTTTTTTGCTTTGGGAGTAAACTTCTTCAGTTGGGATATGAACTTCATTAAATGAGTGAGAAAGTGCACCTCCATGAACTTTAATCAGTTTTCCTTCATCTGCCAGTTCATATAGGTCTCTGCGGATCGTATCTTCCGATACTTTCATCTCGATGCTGAGCAAAGAAGACTGTACTTTATTATGAAGATTAACCTGGTGTAGGATATGTGCTTGTCGTTCTTTTTTGAGCATTGGTCAGTTTTGATATGTCGAATATAAGTATAATTCATGCACAAAAAAGCAATTTCCAAAATAAATGTGCAGAAATATGCAAAAAAATAAAAGAAACCTGCATTTTGCAGGCTTTCCCCTTATTTTAAAATCAGTATTACTTGCTTTTTAGAAAGTGAACCTTGCTGTAAATCCGATAGCTGAGGGCTCAAAGTTGATATCACTTACAATGTTTAATTCAGGTTTCCAGTCCAGTGACAAATTCAAAGGCAGGTTGGCAAACTTATAATCCAGGCCAATAACACCTTGGGCGCCGAAGTTGGCATTTGTTTCATTTTTTTGCTTGTTCGGGTCATAGGTTTTTATGAAAGCAAGATAACCGCCACCTCCATAGTACCAGCGGATATCGCTGCCGGAAATAGGTTTATGTATTTCTAATAATGCTCCCAGTGCCAAAGGATCGCCAAATGAGAAGAGTCCTTCAACAGCAGTTGCATCATTAAGAAAATGTTTTATTGAAATCGAATTATTTACCATGGCGCCGCTGCTGCTTAACCTTACTCCCAGTCCGGTCCGGTAGCTTTGCGCATTAGTCTGATTTGCTGTGCCTGCTATTGCGATCAGCAAAAGAGCAGAGAAGATTTTTTTCATAACTGTTTTTGTTTTTAAAGAATGGCTTCGATATAGTTTTAGAGCTATGGTAGAAGATTCCGGAGGCCTTTTGTTCTCTTAGGATGATCTCCGATGCCTTACCGATGAGAGTTTAACGAAAATGGTGCCATCAAATTTTAAACAAAATGTAAAAGCTTTTGTAATACCCTACTCCTTATTAGATTCATCTGCAGTATTTTTATCAAAATCTTAAAGATGGAATGGTTCATTGTTCTGGTTTTTATCGTCGGTTATGTGGCAATAGCATTTGAGAAAAACATCCATGTCAATAAATCTGCTTCCGCTTTGATCACCGGTGTTGCCTGCTGGACCCTTTACATGTTTGCCAATGAAGATAAAGGCATGGTCACCTCCCAGCTTACAGAACATCTTGGCGACCTTTCACAGATTCTTTTCTTTCTTATGGGAGCCATGACCATTGTGGAGCTTATAGATATTCATGACGGGTTTGAGATCATTACCCAAAGGATCAAGACAAAAAGCAAAGGCAGGCTTCTTTGGATAATCGGGCTGTTCAGTTTTTTTCTATCGGCCATACTGGACAATCTTACCACAACTATTGTAATGGTCTCTTTAATTCGAAAACTCACGTCTGATAAAAAAGATCGCTGGATGCTGGCCGGACTGGTCATCATTGCCGCTAATGCAGGAGGGGTGTGGTCTCCCATTGGTGATGTGACCACTACCATGCTCTGGATCGGAGGGCAGATCACGGCGTGGAACATCATTATTAAACTTTTCTTACCGGCTTTAGTTTGTTTGCTGGTGCCTATCTTTTTGATGAGAATAGTTTTTAAAGGAAAAACAGAAAGGCCTGCCAGTTCTATGGAAGACAAGCCCAAGGGTGCCACTTCGGAAAGGGAGAGAATGATTATTCTGGTGACCGGCATTTTATTACTCCTGATGGTTCCGGTTTTTAAATCTTTGACTCAGCTGCCGCCGTTCATGGGAATGATGATTGGCCTGGGGCTGATGTGGATCGTTGCCGAAAGCCTGCATAATGGGAAAGAGGAGGAAGATTCGGAAAGATATTCAGTAGCCTATGCTCTGATGCGGATAGACACATCCAGCATTCTTTTTTTTCTCGGCATTTTACTGGCAGTATCAGCGTTGCAATCAACAGGGCATTTGAAGCTGGCAGCAGAATGGATGGATACTAATTTGAAAGATCAAAGTATCATTGCGGGAAGTATAGGTCTTCTTTCTTCTATTGTTGACAATGTACCATTGGTGGCGGCTACGCAGGGAATGTATGATCTGAGCACTTATCCTGCGGATCATTATTTCTGGGAATTTCTTGCTTATTGTACCGGCACCGGCGGAAGCGCTCTGATCATTGGCTCTGCAGCAGGCGTAGCTGCAATGGGTCTTGAAAAAATAAATTTTATCTGGTATCTGAAAAGAATAAGTTGGCTGGCTTTAGCCGGATTTTTTTCGGGAGCTGTTGTTTATATGCTACAATCAAAGATAGTGAGTTGAAATTCTTTTTGCCAAAAAATCAATCAAATCAGTTAAGCACGGCCTGAAAAAATAAAAAAATGGCAGGTCTATCATTGCCCGCCATTTTAAACAAGATTATATTTTTCTTTTTCAGGGAGACCCTGAGTATTTCCTTTCCGGGCAGGGAAATAACCTGAATTTACCTTTAAAATATTTATCGTATTACGCTTGCTATCTGTTGTATGATCTCCAGCAAAGAAGATGGATAGACACCAAACCATAAAAGAAGAAGGAACAGCAGGGTCAATACTAATCCATGCGGGAAGATTTTTCCGATGACCGGTTCAGAAGATGCCTCATTCTCATTTTTCCCTGCAAACATCACAGCCACCACTCTCAGGTAATAAAATAACCCGATGCCGCTGGAGACCACCAATACTATCACCAGGAGCCATATCCCTACTTCCGTTCCCGCAGTAAGAAGGTACAGTTTACCCAAAAATCCTGCTGTTAACGGTATTCCCGCCAACGATAACATCACTGTGGTAAAGATGGCTGCCAGCCAGGGTTTTTTCCAGAACAGGCCCCGGTAATCATCAATATACAGGGCTTCTCCTTTTTTATTGGACATATAGATGACAGTGCCAAAGGCAGCGAGCATGCCGATGAAATAAACGACCAGGTAAAATGTAGCGGCCTGCATTCCCCTGTCTGTTATGGCAAGAAAGGCTACCATCAGATATCCCAGGTGGCCGATAGAAGAATAAGCAAGCAATCGTTTAATGTTCTGTTGCCGCAGTGCCAGCCAGTTTCCGAACAGCATGGAAGCAACAGCGATTATAGTAAAGGCGGTCCAGACGTTTTTGTTTTCCAATCCGCCCGTACTGTAAAATAATCTCAGCAGAAATGCAAATACGGCTCCTTTGGATACAGTGGCCACAAAGGCTGAAACCGGCGCTGATGCTCCTGCATAGATATCGGGTGTCCACAAATGAAACGGCACCAATGCCATCTTGAACCCAATTCCCACTATCACCATGGCAAGCCCTGCTATAAAAACTCCCGAAAATTCTCCTGAAGGAGACAGTCCTGCTGCAATACCACTCAGGTCAAGATGACCGGTCTGCATGTAGATAAGTGAAATTCCAAAAAGAAGGAAGGAAGAGGAAACGGCAGCGAGTACCAGGTATTTGATTCCCGATTCTATTCCGGCAGGCTCTTCTTTCAGATACCCGATAAGAGCATAAAGCGAAACACTCAGCACTTCCAGCGACAGGAAGAAAGAAACAAAATGATCGCTGATGACCATGGTGAGCGCACCCAATGAGGATAGGAGTAAGAGAATATAATATTCTTCATTTCTTTTTTCCCGTGCATTGAGATAATGGTATGACATCAATGTGATCACAAATCCGGCGCATGCGATCAGCACAGTAAAGAATTTACCAAAACCATCCACTACAAAAAGGGAAGAGACTCCGAACGAACCTCTTGGAATGTACAATACAGAGATTGCTGCTGCCGCAAATGCAAAAAGCGTAAATATGAAAGAAAATTTATGGCTTCTTTTGACGGCTATAAAAAGCATTACCAGAACTGCAGCCAGGGCAATAATTAACTGAGGCAATATTAAATTTAGTCCTGCCAGGCTGATCATTTTCCACCTCCTTTTTTATTAAGTGATAAAAAGAAAGTAGAAGTCTTCCGGGCCATGGTCATATTTTCATCTCCGTTCTTCAGTGCCGTTTTATTTGTGGGTCCCGTGTCATTTACAAAAGTCGTATTATTTGAATTTTGCTCTAAGCTGTTCACGGTGGGTTGTGCTGTTTTGATGACCGGTTGCGGATAGATTCCTATCCATACAATGGCAACGATGAGGCATCCCATGGCCAATACTTCTCTTGGAGTAAGATCAGTAAGCTTCCATTCTTTTCTTCTTTCTCCGTGAAATATCTTTTGAAGTATCACCAGGGCGTAGATCATGGAAGCGATCAGTCCGAGAGCAGCCAAAACTGTCAGTGTGACGTTGGATTTGAAAGCGCCGGTGAGTATCAGGAATTCTGCAATGAAATTACCGAGCCCGGGCAAGCCCAACGTGGCCAGCACAAAGATCATGGTGATGGCTCCCATCTTCGGAACTTGTTCCCAAAATCTTCCCATCTGATCCATATCCCTTGTTTGTATCCTTGCATGGATGACACCGGCAACGGTGAACAGTGCGGTGATGCTGATGCCATGTGCTATCATCTCAATGATGGTGCCCTGATAAGAGAGAGCCTGAAATGAAAATATCCCTACCATGATAAAACCCATGTGGCTCATGCTGGAAAAAGCGATCATTCGTTTCAGGTCGGTTTGAGCATAGGCAAGTTTGGCTCCATATAAAATGCTTACAATACCTAAAGTAATTACTACCGGGGCAAATGTTTTTGATGCTTCAGGAAACAGGGGAACTACGAAGCGCAACATTCCGTAGGCAGCCGTCTTTGACATTAATGCAGCCAGTAGAATGCTTCCTCCCGTAGGAGACTGAGTGTAGGCATCGGGCAGCCAGCTGTGAAATGGAACAATGCCCAGTTTGACCAGGAATGCGATCATAAAACCGCACATCAGCCATAACCCTGTTTTGGCAGAAAGCGAGGTTCCGATCAAAGCAAAATAATCAAATGTATATTGACTGCTGTTTTTCCCATGAATGAAATACAAAGCGATGATGGCGATCAGCATCAGCAATCCGCTTAGCTGAGTGAATAAGAAAAATTTCATTCCTGCGTAACGCCTGTTCTCATGGCCCCAGATGGCCAGGATGAAATACATGGGCACCAGCATCACTTCCCAGAAGAAATAGAAAAGTATGAGATCCAGGGAAAGAAATACCCCGATGATGCCGGCGATCAGCCATAGTACATTGAAAAGGTAGAAGCCTAAATTTTTGCCGATTTCATTCCACGATACGATCAGGGAAACAGCGCCGAGGAATAATGCAAGGGCGGTCATCAACAGGCTTAATCCATCCATGGCAAGATGAAAACTGATACCCAGTTGCGGCATCCATTCTACCCGGTAATCTATCAGCCATTGTTGTGAACCGAGATCGAATTTATCATAAACAGAGATCCAGAAGCCGATGATGATGACCAGGTCAGCAAGAACAGCTAACAGCGCAATGCCTTTTGCCAGCAAACTATTCTTCCCGGCGATGATCCAGGAAATCAGCCCGCCCAACATCAGTATGAGTATGATATAGACCAATGTCATAAGAACAGAATAATAGTTAAAGCGATCACAGCGCCCAATGCAACACCTAACACGTAAGATCTTACATTGCCGTTTTGTGTAGCGCTTAATAGTTTATTAAAATACAGGTTCAGGTTTGCCACTCCTCCGTAAATTCTGTCCACAAAATCACTTTTATCAATTTTAGAAAGCCATACAAATGGTTTCACAAAAAATGTATCGTAAAGCCAGTCAAATTTCCAACCGGAAAACAGGAAATCATTAAGTCGTTTTCCAAAACCTGTTTCTTTGAAACGGGTGACCATCTGAGGTCTTTTCATATAGAGTTGCCAGGCAAGGAACACTCCGAATAAGGCAAGTACGGCAGTGCTGATCTGCAGGGTCAGTTCCATCCCTTCTTTTTCAGGTATCAGTTGCACGGCAGGAAAAACTGTATTGATAAAATCGGAGAAAGGAGTGAAATGCCCGAAAGTATGAGGAAGTTCAATAAAGCCTGCTATCAATGAAAGTATGCCCAGGATGATCAATGGTATTTTGAAACTGATTCCCGGCTTGTAAGGAATGTCGTGTTTTTGTTCGCCGAAGAAAGCAACGAATACCATCCGGAATGTGTAAACAGAGGTGATGAAGGCTCCCACGAAACCGGCGAGCCACAGCCATGTGCTTCCTTTAGTGGATGCCATGGCAAAAAACAAAATTTCATCTTTACTGTAAAAGCCTGCAGTGATCAGTGGTATGGCAGCCAATGCTCCGGCGCCGAACAGGAATGTCCAGAACACCACCGGCATCTTTTTTCGCAGGCCTCCCATTTTAAAAATATCATGTTCATGATGCATCGCAATGATCACCACGCCTGCAGAAAGGAAGAGCAGTGATTTAAAGAATGCATGGATCATAAAATGAAATACGGCCGCTGACCATGCGCCTACGCCAAGTGCAAGAAACATATAACCGATCTGGCTGATAGTGGAGTATGCCAGCACTCTTTTTATATCTCGTTGAACAATGGCGCTGAATCCTGCGATCAGCAGGGTGGCTGCACCGACAATGGCAACCAGCGTTTGTACCGCAGGCGCCAGCTCATACAAAACATGAGTTCTTGCGATGAGGTAAACTCCTGCCGTTACCATGGTTGCAGCATGGATCAATGCACTGACGGGTGAAGGGCCGGCCATGGCATCGGGAAGCCATGTTTGCAAAGGAAGCTGTGCCGACTTTCCGACAGCTCCACCTAATAAAAGAATGGTTACCCAGAATGCCTGTGAAGCACCGGGACTCCATGTTTGCGGAGCGGTGGTTAATATGGATGCAATGTCAAGAGTGTTGAAATTCTTTACCAGCATCAGCAAACCGACCATCATTGCCGTATCGCCAATGCGTGTTACGATAAATGCTTTGCGGGCTGCATAACAGTTGTACGGGTCTTTATACCAGAATCCGATCAGTAAAAAACTACACAAGCCAACACCTTCCCATCCGAGGTAAAGCAGTAAAAGATTATTGGCAAGTACCAGCATCAGCATGGAAAACACGAACAGGTTCATGTAAGCAAAGAAGCGGACATGGCCTTCTTCCGTTTTCATGAACCCGATGGAATACCAGTGGATGAGAAAGCTTACAAAAGTGACAACGAAAGTGAAAACAAGGGATAAAGGATCCAGGTAAAATGCGATGGAAGGCTTGAACCCCGCAACATCAAACCACACCCAAAGCGTCTGCTCATAAAAATGTCCGGCAGGCGGTGAGGACAGGAATTGAATTCCGATGATCAGCGTAATCAATGCCGATATCCCCACGGAAATTGTTGCAAAAACGCCCACACCCGTCCTGGAGAATTTTGATCCGGAAAGAGAAAGGATCAAAAAACTGAAAAAGGGCAGAGCCGGGATCAACCAAAGAAGTTGAAAAACATCCATGTTGTTTTATTTCTTGAACCGTTTATTTTTTATCTGTCAATTTCAATCCTTCAATAAATTCAGAACATTCGTGTCAACCGTTTTGTGATGGCGATGCATTTGCAGTATCAATGCAAGCCCCACGGAAACTTCTGCTGCCGCCATCGTCAGGATGAAGATGAACATCACCTGTCCATCGGCCTGCATCCAGTGAGCGCCGGCCACCACAAAAGCCAGGCCTGCCGCATTCAGCATTATTTCCAGCGACATCAGGATGAACAAAACATTTCTGCGTGTCAGCACACCGATCAATCCAAGCAGAAATAAAATAGCTGCAAGCAAAAGACCCATATTGGCAGGAACGTAGATCATAGTTCTTCTTCTTTTTGTAAATACCTGTGATATTCTTTTTGTTTTTCATGACCGATGTGATAAGCGCCAACTATACCTGCCATCAGCATCATGGCAGCAAGCTCCACACCCAGAGCATAAGTGCTGAACAAAGACATTCCTACATCTTTGGCATCAATGATCGCCTGTTCATGTGCGGGCGGACTGAATGAATTTAACGTATAGATCAATTCTGCCAAAAGTATGGCGGCCAGAATTCCGGGACCGATCCATGTTCGGGGTTTGAGCCATTCCTTTTCTCTTTTTTCAGAAGCCTGTCCCAGGTTCAGCATCATGATGGCGAATATGATCAGTATCATGATGGCGCCTGCATACACGATCACTTCCAGGGCGGCAACGAAAGGAGTGCCCATTACAAAAAAGATTACCGACACTGCCAGCAAGGAAACGATCAGGTAAAGAAGTGCATGAACGGCATTCTTTCTTGTGATCACCATCGCCGTTGAAACAATGGCGACCAGGGCTGCTATGTAAAAAATTATCTGCATGTACTATTTACTATTCTCCCGGGCTGATAAACATTTTAATTTTGATTAGGGCACTAATTTTTTTCTGTCCACAGGTGCCGATTCATTTTCTCCTTCTCCTTTTCCTTTCACTCCGACAGCCACGCCTGCCACCCTGTAAAAATTATAACCATGATATTTTCCCTGTCCGTCAATCAGCAAATCTTCTTTTTCATAAACCAGGTCCTGCCGTTTGTATTCTCCCATTTCAAAATCGGGTACCAGTTGTATCGAATAAGTAGGGCAGGCATCCTCGCACAGGCCGCAGAAAATGCAACGTGAAAAATTGATCCTGAAATATTCCGGCTTTCTTCTTCCGTTCTCATCTTCTGTTGCCTGAAGCGAAATACAATCAGTAGGGCAAACGGCAGCGCACAGATAACAGGCAACACACCTTTCATTATGATCCGGATCCCGGGTCAGCACGATCCTGCCGCGCCACCGGGGTGCGAGAAAAGCTTTTTTCTCAGGGTATTCAATAGTCACTCTCTTTTTGAACATGTGTAAAAAGACCAACCACACTGTTCTGATACTGCTTAACATGATGAATTCTTTTTTTAATGATCAAACAATTGTTCCTTCCTTACCGGCTCATCCTTCCTTTTCATACTCATAAAATATTTTCTTCCCTTCATGATCCTTACTGGTTGTACAGCACTATGGCTCCCGTCACCAGTAGATTCAGCAGCGCCAATGGTAATAAAATTTTCCAACCCCAGGACATGAGCTGATCATATCTCGGTCGTGGCAATGAAGCACGAAGAAGAACAAATACAAGTATGAAAGCGAACATTTTTATCAAAAACCAAACGATAGGAGGGAGGAATGAAGGCCCGAGCCATCCTCCGAAGAACAACACTGTGGTCATAGCCGACACCAGTGTGATACCCAGGTATTCTCCCACAAAGAACATCCCGAATTTCATTCCGGAATATTCGGAGTGGAATCCGGCGATCAGCTCACTTTCCGCTTCCGGAATATCAAAAGGCAAGCGGTGTGTTTCTGCCAGCCCCGCAATAAAGAAGATGACAAAACCGATGAACTGAGGCACTACATTCCACATTCCTTTTTGTTCCATCACAATATCGGTCATATTGAAAGAGCCGGCCAGGATGACCACGCCCATCAGCGATAATCCCATGAACACTTCGTAAGAAATCATCTGGGCGGCGCCACGCAAACCGCCGATCAAAGAATATTTGTTATTGGAAGCCCATCCTGCCAGCACAATGGTGTACGCTCCTAATGAGGACATGGCAAGGAAAAACAAAATACCCACATTAAGATTCGCCACCACAATTCCCGGTGCAAATGGCACGATGGCAAAACTCAACAGCGTAGTGATCATGATGATGGTGGGAGCAACGATAAAAACTTTTCTGTCCACAAAACCCGGTATCCAGTCTTCTTTGAAAAATATTTTAACCATATCCGCCATCACCTGGAAGATGCCGAAAGGTCCGACACGGTTAGGGCCATAGCGTTCCTGCCATACTGCGAGCATTCTTCTTTCAACATAGATCAGCCCGGCAGCAATGGTGACCATTCCTAACAGAACGCATACAATGATCAGAATATGGATCCACGTCTCGCTCATGGTATCAACTGTTTATTTTTGTCCGGAACGGATATCCGATACCGGAAGTTTCATTTAGTCCTTTCGGCAAACCCGCAATCCCATCGGGCAGGCTGTTGTCTATCTTCAATGAAAGTTCCCATTTTTTATCCTGATAATAAAACTCAACTTTTCCTCCTTCCGCATTCAGACCTTTTCTCCTGGCTTCGTTCTCATTCAGTGCAATATATGCCTGAGGTATTCTTTCTTTCACTGCAGGACTCAGTGCAGTCAGTTCTTCCGATCCGTAAATGTGGTATAAAGGAAGCACCAGTAACTCATCGTTTGACGGATGGAAGGAAGAAGGTATGTCATTGAAATATTTTGCCTGCCGGTTTTCATCCGGTTCAAATAATCTTTTTCCCGGGTTGCCATCGTGCAAAGGCCCGCCCACTTCTATCTGGTATTTATTGATGGCCTGAACTGAGTTCCATGCCGGTGACCAGTAAAAAGCAGTGTCCGGTGAAGGCTGTATTCCGTGGTATCCTTCCATGGTGAAGGACATGGGTGAATCATTGTCATCCGGAGGTTTGGGTTCACTTACATTAATGTTTGCAATCATGGAAGTCCTGCCGCTGAATCTATGCGGTGAACGCGGAATTTTTTGTGTGCCGATCCTGAAGTCTGCCGTTGGCGCTGTTTCTTTTATTTTTTGCAATTCAGGATTCTTTTGGATCATCTCATCAACGATAACATCGAAATCTTTTGCTTCTGCTGTTTGCAGATCCTGCCTTAAGATGTCCAGCCATTTCCAGCTGCTCCTCACTTCATTTCTCGGGATATGCACCTGGTAAAATCTTTGTGCACGTCCTTCATTATTTACAATAGTGCCGGTTGACTCTGCAAAAGTTCCGGCGGGAAATACATAGTCGCAGGAGTTCGTGGTTTCATTCTCCAGGTTTTCAAATGCAACAACCTGGTTGCACCTTTTTAAAATAGCTTCTGAATCTTTCTTACCTATTCTTTGATACAAGTCGTTTTCCAGGATAAGGAGAACATCTGCTCTTTCTTTCTCAACTCTTGCAATGGCATCATCAATAAAATTTTCAGAGAGAAGGGTCATCCCGACTGAATTGGCTTCAGGAACTGTATAGATCAGTCCTACATCTTTTCCCTGTTCTTTCAAGGCGTAGGCAACATTGGCCGCCGCTTCGATCACATTTTTGCTGAAGAGGCTAGTGCCCGAAACGATGAGCGGTTTCTTGGCAGCAAGCAATGCTTCTGCAATGGAAGAAGAAAGAGATGCACTCTCCCTGTCAGTATCCGGAACAGATGGCAGGTTGTTATTAATTTTTTGTGCGACAGCATGTCCTAATCTTGCAATATTATCCGGATGACCGTAGAAGGACCCGGAAGAGATCTCATCCAGTTTGGTATGATGAACCGTGGCAATAAAGAAAGGTCCTGTTCTTTCCTGAACGATCTCTCGGATGGCAGCATCATTCCACAAAGGGATCCTTATTGCAAACGCTTCTTCATTCGGTTTGTTCTTTGCTGCCTGCCTCAGGGAAAGCGCCAGCATAGGTGCGGTGTTGGTGACATCTTCTCCAACGATAAAAACGGCATCATAACCTTTTGCTTCTGCCAGCGAGGGCGTTTTGACTTTCCCTTTCTTTAAAATATTAATGACTTGTTTTATTAGATTTCCTTCAGTGTTGGATATTCCTCCGTAAAAATTATTTTCCCCAACTAATTCTTTCAAGAGGAAATTTGATTCGAGCGATGCTCTTGGCGAGCCGATGCCGATCACTTTTTTACCTTCTCCCATCAATGCTTTCACTTCTTCAAATACATTTCCGTTTTCTATCGGCTGATAAGTGCCGCTTACTCTTTTAAGCGCTTTTATTATTCTCTTCTTGCTGTTGGTGTATTCATAACCGAACCTTCCACGATCACAAAGGAAGTAACCGTTCACATCGCCGTTATATCTTGTTAGGATGCGGCGTATCGTTCCGTAACGCTGTGAAGCAAGAATATTACAACCCAGGCTGCATCCATGGCATACAGAAGGAGCGCTGGTGAGGTCCCATTTGCGGGTATAATGTTGTTTTAATGTTTTGTCGGTGAAAACTCCTGTCGGGCATACTTCCACCAGGTTGCCGCTGAATTCATTTTCCAGAACGCCATCTTCACTGCGGCCGAAATAAATATCATCATGTGCTGCAAATACATCCAGGTCTTTTCCACCGGCATAATCTTTATAGAAACGCACACAACGGTAACACTGGATGCATCTGTTCATTTCATGATTGAGAAATGGTCCGAGATATTGATTGGTGTGCGTTCTTTTCTTGAAACGATACCTGCGGTAATTGTGTCCCGACATCAATGTCATATCCTGCAAATGACATTCACCACCTTCATCACATACCGGGCAGTCATGCGGGTGATTCAGCATCAGCGATTCAATATTCCCGGCACGGAAATCATGAGCTGCTTTGGCTTCGATGGAAATGCGGGTTCCATTGGAGGCAGGCAACATGCATGCCATGGTGATCCTTCCTCTCTTGTCGTTTTCATCTTTATAATTGATCACGCCACACTGACGGCAGGCGCCAATGGAATGCAGTGCCGGATGCCAGCAGAAATAAGTAAGATCGAATCCGAGGGAAAGGCATACTTCAAGCATGTTCTTCCCATCCGGCACTTCATATTCTATGTCATCTATAAAAACTTTGGCCATGATCTTAATTTATATATTGAAAGCATTTTGAAATGCCTGTTTATTTTTTACCGGTACGTACATCTGTGTTCTTTGATATGTTTTTCAAAATCTTCCCTGTAATATTTCAAAGCGCTTTGCAACGGCTCCATCGCCCCGGGTGCCAGCGCACAAAATGTATTTCCGGGAGCCATGTAATGCGTTTGATAAGTTAAATGATCTATATCTTCCATCTTTCCTTCTCCTTCTTCAAGCGCCAATAAAATTTTTGCAGTCCAGGGCAATCCTTCCCTGCAGGGAGTACAGAATCCACAGGACTCCTGTGCAAAGAATTTTTCAAGTGCCAGACACATACCCACCGGGCATGTCTTGTCATCCATCACAATAACCGTCCCGGTTCCCAAACGGCTTCCTGCTTTAGGTACTTCTTCAAAATCCATGGCCACATCCAGGTGATCTTCTGTAAGAAAATCAGTGGAAGCGCCTCCCGGCAATGCTCCTCTGAACTTATAACCGTCCTGCATTCCGCCTGCATGCACTTCAAGGATCTCACGCAATGAAGTTCCTAACGGGAGTTCCCATATTCCCGGCGTTTTCACTCTTCCGCTTGCTCCGTATAATTTGGTGCCGCCGCCTCCGGGTGATTTGCTGATCTGCTTATACCAATCAACTCCGTTTGCAATGATGTGAGGAATGTTGCAAAGTGTCTCCACATTGTTTACTATAGTCGGTTTTCCAAACAATCCGCTCACCTGCGGGAAAGGAGGTTTGTTCCTGGGGTTGGCACGCTTGCCTTCCAATGCATTCAACAAAGCGGTCTCTTCTCCGCACATATACCTTCCTACGCTGGTATGCAAGTGCATTTCCAGGTCATAACCGCTGCCTAAAATATTTTTTCCGAGATAGCCGGCATTGTATGCTTCCCGAAGTGCATGTTCCACTCTTTCGGCAGCCACATGATAGGCCCATCTCAGAAAGACGTAACCGATGGTGGCCTGAATAGCATAGGAACTGATGATCATTCCTTCTATCAGTTGATGCGGATTCCCTTCTACCAATAACCTGTCTTTAAAAGTGCCGGGTTCCATTTCATCACCATTGGCAACAAGATATTTCGGTGTGACGGTATTTTCTCCGCGGGGAACAAAACTCCATTTCATGCCTGTGGGAAAGCCGGCGCCGCCACGCCCCCTCAGGCTGGAGTTCTTCACCATCTCCATGATCTCATCAGGGGTTGACTTCAATGCTTTCTTCAGAGCGCTGTAGCCACCCACTTTTTCATACTCTTCCAATGTAAGTACGCTGCCGTCTTTTTTTATATGTTGCGTTAATGGTCTCTCCATGATCTTTTATCTTCTGCTCATTTGCTGATGAAACATTTTTTTATTTATAGTTTTCCAATATTCCGTCTATCTTTTCTACTGTAAGATCCCTGTACAGGTCTTCATCAATGATCATTGTCGGTGCATGATCACAGGCGCCCAGGCAGGGAATGGGTAATAATGTGAACCGGTCATCGGGTGTTGTTTGCCCGTAGTCAATCGCCAGTTTCTTTTTCAAGTAATCCGAGATGGCTTCGTATCCCATAATCCAGCAGCTCACACTGTTGCACACATGGATGGTATGCCTGCCCACCGGCCTGCGAAATATCATGTTGTAAAAAGTGGCGATGCTGTCCAGTTCGTGCGGCGTCATTTCCAGGAATTTCGCCAGCTCTTTCAATCGTTCATCCGATACCCAGCGATGATATTTCTGCACCACCTTCAATGCTTCAATGCAGGTTGCACTTTTCTTCGGCACATGATGAAACATCTCCTCAATTTCCCTGTATGCTTCTTCCGATATGATCTTTTCTTCTGCCATAATTTTTCTCAATCAATTTTATGATCCAAATTTTACCGGTCCACATCCGATAACACATAGTCCACACTTCCCAGAATTGCCAACAGGTCCGGAATGGTGTATCCCCGGCTGATCTCCGGCACAAATTGCATGTGCGGAAATGAAGGAGTCCTGATCCTGGTCCTGTATGAACCGGTGCTTCCGTCACTGGTCAGGTAATAACCGTTATGACCTTTGGTGGCTTCCACTCCAACGAATGCTTCGCCGGCAGGAATGACCGGCCCCCATGTAACATTTAAAAAGTGATTGATCAAGGTTTCGATATGTATCATGGTGTATTTCTTGATTGGTGGAGTGGTAGCAGGATGATCCGATTTATAAGGGCCTTCGGGCATATTATCCAGGCATTGTTGTATGATGCGGAGGCTTTGCCTCATTTCTTCTACACGAACAAGAGCCCTGTCATAACAATCACCGTTTTGTGCAGTAGGAATGTCAAATTCAAATTGCTCATAACCGGAATAAGGTTGTTTCTTCCTAAAATCCCATTCAAAACCTGTTGCTCTCAGCCCGGCGCCTGTCACTCCCCATTCTATGGCTTCTTCTGTTGTGTACACTCCGATTCCTACAGTTCGGGCTTTGAAAATATTATTGCGCATCACCATCTTGTCATATTCTTTCAATCTCTTCGGGAAATAGTCGAGAAAATCCTTTACCATTTTTTCCCAACCATTAGGAAGATCCTGTGCCACTCCGCCGATCCTGAACCAGTTGGGGTGCATCCTGTCGCCGGTAATGGCTTCTACAATTCCAAAAAGTTTCTCACGGTCATAGAAAGTGAGGAATACGGGAGTCATCATTCCCAGGTCCTGTGCAAATGTTCCGTACCAGACCAGATGACTGGATATGCGGAACAGCTCGCTCATCATGATGCGGATCACTTTTGCCCTGTCAGGAATTTGAATACCTGCCAGTTTTTCCACGCACATTACATAGGGAAAATTATTCATCACGCCACCTAAATATTCCACACGGTCGGTATAGGGAATATAAGTGTGCCATGACTGGCGTTCACCCATTTTTTCCGCACCGCGGTGATGGAATCCGATATCGGGAACAACATTGACAATGGATTCACCATCCAACTGTAACACCAACCTCAATACACCGTGAGTGCCCGGGTGCTGAGGCCCGAGATTCAGGAACATGAATTCCTCATCGTCGTTTGATTTTGAGAGCCCCCATTCTTCAGGTTTGAATTTCAGCATATCCTGTTCTTCATCCTGTTTGTCTTCGGGTAATTGAAATGGCCCCATCTCTGTAGCTCTTGCCGGATGGCATTTCTGCAGTGGATGACCTTTCCATGTTCCGGGCATTAAGATCCTTCTCAGGTGAGGATGGCCTTCAAAGTTTACGCCGAACATATCATACACTTCTCTTTCATACCAGTTTGCCGCAGGCCAGATCTTGGTGATGGAAGTGACGGAAGGTTTATCTGAAGAAAGAGGAACTTTTATCCTGATGAAATTATTCCGGTCGAATGATAATAAAAGATATACTATGGTGAATTTGCTGCCCGGATGAACCTTGTGCACTTTTGCCTGCTCATCAATAGCCGTCAGGTCATATAGCATTTTGTATGGCTTGCTGATCTCGTTCTTTAGATACTTCAGCACTTCAGCAATATGAGCAGCATCCACCCACACAGTCGGGAATTCGTCCCTTGTAGGCTGCACCATCAGTATAGCTTCGCCGAACTTGTTTTTTAATTCAGAAATTATATCGTTGTCAGTCGTTGTCATTGATCTCTTGGGTTGGTATTACACTTATTTCAGTTTCTTCACTGCATCGGATACTAAAAGATCTACACTTCATCAGGAGGCCTGATCTCTGTCATCTTCATTCTTTCTGCACGTTTCAGATCTCTTTGGGCCGGCATATCAGGCCTTACAATTCCCTGAGGGCCTATCACCCAGTTCAGAGGCCTTTTTTCTTTTCCTACTTTATCTCTTAATAAAACAATTCCTTCGAGGAAAGCATCGGGACGGGGAGGGCATCCCGGCACATATACGTCCACCGGCATGAATTTATCCACGCCCTGCACCACACTATATATATCATACATACCACCGGAAGAGGCACAGGCGCCCATAGCGATGATCCATCTCGGCGCCATCATTTGTTCATACAGCCGTTTGATAATGGGCGCCATTTTTATGAAAACAGTTCCTGCCACTATCATCATGTCCGCTTCACGGGGAGTACCACGGATCACTTCAGCGCCAAAACGTGCCACATCATATTTACTCGTGATGCTGGTAGCCATTTCCACATAACAGCAGGAAAGGCCAAAATTGAAAGGCCAGATCGAATTCTTTCTTCCCCAGGCAACCATGCTTTCCATCGTGGTGAGCACTACGGATTGCTGTACCGTTTCTTCAAATGAACTGTTGCCTTTTATTACGGTCGTAGGATCGTTAGCTTTGGTGGTCCACCATTTCATTTCTTACACTTTAATTTTCTTAATGATCAGTTTCTTTATTCCGAAGTTGATGCTGCTGTGTTCATGTTGGCCTCAGATGTTTTTTTCTCACGGCTCTCTTTGATCCTTTGATGATAAGCTTTTAAAATTTTCTTACCCGAAGGGCCGAAGTCGAGAGCGCCGATCCTCCATTCATAAATCAATACAGCAATCAATATGGCAATAAAGAACAATACGATAAAATATCCTGCCCACCCAATCGCTTTCACGGCAATGGCCCAGGAAACTACAAACACAGCCTCCAGATCGAAAATGACAAAAAACATGGCGATCAGATAAAAGTGGATGGGGAAAAGAACACGGGCAGTGCCGGTGGCTTCAATACCGGATTCAAAAACCTCATCGGTGGCTTTCTCCTTATGCCTTTCACCAAGAAAATGGGAAGCCACCAGCATGAACGCTGCTAATAGTACAACGGCTATTCCGTAAACCAGGAATGGCCATAATGTAGTATAGGTAGAGTTCATTTGTACCGGGATTTAAACCATTGACAGAAATGATTCAGCATTCAGGAGAATCTTTCTTCAATGGCAGTTGCTACTGATCATTGTTGCCCGATATCGGACAAATTCCAAAAACCGTTGACATCACAACCGGTCTTTTCGTTAAGTAATGCGATAATAAATTAAATTACCACTCGGATGATTCCTGTTAGAGTAAAGAAAATGACCGGTTTATACTTTTTCTGACTGCAAATTTTACCGACTGGCTTTTGGAGTAATCAATGACAATTTACCCTTATTTCCAATTAAAAAATTTTGATTTTAAGCACAACAAAAAAATTTACAAAAATGGTGATGTATTAGGTATTTTTGGTAATGAATGCTGATCGGTGAAAAAAATATTGTAAATATTCGGATACAGATAAGTTTTGGGATCAGTACTTTTTTAAAAAATTTTCTTTCGAAAGAATCAAATTATAAATAAAATTTTATTGTAGCTTAGTTTTCAGAAAATTCAAGTGACTTTCAATTCTTATAACTGTTCTTTGTTGGTAAACTGCATTCTTTCAGGTTCTGATAGTTATCATCATACAAGGTGATCAACTGAAATTGCCCGGAGGCGGGAAAGTAAAATGGTCAAATAATGTTGTTGTCTTGCAATGGCTACTTCATTCTATGCTGATCAGTTTATGTAAAAAAGCAAGCCGCACCAGGTCAGCAGTATTTTTTGCCTCAAGTTTGGATAACAGGCTTTTCCGGTACGTATCCACTGTATTAATACTGATATTGAGTTGCGCAGCCATTGCTGCATTGGTATGTCCGTCTTTGATCAGGTTAAGGATCTCTTTTTCCCTTCTGCCTAAAACTATTTTTCCCGTGGTTTGCAGTTCTGCCGAATGCAAAGTCTTGGCTACTTCAAAGGGGAGGTATGTCTTGCCGATGGACGCCAGATGGATGGCTTCCGATAACTCTTTTTGCGTTGCATTTTTTAAAATATAGCCGGATGCCCCGTTGTCCATCATCTCTTTGATATAGCTTGCCTGGTTAAAAGTGCTGATGCCCAGGATGAATAGTGACGGATACATTTTTTTCAGTTCTATGCAGAGATCAATACCATTGCCATCCGGAAGGCTTATGTCAAGCAGCAATACATCCGGCAACTGATTTTTTAAAAATGCTCTGCAGGATTCTACATTCGAAGCATAACCTATCAGCTCAATATCTTTTTCTTTGGTCAATAAGGAGCGGATACCTTCCACTACCATATAGTGGTCATCTGTTATAAATACTTTGATCATTTATGCAATATTAAATTCAAGGTTCACGGCTGTTCCCTTATCGGGAGAGGAATGGATATCTACAGTGCCTTTCAGCAATTCCACCCTGGAACGGATATTTTTCCATCCCATACCTCCCTGCCCTTCGCTGAGCTTTGTGTCAAATCCTTTGCCATTGTCTTCCACGTTTACCACCAATTTACCATTTTCACCAAACACTTGTACCAAAACTTCTGTAGCCCGTGCATGTTTGATTACATTGTTTAAAAGTTCCTGAACGATACGATAGATGGCAATGGCAGTTGATCTTTCCATTTCTTTTTTTGCCATACCCATTGACTGGTAAACAATATTTATTATCCCGGATTTGTTGATCTCGGAAATATAATCTTTCAATGCGGCATCCAGCCCATAACGGACCAATACTTCGGGCATCATGTTATGTGCCACTCGCCGCATCTCTTTGATCGAACTGTCCAGCATATCTATACTTCTTTCAAAAGCCTGGCGGTTTTCCCCGGTCATAATAAGATTTCCTTTCATATCCTGTAGTGAATATTTTACGCCTGACAGCATGCCGCTCAGCCCGTCATGCAGATCTTTTGCCAGCCTTGCTCTTTCCTGTTCTTCCCCTTTCAGAACCGCCTGTGCAGCATTAAGTTTTTGTTCCGTTTCCAGTTCACTGATACGTTGCTTATGTAATTTTTGTTTACCTCTGTAGTTTCTGTAGGAAAGCAGAAAAATGATCAGCAAAGCGCAGCTGCCGCCAATTAAGAGGAGGTTCAGATAGTTCTTTTGTTTTATGGTGGCTTCCTGTTGCCTGATACGGTCCTCTTTTTGTGCCATCTGATATTTTACAAACAGGTAGTTGCTGTTGATCTTTTCTTTCTCATTCAAAATACTGTCGGACAGGCTTATTTGCATTACTGAATATTCATAAGCTTTTTTGAAATCTTTCAAACCTGCATAGTTATCTGCCAGGCCACTGGCAGCATATAGTTCATATTCTTTTGCATGCAGCGTATCGGCAAGCTCTTTTGTTTTTAAAAGGTATTTGATACTTTCAGAATACTGATTGTCCAAAAAATAGCAATAACCGGTTAGGTAATAGGTTTCCATCCTTTTTACGAGAGGGAGTTTTTCATCGGCAATTTTCATCGCTTCCATAGTCAGGCTGATAGCTTCCTTGATTTTTCTTTCGTCAGCTAAAGCCAGCGCTTCATTATGAACTGCCAGCCATTGATAGAGCGGGCTTTTAAGATAGGGCAAGAAAGACCTGAATTTGTTATTATATTCTTGTGTCAGCTCTTTGTTATTGGCATTTTGATAGGATGCTGCCATATTTTGATAGGCCTTTGCAAGGATCAGGGTGTCGTTCGTTTTTTCTGCAAAGCGGATATAGTCCCGGCTTATCTGTATGGCGTTATCAGACTGTCTGAGTTTGCTGTATGCAGTGTTCAATCCTGCGTAGCAAAAAGAGATCAGGTAATTGTCTTTTGTCTGAACTGCATAGCTCAATGCTGACTGAAAGTAATGAACCGTACTGTCATTGTCCGTACCCTGTGGGAGAAGAAGGTTACCCATTGAGAAATAGTAAAGAGAATGAAGCGGTATGTCAGCCGGCACATTTCTTTTTGCAAAAAGATCCTTTGCATTCAGAATATTGATCAATGCGGAATCATACCGGGCTTGTTTTGTCTGAAGGATCCCTCTCAGGAGAAGCGCTTTCGCTTTCTCTGTGGTGATATTCAGCTTTTCGCTGAGATGCAGCGCCTCATCCACATATACTTTTTCATCCAACGCATAGTCTGATGCTATTAATCCCAGGTCATTCAGATAAGCTGCTTTCAGGCTGTCATCCTTATGATTTTTGGTATAGGAGATCCATTCTTCCATTTCGCGGGTCTGGGCCTGTGAATAAAATGAAAGAAAAGAAAATAAGATCCAAAAGACAACTCTGGCCATTAGCAGGTAAAAGTTATTTCGCTTTACAAAATAACTCTAAATATTTTTAGAAGGGGCTCCCCTGAAAAAGGGAATCATTCTTTTTCGCTTTTCACCTTTTTAGGTGATAACGGGGATAAATTATTCTGTCAACTTTGTATATAAATTCTTTTACTTATAGGAATTCCAGGTAAACGGTATTGTCAACAAAACATCACTTAAAACATACGATATGAAAAAGTTACTGATGCTCCTTGGCTGTAGCCTGTTCTGCTTCCAGATCACCCAGGCGCAGATACTTAAAAGAATTAAGGATAAAGTAAACAAAGCAGTTGAGAAAACCATTGACAAGCCGGCTGAGAAACCTGCTGAAAAGCCTGCTGCCGAACCCGCTAAAGAAAAGGAGGAAGAACCTCAAACGAATGAGACGGCTGAAGTAAAGAAAGTTGATGCGGGAACACCATCATATAAAGTGTACAGCAAATTTGATTTTGTCCCGGGAAAAACAATTTTGTATTTCGACAATTTTGAAAAGGACAACATAGGAGAAACGCCGGAAGGGTGGATGACCACCAACATGTCGGAGGTTGTAGAGATAGAAGGTTTAGAGGGAAAATGGATCACCCTGGAACCCAAGGGAGGAGCAGTGAATATTGCCCGCAGCAAAAAACAAAGCTGGGGTGATAATTTCACTGTTGAGTTCGATATTTTCATGGAGCCGGGAATGGAAGGCCAGTCTGATCAATTATATATTTATCTCGCTCACTCGGGCGGAAAAATGACAGGCGATGAATCCCTGTTAAATGCTGTAGGCTACGGGGATCGTTTTGAAATAGATTTCGGAATAAATAAGAAGGATGGAACATTATATGATTTATCAAGCTATAGAAGGGTTGCCACAGGAAAATCGGGTGGTACAAAGTTTTCGAGTGAGCAAGGTATTACAACCGTCAACTTTTTGAAGCCGTTGCACATGAGTTTTTGTGTGCAGGGGAAACGCCTTCGTTTCTGGATAAATGAAAAGAAATATCTGGACATCAACTCAGCCATTAATCCCGAGGTCATTCCCAATCTCCTCGTATTCACCGGCCACTATTACACCAATTCAAAGTTTTTCGTAAGTAATATCCGCATCGCTAAAGATGTTCCGGATACGAGAGCAGAATTTAATGAAGGAAAGATTGTAAGCAACCTGCTTTTCTACAGCGGCACTGCTAAGATGAAACCGGAAAGCCTGGGCGCATTATTTGATATCAGTAAAGTGATCAAAGATGCTTCGGGCCCGGTTAAGATAATAGGCCACACGGATTCTGACGGTGATGATGCACTCAATATGAAATTGTCGCAGCAGCGTGCAGATGCCGTTAAAGACCTGCTGGTAAAAGAATACGGCATTGATGCCTCCAAGCTCACTACGGAAGGCCGCGGAGAATCCCAACCCATAGCGGATAACAAAACGGCAGAAGGGAAAGCGCAAAACCGGAGAGTTGAATTTATCTTTAAACCCGAAGCAGATAATTATAAAAAGCCGGCCGGTAATGCAAGTGTTACTGCTCCCGCGACAGAAAAAGCAACTGCATCAGTAAAAAAAAACAATGAAACAGCTCATCTGAATAATGCTCCCGGAAGCATGTCATTACAATCTTCCATTTTGAAAACAACGCTCCACTATGCACAATTTATGACAGGGCCGAAAGGTACTTATGTGCTGGCTGCCAGCAAGGAAGAAGGAAACAGCAAAGAGAATTTTATGAGAATAACCATCAAACCGGTTGGAGGAAAGTTAGCGCCGGGCACTTATCGGTTTGATGTGCAGAACGCCAAAAATCCTGCGTCTAAAGTAAAGGAGTTACCTCAGATACAGGGTTCAGAGGCTGTTCTGTTTTTTGGCAATGGCAATAAACCTTACGTCGCAGGATTTGTACCTTATATCTCTACCCAGCACGAATCCAAATATTATGATGAAACAAATTTTAATCCGCCTGCGCCATCGGATGCCTGCAAACTGGTGATTGAATCTGTAAAGGATGGGAAAGCCAGCGGATATTTTGTTTTGGGTGTAAGAAGCGATGGCAATAAAGCCGTAGTGGTAGGTCACGGCATGACAAGAACCATTACCGGAAAATATGAGGGGCAGATGAAGGGTACTTTTAAAGATTTACCGGTGTATTGATGAATGACTGGCGCCACGAAGACACCAAGGTACCAGGAAACGCCAAGAGAAAAAATCCTTAGTGAACCTTGGTGCTTCCGTGTCTTAGTGGTAAGAAAAAAATGTAGGAAACACCAAGACGCTAAGACATAAAGAAACATAAAGAAAAAATCTTAGTGAACCTTAGCGCCTCTGTGCCTT
>JAIXKI010000004.1 GCA_026936105.1 Chitinophagales bacterium
GGTTGGATCAATGATGCAATTACAAATGATTAACAAGTGTAATGTAGCCATTAACAACCGGGAGGCTGACTCAAGACCTTAATTTGTTATACCTCTGAAAAAACTCCGACGGCAGGGGTTTTAATAAGATGGGTAGCTCTAAGGCTAACAATTGTTACCTTTGACGCTCATTTTGATTTTTTACTTTTTAATCTTTATGTTGAATGAAAGAAGTTTATATAATCTCAGCGGTCCGTACCCCGATCGGGAGTTTTGGAGGAGCTTTAAAGAACATACCCGCCACACAGTTGGGAGCCATAGCCATAAAGGCGTCATTGGAAAGGGCAGGAATTAAACCCGCCGATGTTCAGGATGTGCTGATGGGCTGTGTATTACAGGCTAATTTGGGCCAGGCGCCGGCAAGGCAGGCAGCAAAGTTTGCGGGATTACCTGATGATGTGGTATGCACTACCATTAATAAAGTCTGTGCCAGCGGTATGAAATCAATATCCCTGGCTGCGCAGAGCATCCTGCTGGGCGATGCAGATATTGTTGTGGCAGGCGGTATGGAAAGTATGAGTAATGTTCCTTTTTATTCAGACAGTATGCGTTGGGGAAATAAATATGGTAATGTATCGCTGATTGACGGCCTGGCAAAAGATGGGCTGACTGATGTTTATGACGGTAAGGCGATGGGGAATGCAGCGGAACTTTGTGCCAGGGAATGCGGAATCAGCCGCGGGGACCAGGATGCATTTGCCGTAGAAAGTTATAAGAGAAGCCAGGCAGCATGGGAGAACGGAAAATTTTCTGTTGAAGTGATCCCGGTTACAATACCACAACGAAAGGGCGATCCTGTCGTCGTCAGCAAAGATGAAGAACCGTTTAATGTAAAGTTTGATAAAATACCTCAACTGAATCCTGCTTTTCAGAAAGACGGAACCGTAACTGCTGCGAATGCCAGCACCATGAATGACGGCGCTGCCGCTTTGGTATTGATGAGTGCTGATAAAGTTAAAGAGCTTGCCCTGAAACCGATCGCAAAGATCCTTTCTTATGCCGATGCTGAACAAGCTCCGGAATGGTTTACCACAACGCCTTCACTTGCTGTTCCCAAAGCTGTGGCTAAGGCTGGACTCAAAATGAGCGATATTGATTATTGGGAAGTAAATGAAGCTTTCGCCGTTGTGGGAATTGAAAACACTAAAAGGATGAAACTGGATCCTGCAAAGGTAAATGTTCATGGCGGAGCTGTATCTCTCGGCCACCCATTGGGATGCAGTGGCGCCAGGATCATCGTTACGTTGATAAATGTGTTGAAAGCAAATAATGCGAAGTATGGCGCAGCAGGAATTTGTAACGGGGGAGGTGGCGCTTCAGCTATGGTGATTGAAAGTTTGTAGCCGGGAGCCATTGGTTAATTGACATACTGCAAGAGTTCTGCCATTTTTTACTTATGGCGTTCTGCCAATACTTTCACCACATTACTCAGTTGGCATTTTTTTGCCTGCAGCAAAACAAGGTAATGAAACATGAGGTCTGCAGCTTCATTTAAAAAAAGGGAATCATCATTGCCGGTACTTTCTATCACCAGCTCTACCGTTTCTTCACCTACTTTCTGTGCAATTTTAGCGATACCTTTTTCAAATAATGATGTGGTGTAGGAAGATGCTGCAGGATTATTTTTCCTGTCCCTGATTATTTCTTCTAACTTTTCTAATGAGAATAACGGATTGTTTTCATTAAAACAGGTATCAGCCCCTGTATGACAAACCGGACCTGTAGGTGTGACTTTAATGAGCAAGGTGTCCTTATCACAATCCGGAATAATCTCTTTGATCAAGAGAAAATTTCCTGATGATTCTCCTTTTGTCCAGAGGCGTTGCCTGCTTCGGCTGAAGTATGTTACTCTCTTTTCAGCCTGGCTTTTTTCAAGCGCTTCTTCATTCATAAATCCCAGCATCAGCACTTTGTTACTTATGGCATCCTGGATAATGACCGGGACCAGCCCATCCATATATTTTGAAAAATCAACTTTCATAATCTTACAGCTATATTTTGTTGAGATAAATATTTTTTCAGATCAGGGATAGTAATTTCTTTAAAATGAAATGTACCGGCAGCCAATGCTGCGTCGGCAGAAGCATCTTTAAAAACTTCGGTAAAATGATTCATATTGCCGGCGCCACCGGATGCAATAACCGGAACGGGAAGATTTTCTGAAAGCAGTTTGGTGATCTCAATGGCAAATCCGTTTTTGGTTCCGTCGTGGTTCATGGATGTCAGCAATATTTCTCCTGCTCCAAGATTTATGGCCTTCTTCGCCCAATCAAAGCAAAACATACCGGTTTTGGTTCTTCCCCCATTCAAATAGACATACCAGTTACCATCATCTTCTTTTTTGGTATCAATAGCAAGTACCACGCATTGACTTCCGAACTCTTTGACCAACTCTGAAATGAGGGATGGATTTTTGAATGCAGCAGAATTAATAGAAATTTTATCAGCGCCGTTTTGCAAAAGTAAATTGACATCTTCAACGGATTGAATACCGCCGCCAACAGTAAAAGGAATATTAACATGATGTGCCATTTTATTTACCAGTTCGGAAAGTGTTTTTCTTTTCTCAATGGTAGCAGTTATATCAAGGAAAACAAGTTCGTCCGCTCCCTGCTGTGCATAGAAAGCCCCCAATTCTACCGGGTCACCGGCATCCTGCAGGTTAATGAAATTTGTGCCCTTGACCGTTCTCCCGTTTTTTATATCAAGGCATGAGATAATCCGTTTTGCTAACATGTCTAAGTGTTTGATTGAAATAATTCCAATTCTTTTAATGAAATTTTGTTTTCATAAATTGCTTTTCCAATAATGGCGCCGCTGCATCCTGCTTTTTGTAAATCTTCAAGATTGGGTACAGAGCTGATTCCCCCGCTGGCAACAAGATTCAATTCCGGAAATTTTCTCATAATCTTTTTGTATAAATCAATGGCCGGCCCCTGCAGCTTCCCGTCTTTTGATACGTCAGTACAGAATATATCGTTAATCTTTTGTACACTGTATTTTTGAATAAAATCATATAAATCAATCCCTGTAATTTTCTGCCATCCATGAATAGCGATTTTCTCATTTTTGGTATCTGCTCCCAAAAAGAATTTTTCCGGCCCATATTTTTTTACCCAGTTTAGAAATTCTGTTTCATTTTCCGTAGCAATACTTCCAATTGTTGCCATTGCTGCCCCGGAATCAAAAACAATCTGGACATCCTTTTCATTTTTAATCCCGCCTCCAAAATCAATGATAAGACTTGTTTTGCGTGCCAGTGTTTCCAGTACTTTCCAGTTCCTGACTGACCCTGCTTTGGCGCCATCGAGGTCAACAAGATGAAGGCGTTTCAGTCCTGCATCTTCAAATTGTTGCGCAACCTCAAAGGGATATTTGTTGTACAAACTGATTTTTGAATAATCTCCCTGTTCCAGTCTCACACAGTTTCCTTCGATAATATCAATGGCAGGTATGATGGTCATGTTACAAAGCCAAAAAGTTTCTTAAAATCATTTCTCCGGTATCGGCGCTTTTCTCCGGGTGAAATTGAACACCATAAAAATTATCTTTTTGAAGCCCGCTGCTATACGGGTGAATGTAATCTGTTGTTGCAATAGTATGCATCCTCGCCGATACATAATAGCCATGAACAAAATAGCAATAGCTTTTTTCACTCACATTACTGAATAAATTGCTTTTCAGGTTATAAATTTTATTCCAGCCTATCTGTGGAATTTTAGTCAACATGTTATCGGCTTTAAAATATTTTACCGTTTCATTGAAAATACCCAGGCAGGCTGTATCATTTTCTTCTGAATACTTGCAAAGAAGCTGCATGCCGAGACAAATTCCCAATACCGGCTGTGTTAAAGATTTGATCAGATGGTCCAGTTTTTTTCCCTTTAAATAGTGCATCGCCGTACTGGCTTCACCAACACCAGGAAAAATAACTTTATCGGATGTTTTAATTTCATCAGGATCATCTGTTACCAATGCAGTATGCCCAATGCGTTCCAATGCATACAACACTGATTGTATATTGCCTGCATTATATTTTATAATTGCAATTTTCATTATAGTATTCCTTTGGTGCTGGGCATCTGCATATTATTTATATCTTTTTTAATAGCCATTTTAATGCCTCTTGCCAACGCTTTGAAAATGGATTCAATCTTGTGATGCTCGTTATCGCCTTGTGCTTTTATATTGAGATTACACCTGACTGCATCACTGAATGATTTAAAGAAATGATAAAACATTTCGGTGGGCATATCACCGATCTTTTCTCTCTTGAAGTTTACATCCCAAGCCAGCCAGCTTCTTCCTCCAAAGTCAATGGCAACTTGGGCGAGGCAATCATCCATCGGCAAAACAAAACCATAGCGTTCGATTCCTGCTTTATTTCCCAATGCTTTTGCCAATGCCTCTCCTAATGCAATCCCGGTATCTTCAATGGTATGATGTTCGTCCACATGAAGATCTCCTGCTACCGTTATCTTCAGATCCATTCCGCTGTGACGGCCTAATTGATCCAGCATGTGATCAAAGAAACCAAGGCCGGTTTTGATTTCTGTTTTACCCGAACCATCAAGATTCATATCAATGGCAATGTGTGTTTCATTGGTTTTTCTTTCAAGATGAGTATTTCTGTTACCTGTTTTCAGGAATTCATATATTTTTCTCCATTCTGTGGTTTCCAGCGCAATGTATGGTTGAAGCGAATCCATTTTGTCAACAGGCTCGTTCTTCCCAAGACTCGGGTCATTGTTGAGCCAAAAGGCTTTACAACCAAGATTTTTAGCTAATTGAACATCTGTGGTTCTGTCGCCAATGACCAATGAATTTTTAATATCAAATTCCGAATTGCTCAAATATTCCTTAAGCATGGCAGTGCCGGGTTTCCGGGTTGGTTTTTTTTCATAAGGGAAACTTTTGTCAATATGAACCGAGTGAAAGCGGATTCCTTCATTTTCGAAACACCGGAGAATATAGTTTTGTATCGGCCAGAAGTTTTTTTCAGGAAAGGAAGGAGTCCCAAGACCGTCCTGGTTGGTTACCATCACTAATGTGTAATCCAGTTCGCGAACAATTCTTCCCAAATATTGAAATACTTGCGGATAAAATTCTATTTTTCCCCAACTGTCAATTTGATAGGTAGGTGGCGCTTCTTTTATTAGTGTACCGTCACGGTCAATAAACAATATTTTTTTCATACTGAATAAGTTGATAATGTGTCCAGTAATTTTTGGTTTTCTTCCGGAGTGCCAATAGTGATTCTCAGGCAATCTTCACAGAGAACAATATTGCTCCGGTCCCGTACAATAATCCTTTTGGAACAAAGAAAATTGTAGATATTTTTTGCGTTATTCATTTTTGCTAATAAAAAGTTTGCATCAGACGGATAAACAGCTAGAATAAAACTAAGAGATGATAATTTATCCTTTAATTGTTCTCTTTCTTTAACTGTTGTTAGAATATGTTCGTTTACCCAATCATTTTTATTCAATGCCTCCAGAACTAATTGTTGGGTAGCTGTATTGATATTATAAGGATATTTTATTTTGTTCATCAGGCCAATAATCTGTTGTGCTGCGAAAATCATTCCCAGCCTTAATCCTGCAAGACCCCATGCTTTGCTTAGTGTTTGCATGACAACCAGGTTGGAATATTCTGTAAGTTCAGGGATAAAAGAACCCTGACGGGAATAATTGATATAAGCTTCATCAATCACTACAAGGCCGGCAAAATTATTCAGGATAATTTCAATGTTGCTTCTGTCAATACTGTTACCGGTCGGGTTATTGGGAGAACAGATAAAAATTATTTTTGTATGGGTATCCACAGCCTGTTCAATCGCTTCCATGTCCAATTGAAATGATGAGGTCAAAGGAATTTCTTTTACCTGCACATTATTGACATGTGCACAGATCTCATACATACCATAAGTAGGAGGAAAGATCAAAATATTATCATGGACCGGTTCACAAAAAATCCGAATCAAAAGATCAATGCCTTCATCACTTCCGTTTCCCAAAAAAATATTATGGGAAGGTACGCCTTTGATCACGCTTAGTTTTTCTTTTAGCTGCCATTGAAGCGGATCAGGGTACCGGTTAAAATTCTCCGGTAATGCGGAACCAAAAGGATTTTCATTTGCATCCATGAATACAGAAGCTGTTTCGGAGAATTCATGCCTTGCCGATGAATAGGGCTTCATCGCTTTTATATTTTCCCTCACCAAATTTTCTAAATTAAATTTCATAATTATTTTTTTAAACGAATGCTGACAGCATTTTTATGGGCAAGTAATCCCTCTGCCTCCGCCATCAGTTCAATGCTGTTCCCAATTGCCCTTAACCCTTCTTTTGTTAATTTCTGGAATGTAATTTTTTTTATAAAACTATCAACCGATACTCCGCTATACATGGCAGCGTAACCATTGGTGGGTAACGTATGATTAGTGCCACTGGCATAATCTCCTGCACTTTCCGGTGAATAGTTCCCGATAAATACGGACCCTGCGGAAATTACTTTCCCGGATAACTCATCTGCATTTTCACAGGCAAGTATTAAGTGCTCTGGTGCGTACAGATTCGAAAACTCCATTGCTTCCTGAATATTTTTTACCAGGATGATCTTGCTGTTTTTCAAAGACTTTACTGCTATTTGTTTTCTCGGTAAAAGCTTTAATTGACTTTCAACTTCACTTTCTACACTTTTAATAAGGTTATCGCTTGTGGATATTAATAAAACCTGTGAGTCAGGGTTATGTTCTGCCTGGGATATAAGGTCAGCGGCAACAAATTCAGGTATTGCTGTATCATCAGCGATGACTAATAGTTCAGACGGACCGGCGGGCATATCAATGGCAACATTTTCTTGTTGCACCATTTGTTTGGCGCAGGTCACATACTGATTTCCGGGCCCAAATATTTTAAAAACTTTTGGAATTGTTTCTGTTCCATGAGCCATAGCTGCAATAGCCTGTGCGCCTCCCGCTTTAAAAATTTTATTAATACCACATAGATTGGCTGCATACAAAATTGCCGGATGTACTGTGCCATTTTTTAATGGAGGTGTACATAAAGCAATTTCTTTGCATCCGGCAATCTGAGCCGGTACTCCTAACATCAGTACAGTTGAAAATAATGGGGCAGAGCCACCGGGAATATAAATCCCAATTTTTTCAATGGCTGTTGATTTTTTCCAGCAATTGATCCCCGGTAAAATTTCAATTTCTTTTTTTTCTTCTGTTTGCGGACTGTGAAATTTCTCAATATTTGTTTTTGCTTTTTGAATAGCTTCTTTTAATTCATCAGGTACCAATTTATCCGCTGCCTTCATTTCTTTTTCTGTAACAGAGATATTTTTCAATTTTACTCCATCTAATTCTTTGCTGAATTTCTTTAACGCTTTGTCTCCCTTCAATTTAACTTTTATAAGAATAGTTCTCACTGTCTTCTCTAACGAAGCATTGTCAATTGAAGGACGTTTTGCCAATTCTTCCCATTTAGCTCTGCCCGGTTTATTCAATACAGAAATCATCTTTTTAATTTTCATTTCAAACAATCATTTTTTCAATCGGTACAATTAAAATTCCCTGAGCGCCTGCATATTTTAATTGCTCAATGATGTTCCAGAAATCCGATTCGCTGATTACAGAGTGTACTGAACTCCAGCCCGGCTCTGCCAGTGGTAAAATGGTAGGACTTCTCATTCCCGGAAGTAAATTGCAGATCATCTGCAGCCGGTCATTAGGCGCATTCAGTAATACATATTTATTATTGTAGGCTTTTTTTACTGCCCTGATACGAAACAATAGTTTTTCTAACAATTCTTGTTTTTCTCCCGATAAACTTTTATTGATGATAAGAACAGCTTCAGATTGAAGAACGGTTTCCAGTTCTTCCAATTCATTACTGAATAACGTACTTCCTGAACTCACCAAATCACAAATAGCATCAGCCAGCCCGATCCTCGGCGCTATTTCGGCAGAGCCCCTGATCTCATGAATACTCGCATTAATATTTTGCTTTTGTAGATATTCCGATAGGATGTAAGGATAACTGGTGGCAATACGTTGGTTGTTTAATTGCTGAACTGACAGGATGTTCCCATTTTTCGGTACTGCAATGGAAAGCCTGCATTTACCAAAGCCGAGTAGCTCCGCAGTCAGGACCGACTTATTTTTTTCTGCCACTACATTTTGTCCTGCAAATCCAATATCGGCCACAGCATCCTGCACATATTCAGGAATATCATCGTCTCTCAGGAAAAAAACGTCCAGGGGGAAGTTGGATGCCTTAACCCTCAACTGGTTATTACCATTGCTGATATTGATGCCACATTCTTTTAATAATTGCAAGGAGCCTTCATGCAGGCGTCCTGATTTTTGAATGGCGATTTTCAGTTCCATACTCTTTTAAATAAAATAAAAAAGGCTTACCAACCGGTAAGCCTTTTCAAATACATAATGCTTTTATTTATCGCATACGATCATCCCGGCTTACCTGTTGGGTAAGATGTCCATGATGATGTATGTGTAAATTAATGTTCATGTTACGTTGCAAATATATAACAGCTTAGTATTGCTCCCAATAATTTTATGTAAAAAAGTTTATAAATAATGTGCGTGTATGGAAGCCCGTTGCGGATCTATTGATTCATTCAGTCAGAAAAGCCTAAACGAGATAATTAAAGAGTATCTCATCTTTATTTAACTCAGTATAATTGATTCTGTGCTGATCCAGGCTATCCAATAAACGCTCATAATTTTCTTTACTGTCCACTTCAATTCCTACCAAAGCCGGGCCGGCTTCTTTATTTGACTTTTGCATGTATTCAAAACGGGTGATATCGTCAGTCGGGCCAAGGATATTATTAACGAATTCTCTCAAAGCGCCCGGACGTTGTGCAAAATTCACCAGGAAATAATGTTTCAGTCCTTCATATTGCAGGCTTCGTTCCTTGATCTCCTGCATCCGGTCTATGTCATTGTTGCTTCCGCTCACAATGCATACCACGTTTTTACCCTGTATCTCTTCTGCAAAGTCATCTAATACAGCAATGGACAAGGCGCCTGCAGGCTCTACTACGATGGCATCTTCATTGTATAGCTTCAGTATTGTAGTGCAGACCTTTCCTTCAGGAACCAGCCTCATGTCATCCAGCACTTCTTTACAAATAGAATAGGTTAGGTCGCCTACCCGTTTTACTGCTGCACCGTCAACGAAGCTGTCGATGTTTTCTAAAGTCACCGGATGCCCGTGACGGAAAGCTTCATACATGGACGGTGCTCCTTTTGGTTCCACTCCAATGACCTTTGTATTGGGTGCATAGGTTTTGAAATAACTGCCTATCCCTGCACTCAAGCCACCACCTCCGACCGGCACAAATACATAATCAATACCCGGCCGTTCATCAAGGATCTCAACGGCTACGGTTCCCTGTCCTTCGATGATACGGAGATCTTCAAAAGGTGGGATAAAGGTCAGGCCATTCACTTCGGTGAACCGTTTGGCTGCTATGGCACAGTCATCGAAAGTATCACCGGTGAGCCTGATCTCCACATGATCTTCGCCAAACATTTTTGTTTGCTGGATCTTTTGTTGTGGCGTGATCACGGGCATATAAACAACTCCTTTAACCCCCAGTTTTCTGCAACTGAATGCAAATCCCTGGGCATGGTTGCCGGCACTGGCGCAAACCACTCCTTTGGATAATTGTTCTTTCGGCAAAGAACTCATCATGTTGTAAGCGCCCCGGATCTTATAGGAGCGGACGACCTGAAGGTCTTCTCTTTTCAAAAAAACATTACATCCGTATTTTTTTGAAAGACTGTGATTATAGGTCAATGGCGTCCGCCTTACTACATTCTTCAACCGATCTACGGCTTCGCCAAAGGAAAGCTGTGATAGCTTGGCAGCTGTTGAATTCATTGTATATTTTTTACTCTAAGCTTCTGTGTTTTCCACAAGCTTCTTTAATAGTTCTGCTGTTTTTGATTGATGAGAAGCAACAGGAGCCGCTTCTTTTTGATTTTCGGGCCTCAGGCTTCTTACTGTTTTACCGGCTTGCCAAAGTTCACTTTCACGCAAATCTTTCAATTCGGCTTCCAGTTTTTCACGGTAATCGGGCTGAGAGTTTGAATCAATGGAGCGTTGCGATTCTTTTCCTGCAGCCACACTTTCATAGAGCTCATTAAAAACGGGCCTGGTTACATCACGGAATCTTTTCCACCAGTCCAATGCCCCACGCTGAGCCGTGGTGGAACAGTTGGCATACATCCAATCCATTCCGTTCTCTGCTACCAATGGCATTAAAGATTGGGTCAGCTCTTCAACAGTTTCATTGAATGCTTCAGAAGGGGAATGTCCTTTTTCACGAAGTACCTCATATTGCGCAGCAAAAATTCCCTGGATGGCTCCCATCAGGGTGCCTCTTTCTCCGGTAAGGTCAGAGTAAACTTCTTTTTTAAAATCGGTTTCAAAAAGATATCCGCTGCCCACGGCAATTCCCAATGCAATCACTCTTTCAAAAGCTTTGCCGGTGGCGTCCTGGTAAATGGCATAAGAACTATTCAGCCCGCGGCCCTGCAGGAACATACGGCGAAGTGAAGTGCCCGATCCTTTAGGCGCCACTAAAAACACATCCACATCTTTGGGCGGAACGATACCTGTCTGCTCACTGAATGTGATCCCGAAACCATGAGAAAAATATAATGCTTTCCCTTTGGTGAGATGTTTTTTTACGGTGGGCCACAATTTGATTTGTGCGGCATCGCTCAGCAGGTAACAGATGATGGTGCCTCTCTGCAATGCTTCTTCGATTTCAAACAAAGATTCACCCGGAATGAAACCATCTTTCACAGCTTTATCCCAGCTTTTAGAATTTTTTCTCTGCCCTACAATGACATTAATCCCATTGTCTCTCTGGTTCATTGCCTGTCCCGGCCCCTGAACGCCATAACCGATCACGGCCACGGTTTCATCTTTCAACACTTCCTGTGCTTTGCTAAGCGGAAATTCTTCACGGGTTACTACATTTTCAGTAACACCGCCGAAATTTAATTTTGCCATAGTTGTTATTGTTTTTATTTTTTTGAATGATTTATGTTTTTGGATTTTCACTTCAGGACTTCAGCCTAAAGTGAAAACACTTCTTCTTTCTTACCCAGGTATTCATTTTCGATGACTTCTTCACCGGGTTGTTTCTGTTCGAACTCTTTTAACCGTTCATGAAAATCATGGCTCCCTTTCAGAATGGCAACTCTTGCACTTCTTACAAACTCAATCAGGCCGTAAGGCTCCAGCGCTTTTACCAGACGATCGGTCTCTTCGCGGTGGCCGGTGGTTTCAAAGACCGTATAGTCTTTCCGAATAGCAACTGCCCTGGCGCCAAACTCTCTCAGCAGCCTTTCCACCTTTACCTTTTCGGCAATGGCATCCGTACTCACTTTATAGAGGGCAAGTTCCTGCCACACGATCTCGTCTTCGGTGTTATAGTAAGCCTTCAACACTTCTACCTGTTTTTCGATTTGCCGGCAAAGCTTGCTCACTACTTCTTCTGTTTCCGTGATCACAATGTTGAAGCGGTGAACACTTTCCACTTCGGTAGGAGAGGTGTTCAGGCTTTCAATATTTATTTTTCTTTTTGAAAAAAGAATGGCAATGCGGTTCAGGATGCCGATCTGGTTTTCTGTATAAACGGTGAGTGTGTATTCTCTTTTTTCCATGATAACTTAATTATGGATCAATAAATTTTAATTACTTCAATCTTATTTCACTGACGCTGCAACCCTGAGGCACCATCGGGAACACATTGTTCTCTTTCCCCACAGCCACTTCCAGCAAATAGCTTCCTTTGTGGTTCAGCATCTCTCTGATTGCTTCTTCCAGTTCTTTACGTTGAGAAACGGCTTTCCCTTCAATACCATAGCCTTTGGCAACCTGGACAAAATCAGGGCTCTCAATGTCAACGAAAGAATATCTTTTGTCCAGGAAAAGTTGCTGCCACTGGCGCACCATACCCAGAAATTTGTTATTCAATATCAGAATCTTTACATCAACCTTGTTTTGCATGATCGTTCCCAGTTCCTGGATCGTCATTTGAATTCCTCCATCGCCGGCCACCAGGATCACTTCACGGTGAGGAGCGCCATACTTTGCCCCGATGGCAGCAGGCAATCCAAATCCCATTGTACCCAGCCCGCCGGAAGTGATATTGCTTTTTGAATGATTGAATTTTGCATAGCGACAAGCCACCATCTGGTGCTGGCCTACATCCGATACTATGATCGAATTTCCACCGGTAAGCTCATTCAGCAATTTGATCACTTCCCCCATCGTTAATATATTGCTCTCAGGATTTAATTCCGGTTCAATACATTCTTTTTCTTCTTCTCTTTGCAAATTCCTGAATTTTTGCAACCATTCCTCATGAGATTTTTCTTCAACCGATTCTGTTAATAACGGTAATGTTTCTTTGCAATCTCCCCATACCGGTACTGTTGACTTTACATTCTTATCAATTTCAGCGGGGTCAATATCCAGGTGGATCACTTTTGCCTGCCTGGCATATTTGTCCAGGCGCCCGGTAACACGGTCGTCGAAGCGCATTCCAACAGCGATCAGCACATCACATTCATTGGTCAAAACATTCGGCGCATAATTTCCATGCATACCCAGCATTCCTACTCCAAGCGGATGATCTGAAGGAAGAGCGCTAATCCCCATTACTGTCCATGCGGCCGGAATACCTGTTTTTTCAATAAAATTTCTGAATTCTTTTTCTGCTTTTCCCAATATCACTCCCTGGCCGAAGATCACGAATGGCTTTTTAGCTTCATTGATCAACCGGGCAGCTTGTTGAATATATGTTTCTCTTACGATTGGTTTGGGACGATAACTCCTGATATGACGGCATTTTTCATAACCCGGAAATTCAAATTTCTGTAACTGTGCATTTTTTGTGATGTCAATCAGAACAGGCCCCGGCCTTCCGCTTTTTGCGATATAAAATGCTTTGGCCAGAACGGAAGGGATCTCTGTTGCATCGGTTATCTGATAGTTCCATTTGGTGATGGGTGTGGTGATGTTGATCACATCGGTTTCCTGGAATGCATCTGTTCCAAGCAGGTGGGCAAATACCTGGCCTGTGATGCATACCACAGGAGTAGAGTCTATCATTGCATCAGCAAGGCCGGTGACAAGATTGGTGGCTCCGGGACCGCTTGTTGCAAACACAACACCCGTTTTCCCCGATGCTCTTGCATATCCTTGTGCTGCATGGATAGACCCCTGCTCGTGGCGGACAAGTATATGTTTGATCTTCTCATTATAATCATAAAGGGCATCATAGACAGGCATGATAGCCCCTCCCGGATATCCGAAAACCGTATCCACTTTTTCAGCGAGCAATGCCTGCAATACTGCTTCACTGCCTGTGACGGAAGGGTTTTCAATGGTTTCCATCTGTCTTGATTTCTTTTCGGCGGTCAGCTCCATAATTTTTATTTTAATTTTTAATAAATGATTTATTCTTCATCGGTAACACAGCCTTCAGAAGCCGGCTTGACACAATTCGCATATTTGAATAAGACACCTCTCTTTACTTTTAATTCAGGCTGTTTCCATTTCGCTTTTCTTTTCCTGATCTCTTCTTCACTCACTTTTAGCATGATTGTGTTTTTTGTGGCATCAATTTCTATGACGTCATCGTCCTGCACCAAACCTATCATTCCGCCTTCATAAGCTTCGGGAGTGATATGGCCTACAACAAAACCGTGTGTGCCTCCGCTGAATCTTCCGTCAGTGATCAATGCAACTGATTTTCCCAGTCCGGCGCCGATCAATGCAGAGGTTGGTTTGAGCATCTCCGGCATGCCCGGGGCGCCTTTCGGCCCGACATAGCGGATGACCACCACATCGCCTTCTTTCACTTTTTTATTTCTGATGCCTGCTATCAGTTGAAACTCTCCATCGAACACTCTAGCCGTGCCGGTAAATTTTTCTCCTTCTTTACCCGTGATCTTTGCCACACTTCCATTTTCGGCAAGATTCCCATAAAGTATCTGCAAATGACTGGATGTTTTAATGGGTTTGTTCAGCGGATAGATGATATCCTGTTTTTTGAAATCCAGTTCAGGAATATTCTCAAGATTTTCCTCGATCGTTTTCCCGGTCACTGTCAGGCAATCACCATGTAAAAAATTATTTTTCAAAAGATATTTCATCACAGCAGGTACGCCTCCGTGATTATGGAGATCCTGCATCAGGTATTTACCGCTTGGTTTGAAATCAGCCAATACGGGAACTTTATTCCCGATCTTTTGAAAATCGTCCTGCGTGAGAGAAACATTCACGCTTCTAGCCATGGCGATCAGGTGAAGAACTGCATTAGTACTCCCGCCCAATGCAATGACTACCGTGATCGCATTTTCGAATGCTTTTCTCGTCATGATATCGGAGGGCTTGATATCTTTTTCCAGCAAAAGGCGCATAGCTTTTCCTGCAGCCGCACATTCTTCAATTTTTTCTTTACTTATAGCCGGATTGGAAGAAGAATAGGGGAGACTCATGCCCATTGCTTCAATAGCGCTTGCCATGGTGTTGGCAGTGTACATGCCCCCGCATGCTCCCGGACCCGGACAACTGTTCCTGACAATACCTTTGAAATCCGTTTCATTGATCTGCCCCGCAATTTTTTTCCCTAATGCTTCAAAAGCTGAAATGATATTCAGATCCTCACCTTTATAATGGCCCGGAGCTATCGTTCCTCCGTAAACCATCAGAGAAGGGCGGTTCAGTCTTCCCATTGCGATCAATGATCCCGGCATGTTTTTATCACAACCCGGAATGGCGATCAGGCCATCGTAATATTGTGCGCCGCTTACTGTCTCTATCGAATCGGCAATGACATCCCTGCTTACCAGCGAGTAGCGCATTCCTTCTGTACCGTTGCTGATGCCGTCACTTACTCCGATGGTATTAAAGATTAAACCCACCATATCATTATCCCATACTCCTTTCTTTACCAGCTTTGCAAGGTCATTCAGGTGCATGTTGCAGGTGTTGCCATCATATCCCATGCTTACAATACCTACCTGCGCTTTGTTCATGTCATCCTCTGTCAATCCAATGCCATACAACATAGCCTGTGCTGCAGGTTGCGTAGGGTCCTGTGTTATTGTCTTGCTGTATTTATTTAATTCACTCATGCTAATGCCAATGAAGATTTAAATTCTTTTTCCGTCACTAAATGTTTATAAGCCTCCTGAATTTGCCTGGAAACAGATTGGTTCCAGGGCATCGGAAATTTTTCATCATCCAGGCTCTCTATCCCGACTATTTCAGCGGCAGTGCCACAGAAAAAAGCAGTATCCGCATTCTTCAGTTCCTCAATGGTGAAAAATTTTTCTATTACCGGCACTCCCATTTCCTGGCACAATTCGATCACTGTTGCTCTTGTGATGCCGGGTAAAATATTTCCTGCTGCAGGTGTAAAGAGTCTGCCATCTTTTTCAAAGAACACATTTGCACCCGGAGCTTCGGCAACATGATTGTTCATATCCAGAAGCAATGCTTCATCATATCCTTTGGCTTTTGCTTCCTGGCTGGCAAGAATGGAATTGACATAATGCCCGCTGGCTTTGGCTGTTATCTTAAATCCTTTCGGATTGGGCCTTTGGAAAGAAGAAGTCATTACTCTTACTAATTGTTCGCCCAGGAAAGGTTCCATCTTCCAGACTTCAATTACAAGAAATGATCTTTCATTCTGATCAAACTTCATATTGGCGGGAGCATAGACCACCGGACGGATATAAGCATCCTGCAGCCCATTTTTCTGAAGCAGCTCGCATGTTATGGAAATAAGTTCAGAAGTATTCCAGGTATAAGGCATGTTCATATCAAGCGCCGAACGCTGCAGACGGTCATAGTGTTCCACTGCCTTGAAGATCCTTGTTTCTCCCAAATGGGTTTTGTAAGAACGTATGCCTTCAAAGACCGCATAGCCATAGTGGAAAGACTGGCTGTAGAGATCCATTGTTGCTTCCTTCGCTTTGACAAAAGTTCCATTCAACCAGAGAACCGTATCATCATTGTAATAAGAACCCATTGTGTTTTCAATTTTATATTTAATAAAAAACCCGCCTTTTTGGGAGGCGGGTTGCTATTTTACTTTTTTTATTTTCTTATAGTGATGCACCACCTCCTGCTGAAGAAGATATAATAATAGCCACCACAATAATAATTGCAGATACAGAAGTGATGATACTATGTAATTGTTTCTTCAACATGAAGGATGTATGCCGGACAAATATACACCCGCCGTTTCTAAAAAAAGAACTCAGCAAGCAATTTTTTTTGAAATAACTTTTTACGAACTGTTGTTCGTTCCTTCTCTTCCCGATCAGATGATCGTTGATTTCCTCAACTCGATATACTCTTTCTTTATTGATCCCGGTATCTTACCCCCTACATAATCACAGATCAGTTCTCCAATGGTGGAAGTGAAATAAAAATTGACGGGATCAAGATCTTTGGTCACAAAACCGTTAAGCAATGTCCAGTTGGCAGCTTCCCGGATCAGGGTTGCTTCATTGCTCATACCCAGATATTCCAGCATCATGGCTGCAGACAAAATAGAACCTAACGGGTTAGCAATGTCTTTTCCTGCAGCCTGCGGATAAGAACCGTGAATAGGCTCAAACAGGATGCTGCCTTTCCCTACAGAAGCAGAAGGCAATAACCCCAATGACCCGCTAAACACACTGGCTTCATCACTCAGAATATCTCCGAACATATTTTCTGTGAGTATCACATCAAATTGTTTTGGATTCAGGATGATCTGCATGGCGGCATTGTCCACAAACATGTAATCAACGGTTATATCAGGATAGCGTTGGGAAATTTCTTTGACCGTTTTCCTCCAAAGCCTTGATGTTTCCAGTACGTTGGCTTTGTCCACGAGAGTCAGCTTTTTTCTTCTTCCCGGTTTTTGTGCATACTGAAAAGCAAGTTCAGCCACTCTTTCGATTTCTTCCCTGGAATACACACATTCATCAGCGGCGGCAGTGCCTTCTTCATTCAGTTCTTTTTTGCCGAAATAAATGCCGCCGGTCAGCTCACGGAAAATGATGAAATCAACTCCTTCAAGATTCTTGCTTTTCAAAGGAGAAAGATGATGCAGGGTAGGATAGGTGTTGATGGGCCTGATGTTAGCAAAAAGCTGTAATGATTTTCTCAGTTTGAGCAATCCTTGTTCCGGCCTCACTTTAGCTGACGGATCATTATCATATTTCGGATGGCCGATGGCGCCCAGCAATACCGCATCACTGTTGAGGCAGGCTTCAATGGTTTCGTCGGGAAGCGGATTCCCTGTTTTATCAATGGCGCAGGCTCCCATCAGGCAATAGTTGAAGTCGAATTCATAGCCTGACTTCTCTGCAATGGTTTGTAAAACCCTTACGGATTGGCGGGTGACTTCCGGGCCGATCCCGTCTCCTTCAATGACCACGATCTTCTTTTTCATGCGGATTGATATGTTTTTGAATTTTCAGATTGTTTTTTTGTTTCGAATTCTTCTATGTCTTTTTTTATACTGATCAGGTAATCTATATCGTCATACCCGTTCATCAGGCAGGTCTTTTTGTAAGGGCTGATCCCGAAAGATTCTTCTTCGCCCGTGTTGTCAATCCTGATCTTTTGCTTGTCGAGGTCAATGGTCAGCTCCGAATCCGCTCCCTGCCCGAAGATCTTTTGCAGGAAAGATTCGCTAACCTGAACGGGCAACACTCCATTATTCAGCGCATTGTTTTTGAATATATCTGCGAAGAAACTGGACACCACTGCATGAAAACCGTAATCCTTGATCGCCCAGGCAGCATGCTCTCTTGAAGAGCCGCACCCGTAATTTTTTTCAGCCACCAGGATTTCTCCGCTGTAGGCAGGATCGTTTAGCACAAAATCTTTTTTGGGCTTCGATTCATCATTGTTCTCATACCTCCAGTCACGGAAAAGATTTTTCCCGAATCCTTCCTTGGTGGTAGCTTTTAAAAAACGGGCCGGAATGATCTGGTCTGTATCCACATTCTCAATTTTGAGAGGGACGAAACGGCTTTTTATGATTCTTAATTTTTGCATCTGTTGGTCAATAAAGTGAAAAGTCAAAATTTAAAATTCAAAAACAGGGTTCACTTTTTACTTTTTACTTTTGATTTTTTAATTTAATAACTCCCTTACATCAGCCACCACACCCGTTATGGCTGTTGCTGCAGCTGTCAACGGGCTTGCCAGCAATGTTCTTGCTCCTGCGCCCTGTCTTCCTTCAAAATTCCTGTTGGAAGTGGATACGCAGTATTTCCCTGCGGGAATTTTGTCTTCATTCATTCCCAGGCAGGCGGAGCATCCTGACTGGCGCAGCATGAATCCTGCTTCTTCAAAAATTTTATCAATACCTTCTTCCCTGGCCTGCATTTCCACCTGGCGGCTTCCGGGCACCACCCACACTTCCACGTTGACGGCTTTCTTTTTCCCTTTTACAAAAGAAGCCACCATGCGGAGGTCTTCTATCCTCGAATTGGTGCAACTGCCAATAAAAACATAATCCACTTTTTTGCCTTTGATATTCATGCCCGGCTCCAATCCCATATAGCGAAGTGATTTTTCAAAAGATGCTTTCTCTTTTTCATCCACTTCACTCAACGAAGGAATATGGCCGGTAACTGGAATGCCCATTCCGGGATTGGTTCCGTAAGTGATCATCGGTTCTATCTCAGCAGCGTTGATGTTTATTTCCTTGTCGAATTTTGCATTGGCATCGCTGTACAATGTCTTCCAGTAAGCAAGTTTCTTTTCCCATTCCTCACCATGCGGAGCGAATTTTCTTCCTTTGATGTAATTGAATGTGGTTTCATCGGGAGCTATCATTCCTCCTCTGGCGCCCATTTCAATGCTCATATTGCAAATGGTCATTCTTGCCTCCATGCTCAGTGAACGGATGGTGGAGCCTGCATATTCAACGAAATATCCTGTGGCGCCGCTTGCAGATATTTTTGAGATGATGTGAAGGATAATGTCTTTTGAAACCACTCCTTTGTTTAAAACGCCATCAATGTGAATACGCATCAGTTTGGGTTTGCTCTGCAGGATGCACTGTGTTGCCATCACCATTTCCACTTCGCTGGTGCCTATACCGAATGCAATAGCGCCGAATGCGCCGTGTGTTGAAGTGTGGCTGTCTCCGCAAACAATGGTCATTCCTGGTTGTGTGATCCCCAGTTCAGGTCCTATCACATGTACAATGCCCTGGAAGGGGTGACCGAGGCCATACAATTCTACACCATGCTCAGCACAGTTCTTTTTCAATGCTTCTACCTGGAGCCTGCTCAGTTCTTCTTTGATCGGTAATTCCTGGTGCAGTGTAGGTACATTATGATCTGCAGTAGCAACGGTTTGTTTGGGACGGAAGAGCCTGATACCTCTGTTATTTAATCCTGTGAAGGCTTGCGGGCTGGTTACTTCATGAATAAAATGTTTATCAATGTAAAAAACTGAGGGGCCACCTTCGATCTTCTTTATAATATGCTTATCCCAGATCTTTTCAAATAAGGTACGTCCTCCTCCGCTTCCATTGGAGGAATAAGCCCGGGAAGAATCTGTTTTATTTGTTTCGTTCATCTTTTTTGTCCGGTTATTAATTATAAAGTCACCGTGCTTTTTTGATGTTGTTTAGCCATGGCTACCAGGTCAGGATCTTCCACTTCCTTCTTTTTGTCGGCTACAGAGAGGAAAGTGTTGTACAATTCATCAATATCGTTCCTGTCGAATTGGAAGCCGAGCTTTTGAAAACGGTAGGCCAAAGCGCTTCTTCCGCTTCTTGCTGTCAATACGATCTTTGAACTGTCGGCTCCCACTTCTTCAGGATTGATGATTTCATAGGTCAATGCGTTTTTCAAAAAGCCATCCTGGTGTATCCCCGATGAATGCGAGAACGCATTGCTTCCCACGATAGCTTTATTAGGTTGCACCGGCATTCTCATTGTGTCCGAAACCCGGCGGCTGATTGGATTTAACTGTTCGGTTTTTATGTTCGTGCAGAAACCAAGGTGTTTGTGTTGACGGATGATCATAACCACTTCTTCCAGCGAAGTGTTACCCGCTCTTTCTCCCAGTCCGTTCACAGTGCATTCAATTTGCCTTGCTCCTGCTATAACGCCCGAGATGGAATTGGCAGTTGCCAAACCAAGGTCATTGTGGCAATGGCAGGATATGACGGCTTTGTCAATGTTCGGCACATTATTGACCAGGTAAGCGATCTTTTCGCCGTATTGATAAGGTAAGCAATAGCCGGTGGTATCAGGGATATTTACAACGGTAGCGCCGGCACTGATCACGGCTTCGATCACTTTTGCGAGATAATCATTATCTGTCCTTCCGGCATCTTCCGCATAAAACTCTACATCATCTGTAAAATTTTTTGCCCATTTCACGCATTGAATGGCTCTTTGCAGGATTTCTTCCCTTGTGGAGTTGAATTTGGATTTGATATGATAGTCAGAAGTTCCTATTCCTGTATGTATCCTCGGTTTTGAGGCATGCTTCAAAGCTTGAGCAGCCGTTTCGATATCCTTTTGAACGGCCCTGCTCAGCCCGCAAACTGTTGCATTTTTAATATGCTTTGCTATCTGGCTCACCGACTCAAAGTCTCCGGGAGATGAAATAGGGAAACCCGCTTCAATAATGTCAACGCCAAGATCTTCCAGTTGCAATGCCAGTTCCAGTTTTTCTATTGTATTCAACTTGCATCCGGGAACCTGCTCGCCATCCCTGAGTGTGGTGTCGAAAATGTAAACTCTGTCTTTGGGCATAATTAAAAATAAATTAGGAGGGAAGAAATTGCAGGCTGCTTATTTTTGTGCTGCTTGCCGTTAACACAAAATGACAAACAACCTGCACAGCTAAATTACCGGCACTATAGCGGGTGCTCAAAACAAAATAACACAGGTTTTACACTGCGCAAAGAGCTGTTATTCCGCTGAAATGCAGTACAGTCAAGGGTTTTAGACAAAAGGAATTACGATGGCCAACCGTTCCGCCGATATGTTGTTTCAACTGGTGAAGTCTCTGGAGAAGTCTGAAAAGAGAAATTTCAAACTTTTTGTGAGAAGGAACTCCTCATCGGAAGACCTGAAGACCATCCGGCTTTTTGATGCCCTGGATAAGATGAATGAATATGATGAGAAGATTCTTTTGCAAAGAACCAAAGGCATCCACAAGAAACAACTCTCAAATATCAAAGCCGGGTTGTACCGTCAGATACTTTCCAGCCTGCGGCTGATACGGGATGAAGATAATATTGACATTCGTCTTCATGAGCAGATGGACTATGCCCGCATACTTTACAATAAAGGGCTTTACATGCAAAGCCTGAAACAATTGGAAAGGTTGAAAGATCTGGCAAGAGACCATCACCAGCTTACCCATTTGCAGCAGGCATTATTCTTTGAAAAGAAGATCGAAGCCTTATATATCACGCATAGCATGCAGGACAGGGCAGAGCAACTTTCTGCCGAGTCAGATCAGGTGAATAAACAACTCACCCTGGTGAATCAGTTATCCAATCTTTCGTTGCTGCTTTATGGATGGTATATCAAGCATGGCCATGCAAGAAATCAAAATGACCTGAATGAGATCCGTTCTTTTTTTGAAAAACACTTGCCGGCAGGGACATATAAAGCTGAAAGTTTTTATGAAAAACTATACCTCTGCCAATGTTATTGCTGGTATGCTTCCATTCGAAGGGATTTTTTACAGTATTACCGGTATTCAAAAAAATGGGTTGACCTTTTTCAGGAGTATCCGGAAGTATTGGCCATAGAAACGGCTGCCTATATCAAGGGTATGCACAACATGATGAATGCTCTTTTTTATTTGCTGCATGAAAAAAAATTGCATGAGGCCATCAGAAAATTTGAAAGTTTTGCCAACACCAAACTGGTGCAGCAAAACGAGAACAACCGTATTCTGACCTATGTGTATCTGTACACTGCCCGCATTAATCTGTATTTTCTGAGAGGCACTTTCACCAAAGGGCTGAGGCTGGTTCCTTTTCTGGAAGAAATGCTGAAGCAATACGGTATTTATCTTGATGAACACAGGGTATTGGTATTTTATTACAAGATTGCCTGCCTGTATTTCGGCAGCGGCAATAATGAAAAAGCTATTGACTATCTCAATAAGATCATCAATCTGAAAAGTGATCTCTGGATTGACCTGCAGTGTTATGCCCGCTTATTGCATTTGATTGCACATTATGAGTTAGGGAATTTTGATCTGCTGGAGTATCTTACCAGATCTGTGTACCGCTATATGGCAAAAATGCAAAACCTGAGCAAGGTGGAAGAAGAGATGTTTGCTTTTTTAAGAAGATCGTTTACCATCGGGGCGCATGCCATCCGGCCTGAGTTTGAAAAGTTGTTGGCTACCCTGAAAAAATATGAAGGAAATCCTCTGGAAAGCAGGGCCTTTGCCTATTTGGATGTGATCTCATGGCTGGAAAGCAAAATCAACAATGTGAATGTGCAGGATGTGATAGCAGGGAGGCTAAAATATTTCAAAAAAATCAACCACTCAAAGAATGCGGCTGAAGAAAAATAATCACTAAGTAAAATAAATTTATGCAACGAATTTTAAAGATCCATCCTGATGATAATGTGATCGTCGCTTTACAAAACCTGAACAAAGGCGAAAGGATCGCTTATGATGGTGAAGAATATGTGCTTGCCGATAATGTACACGCCAAGCATAAGTTCTTTACACAGGAAATGAAAGAAGGCGACAAAGTGATCATGTATGGAGTATTGGTGGGCGCCATGCAGCATAGCGCACCCAAAGGCGGTTTGATGACCACTGATAATGTGAAACATGCAGCAGCGCCTTATCATTACCGCCCGTATCATTATGAATGGAAAGCTCCTGATGTTTCAAAGTTTGCCGGGAGAACTTTTAACGGTTATCACCGGAGCGATGGCAGGGTAGGTACCGCTAATTACTGGCTTTTTATCCCTACGGTATTTTGTGAAAACCGGAATATGGATGTGATCCGCGAAGCCTTGCATAATGAATTGGGTTATGCGGTTACCGGTAAATACAAACAGAAGACACATTATTTAGTGGAACAGTACAAAAGCGGAGCCAACCTTGATACCATTGACCTTGAGATCGGAGAATCTTTGATCAATACGAATCGCATCTTTAAAAATGTGGATGGAATAAAATTTTTAAATCACACCGGTGGTTGTGGCGGCACAAGACAGGATGCGGAAACATTGGGCAGATTGCTGGCTGCTTATGCAGATCATCCGAATGTAGCAGGAGTCACTGTTTTAAGCCTGGGATGTCAGCATCTGCAACTGAAAGACTTTCTAAATTATCTCAAAGAACGGGATCCTTCTTTTGATAAGCCTCTTTACATTTTCGAACAACAGCGTTCGCAAAGTGAGGAGCAATTGATTACTGAAGCTATACGGAAAACTTTTCTTGGATTGATAGAGGCAAACAAACAGGAAAGGAAACCTGCGTCATTGGATAAGCTGGTGATCGGCGTAAAATGTGGTGGCAGCGACGGGTTCAGCGGTATTTCAGCCAATCCTGCTGTAGGTTATTGCTCCGATCTGTTAGTGGCATTGGGCGGAAAAATTTTGCTGGCAGAATTTCCTGAGCTGTGCGGTGCCGAACAGCAACTGATCGACAGGACAAAAGATGAAGCTGCAGCAAAAAAATTTATTCGTCTCATGACCGAATACAATGAAGAAGCACACAGAGTGGGATCCGGATTTGAAAATAATCCTTCCCCGGGAAATATCAGGGATGGTCTGATCACCGATGCCATAAAAAGTAATGGAGCTGCAAAAAAAGGCGGCACATCTCCTGTAGCAGATGTTTTGGATTACACTGAACCTGCCACAAAACCGGGATTAAGCCTGGTATGCACTCCCGGAAATGATGTGGAAGCTACTACCGGCAAGGCAGCGGCAGGAGCCACTCTGATACTGTTCACAACCGGGTTGGGAACACCCACCGGCAACCCGGTATGCCCGGTCATAAAAATCTCCACGAATACTTCATTATTAAAAAGAATGGGAGATATCATTGACATTAATGCAGGTACTATCATAGATGGAGAAAGAACAATTGAAGAAGTAGGTGAAGAACTCCTTGAGTATTGTATCATGGCTGCCGGCGGTGAAGTGGTGCCCAAAGCAGTTCAGCTAAATCAGGATGATTTTATACCCTGGAAACGTGGGGTAAGTTTGTGAAAGCCGGCATGCGTTGTTGATTATTCTTAATTTTTTTTGTCCGGATTCAGCATTCATTTCTGATGTTTTGCTTTTCTGTTTTGCAGAAGTTACAGAAGAAGTGTTTCTAAATATTGTAGTTGTCGTACTACAATTAAAATAGATATTTACCCTCATTCAAAAGCCCGCTTTAGTCTTAGTTTTACCACAGTAAAATACTACTATGAGCAAGATCACCATTCTATTAGTGGATGACCACAAGCTGGTTAGAGATTCCTGGGCATTTGTCCTTAACAGCGATCCCCGATTCAAAGTGATTGCTGAAAGTAGCAATGGCAATGATGCCGTAGAAATGGCAAAGGATAAAAAACCGGATATTGTTTTGATGGATATCAATATGACGCCCATCAATGGTTTTGAAGCAACGAAACTGATTTTGAAAGATTCACCCACATCAAAAGTAATCGGCGTATCCATGCACAGCATGCCGGTGTACGCAAAAAAAATGATTCAAAGCGGTGGAATGGGTTACGTTACCAAGAACTCATCGAAAGAAGAATTGATGGAGGCGATCCTTGAAGTGTATAATGGGCGTAAATATATTTGTAATGAAGTAAAAGATATTATTGCGCTGCATGAGCTGGATGATGCCGGTCAGCCGGACCTTAACTCTTTGTCACGCCGCGAACTGGACATCGCCGAACTGATTAAGAGCGGCTTTTCATCACGTGAGATAGGAGAGAAACTTGAAATTTCGTTGAAGACAGTTGAAGTGCACCGTTATAATATTTTGAAGAAACTGCAATTAAAAAATACAGCAGCCCTTGTTAATTTTGTAAATTCTCATGGTATGTAAGCAAAGGGAAAAATTAGTTCTTATATTTTACTTCTCACACTGTTATTAACGACTTTTCTCTTAAAAGTATCTGAAAGGGTAAAGATTTTAATTTTATCAGCTTGTCAGTATCTTTAATATAAATATTTTCGTACCAAATCTTTTTTTAATATTTCAGTCTTTCTCATGAAAAAGAAATATCTGAAATCGCTTCCTCCTTTGATCCTGGTGCTGGCAATGTTTATTGTGGCCGTCATTTATCTTATGATCAGGCTGAACGGGAAAGAGAGAAGGGCTTCCCTATTTGCCAATTCAGGATTACAGTATGTAAGCCAGATAAATAATCTGGAAAATGCTGCTCATTTTCATAGAGAATCCCTGGGCGAATATGCCCGTGCAAAAGATACGGGCAGCCTGACGCTGACAGACTCTTCCTTAACTAATATCATAAAGGTTTTTGATTCGTTGAAAAATACCCTGAAAACAGAAGAAGAGCTTAAGCCTTTATTGGATTCACTGACTTATTATGTAAACAAACGTGTTACTCTTTCTTCAGAGATCATTTCATTGGGATTGACTTCAAAAAACGGGGAACAGATTTTAGATAGATCCCGGACTTACGGGTATTTCAGCAAGATCTTTAATTATAACGGAAAGTTGCAGTCCGAGATTATGCAAATGCTTAAAAGAAGAATTGTGGCAAACGCTCAGGATATATTGCATCTGAGGTATATCCTGATGGCTTCAGTGCTTTTTTCAATATTTTTTATTTTTCTGATTATCCGGAATTTTATGCTGAATTATTCTTTAAGCAGAAGGCTGGAGAATCAGTTAAAAGATTATAATATTCAGTTGCAAAAAAAGGTTGATGAACGGACGAATGAGTTCAGGAAAAGCGAAGAAAGGTTCCGTACACTGGTGGAACAGGCTTCGGATGCCATTGTTATCACCAATAAAGAAGGCGAACTCCTTGAAGTAAATGACAGTTCCTGCACAATGACGGGATATTCAAAAGAGGAATTGCTGAAAATGAATATCAGGGAAATTGTTATACAGGAAACTGAACATCAGATGCAGGATGCAGTTGAGCGATTGAAGCACGGTGAACGGCTGCTGAACGAAAGAAGAATAAAAAAGAATGATGGCGCCTTGTTAGCTATTGAAAGTACATCCAGAATGCTTACCGATGGCCGTATCATATCTATTAACAGAGATATCACAGAAAGAAAAACGGCAGAGGAGGCATTAAGAACCAGCGAATTCAACAACAGGATGGTGGTGGAAAACAGGATCATGGGTGTCAGTTGGGCATCCCCTGAAGGGAGGTTGATCAACGTTAATAAGACTTTATGCGATATGATGGGTTTTTCCCGGGAAGAACTGATAGGGCAACACTTTTCTGACTTCAGCCATCCGGACGACTTAACGGTTGAAATGGAATTGCTGGATGGCATTATCCGTGGTGAAACCTCTAACTACGTATTTGAAAAAAGATACCGGAAAAAGAATGGAGACTATTTCTGGGTGGAAGTAAATCTAACAGGCTATCATGATCAGGCAACAGGTAAGATCAGTTTTTTTATTGCACTGGTACATGATATCCAGCTCCAAAGGCAAACTGAAGATGCGTTAAAAGAATCTGAAAAAAAATTAAGACAGGTATTGTCCAGCTACGGGGATATGTTTTATGTGTTGGACAAACAAGGCACGATCATTTTAATCAACGAACTTGCTAAGAAAAGTCTTTCAACTTTTTGGGGTAAGCCGGTGGACCTGGGAGGCAATATAACTGATCTGACACCCGAGTCAAATAAAGACATATTACAGGAAAGGCTTCAAAAGGTTTTAAAGGGCGAAACTTTGGAATATGAAGCGTTGGTAAATGTGCCCGGCCATTTAGCATGGTACCTGGTAAGTATGTTCCCGGTCAAAGATGATGAAGGGAATATTTATGGTGTTTATGTTTATACCAGGGACATAACAGAAAAGAAAGCTGCTGACGAAAAACTGCAACAGTCTGTCAATCGTTTTGAAATGATCAGCCTTGCCGTCAATGATGCATTATGGGAATGGGATCTTGAAACCGGAGAATTGTGGGCCAATGAAACACATCAGAGATTATACGGACTTACGGTCAATGATCCGGTGCCAACCGAAGACCTGTGGCTGGAGTTCATACACCCGGACGAAAGGGCAAAAATGAAAGAAAGCCAGATCAACTCATTAAAATCAGATAAAAATATTTTTACTTCTGAATACAGATTCAAGCCTTATAGCTCACCCGAATACAGGTATATCTTTGACCGTACGTTCATTCTCAGAAATGAAAAAGGCGAGCCCCTGAAAAAGATGGGGAGCATGGTGGATATTACGGAAAGAAAAAGGGCGGAAAAGGAATTGATAGAAGCTGAGGCTAAATTCAGAAACCTGGTGGAAGCATCACTGGTGGGAGTTTATATCATTCAGGATGGGATGCTTGCTTATTTAAATCCCCGGTTAGCGGAGATGATGGGCTATACCGTTTCTGAAATGATGGACAATTTTCCAATCAGGAAAATGGTGCATCCCGATTACTGGAACCTGGTGGAAGAGAATATTCGTTTGCGACTGGAAGGTTATGTGAAAAGCACTCACTATGAGGTCGAATTTATAAAAAAAGACGGCACGGTGATACCGGTTGAGGCATTTGGCAGCAGAACGGATTATATGGGTAAGCCGGCAATCATCGGCTCTGTATTAGACATAACTGACCGAAAGAAAGCTGAAAAAGAGATAAGGATTGCCAAAGAATTATCCGATCAGATCATTGAAAGCTTGCCCGGGGTATTTTATCTCTATAATCAAAAGGGGGTAATGCTGAGATGGAATAAGCATCTGGAAGAGATATCGGGATATTCTCATGATGAAATTGCGAAGATGTCACCGGTACAGTTCTTTGGAGAGGATGAGATGGAATATATTAAAGAAAGTATTCAAAAAATATTTGCAGAAGGCGATATCGTCATAGAATCACATATTGTTACCAAAGACAAAAAGCGGATACCTTTTTATTTCAATGGCGTGAAAATATTTTATGAGTCGGAGTTTTGTGTTTTGGGATTTGGAGTTGATATTTCTGAACAGAAAAAAGCGGCAGAAAAACTCGAAGATTCTTATGATGCGATCCGACGCTTGTCAAAGCACTTGCAAAATATTCGTGAAGAAGAACGAACGAACATAGCAAGAGAAATACATGATGAACTGGGGCAGCAATTGACCGTATTGAAAATGGATGTTTCCTGGCTGAGTAAAAAGTTGGGGGACAAAGATGAGATTGTAAAACAAAAGCTGGACGATTTATTAAATCTGATCGACACCACAGTTAAGACGATCAGGCGGATATCTTCAGAACTCAGGCCGAGTTTGCTGGATGATATGGGGCTGGTGCCGGCGATGGAATGGTATCTGAAAGAATTTGAGAAGAGGGCTTCCGTTAAAACAAATTTTAAAACAACTTCAGAGGACCTTAATTTGCCGAATCCCATAAGGACAGGCCTTTTCAGGATCTTCCAGGAATCACTGACCAATGTGGCCAGACATGCCAAAGCTCATAAAGTTGATGTGGCGATACAGTCTGATAATGGAAATATACAGTTGTCTATCAAAGATGACGGTGAAGGATTTGAGATCGAAAGAGCCAGAATAAAAAAGACTTTGGGAATTTTAGGAATGGAAGAACGCACATTTATGATGGGTGGAAAATATGAGGTGAAAAGTAAACCGGGGAAAGGAACTAAAATTGTAGTATCCGTTCCCTGTTCCTGGGAAAATTAACTGAAACTAAATCACTTTTAATGATCAGGATTTTAATTGCAGACGATCATGCCATAGTGCGGCGGGGGTTGAAACAAATCATCATGGAAGAATATCCTTTTTCTAAAGTCGGTGAAGTTCATGATGCTGAAGCCCTGGTGGCAGAAGTTTCTCATGGAGATTGGGATGTAGTGATCTGTGATATGAACATGCCGGGAAGAAGTGGCCTTGATGCTTTGAGCCAGATCAGGCACATGAACCCCAAGCTTCCGGTACTGATATTAAGCATGTATCCGGAAGACCAATATGGATTGCGTGTGTTGAAAGCCGGGGCTTCCGGGTACCTGGCAAAAGAAACCGTTCATGAAGAACTGATCAAGGCAATAAAGACTGTTTTATCAGGCAGAAAATATATTACTCCGGGAGTCGCCGAAAAATTAGCAGAATCTTTCAATACTGATTCTGAAAAAAAGCCGCATGAACTTTTATCCGACAGGGAGTTTGATGTATTTAAACTGTTGGCGGTCGGCAGAACAGTCACAGAAATTGCGGAACAACTTTCTCTCAGTGCCACTACCATCAGCACATACCGGTCCAGGGTCATGGAAAAAATGAACATGAAATCCAATGCAGAGTTGGCTCGCTATGCCTTAGAAAACAAGATCATCTGAATATTTGTGGCGATGCTACTACATCACTTTCTTCTTTTGCCGTACACGATTACGCATTTCCCTACTATTTTATTTTCAGGGTAGCGGTAGTACTTTGATGAGCTAAACATTATGGTGCAGATAGACAAACTGATCATATTAATTGTGGATGACAATATTGACTTTGTCAATAGAATTGTCAATATGATCGAAGATCTTGATAATATCGGATATATCAATGTAGCCGCTGATTATGATGAAGCCCTAAAATGCCTGGAAGAAAGGCCAGACCTGGTATTGCTGGATATCAACCTGCCGGGGAAAAGCGGGCTTGATCTGTTGCGATGGATCAAAGGATCTGATTTGAATCCCAAAATAATCATGATTTCAAATCACGGAGATGAATATTACAGAAAAGCATGTTATGATTTAGGCGCTGATTATTTTCTGGACAAGTCGAATGAATTTTTACAGGTTTCAGATATTATCAGAAATATCTCTAATCACAATTATGATCAATAAGAAGGATTTTGCCATAATTTTGTATCACAAAAGAACACCGGATGTGTTATTTTATTTGAAATTTATCAGTCATCCCCCCATTACGGAATTACAGTGGCCATGAAGCCTTGAGATCTTTTTAACTTTGAAAGATGATACTGTTGTATAGTTCATCAATCTGTTATTCTGTACTATCCGGGATAGTCATCAAAGTATGTTCAAACGACTTTATCTGTTCCCGGTGGTCTAATATCATTTACCGGAAAGAATTCGATTGACTCATCCGGATAAAAAAATGTTTATGTGAAAAAGATATTCTGAGTAGTTTTAACAAGTTAACTATTTTAATTGATCGGTTAATGGACCCGGTAACAACATGATGTGTGCAAGGAAAATCGAAAAGAAAATTTAAAGTGTGAGAAAATGAAACTACCCGATTTTGGCAAAGTTGGAGCAGGGAATTATCAGAAAATAGTTGAGAATTTAAATGCAGGCATTCTTTTTAATGATGCCAATGGCGACCTGATATTTGCCAATACAAAGGCAACGGAGATATTGCACACCACACAATCCCGCCTTTATCAATTCTACAACATAGAAGATCTTTGGAATAATTTCTGGAACATCACAAACGAAAAAGGAGAGAAGGTTCTTTATCGCAATAATCCGGTCATGAAAGCGTTACGCACCGGTAAGTTGCAGGAAGATACTTTGGTCATCAAGATGGCAGATGGAGAAAAGCGTTGGATTCTTTTCGATTCGCAACCTCTTTTTGAACATGACGGGAAAACGTCTTTTTCTGTTGTTTCCAATATTATTGATGTTACAGAAGAAAAAAGATTATCACTTCAACTAAACGAGCTGGATACTATTTTCAAGGTTTTTATTGACAGAACACCCAATCATGCCTGGATAATTGATGAAGAAGAAAATCTCATTTATGCCAGCAGGTCTTTTTATGATTACTTTGGAATCAAAAAAGAAAATCCCGAAGGAAAGAAGATCGCTGAACTGATTCCCGAAGCTGTGTTCAAGTCTCTTTATGAAAAACATATCGAGGTCTTAAAAACCGGGGAGCCTGTCGAATTCGAAGATAAAGTGGAGCTTGCTGATGGATCTGAACTGGTTTTTCATGTGGACATTTTTCCGATTGAGAGCCCTTCCGGAAAAATGCTGCTCGGAGGGCATTCGGTGAGCCTGGCAGATAAATATCAACTGGTAAAACAACTAAGGGAAACCAATGACCGGTTGTTGAATTTTAACCGGACAGTCAGTAATGCAATCTGGGAATGGGATCTCCTGACAGGCGCAATATTTCAAAATGAGAATCTGCTCGAGATGATAGGATATCCGAAAGAAAAGAATAAAGGTATTTCCTGGTGGTTACGGCGCATTCATCCAGATGACAGAGAGAGAGTGGAGGAAAAGGTAAAGGAGACCATTGATAAGAAAAAATTGTTTTGGGAAGATGAATACCGCTTTAAATGCAGCGATGGTGAATATAAGCCGATGTATAACCGCGGATTTATTGTTTATGAAAATGAATTGCCGGTAAAGATGATAGGATCCTTGCAGGATATGACAGAAGTAAAACTTCTCAGAGACCAGTTATCGGAAGAAAAGGAACAACGTCAAAAGAAGATCACGGAATCGGTCATCAAGGCCCAGGAAAGAGAACGCAGAAGGATAGGGCAGGAGCTTCATGATAACGTGAACCAGATACTGACCACGGCAAAACTCTTTATGGAAATGATCGATCCTGCGGATAAGGAAGAGCGTGAGGCTAAGGAAAAGAGTGTGGAATACATTCTTGAAGCCATTGAAGAGATCAGGAAATTGTCAAGGGAACTGTCGGCGCCCTGGATGAAGAACAAGAGCCTTGTTGAAGTGTTTTGTAAGCTGGCCGAAGATATTAATTCCTCAGGAAAGCTCAGCGTAAAATTCGATCATGATGCCGGATGTGACCTGCTGAGCCCCGGCCAGAAGATCACTCTATTCAGGATACTTCAGGAGCAGATGAAAAATATCCTCAACTACAGTAAGGCTACGGAAGCACAGATCACTCTCGGGTGCCATTCGAACCATGTAGCCCTTTCCATTAAGGATAACGGGATAGGCTTTGATGCGGCACACACCCGTACAGGGGTAGGTTTATCGGGGATATATGACCGGGCCGGGTTTTATGATGGCACAGTAACCCTTGATACCGCTCCGGGTAAAGGATGTACTCTTACGGTAAAGATCCCTTTGTCATAGGTCTTCTATCTACAAAAAATTTTGGGCTACATAAGTGATGAACTCTATCTGTAGCGTCCGGAGTATTGCGGATTATTGGGGCATCCATACCTGCTGCGGGAAGAGAAGCAGGAACTGAAAACCATTGCCAGGACGATCAGCATTATGATTGCAGAAACTTTATTTTTCATTTAAATAGTATTAATTGTGTAACGGTAAAATCCGGTAATTATTTTATAAAGATACAATCTCCGCTAAACTTACCTTATTCCGGCTTTTGAATATCTAAATTCGTATTTAAAGATAATACAAACCTTTATCTTTGCCGCTCCAAATCTGGGAATAGAACAACCATATATCTTATGCTGCAATTAACTAAACCGATTGCCTTTATTGATCTTGAAACTACCGGCATTAATCTTGGAACAGACCGGATCGTTGAGATTGCCATAGTGAAAATTTTGCCGGATGGCACCAAAAGCATGAAAAGAAAGATCATTAATCCGGAAATGCCGATTCCTGCGGCCTCCAGTGAAGTACATGGAATCACGGATGAAATGGTGAAAGACGCTCCCACTTTCAAACAAGCCGCCCATGAACTAAAGCAAATGCTGGATGGATGTGATATTGCCGGCTATAATTCAAACCGGTTTGACATACCTCTTTTAATGGAAGAATTCTTAAGAGTACAGGTTGAGTTTGACATGAAAGGCAGAAAGCTGATAGATGTACAGAAGATCTTTCACCAGATGGAGCAGCGCACTTTGAGCGCAGCCTATAAATTTTATTGTAATAAGAAACTGGAAGGAGCTCACAGTGCAGAAGCAGATGCAGCCGCCACTTATGAAATATTACTGGCCCAACTGGAGCGTTATCCTGCATTGGGAAATTCTGTTGACTCAGTACTGAAAGCAATCGGTGAAGAAACGATCGTTGATTTTGCCCGCAGATTCATCTTCGAAAACGGAGTGGAAATCTTCAACTTCGGTAAACATAAAGGCCGGCCGGTATCTGAAGTACTAAAAGCCGAGCCTCAGTATTATGACTGGATGATGAAGGGCGATTTTCCTCAGCACACCAAGCAAAAACTGACAGAGATCTACACCCGTACCATGCTGAAAAAAGGATAACCTTACCGGCAACATCTGTATAAGTTTAACACAGTATCTGTTGCGTTTTTTGTAAATTCGTTTTCTCCAATCGGAAATCCTTTGTGGAAAAATTAGTTGTTATACCAACTTATAATGAAAAAGAGAATATCAGCGCTATTCTCCATGCGATCTTCGGATTAAATGAAGGCTTTCACATTTTGGTAATAGATGATGCATCCCCTGATGGTACGGCCGGTCTGGTAAAAGATTTGCAGTTAAAGTTTCCCGGGCAATTGTTCCTTGAAGAAAGAAGGGGAAAGCAGGGATTAGGCACAGCCTACATTCATGGATTCAAATGGGCTATCGCCAACGATTATCAGTTCATCTTTGAAATGGATGCGGATTTCTCTCATGACCCGAAAGACCTGCCACGCCTTTACAACGCTTGCAAAAATGAAGGGGCTGACCTTGCCGTAGGCTCCCGGTATATTAAAGGGGGAGGATTTATCAACTGGCCACGGAACCGCATTCTTTTATCAAAAGGAGCCTCTTTTTATACCCGCATGATCACCTGGATGCCTGTTAAAGACCCGACTGCCGGATTCATTTGCTACCGCAAAGAAGTGCTGGAAACGATCAATCTTGACGAAATCCATTTTGTAGGGTATGCATTCCAGATAGAAATGAAGTTTGCAGCCTGGAAGCTTCACTTCAAAATAAAAGAGATCCCTATAATGTTTCAGGACCGCACTCAGGGCACTTCCAAAATGAACAGAGGAATAGTGAAAGAAGGAATCCTGGGTGTGTTGAAACTGCGTTGGTACAGCCTTTTCACACGGTACCGCAGAAAAGTGAAGAACTCAGACAACGGGATAACCGTTACTTCCCAAACCAACAAGCCCCATTCAGAAAAGATGCTGGCTGATACAAAGTCATAAATTTTTTATCAGCTATTTTGACCGGAATTCACCTCTTGTATCTTGTTTCTTTTTTCTTAGTTTGCACGCTTAATGAAGAAATCTTTTGTTCAGCTTCACATTGCTGTATTTCTTGCAGGATTTACAGGGCCTTTCGGACGGCTGATCAATTTGAATGAAGGATTGCTGGTCTGGTATCGCTTGCTCATTACGGTATTCTCCATGTGGATCCTTTATTACTTCTTAAAAAAACTAAAAGCTATTTCCCTGAAAGATGCCTTGAAATTATCGTTGATAGGGTTGCTTTCTGCATTGCATTGGGTCACTTTTTACGGATCTATCAAACAATCCAATGTCTCGGTAGCCCTGGTCTGTTTTTCTTCAGTAGGCTTTTTTACTGCAGTGTTTGAGCCTTTATTGGAAAAGAAAAGGATCAACCGTACTGAATTGTTATTGGGATTACTGACCATACTGGGTATTTATATCATCTTTCATTTCGATCCCAAATACAAAACAGGAATTATTCTTGGTATCACCTGTTCGGTCTTATTGACCTTTTCCATTATCCTGCTCAGGCGGTTTGTACAAAGAATTAATCCTGAAACGGCCATTACCTACCAGTTAAGCGGTGCATTTTTTTATCTTACTTTACTGATGCCGCTCTATCTGCATTATTTTCCCACTGATTATTTAGTACCGGATACAGCAGATTGGATCTGGCTGCTGATTCTCGGTTGGTTCTGTTCGGTGCTGGCATTTCAACTGACGGGTTATTCATTAAAAAAGCTCAGCGCCTTCACCGTTAATCTTACCTTCAACCTGGAGCCGGTGTATGGTATCATCATCGCTTTTATTTTATTCGGAGAAAACAAAGAACTGGGATGGTCTTTTTTCCTTGGCTTTTTATTTATAGCTGCGTCTTTGATATTTCATGCTATCTTATTATCAAAACAGGGAAAACAATTGAAATAAAATGAATCTTTCCCGTTATCATCAGCAGATCGTTGATTATTACCAGGCCAGTGAGAATGCATATAAGGATGCATGGGATCTGAATAACAGCCTGGCCATACATTACGGTTATTGGGACGAAACAGTGAATTCTTTTCCGGAATCTCTTGCAAGAATGAATGAGGTGATGGCTGACGCTGTAAAGATTCGTCCATCCGATGTGGTGCTCGATGCCGGCTGCGGGGTGGGAGGAAGCAGTATCTTTCTCGCTTTGAGATACGGATGTAAAGTGTCCGGGATTACTCTTAGTGACCGGCAACAGAAAAAGGCTGTTGAAAATGCACAGACGAATAATGTCGGCCATCTCGTTGATATTAGAGTGATGGACTACTGTGCTACCGGTTTTCCTGATAACAGTTTCGATGTCATCTGGGGCTGTGAAAGTATTTGTTATGCAGATGATAAAGCAAAATTTATAAAAGAGGCTTACCGGTTGTTGAAACCCGGCGGGAGGCTTGTAGTGGCTGATGGCTTTGTGACACAGAAGGAAAACAATGAACATCCCTTCATCCGTCAATGGCTGGATGGTTGGCAGGTAAACTACCTGGAATCAATGGAATGCTTTTGTGAATTCATGAGGGGAGAAGGCTTTTCCCGGATCAGTTCCCGGGATATTTCAAAATATGTTTCGGGGTCATCTTCCCGGTTATACCGGTTTTATTTCCTGGCATCTTTTTACACCCGGTGGAAAGAGTTCATTTCATCAAGAAGATTTTCCGACCTGCAAAAGAAAAATATCAGAGCCTGTAAATATCAATATCTGGCCATGAAAAAAAAATTATGGCAATATGGATTGGTGTACGGAGAAAAATAAAGCGGGTTTTAGTTTTCCTCTTATCTTTAAAGCATCCAAATTTTATATTGATGAAAAAGGTATTTGCTTTTCACTTTTTACTTTTCGCATTTATTATATCTGCTGCACAAAAGAAACCGCTTGACCATTCTGTATATGACGGCTGGCAGAGTATTGGTGAAAAGATGATCAGTAATGATGGTAAATGGATTGTCTATACGGTTTGCCCGCAGGTGGGAGATACCACCCTGATCATACAGTCAGCAGATGGAAAATACAAGAAAGAAGTGGAGCATAGTAAGGATGCTTTGATCACGCAAGACAGCCGTTTTGTTGTTTTCAGAATACGCCCCATGTATAAAGATCTCCGGGAAGCCTGGATCCAAAAAGGAAAAGTGAATGGAGGGAAGGACAAGCAATTGGAAATACCTAAAGACAGCCTGGGTATTATTGAATTGGGCAAAGAGGAGATTTACAAAATAGCGGATATCAAAAATTTTAAAACCCCTGAAAAAGCTGCAGGATGGCTCGCTTATCAGCAGGAATCAAAAAAAGACAGTTCAAAGAATAATAAGACTGCCGAAGATCCGGGTCTTGTATTAAGAAATTTGAATAGCGGCAACGAAATAGTGTTTAAGAATATTAAAGATTATTACTTCAATAAGTCGGGGAGAAAATTATTGTTGCTGACTTCGAAAGACCCAAAAGATTCTTTAAGTTATCCCGCTGTTCTTCTTTATGATCTTTCACTGAACGTAACCGACACTCTGAGCAGGGGAGGTAATGATTTTAGAAACTTTGCCATGAATGATGACGGATCGCAGGTGGCCTACCTGGCTGAAAGGGATGCGGCGCCAAAAGCATTGCAGAAGTTTTACAAGTTATGGTATTTTAAAGAGGGTATGGACAGTGCGGTACTGGTCGCAGATAAAAATTCACCGGGCATGATGCTGGGCATGACCGTAAGCGAATTCAGCCATCCGAATTTTAGCAAGAGCGGGAACCGTTTGTTCTTTGGCACGGCACCGATAGAACCTCCGAAAGACACTTCCCTGATAGATATTGATCTTGTGAAAGTGGATATCTGGAATTATAAGGATGATTATTTGCAAACGGTGCAGACAAACCCGGCAAGATTGCGAAATGACCTTCAAAGAAATTATCTCGCTGTTTATGACCTGCGAACAAATATGTTGATACAGCTCGGGAGCGAAAAGATACCGCAGGTCATTCAGACAAATGAGGGTGATGGAGATATTTTTATTGGTGTTACCGATTTCGGAAAACGCATCGAAAGCCAATGGACCGGCGATACAAAAAAAGACATTTATGCGATCCATGTTAACACAGGCAGTAAAACACTGATCAGAAAAGATCTCAGGGGAATGATTTATCCGTCTGTTACCGGGAGGTACATTATGTGGTACGATCGGCCGGCAAAAAATTATTTTACCTGGGAATACCGCCCGGGTGATACATCGGGCGCTGATAAAGCAATAAAAAATATCACTGCAAAAATAAAAGCGCCGCTGTGGGATGTTGAGTTTGACACCCCCGATTACCCTTTTCCTTATGGAGTGATGGGGTGGCAGGAAGATGATTCTTCCGTGTATATCTATGATCAGTATGATATTTGGAAAGTGGACCCATCGGGAAAAAAAGATCCTCAGAATTTCCTGGGCAAACTGTCGGGAAGAAAGAGCCGGGTGATCACAAGGTATATTGCTGCAGATCCTGACCAAAAATTTATTGATGAAAAGAAAGGCCTGCTGGTCCGGCTGTTCAATGACCTGAATAAAAAATCGGCTTTGAATGTCTTTATGGCAAGACCGGATAAATTTTATTACACTACAGGCTGGGAGGACCGCATTTATGGCCAGCCGGTAAAAGCAAAAGATGCCGATGAGATCATTTATACAAAAGAGAGTTTCAGAGAATCGCCTGACCTGTATGTGGAAAGCGATATGAAAGCTTTGTCCGCTACTTCTTTCACCGGGGGCTCTGTGAACTGGAATGATAAACGGCTCTCTTTTATCAATCCTCAGCAAAAAGATTATTACTGGGGTACGGCAGAATTATTTCACTGGAAAACATTTAAAGGGAAGCCTGCCATAGGCATCGTTTATAAGCCTGAAAATTTTGATTCTAAGAAAAAATATCCTGTAATATGTTATTTCTATGAGAGGCTGGACAATACGCTGAACACTTATTATGCTCCTTCACCGATCAGGAGCGCTGTGAACATTCCCTTTTTTGTCAGCCGGGGTTATGTGATTTTTGTTCCGAGTATCCGGTACAATATAGGCCATCCGGGGAAAAGCGCTTACGATTATGTAGTGAGCGGCGCCAAAGCATTAATTGCAAAAGGATTTGCTGATCCGAAAAATATTGCGATACAAGGCCACAGTTGGGGCGGCTACCAGGTGGCGTATCTCATCACGACTACCAATATGTTCAAAGCGGCATGGTCAGGCGCTCCGGTGGCCAATATGACCTCTGCTTACGGCGGCATCAGGTGGGAAAGTGGTATGAACCGCCAGTTTCAATATGAAAAAACACAAAGCAGGATCGGTGGGGATCTTTGGAGCAAATTTGATCTTTATCTTGAAAACTCACCTTTGTTTCATTTAAAGAATGTGACGACCCCATTGGTGATCATGGCAAACGATAATGACGGCGCCGTTCCCTGGTACCAGGGAATTGAATTGTTTACGGCCATGAGAAGGCTTGGAAAAAAAGTATGGATGTTCAACTACAATGGAGAAGGACATGGGTTGACGGTGCGAAAAGATAAATTGGATTACCAGATCCGGATGCAGCAGTTTTTTGACTGGATACTGAAGGGCGATCTTCCTGCCCGCTGGATCACTGACGGGGTACCTGCCGTTAAAAAAGGAAAAGATTGGGGAATAGAAGTTGATGAATAATTACAGATAACTTTACACATCCAGCCCAGCTATCCGTAGTCTTCATTAGAAATAATAAATCCTGTTTGCTATCCTGAGCCTGTGACTCAGGATAGTTTTTTGAAAAGAAATCCTAACTTGGACTAAATGAATTTATGAGTGACGGAGGCAATAAAATCAGGAACAAAGAATGTATTCATTTTATAATTTTTGCCGTAGTGGAATGGGTGGATGTATTTACAAGAAAAGAATGTCGGTTTATTGAAAATGGAATTTCTGTAAAATGGAAAGTCCTGAGTTGCAAACTCAGGACAGCTTTTGTAGATTCATTAAATATTTGAACATTCAGGATAGCTGGGGAATTGAATTGTTTACGGCCATGAGAAGGCTTGGAAAAAAAGTATGGATGTTCAACTACAATGGAGAAGGACATGGGTTGACGGTGCGAAAAGATAAATTGGATTACCAGATCCGGATGCAGCAGTTTTTTGACTGGATACTGAAGGGCGATCTTCCTGCCCGCTGGATCACTGACGGGGTACCTGCCGTTAAAAAAGGAAAAGATTGGGGAATAGAAGTTGATGAATAATTACAGATAACTTTACACATCCAGCCCAGCTATCCGTAGTCTTCATTAGAAATAATAAATCCTGTTTGCTATCCTGAGCCTGTGACTCAGGATAGTTTTTTGAAAAGAAATCCTAACTTGGACTAAATGAATTTATGAGTGACGGAGGCAATAAAATCAGGAACAAAGAATGTATTCATTTTATAATTTTTGCCGTAGTGGAATGGGTGGATGTATTTACAAGAAAAGAATGTCGGTTTATTGAAAATGGAATTTCTGTAAAATGGAAAGTCCTGAGTTGCAAACTCAGGACAGCTTTTGTAGATTCATTAAATATTTGAACATTCAGGATAGCGGGGGACACGGCATCGAAGAAAAAAGATTGGGGAATGGAAATAAATGAATAAGTACAGATAATTTTACGCAGCCTTCGCTGTAATATATTTCACCAGGCTTCTTTTAGCGACCGGTAATAATGTTTCATCTATCGGAAAGCTGAGTCCTGTCTCGATAGAATAAACTGCAGGATTGGGAAGTTCGCTCCTTTTCCTGATCAGTTCTGACTTTTTCTGCTCATAAGTGGTGGTGATGCTGCGTTGCCACATGTCAATGAAAACCGTTTTGATGCTCCTGTATTTCTCATCATGCCGCTCAAAAATGGAGAGGCGGTAATGATAGGCTCTTGTCACTTTATTCTTTCCTTCGCTTAAAAAGAAATACCCTTCCTGCACATCAAGCGGAATGATGCCTATGGGAGTGATATTGATCTTTTCTTCCACGAATTCATAAATTTCTGCTCCGTTATTGATGGTGCTTTTGATCTTTCCTTCAGAGTAGTTAATGATGTCTTCCAGTTCCGTCATCAGTTCATCATCATTGATCATTTGCTCATAAAGCAACTGAAGTTTTTGTAACTGGATGCCGTTTAATTTTTTCGGGAAATGTTCCTGCAGGAATTTCTTGTTTTCCCTGAAGGCAACTATGTTGTTATAGTGAAAGATGATATCAGATAATTGCGGGTACAATTTGTTCTCGTTGAAGTACCGGTTCACTTCCTGCAGATAAGCAAGAAGGGTGTACTTCTTCAACTCAAAATCAATATAGCCCTCGGCAAACCAGGTTTCAGACAGAGACTTCATAGTTTTACGGGTTTCTATTATTTAAATTTAATAAAAAGACGGAAGAAATAGAAGCAAAGTTTAAATTTATCCTGTTAAAACATTCGCTATGAGATATGTAGTTTCCTTTTTATTGGTCATATTGGCCTCCTGCGGCAACACTTATTACATTGTACGGCATGCCGAGAAAGCCGAAGCTTCTCCGGGAATGGCAAATAAAGACATCCCTTTATCTCAGGCGGGGCAAGAAAGGGCATTGGCTTTGGAAAAAATTTTGAAGAATAAAAATATCGCTTATGTGTTTTCTACGGATTATTTAAGGACAAGGTCAACGGCACAACCTACGGCAGACTATTTCAAATTACCGATTGAAACTTATGAGTCTTCGCAGGATCAGGATTTTATTTCGAAGCTTAAGTCTTTAAAGAAAAACATGCTGATAGTAGGCCATAGCAATACCGTGGATGAACTGGTGAATATGCTTTGCGGAAAAAAAGAAATGGATGGAGACTTGCCTGAATCGGAATATAATACACTTTTTATCGTAAGAAAGAAAGGTAAAAACTATGTTTTCAGCGAAGAAAATATTTATAAATGATTTTTGAATATTATGAATCAAACGATTCTTCTTTTAACAGGAATTCCGCTTGCCTCTCAATTGCTTTTTGGATTCTTTTTTGCACTTAATTCAACTGAGAGTGTAAGTTGAAAATAGTTTTTACCCACGCCTGTATTGTTCTTCAAATCATACTGCCGTAGAAACCCCGGTTGAAGGTTAATATTATCCGAAAGCTGATAACCGAGACCTGCATAAAAACGATTCCTTTCAAATTGCGGGATAGTGTTTGTTAGAAAGATCTCATCAAAAGCAGCAAGGTAAAATGTCTTTGGAACTATCTTTTTCTTATTTAAAGGCACAACAGCTTTTAACTGGTAACGAAACCTGTTTCTGTATCCCGGGCTGAACCAGCGTTGCTCAATACGATAACGGTGGGCAAATATTATTCTTCCAAGTGCCTGGTTGAAGTTGGCCTGTTCCCAAAGCCTAGTTTCATTTGCAATCACGGGCAATTCAAAGTTTCCGCCATCTGAAAAAGTCCTGTATGTTCCGGTGCCAAGAGTAAAAGAGAAGTTGTTATTAAGAGCGTACGTTGCGCCTGCTTTTATTTCATAATAGTAGTGATGGCGGTAGAATGATTGAGACCGTACCTGGAGTTCATTAAACAGGCTCCATTTTGAAGACAACGAAAGTTTGGTGTTAAGAGCATTCCATGAACCGAAATCGTTTATTTGCGACGAGGCAGCTACGGGTATAAGCAAAAAAAAGAATAACTTCCTGATCATGAAAAAATATTAGAACTCCCTGTCACCATTAAAATTTTCCAATTCATTAGCAACAGCAGTAAGGAAAGTAGCTCCCAGGCTTCCGTCAATGATGCGATGATCATAACTCAGTGACAGATACATCATGTGGCGTATGGCAATGCTGTCGCCGTTTGGAGTTTCCACCACCACCGGACGCTTTTTGATGGCGCCGACTGCCAGTATGGCGACTTGTGGCTGGTTGATGATCGGAGTCCCCATAAGGCTACCGAAAGTTCCCACATTGGTGAGTGTGAAGGTCCCGCCCTGTGTATCATCAGGCCTCAGCCTGTTGTTGCGTGCATTATCGGCAAGATTGTTCACCTGCTTGGAAAGCCCCACCAGGTTCAGCTGGTCGGCATTCCTGATCACCGGAACTATTAAATTCCCCGAAGGCATGGCAGTTGCCATACCGATATTGATATCTTTTTTTATGATGATCTTATCGCTTTCCACAGAACTGTTGATCAACGGAAATTTTTTGATACACTTTACGATCGCTTCAATGAACAGTGGAGTGTAGGTGATCTTTGTATTTTCTCTTTTTTCAAATTCCTTTTTCACCCGGTTGCGCCACATCACAAGATTGGTCACATCTGCTTCTGTAAAGCTGGTCACATGCGGACTGGTATGCTTGCTGCGCACCATGTGCTCAGCAATCAGTTTGCGCATACGGTCCATTTCAATGATCTCCACGTTGCCGCTGTACGTTGTCATGGCAGTGGAGGGTTGTTCCACTTTTGAAACAGGGATCACCATTGTTTCTCCGGCACCCGTTGTACTCACTTCTTCTCTTCGTGCCACAGAAACAGATTCTTTACTTTTTACTCTTCCGCTCTTCCTGTCGCTCACGTATTGCAGGATGTCTTTTTTTGTGACCCTTCCTTCATTGCCTGTGCCGGAAATGCTTTCAAGCTCGGACATGCTGACCCCTTCGCTGGCGGCAATATTCAACACCAAAGGTGAATAGAAGCGGTTGGCGCTGCCGTTTGATGATACGGGCCGGCTCTCTTCATGCCTCACACTTTTTATTTCTTCAACCACATGAGTTGTTTCCTGTGTGTTTTCTTTTGTGGCATGTGTTGTGTAAGATGGTTCACTTGTCTTTTGAGCAGGCGCTTGCGGAGCATATGCAGAGGATTCTTCAGCACCTGTTTTTATCCTGGCGATCACAGAGCCTACAGGCACTACGTCGTTTACATTATAAAGCACTTCTTCAATGATCCCTGCAGCCGTACTGGGCACTTCACTGTCCACTTTGTCCGTTGCGATCTCCAGAACGGTTTCATCCATTTTAACGGGATCGCCTGGTTGCTTGTGCCATTTTAAAATGGTGGCTTCCATTATACTTTCGCCCATTTTCGGCATGATCAGGTCAACTATAGCCATAAAAGAAATTCAGATTTTCGGTTTCAGATTCACGATTTGATCTAACTGGGCTCAAAGGTAAAGTATTCCGCCTAAACCACTGAGGCAGCTATAGGGATTGGCTATCCGCTAAAATAAATTTTCTAAGCATGTCAAGAGCAGCAATTGCTGTTTGTTCTATATTCCTTTCCCTTTCAAAACGAAAAGAGAATTGCTTTGCTTCAGATCTTTGTTTATTTCCTACAGCAATCCATACGGTACCTACCGGTTTTTCTTCACTGCCGCCATCGGGGCCCATGATGCCGGAAGTGGCCACCGCATAGTCCACATCCAGTTTCCCGATCACTCCTTTCACCATTTGCAAAACGGTATCTTCACTGACGGCGCCTGCGGAGATCAGTGTTTCATGTTTCACTCCCAGCATATTTTCTTTTACTTCGTTGGCATAACTGACCACAGTTCCTTTGTAATATTTAGAAGAGCCGGGAACCGTTGTGATCAGATGTGCAATATATCCGCCGGTACAGCTTTCCGCTGTGGCCATGGTCTTATTCTTTTCTTTCAATATCCTGCCGATCACCACCTGTATGGGAATGTCTTCTTCTGCCACTAAAATATCTTTGATCAGCTCTTCCAGTTTTTCTGAATAAGGTGCCAGATGTTTTTCCAGGTCTTCCTTTTTATCTCCTCTGATGGTCATCCTCAGTTTCACCATGCCGAAACCCGGAAGATATGCCAGCCTGATATTTGATGGCAATGATGCTTCCCAATCTTTAATGTGGTCTGCAATTGCCGATTCACCTCTTCCTGCAGTAAAGAATGTTTTATGAACTATAGCCGGTAACTCAAAACTTTTTTTCAGTCTCGGTATCACTTCTTCGGTCATCAGGCCTTTCATTTCCGAAGGCACGCCGGGAAGAGAAATAAAGACTGAATCCCGATCCCTTGTGGCGTCAATTCCGGATATGTGTGAATGTGACCGGAACAACATGCCCGGTGCGGTACCTCTTTTATTGAAAAGGACTTCGCATACATCCGGCACTTCCGCTTGTTTTCTATTCATTTCAAGCAAAGCGCCGGGCCGGCGATATACTTTTTCAAAAAGATATTTTACATGATCCAGTACTTTTTCGTTCAACACCAGTTTACCACCGAAATATTTACAAAGCAAAGGTTTGGTGATATCATCTGCAGTAGGCCCTAATCCTCCGGTAATAATGATGACCTCTGATCTCCGTCTTTCTTCATCGAGTGCATTCCATATTTCATCCCACACATCACCGATAGCTACGCGGTGAAGCACCCAGATGCCGATCTTGTTTAACTCCTGGGCAATGAATGCGCTGTTGGTATCTATGGTCTGCCCGATTAAAAGTTCATCACCGATGGTAATAATAGAAGCATTAACACTTTTCATAGACAGCAAAGTTATGAGATACCTAAATTTGACAGGAATTACATGGATCCTTAAATCATAAATGCTTCATGAAAAAGGCAATAGTGTTTTTGTGTTTCAGTTTATTCGTATTTGCAGTTTCGGCACAAACGGTAGCTGCAAAACTTAAAACGGCTTTTCAGAAATTTGAAAACGATCCGCAGCTCAAACATGCGTTGAGTTCGCTTTATGTAATCAATGCAAAGACAGGAGAAGTTGTTTTTTCCCGGAATGCATCCACCGGCATGGCCGGAGCTTCCACACAAAAGATCATTACGGCATCAACTGCCTTTGAATTTTTGGGTAAAGATTATCAATACAAGACCAGGCTGGGATATTCAGGAAAGATCAATGGCAATGTACTGGACGGAGACCTGTATGTGATAGGGAGTGGTGACCCTACACTGGGAAGCTGGCGCTGGCAGCAAACCAATGACAGCCTTACCCTGGATCAATGGGTGGCGGAAATAAAAAAAATGAATATTCAAGAGATCAACGGCACATTGAAAACAAACACCTCTGCTTTCCCTTATCAATCCATTCCTGATGGATGGATATGGCAGGATATCGGGAATTATTACGGTGCCGGGGCCTATCCGCTGAACTGGAAAGAGAATCAATATGATCTTTTTCTTTCGTCAGGAAATAAGATCAATGACAAAGTAAAAGTTTTGAATGACAGCGCTTACTCATTTAAAGTAAATGAGCTGCATTCTGCTGCAAGAGGTACCGGTGATAATGCATACATCTATTACGATAAAAGTTTATCAGGAACTATTCCGGTAAATGAAAGATCGTTTACCATATCAGGAGCGGAAGAAGATCCTGTTAATAAACTTCTTACTGATCTTCGACTGGCTCTGAACAGGAATTCGATCTTGATAGCGAAAGATAAAGGAATATATAACCGTAATCTCTTTCAGAAAGACTCCTCGGAATTGAAAGACATCCATTTCTTCTTCACACAAAAATCACCCGCCCTGGATTCAGTGATTTACTGGTTCCTGCAAAAGAGCATCAATCTATATGGTGAGTCACTGGTAAAAACATTTGCTTATGAAAAAAATGGTTTTGGCTCTGCCGATACGGGTTTGGACATGATGATCGAATTCTGGAAGCAAAAAGGTATTGATGAAAATGAACTGCACCTGGTTGATGGTTCTGGCCTTTCACCCCTGAATCGCCTTACCACTCATGCACAGGTACAAGTATTGAAATATGCGAAGAGCCGCAGCTGGTTCCCATATTTCTATGACGGGCTTCCCGAATATAATGATATGAAAATGAAAAGCGGCACCATCAATGGGGTGAAAGGATTTGCTGGTTATCATCATTCGAAAAAAGGAGAGGAGTTTATTTTCTCCTTCCTGGTGAATAATTATAACGGCTCTCCTTCTGCATTGGTAAACAAGATGTACAAAGTTCTGAATGTGCTGAAATAAGTTGGAAGAGAAACAACTTGATGTACGCTCACTTTTTTCAGAACAAACTTATCCCAGATTCAATAAGCCATGGTGCGGCAAAACAACCTGCCCAGATCAGGATGATAATGATCTTTCCCCCGACAGAGAGGTCCTGCACCAATGTTCTTTGCAGTAGGTTTTGCATCAAATTTTTGATCTGTTCTTCCTTATAGGAATATTCATACGGAGGAGCCTGGGGAATACCCCGGAAAGACGGGTGCAGGCGGATAAGAACATTGCGGATCTTCCAGTAATTTTCATCACTGAGTTCTTCGTAAGTGGTGTTGAGGTCAATACCTTCTTCTTCAACTTTTTTGGTCAGTTTATTGTACTGCACATCAGACACCAGGCGGGATAATAAAAACAAAGGAAGGATCAGCAGCGGATAAAAAGGCCTTTGCAAACCGTACAATGCAAACCAGATCATCAGCCCTGCCGAGATGATGATAAAGATCTGGCTGATGATGTGGCTGCCGTCAAGAAACAGGCGGTTCAGAAGCTGTCCGCCATCGAGAGGATAAACAGGAAGCAGATTAAAAAGATTTAAGAAAACAAGGATCCAGGCGATCCGGTTCAGCAAAAAGAGTTGTGAATAATCCTGGCTGATATACGGTGCAGCATAATAAAGAGCTATCCCCACAATAATTCCGGGAACAGGCCCCGCCAGAAGAATGATCGCCGATTGCAACTGCGATACTTCATGCTTTTTACCGGATGCATAGGCGCCTAACAGAGGTATAAAGAAAATACCAAGGTCCTGGTAATTGTAAAACTTCATGGCGAGGAAATGGCCGAGTTCATGAAACACAACGACACCGGTGAGGGCAAGCAGGAGTGTCCAGTTATTCCGGAAGAAAAAATAACCGACGATCAGATACAGGGCAAGGCTGGTGATGGACCGCAGCCATATATTAGAACGGCTCCTTGGCTCATCGGCAGGAAACTTAGGCGGATAAATAAGTTGGTTCCCTGATAATGAGTTTTCCAGGGAGCCATTACCGGATAAATTTTGCAATTCTTCCATGATGATTAGGGGGCAAGTTACCCACTATTTCCCGATCAGTCTGTCGAGGCTCCATTTTCCCGGTCCGCAAAGCAGTGTGACTACCGATACAATGAGGTAAAGGATCGGCATCTCTCTTTCATGAAGCGCTGTGCCACCATGGACAATGAAAACGATTGTAAGAAAATGCAGTACCAGAATAAATGATACCAGGCGGGTCATAAGACCTGCCGCCCATAAAACTGTGCAGATTACTTCGGCAAATAAGGCAAGCAAAAGGCTGGGATGAGAGCCTAAGCCAATCGGATCAGAAAATTGATCTTTCATTTTTTCGTATGCGTTCACCTTCATCATTCCGTGGTCGAGGAATAAAAATCCGGCAAATCCGATGCGTAGGAGGAACATGCTCAGATTAAATGAGAGATCCGAATAACGGGTGCTGAATAATTTTTTCATAACTGCGGGTTTTAGTTTTGCAATGATAGAAAATATATTTCATTATTAAAATCCGCTCATAAAAATGAATGAAATGTTAAATCATTTCATTGGAGGCAGTTATCCACAACTGTTTGGAATGATGTTTGGCAACCCTTGAAATAATTTTCAACTTCGCAACGTTTATTCAGCAACGGACAAAGGACATACCAAATGAAGAATATTAGTTTTCTTGCGATAACAATCGTACTCAGTATCCCCACTCTTTCCCAACAGACCCGCATTTATTCAGATCCTCCGCTTATTGATAAGTTCAAGGAAGCAAAAGATTATTTTCAGAGAGATGAATACAGCCTGGCGTACCCGTTGTTCAAAGAATTGCAGCGTTCTTTGCAGGAAACAGACAAGGCCGGTAATACGATCACTGCTCAGGAGATCGGTTATTATACGATCGTTTGCGGGTTGAAGCAGAATGAAGGAATAGCAGAGCAAAACGCCGTTGAATATATTGACCTCACCAAAAACACTTCCCGGGTTGAAATGATGAATTTTCATCTCGGTGAATATTACTTCCGGAAACAAAATTTTGCTGAAGCGGTACAGCGTTATGAACAGGCCAATATCAGCAACCTGAGCAACCGTGAAATAGCGGACATGAAATTCCACCAGGGATACTCTTATTTCACTTTACAGCGATTCAACCAGGCAAAGCCGTTATTCAATACGATCCGTAAGATCAAAGACGATCCCAATTACCTTGATGCCAATTATTATTATGGTTTCCTTGCCTTCAAAGACGGACAATACAGCGATGCGCTGGAAAGTTTCAAAATTGTAGAAAACGAAAAAAGTTATTCAACTGTCGTGCCTTACTACATCGCACAGATCTATTACATACAGGGAAGAAAGGATGAGGCTATCAGCTATGTACAGAATAAACTGAAATCAGGGAATTCACAATATTATGACCTGGAATTAAAACAACTGATCGGCCACGCTTATTTTGAAAGAAAAGAATATGCAAAAGCTTTGCCTTATCTCGAGGATTTTGTGAACCGCTCTAAGAAAGTGCGCAGGGAGGACATGTATGAATTGTCTTATTGTTATTATCAAAACGATCAGTTGAACAAGGCTATTGATGGTTTCAAACAACTGAGCGGTAAAGAGGATTCGCTGGGGCAGAATGCCATGTATCTTTTGGGCGATTCGTATTTGAAAACCGGGCAGAAGACCAATGCCCGTAATGCATTCCTTTTTTGTTCCACAAACAGCAGCAATGCAAAACAAAAAGAGATCTCAGGATTTCAATATGCCAAGCTTTCTTATGAACTGGGTTACCAGGATGAGGCATTGAACAGCCTTAAATCTTTTTTAAATGTCTATCCCAATTCCACCTACAATACCGAAGCGAAAGAGTTATTGGTGTCGGTGCTGGCAAACACCAACAATTACAAAGATGCGCAGGTTTTGCTGGAAGGGTTAAAGAGCCCTTCTCCCAGTGCAAAGAGATTATATCCGCGTATCCTCTATGGCCGTGCTACAGAGCTTATCAATGACGGAAGGCTGGCAGATGCAGATGCCTTGCTGGATAAAGCGCTGAAAGATCCCAACAACACTTCCGTGCTTCCTTTCATCAATTTCTGGAAAGGTGAGATCGCATACCGGAACAACAACCTGGACAATGCGATTAAATACTATAATGCCTATATCAGCGCCGGTGCGCCGGCCAGTGGTGAAGCCAATTCAACGAATGCAAAATACGATCTGGGTTATTGTTATCTGAGAAAAGAAAACTATCCTGCTGCATTGAGTTTCTTTGAACCTATCGGGAAAAACCCTGCATTAAACTCAGATGAACTGAAGCAGGACGCATACATAAGAACTGCGGACTGCTATTTTATGAACCGGGATTACACGAAGGCCAAAGCGATGTATGATAATGTGATCAAATTTTCCTGGCCTGCAGAAGATTATGCCACTTTTCAAAATGCAATGATATCGGGTATCAGAAGTTCTTCTGAAAAGATCAGTTTGTTGAGTACGCTTACCCGGAAATTCCCTACTTCATCGTTGGTCACCGATGCCAATATGGAAATTGCGCAAACCTACATTTCCGACGAACGTTTCAGGGAGTCAATACCCTATCTGAATAATGTTTTGAAAGGAGATGGCAATTCGAGCCTGAAGCCCACGGCCATGTTGAAGCTCGGCGTTGTGTATTACAACTTAAATAATAATACAGATGCTATTAAACAATACAAGGCTTTAATTGCTCAGTATCCAAACTCGCCGGAAGCTGAAAATGCATTGGAAAATGTGAAGACGATCTACATTGAAGATGGTAAACCCAATGAATATGCCGATTTCATGAGACAGGAGGGCCGGCCCATCAGTGTAAGTTCCGAAGACTCACTGACCTATAATGCAGCGCTGATGCAATATCAAAATGGGAATACCAATGCAGCCATGAACGGGTTCAATTCTTATTTGCAACGGTTCTCTTCTGGTACCTACGTAATTGATGCTAATTTTTATTTGGGTGAGATCTATAACAGCCGAAAAGATTTTACGAATGCTTTGAAAGGATATGAAGCTGTGGCTGTCAATGCGCCGAACAGTTATGCCGAAAGAGCGGTGTTGAATGCTGCACGTATCTGTTTCTTTGAGCTGAAAGATTATACTAAAGCAGAAAAGTATTATATTCAGTTAAAACAGATATCCTCGAACCAGGAAAACAGGCTGGAAGCTATGCGTGGGTTGCTGCGTTGCCAGTATCAGCTTCAAAAATGGGATGTGGCCCTGGATAATGCCAAAGAACTTACAGAGGCTAAGGGGAGCAGCGCTGATGACAAAGTTTTGGCTGAAATTACCATTGCAAAATCATACGAAGTAAAACAACAATATGATCTTGCTATCGCAAGTTTCAAAAAAGTTGTGCAATTGAATAAAGGCGCACTTGCCGCCGAAGCACGTTATGAGATCGCCAATTGCTGGTTTGCGGTCAACCGTCTTGGCGATGCGGAGAAAGCTGCCTTTGAAACCATCAATAAGTCGGGATCGTATGATTTCTGGGTCACCAAATCTTACATTTTGCTGGGTGATATTTATTTCCGGCAAAAAGATTATTTCAATGCGAAGGCAACCTTCCAGAGTGTGGTGGCCAACAGTATTGATATGGAATTAAAGAATGAAGCTCAGGCAAAATTGAATAAAGTACTGGAAGAAGAAAAAGCGAACAGCAAGGTGAATGAACAATAAAAGGAAAAAGTTTATGAAAGGATATATGCATAAAATTATTTTTGTTTCGATAATATTGGTTGCAGCCGGTATGGTTGCACAGGCACAGGATACTACCAAAAAAAGATCAGTGAACATCACTTCCACTTTCAAGCCTGTGTTGAGGGAAGCCGCCAAAATAAATTTCAATGCCAATCCTCCCTCTGCTGATACGGCAAAGCCTGTTCTCAAATATGAGATCCCTGATCAGAGTCTTTCATTTGCCTATCAGCCGGGATCATTAAGGCCGTTGGCATTGCAGATAGATACAGGCGGAAGATGGGATAACAGCAATTATATAAAACTGGGCTTTGGAAGTTTGAGGACCCCATATTTACAAACCGGCTTTTCTTTTGGTGACGGCAAGACCATGGGCGTGAATATTTATGCGAAGCATGTTTCTTCTGACGGGCCTAAGCCATTCCAGAAATTCAATACGACCAAGGTAAAGCTGGATGCTTTTTTTCAAACACCCAAAAAACTGGAATGGGATGCGGGATTAGAAATGAAACAAGACGGAACTTACAAGTACGGTTTTCAGCCTGAAACACTGAGTTTTCCCAGGGATTCGCTGAAACAGAATTTTCAGACCTTCGGCGGCTCAATAGGATTTCATAATATAAATCCTACTCCATTAGGATTGAGCTATTCTCCTTTAATTAAAATAAACGTGTTCTCAGATAACAGGAAAAATTCTGAAAGCAATACGGTGATAGATCTGCCATTGGAAAAAACAATAGGACAAACATTCGGCGCCAAAATTGATCTCAACTTCGACCTGACAAGGCTTTCTCCAAAAAGCAAGTCAGCGGTCAATAATACATCTTACAGTATAGCGCCTTCCCTGCTGTTCAAAACTCCAAACATCAATATACAGGCGGGTATCAGGCCATCATGGGATAACAAGATCTTTAAAATGTTTCCCAATATCATGGCAGATATTGGAACGGAGGATTCCCGCTTCACTTTTCAGGCAGGATGGATCGGGTACATTCGAAAAACGACCTATCAGTATTTAGCTTCAAAAAATCCATGGTTGTGGCTGCCCTCATCACTCAATAACACATGGATCGAAGAAAGGTATGCAGGTTTTAAAGGATCCGTAGGTGATTTTTTCAGCTACAGCGCCAAGGCCGGATTCAGCAAATTGAATAATCAGCCTTTGTTTGTGAATGACACCACACCGGGATTGGGAGGGAAATCTTTTGTAGTGGTCAATGAGCCGCAACTTAAAGTATTTACAATAGGAGGAGAACTCGGGTTTACTTTACAGGAAAAATTCTCGATGATCACCAGCCTCGACATCAACCAGTATTCTCATCTCGCAGTGAATAAAGCCGCCTGGGGGCTTCTGCCGATAGAATTCAACACAGCCATCCGCTTACAGGCGATGAAAGATCTGTGGTTCAAGGCAGATGTATTTGGCTGGACGGGGCCCAAATACATGAGGCCGGATGGTAATATGGGAACATTAAAAGGAGCCTTCGATATGAATGCAGGCCTGGAATTCCGTATCACACCTTATATCAACATCTGGACACAATTCAATAATATTCTGAACAGGCAATACCAGCGCTGGAATCAATATCCGGTGTATGGATTCAATTTTCTCGGCGGAGTCGTATTTTCGTTCAATCAAAAGAACTGATTATGTACGATGAGCTGTACCGGTATCTTGTTTTTAACAAGCAACTGAACATACCGGGTATTGGAAATTTTATGGTGAGCAGAAAGCCTGCGAATTGCGATTTTCCGGAAAAGAAAGCCTACCCTCCTTCCTATTCCATCTCCCTGGAAAAAGAATCAGGCATCACTTCAAAGAACCTGTTCTTCGCATTATCGGAATCAATGAATATTTCGGACCGTGATGCTGTGATAAAGTTCAACGATTTTGCCTTTGACCTGAAAAAAAGAATCACGGAAGGAGAAGAGGTGTTGTGGAAAGGAGTGGGCACATTCTTCCTGAAAGATGACGGATCATTCAGCCTGACCCCTGAAGAAGCCAAAGAGATGGAAGAGCCTGTCGTTGCAGAAAAAATATTACATGAGAACGCAGAGCACACGATATTAGTAGGGGAGAAGGAACGCAGTTCTGTTGAAATGACTCAATTCTTTTCCCAGCCCGAAGCAGTAAACACCAGGTGGTGGCTGGCCCCGTTGATCGTGGGGCTGATCATATTCTTACTTTTATTTTTTCAGTTCATCAATAATGACTGGAATATTTTTTCGGTATCCAATCAACAAAGTATAACTCCTGAAAAATCAGGATTCTCACTCATATCGCCTGAATAAGCTGTTTTATACGGACAATTTGATTTTACTTTGCTTTTTCTTATATGAATGGGAAAATTCATTATTCCACTTGTCCCGTTTGCGGTTCTTCAGAGATCAGCGAAGTGATGACCGTTAAAGACCATCCGGTCAGCGGTGAAGTATTTACTATTGTTCAATGCAGTTCCTGCACATTGCGCTTTACCCAGGATGTTCCGGATGCTTCTTCCATCTCGCCCTATTACAGGTCTGAAGATTATATTTCACATACCGATCAGACAAAAGGCCTTATAGGCACTCTTTATAAAAAAGTAAGAAGTAAGACGCTGACTCATAAAAGAAGATTGATTGAAAAAGTTACCGGATTAAAAAAGGGAAATTTCCTTGATATCGGAAGCGGAACCGGAGCCTTTGTCAATGAAATGAAGAAGAGCGGCTGGCAGGTTAGGGGCATTGAACCCGATGAAGGGGCGAGAAGCCTGGCTAAAAAACTTTACGGGATTGAACTTGATAATGAAAAGAAACTGTTCCAAATAACGGAGCATTCATTGGATGCCATCACCCTATGGCATGTACTGGAACATGTGCATGATCTGCAAAGTTATGTGCAGCAACTGAAATTGCTTTTAAAGAAAAACGGAAAACTTTTCATTGCCGTTCCCAACTACACGTCTTTAGACGCCTCGGTGTACAAAGAGTTCTGGGCTGCTTATGATGTCCCAAGGCATTTATATCATTTCTCTCCTTTATCCATGCAGTGCTTGATGGAGAAAAACGGAATGAAGATTGTTCAGCATAAGCCCATGTGGTACGATGGTTTTTATATTTCACTTCTGAGCAGTAAATATAAAACAGGAAAGAGCAGATGGATCTCTTCTTTTTTCAATGGCCTTCGTTCTGATTGGAAGGCTATGATGAATGTAAAAAAGTGCAGTTCGGTCATCTATGTGATCTCTGAATGATCATTGGGCAAACTGGATTTCGTATAAGTTAGGCCATAGCTTTCCGGTGACGTATATCTTTTTTGTAGCCTGATCGTATGCGATCCCGTTAGGAACATCTGCTTCGGGATCTTTGGCCTTCACCCGGTTCCACATGTCATTCAGATCAGCCTTGGCTACCACTTTACCACTGGCAGGATCAATCTTAAGGATATAAGGATACTGCCATTGATTCGCATACACGAAGCCATCTATATATTCCAGTTCGTTTAAATTATGAGTGAGGCTGCCTCCTTCGGTCACTGCCTGTGTTCTTAATAATTTAAAAGTGGAAGGATCATAATAATAAAGATTGCTGGAGCCATCACTTACAATCAGTTCCTTTCCATCGGTAGTAATTCCCCATCCTTCGGTATTGATGGGAAATTCTTTTACTTTTTTAAAATCTTTCAGCGTATAGACAAATACGATTTTGCTTTTCCAGGTAAGCTGATATATGGTATCGTTTAAAATGGTTATTCCTTCTCCGAAATATTTCTTCCGGTCAATAGCGGCCACTTTTTGCCCTTTCCCGGTAGCAAGGTCCACTTTAATGATCTCATTGGCATTATCTGCTTCGCCGCCCGTACTTTCATACATTACACCTTTATAAATCAACAGTCCCTGGGTAAAAGAAGAGGTATCGTGGGGGTAACTGTTGACTATGGAGTAGCTGAGATTTTTCGGTTGATCAGCCTGTGTTATTTTATTCTCATTCCCATTATCTCTGTTGTTATTGCAGGCAATAAAGGCCAAGATCATTATAAAAGAAAGGAAATATCGCATTGATTACTATTCTTTTTTACAAAATTAAGCGCTGAAGATCATGTAACCTGTTAAATCTCAAAAAACTATACTTGCCTGAAATACTTACTCAGGGATTATGAATCCTCAATTTTGCATATTATATTTGAAACTGTTGGACCACCTTATCTTCCCCGAAATATAGTTTTTATCCGTATCCAGGAAATACTCCTTTTATTCTCCTTTATCCTTTTCATATTCCAAGTCCTCAAAAACCCATGGCTTTAAAGTCAATGGCCATGCCACTGCTTAATATCTGGAATTATGAAAATCGGGATCGTACTGGTATTGTTTATTGCATTATTTGCAAGCGGGACTTCAGCGCAGCAAAGATGTTCTTCCGCTGAATATCAAAAGGCTCAGTTATTGAACGATCCATCACTTCAGAATAAAGTAAAAGCAAACGAAAGTTTTACGAAGAATGCTATCAAAAGATTGCGCAATGTCCGTGCAAAACTGGATGGAAGTTATGTGATCCGCATACCGGTGGTAGTACATATTCTTTACCACGATCAGAGTGATGATGTAAGTGACAGCAGGGTAATGGAACAAATTGATGCCCTGAACAGGGATTACAGAAGGTTGAATGCCGATACAACGAATACCCCCAATCGTTTTAAACCATTCGCTGCAGATTGCAATATTGAATTTCATCTCGCCACTTCGGACCCCCATCAACGATATACGAACGGGATTGTAAGAAAATACACACCCATAAAGACCTGGGAAGAAGATGATCAAATGAAATTCTCGTCATCTTACGGCGATGATGCCTGGGATGCTGACAGCTATCTCAATATCTGGGTTTGCAACATCAACAGCGTATTAGGATATTCAAGTTTTATGGGAGGACCCAAAAATGTTGATGGAGTGGTGATCAGCAATAGCGTGTTCGGGCAATCCGGAGTACTACCCAGCTACAGCAAGGGCCGTACTACGGTACATGAAGTGGGACACTGGCTGAGCCTGATACATATCTGGGGCGATACAGACTGCGGTGATGATCAGGTGGACGATACACCGAAGCAAAGCACATATACTGTCGGCTGTCCTTCGGGAGTTAAAGTTTCCTGCGATAACGGGCCGGACGGAAACATGTACATGAACTATATGGATTTCACTTATGACGCCTGCATGAATATGTTCACCTATGGTCAGAAAGAAAGGATGAGAGTCCAGTTTGAACCCGGAGGATCCCGTTATTCCATTCTTTTTTCAAAAGGGCTTGATGAACCTTTGTATTATGAAGTTCCGGTTCCCGATCGCCCACCCACATGGTTGCATCCGCAGGTATTCCCTAATCCTGCAACCAATGAGATTACACTCGATCTGTCTTATGATTCACGGTGGATAGGAAAAACAGTCAATCTGGTAAATCTCCAGGGACAAACCATAAAAAGCATCGTGGTCAATTCCAGGATCCAAAAAATTGATATCAGTAAATTTTCCGGTGGTATTTATTTTCTCTCTGCCCGCAGAAGCGATGGCGAGATCATCCGGGAAAAATTTGTTAAGCAATAAGAAAGCCTCAGAACATTATGCCAACAGCTATACCCAATCTGAATCCGGGCAATAATCCTTTATAATCTGAAGTCACAGTCCTGTTGTTACGGTCTATCTCAAAATTTACTTTCTTTCCTATTACGGGAACCTTGTCCAGGAAATCCCTGACCTTGTCTTCGGCATCGGCAGCCTGGGCATTATCCCAGGGAATGGTATTGGTAACCTCCACCGATTTAAAATTCATTTGAGAAGTGTTGAGTTCCGGCCCTAAAAAATAAAAATCAACAACGATAAATTTTGCAATGGTGAATTGAACACCCGATTGGATCCCTATACCATTTGCCCTGTAGTCCCCGTTGAAATTCATCACAACCGGATCGTTATCCAGCGTGGTATTTCCCACTCCGGACAGTTCGAATTTTACATTTTTATAGTAAGGCTGAATATAATAACCACGCATCCTCCTTTTGGAAAAATAGATGCGGTAGCCTGCCAGAAATGAGGTTGCCTTAACATCAAAATCAGCATCCTTGTCATCAAATTTTGGAGTGTAGTTTTTGGGAGAGGGTATTCCTACTTTAACATTGATTGAACTATGCCTGCCAACACCATATTCACCAAGCAGGCTTACGTTCCCGGCAAATAATCCCGATGGGGCCCATTTGACGGCCAGTTTCTGTTGTGCATTTATTGACAATGAGAGGCTTAGTGCCGCTAGTATGAAAAGGGTGATCTTTTTCATAAATAGAAGATTTAAACCGTAAAACGAAATTCTATCTCAAATAGTATATCGCTAAGAGTTTACTAATAAAAAAAGCGCCTGAACCTCAGGCACTTTCCCAATTTTGTGAACCAATTTTTTTAATCAGAGGTGGATAGCCTCGCCATAAGCCACTTCTATCGCATCTTTTACGCTTTCGCTGATGGTGGGATGCGGATGAATGCTATCCAGCACTTCCTGATAAGTAGTCTCAAGTTTTCTTGCAGTTACGGTTTGAATAATAATCTCTGTGACATTATAACCGATCATGTGCGTGCCCAGCCATTCACCGTACTTGGCATCGAAGATCACTTTAATGAAACCTTCGTTGTGTCCGGCTGCAGAGGCTTTACCACTTGCACTCAATGGGAACTTGCCGACCTTAATATCGTAACCGGCATCTTTTGCCTGCTTTTCCGTATAGCCAACAGAGGCTATTTCAGGGAAGCAATAAGTACATCCCGGTACATTGCCATAGTCTAATGTCTCAGGCTTATGGTTATATTTTTTCTCGTTATATGCGATGTTCTCAACACAAATAATACCTTCTTTGGATGCCACATGCGCCAGTGCCTGGCCCGGGGCACAATCACCAATAGCATAAATGCCGGGTACATTGGTCTGGTAAAATTTGTCAACCAGTATCTTCCCTTTTTCAGTTTTGATACCCAGTTCTTCAAGGCCGATGCCTTCAATATTGGCGCTTACACCGACGGCACTTAATAAAATATCCGCTTCAAGAGTAACTTCTCCTTCGGGAGTCTTCACTTTTGCTTTTACTCCATTACCGGAAGTATTCACTGAAGTAACTTCACTCCCGGTCATAATGGCGATACCCTGCTTTTTGAAATTCTTTTCCAGCTCTTTGCTCACTTCCTCATCTTCCACCGGTACTACACGGGGTAAAAATTCAACTATGGTGACTTTTGTTCCGAGGCTGTTGTAGAAGTATCCGAATTCAACACCTATGGCGCCGCTTCCGACAATGATCATACTTTTCGGCTGGGTGGGTAGCGCCAATGCTTCACGATAGCCAATGATCTTTTTACCATCTATTTTCATGGATGGTAATTCACGGCTTCTTCCGCCCGTCGCCACGATGATATGTTTTCCTTCCACTATCTTTTTACTTCCGTCTGCGGCGGTCACTTCCACCTGTCCTTTTGCTTTCAGTTTTCCAAATCCGTTTACGACGTCTATCTTGTTTTTTCTCATTAAAAACTGAACGCCCTTGCTCATTTTGTCCGCAACGGCACGGCTTCTTTTTACAATGGCATTAAAATCGGGGGTACCGCTGGCCTCAATACCAAAATCTTTTGAATGCTTGATATCTTCATAAACCTGGGCGCTTTTCAGGAGCGCCTTAGTTGGGATACAGCCCCAGTTCAGGCAGATACCTCCCAGTGTTTCCTTCTCAATGACTGCCGTTTTAAATCCTAATTGAGAAGCCCTGATGGCAGCCACATAGCCGCCCGGGCCGCTTCCAATTACTACTACATCGTATGCCATAAATTAATTTATTGTTTGAGTTAGAATAATTGCCGTTTGGGAGTGCGAAGCTACTTGAAAATGAACAATCCGCAAAAGCAGGGATTTTGCTGAACCGGAGTGGTGACTTGTTTGTAGAACCTGTTTATTATTGAATTCAGACAATTTTTCTTTTAAAATTCAGGAGCTTTATTTTTTATAGCCATGAACATGAATTTCGTGGAAAAATCAATTAATTGTAATTCAGGTTTTGAGATTTTTCCCCTACCTTTGCGCCCCGTCCTGATTATTCCGGGATGTTATTTTAAAAATTGAACGATCATGGCAAGAGTATGTCAGGTGACAGGTAAAAAACCGGTAGGCGGACACAAAGTGTCTCACTCCAATATAAAGACGAAGCGCAGGTTTCTGCCTAATCTGAAAACAAAGCGTTATTACCTGGCTGAAGAAGACAAATGGATCACCCTGAAACTGACCGGTGACGGCATCCGCACCATCAACAAAAAGGGATTATACAATGTGGTAAAAGAACTGAGAGCACAAGGTCAACATATCTGATAAAACTTAAAGACAATGGCAAAGAAAGGAAACAGGGTTCAGGTAATTTTAGAGTGCACCGAGCATAAGAACAGTGGCAAGCCCGGTACCAGCCGCTATATCACTACCAAGAACAAAAAGAACAACCCTGAAAGACTGGAGTTGAAAAAATACAACCCCATTCTTAAGAAAATGACTGTTCATAAAGAAATTAAGTAGTTCCGGTTGGTTTTTAAAAGGCCGGATTCAATCCGATAAATTAAAATATTATGGCAAAAGCAGCTAAAACGGCGATCAAATCGAAAGATGCAAGGGCAGCAGCCGAAGCAAAGAACTGGAGTAAGGTCATTAAAGCCGTACGCAGCCCCAAAACAGGAGCTTACACTTTTAAAGAACAAATAGTTCATAAAGACAAAGTGAAGGATTTCCTGTCGCAGAAATAAATGGCCGCAAAATTTTTTTAAAAGCTGTTCGTCTCAGGCGGATAGCTTTTTTTGTTTTTTTGAATGGCCAGTCCGGAAGAAGGAAATTCTGTTATGCCTGTTTTATTTTTGACTTCTTACTTTTGAACGCTCATGGGAATATTCAATAAACTTTTCGGGAAAAAAGAAAAGGAAAGCCTGGAACATGGATTGGAAAAGACCCGCCAGGGTTTCTTTTCAAAGATCACCAAGGCGATCACCGGGAAAAGCACTATAGATGATGAAGTGCTGGACAACCTGGAAGAAGCTTTGGTAGGCGCCGATGTGGGTGTGGAAACAACGGTCAGGATCATTGATAAGATTGAAAAACGGGTAGCCAAAGACAAATACCTGAATACTTCCGAACTCAATAAAATACTTCAGCAGGAAATTGAAAGCATCCTGGTGGAAGCGCCGCAGGATAATACTTATTCTTTTCAGTCAGAATTGCCGGCAAAGCCTTATGTGATCCTGGTGGTGGGGGTGAATGGTGTTGGAAAAACGACTACGATCGGGAAACTGGCTTACAATTTTAAGAATGCAGGCAAGTCTGTTCTTCTCGGGGCGGCAGACACTTTTCGTGCCGCAGCAGTGGATCAGTTGACGATCTGGAGCGAAAGGGTGGGAGTGCCGATAGTAAAACAATCCATGGGCTCCGATCCTGCAGCGGTAGCATTTGATACAGTGCAGAGCGCAGTAAGCAAACAGACGGATGTAGTGTTGATAGACACAGCAGGAAGGTTGCATAACAAAGCCCATTTGATGGATGAATTGAGTAAGATAAAAAGAGTCATTCAGAAAGTGATACCCGATGCGCCTCATGAAGTAATGCTGGTATTGGATGGAAGCACCGGACAAAATGCTTTGGAGCAGGCAAAACATTTTACTGCAGCTACCGATGTTTCGGCATTGGCCATTACAAAACTGGATGGCACGGCAAAAGGCGGAGTGGTTTTAGCTATTGCCGATCAGTTCAGGATCCCTGTGAAGTTCATTGGTGTAGGAGAAAAGATGGAAGACCTGCTGGTTTTTGACAAGCATGAATTTGTTGATTCGTTGTTTAGTTTGGGTAGTTAAATTGTTTAATTGTTTTATGGTTTGATTGTTATAGAAAAGTGGGTAACCATAAAACCATATAACCATGAAGCCCTAAAAAATAACAATGCGAAGTAAAAAAATATATAAGGACAAGATTAATATTATCACACTGGGCTGCAGCAAAAACCTTGTGGACAGTGAGGTATTAAGCGGACAGTTGAAAGCAAATGATTTTGATGTGGTTCATGAGAATAAAAAACTTGACCATAAAATTGTGGTGGTAAATACCTGTGGTTTCATTGGCAGGGCAAAAGAGGAATCCATTCAAACAATACTAGAGCAGGTGGAATTAAAGCAAAGAGGGAAATTAGAAAAAGTGTATGTGACCGGATGCCTGAGCCACCGGTACAAAGAAGATCTTGAAAAAGAGATTCCCGAAGTGGATGCCTGGTTCGGCACCAACGAGCTTTCTTCCATGCTCAAACAGTTTGATGCTGACTACAAAAAGGAATTAGTCGGTGAAAGATTTCTTTCCACTCCGAAGCACTATGCTTACCTGAAAATTTCCGAAGGATGTAACCGAACCTGTGCTTTTTGCGCCATCCCTTTGATGAGAGGCGGCCATACCAGTAAAACTATGGAAGAGATCGTCAGAGAAGCAGAAGTGCTGGTGCAGCAGGGCGTAAAAGAAATAATACTGATAGCCCAGGAACTCACGTATTACGGGTTGGATATTTATAAAAAGAGAATGCTGGCTGATTTGCTTCAGCGATTGGCAGATGTAAAAGGGTTGGAATGGATAAGATTGCATTATGCCTATCCTTCAAAGTTCCCGTTGGAGATATTGGACATAATACGTGAAAGAGAGAATATCTGTAATTACCTGGACATACCGGTGCAGCATGCTGCTGATAATATTTTGAATTCCATGAGGAGGCAGATCACCCGCACTGAAATGGAAGAATTGTTTGCCACAATCCGTGAAAAAATACCCGGTGCTTGTTTGCGCACCACACTCATTGCAGGATTTCCGGGAGAGACTCCTGATGATGTGGAAGAGTTAAAAGAATTCTTGCGCCGCCAGCGATTTGACCGGGTGGGCATTTTCACTTATTCACACGAAGAAGATACAGCCGCTTACCAGATGGAAGATAATATTCCTCAAGAGGAAAAAGAAAGAAGAGCGGAAGATATAATGGAAGTGCAGCAGCAGATCTCGTTCGAAAAAAATCTGGAAAATGTAGGCAAGACCTTCAAAGTGCTTATTGATAAAAGAGAAGCAGGCCGTTATATTGGCCGTACCGAATTCGATAGTGTGGAAGTGGATAATGAAGTGGTGATAAGGTCTGAGCAGAAACTACGCATCGGTGAATTCGTACAGGTAAAAATTATCAAAGCCTATGACTACGACCTGGAAGGAGAAGTGGTATAGTTTTCACTTCTGCTGACCTGAAATTTTCCCTTGTAAAGATCACCTGCGAACATTGCGCCTTAAAAATCGCTTACCTTTAATTGAGATAAGCATTTTGATATGAGAAAAATATTCCTGTTTCTGTTCGCTGTTACTTCAGCATTCGTTTACGCCCAAAACACATTGCCAACTCCAGGGAATATTCTAAAGACCTATGAGAAAGGAACAAGGTCTGTAACCGGAGCGCCGGGAGTGAACTACTGGCAAAATTCTGCAGACTACACTATTCATGTGAACTTTTTCCCCGGAACAAGATTGCTTACAGGAAGTGAAGAAATCGTTTATACGAACAATAGCCCTGATGTTTTACGCCTTATCAATTTTAAGTTGTTCCCTGATTTTTATAAAAAAGGATCACCCAGAGGCAGGATGATCTCTCCCACTGATGTTTCCGAAGGCATGGTCATAGATCAGATGAGCATAGACGGGAAGCCGGTTGATGTCTCAAAATTATTTGCCAACGGAACCAACCTGCCGGTTAGAATACCCGGGCTGGAAAAGGGAAAGAAGATCCGGTTTGATATCAGTTATCATTACACTCTGAACAAAGGCTCTCATAACCGTACCGGTGAAATTGAGCCCGGAGCCGATTTCATTGCTTATTTCTTTCCACGCATTGCCGTATATGATGATATTGCAGGATGGGACATGAACCAGTACACGGGAACACAGGAGTTTTACAATGATTTTTGCCATTTCAATACTTTCATTACTGTACCTCAGAATTTCGTTGTATGGGCGACCGGCGAACTGGAGAACTGCAACGAAGTTCTTGCCCCGGAATTTTGTAAAAGATTGCAACAGGCTGAGGGGAATGACGGAGTCACCACTATCATTGACAGCTTCGATCTGAAAAAAGGTGGGATCACAGCCACGGATAAGCCGGAGAACACCTGGCACTTTGAAGCGGATGATGTCACCGATTTTGCATTCGCCGTCAGCGATCATTATATATGGAAGTCCACAAGCCTCGTGGTTGACCCCGGAACTGGCAGGAGGACAAGAGTAGATGCAGTTTTTAACCCAAAGCATAAAGATTATTTCAGGGTGGTGAATGATGCCCGGAAAACCATTGAGGCCATGAGTTATGTGTTTCCGGCCTGGCCCTATCCTTATTCACATGAGACGGTCGTTGATGGGCTGGACCAGATGGAATACCCTATGATGGTAAATGATAATCCTCTCGAAGATGTTGCAGAAAGCATAGAACTTACCGATCATGAGATCTTTCATACCATGTTCCCTTTTTATATGGGCATAAATGAAACAGAGCGTGCCTGGATGGATGAAGGCTGGGCCACTATCGGGGAATGGCTGATCTCACCAATGATAGATAGCAGTATTGTCGATCTATACGGAGTTTCTGCAGTTTCGGCCTCTGCAGGTGATGAATATGACCTGCCCATCGTCACTCCAAGCACCGAATTGAACCGCGGCTATTTTACCAATTCTTATCCCAAGCCTGCCATGGGCTACCTCTATATAAAGGACCTGCTGGGAGATGCCCTCTTTAACAAAGCGCTTCACAGGTACTTTGAGAACTGGCACGGAAAACATCCCATGCCCAATGATTTTTTCTATAGCATGAATGAAGGGGCAGACCGTAACCTCAACTGGTTTTGGGAGAAATGGTTCTTTGAAACCGGCTATCCTGACCTTGCCATCAGTTTGGTTCTAAAAAAGGGGAAAGGGTATTCGGTAAAGGTCAATTCCATTGGGAATAAGCCCGTACCTGTTGATCTTACCGTTTATTATTCTGACGGTACCATTGAAAAGATCCATCGGAATATAGGGGTATGGGAAAAGGGAAATACTGCCCTGACCATTGAGATAAAGGCCGGAAAGAAGGTTGACAGGATCCATTTGGGAGGAGCTCATGTACCGGATGCCGATCCCCGAAATAATGATTGGTCAGCCCCGGGGAAATGAACTGGCTGAAACGGATATTTCATTTGTTTGAATGCCGTAAGCTTCTCCCCCTATCGTCGGCGCCTGATGGATGATCTCCTTATAAAAAGTGGATAAATTACCAATGAAGCATTTTATTTTCCCAATGGAAAACCTATATATTTGCTTCCGACAGGGTATAACCCATTAAAATTCAAATTAAAAATCAACATCAAAATGCCAACTAAAAAAGCAAAAAAACCTGCCAAGAAAAAACCTGCACGCAAACCCTCTGCTGCATTTATGAAAGCACTTACTCCCAGCGCTGCATTAGCTGAAGTAGTAGGAAGCAAACCATTGCCCCGCACTGAAATTGTAAAAAAGATGTGGGCTTATATCAAAAAGAATAAACTGCAGGACAGCAAAAACAAACGCATGATCAATGCAGATGACAAACTGAAAGCAGTATTCGGAGGTAAGAAACAGGTTTCCATGTTTGACATGGCAAAACATATTTCCAAGAACGTAAAGTAAAAAACTTTATTAAGAAGCAAAGGCTTTCTGAAAACAGAAAGCCTTTTTTGTTTTCGGGGGGGAAAGTTCATGAGTGAACTTGTTTTAAAAATATAGTTCTGCTTCTTTAATACTCTTTATTATACTGACAGGGAATCATTTTCATTCTCTACAACGGTGCCGTTATGAAAAAAAATTGTGACTGTTCTTCCTTTCTATTGGGAAAATCGTAGCTTACAAAATCAAAAAATTCCTGCTATGCTTCGTAAATTTTATTCCGTCACAGTATTCTCTTTTTGTTTCGTATTCCTGATGACATTCTCTTCTTCTCTCGATGGAAGATGGACTGGCGCCATAACCACACCGGATGGAATGTACCTGGATGTTGCATACAACTTTGTTACCGATGGAGAAGAACTTACCGGAACAGCAGATTCTCCGGTGGGCCAGGTGACCATTGACAACGGAAAAGTTTCAGGAAATAATTTTTCATTTGAAGTCACTGTGGCAGGAAATATCTATCCACATAAAGGTATCCTGTATCAGGATTCATGCGGAGTGGATATTGATTTTGGAGGAGGCGTTTTTGTACACACTACGATTCACAGAGACACCACTTCACTTGCATATGATAATTTTTTAAACCGAAAATAGAATTACATCATGTTTTATACTTCCTGCCGTACTTCCTCTCTTAAATTAGTTGTTAATACACCGGTTGTTTATGCAACTTTTTTAAAAAACATAATGTGTTTGTGTAAACCGCGTGTTAATCACCGGAAAATTAGTGTTAAATCCATCTAACTTGCGCAGCAGTTTAAGGAGCAAAATTGCCTCACTGTTCACAACCCGTTACTGAGACAAAATAAGACAACACCCTTTACTCACCTTACGAACCCGCTCCTTAACCTCACGATCCGATCACCTTCTTAACCTTCCGGACCAGGCTTCTTAAACTTGGAGTCTATGTCTTTTCAATCAATCAAAAATTATATTCACATGAAAAAAGTAATAGCACTGGTATCAGTGTTGATGCTGATCTCTGCATTGGCATTTTCCCAGTCACATTCTGTGAGAGGGAAGGTTACGGGACCGGATGGCAAAGCCATTCAGGGGATCTCGGTGCAGATACAGGGCACTGATGAAGGGACCGTGACAGATGCCGATGGAATGTATCTGTTGAATGCTCCCGCAAATGCCACCCTTTTATTCACCGGCATCGGATTTTCTGCCAAGGCGGTGAAGGTGGAAAACCGTTCCACCCTGAATGTATCCCTTGAAGTGGAAGCGACCACATTGAATGAAGTGGTCGTTACCGCATTGGGAGTATCAAGGGAGAAAAAAGCTTTGGGCTATTCCACACAAAGTTTGAGTTCTGATCTGATCACGAGAGGTTCGGACCCGAACCTGGCCACAGCACTTGAAGGAAAAGTTTCCGGAATAGAAGTGAGGCCGTCAAGCGGCATGCCCGGCGCTTCCACACAAATATTTATTCGTGGTGCACGTTTCTTTGACGGAAACAACTCACCCTTGTATGTTATCGATGGTACGCCTGTTAACAGCGACCCTGACTTTTCTGTAGGCGGCAATGGTGTGACGGGTACCGACTATTCCAGCAGGTCCATTGATATTGATCCGAATGATATTGCATCCATCAACATTCTGAAAGGGCAGGCTGCTTCGGCTCTGTATGGTATGCGTGCATCGAATGGTGTGATCATGATCACCACTAAAAGCGGACAGAACCTGAAGAAAGGGAGAGCAGTTGTGAATTTCAGCACCAATACTCAGTTTGACAATGTATCGAGGCTTCCTGACCTGCAGACCTTATATGCACAGGGAAGTGCAGGAAAGTTCAGCCAGACCGCTTCCACAACATGGGGGCCGCTTATAACCAGTTTACCTGATGACCCGACCTATGGAGGTAATGTTCCCAACTCATTTAATAATAATAACCCTACTGCACAAACCCAGGGTAAATATTGGAACATCAACAAAGGTGCATGGGTAACCCCTCAGGTTTATAATAACCCCAAAGAATTTTTTCAGACGGGATTGACCGAAACAAATAACCTGAGTGTTTCGCAGAGAGGCGACCTGGGAAGTTATTATGTCGGATTCGGAGCCACCAATCAAACAGGTGTAATGCCTTCATCAGGGATGGACCGTTACAGTGCCAAGATCTCTGGAGATTACAATGCAAGTAAAAAAGTTAAGGTTGGCGCCAATGTAAACTTCATTTCCACAGGTATTGATAAAATGCCTTCGGGAAACAACAGTTATTTGTTTGAAGTTTATGGTGCACCAATCAGCTATGACCTGAAAGGGACTCCGATCCATGTGGCCGATAACCCTTATAAACAGATCCAATACCGTGGAGGAACTTTTGATAACCCTTATTGGGGAACTCAATTCAACAAGTTCAACGAAATGACCCGCCGTTTATTCGGCAACACTTATGTTACTTACAATCCCATTAAGGCTTTGACCATTAAGTACCAGTTGGGTACTGATATTTATACCACCGATCGTAAGGAGCTTTGGGAATTCGGATCAGGCGCATTTAATACGGGTAAACTGACGAATGGCGCTCTGATCAACCGCAGCCTGAACTCTTTGCTGACCGCCAGCTACGATAAAAGGTTCAACAGTAAATGGCATATCAATGCACTGGTGGGTAATGAAGTAAATGATAATTATCTGAGAAATATTTCCGGAACGGGAAGCAGCTTCATCATTCCCGGATTTGACAATATCAGCAATGCAAGTACTCAAACCAATGCCGAAGGTGTGTTCAAAAACAGAACAGTTGGTTTCTTTGCACAGGCAGGAGCTGATTGGGACAATATGCTGTTCCTGAATGTTACGGGGAGAAATGATATCGTATCAACCATGCCTCCCGATAATCGTTCATTCTTTTATCCTTCAGTATCTCTTTCATGGATCTTCAGCGAGCTGAATGGATTAAGAGGTCATAACTTCTACGGTAAACTGCGTGCATCTTACGCACAGGTAGGTGCCCCCGGTACTTACCAGGTGCCTATTTATTACCAGGGCGGATCAGGAAGCGGTTTCCTCGAAGAGGATATCGAGTTTCCTTTCAATGGTATCGTTGGCTTCCGCCAGAACTCCACTTTGTATGATCCTGATCTGAAGCCGCAAAATACCAACTCATTTGAAGTAGGTACTGACCTTGGCTTTTTGAACAACAGGATCAGGCTTGAATATACTTATACCCATCAGCAAACAGTGGATCAGATTTTCTCCATTCCTCTTGCAGGTTCCACAGGTTTTGCCCAGATAGTAAGGAATGCAGGAAATATGCAGAGCAATGTTCATGAAGCCACTTTGACCCTCGTGCCGGCAAAGGAAAACCATTTTGAATGGGATCTGTCGGCCAATTTCACCAAAGTGCTGAACAAAGTGATCAGCCTGGCTCCGGGTGTCGATAATATTTATCTCGGCGGGTTTGTTGATCCCCAGGTGAGGGCAGCGATCGGTTACACGTATCCTTCCATCTTCGGTACAACATTTCTGAAGAATGCTGAAGGGCAGGTGGAAATTGATGATGACCCTAACAGTGGCACCTATGGAATGCCGCTTGCAGGCACAGATGGTGTGATCGGTTCGGTGACTCCTAAATTTTTACTGGGAGTGAATAATGACCTTTCATACAAATCATTCCACCTGAGTTTTCTGGTAGATTGGAAAAACGGCGGTCAGATGTATTCCGGCCTGAACAGGTTGATCAATCTTTACGGTACTTCTTCTATTACTGCTGACCGTGGCACAGAAAAACTGATTATTCCGGGAGTGAAAGCTTCTACAGTGGATGCCAGTGGTAAAGGAGGACAGGCAAATGATATCGTGGTCTCAGGCGCCAACAACCTTCAGGTGCTTTATGGTTCGGTTTACGCCAATATATCTGAAGCAAGTATTTACAGTACTTCTTTTGTAAAACTGCGTAATGTGGCCTTCACTTATGATCTGCCGAAAAGAGCGGTGCAAAAAACAAGAGTACTCAGTGCGGCATCTGTTTCAGTAGCTGCAAGGAATATTCTTTTGTGGACGGCGCTCCCGAATGCAGATCCTGAATCTTCTCAAGGTAATGGTAATATGCAGGGAGGTTTTGACTATATGTCTTTACCGCAAACAAGAAGTATCAGTGTTGGATTGAACCTGACATTTTAAAATGATCAACTTATTAAAACAAAGAAATAATATGAAATACTTAAAAATAATTCTGACCGGGATCATTGCCTTTTCCCTGTCATCCTGCACCAAAAGTGTCATGGATAACATCAACAGGGATGTGAACGATCCTACCAATGTACCAGCAGCCAACATTTTGCCGAGTGCAATTGTGGAAACGGTCTTTGGTACAACAGGAACCGACCTTGCATGGTATTCTTCAGTATTTACTGAACAAAGCGCCGGTGTGGATGAACAATTTTATGATGCTGACCGCAGAAACGGTATTACCGCTTCGTCTTTGGTTGACAACAGTTGGAACAGCATTTATGATAATTTATCTGTGTTGAAAGATATCATTACAAGATCGTCAACCGGCGGGAGTGATCCGAATCCTGCCATTCTCGGAATCGCACAGGTTTTATCGGCCTATAACCTGGCAGTGGCTACCGATATGTGGGGTAATGTTCCCTGGACACAGGCATTGCAGGGGAGCAAAAATGTGCATCCCACTTATGATAATCAACAGGATGTTTATACAGCCATATTAGGTTTATTGAATGATGGCATAGGCAATCTTACCGGGAGCAGTGGTTCTGCAGTCCGTAATCAGGACCTGATCTATGGCGGCAACACTGCCAACTGGATCAAAGCTGCGTGGAGCCTTAAGGCGAGATATTTTATGCATCTTCAGAGAACTGCTGAAACGCATACTTTGGATTCAGTGCTGAATTGTATTCCCAAAGGATTTACCGGACCGGGTGATGCATTCGTTTTTAATAAGTATGAAAATACACAGATCGGTGCAAACCCCTGGTTTGACTTTACCTATAATGAAAGAGGTGATTTTTGTGCAGGAAAAACTCTTTACGATCTGATGGAAAGCAGGAATGATCCCCGCATCCCCGTTTATTTCGTACCGATAGACGATAATGGTACTATAGTCCCCGCTCCAAATGGTACAGCAACAAGAACCCGTGCAGGATATGGTGTATATTCTTATTCAAATATTACTGCAGGATCCGAAGACGATGCTACGGTTGGCACTCCTATGATGACTTATCATGAATTGCTTTTCCTGGAGGCAGAAGCCCAGGCAAGAGAAGGCCTGGATTTCAAACCGGCATTAGAATCTGCCATTGAAGCCAATTTTGTTTTCCATGGACTTTCAACTACAGATGCGGACAGCTATTATGTTTCGGAAGTGTTGCCGAAACTTGATGGTAATTTGAGTGACGATCTTCAGGAGATAATGACTCAGAAATATATCGGCATGTATGAACAGGAATCAATAGAAGTGTACAATGATGTAAGAAGAACCGGAATACCTGCAATGCATAATCCGAACAACAGCCTGGCAAACTTTGGTTTCCCGCAACGGTTCCCTTATGCACAGAGTGAGGTTACTGCCAACCCGTTCAATGTACCTACAGTTAATATTTTTAAAGACAAGATCTGGTGGGATCAATGATCCCCGCATAATAGATTTATGGTTGCAAAGCCGCCTCTCGATAATTTTCCGGAGGCGGTTTTTTTTTGATGATCTGAAAAGGATCATTAGTGTATTTATTTCACATCAAATGATAAAGGGAAGACAAGTTTGAATTGAATATTCCTTCCCATGTTGTAGATGCCATAGGTCCCTTTGGGCCCGGGAACCCTATACCCTGATCCGGTTTGCCATACAAAATATTTCAGCCGGCTCAGGTGATCCTGATAGGCACGGTCGAGTAAATTATTTCCCATGACAGAGATCATAAAAAGTTTTTTTCCTTTTTTGTTAGCAATCGTAGAACCTATACCTGCATTGAAAAGGACATAGCCCGGGGTTGGAGTTTCGGTATTATCAATGATATATACACGATTTTGTCTTGCTTCATAGGAAACCTGGACCTTGACAAATCCTCCGGTGATGCGTTCCGATTTTGAATGAAAATCATATCTCAGTTCCGAATTTCCCCGGAGCGGCGGAATGAACGGAAGATAACGGCTGCTGTCAGAAAGCTTTGCTACTGCACTCATGTTTTTTGCATAAACGGCAGATAGGCTGCTTTCAAAATGAAGAGAAGGTATAAGATGAAGATCAATGCTTAATTCTCCACCCGTAAGATCAGCTTTACCCTGTTGGAATTCGTAGGTCTGGTTTCCCGCAATGATCACTGAATCTTCACCGGCTGCATTCAGCAATTTCTGATTGAAGATATAATGGTTGATGCGGTTGTTGAACAAACTGAGGGTGACCGCCACTTCAGAAGAAGAATAGGTAAAACCTATATCTTCCTGCAAACTTAGTTCCGGTTTGAAATTTTTATTTCCCACCTGGTAAATATTGGTTCCGGGATGAACTCCGTTGGCGGAAATCTCAGAAACATCAGGCGCTCTGAAACCGGAAGAGATGTTGGCTTTCAATGAAAACTTTCTATTGAAATTATAAGTGGCTCCGAGGCTGCCTGAAATTCCCCGGAAATGATGATTATAGTTTTGAAACAGTTGTTCTGCATACAGAGTATCGGCACCGTAAACGGGTTTATCAAATCCTGAAACGGGATCTGTATCAATATACAATTCTTTATTGTTGAAAGAGCGGCTGTCGATACGGAGCCCGCCGGCAAGATCCAGTTTGGCAATCGTCTTCTTCAGTAATGCGAAAGCGCCGATGTCAAACTGATGATAAGAAGGAATCAGGAACTCTGTTCCTTTTTCAACATTGTCATATTGGTAAAGCCCATTGATCCCGGCGGTAATATTCCAGCCGTTCAATTCCTGAAAAGCATATTTCAGATCATAGGTAAAACTGTTAAGCCTTAAATAAAGCCCGGCTATATTACGGTAGGCCATTTCAGGATGATTGAATTCACGGCGTACACTTCTCTGGTAGCCAAGATTGAAAATGAGCCTGCCGCTGCCAAGAGAAAAACTATTGGCAGAATAGACACGGTAATTCTGTACATGCTGATGAATGGTGTTGATCCTGTATGATCTCAGTTCTTTATTGGTAACTATAGGGCGGAAATCATCATCCTCAGAAATCTGTTTGGTGAATTTACCGGTTACAGAGTCCCTGCTTCCGTCAGGTATGCCCTGCAGATCATCAAAGAGTGTGAAGTTCAGATGAGAAAAACCCCAGTTGCCGTGCATGCCCAGGGATGCAGAGGCATCTGTTTCATTGAATGAAGTGTTATACACTCTGCCGTCATATTTATTCTGATAGTTTGTAGCTTGTTTATGAGAAATCCTTCCCATCCATTCAAATCCTTTTTCAGAACCTCTTAGCATGGCTGAGCTTCCGAACAGCCCGTTATTGGATTGGTATTCCCCTAATATCTCACCTTTGATCTTTCCTTCCGGCGCCGGTTGATAAGGTATCAGGTTTACCACACCGGCAAGGGCGCCGGAACCATAGCTCAGGCTTGAAGGCCCTTTGATCACTTCAATACGGTCAATTCCATATTGGTCAATCTCTATTCCATGTTCATCTCCCCATTGTTCACCTTCCTGCCTCACTCCATCGTACAATGTGAGTATCCGGTTATATCCGAGCCCCCTGATAACAGGCTTGGAAATATTGGGGCCGGTGGTAATAGCATTCACCCCCGGTATTTTGGCTATGGCATCAATAATATTGGTGCTTAAATTTTTTGCGATAAAGTCATGGCTGACAGAGATCACCGGAACAGGATTCCTCTTGATTTGTGTTGCCCTGGTAGAACCGGTGATCACCACTTCGCCTTCTTCCACTGCACTTACCTCCAGTTCAAAATTTTCAACAGCCGATTCAGTTATTTTAATATTTATTGTAATGGTCTTATAACCGATCATTCTTACTTCTACGAGAAAACTTCCTGTCGGAATATATTTCATTGAGTAAAAGCCATTGTCGTCACTGACAGCGCCAACTTTAAGGTCCGGAATAAAGATCGTAACGCCGGCAAGAGGAGCCTTACTGGCTTTATCTGTTACTCTTCCTGATAGAGAACCTTCAAGCCCGGATTTTCCGGCAGGCCTGTATTTGTTTTCTGCATTTACTGATAATATTGTTATCGTAAGCAGTAGGGTGACACTTCCTAAGATTATTTTTTTCATCAATTGATTTTTGATGGATGATATAATTTCCCTTCAGGGAAAGATTATTTTTTCTTTACTGGTTGGCGTTAATGAGAAAAATTATTAACGGCATCCGGAGTATTTATTTTTGGAGAAGTGATCGAATGTTCGATCAGATAATTGCAGGGGGCCCGCGAAGATCGAAAAAGAAAACGGGGATCGGGTAGTGGTTATTCTCGTTATATGTGTAATAATCAGTATGAACTAAAGGAACTTCAATCTTTGTAATGCTGATATCGGAAGTAAAAGGAGAAAGTACAACAAGGTTATCCAGTTCACAGTGAAATCCGGTTTGATGCAAATGGGCTTTGGAAATACCATCGTTACATTCGGTAAAGACGTCTTTGTGATGAAAGGCAATTTTATGGATCCACTGCTTGGGAGTGATGCTGAACGCAAAGACCAACAGCAATAGCAGGCTGACTGATCTTTTTATGAATATGCGATGAGGCATCGGATGCAGGTTGTTTCTGCAAGTTAAATTTATTTTATCAATTCCTTCGGGTACATCTTCAGGTAATGAAATGGCAAAGGATTTTTCGTATTCAATGATTGTGATTTCCCAATAAGAAAACAGGAAAAGTGAAAACACTCAGACTGTTCACTGGTTTAACTGACTATATAAATGGAAAAATAAGGATTGGTGAATTGTAAAATAAAAAGGCACAGATATCTTTAAATCAGAATTTAAGAGTATCCAGTTATTAAGTTATCAGTAGTTAGCACGTCCTCGATCATTTTTAATTAATTGATTTTGAATATTTATTCCTGTAAGACAATAAAAGGATTTTTAAACGTTATACAGAAACAGCCTCTATAAAAGAGACTGCTATATCCAATATTTATGAAACCCATACTTACTCTTGTAATATGTATTCTAAGCAGTACATGTTTTGCCCAACTGAACATTACCGGGAGCGGCACTTCCACATCTGTTGCTAATAATGCACCGGCCATCGTGGTGGATGATGCCATCACCATCACCGGCACAACAACCATTGATGGCGCCAAAGTGAGCATTTCTACTAATTTCTCAACTGGCGATGTTTTAACTTATACCGGTACTTTACCTACGGGAGTTAGCGGAAGTTATAATTCTACTACCGGAGTACTCACCTTTACCGGTAATGCTAATTCGTCAGATTATCAGGCTTTGTTACGGACGGTAACATTTAACACTACTTCAGCTTCTACATCTCAGCGTACCATAACTTTCAATCTTGGAACGGCTTTGGCATTTACTGGTACAGGACATTTTTATGAATACATACCGGGCTCGTATAATTGGACTGCTGCAAAATCTGCAGCTGCTGCCAAAACTTTGTACGGGCTTCAAGGGTATCTTGCTACCATTACTTCACTGGCAGAGAATGATTTTATCCGCCAAAAATTAGGAGCTGATGCCTGGATAGGCGCCAGCGATGATTATAGTCAGATCAATGCAGCCACCGGCACTTCTACTTATGCAAATCAAAGCACTGCGGAAGGGCATTGGTACTGGGTAACCGGTCCGGTGGGAGAGATCGGAACCAACTTTTCGAATGGAAATGGCAGCCCGGTCGCAGTGAGTGGAAAATATATGAATTGGAACGGAAGTGAGCCCAATAATTCTGGAGGCAATGAACATTATGGTGAAATATATTCCAGTGGAGCCTCAGGTAAATGGAATGATCTCCCTAACACTTCTCTTTTGGGATATGTTGTAGAATATGGCGGTATGAGCGGTGATCCGGTTGTAAATCTTTCTTGCAGCAGGAATGTGGTGATGATTGCCACTTCATTACAAACTACAGCTTCTTCTATAGTTTATCTTTTGCATGCTCCTGCCTTTACGGTTGATAATGGTTTGTTGGTTTACAGCACCGGAAATATTACAGATACCAAAGTTACCATCTCTTCAAATTTTCAATCCGGCGATGTCTTATCTTACACAGGTACGTTGCCGTCAGGTGTCACTTCAAGTTATAATGCTACTAACGGGGTTTTGTCTTTTACAGGCACAACATCAGCTGCTAACTGGCAAAATTTATTGCGTACTGTTCAGTTTACTTCAACTTCCAATGTGATCGGCAACAGGGTAATTACTTTTTCTGCAGGAAACCAGGTTGCTTTTAGCAATGGGCATTTTTATGAATACGTGAGTACTAAAGAAACCTGGACAGATGCAAAAGCTGCAGCTGCTGCAAAAACTTATCTTGGATTGCATGGGTACCTGGCTACCATCACTTCCCCATCTGAAAATGATTTTATCAGGCAAAAGCTTGTGGCTGATGCCTGGATCGGAGCCAGTGATCGAAACCTGGAAATTAATGCTGCTACCGGTACTACTACTTATGTAGATCAAGCTGCTTCAGAAGGGCATTGGTACTGGGTAACCGGGCCTGTTGGAGAGATAGGGGCTAATTTTTCAAACGGGAATAACAGCCCTGTAGTAGTAAGCGGGATGTTTATGAACTGGAATTCCGGCGAGCCTAACAATTACTTCGCAGGCGAAAATTACGGCAAGATATTTTCGAGCGGAGGTAACATGGGTCAATGGAATGATCTTGGCAATAATAATCCGCAGGGATATGTAGTGGAATACGGAGGCCTGGCATCCGATCCATTAGTATATCTTTCGGCAAACAAAACTATTTCCATTTCCAGTATTTTACCTGTTACCGGTTTAGAATTTTCTGTTGTAAAAAATTCAAATGGAGTCCTGTTGCAGTGGTCCACCAATACCGAGGTGAATACCGATCATTTTGAAATAGAATACAGCACAGACGGGATACATTTCAATAGTATCGGATCAGCAGATGCTTCTGGCAACAGCAATGTTCCCGTAAATTATCAATGGGTACATTCAAATCCGCCGGGTGGGACTAATTTTTACCGTATAAAGGAAATTGATATAGATGGCCGGTTTATTTTTAGTGAAATCCGCCAGGTTTACATCACTCCGGTGCATGCTTCGATATTTCCGAACCCTATAATCAATGAACTTAAATTGAGTTATCCTTATTCCGGGAAACCGGTTACTGCTTCTGTCATGAACAGTTCGGGAGCCGTTGTCATGACTCAAAAAATCACCCATGAGCTGACAACAATCCCGGTAAAGAATTTGTCGGGCGGAATATATTTACTGGTAATAAATGACAACCATTCACCGGTTATACTAAGGTTCGTTAAACAATAGGAATATGCTTTGAATTCTTTGAGCTCCTGTTATCCACAGGAGCTTTTTATTGCATGGCCTTAAGAAGAAAAAGCCGGTGAATTTTCTACCTTTGACGGCAAATTAAAAAGCAACTGTTATGAAATTTGAATGGAAAGGAGTTTTTCCCGCCGTTACCACACAGTTCTCGAAAAAGGATGAACTGGATCTGCCCATGTTTGAAAAAAATCTGAAGGCACAACTGGATGCCGGAGTGGATGGAATTGTTTTGGGCGGCACTTTAGGTGAGTCGAGCACATTGACCTCATCGGAAAAAGAAAATCTGATAAAATTCACCATTGAAAAAGTAAAAGGTAAAGTGCCGGTTATATTGAACGTAGCAGAAGGTTCCACCAAAGAAGCCATACAGCAAACAGCCAATGCTGTAAAATGGGGCGCTGATGGATTGATGCTGTTGCCGCCCATGCGCTACAAAGCGGATGACAGGGAAACAGTTGTATTCTTTAAAGCAGTGGCGGAAACCACAAAGCTGCCGATAATGATCTACAACAACCCGGTGGATTATAAAATTGAAGTGACGCTGGATATGTTTGAAGAACTCAAAGATTGTAAAAACATCAATGCAGTAAAAGAGTCCACACGAAATGTAAGCAATGTGACCAAAATGAGAAACCGCTTTGGTGACCGCTTTAAAATTTTATGCGGCGTGGATACCATTGCCCTTGAAGAATTATTATTGGGCGCCGATGGATGGGTGGCCGGCCTGGTATGCGCTTTCCCGAAAGAAACAGTGGCCATCTATAAGCTGGCAAAACAAGGGAAGATCGAAGAGGCTGCAAAGATCTATCGCTGGTTTATGCCATTGCTGGAACTGGATATTCACCCCAAGCTGGTTCAGTACATTAAGCTGGCTGCAGCCGAAGCGGGGATCGGTTCTGAATATGTAAGAGCTCCGCGGCTGACCTTAGCAGGGGAAGAGCGTAAAAGAATTCTTTCCATTATTAAAGAAGGATTGAAAAACAGGCCTAAGCTCTAAAAAAGAAAACCCTAAAGTGTAAAAAAACTTTTGCAGCAATCAGGAGTTGCTTATCAGTAATTGCTTATTGCAAATTTCCATTTCCACCGTCTTTTTTCTTTGCTTTGTTTTTGTCAGAGCTTTCTTTGAGTTTCTTCTCATCAGGATTGCCCTGCTTGTCGTATAGGGGATTATCCATGGGGAATTGACCGTCTTTGAGTTTCTGGTCAAACACTTTATCAATGTGAACCCATTTCCCGTTGACCCATTTGAAACCTTCATTGTCACCGTCGGGCACATAGGTCCACTTGTTTTCAGGTTCGTTGGTTTCTGAAACAAGATGATCTACCAGGATCATTCCAAGATCATTTACATAATTGACCAGTGTGCTTGCATCTTTTTTATATTCTATGCTGAAGCGGTATTGGGTAGGTTTGGGAATGCTGTCGCGTTCAAAAGTAAAGAAAGGCCCGCCGAATAATGGTTGATTTTTATCATTGAAGGTGAGTACTTCTATCCATTTTTTATTGCTCATGGCGCTGTTATTGTCGTACCCGAAAAGCGTATAATAGTTTTTCCCTTTGTATTCTGTCTTAACCACATTGTAATAAACGGCTCCTATCCAGTTGTCTTTGGTACGGACGGAATCCATCGGGTTGGCAGTGAATTCGGAATAATCACGTAAGGGGATAAGTTTTAATGAACCATCGGCAGTGGGGAACTGAATAGCTCCACGCTGACGGTAATAATAACCATCTTCATCCAGCGATAAAGACCAGGTGAAGATCCTAAAACTGGTATCCGGTGCGTAAAGTTTTGAAATGCCTTTTACCGAATCAAAAGGGTAGTAAAAAGAGTTTTTTATCTCCAGAGACCTTATCAGGGTTCTGATAAAAGAACTGTCGGAACGCATGCGTCCTGCAAGAGCGCTGTCCAGTATCAGGTTCTTGGCAAGATCCTTAAGCGTATCTTCTTTTAATTGTAATTTTTTAAGATCTGCATTCGTGATCTTCTGAGCAGAAGAAGAAAGGCTGAAGGCTGCTACGAGGCAGAGAAAAATGATAAATGAACGGATAATTTGTTTCACCAGGATCAGTTGAATTTAAGATTCAAAATTAAAGATTATGCGAAAAGTTTCTATCCTCAATTTTCCCAATAAATTTCTAATTCTGCCTGTCAATAGCCGCAGATATAACGGAAATCAACCCATTTAATTTTACAAAAAACCTTAAGAGGTGGTTAACGGAAAGCTTTGACAAGATCGGAGAGCGAACTGAATACGAGATCAATGTCAGGGTGGGGTACCGGATGATCAGGTTTTGTCGTTTTGAGAAAAATGGTGAACATTCCCGCATTCCGCCCGAAAAGCATATCACTGGTATTATTGCCGACCATAATTGAATGGGAGAAAGAGATATCCCGGAAATCCTCTTTGGCTTTCAAAGCCATTCCCGGATTAGGCTTCCGGTCGGGATGTTTGGCATCTGTGGAAGTGCAATAGTAGATCTTGTCAATATGCCCGCCGGCATCTTCTATCTCACGGAGCATTTTTTTGTGTATATCTGTCAGATCCGATTCCGACATCAGCCCGCGGCCGACGCCCCGCTGGTTGCTGACCACTATGATCTTTCCGAATTTTTTTGAAAGCATGGCCAGGGATTCTCTGGCATCATCATAAAAACGGAATTCTTCAGGATTACGGATGTAGTCCTCTTTCTTTTCATGATTGATGACACCATCACGGTCTATGAACAAAGTCCAGGTTTTGTCCACTTTGCGGGGATCGGGCGGATGATATTTTAATTCTTCCTGCGCCCTTTTGTAATCTTCGGGAATGCCGATATCAATGAAATAGTTGTCGTGGATAGATCCGTAAATGATTTTATGGATGAATTCTTTTTCCAGGAAATCTTTTTCAAAGGAAAATTTATCCGGGAATTCTTTTTGAAGAAAAGCTTCCCTGCTGATCAGGTAAACTCCGCCATTGATCAGGCCGGAATGCTAGTATTGTTTTTCTTTAAAATCTTTTATTAAGTTATCATCATCTAACTCAACCACTCCATAACGGTCGAAATCTTTCATTGGCTTCAGGGCTATACTGCATAGTGCAGACTTTTCCCGGTGAGAGCGGTAAAATTTTGCCGTATCAATTTTGTAAAGCGTGTCCCCGTTCAATACCAGCACATTTTCATCTGCTGCATACTGAAGGGCAAAACGGATCGCCCCTCCGGTACCGAGCGGTTCATTTTCTATGCAACATTGGTAATTGATGGTAGGAAATTGCGCTTCCAGGAACTGTTCTATGGCTTCATGTCTGTAACCAAGTGAAAAGATAAACTTTTCAATTCCCTGCGAAAGTAAATGACGGATGACATAAGTGAGGAAAGGCTGATCATTTACGGGAGCCATGCACTTGGGAAGATCAGGAACGGTATCCCTTAATCTTGTTCCGAATCCTCCTGCTAAAATGACCGCTTCCTTGACCATTGATGATCGTTAGGTTGTTGAATTTTTTATTACTGCTGAGATCTTATTATGATAATCTAATATTAGATATTACTACAGTTTGCTGAAATAATTCTCTTCCACCAACTGGCAGATGATATGCCCGATCAGAATATGGCTTTCCTGTATCCTCGGTGTGTCTGTGGAAGGAACATTGATCAGATAATCACTCAGTTCTTTCATCCTGCCGCCTGTTGATCCGGTAAAGCCAATCGTTGTGATCTTTTTATTTCGGGCCGTTTCAAATGCGTTGAGAATATTTTTTGAATTTCCTGAGGTTGACAACCCTACCAGCACATCACCCTCTTCCCCGATACCGTCAATGATCCGGGAATAGACAACATCATAACTGTAGTCATTGGCAACTGCAGTCATGTATGAAGTATTGCAATGAAGCGCTTCGGCCGGCAATGCTTTGCGGTTGGTATAAAACCTCCCCGAAAACTCTGCTGCCAGGTGCTGGGCATCGGCTGCGCTTCCCCCATTGCCGCAGAAATAAACCCTGTTGCCGTTTTTAAATGCTTTTACAATGGTATCAACTACTTTTTCGATCGTATGGATCAACTCATCGCTTTGTAAAACCATTTGCTTTGTCTCAATTGAAGCTGTGATTATTTTTTTAATTTTTTCACTCATACTGATGGATCGTTTAAAATTTTCAGATCATGGTTCTACATTGTCCATGTGGTCAAACCATGCTCAACAAACCTGTAATCTTTATGTTGCCCTCCGAATTTCTCCAGGCTTTTTATGACCTTGTATTTGGTGGTGCCCGGACAATAGAATATCATGAATCCGCCGCCGCCGGCGCCTGTTATTTTTCCGCCGGTGGCTCCGGCTTTTTTGGCTGTTTCATAGATCTCTTCCATCAGGCTGTTGCTGATGCCTTCCGCCATTTCCTTTTTTTGACGGAAACCGAAATCAAGAATATCTCCGAAATCGTTCAGCTTCCCTTTGAGCAGCGCTTCTTTCATCATCTGTGCCTGAAGCTTCAACTGGTGCATTGCCTCAATGGGGCGGCCTTTCTTTTCAGTTACATTCTTACTCTGCTTTTTAATGATTTCGGCCGATTCCCGGCTGGTGGAAGTGAAGTAAAGAAGTAAATTATTTTCCAGTTCAAACAAATATTTCTGCCTTATACGCAGCGGGTTCACGATCACTTTATCGCCTGCATAAAATTCCATAAAGTTCACACCTCCGAAAGTGGCAGCATACTGGTCCTGTTTCCCACCAGCCAGTTGCAGATCTTTTCTTTCAATATCGTAAGCATATTGAGCAATGTCGTACTCACCTAATGGCAGCTTCAGCATTTCCGTAAATGCGCCAATGATCGCAACCACAACGGTGGATGAAGTTCCCAGCCCCGAACCCGCCGGAGCATCTGCGTATGTTGAAAGCCGGAAGCCTTTGATCCCGGTAATTCCATAATCTTTCTGAATACGGTTGTAAACTCCTTTCAGCAAGTCCAGTTTTCCGTTGACAGGCAAATGAGTATCCCACTTGTATTGTTCTGTTTCATCCCGGTCAATAGCTTCCAGTATAATTGCATTTTCTTCCAATGGCTCGATGGTTGCATTAGCATATAGTGAAACGGTTGCATTTAATATAGCTCCTCCATACAGGTCGCTGTACGGGCTGACATCCGTTCCGCCGCCTGCTAATCCAATTCTGAGCGGAGCTTTACTTCGGTAGATCATAATTTATGTGAAACATTCATTATTAAAAAGTAAATTAAAGTTAGCCTATCCTTTTCGATGGCCTTGCAAAACGGGTATTAATAAATTCTTTGAGGGCAATATACACATTTAATGCTTCGTAATTTAATCGAGAAAATATTGACTGTGATTCCAGGTTAAGGAATAGGTATGAATATTCCCTGATTTTTTACCTCTTACGTCTCACGCTTTTTCTTTAGCCAACTGAACTATTGAATTCATCAAATTTTCCCAACTATATTTCTGTTTTTCGGCACGGAGGTCAGAAACAAAACGGGACTCACCCAACTGATAAAATTTTAAGATCCCTTCTGCAATCGCTTTTGGATCAGGTTCAACGACTATACCGGCCTTGTCATCCGGCACCAGGGCAGGAAGTCCTCCCACATTGGTAACGATCATCGGTTTTTCAAAATGAAAAGCCAATGGTGTCACTCCGCTCTGCGTGGCATTGCGGTAGGGCTGCACCACGGCATCTGCTGCGCATAGATAATATTTCACTTCACTGTCAGGGATGAAATCTGTTCTCAGGATCAGCCTGTCAGAAATATTCAGCTTACTGATCAGTTCACGATAAGGTTTTTCATCTTCATAAAATTCTCCGGCAACCATCAGTTTTATTTTCTTTTCCCCGATACGTTCATCGGCCATGGCTTCCAATAGCAGGTCAAGCCCTTTGTATTTACGGATGAAGCCAAAGAAAAGGATCACCGGATCTTCTTTATTAATATTTAATTTATTTCTTGCTTCCTCTTTAGAAATGATTTCTCCGAAAGAATCATAAAGAGGATGTCTTATCATTTGTGCGGGTTTATCTTTCTGAAATACCCGAAGGTCCTGCATCACTTTTTCACTCATAGTGACGAAAGCATCGCAGGATTTTAAAAAATACCGGGTGAATATTTTATCTCCCGGCCTTTTTTCATGTGGGATGATATTGTCGGCAATGCAGATGATCTTCGTTTGTTTGTTTTTTCTTACCCTTCTTAAAATTGTTCCGAGTGCAGGCCCCATAAAAGGAAGCCAGTACCTGACCACAATGATGTCAGGTTTTTCTTTTTTCAGCCGGTTACCGATCCTGATCCAGTTGAAAGGATTAATGGAATTGATGACAGAATAAATAGTGATCCCTTTGGGCGCCGGTTCATTGGTGTATTGTGTTTTACCCGGAAATAAGAATGATGGATATTGAAGAGAGAAAGAATAAATGGAACAATCGTATTGGTTGCGGATAAATTCAGTTGTCAATCGCTGGTTGAATGTGGCCAACCCTCCCCGCAACGGATGGCCGGGACCTATGATGACCACTTTTGCCATCAGAAACCGATTTTTGATTCCACGTTATATGAATTACGTCCCGGGGCATTGCGGCTGATCAGTTCTCCTAAAAAGCCGGCGAGAAATAATTGCATTCCTATGATGAGTGCGGTCAATGCCAGGTAAAATCCCGGTTTATTGGTAAGCCCATAATCGAAGTTGATTATTTTGGAAATAATGAGATACAAAGAAATACCGAGACCGATCAGGAAAAATAATGTGCCCCACAAGCCAAAGAAGTGCATGGGCCGCTTGGAAAATTTTCCTACAAAAGTTATGGACATCAGGTCCAGGAAGCCGTTGATAAATCTTCTCCATCCGAATTTTGATCTTCCGTATTTCCTGGGACGGTGTTCCACCACTTTTTCTCCTATCTTTTTGAATCCCGCCCATTTTGCCAGCACCGGAATGTAGCGATGCATTTCTCCATATACTTCAATGCTTTTTACCACTTTGTTTCGGTAGGCTTTCAATCCGCAGTTGAAATCATGCAGTTTAATCTTTGACATGCGGCGTGTGACCCAGTTGAAAAATTTGGAAGGAATATTTTTGGTGAGGGTGTTGTCAAACCGCTTCTTTTTCCAACCGCTTACCACATCGTATCCGTCTTCCAGGATCATCTTGCGGAGTCCGGGTATTTCATCGGGACTGTCCTGAAGATCGGCATCCATGGTAATCACTACATCGCCCTGTGCTGCACGGAATGCTTCATTCAAAGCTGCCGACTTACCGTAATTGCGCTGAAAGCGGATCCCTTTGATTTGTGAATTATTTTCTCTGAGTTTACCGATCACTTCCCATGAATTATCACTGCTTCCGTCATCCACAAAGATGATCTCATAGCTGTAATGATTTTCATTCATCACTTTTTCGATCCATGAAGAAAGTTCGGGCAATGACTCGGCTTCATCCAGTAATGGTATGACGATGGAAAGATCCATTATTGCTTATTCTGTTGATCAAAAGAAAACGGAGTAGTGGGATTCTTTTTTGTGATCATGGCACCCAGTAATGAACCGACAGCGCCTACAATGGCATAAATGAATATAATACCGCCGATGGTGATAAGCCAGAAGCCTTTCCGGAATATGGCCATTGACTGGTCTATCTGATCCCGGGTCAGGTTTCCCTGTTCTTCCATTTTTTGCCGGGCCGCTTCAAATCCTTTTTCCTTTACCTCCGGGAATGACAGGAAGAAGATCACGAAAAAAGCTATGACGAGCAGGGTAATAAATGCATTGGTCTTGAATCCATAGGAAAACAGGTTCCCGAATGACATCCGGTTATTATTGGCCTTTCCATACAAATTGACAAAGAGCACCAGGCCTCCGATGATGATCGCATATTGCAGCCAGTTCACCCAACTGTTTTGCAGGCCGGTGAAATATATGATCAGTGAAAAGATGATCAGAAAACCTGAAATGATCAGCCCCGCAACGATGTGACTTATTGGTTTTGTCGGTTCCATGGATTTTCATTTAGTCATTCAAAATTACCCGGTCTTTATTAATTATCCCAATCACTTTGCCTTTGAGCTCTTTTCCAATGAAAGGAGAGTTTTTGGAACGGGAACGCAGATCTTCTTCTTTCACTTTCCATTTTGCTTCAGGATCGAATAAAGTAAGGCTTGCTTTTTTTCCCTGCCTGACAGACAAAGGCTCCATTCCGAAGATTTTTCTCGGATTCACGGAAAGCAATTCAACGAGTTGCTGCTGCCGGATATTCTTTAAGCAGGTGTTCAGTACCGCATAAGCGGTCTCCAGCCCCGTCATCCCGTGTTTGGCATATTCAAACTCCAGGACTTTACTGTCATATTCATGAGGCAGGTGATGAGTGGCAATGCAATCCACTGTTCCATCCATTACGGCTTTTCTCAAAGCATCCCTGTCTTCTTTATTCCTGAGAGGGGGATTCACTTTGAGGTTGGTGTCATAGCTTTTTATTTCATCATCGGAAAAAAATAAATGATAAGGAGTGACGGAGCAACTTACCGGAAGTTTTTTCTTTTTGGCATTGCTGATGAAATTGATTGATCCTTGTGTGCTAATCCCGGTTATATGCAATCTTGATTCCGCATAATCATTCAGTTCAATATCTCTTTCGGTGAAAAGTTCTTCGGCCATGGCCGGCCTTCCCGGCAGACCTAATTGAGTGGAGATAATTCCTTCATTCATCAAACCGTGCGGATTGATGCTTTTATCATCCGGGAGTTGAATGATGGTTCCTTTGAAAGCCTTTACATATTGAAGCGCTTTCAGCAAAAGCCCTGAGGATTGCACGCTTTGAGTTCCGTCGCTGAAAGCAATGGCGCCGCTGGCTTTCATGTCATACATCTCAGCCAGTTCTTTTCCTTCAGTGTTTTTTGTGATGGCTCCGATCGGGTGAACTGAGACAGGGAGAGATTTGCTTTTCTGTATGATATATTCCACCTGCCCCTTATTGTCAATGACGGGTTTGGTATTGGGAATGACCATTACATCCGTGTATCCGCCCGCCGCGGCTGCAGCGGCTCCGCTCTCCAGGGTTTCTTTGAATTCATAACCCGGGTCGCAAAAATGGGAAAATACATCCATCCAGCCGGGAGAGACATGAAGCCCTTTGCCGGTGATCACTTCCTCAGCCTGCACATCAAGGTCTTTTCCGATCTTTTTTATGATACCGTTTTCAATAAAAATATCCGTGATTTGACCGTTGAAAGGAGAGGAGGGATCAACGACTTTGGCTTGCTTAATGAGGATGTTCATTAAAAAGCGAAGATAAAGGTTGTTTGGGAATCAAAAAAAGGTATCAAAGAAATGATTACCTAGGATAAGTCCATAGTATCCAACAAGAAATAATCACATAATTTGGTATTAAAGACTATTAAGTAAATTCACAGTCATTATATTGAAGGATGATGGAGATTATTTTTAGTGGGCTTCAAGCTTTAGCTGCTATTGCAACATTTATAATTGCATGTGTAGCTTTTCGCCAAGGGAAGAAAATAAAGACACTTACGGATGTAGTTACCGAATTAAAGTCTCAAAATGAAATAATGGAGAAAACATTTGTTGTTGAAAGGATGGCTTCATTGTATAATATATATCCAATATTTAGAAAGTCCGAAAAAATAAATAATGGTACTGATAAAGCCATTATGGTTTTAGAAAACATAGGCGTAGCTGCAAAAGAGGTGTCGACAAAAGAGAGTATTGATGCTCATTTTAAAGTTCATTTATTTGAGCACAGTGTTGATAAACTTGGGAAAATTAAAATTGAAATCTCTATGAAAGATGGAAGCCCTCTTGAGAACATAGAATTCTATGTTCTTGCTGTTGCACATAGCGGTGTAGAATGTAGGCAACTTATCTTTAAAACTCCGCAACATGATTTAAATATTGCCTTTCCGGAGTACGATGCCAAATTACCTTAACAAATAAAAGAGAAAGGCCAAACTCATTTTTTACCAAAGAAATTTGGAGCAGACTAGATTCCTCCAAAGGAGTCCCTTTGGGAGAACCAGCGACCCTCCCGATGAATCGGGATGCGCCAGTGTAAAAAAAAGATCGTTTATAAAAGTCGGGCAGACTGGATTCGAACCAGCGACCCCTACGTCCCGAACGTAGTGCGCTACCGGGCTGCGCTACTGCCCGAATTTTTCACCACATTAATCACTGAAGTGAAAAATTCATTAAAATGTCCGCCTCAGTAAAAACCGGCGGACAAAGTCGGGTGGACTGGATTCGAACCAGCGACCTCTTGCACCCCATGCAAATGCGCTACCGGGCTGCGCCACCACCCGTAACCGGGATGCAAATGTAAGTTATAATTGCAAAAGATTTTCTTACTCCCGGCCCTTTTACTGCCGGTCTGTTTGTGCTATCACTCTTCGGTTAGAAGCACGGCTTTGATACAGTTATCCAGTTTTTTGTCAAAGACCTCATAGGCTCTTGCTCCGTCTTTTAAATGAAATTGGTGAGTGATGATATTTTCTATCGGATAACGCTGGGGAACTCCTTCTCTTAAGAGCTTTTCTGCATAGTAATGCGCAGGACAACGGCCATTCTTGTAAGTGATGTTTTTATCATATCCTTCTGCGGGCGAAAATGCAAAATGAGGAGCCGTGTGTACACCTACCGATGAGATAATGCCTCCCGGCCGCAGAAGGTCATAAGCAAGCCTTAATGTTTTATCTGAGCCCACTGCTTCCATCACTTTGTCGGCACCACGGCCATCAGTTTCGTTGAGGATCTTTTCTTTTACATCCATCATTGATGCATTGAGCGGAATGGCGCCGAATTGTTCTGCTAAGGCAAGCCGTTCGGGAACCACATCCACGGCAAATAATTTTTCAGCATCCAGGTGTTTTGCCGCAGTCACAGCCATCAGGCCCACAGGACCGCAACCAACAACCACGCTGACTGCTTCGGGTGTGATATGAGCATTGTCTGCACAGAAATAACCGGTAGAGAAAACGTCTCCCAGTAAAAGAGCTTTTCTTTTATTCAGGTCGTTGCTGAGCGGAAGAAGAGTGCTGTCTGCCATTGGCACCCTGATGTACATTGCCTGGGCGCCTTGCAGTCCATGGCCATGCTGCACCCAGCCAAACAGATTTCCTTTGATACATCTGCAAGTGAGTCCGGTCCGGCAATAAAAACATTCACCGCAGGAGGTAGTGAATGGGCTTAACACACTTGATCCTTTTTTGAATTTTTTTACTTCGCTTCCTGCTTCCTCTACAATGCCGGTGAATTCATGCCCCATCACTGTTCCGGGATCCAGTCCGGTTTCCCTGCCATGATAAACATGAAGGTCGGATCCGCAGACTCCTGCCAGCGTTATCCTTACGATGACATCTGTGGGTAGTACTATCTCCGGGTCTTTGACAGTGCTGAATTCAATGATCTCTTTTCCGGCGAATGTGAGTGCTTGCATGCTGCGAATGTAAATGATTTATGATTCAGGGAACTTGCAGTTAAAGAAAACAAACAAGTATAGTCTCATGGCAGATTTGTTTTGCAAAAAAATTTTTACACCCGCCTGACAATTATTAAATATCAGTGGGAAAATTATTTTCGATCATCTTATGTTGAAAGCATTTGTTTACTATAAAAGGAAAAAGATGGATCAAATCGGAAAATTAGGATGTTTTCATTGACAGATTTTCAATCACGGTTCAAACAAATCCTAATTTTGAATTGTTATGCTTCAAATTTCAATAAGATCTGCATATCAGTAAATTTCTATGAGTAACAAGACGATCAATACCGAGCAGGGCCACTGGTTACTGGCAAAGATGGGGAAAAGAGTTCTTCGTCCCGGAGGGAAAGAGCTCACTTTGAAACTGGTGAACGGTCTGAACATAAGCAATGAAGACAATCTTGTGGAATTTGCACCGGGAATGGGCTACACAGCATCCCTGCTGCTGGAAAAGAAACCCAAAGGCTATATCGGTGTTGAACTGAATGAAGAAGCGGCAGATCGCTTGCAAAAGAAGATCCATTCCAACGGCTACAAAATAGTAAACACAAGCGCTGCGGAAACTGGACTGGAATCTTCATCGGTGAACAAAGTGATCGGAGAAGCCATGCTGACCATGCAGCCCGATCACAGGAAATCGGAAATTATAAAAGAGGCATATCGAATTTTGAAACCGGGCGGTTTCTATGGTATTCATGAGCTGGGACTGGCGCCTGATAATATTGATCCGGAAGTGAAAAAAGAAGTGCAGCAGGGATTATCCAGATCCATAAAAGTGAATGCAAGGCCGCTGACCAGATCTGAATGGTGTGCCCTTCTGGAGAAGGAAGGATTCAAAATAAAAAGTGTGGAAGAAAACCCGATGGACCTTTTAAAATGGAAAAGGATGATTGCTGATGAAGGTTTTTTCAGAACGCTGAAGATCGGTTTCAACATACTGACTCATCCGGAGGCAAAGCGGAAGATCCTGGATATGAGGAACACTTTCAACAAATATGAAAAGCAACTGACATCATTTGCCATCATTGCAGAAAAACAATCTTAATATTTAAACTAAAAAATTTCAATTATGAAAAAGCACATTGCCCATGCAGTATGGAACGGTTCGGTAAAAGAAGGAAAAGGATCTTTGACAACAAACAGTAAGGTTTTAAACAACCAGCATTATTCTTTCAAGACCCGTTTTGAAGATGGGGCAGGAACCAACCCCGATGAATTGCTGGCAGCATCTCATGCCGGCTGTTTTGCAATGGCGCTGAGTCTTATTTTGGGCCAGGCAGGCTACACTCCGGATACCATTGATGTAAAAGCGGAAGTGACTATGGATCCTTCCAAACTGGAACTGATCGGTTCCCATCTGACACTGAAAGCAAAAGTGCCTAATATCTCCAATGAGAAATTCATGGAATGCGCCAATGCTGCTAAAGACGGTTGCCCGGTCAGCAAGGCATTGAGATTTCCGATCACCCTGGATGCCATTTTGGAGAAATAAAACCGGGAACTGTTATAGCGGGCTTATGAAGAAAGTGTAAGGATCGGATTTTTTTAGAATCTTAAAAAACTTTTTATGACAACGAATAAAGAAATGTTTCCGGCTGCAACGGTGGAAACAGCTAAAAGAAAAGCAGACCTGGCTCCCAAACAGATAGAAGCATGGAGAAATTTCAGCAGGACGGTATTCAAAGAAGGTGTGCTGGATGAAAAGACAAAGCAGCTTATTGCAGTGGCAGTGGCTCATGTTACACAATGCCCTTATTGCATCCGGTCACATGTGCCACAGGCTTTGAAGAAAGGCGCAACCAAAGAAGAGATCATGGAAGCAATATGGGTGGCATCAGAAATGAGGGCCGGAGCAGCTTATGCTCATGCAAACATCGCACTCGATGCCATGGATGAAGCTGCCAAATAAACCGTCATTTTATTGTTTGTTTCATTTTATGTTTCTTTGACGACTTTACTATAGGCCGGAAGAATTTTATGTCAGCATGAATAAACCGCTTTACGATTTTTTTACGAATGATCACCGGAGAATTGAAGACCTGTTGGACAAGGCAACAGAGAACATCAATGATATTCAGATGGATCATTACCATCACTTCCGCACGGGATTGTTGAAACATATCAAGATGGAAGAGAAGATCCTTTTCCCTGCTGCCCAGAGAGCAAACGGAGGAGTGCCTCTGCCGCTGGCTGCAAAACTGCGTCTTGATCATGGGGCACTCACTGCTTTGATGGTAGTGCCGCCAACGCCTGATGTGATCAAAGTGATAAGGCATGTGCTGGAAAGGCATGATATACTGGAAGAAGAGCCCGGCGGTATGTATGATGCCTGTGAAAAACTCGCCGAAAGTGAAACACAGGAATTACTGGAACAATTACAGCAGGTCACGGAAGTGCCGGTACATCCGCACAATGAAGCAGGCTACGCCCTGAAAGCGGCGAAGAATGCTTTGCAGCGGGCAGGATATGATTATGATGCAATAGTGAAAGGATAAAAACCTATTAAGATCGGCGGAATAATAAATTCTAAAAAAGAAGCCCATGGAGAAAAAAGTAAAACTGATCTGGGATTTTATCGGGCCCGATGCGCAGAAGATAGCAGAACATTATGAACATCACCTGCAGGAATTTATTCTGAAGCATAACTTAAAAAATATGATCACCGGCCTGGAAAATGATTCCGATGTCCACTCGTCTTCTTACATGGTGGTGGAGGAAAGTGAAGTGGAACAGGTGCGGAATGTATTAAGGCCAAAAAGGCTTGAGTGGTACGAACCTAAATAAGAATTGTTTCCCTGATAGTACATTCAGTTTCTCATTAAAAAAATATTTTCAGTATGGAAGAAAGGCTTAATCTATCCAAAGTGGCTCCGGAAGCTTTTGAAGCAATGATCGGAATTGAAAAATACCTGGCTCAAAGCGGGCTGGATAAAAAATTATTTGAACTGATCAAAACAAGGGCATCGCAGCTCAATGGATGTGCTTATTGTATCAACATGCACACCCGTGATGCTTTAAAGCTCGGGGAAACTGCACAACGGTTGTTCCTGCTGGATGCATGGAGAGAAACAGATCTTTATACGGAAAAAGAAAGAGCTGTTCTGGCTTTGACTGAATCCATGACACTGATCACCAATGATCATGTGCCGGATCACATCTATAACGAAGCTGCTGCACACCTTACCGACCAAGAGATGGCAGCAGTGATTATGGCAGTGGTGGCAATAAACGGATGGAACAGGATCGAGGTCACTACAAGGGCGCTATTGGATTAACAGATCAGGAAATGAACATTATTCAATCAGTTGTTGTTAAATTTTCCGAATTATGATCCTGGATAAGAAAATAGCTATTCTTACAGGCGCCACCGGCGGCTTTGGAAGAGCCATCACTTCAGCTCTGATCCGCAATGGAGTGATGGTTTATGGTGCAGGAAGGAATGCTGACACTCTGAAAAAGATTCAAGAGGAGGAAGGAGAAAACTTTCATCCGACGCAACTGGATATAACCGATGAAGCCAAAGTGGATCAATGGATCAAGGATAACTTTTCAGCTACGCATTGTCCCGATATTCTTATCAATAATGCCGGAGTGGGTTCGTTTCACAAAATTGATGAAACCACAACGGATACCTGGCTGGAAATGGTAAACACCAATCTCAACGGCATGTTTTATATCACTTCAAGAGTGGCTGCCCTGATGAAACAAAAGGAAACTTCTTCCCATATCATCAATATCGGCTCCATCCTGGGAAAGATCGGAAGAGTGAAGAGCGCTGCTTACTGTACCACAAAATTCGGAGTGCATGGTTTTAGTGCAGCATTATTGCTCGAACTAAGACAATACAATATAAAAGTCACCTGTTTTAGTTCAGGTTCCATTGAAACCGGATTTTTCAAAACATCAGGAATAGAACCTCATGAAAACATGCTGCATCCATCCGACCTTGCCAACAGCATCATTCATATTCTGCAAACGCCGGATAACATGCTGATAGATGAAATAGTGGTAAGGCCTTTGAATCCCAAAGCGCCGGAACATCATGCCTGATCCATCTTCTTCAGTGTTGCTTAAATAAAATATTGTCCTTTTGATCTTTCACTTTTAATATCTCTATTTTTACTGATCATCTTCGGATGTGAAAGGCTTTTCGGGATGCATAGCTTTGCTGAATCCGTTTTCGTTTAAGTTGATGTACCTTTCATTTTATTTTTATGAAACAATCTTAATTCATTCAAGAAAAAGTTTTCCTGATGAAATTCTTAAAAGACCTATTCTCCGATCACAAAGACAAATTGAAAAGGAACCCGCTCAAGGAAAAAATCTTTGAAATAATCTTTGAGTCGGATACTTATTACGGAAAGATCTTCAACATCGCCTTGTTGTCTTTGATACTGATCAGCGTCGGGTTGGTGATGATGGAATCGGTAGCATCCATTAATATGAGATATCATAAGCTGCTGGTCGTTTTTGAATGGATCATTACTGTTCTGTTCACTATTGAATATGCTTTGAGAATATACAGCACCCGTAAACCAATACGGTATATCTTCAGTTTTTACGGGATCGTTGACCTGTTAAGCATTCTACCGACTTACCTGGGTATCATTTATCCTTCTACCAAATACCTGGCAAGCCTCAGAATACTCCGGTTGCTCCGTATTTTCAGGATCTTCAAACTGACGCAGTTCCTGCGTGGCGGCAATACCATTCTGATTGCGCTGCAAAGAAGCCGTGCCAAGATCGTGGTCTTCCTCTCTTTTATAATCCTGATCGTTGTTGTAATCGGTTCATTGATGTACATCATAGAAGGAAAGCATCCTGAATCAGGATTCACCAGCATACCGACAAGCATTTACTGGGCAGTGGTGACACTGACAACCGTTGGCTATGGCGATCTTGCTCCTGTGACCGCTTTAGGTAAATTTCTTTCTTCAGTGGTGATGATCATCGGTTATGGAGTGATAGCCGTGCCCACCGGGTTTATTACTGCAGAGGTCATCAGGAAAAAGAGCATACCCGAGCCGCGGGAAAATACACAAGTGTGCCAGAATTGCCACGACAGTAATCATTTGGATGGCGCCAAATATTGCAAGACCTGCGGATTCCCTTTGCATAGGGACATGGAAAGTTAGAAAACAAGAGATCGGAAATTAAACGAAGAGCGCTGAATCTTTAACAGTTTCCTTCTTATATAATCTCAGATCTTAGTCAATGCAGATCCTTTATGTGCGGCAATATGATCCGACTTATCGCTTTTAATCTCATATTGCGGATCTTCTTCTGAAGCATGATGGGTGTATCCTTTGTAGTTAAAATCTTTAGTATGCACCCTGATGATAATGCCGGATACTCTTCCTGCTTCGGAGTTCCAGCTTACATGATCGCCGACTTTAAATTTTGTTTTCATAATCTGTATTTTCAGTGAAAAGATCTTCATCAGAATAAAAAACATGATCGCCGGCAACTCTTGCCGGTGAAGTGTAAGGGTGTTCATCCGCTTTGTTTGCATTCATGATATGCAATACTTTCCATCCTTTTGCTTTCAGGTAATCGGAAACCATGGACCGGTGGCAGCGCCACCACACTGCTTCGGAACACATGTAAGAGGTAGTTTGTTGTTTGGCGATCTCCTGCAGTCTTTCAATACCCTTTGCAAAACTCTCCGTTTCCATATAGTCGGCGTATCCCCGGAAAGAATCTTTTCTCCAGCGTGTATTCTTTGAATCTTTTTTCACTTTCCTTCTGCCGCCCAGGTCTTTGATGTGAGTGTATTCAATTCCGCTTTCTTTAAGGCTTGCTTCCAGGTTCTCTTTATTGAATTGAGGAAATTTTCTTGAGCCCGGAAAACTTCTTATGTCCACCAGGTGTTCAATACCGAATGAGTGCAGCATGCTGATGAATTCCTCAATGCTGTGGGTGGAATGGCCGATGGTATAAACCGTATGTCTTTCGGGTAATGACATTTTAAGATAAATGATTTAACAAGACCCGCTACCGGCTCAGCGCCTTAATGTATTTGTCAATGTACCACTGTTTGTCTTTTGATTTATACTGCTGAATGAATCTCGGATGTTCCAGTATGGTCAGTTTTTTGAACAGCTTTTTCTCCTTGTTCAGTATTTCAATAAAGTCTGCATTTTTTTTGCCCAGTATAAATACTTCCGATGTATCCAGCCCCAGCCTGATATGTTTTTGCAGCGATTCGATCATATAGTCTTTTACACTTTCAAAAAGTTTTTTATCATCGTAATAATTTGCATTCAGCCAGATGCCGCCTTTTGCCTTGCGGACAATGGCAAGCGGAAAAGGGGAGTTGATATAAAATTTACTGTAAAATTTTTTCGGCCCTCCGAAACATTCGATCATTTCATATAAAAAGACAGAAGACACCTCATGAGTGTGTGCTGAATGCATTTTAATGCCGCAAACAGCTTCCAGCCTTTTTGTGTCAGTGAACGGAACTCCGGTCACGCCTGCGCCATGACGGCTGGGATTGATGCCGATGATAAATTTCCTTTTTTTTGTATCGTTGTAAAACTTATTGTAAAACTGAGTCATCACTTCCATCGTTTCGGGGTTGTCGAAAAAAGGATTCAGCACTTTGAAGTTGGGAGGCAGTTTTCCGTTGTATTTGAGATCCCTGTTGAAGTCAATGACTTTTTTCCCGAAAGATTTTGCTTTGCTCATCTTGTGATAAAGGATTCTGATGCAAAGTTAGCAGATAAGATTACAAGCCGGTACTATTTGCCCTTACCGGGGAGAGGGTAAGCCCATCATTTTTCTAAAAAGGTAAATCAACCTGTTCGGGCCTGATGAATTCATTCGTATTCTCATTGATCAGGTAACTGATCGGTGAGTTGGGGAAACTGTAGATTTTTTCCAGGGGTATGCCCCAGGGCTGCCAGAGATTGGCCAGTACCTGTGCAAAAGTTTTGTCCTGCCATTCACCGAAACGTGGAAGATTTTTATCCGGATCTTCAGGTAAACTGAAAACAAGCGTATCGCCTTCTTCGTTTAAAACATAATCGGAAACATCACGTCTCAGATAGTTGGCATACATAAATCTTCCGTACAGCTCTTCAAACTGTGCCGGATGCAGCGTGGCTTCCCCGATCTTGTCAAGCAAGGAACGGTTGAACTTTTTCACTTCGCCGTTATCCTGAAGGCAGGCAACGATGCCAAACCCGTTCATGCCAAGACAAAAATTCAGGTGATGTGTTTCATCTTTATAATTGAGTACATCTTTTGAAATATTCACCCGGTAGCATTTCATGGACCAGGGAATAAAATCACGAAACTCCACTGGCCTGATCAGCGATTGTAACATGAAAAGAAGGTTTCTAAGCTTTCTTTTCATATAACAGGAAACGGGTAGATCTTCACCTTTGGTATGATGCAATCCGATGGCATAAAGAAAATCCTGGTAGAGTACTCCGTAAAAAACTCTTGCCATCCATTGAAATATAGTAAGCTCCGGCAATTTGATGACCGCATCATAACCATGCTCAAAAGCATTTCTTGTGATCTCATCGATTTTCTCAATGGCTTTAATCACGTCTTCCGATGCAGGGAGCAACATGTCCCGGTATTTCATCCTGTTGCCGTTCAGCATGGTGATGCCGGCAATATCAAGGTTATACCGGTCTATCAGCCATTCAGGCATAGCATGCACTTTGTTTTCCTTTCTGTCAGCAATCTTTTCACCGGTAAGGAAACAGGTATCTCCGTAAAACGACATTGACCTGAATGGATCGTAGGGTGGATGATTCATAAAGATTCAAAATATTGGCAAAGATAAATGCAGAGATTTTATGAATTATGAACGCTTATTCCGGGAAATACTGTATCCCTTTTTTGATAGGATAAAAACATTATTTTTATGGATAACTTTCAAATAAATAATTTCTGTTCATCATGCGTAAACAATTTGTAGTTATCTCAACTCTGCTGTTGATTATCTCCCTTGCGCTTTCATTATTTATGAGCAAGAACTGGTGGGTGCTTTTTGGTATTATTCTCCTTTTTACCATATTGGGATACCAGGATATGATTCAGAAAAGGCATGCTGTGAGAAGAATATTCCCTTTGGCAGGCCGGCTTCGTTATTTGCTGGAAGATCTTCGCCCGAAAATGTATCAGTATTTTATTGAATCGGATATTGACGGAAGGCCGATCAGCCGCGTGGACCGTTCCACAATTTACCAGCGGGCCAAAAAAGAATTAGAGACCATTCCTTTCGGCACGCAGCTCGATGTGTATGCCGAAGGTTATGAATGGATGTGTCATTCAGTATCACCCAAAGCATTTGATACATTGAACCAGGATCCGAGAGTGATGTTCGGTAATAAAGATTGCAAACAACCTTATTCAGCAAGCATTCTCAATATTTCAGCGATGAGTTATGGATCGCTCAGTGCAGAAGCAGTGCAGGCAATGAACGGGGGTGCAAAAATTGGCGGCTTCGCCCAAAATACTGGTGAGGGGGGATTGAGTGAACATCATTTGAAATTCGGAGGGGATCTTATATGGCAGATCGGTACCGGCTATTTCGGGTGCAGGGATGAACATGGAAATTTCAGCCCTGATTTGTTTAAAGAAAAAGCGCTGCATCCGAATGTGAAAATGGTAGAACTGAAAATTTCGCAAGGCGCCAAGCCGGGGCATGGAGGCATTTTACCTGCTTCAAAAAATTCAGAAGAGATTGCAAAGATCAGGCATGTGCCACCACATACAAAAGTAGTTTCTCCACCATTTCATACGGCATTCAGTACACCATTGGAGATGATCCAGTTCATCAGTAAGCTCAGAGAACTGTCGGGAGGAAAACCTGTAGGTTTTAAAATTTGTATCGGGCATAAATCTGAATTTATCTCCATTTGCAAAGCAATGATCCACCTGGATACTTATCCTGATTTCATAACGGTGGATGGAGGCGAAGGCGGCACCGGCGCTGCTCCTCAGGAATTTTCAAATTACCTCGGTGCACCCATGCTGGATAGTCTTGCATTTGTTCACAATATTCTGAATGGGCTGGATATCAGAAAACACATACGGATCATTACTGCCGGAAAGGTCACTTCAGCTTTTCATATTGCCAGGGCAATGGCGTTGGGAGCCGACACCTGTAACTCTGCCCGGGCCATGATGATGGCGATAGGTTGCATACAGGCATTGCTGTGTAATACCAACCGCTGCCCGACAGGCATCACCACTCAGGATCCGAGATTAACGATAGGATTGGATGTGGCCGATAAAAAGGTCCGGCTTGCCAATTATCATACCGGAACGATCAAGAATTTTGTAGAACTGCTCGGCGCTTCCGGGCTGGATGATATGAAGAATATCACAAGGTCGCATATTTATAGAAGGGTTTCGCTTAATGAAATGATCACCTATGAAGAAATTTTCCCTTCGGTAAAAGTCGGATCAATGTTGCATGGAGAAATTCCGGTGAAGTATCAAAAAGATTTTGAGCTATCGGATATGAACAGGTGGGGAATACCGGTGGGAGAGAGAGCGTAAATAAGAAGGTATCACTAAGTGTGAAGCGGTATTAAGTTAAAAAATCAATACTGAATACTCAATACTGAATACTCAATACTCAATAATTACTCTTTATTGGATCATTAGCCTTTCAAGGTTTGTTAGCCCCGATAAGTTGATTAGGAAATCATTTTCAAGAACCTGTTTCATTTCTTCCAATGAATTTACATTTCTTTTTTCAGATCCGCCTCCCTTGAAATAGCGTGTGAATTCCTGACCTTTAATTGTATATCTGCAATGCTCATCCGATCGGGCTGCGGTCAGTCGTTTAGTGAAGGATGAATAGGGACTGGTGGATGTGTACCAGTTGCCGACCTCATAGTCTTTATATACCTGGCGTTGCAGATCAAAGTCATAAAGCCGTTTCCACTCTCCGTTAAGATCTATTTCCAAACGGTATCCTTCATCAAAATTGATCAGGCGGTAATTTTCATTTGGAGTTTTTTGAACCAGATCAGGCAATAGCAATAAAGGGCCTGTAGGCACCAGGCCGCCATAACCGGTATCCACTATGTATTGTTTTCCGTCAAGAGAGACCAGGAGTATCATGTGTGTTCTTCCCACGCTGTATTCTTTCTCTCCGGCCCTGCCCAACAAACCTCTCACTTCAAAGCCTATCGTTTTAAGGACATTCATGAGCAGGATGTTGTGTTCAAAACAATATCCGCCGCGGTGGGAGATCACCAGTTTCTGAAAGATGGAATCATCCGAGATATCCACCGGTATCCTTAGAAGAGGATTCAGGTTTTCAAACGGTATCACAGAAGTGTGCCGTTGCTGTATCCCCGCAAGTGTGGCAAGATCAGCTTTCGGTTGTACATCCAATCCTATCCTTTCAAAATATTTTCTAATCTGTTCCTGAGTCATTCTTGTATTTTGTTTAAATAGATCCGATAAACATCTGTGCTTATTACAATCTTCTTATTAGAAAAGTTGCATTTGAAGATGAACAGAATTCCTGTTACTTGACAAAAACAAAAGCTCCATTTTACCGGAGCTTTTGTTTACAGAGAAAACCGGTTTAGTTCTTTTTCAGATAATCTCTCAGTACATATTGAAGAATGCCCTGGTTCTTATAATATTCGATCTCTATTGCTGAATCCAGGCGTGCTTCCACTTTGAAATTTGTTTCTTTACCGGAGGAATGGACGGCTTTTACATCCAGCACTTTGTGAGGCGTCAGATTATCAGCCAGCCCTGTGATGCTGAATGTTTCTGTTCCATCCAATCCGAGTGAAACTGCGTTCTGGCCATTGGTAAATACCAGAGGAGCCACGCCCATTCCAACGAGGTTGCTTCTGTGGATACGTTCAAAACTTTCTGCAATGACTGCTTTGATCCCCAGAAGGAAAGTTCCCTTGGCTGCCCAGTCGCGTGATGAACCGGAACCGTATTCTTTACCTGCCAGAACGATCAGGGGAGTGTTCTCACTTTTATATTTCATCGCTACATCATACACAGTATTCACTTCACCGGAAGGAATGTGACGGCTGTACCCGCCCTCTTTGCCTGCTATTTTGTTTTTAATCCTTACGTTGGCAAATGTTCCACGCATCATCACTTCATGATTTCCTCTGCGTGATCCGTAAGAATTGAAATTCTTTTTAGGGATGCCCCTTTCGATCAGGTATTTTCCCGCGGCTGAATCTTCTTTGAAAGCTCCCGCGGGTGAGATATGGTCTGTAGTTACTGAGTCTCCAAGGTATAAAAGAACTTTTGCGCCTTTTATGTCCGTCACCGGATCAGGAGTAGCTTTAAGATTTTCAAAGAATGGAGCTTCTTTGATGTAAGTGGAATTCTCATTCCATTCAAAGTTCTGATCAAGGTTCACCTCCAGGTTTTGCCAATCGGTGGAGCCATCAAAGATCACATCATACACTTCTTCAAAATCTCCCTGTTTCATGCATTCATTGATGGTCTTTTGAATTTCATCCCTGGAAGGCCAGATATCTTTCAGGTAAACCGGTTTGCCATTGGGATCGAAATCAATAGGGTCATTAATCAGGTCCACGTCCACACGGCCCGTCAAAGCATAGGCAACCACCAACATGGGCGACATCAGGAAGTTCATTTTTACCTGCGGATGCACTCTTGCTTCAAAATTTCTGTTTCCAGAAAGTACAGAGGCAGTGATCAGTTCACCTTTATCTACAGCTTCTGCAATAGCAGGAGGGAGAGGGCCTGAGTTGCCGATACAGGAGGTGCAACCATAACCTACGGTTTGAAAACGCAAAGCATCCAGGTCAACATTCAATCCCGAACGCTCCAGGTATTTAGTGACAACTTTTGATCCGGGAGCCAATGATGTTTTCACCCAGGATTTTGTTCTTAATCCTTTTTCAACCGCATTTCTTGCCAGGAGTCCTGCTCCTACCATCACGGCAGGATTGGAAGTATTGGTACAACTGGTGATCGCTGCTATCACAATGCTGCCGTCACTCAGAACAAATTCCTTATTGGGTTGTTTGATGCGAACGGAATGATGTTTATCATCAGGTATCACTTCAGACCTTGATTGCCCGCTGATCGGCACTTTGCCGAAAGTGAATTCAGTGCCCGATCCGCCTTCCACCAGCATGGCAAATTCTTCTCTTTGTTCTCTCGGCTGATATTCACGGTTGAACTCTCCTTTGAGGATCTCGCAGAATTTATTTCCCAGGTCTTTCACCAGGATCTTATCCTGCGGACGCTTAGGTCCGGAAACCGTTGGCTCCAGAGTGGAAAGATCCAGTTCCACCACCTGTGAGTATGTGATGTTCTCGTTTCCTGTTCTCCACAAAAGGTTTTCCTTACAATATTCTTCCACAATCCTGATCTGCTCCGGTGTGCGGTTGGTGGAGTGCATGTATTCCAAAGTGCGTTCGTCAATGGGGAAATAAGTGACGGTGCATCCGAATTCAGGCGACATGTTTCCGATCGTAGCCCGGTCGGTAACGGTGAGGTGTTTTAATCCGTCACCAAAAACTTCCACAAACTTTCCGACCACACCTGTTTTGCGGAGCAGGTTAGCAATGGATAATACGATATCTGTTGCGGTACATTGTTCGGGAATCCTTCCGGTAAGCTTCAATCCTACCACCTGCGGGCAAGTGAAGAAGATCGGCTGGCCAAGCATCGCAGCTTCTGCTTCAATTCCGCCTACTCCCCATGCAATTACTCCGATACCATTTACCATCGGCGTGTGGGAATCGGTTCCCACCAGTGTGTCAGGGAAAAGCCATCCGTCTCTTGCAATGATCCCTTTGGAAAGATATTCCAGGTTTACCTGGTGGCAAATACCCATTCCGGGGGGAACAACGGTAAAATTGCTCAGCCCTTTCTGAGCCCATTTCAAAAGCTCATATCTTTCTTTGTTTCGCTCAAATTCCAACTCCACATTCTTGTCGTACGAATAATCGGTTCCGTAATAATCAACCTGCACCGAGTGGTCAATGATCAGGTCAACAGGAATGGCGGGATTGATCTTTTGCCCGTCTTTACCATGGCGGACAAATTCGGAACGCAGGGAAGCCATGTCCACAACGGCAGGTACTCCGGTAAAATCCTGCATCAGGATGCGTGCCGGCATAAAGGGAATGTCTTTGTCAACAGCTTCAGGTGTCCAGTGAAGAAGAGTTTCCACATGTTCATCAACGATGCTGAAACCGTCATAATTCCTTAACACGTTTTCCAGGAGAATGCGGATGCTGAAAGGAAGATGATCTATGCTCACACCCTTCAGGTCTTTTAAAGAACAGTAACGGTATTTTTTCCCGTTTACTGCAATTTCCTTAACTGATTTTGCTTTTGAGTAGCTCATGGTTGATTGAAGATTCTATGATTTATTATTAAAATTTGTAATTACTGTGTAAAAACTTGCCAAAATTAAAACTTTCTCAGGCACTTCCTGTTATAAATATTCACAACAGCAAATCGTAATAAACTGTTTTAGTGTTGGTCACAGGTAACTTTGCAATAAAATATCCAGAAGGATTGGATATTATTCTTAAAAAAAATTTGATACCATGGCTTTCTCAGACTTAGACAAATGGATCTCTCAGTATCCTCTTTTGGAAAAGATCATTAAGTTGGAACCTGTTACCTGGATCAATCCTTACCGGAAAAAAATGGGCGAGATCAGGTCTTTGCCGCTTAACAAACGTGACATGCAGGATGCGGAGGCATTATGGAAAAGATTTGCCCCATATCTCGCAAAGGCATTCCCCGAACTAAAAAGCACCAAAGGGTTCATTGAATCCGGTCTTGAAGAAATATCTGCTTTTAAAAAGTTATTCAATGAAATGCAAAAGGGTAAAATTGAAGGCCGGTTGTTTTTAAAAAGAGATGATGAGTTACCTGTGGCCGGCTCCATTAAAGCGAGAGGAGGCATCTTTGAAGTATTGCATTATGCAGAAGAACTGGCTCTGGAAAACGGGTTACTGAAGCCGGGTGATAATTATGAAGTATTTGACAGCGAAAAATTCAGGAACTTTTTCCGGCAGTATTCTATCGGAGTGGGATCCACCGGAAATCTCGGATTGAGCATTGGCATCATCAGTGCAAGGCTTGGTTTCAAAGTTTCAGTGTATATGTCAGCCGATGCAAAAGTGTGGAAGAAAAATCTTTTACGATCGAAGGGTGCCAACGTGCTGGAGTTTGAAGGCGACTTCGGTGAAGCGATCACTGAAGGAAGGCGTGCCACTTTCGCTGATCCGAAGGGTTATTTTGTAGATGATGAAAATTCAAAGTACCTGTATCTCGGGTATAGCGTGGCCGCATTAAGATTGAAAAAGCAACTGGATGAACAAAAGATAAAAGTGGATGCAGAGCATCCTTTGTTTGTCTATTCTCCCTGCGGAGTGGGGGGGTCTCCAGGCGGTGTTGCTTTCGGATTGAAGCAGGTGTTCGGCGATCATGTTCATTGCTTTTTTGTAGAACCTACACATTCACCATCGGTGCTGGTTGGTATCCTGACGGGCAAGATGGAAAAAATCAGCGTTCATGACCTGGGAATTGACAACCAAACAGAAGCTGACGGGCTGGCCGTGGGAAGGCCTTCAGCATTTGCCACGCCTATAAGCAAATTATTGATTAGCGGAATCTATACCATTGAAGACGATGAATTGTTCCGTTTGCTTTATTTGCTCGGCAAGAGTCAAAATATTTATATAGAACCTTCAGCCACTGCAGGGTTGACGGGCCCGCAAAGGGTTTTACAAACAGGTTATATCAAAGAAAATAATATTGATTCAAAGAGCATCACTCATATTGCCTGGGCAACGGGAGGGGTTTTTGTTCCCAAAGATGAGATGGATGGATTCTATAGAAAAGGTGAGAAGTTGAGCGTACCTAAAACCGGAGTCGTAAACTTGTAATAGCTGTGCAGTCCCGCTGATAAAATTTAAGTGATGTGCAGAAACTGCATGCAATTAGTTATTCAATTTAAATGAAAAGGGAATCACCACTCTCTCTTTTTAGCCAATACTTTTTTTTGAGAATGAAAAATTTATTAAGCTGATAAGGTTGATATCCTGATGAAGCAGAGCCTTTACTAAGGTAATAAGGTCTTGGTATTTTAATTGTTAGCCCTTTTACATGAAGTCGTTAACCTTATTACATTAATAAAGCGAGATAGATTTTTTAAAAACCTGATTAGCTTATTTTCTCCTGTACGATTACATCAGGAGAATTGATCTTGTAATTATTGAAATTGAAGAAGGGAAGAGTTTCGTATTGTGTAATCGCTTGAAGCGATCAAATAATGCTGCGAGGCAGAATGCCTCGCAGAGCATTGATAAGGTAATGGAATCTTTTTGTTATTGGTTGAGTCAGCAGCAAGCCCTTAACCTTATTACATTAGTAAAAATAAACCGGACTTTAAATTACCTTAATAGCTTATTTTCTCCTGTGGACTTGCACCAGGTGATTTGATATCGTGATTATTGAGATTGAAGAAGGAAAGAGCTTCCTATGTTTTTCGTATTATTTGATCGCTTGAAGCGATCAAATAATGCTGCGAGGCAGGATGCCTCGCAGAGCGAGGGAAATGAAAGATTGTGAAAAAAAATTCATATCTTCCTTCTGCAATTTCAGAATAATTTCAGGCTGGAGTTTTATTCATTTAACTGATTGTTCAGGTCATTAAATTTTATTTGGACCATGAAAAAGCTATTGTTTGTTTTTTTAGTTGGTGCATGCAGTTTTAGTATAAATGCTCAAAATCCTTTTGGTAAATTAAAAGACCTGAATCTCAAGAAAATTCCTAATGCAGGCAACATCTTGATGGGTAAAGAGCCTATCACTACAAGTCTGGATGATGCAAAAACCGAAGTGCCGGAGATGGATGATTTTGTTCCGGAAGCAATACTGCCCGGTGATCAGCTGCCCAGAAGCATTGATGGTTCATTTTATGTATTTCCGGGAGTATGGGAGTTTCATCTGAAAAGCTACTGCATGAAGGCAGGTACTTATGGCCCTAAGAAGGTGGATGGCGACGGTTATTTATATGCACCGTTGGAAGGCCCAAAAGCAGGTATTGTCAGAAGTATATTGATGAACGCATACAAGCATCCTGAAATAAAACAGCTTGAAATACAGAAATTGATATGGGCGATCATTGCCAGAGCTGATTTTAAGGAAATGCCGGAAGAATATATGTTAACTGCTGCCAAACTGCTCGATCCTAAACAAATAGTTGAATTGAATACCGGCGTTATTAATAAAATGGCCCAGAAAGAATTTAATAAAATGATTGACAAAGCGCCGGCTCCGGTAAGAAGAATTTTGGAAGCTGAAAATAAGTTACGTTCAATGATGCGCAATGCTCAAACCAGCTATGAAGACCTTGAGCGGGTAGCAGTACTTACAGGTGTTGTGCCTGATGAAGGTGGCAGAGAAGTAAAAAAAGGCAGATGGTCGCTCACGCCACAAGGATTTTACATCAGATATTTTGCGCTTGATTACCGTTATTTAGTGATACAGCTATATGTCCCCAATGAGGCTTATATGGCTTCAGCCAATTACCGGTATAAGCTGTCTGAAAGTAAAAGCGGCTTTGTTTCGTTTAATGTTCCGTATTTAAAATTAAAAGAATTTAATCCTGCGGATCATCCTTCTACACCCAGGCCGCCAAGGCAGCGATTAGGCCCTTCTAATCAAAAACAGCCTCCGGATAACAGAGACGATGCTTTGGATAAAGCAAACAGAATTTTGGGAGGCGCTGATAATGCACAAACGGGTTTCGGACTTGCTACAGATCCATTAGGCACTGTTGTAGATAAGGTAAATCCGCTTTCGCCAGGAAATATGTTCAGTCGTATTCTTGATTTTATAACAAGCAACGGCAGGAAAATCAGTGATGCATTAAATGGCGACCCTCCCGATCCAAACTATAAGGAGTTTGCCAAAGTGGAACCCTTTGATTATCGCAGCCTGAAACAGACTCCTTTCAAAGATGAAGCATTAAACAATAAAGCAAATGATTTTGCTGATGCTTATCTGAATGCTTATGCCCTGATGAAAGCATTGGTGAGTTCTAATGACAAACAGGGCGGAGCCAGAGAAGCTAAAGATGATTTTTGGGCAAATAAACAGGCTCAGGCAATTATTTATTATAAGAAAAAAGTGGGTGATGCATTAATGACCGCTTGCAGCAAATGGGATGAATTTCTCAGTGCTTTGCAGTCGCAGGTAAATGGTAAAATTGTTGTCAGTCAGGATAATTTGCGTGCTTATCAGGAAAAACTCCGGACTAATGGTTTTTCATCTGAGGAGATGGCTGCTTTTCGTTTTTTAAAAATGACTGATGCACAAATTGAAGAAGCGAAAAAAGACAGGCTGTCTTATAAAGTCGGGGATCAAAATGCTGATTTCATAGAACAGAGCAGAAATGTAATGAAAGCCTGGAAAGAATATGGTAAAGTATATTCAGCTTTTCCTTCTATTCCCGCACCCTGGGAATGAGTGATGAGTGTTACATCAGCTGATTTGATGTCGTGATGATTGAGATTGAAGAAGGAAAGAGCTTCTATGGTATTCTTATTATATAATCGCTTGAAGCGATAAAATAATGCTGCGAGGCAGGATGCCTCGCAGGGCATTGAGATTTAAAAAAAATTATTCGTTTGAGAGCCCGGTTATGAACTTTTTATAGCCTCAACTGTTACTTTAATAACATTTATTGTAAAAAGATCGCACTATGAAACTCATCCTGGAATCAAATAACCTTGAAGATTACCTGAAAGAGATCTCTCCCGTTGTTCTGTTTCACACTCCTGCCATACAGGAAAAGATCAGGGAGATAGAATCCATGGCTTCTACGAAGAAAGAAAAAGCAAAGATCGCTTTTGAAATTGCCCGTGATGAGATTCATCATTCATTTGACACTCAGGAAAAACTGGTCACCATCAATGCAGAAGACGTGCTCAGGAATAAAGAAGGCATCTGTTTTGCCAAATCCCATTTACTGGCAACACTTCTGAGAGGAATGGGAATCCCGGCAGGTTTTTGTTATCAACGTGTTTTGCGTAAAGGGACCGTTGAATCGGGATATGCATTGCATGGACTAAATGCGGTTTACCTCGAAGAAAGCGGATGGTTCCGTGTTGATCCCAGGGGAAACAAGCCCGGTATTGATTCACGGTTTTCCATTGAAGAGGAGAAACTGGCTTACCCGATCCGTACGGAATTGGGTGAAGTGGATTATCCCAATGTTTTTACGGCTCCGCTCCCTTCTGTCCTTACATCCATGCATGAGTCCTGCGATACTCAGGAGTTGTTTTACAAACGCCCCGAAGCTATCTGAAAATAATAAAAATCGTCTCAAATTATAAAGCCTGTGACGAAAATCACAGGCTTATGTTTATGATAATTGTTACAGATTATCTCTTTGCCAGTTTTTTTGCAAGCACCTTTCTGTTAGGAGTCTTTAATCTGCGTGCTTTTTCCAATTGGGTTTTACGGATGCGCAATCTTCTTTTGGCGGTTTCTGCAGCTTTCAATATCGCATCTTCAAAGATCACGGATTTGGTTTTGATATACTCATCTTTACCCGGCATACGGATATTCAGAATGCAATTTACTTCTCCTTTGGCTGCATTGGTTTCATAATGAAGCGTCACTTCGATCTCCTGGATGTCTTTGTAATACCTGTTAAGAGTGCTAAGTTTCTTTTTGGCAAAATCTTTTAATGAGGGGCTCAGTTTATACCCTGTGGACTCGATCCGGAATTTCATGTCTCTTTATTTTAAATTTCAGCAAAAATAAAGAGTTATCTCTTACCGGGCATGATTCTTATAATGAAACCGGTTGATAATGCTCATTTGGCATATGATGAAAATGAAGTGCAAATAGGGATAACTTACCGGTCTGAATTGTCAATAGCTATAAATCTCTTCCAACTTGTAATCTTTCAGTTTCTCCCGGGTCAAATCCCAGTTTTGGGTAAAACCGAGCATAAAACCACCGCCGCCGGCACCGCATAGTTTTAGAAAATAATCGCCGTTTTCCAAACCTGCGGCTACATTTTTTTGCAGGGGTTCAGGAATGAAATCACTCATGTGGTGCAATTGGAAAGAACTAAGGTCATGAACAGAATGATAAAAACTGTCTGTTTTATTATCAAGAAAATTCTGAATAGCGGTATTATTATTTAGAGCCACATGCTTTTCAAATTTTTCCCTGAATTCTGTTTGACTGTGCAGATCATTGAAAAGCTTCATCATTCTGGATGTAGTTCTCGGGTATTCTGTGCCAAGGAGAAAAACCGTATTCTTTTTTTCACCGGATGGTGCGGGGAGTTTGGTTGTGATGAGGTCATGAACGTTTTTATACAGGATCGGTTCATTCAGAATGATGCTCAGTGGATCCAGCCCGGAACTGACTCCATGAAAATAAGATTCCAGGTAGCCAAGACTTTTTTTCAGTTCCTTCATTTTCTGGTAAGTCAGCACTTTCATTTCATCTTTCAGATTCTTTGCTTTTACCAGGTATCTCAAAACAATGGCAGCTACCAGTGCTCCGGAACTTCCCAATCCGTAACCCTGGGGAATATTGCTTCTGAAAAATAATCCTTGCTGGAGTTCCTGTTCAAACCGTTTTACTTCCAGCACGAATTGTTCATCCATGTGGCTGGCAACAAAAGCGCAGAATTTGCGGAGGTATTCATTGGATTGCAGTGCCACATGGTTGTTCTCCTGCGATTGGTAAAACTCCAGGTTACCACTGTAACGGTCAAATGGTATGACCAAAGCCATGCCGTTGTGCAAGACAGCGTATTCTCCGAATAACAGGACTTTTGAATTAAGCCTTTCCATTGTTTACTTTTAATACTGTTCCACCTGATCCCGCACTATCGTAGATCACTGTTTTTAAATCATTGTACAGGTCTTGCTGAATAAATGTGTGAACTTGTTCCCGTATGGAAGCGGGGTAAAGCAAATGCACATTAGGGCCTGCATCGAGGGTATAACATAAAGGGAGACCTGTTTCTTTTCTGAATCTTAGAATCTCTTCGATCACTTTCACAGTACCGGATCTGATAAGCAGGTAATGCTCCCTGGATGTCATCATCATAGCATGCAAAGATAGCGCTTCTCTTTCTGTGATGAAAGCAAAGTTTTCAAAATCTCCCGACCTCAGCACCGAGAGCATCTCTTTGCAGTTCTTATTGGCATCCCTGAATCTTGCCGCAGCATAGGGATGTTCTTTCATCAGGGAGTGGCCTTTACTGCTCGATACTTTTTTGGGTGAATCATCAACGATCAGGATGGCATCCATCATGGACTTAAATACTTTATGAACATTCTCTACCGGGATCGCATATTCATCGGATGAGTCTTTTACTCCTTCCAGCTTTCCCCAAAGTGAAAAAGGGCCATAAAAAGAACGGCAGGCGCTTCCGCTTCCCAGCCTTGCAAGGCGACTTGCCTGTTCGTTGAATTGACCTGCTCTTATGGTATTACTTGCTTTTAAAAGAACTGCTGCAATAGCTGCAAATGCTGATGCAGAAGATGCGATTCCGGCTGAATGAGGAAAGCTGTTTTTGGAACTAATTTTCAGTGTATAATTTCTGACCAGTTTCTCAAATTCATTTTGCCCTATGATGTAACGAAGGATCCTTTCATAAAAAGCAGGTTCAGTACTGCCTTCAAAAAAATATTCAATCTTAACTTCAGGGTTTTTCTTTTTGATGCAAATAAGAGACACTTCAGTATAAGCTTTGCAGAGTGTCATGCTCAGGGAAGCATTGCGGGGTAACTGGTTGCCATATTTTCCCCAGTATTTTACCAGGGCGATATTGGATGGATATTTTGCCGTAAATACTTTATGCATCTCTTATTTTATCAGCTCGCCGTAAGTAAAAATCGGATGTTTTTGTTTTTGCAAAAAATAATTTTCTGCTTCATCAATATTCCGGCAGGAGGCCATGATAAAATCACCTCCCCATGCACCCAATGATTTTATGGAGTATGGATAATCTCCGAAATATTTTTCCTTTACGGGATCTTCTTTAAGAATTAGCGAAAGCAATGCCTCACTTTCATTCATCAGTTCTTCCCATACTTCGATATCATGGCATCGGGCTGCTTTTGTAACGATACGGTTCATTTCATCAATTTGCTGACCGGTTGTCTTCTTGTTTTTAAAAGCGGCCACTTCTTTTGAACTTTTCTGTTTCTTTCCGAGATAAACGAACAGCAAATGGCGGGTGATGCTTTCCGGTAAAACGAAATGTTTTTCCATTTTATTATTGGCAGAATAAATAAACGGGCCGGCGGAAGTGGCGGCGGCAATATCATATCCCGAGCCTCCAAAACTTTTTTCCAGTAAATAATACGGATCAAACCCTGACCATTGGCTTAGGAGAGAAAGTAATGTGGAACTGCTGCCTAACCCCAGGTGTCTTTGAAAATTCAATCTGAATTTTAAATAAATGTCTTTAAAAAACAGTTCAGGCTTTTTTTCCTTTATGAGAGAAAACAGGTTCTGAATGATCCTTGTTTTTTCAGCATCATTACTTCTGATGATCTTCAGGTCTTTTGAAAGAAGTATTTCCAGCCAGCAATTTTCCAGTTCGAAACTTCGGATAAGAATTCCTTTTTCAACTCCCTGGTGAATTTCCAGTTCCTGGCCAAAGGAGAGAGGGATGGCAAGGCATTTTGAATTTCGCAAGACCAGGTATTCTCCGAATAATAGCAGCTTTCCTGATGCAGAATATTTTATGGTCTTCATGATCGGGGATTTGATCGGAAGATTAGGATGTAATAAAATGAAATAAGCCTGTTTCTCATTTGCGATCTAAAAAATGAACTTTGCATATCTGAAACAGCAGCATATTCCGATTTAATTCTCTGCTTCAATCAAATGCCACTTTTCTGCCAGGTTGCGCACCGCTGATACCGACACCACTTTGTCTTTAAAATACCCGATCACTTCTTCTTTCCTGTTTTCCGGAATTTTCAATTGCTGCAATATGTTCAATAAATGCATCTTCATGTGCCCTTGCTGGATGCCGACCGTCACCAGGTTCTTTACTGCAGAAAAATTATTTGCCAAACCCACAGACGCTGCAATACCCATTAATTCGGTTGCTGATGGGTTACCTAATAGTTCAAGACTCAGTCTCACCAATGGATGCAGATTGGTCAACCCGCCGACCACTCCCAACGCAAAAGGAATCTCTGCAGAGAATCTGAATTTTGTACCGGTGAGTTCTACATGACTGAGTGAAGTGTATTTTCCCGAACGGGAAGCATAAGCATGGCTGCACGCTTCCACGGCACGGAAATCATTTCCTGTTGCCAGCACTACTGAATCCACTCCGTTCATGATACCTTTATTATGAGTAGTGGCCCTGAACGGATCCGACTCAGCCACTCTTACTCCGAGGTAAAACCTGCGGGCAAATTCTTTTCCCGAAACACCTTTAATCATATTATCCATTTGATCAAAAGTGGTCTCCACGTATGTCCTTACCCTGCAGTTTGGTGTAAGGTTGGAAACGATACACATGATGATCTCCAGCCCGTCTTTTGAAAATTCTTTTTGGGCAGCGTGCCATTTTTTGAAAGTGGCGGAAATCTGTTCCAGGCAGGAGTTGATAAAATTGGCGCCCATAGAATCAATGGTTTCAAAAGTGCCGTATAGTTGCATCAGGCCGGGTTCCTTATCAGTAAGGTCTTTCAGTTCAATATCGGTTATTCCTCCGCCGCGTTTGATCATGTTCTCAGTGATGTCAAAACATTCTTTGATCAATAATTCTTTCAATGCGGGGAAACGTTCCTGCAATAAACTTATATCATCTTTCCAGATAAAATGCACCTGTCCCACTTTTTCCGTGCCAATGATCTCGGTAGTGAATCCTCCCCTGGTAAACCAGAACTTGGCGCTGTTGGATGCTGCAGCTACCACAGAACTTTCTTCGATCACCATCGGCACCATGTAAGAACGGCCATTAACCAGCATGTTGGGACAAATACAGTAGGGCAACGGGAAATTGGTAATGGTGTTCTCGCTGAACTCCTCTAACAGTTTCTGTGTTTTCGCATCTGGATGGTGAAAACTTTTGAAAACAGCCAGGGCGCTTAAGGGATCGGGATGATATTCTGTGACCAAGCCCAGCTTTTCATCTCTGCTCTTTTTTGAAAATCCGTGAACGATCTTTTTATCCTTCATTATTTTCTTTCTCTTTTAGTGTTAAATAGGTTCTTGCCAATAAAAGTCCTTCTATCTGGTATTGGATAAATTCATCCAAAGCTCTTTGTGATTCTTTGGCATGTTTCAGAATTTCAGATGCCTGTCCATAGAGGGCATTTGTGTGGGCTTTGCGGATCAGGTAATATCCATCCAGGAAATTCCTGATGCCGCCACTGATAATGAGTGTGGGGCATTTTACTTTATCGCCCAGTTCAGTGGCAAGCCGGTTGCTCAACTCCACCATTTCTTCAGCTGTCTGACCTACATGAACAAAAGGCATCAGGTATTTGCTCTTTAAACTGTTACGCTGAAGTTCCAGTTTTGAAAAATTGGTGCCTCCGTTTGCCGCAAATTCAACAGCAGCCAGAGGTAATTGCAGTAACCTCTTCATACTCTGATAACCAAAGCCTTGCCCGACTTCCTTAACAATTAATGGCAAATCAATTTCTTCCAGGAATCTTTCAATGGTATCAATAGGAGCTTTTTCAATCCTGTCGCCTTCGGGTTGCATCCATTCCTGCAAAGGGTTTACATGAATGATGATACCATCAGCTTCCAGCAGTTCAGCCATCTTACGGAAGAGATGTAATTTTTTTGCTTTGATACTTTTTTCTATCTGTGCGATTCCGAAGTTGATATAATAAGGAACATTTTCTCCCAACACCGGCCTTAGCCTGAAATCACGGATCTTTTCTGCATCTTCCATGGCGATGCGAACTGAGCCGACACCCATACCCAAACCAAACCGGGCAACAGCTTTTGCCAAACGCATATTTATCTCATTGGTCTTATCGGTTCCGCCGGTCATGCTGGAAATCCAGATTGGGTACTTCAAAGTTTTATTTCCAAGACGTACGGGCCATTCTGCATTCAGGTCAGGATGGGCAGCGATCATAGGTTCGTAATAAAAACGGGCATCAATAGATTTGTTTTGAGATAAAAAGGCAAGCTCGAGATGACTGTCTTTCCGGGACTCCGTTTCTTTTGAGACTGCGTCGTTATGAATCTTATTTTCACTCATTGAATTTATGAGCCGGAAGTTTTTTTGACCATTTGGCTCAATTGGATCCGAATGATTGGATTGCATGACAAAGGTAAAGCTAATGAGGTTAGCTTGATGCTTTTTATCATAACCGTAAAACAAAAACGGGGATACAATTCAGGTGTATGGTATTCTTTTCAACTGATCATTGAAATCTCTTATATCAATAAATCGTACCTTCGCGTTTCTGCTGATAAAGCAGTTGATCATGTTCTACTCATTCATTTTTTGTAACACAAATACAATTATATGGCAGCAAAAAAAATCTTAGGACCCCAGAGATTAGGGCCCCTCACCTGGCTCGTTGGCGAGTGGGAGGGAGATGTTGGTGTTGATCTTTCTTATCACAACAAAGACGATGAAACTTCTGAAACAAGTTATTTTGAAAAAGCATGGTTCCGCCCGATCCCGACACAGGAAAACGGGAAGCAGACACTGGAAGGAGTGACCTACCAGATGAAAGCCTGGCGTCATGGTGAAGAAGCTATGGATCCTTTTCACGACGAAGTAGGTTACCTGCTTTGGGAAAAAGCCACCGGTCAGATCATGCGTGTGGTAGTGTTTGGCCGCGGCATAGCCATTCTTGCCGGCGGTGATGCCAAAGCAAGAGACAGGAAATTACATTTCAAAGCCACACCCGGTGATCCTTCTTATGGAATTTTGCAAAATAAATACCTGATGCAGCGGGCAGAATTAAAAGGATTTGAAAGTACTTTCATGATCAATGCCGATGGTACCTTCAGCTATACATCAGATCTGATACTGAAGCTGGCTGCTACAGGAAAAACGATGCATCACACCGATAAGAACACACTTCACCTGGTGAAAAAATATCATCCGGGCATCGAAAACCAATAGATGATACTGTTTTCAAGAAATATGGTTCTGCAGCAATGCGGAACCATATTGTTTTTTCATTTTATACCGGCAAATTCATTAGTGAACCAACAAAAACGGATTTTGTTTTATTGTTGCTGATATTTTTATTTCATTGAATTAAAGAAAAAAGATATGGATATAAAAAAGTTTTGGGATAATGCTGTTACCTATGAAGAATATCTGAAAAGAGCAAAGAGATCAGCAGAAATGCCAGAGACCCAGGTGGAAAAGGATTATCATGAGTATTATAAATTAGGAGTGCAGCGGATGCAAAGAATGGGTAAGACCTACATTCCCGATCCGGAACAATTGAAAACCCTGGCCAGGAAAAATTTTAAAGGAAAGATCCTGATTATCTCTGAAGCCTGGTGCGGAGATGCCAGCGCAGCCATTCCGGTGATCACCCGGTTTTTTGAAAATAATGAGATCAGAATCACATACAGGGACCAGGAGCCGTCATTGATCAATGATTTTCTGACCAATGGTTCAAAATCTATTCCGGTGGTTCTTTTCCTGGATGATGATTATAAGGTGATCGCTCATTGGGGGCCCAGGCCGAAATTCGGACTAAGCCTTTTCATAAAACACAAGAAAGATCCCCAGAATTACAACGATGAACAATTTCATAATGACATGCAGGTGTATTATGCAAGGAATAAAGGGATGGACACCATTGAGGAAATTCTGGAGTTATTATGAGAAAGTAAAAAGTAAAAATTCAAAAGATTTTCCCGTTGTAGATAAAAATGACCAGAAATCAATAACTCACTCCAGGATCACTCTTCTGTCTTTGGGATATTTAACTGAATACCCGATCGAAACTTTTCTTTCTTCACCCGGCGCTAAATTCAGATCCCAGGTGGCTATTCCGGTGTCGTCATTGATTGCAGCATCCGGAGCTTTAGTGTCGGAAACGCTGATCTCTTTCACTACAGAAACAGGGAATTGATCCTGTATTCTTATTTGAACGGATTCCCTTTTTGTATTGCGGACAGATATTTCATACTGGCGATTATCTATTCTGTTGTTACCGAGAAAGCGCATGGTACTGAATTCTTTTATCAATTTTCTGGTTACCTTGACACCATTGTCTTTTCCGAGTGAAAGTGACAATGTATCTCCTGTCCCCGAAAGATCCAGGTAAGTTTTTCCTAAATAATTTCCTTCAAAATACAGGTTGACTTCTCCTGATTGCAAATTCAGATCCTGCCAGCTCAGTATCTGTGCTGTGAGAAATGATGCGGGATCAGTTTTTGGAGCGGAAAAATATTGATATCCAGCCGGCACATCAAAACTCCTGATGCCGATGGTGTTTGTCTTTCCATCAGTTTCTATTGTATATTTTTCATCTATTGAGTAAACAATGGTAGTGGGTTGAAATTGTGTAGTAACATCAACAAGTTGAATTGAACTCTTTTCTTCAGAAAATTTGTTTTTATTTACGGATACTCCGGCGATTTTCCCTTCAATCTGGGTACCTAAAGCTGTAACTACTACTTCCTGGAGATTCTGGCTTCCAGGGTTTAAAACAATATTTATATAACCGGGTGCAACCGAAACTTCCTTGTTCTCAAAGCCGACAGAACTAACCTGAAGTTTACTGCCGACCTGCACATCCGTGATCTTAAAAAATCCATTTGCGTCAGTCATCGTCCCTTTATTAGTTCCTTTAATGATCACCGAAGCATAAGATACTGGTTCCCCGTCTTCATTAGTGACTCTTCCACTTACTGTAGTGGACACCATTGAGCCCCTGGCAGCAATGGAAGGATCGAAGAATCCGATCTTCCAGGGTTGCAATTCTGTTGGAGTGGCATTTTCATTCGGACTCCCGGTGCTCAAAAAAAGTATCACATTTTTCCAGGTCTCTCCGCTTCTCTGAAAAACATTTGCATTCATTAAAAACTCCAGCGGACTGCTGATGTTTTTTACCCTCACATCATAGGCCGGATACCATCCTGCATCTTTTATATTGTAAAAGAGATGGAAGGTCATGTTTCCCCCTGCTTTGCTATCTACCAGTGCAGTCACCGTATAATTGATGCTGTCTTTCTTTTTGCTGAATTCTTTTAGCTGTTCTGACCATGCTTTAAATTCTTTTTCTTTAAGATCAATGTTGTTCTGAATTTCCAATTGTTTTTTATACACTTCAGAAAGCCTTTGCCGGTGAAGATCAAGCGCTTCTTTCAGTTCAGTGGTTTTCACTCCCGAATCACCACCGATCGCTTCATTTTTTATCAGCATATTTTCTTCGTTCTTATACACGTCCAGCATCTTTTTTTGAAGATCAATCTGTGATTTCAGGGAGCTAACGGTATCTATGAACTTTTTTTGTTCTTCATCCATCTTTCTGGCAGAAGTAAAGTCACGTGAGGCCTGAACCGATAATAATGTGATATTTTCATTGGCAGAAAGCTGGACGCTTTGCTGGTCTAACTGATTACTTAATCCGGAAAAATTTACCTGGGTGCGTCCGGGAGAAAGATTTACAGTGGAAACCCTTTCTATCCGGGCGCCGGAACTGAAAACGGTTACATTTTTTATTTCTGAAACAGCATCAACTTTTTTTACCTGCGCATTTAAAATGGCCGGAATTAATAATGTCAGAATTATAAAATATCTCATGGGCAATGGCAATGGTTAATAATGCACTACTAATTTAATGAATAAATCCGGTCAAACTTGAAAACCCGAATGGAATTAATGAAATTACTTCGAATTAAGATTTTGATGATTATTTGCACTGCCTCTTATATCCATAAAAATAATGCTGTGTGTTCCTATATCTAAAACATTTTTGCCAATACCTCATCCAGGTTCTGAACAAATTCATCCGCATTTTCTTTGCTGAAAACGACAGGGGGTTTTATTTTCAAAACATTATGAAGAGGGCCGTCGGTACTCAGAAGGATTCCCCGCTTTTTCATTTTCTCCACCACGATATCAATTTCGGGAACAGCAGGTTTTTTGGTGTCCCGGTCTTTGACCATTTCCACACCGATGAATAGTCCATGCCCTCTCACATCACCGATCACCGGATATTTGTTCATTAAAACTTTCAGCCTTTCCATAAAATAATTTCCTGTTTCCAAAGCATTCTGCTGAAGCTTTTCTTCCCGTATAACATTCAGAACCGATAAGCCTGTGGCCATCGAAACAGGATTACCTCCGAATGTGTTGAAATATTCAAGTCCGTTATTAAAAGCTTCTGCGATCGCTTCAGTGACCACAACCGCTGCCAGCGGATGACCGTTGCCTATCGGTTTACCCATCACCACAATATCAGGTTCCACATTCTGTAATTCAAATCCCCAGAATTTTTCACCAACCCGGCCAAAACCCACCTGCACTTCATCGGCAATGCAAACCCCGCCGTACCGCCGCACATATTCATAAACTTTTTGCAGGTAATGTTCAGGCAAAGGAATTTGTCCGCCCACACCTAAAAGTGTTTCGCAGATAAATGCTGCGGCAGGAGTTTTCTTTTCTTCCAGTTGTTTTAAAATTTCCAATACATACACTGCATATTTTTCTCCGGCGCCTATGTCATCATACCGGTATTTTCCGCGGTACAGGTCAGGTGATACGGCTTTATGTATGTAAGGTTTTTGCCCGCTGCCGCCTTTGCTGTCAAATTTATAAGGACTCATTTCGATCGCCAAGGTGGATGTGCCATGATAAGCATGATCCAATACAATGATATCATTCCTCTGAGTGAAATGCCGTGCCATGCGAATGGCAAGGTCATTGGCCTCACTCCCCGAGTTGACAAAATAACAAACTTTGAGGCGGGAGGGCAGGACAGAGGTAAGTTCTTTTGCATAATCCACCATGAGATCACTCAGGTACCTCGTGTTGGTATTCAGTGTGGCAATTTGTTTTTGCATGGCCCGCACCACCACCGGATGGCAATGCCCCACATGGCTGACATTATTCACACAATCCAGGTATGTATTTCCTTTGTCATCGTATAAATATTGCAATGCTCCTTTGATGATCTTGAGAGGCTCTTTATAACTGATACTGAGATTCCGCCCTATAAACTTTTTTCTCTCTTCAAGTAACAACGAATGATCATCAGCATTGTTGATAACACTGTTATGGCCGCAAGCCCTTCTGAACAGATCGCTTGCTTTCAAAGGATTGATGCGGATCCATTTTTCAAGCAGTTGCCATGCTGCTTTTTCGGTCAGGAAATGATGCTCATTGCTGCTTCCCAATGAAGTATTGTATGCCGAGCGGGTCACGCTGATGCAAAGCCTGGCCGCAATGAGATAATAAAGAATGTCAACCTCTTTTTCCTCTAAAGGATATTCCTTATGATAGCCCTTCACGATCTCTGCAGCGCTTTTCAGCGGCTCTTCTTCGTACAGTATGGTATAGGCGCAGGCAATGGCCGGATTGTTGATCAATGCAGTGAACACCGAATCACCGAAGTCTATCAGCCCGGTTATCTCATCACCTTTCAGAAGAATGTTAAAGTCGTTTGCATCGCTGTGTATGCAGGCGTGCCGTAGGGAAGAAAGCAACGGTTGCACTTCCGTTTCAAACTGAAGTAAAAAATAACCGGCGATCCTCCTTTTTGACGGATCCGTTATGAACTTCAGTTTATCAAATGCATCTGCCGCTTTGCTGATATCCCAGTACAGATCCCAGTGAAGGGCCGGATGAGAAAAATTTTTCAGAGCCCTGTCCATACGGCCTAAAAAACTACCCAGGTTTTCAAAAGTAGAAGGGCTGTGTTTTTCTGATTCGTACCAAAAATTTCCTTCCAGGAAACTGAGCAGCCTCATAAAATATTTTTTATTGTTCCTGTGAACCAGTGTCAGGTCCGATCCTTCCCTGTTCTTTAATACTTTTTGAAAATGGCCGGCCATTTCCGTTCCTGACAAAAAGTTCATCATTTCCATTTGAGCTTTCAGGACTTCAATGCCTTGTTCTTCACTTGCGACTTTAAGTATGTATTTCTTTCCGGGATCTTCCTGAAGCAAATAATTTTCTTCATCAAAGCCGTTCAATTCTAAAACATGAACATTCAACCCGTAAAATCCTTTTGCGATTTCCTTTATATCGTTTATTGAAAATGCCATGTAGTGGTTGTCATTTACATGTTAGGTCAACCTTTCATCTCTTTGCGCTTTTGATAATACTTTCTCCTGCAAAGATTGGCCTAAGTGTGAAAGAATAAGAATAATTTTTGTAAGGCAACTGGTATTCGGAGTAAGGATTGGCACCCGGAGCATTATCTATTCCGGACTGCTTTGGATTTTCTTTATTACATTCCTTTCAATCAGCGATAATACTTCCATTTCACTCGCCATACAAACAGTTAAACAAGGCTTTGAAAGTTCCGGTGGTTTGACCTCTCCACTGCGGGCTGAAACCAAACAAAACAATGTCGCCTTTTCCGTATTCTGCTTTCAATGCTGCTGCCCGGCCTCTCAGATAATTTTCCCCTTTCAGGTATCCCGATAATAAAATATTTCCTTCCTGAGGATAAGAGGCAAGCACGGATCCCTTGAAACCTTCGCCGGTTTTGAAAACAGCGCTGCTGTTGAAAAAGATCTTTGCTTTGTCCGGCATGCCGCTCATGATCCTTTCATTTTTGTTGATCATGGCTTCCAGTATGGAACCGCCCACAAAAAAATCTTTACTGCTCAGCCTTCTCACCACATTTTCCACCGGCAGTTTAAATTGATTGATGGCAAATTCCGAACTCTCGTTCAGGCAAACCAGCCTGCCGCCGTTCTCAACAAAACTCTTTAATGCTTCGACACCTTCATTGCCTATGCCTCCCGCATAAGGTTCGGGCATCATCTCTGAAGAGAAGCCGTCAATGATCGTATTCCTTCCGCCACGGAAAAAGCCCTGGCCTATGGAAGGAAAGACAATGACATCATAATTTTTGTTCAGGTCGCCGGCTTTCATCTCAGCATTGCGGATCCTTTTATAATTGAATTCATTTTCATCGAAGATCCATAAGGTCCAGCCTTCATCCATGCTTGCATTCCATGGAGCATAGATGCCGATGCGGAGCTGTTTGATATCCTGGCCGGATGTTTTGGTCCATCTTGCCTGTAACGAGAGTTCAGTTGCCCATTTCTGAAGCAGGTCTTTTTTAATTTTTGAAACAACATAGTATCCGCCTTGCCCGCCATCAAAACCCTGGTTGACATAACTTACTTTTCCTCCGTCGGAAAGCGCCCTGTTCATAAGGACATAAGAATTGTTTTCAGCAGGATTCAATGCAAGGGCAGATCCTTTTCCGGTGATGTTTGACTGCGGTGACGGAATACCTGCTGCCACGGCATTGGTCAGAAGGCTAATTTTTTTTGAACTCTCCCAGGGTACAGCTTCTCCTTTCACCGGGGTGAGTGATTGTGTAAACTCATTGGATAATGGTTTTTCAATTCTGTCCACATGCACATCCATATAATAAGGTACGGTCCATCCCGCAACATCATACGGTTGCTCTAAGGGGCCGCCGGGATATTCTTCTATCTCAGGATATTTTTGAATGCCCAGCATTTCCTCAATAAGCCCTGCAAATTCCTGGTTGGTAGGAATGACCCAGGTGCCTGCCGGATAGGTTTTATCTCCAACGGATGCATCCGATTTCAATGTTGAAATTTTTATTCCCAGGAAAGCAAGACGTCTCAACATCTTCACTGCTTCCATAGGATCTCGTTGTTCTTTTGGAATGATGTATGCATAAGAATTATGTTCTTTCCCAAAAGAATCAATCGCTTCTTTGCCTGCCATGTAGCGGTTGTACAGAATATCTTTTCTATTGCCTGCTGCAAACTTGAGCAATCCGTAGTCGGCGCCCACCATGTAATCCACCTGGTCTCTTAATCTCCACCATCCGCCTCTCCAGGGGCTGGCATAAAGAGTGCGTGGACGGAATGTCTGAATTTTTTTCAGGACGGAATCGGGAGAAACATAATACGGTTCTGCATAGCCGCCTCCATTTGCTTCGGTCCAGTAAGCAACGATGTTGTGATACATCTCCATGTAATCATTGTAACCCAGGTAATAGGAATCGAAGCCGTCACCCATGTGAGTGGCGCCACGAAGGCCGCGGGTGTCCAGTTCCATGGCCATTTGCATTCCGAGAGTATTCATTTCACGAAGCATCCGCTCGGGTGTGTGCACACCTACAGGCGGAGCAAAAGGAGGAAACCAGATACGGTTAAAATCACTGTAATTGGAACTGGTCCCGTTCTGGTGATGCACATGAAGTATTTCCGGTTCCCAATATCTCCAGCTGTTTGCCAGTACTCTCGATTCCTGCATGTTCAGCATGAATCCGTCACGGTTGTTATCGTGTCCGACGTATTTCTGATACAACTCGTGCAGCGGAGCATTCTTATATTTTGTGCCTTTGATCTCTTTGTACCAGTTCACCACTATATCCTGTCCATCGGGATTGATGGTAGGCCACAGGATAAGAATAGTTTTGCTGAACAGCTCACGAAAACTTTTTTCATCTTTTGAAACAAGCTCATAAGCTAATTGTATGGTATGCTGCGAACCTGCTATTTCGTTGGCGTGTAAACCGCCGTTGATATCCACAAAAACAGGTTGGTCTTCAATGATCCTTTTCATTTCCTGTTCGCTCAGTTCTTCAGGATGAGCAAGACGCTGGTTCGCCTGCCTGAATTGTTCCAGTTGTGCAAGGTTCTCAGGGGTGGAGATGACACTGTAATACCAGGGCCGGTCATAGCTGGTATATCCGGCCTGCATTATTTTTATCCTGTTGCTTGCTGCAGCTAATTTTTTAAAATAATCAACGGATTGTTCGTAGTCTATCAGCTGGTAATCCGCACCCACTTCAAAACCAAACACCGACTGTGGAGTGGGTATATTTTGTTGTGCAGATGAACGGACAGCCGGAGTGAAACAAAATACTCCGCTGAAAAAAAATGTGAGCAGCAGTTTGATCTTTGTTTGCATAAATGATTGATTCAGGTTTTTGTCAAAATAATTTTATTGTAAGCCGGTTGTCCTACCCGGAATTTTATTTCTCATGATCTTCTTTATGAAAACCTTCCGGTATCCTGATTTTTTTATATTTCAGTTGTTGTTCATAATCCAGGTAGCTGACCCCTTTCATCCATTTCATTTCGGGTTCATCTTTCAGCCAGTGGCCGAACCATTGCAGGATGCGTTGGTGATAATCTATCTTGGCAGAAGTGGTGCCCGGAGAATGATTCTGTTCGGGATAGACAAGCATCACCACATCTTTCTTTCCGTATCTTCTTGCATAGTTATAAAAGGTAAGCGCTTCATGCCAGTCCACGGTACCATCTTTTGTACCGGCATACATCATCAGCGGAGTCTTGAGATTTTGAATATAGTTCAGAGGTGAATTGGTCATATACCATTCCTGGTTTTCCCAGGGCGGCACTGCCATCCTGAATTGCCCTGTTTCATAGTGCGACCATTCGGGAATACCTCCGTTCCAGTGTACCTGTCCCGGAAAAGACATGAGATTGGAAATGCCTGCACCTTCTGCCACGGCAGCGAAAAGATCGGTTTGTGTCGGAATGAAAAAAGATTCATAACCACCGAATGAATGTCCGGTCAGTCCGATCTTCGAAGGATTGATTATCCCTCTTCTGATCACAGTTTTCACTGCAGGGACTACCGAACGGAGTGCGGACAAACCGGGATTGCCGGGTTCATAAGTGATGTCGGGCATCAATACAAAATACCCGTTTTGTGTCCATGCCGTTGTATTGTAAGGACTGAGCTGAGAAGGAACCACATAGTTATGAACCTGGTTGGAAAGTTTTTCATACATGTACACAATCATCGGATATTTTTTAGAAGCATCATAGCCGGCAGGGTAGAGCAGAACACCCTGCAGATGTTCCCCTGTTTTATCCCTGCTGTAATTGATCAGCTCCGAACGCCCCCATGAATAGTTTTTTTGAAACTCATTGATCTTTGATACCTGTTTGTCTCCTTTCAGGTTTTCATCAGCTATAAAAATATTCGGGGAACGGTCAAAATCTTCCCGGGTAAAAAGGAATGTGTTCGTACTGTCTGCTTTGGCAAGCCTTGATATTTTCATGTCTTCATAAATCAATTGCTTCAATGTCCCGCCCGGATTCAAGGATGCATATCCAGATCTTTTGGTCCAGTAGCCATTCATGCTGAAGTACATTGGTTTCTTAGGATCAATTCCTTCATCCCCACCTGAACTTGCCCTGAAGAAGAAGAATCCTGAAGCGGGCGCACTGAGATTGACATACCGGTAAACAATACTATCGGCCACTCCGTTGGTAAGTTGCGTTATCTTTTTTCCGTCAGGACTTATTTTCCAAACATCGAATAAGCTGTTTAGCAAAACAGCTTCATCATTTTTCAACCAGCCGGCCACACCGTTAGGCCTTGGTTCACCGGGATGATCATCGAACACGTTATCAAAACTTGCTTTGATATTGGAAGTAAGATTAACGAGCTGACCAGTTTTCAGATCGTAGGTCCAGTAATCTTTTCCTTTGAACCAAAGCAGGTATTTGCCCGAAGGGCTGCCACCATTCAGGTAGCGGACATCCTGTGCAATTTTTTTTCTTTCTCCCGTATTGGCGTTGACCAGGTAGAGGTCGCACCAGAAAGTTCCACCCGGTTCATCAAACATATTTTTCCTTTTATAAGGCTTGCTGTCGGTTTCTGTTATGAATTCGCCATTACCGATGATGGTAGTGTTTTCCATCAGGTCGGTGCCGGCTTTTACCACCTGCCCGTTATTCAGATGCCATACTGCCAGCATGGTACTGTTCTTATCCTGGTCTGCCTCATCACGCTGCTCAGGAAAAATCCTGTAGTCTTCGGAATACCATACTTCAACATTCGAGTAGTCCACATCTTTAGGCATTGGTATTTCATACAGAGGTTTTTCTTTTGCGGATTGCCTTGGCCTTAGTCCTATAAAGATGTTGGAACCATCTTTGCTCCATTTGGGTTTATAGCTTGAACTGATACCTTCTTTACCTGAAAGAAGATCTGTCTTGTAAGGATCAAGGATAAATTGTTTGGTTGTTCCTTTATTAAGATCACGCCAGGCCAGCACAGTATGAGTGATATCGCTGTAGGCAGAATCTTCAACAGAGCGAAGCACAATCAGGTCTGCACTTTTATCTGCCCATGAAAGACCTGAATATTTTGATGTGGAAGAATTAAGAGCCTGTATCCTTCCTGTTGCGGGGTAATATAATTGTACGCTGTTATTTCCGCCTTCTGCTGCATTGGAAATGATGGCAAGGACAGGATCTTTTTTTGCCCATTCAAATTCGGAAACATTTCCAAAATTGATCATTGAATTATCCTTAAGGTCACGGACCTGCAGCAATGAAGTCTTTGATTCCTTTTCAGGATAACCGTAAATCGCCAGGAACTTTCCGTCCGGGCTGAAGGAGAACCTGGAAACAGCATGGAACACAGAAGTATCACCGGTGACAAGATTCAGCAATTCCACTTTGTTTCTGATTGGTTTGTTTTGTTTTCTAAGGCTCTCTTTTTCCCTGGATGAGATATCCACAGAATAGGAAAGCCATCTGGAGTCGTTTGAAAAGGCGGGGCCGGAGCCAAAAAGAACAGCCCGTGTAGAATTATTTTTAATGTCAAGAATACGGAGCTCATTACTGTCGTTTACCCTGCTTATGGGATAAGCAAGCCATTTCCCGTCAGGGGAAAGTTTCAACTGGAATCCCAGGCTTTCCCACTGGCCGTAATCATCTGCTGTCAGCCAAGGTTTTTGCTGGGCTTCAGATCGGATAGCTGCTAAAAAGAGTAATAAGAAAATTGCAAGAGAAAGAAAATACTTCGGGAATGCGCTGTCGTTCTTTTTCATCTTCTGTAGTTAGTTTTAGTTGTATAAAAAGATGGTTAACCTGTTGCAGTCAGTTATCATTGAACCGGTAAGTGATTTTCAAATCTACTTAATTTCAAAATGAAGTCTTCCGTATTTTATATAGATGGAAAAAACTTTTTATAAAGTATGCACAGTTATTGCAAACTTATATCCAATTATCCGGTATGATTCAGCAGAAGCTAAAGGAGCCGGTTTTAAGACCCGTACCTGTATTCAGTATAAAAAAGAATTTTAGCAATACTGCCGAATGGGTTCTTTACCTAAAGTTTGCAGGGCAGGATATTGCCGGGCTGTTCAGCTGTATAAAAAGAATTTTTAATTTGTTGTAAATTCTTTATATTAGAATAGAAATGAGACCGGAATCCGGATCCTTTTTGATAACCAGTTTAACTCCTGCCCCTGTTTAGATTTTGAGTATCTGTTTTAAAGAAAATTTTTTGTAGAAAATTGATACCCGGTAAGACATATTTATTGGAAGAGAACCGGGATTTCAGGGATAATATTTACCGAAGCAAAAAAACTTTGCCATGATATTCCGTTTTATCAAATTTGCTTTACTGCCTTTAATGGGTATTTTGCTGCTGCCCTCTATATGTGCGGCAGATCCGGCTGGCGATACTTCCGGTATTCATGTAATAATTGTTTCGGTTAGCGGCAGGCCGGTCTGGAATATTGGTAATAAAAAAATAAGACTTAAACCTGATACTACTATCAATGTAAAAGACTTACGTTCTTTTTCTAAGTCCGTAGTGTTTTCAAATGCGAATGATGGCTTTATTAAATATATAGTGAAAGGGAGTAAAGAGGTGGCAACCATCAATGGCCTTGCAGATTCAAACCTGCTCGCTAAAAACGGATCTTCCAATAAAAATTCTACTGCTACTTTGGGTGTACGCGGATCGGAATGTTATTTATCTATAACCAATACCGGAAAGAAGTCTCTGACCCTTGAGAAACTGGAAAATTATCTTACCTGTGCCGGCCAGTATTACAACTGGGGGTCAGACACTATTTGTCTTTTTTCTTCGAGGAATGAGGAGACCGGGATAGACTCCGTAAAATGGCTGATGGATATTAATGGAGTAATAGTTTCCCTCCCCGTTTTAACAGAAGGTAATTGCATAGTATTGAAACCTGAAACTGAATTTCAGAACTCTTCCGGAATGTCTTTGGTCATTTATCCGCATAATGAAGAGGAGTTTTGGGTGGAAGGGGTGGATTTTCAGGATATAAGGACACAAGTAAAAGCAATGCAGCGTGCCGGATGGAATCCGTCTGATATTGCAGACGAACTTTCCCGCCAGTTGGTTCAATTAAAGGAGAACGGGAACCTGAAGGATTACCTGAAAAAACATGTTTTAAATAACCTTCAGCGTAATTAACCGGGATGAGCAAACGATTAAAGATCTTTTTGTCTGTTCTGATAGGAATCTATATATTTTTTCTTCCTATACGTTCCATGCAGTCAGATTCATTGTCCGGTGAAGAGTACGGTATGATGGGAGAGATGCTTCGCTTACGGCAGTCTGTCATTGATAAGTTCGGTTTCCTTTCACACAAACAGGAAAAAGACATCAAAAAGATTCTGTCCAAATATCTTTTTATTGATCTTTCTTATAAAAACACTTTTGTCTATAAAGGAACCGGCAATGATGTGCGGGTGGACAGGGTTGCGTTGACAAAACTATTGCGGAGCTTGTATTCCGAACAATCAAAGATCAGGCTGGTGCTATGTGATGTTTTGCTGGAAGAGTCCATGGATGCAAGCTGGGGTCAGGACCCTGAAAGCCTTGACGATGCCGCTTATGATGAAGCCACACAAAAAGCAAAAGCCATTGATTCGGGGCTTAAAGAGATCCTGGATTCCTTTCAGTCAAAGAAAAAAATATTACTTCCTTTCGAATACAATACAAATGCCCAAAGTAAAACTGATCTGGTATATCCGGAGATCAACAGTGCACTTTCCCAATATAATTCACAGTTCAATGAATCTTTTTACCGGTACAGTTATATCACAGATCATTACCGGGGCATCCCTGTTACTATGAGTGATATGCTCAGCGGGAATACGGATACTTCTTACCTGGGCAATTTACTCGGCATCGGGATATTGAAGGGGCAAAGTTTTCGTAGGGCAGGCATTGCATTGAACAGGATCACTCCGCATTTCCGGATCACGAATGAAAAGATTCAAAGAGATATAGATTATTTTCTTGCCGGGGATTTTAATACGGAATTGATGAAAGGCAGAGACTCGCTGATCGTTGTTATCGGTAATTTTGAGAACAGGGATATGCATACCACTATTCTGCACAGGATGTCCGGCCCTTTGTTGCTGGTCAATCTTTATGAGAGCCTGCAAAAAGGCGATAATTTTTTTGAATGGTGGTTTATTTTACTTTCTTTGATCGTCTATTCGATTATCGGGTATGCCAGCCTGGACAAACTGACCAAACCCAAAAAGCACGAATCGTTAATGCCCACAACGAAAAAGCAATTCCATTTCTCCCGGGATAAAACAAAATTGTCCTTTGTATCTGAGGTACTCAGCATACTCTGGAATGTGGTGTACTTTACCTTTTATTATATCAGGTACCAATTGAAGAAGAACTGGGTTTATTGGGTGCTCTTCCTTTATATTCTGATCTCTTTGCTTCTGTTCAATCATTATTTGTACCTGCTGGCATCAACCGCTGGATTAGTATTACTGCAGTTTGCCGGCAACCTGGTCAAATACATTTTAAAAAAGAAAAGCTCCACCGAAAGCTGAACTTTTGCAGTTACATGAATTCCTGAATTAAGCAACAAACCTTCTACTTCTTCGGCGGAGTATAAATGGTTACAGCATTTTTTACCGGCTTTACAGTTTTCAGATAAGTATAGATAGCTTTAAGGTCATCTTCATCCATTTTGCCGTACATGACCCAGGGCATTATAGAATTTTGCGCTCCCGGTTTTAACGGGGTATGCATGGTTGCAGAGTCGGAACGCTTGTGAAAAAGATCCAGGAACATTTCTTCTGTCCAATCGCCGATACCGGTTTCCTTATCCGGTGAAATGTTGGCGGAATGAATAATGGAACCGTCGGGCATTGGGAATTCCCTGCCTCCACCAAACTCTGTTCCTGCTATCAGAGTTCCCTTATCCGCTTTTGTATGGCATTCCATACAAGCTGCCGCATTGACCAGATAGCTTCCATAGTTCACCACGTCTGTTTTTGCGGGAAGTTTTGTAAGGCTGGCTTTTTGCGGGATCGTGTTGATCAGAAAATTCATCGGGAAATCCGATTCGGATTTGGTGACTTCATGAGGGATGGGTGGAAGAGTGCGTATATAAGCTATGATACTTTTTATGTCTTCTTCATCCATCCGGCCGTAATAGGGATAAGGCATGACAGGGAATATGGCCTTACCTTCTTTGGTGACGCCGGTAGTGATCAGACGAAATAATTCTCCATCGGAATATCGGCTGATACCTGCAGGAGTGATATTAGCTGCATAATAGGTACCCGGAAATCCAAGTGACTGATCGAATCTTTCGCCACCCATCCCGAAAGTTCCTTCAACAGGAGGGCCTGAGAATTTTGTCCAGTCACGTTGGGAATGGCAATCAATACAAACGGTGACATGAGTAGCGAGGTATTCGCCCCGGGCAATTCTTTCGGGGGTCAGTTCCACTTTCATATCCGGTGCTGCACCTACGTTGGGCAATGCTAACTTAAGATAACCGACAAGCCCGGTTACTGCCACAATAAGTACAACGATAACCCAGATCAGAATTTTTTTGAATCGTTTCATTGTGGTTGGTTTTATTTTCAGGTTTTATAACTTTTCGTTTTGATACGGTTTTTTATGAACGCCGGTCTATCTTCAATCTTTCCGGTTCAACCGGGTATCAGTCAGAATACTGATATATGGAAAATTGCAGGGATATTGTTTATTCCTTTTGGTTGATTCTCTTTTTTTGTTTTAATCCTCCGGTTTTCAATAAAGGCGAATTAACTTTTTCTCAGCCATACCGGAATTTATTGATAGCTGAATAGAAGTATTATTCAAGAGACCAACATTCTTTTCAGTATCTGTATATATTGCCGTTTGTGCCAAAGGCTAAGATACATTTTAAATATTTTCTATATATTATATGTGGAAAAAAAATTTGAATCCTGTTATTTTCAATAAATTACTCGGGATTCCTGTGAAGATGGACGGGTTTATTATGCCTGATGCCTGCGTTCAGATCTCGTTTTTATTCCCCCGTTTTTTCAATTTTCATATTTTCTCTCATCGTATCCCAGTAATCCTTTCCGTAATCTACGAAGATCTCTTCGCCGGGAAAAATATCCCGGGTGGCTTCAATAAATACTTTGTCTTTATCTATGGCATAAATTGAGTTGTTTCTGACCCCTTTAATTTTCTTTAACCCTCTTGCATCATTGGCATACCTGCCAAGCGCTTTTTTATATGGCTCTGCATTGATGACGTGGTTACGGTTTACATAAAAGATGTAATTGTTTTCCACTTCTGAAGTTTTCACTTCTTTCCAGGTGGTTATCCTTCCTTTGTACTCTACAATGCGGGTTCCGGCGGGTATCAAACTTTTTGTGAACAATCCCTTACCGGCCCCGGGTAAGGATGATCTCTTAACTACTAAACGAATGCCTTTCATGGTCAGATCCTTGTCTGTGTTCTTTTTTTGAATGGCTCAATATTAATGATCTTATGGTAACAAACAAAATCTGGTACATGTTTAACCAATAATTTATAGTTGTGCTTTTATCAGATCTGTAGGCTGGTTTCTTACAAAAAATATTATGCTGAAAGGAGAATATGTGGATCAATCCTATCATGACTTTCCGGCCAATGATACGGTCAGGAGGCAAATTTTACGGAGGCATGCTCGAAGCTTCGGTGAGTTTCTAAGAAAAATGTTTTTTAATCTTTCTGCCTCAGCATTTCTATGAGGGTTTTAAAGTGAGTTAATAACCTGATTGACAGAAATGAGTGCCATTGTAAGAAATAATGACAAACAGGCTATTTTAATATTTTTAGAATAGCCTGTTATAAAATTCTCAATATTTCTTTTATATCAATCCAATCTTCTTGTTGATCTACAGCCCAAGCACAGACACTCCCTGGTCAAAGACAATGTCCACAGGTATGTTGGCGGCTTTAAGCCTGTCCAGATCTTTTTGTAATTGTTCTCCGATCTTTCCTTTCTCCGCCACCAGCTTGGCCACTCCGTCATAATCGCCATTTCCCTGAAGGGTCAGTATCAGGTTGGAAAGGCTGTCCACCGCTGCTTTCATTTTATCAAAGTTCACTTTGTAAGTGCCGTCATCCAAACGCTCAAAGGCATTATGTTCTTTGAAATAATTGAAGCGTACCATATTGGCGATCCCGTGTGCATCGCCGGCGCCAAAGCGCACCGAACGAAAAATGCCCGCAATGAACGTGGTATAGTAGTCTTTGATGTCGCCGGTCAGTTCCCCTTTTTGCAGAAGCTGCTCCACCATATACAGGCCAAGAATATCGGCCTTGCCTTCTTCCAGCGCTGATGCATACTCCTTCAACGCTTTTCTCACCGTTCCTTTTCCATCAATGGTGTTTTTGATACCCAGTCCGTGAGCCACTTCATGAAACATGGTGTTGGCAAAGAATGCATCGAAGTTCACAAACTTCCTCTGTTCGGGTGTGATCAGAATATTGGTAATAGGAGTCATTATTTTATCGAACTTGGCCTGCATGGCATTCTTCAATTGCAGCCGGCGTGTTCCTTTTTTCAGTTGCACTTCTTCATCATTGGGAAGATTGATGGCAATGGTCTTTCCTCCGGCATTGGCAGAGCCTGCGTAGTACACTACATCATAAGCGTTGAGGTCGCCATCCGATCCCGGCTTTTCTTTTTTATATTTTTCATCTACCGGCAGGCTGTCCTGAAGTTGCGGCAGAAAGGAAGCATATTTTTCAAGCCGTTTACTCCAGTCTTTATCTTTTACCAACACATAACTTTCATAAGCCGCCTTATAACCGAAGAGTTGATCTTCGTATGTTTCTATCGGGCCGATCACAATGTCGAGGCCGTTGTTCTTCATATCCAGCCAGGCAAAATCACTTTTCTGAAACTGATCCGTTTCAATGGCATCGGCTCTGAGGTTCAGAAAATTCTTCAGCCCTTTGTCTTCTGCAAGCGAGGCAGCCCGGTGTAACAAGTCGCCGGCCCGTTTCAACTGATCTTTAAAATGTTCATGAAAAGGAACTGTGATGAGTTTCCCGTCTTTATCTCTTCGGATAAAGTTGTATAGCCCTGTTTTATCCTTAAGATCGGCTTTTTCAAATTCATCTTTGGTCATGTCGGCAGGGTAGAAGTTGGCGCCTAAAGGTTTTGCCCCTATGCCAGCAATGAAAGGAGTGTCGTTGCTCAACCTGTCCCATGGACCATAATTTATTTCTGCAAATTTTTTTGTAGCTGGATCTCCGATAGACTGAAGCAGGCTGTCCAGGTTGCCATAAGCCTGGTAAGCAAATAAGGTGTCCATGATTTCGGCTGCATTGATCAGCAGGGGGATCATTTTCTTTTCCGGTTCTGAAAGTTTGGAAATATCGGTGGTCAGTTTCACGGTGGCATATTCATCAACTCTTTGCTGCATAGTAGGTTCTGTATTTTTAGTTTCTGATTTGTCCGGGTTGTTGCAGGATAATATTAGCGCTGCAATGCAGGTGCAAAGGGTTTTCAATGAGATCTTTTGCATGATGGATTGTTTTGGAAACAATAAAGGTAAAAGAATTCGGGTTTCATTGGACGTTACCCTTTTAAAGAATGATGAATAGAATATTATTCCGCAGGATTATTTACTTTCTGTTTGTCAATACAGGGTTTTATATTAAAACAGTAGCAATTGAATTAATCCATATTTCAAAAAATCAATTCGCTATTCTTTGAACTTTATCAGGCAGAATATTGGGCTATATTTTATTTCTTCACACTTTCAATAGCTTTACCTACGGGTTTGGGAGCCGTGTAATCGAAACCCAGCAAACCTGCAATTGTTTTTGCATACTGGTCCTGGAAGATCTGCGTTTTCATTTTCATTTCACCTTTGGCAGAAATTCCCGGGCCCATTGCCATGAACCATGTCTCATTGGAATGTTCTACAGATGATCCGTGGTCTGTCCATTGATCGCCTGACCCGCGGCCATGATCGGGAACAATAAAAAAAGTAGTTTTCCCTTTATAAAATTTATCTGCCTGCATCATATTCCAAAGCTTGCCAATCATTTCATCAAGGTAATGAATATCATCCAGGTAATTTTCATATTGGCCATCGTGAGCATATTCATCGGGGTCACCAAAGTCAAGATAGATCACTTTCGGATGTTTTGCTTTGATGTATGATTTTGCCAATGCATACACTTCAAAATTCAAACGCTCATCATCGCCGAATGTTTTTGGTGCGTAGTGCTGGATTTCATTGGCAAGAATTTCTGCATCCGTCAGTCTTTCTCCCGGAATGTTTTCCCAGGGAACACTGATGAGCATTTTGCTGTTCTCTTTATTCAGGCATCTTCCGCTGGCGCTCCAGCAGGTGAATGCCACAACTTTGTCTTTATAATTTTTCTGTCCGTTGATAAACTCCAGCACATTCATGTTGGAATTGTTGGGATAGCTGTTTGACTTGATGGCAGAGTCCACAAAACCACTGAGCACTTCCGCTCTGCCCGGGTAAGAGATCCAATAAGGATTTTTCACATTCACAAAGTTTCCAAGATCGCGGTTACCATACAACTGCCCGTGGGCAGCTATATAATTCCAGGTAAAAGGCATCAGTTTTTTTTTTCTTACTTCGGGATCTTCATCCCAGTATTTCTTAAAACGCCGGGCGGAATCACCGGAATTGAATTTGGTATTCAGTAAAAGCCCCTGGTCGGCTCCGCGAAACAGCTCACGCCAACGGTAACCGTCAATCAGGATCAGTACCAGGTTTTGAGATTCATTTTTCTTTTGAGCAAAAGCCTTCCATGCTGAAAAAGACATGAAGGTGATCAGCGCAACCGATACGATCATGAATCCGTTCTTTGATCTCATATTAATTGGTTTTAAATGCGGCAAGGGAATGTTTGGCGAAAATGAATTTTAAAAATAAATAAATATGTGGAACTGCTGATCCGGGTACTATAAAATTTCCGTAAAAAATATTTTTTCAGCGAAGCTTAATGCCGGGCTTTTCCTTTCACAAAATGACATTCGCAAGACTAAATTGAATTAGAGACCGCATCAATGGCGGTTTTAATTTTCTAATTTTGCGTGCTGCAAAAAAGTATTTTCAAATCATAAAATAAAATGATCATGACAGAGAGAATAAACATTTACAAAGCATCTCCTGAAGCTTACGCACCCATGATAGCGTTGGAAAAATATGTGGAATCCACAGGGCTCGATAAAAAATTGTATCACCTTATTAAGATGCGTGCTTCCCAGTTAAACGGTTGTCATTATTGTATCAATATGCATTCCCGTGATGCATTAAAACTTGGTGAAACCGCCCAGCGATTGTTTTTACTGGATGCATGGCGGGAAACAGACCTGTTTACGGAAAAGGAGAGGGCTGTTCTGGCGCTAACTGAGGCTATGACACTGATAGCAGGAAGCCATGTGTCGGATGATGTGTATAATGAAGCTGCCAGACATCTGACTGAAAAAGAACTGATAGCGGTCATCATGGGTGTGGTAGCCATCAATGGCTGGAACCGCATGGCAATAACTGCTCATACTCCGCTGGATTAATTTGATAGGAGATGGGAATAATCAGATTGAAATAAAAGAAGAAAGTATTTGAGTTGAGTCAAATCTTTATAACTATTAACCTGTGTATTTTTTCTAAACAAATCTGGCATAGACTGTTTTATATTTCTTCTTTCTGCCTTTTAAGTAACAGGCTGTCGAGTTCCCGGAATTTTTCTTTCAGCAGGCTTAAGGCAAAAGAAGCGGCAGATGCTGCAAAGACTGAAGCGTCAAAAACTTTTTTTACGCCGACAGTGGTGGTCATGGCCAGGGCAAAAAGGAGAAGCAAGATTCCGCTGAGTTTTGCAGTCAATTCTGTTTTGAAACCGATGATCAGGCAAATACCTAAAATGATCTCAGCTGCTGTAGCGATGGCTGCCACAGCTGAGACTAATGAGGCGGGAATCCACGGATTAATTGCTTCAGTGTATTTCAAAAAATTATCCCAGTTTCCCCAGGCAGAATTGTAGGCGCTCCACATTCCGAAGCGGTCTGCCACGGCAGAAAGGAATCCTGCTCCAATGGAGAGCCTCAGAAAAAGTTTTACGATCTTATAATACATCTTTCTCTTTTTATAAATTTTTTGATCGCTACGGTTGGACATCGAAAGCTTTTAAGATCTGATATGAAAGCCATTTATGCTTTATAAAGAAAAATTTGCATTTATCTTTGAAGCTTTCAAACCAACTCCGATCTGATAATAAATGTACGAGAAATTGCTTCGCTATATTGTCACGCTGAATCAATGGCGGAAAAAGCATATTTCACAAGATAATTTTCTAATCATAGCTGCAGCCGTAGTCGGCGTCATTGGCGGATTAGCCGCATCCATTTTAAAAAAGCTGGTACATATTTTAGCCAACTATCTGCAGAACGATTTTCATTGGCAGTATAAATTTTACCTCTTTTTCTTTTTTCCTCTGATCGGCATCTTTCTCACTGTCCTTTATGTGAAGACCTTTATCCGGAAACATCCTTTTCGGCACGGTATTCCGCCATTGATCAAAAGTGTATCCCAGGAAAACAGCCGCCTGGATTTCCATAATATCTACAGCCAGATCATCTCCAGCGCTATGACAGTAGGAATGGGTGGTTCTGCCGGACTGGAAGCGCCTGCTGCATCAAGCGGCGCTGCCATCGGCTCCAATTTCGGAAGACTGTTTGGCCTGAACTACAGGGAAACGACCATGCTGCTGGCTTGCGGTGGAGCAGCCGGCATATCGGCAGCATTCGGAAGCCCCATTGCAGGAATGGTGTTTGCGCTTGAAGTATTATTACCCGCATTTTCCATTCCGGCTTTTGTTCCTTTATTGATTTCCTCTGCCATTGCTTCCGTCATTGCAAAGATCATGCACAGCGAACCTTTGTTTATCAATATCGCAAGCAGGTGGGAAGTGGGTACTTTCTGGTTCTATGTAATCTTCGGTGTGGTTGCCGGATTCTATACGATCTTTTACAGCAGGCTGAATGAAACGATACCGAAGTTTTTTAATAAGATAAAAAATGAGTACAACAAGATCTGGATAGGAGGCATCATGCTCGGAGTGCTGGTGGCTCTTTTCCCTGCCATTTACGGAGAAGGTTACATTACGATACAAAAGTTACTTGATGGCGATTATCCATCACTGCTGGGCGACAGCATTTTTTCCGAATACCGTTCTTACACATGGATACTGGTGGGATTTGCCGTCTTATCGTTGATCGGTAAGACCTACGGATGTGTGATCACCATGAGCAGCGGCGGGAATGGCGGAATGTTCGGGCCCAGCGTGGTGATAGGAGGCTTGCTGGGATTTATTTTTGCTTTTGCAATGAATCAAACCGGATGGGTGCATTTGAATATCACCAATTTCATTGTTGTGGGCATGGCGGCTTCGGTAAGCGGAGCCATGCATGCGCCGTTGACCGGAATTTTTCTGAGCGCTGAGATCACGGGAGGTTATGCACTCATCGTACCGTTGATGGTGGTGGCGGCGATCTCTTATTTCATCAACAAAGCTTTCCGGAAATATTCCATTTACACAATGGTTCTGGCAGAACAGGGGTCGCTGGTGACCTCAGAAGATAAAGATGCCAGCGTGCTCATGCATTTGAAACTGAAATATCTTCTGGAAAAAGATTTTATTCAGCTTTCGGCAAAGGACACTCCTTTCGAAAGAAGAAAAGATATTATTCAATCTTCAAGAAATGTTTTCCCGGTAGTGGATGACAGCGGAAAACTGTTGGGTGTTCTCAGTATTGAAGAACTACTTGAACATATTGTAGGTGCCACTCCTGAAATACAGAACCTTCCCATGTCAGATATGGTACAGCCATCGGGCGACAAAGTGGTGATAGGAACAAGGATGAGGGAAGTGATGCAGTTGATGGATAAAAAGAATATCAGGATATTGCCGGTGGTGGATCAGAACAACAAGTATCTTGGCTTCGTGACCAAGAACGGCATTTTTAATAAATACAGAAAACTGCTGGTAAGGCAGAATGATATGCTATAAAGCTGGAAAGCTCTATAAGATTTGTAATGCTGATAAAGGGAATATTTATAGTTGTACAGGTTTAATTCTATGAGCCAATAAAAGAATGTAAGTGATCTCTATAATACTTGCTAAACTCCCAGAGCATTCTAAAATCAGACCATGTTGACATTTTTTATTTTCTTTTTCCCTTGATGGAAAAAGAAACAAAAAGATCAAGGAAAAACGAATGGCTCCGCCCGTTTTTCCGGCCTACGCACTAAGTCTCCGCCAATTGGATCATGCTTTTTTATTTGTAGTGATAGGTTGAAGATCATTCTGCGTGATATTCGGGATCGCTGAAAGCGCTGCTTTTTCGCCTGAACTCCTTAGTGCAGAACGTGTACAAAAGACGGCGAAAAAGAGGCGCTTGGGTTTTCTTCCTTTACGGGTTGGCCAGGAAATGAAACCTAAAGGAGGTTAGAGCATAAAGCGGTATGTCTTCACTCGATTATATTTGTATAAGAAATATTTCCCAATCATTTCAACCCGGATGAATCATTTTATTTTACGATCTGCTGTTCAAAAATTACCGCCGGCATATTTTGCATTACCCATGTCCACCGGCATCATTTCTGTTGCCTCTTTTACCCTGGGCTATGATTCCATCAGCCGTTTTCTTTTTATTGTGAACGATATTGAACTGGTGATTTTGTCCCTGCTGCTTGTACTGAGGCTGATTTTTTTCTTTAATGACTTTAAAAAAGATCTTTCTTCTCATGCAGAAGGAGCGGGTTATCTTACCATTGTAGCGGCGCTTTGTATTTTCGGAACGAAATCCGTTTTAATAAAGAATGATGTTACGCCGGCAATAGCAGGATGGGGTATTGCCTTGGTGATCTGGCTGATGCTGATCTATTCTTTTTTCATCCTCATCACGTTTAAAAAAGAAAAGCCGACCCTGGAGAACGGGATCAACGGCTCTTGGCTGCTTTTTGTGGTGTCTGCACAAGCGTTGTCCATTTTGGGGAATCTCATTGCAACGTATTTTGATTTTCCTCCGCAGAACGAGTTATTTGTCACTTTTATTTTCTATTTGCTGGGAGTCTTGTTTTATCTCATCATCATCAGTCTTATTTTTTACAGAACGGCATTCTTTCCTATGGAGCCGGCAGAGTTCAAGCCTTCCTACTGGATAGACATGGGCGCTGCTGCCATCAGTACCCTGGCAGGTACCATACTGGTCCGGCAAATGGAAGGAGTGGCGGAGTTCCAGACTTTCATTCCTTTTACCAAAGTGTTCACTATGCTGTTCTGGGTGGGGGGAACCTGGTGGATTCCCGTTATTGTATTCCTTGAAATATGGAAGCGGGCTGAAATCAAGGTGCGGTACAGCGCCGGATATTGGAGCCTTGTTTTTCCATTGGGAGTATATACCGTTTGCACCTGGCATCTGTCCCTTGTGATGGGACTCCCTTTTTTAAAACGTATTTCCGAAGTATTCATATTTATTGCATGGATCGCCTGGTTGACCACATATCTCAATATGCTTTTCAGGTTTGCGAAGCAATTACATGGTGCAAAGAAGATTTCCTGAAGTTTTCCTTATATGACACCGGGAATACAAGGAGTAACAAAGCCTGTATCAGAAAATCCCTGATTCCTGAAATTGATACTTTACTAATTTTGCCCACTTAATGGAAACATCTCCTGCAAAAAGGGATATTCTTAGGGAAACGAAACAACTTACCGTTTACAGCATTTTATTCAGCATCAGTTTTTCTCACATGCTGAATGATACAATACAATCATTGATCCCTTCCATTTACCCTTTGTTGAAGGATTCATTTTCATTGAATTTTGCCCAGGTCGGATTGATCCAGCTTACTTTTCAGATGACGGCAAGTATCTTTCAACCGCTGGTAGGATCTTTTACCGACAAGAGGCCGCAACCATTCTCATTGGCAATAGGGATGAGCATCACCCTGATCGGGCTGATCTTTATTTCTTTTGCCAACAGTTACCCGGCCATTCTTTTATCTGTCGCATTGATAGGAACCGGTTCTTCCATTTTCCATCCTGAATCTTCCAAGATTGCTTACATGGCATCGGGGGGAAGAAGAGGGTTGGCTCAATCCATTTTCCAGGTAGGAGGAAATACAGGGACAGCAGTGGGCCCTTTGCTGGCAGCATTGGTTATAGTAAGGTTTGGCAGAAGCCATGCTGTTTACTTCGGCATCCTTGCTCTGATCGCCATCGTTGTTTTAATTTATGTAGGAAAATGGGCTAAGCCGAAATTACTTCGGTTGAAGGCGGAAAGACGCAGAGGTAAAGTTGTGGAGTATCACACGGAGCTTTCAAAAAGAACAGTTCATATCACTGTGGCTATTTTACTGGTACTGATCTTTTCCAAATATTTTTACCTGGCAAGCATCAGCAGTTATTACACTTTTTACCTGATAGAAAAATTTCATGTCAGCATCAAACATTCACAGATATTTCTTTTTGGATTCCTGGCAGCGGCTGCAGCGGGGACTTACTTTGGCGGGCCGTTGGGAGATAAGTACGGAAGAAAATATGTGATCTGGTTTTCTATTCTCGGCGTAGCGCCTTTTACTTTATTGCTTCCTTATGTAAGTTTATTCTGGACGGCAGTGCTGAGTGTGATCATCGGCTTTGTATTGTCCTCTGCATTTCCAGCCATCCTGGTTTATGCACAGGAACTGATGCCCGGAAAGATCGGGATGATATCAGGATTGTTTTTTGGTTTTGCATTCGGGATGGGCGGATTGGGTTCTGCCATGCTCGGCCTGCTGGCTGATGCCACTGATATTTATTTTGTTTATCATGTTTGTTCTTTTCTTCCGCTGATCGGATTGATTACATGGAAACTTCCTGATCTTAAAAAAATCCGATAACTCATTTTTTTCAATTAAAAACTATTTTTTGACATATACTAAAAATATGGAACTGTCCATTTGGATCAATTGAACGGTATATTTGTAAATAATTATGAAAGAAAGGATCAACATTTCGACAGTGGCGCCTGAAGCCATCGAAGCCATGATCGGCCTGGAAAAGTATCTTGCTCAAAGCGGGCTGGACAGGAAGCTTTATGAATTGGTTAAAACCAGAGCATCGCAGATCAATGGTTGTGCTCATTGCATCAACATGCATGTGAGGGATGCCATGAAACTTGGAGAAACGGCCCAGCGTTTGTTCCTGCTGGATGCATGGAGGGAGACCGATCTTTACACTGAAAAAGAAAGAGCAGCATTGGCGCTTACCGAATCCATGACGCTGATCAGCCGGGATCATGTTCCGGATGAAGTTTATAATAATGCGGCGGCACATCTTTCCGAAAAAGAATTGGCAGCAGTGATCATGACCGTGGTGACCATCAATGGATGGAACAGGATCTCCATCACGACAAAGACGCCGCTGGATTGAAAAGAGTTACTGATGTTTCGGGATAAAGGCTCTCAATAAAATGCCTCTTTTCCTTTAATCGTAAATCTAAGTTCCGCAATTCAAAATATTTATTTTCAAAGACTTATTTGTTTTGTAAGTAGAAATTTCTCCGGTATTTTCTGTTTGCTTTATTAAGTTTCAGGATGATGGGAAATAGTGGATCTTAGGTCAGTTTAAAATTTTTATGCAGCCTGATCATCAGTATCCGTATTCTCTGCCGGTTTTAAATTAAAAGATAAACTAATTTTATCCCCCCGATAAAACATAAGATGCCCAGGACAAGGACCGCACTCATAATACTTTTTCTCTTTGCCGGATCTTTATTGCCGTCCGGGGCTTATTCGCAAAATGATAATACTTCCATACAAACAGTGATCCACCTGCTCAGCTATGTATCCATGGACTATCCCCAGGCTGTGGAGAATGGCAAGGTTTTGAATGAACAGGAATACAGTGAGCAAAAAGAATTTTCTGCACAGGCTTATCAGATCACCAAAGAAGGAGTATTTCTGAAAGGGAAAGACAATGAGGTTTTGGAAAGCTTTCAACGCCTCATGAAACTGATTGAAGAAAAGAAACCTGCTCAGGATATCAGCACTGCTGCCGATCAGATCAAGAATAAGATCATTGAGATTACCGGTATTGCCACGGCTCCCAAAGTATGGCCAGACATCAATACGGGCAAAACCCTCTATGCCGCAAAGTGCATGGATTGCCATGGGGCGAATGGCGATGGTAAAGGTAAATTGGCGCTTACGCTGAATCCTCAGCCTACCGATTTTCTGAATAACGAATTGATGAGTAAAGTTTCTCCTTACCAGGCTTACAATACGATCAGATTGGGAGTTCAGGGAACAGGCATGCTGGGTTTTACCGATCTGAGCGATCAGGAAGTGTGGGATCTTGCTTTTTATATTAAATCGCTTCGGTTCAAAAATGGATCTGCTTATGACAGCGCTTCATTGAGAAAAATATTCGATAAGGTTTATTCTTCGGTTTCCCTTGATGATGTAGCTACAAAGCCCGATAGCGATCTTCAAAATTTATTAAGCGCAAAGACAAAAGATGCGGTAGCCGGGCTGAATGCATTGAGGTCGTTGACACCGACAGGGGATATTTCAAAGAACAGCCTTTCGATAGCAGTAAAAAATCTTGAAGAAGCCATCAGCAATTATGAAAATGGAAACAAGTCGCTGGCCCGCTCAAACGCATTGAAAGCATACCTGGAAGGAATAGAGCCGGTGGAAGCAAGACTGCGTACCGTGAACCCGAAATTTGTTTTGGAACTGGAGCAACAAATGCTAAGTGTACGGCAAGCCATCGAAAACAACAAAGGAGCCAAGGCTGTAAATGATGAGGCACAGAAAGCAATAGGCCTGATCGAAAAAGCAGGTCAGCTCATGCAGGATCAGCAACTGAATTACTGGCTGACCTTCACATTAGCCGCCACCATTATGCTGCGTGAAGGCATTGAAGCCTTTCTGGTACTTGCAGTTATTCTCGCTCTCATACGTTCATCAGGTCTTAAGAAAGCGCTTCCCTGGATTCACGGCGGGTGGATCACGGCTGCCGTATTCGGAATTGCCGGATGGTATTTATCAGATTACATCATTCAGTTTGGCGGCAAAAACAGGGAGATCATGGAAGGAGTGATCTCGCTTATTGCTGTTGTAATATTGCTCTATGCGGGATTCTGGTTACACAATAATTCCAATGCACGTCAATGGAAGAAATTTATAGAAGAAAAGGTGGGCCGTTATCTCAACGGGGAAAGAATGTTCGGCCTTGCCGCCTTTTCTTTTATGGTCGTGTTCCGTGAAGCATTTGAAGTGATACTTTTCCTGAGGGCAGTAAGCCTGGAAGCCACTGAAAAAAATCAGTCGGCGATCGGACTCGGTGTTCTTGCCGCAGTGGCGGCTATCGCCATTATTGCTTATGTATTCATGAAGTATTCAAAAATGATCCCGGTAAGGCAGTTATTCCGGTATTCTTCCTGGTTCATCGTTTTGCTGGCGATTATTCTTGTTGGCAAAGGAGTACATTCCATACAGGAAAGCGGATGGATAGCCGTGACCGGATTATCATCTTTCTTCCCGATAGACTGGCTGGGTATTTATCCCACTATGGAAACACTGATGGCTCAGCTTGCATTGGTAGTCATTGTAATCATCACGTATTATATCAGCAATCAAAGAAGAAAGAAAGTGGCGCTGCATCAAAGTTGATATTATAAATAATTTTGTTTTACCATTTTTTTATAATCTCTCTCAACGAAACCTTTTTCCTATCACTCTTCTCCGGTCTTCCCTTCTGTCAACTATTATAGCCGTGCTTCTAATTTTAAGAACTCTGTTTTCAGGAATCGTTATTTTTACCCGTTAAGAAATCAGATGGAAATACAATTCCTTTTCTGTTAAAACAATATTCTGTCACTTTATAATATTGATGTGAATACCGAAGAGATCCTCTCACGCCTCGGCCAGCTGAATAAAATCAGCAGCAAGCTGGAAATTCCTTCACAGGAAAGAAAAGAAATGATCAGCGACCTGTCAGCCTTTGTGGAGAACTATATTTCAGAATTAAATACTCAGAATATTTTCAGTGAAAGAAAGCCCGGCCCGCTTGCTATTACAGATCATCCGAAATCATTGAGTGAACTCCTGGACCTGTACAGAAAAGAAGTGACCGGAACAGGCATCAATGCTGCTTCGGGAAAACATCTGGGATATATTCCTGCCGGAGGCATTTTCACTTCGGCTGTTGCAGATTTCATTGCGGCCATCACCAATCCTTATGCAGGAGTTTATTATGCATCACCCGGGGCGGCAGCCATAGAGAATGAAGTGCTCCAATGGCTGAAGTCAGTATTTAATTTCCCCGAAGATTCAGTTGGTAACCTGACTTCAGGCGGATCGGTCTCCGCACTGATCGCATTCACTGCAGCAAGGGATAAACATGGAATAAAGAATGAAAAGATTAAAAGCAGTGTTGTTTATCTCACGGAACAGGTGCATCACTCTGCCCAGAAGGCATTGCGCATTATCGGGCTTGAAGATATTGTGTTGCGTTATGTTCCATTGGATGATCATCATCGTATGAAAACGGTTGAACTGAAAAGAATGATCGTAGAAGATATTGCATCCGGACTGAACCCTTTCCTGGTGATCGGCACTGCGGGAACTACGGACACCGGCGCTGTTGATGACCTGGATGCGATTGCAGACATAGCAGAGAAATATAAGTTATGGTATCATGTGGATGCAGCTTACGGCGGATTTTTTATTCTGACTTCAAAAAAGAATTTATTCAAGGGAATTGAAAGGGCTGATTCGGTGATCATGGATCCGCATAAGAGCATGTTCGTTCCTTATGGCCTTGCCGCTGTATTGATAAAAGACAAAGCTTCGGCGCTCAAGTCTAATTATTACACTGCCCATTACATGCAGGATGCGGCAGGAGAGGAGTTGATAAAAAGCCCTGCCAATCTTTCTCCGGAACTGACCCGTCACTTCAGGGGGCTGCGCCTGTGGCTGCCCTTGCAGATCCACGGGCAGGAGCCTTTCATTGCCTGCCTGGAGGAAAAACTTCTGCTGGTGAAATATTTCAGGGCAAAGCTCAGTGAACTCGGCTTTCAGCTTGGCCCTGAGCCTGATCTTTCCGTAAGTTATTTCTGGTATCCTTTCGGAAAAGATGAAGATGAAAAAAACAGGCAACTGATGAAGCAGATCCATTCGGATGGAGATGTGTATTTAAGTTCTTCCATCGTGAATGGCCGCTTTGTGATCCGCATGGCAATTCTTTCTTTCCGGACAAAAAAAGAAACGATTGACAGGGCAGTGGAAATGATCAAAAGATGTCTTGCAAGAGTGAAATAAACTTACTCTTTCAGATATAACCGGGATTGAGCAGATCCTCAAACGGATATTACTAATCAACCTGTAACTCCAAATCAAGAAGATCAGTTATTCATTGCAGCATGGATCTTGTCATCAGCGCTGGCGCCGTACATTCCCGGAACAGGAATATTCAATAACCTGAAGAATACACCTAACTGTGCCCTGTGATGATATACATGATTCATACCGTTGTGACGAATAGCATCCTCTTTCGGCATGTCCAGGATGATATGATGCCCGTTGCGCATTACCCAATTTTCTTTCAGGTCTTCATCCTTTGCTTTCCTGAGCGCTTCGATGGATTTTTTGGTTCCTTCTTCAAATCCGCGGATCAGGTCTTTCGTTGTGTGGATCTCCGGTTTCTTTGTCTTGTTCTCTGCAAAATCAAGATACCTTGTATTCACGATCAGCCCGGGCCTTGATGCAAGGTCAACAATATGGGAGGCCAATTCTTTAATGGTCATTGACCTGTCGTGCGGCCTCCAGTTAAAATTTGATTCAGGAACTCTCTCCAGCATCTTAATGGTGTTGGGAGCTTCTCTTTCAATTTCTTTGATGAATAGTTCTGTCAGTTTCATGATCAACTGTTTTATATCAGAACAATCCCTGAAGCGAAATGTTTACTGAATTATTTTATCAGAGAGTGTTGATTATTCAGGAGGGAGAAGGAAAAATTAATGCTATGTTAATGATCATTCTTTCAATTTGCTTATACGGCATTATGCTTTCTGATCTGTTCTTCCAGTTCTTTTCCTGAAATCAACCCGGATCTTCTCCAGAGCTCTTTCCCTTTTTTAAAAAGAATGAATGTAGGAACTCCTTTTACCCGGTAATAGGAAGCAACGGAGGGATTCTTGTCAATGTCAATTTCAAGAATATGAAGATTTTCTTTCAACTTTTTTTTCACTGATTCCAGTACCGGCATCATGGTCTGGCAGGTGCCACACCATTCGGCAAAAAAATCAAGCAGTACAGGTTTTTGCTGAATACTTATTTCTTCAGGATTCATCCTTTCTTCTCAAGGTTGATGAACAGTTCTGCGCCGGCTCTTGGCGGAATGCTGTTGTAGCAGGCTTCCATTTTATGGATATGAAAATAGGGCTCAAAAAGAACCCTGTATTCCATCTCTTCTCCGCCGAACGGAGGGCCGGGCTTTTCAAAGACCACACCGAACAATACTCCGGCCAGCCTGCCTTTGTTATTGAGAATGGAATGCATTTTCTCCACGTACTCTTTTCTTCTTTCGAGTACCTGGGCGCAAAAGAAAGTCTGTTCGATGATGAGATCGTATTTCCCTTCATGTTTAAAGAAATCTTCGCAGATCACTTTTATCTGGGAAAGGCCTTTGAATTTGTTTTTTAGTTTCGATACTGCCACTTCGGAAATATCAACAAGCGTGATGTCGGTGAATCCTTTTTTTACTATGTATTCCGCTTCATAGGCATTGCCGCAACCGGGGATCAGCAGGGCAGCATTTTTATTTTCATATTGATCAATGTAATGGGTGACAGGAGGGGAGGCGTAGCCAACATCCCAGCCTGTCTGTTCTGTGCGCCATCTTTCATTCCAGAAAGAAGCATCCAGCTCATTCTCAAAATTTTTATTTTCATCTGTTGCAGTATGTTCCCTTTTCATATAGATTGATTTATTTAAACCAGTTGTTTACCTGTGGATAGGTAAGGTCTTTTGAAAACAAAGAGGGCCAGTCGTTTCCTGATCTCAGTTCACCGGCTATCTTTTTTAAATGTTCCAATGTGGCGAGCATGGGTTTTCCGCCGACACTCACCCTGTTTATCTTCAGCTTTCTCAGCTCTGCCACATCCAGAGTGTTTCCCATCAGTATGTTCAGAGGGAGTTTAATTCCCTTTTTCAAAAAAGCTATGGTTTCCATGTCGGGCACAAAAGGAACAAAGATCCCGTCAGCGCCGGCGTCTTCAAATGCTTTTGCCCTTTCAATACAGGCTTGTGCTTTTTCTTTCAGGTCGCCGGGAGCCAGTTCAATGGCATCCGTTCTTGCATTCAGAAAAAGGTTGACTCCTTTTTGCCGGCTCACTTCCTTCACCGCTTTGATTTTTGCTAACTGCCTGTCCAGGTCATACAATTTTTTTGTGTGCGAATCAGCATCTTCGAGATTGATGCCCACAGCGCCTGCTTCAATGACATCAGCAATGAATTTTGAAAACTTATCAAGATCGTTTCCATAATAACCTGCTTCAATGTCTGCAGTAAGCGGAATGCTGATGGCTCCTGCCATACGCCCGATCACTTCGATCACCAACTCAGGTGGAGTATGTTCTCCGTCTTTGTATCCTAAAGACCAGGAAACTCCCGAACTGGTGGTTGCCACAGCAGGAAAACCACTCTCCTGGAAAATTCTGGCAGAAGCGCTGTCCCAGGCATTGGGAAGCACCAGCATTTCCTCTGCATGATGCAATGAGTGAAATTTCTCTGCCAGTTTATTTTGAATGACGTGATCGAATTTGTTTGCCATAGATCTTTCTTTTATTAAAATACCGGGAGATGTTTTATTCCGGATGGGTCATTTCAATATCAGCATTTATATTCACATCATTGCCAACGACCACACCACCTGCTTCTAAGGCAGGATTGTATTTTAATCCGAATTCTAATCGTTTTATCTTTCCGGTTATGCTGAAACCTGCACGGTAATAACCCGAACCGTCTTTGATCAAACCGGTGTTTTCAACTTTGAATGTTTCCTGTTTAGTTGTTTCGCGGATGGTCAGATCACCTTCCATTTCATATCCGGTACCGCTTATCTTTCTGATCTTTCTGCTTACAAAAGTAAGCTTAGGATGATTTTTCAAATCAAAGAAGTCTTCACTCTTCAGGTGATTGTCTCTTTGCATCACTTTAGTGGTAATAGACTCTATGTCTGCTGTAAAAGTAGCTTTTGCTGTAGAGAAATCATGTCCTTCTGTTTCCAGGGTGACATTGAATGTTTGAAATTCTCCTGTAACATTGGACACCATCATGTGCCTAACTTTAAATAAGACCTCTGAGTGTGCAGGATCAAGCTGCCATTTAATTGTTGCCATTGTATGTAATTTTTTATTTTTCTTTTTATTCTTAATTCTTCACTTTGATCACTCTCACCTTCCATTCGTCAGGGCCTTTTTGTAAATATTCCCATCTGAAGGGCTCCTTACTTTCGGCTTCCATCTGGTAATACAAAGGTTTGGGATCATGATCATTGATAAATTCAAATGCTTCGCCGGGTTTTATGTCGGCAAAAGCCTTGTAAAACATTTCATGCCTTTCGGTAGGCGGGTAGGGCCGTACATCAAATTCGTTGACCACCGAAAAACCATCATCACCCAGTCCGCTTTTATCTCTTTTAGTAATGTGAACAACGTATTCCCCGGGTTCTTTTTTCTTATAGATCCAGGTGTGCTTTCCTTCAAACTTGTTTACAAAGACTCCGTGTATCTCCGCCGGGTCTTCTGTTGAAATAAGTTCCATGGTGGTGTTTTCTTCCATCATGCCGAAACGGTGAAACACGATCTGTTTCCACTCGCTTTTATCTGCTTTGCGCAGATCCAGGAGGGTGGAGATGTCATGGAACTCACGGCCATGCGATTCTTCGGTACGGGTAACTTTTACTTTCCATTCCCTGCCGCCACGGTTCAGGTATTCCCATCCGACCACATCACCGTAAATGGAACGGAATTCATAATATAGCGGGATGGGGTCATGGTCGTTGATGAAAATAAAACTTTCTCCGGCAGGAAGTACTTTAAACAGGTGGATCAGTTTCTCATGCCTTTTGATCGGGATCAGTTCCCTTACATCCAATTCTTCAATTTGTTTGGCCTCTTTGCTCATAATCTTGATTTTGTTCTGTGTTAATATTGTTTCAATGTTAAAAGATAAAAGTAGCGATATATGCAAACTCCGTTTTCCGCTTTCTGTAAATTCTTTTTTAAATCTGACTTTATGTTTTTCTCTGTAACCCTCATAACCTGCTTCTTTTATTTTTTTACCGGAGGTCTTGACGGCCTTATTTCAATTTTACTGGGCAAAGCCCTGGGGTTCATTTTTAAAAGATCATACACGATCTCGCCTATATCTTCCGGTTGCAGCTTCCAGGCATCTTCTGCGGAAGGAATGCGGCCATCAAAATGGCTGCTTACCGATCCCGGCATGATGGTGGTCACTTTTACATCATGATGACGAAGGTCGAGCATCAATGCCTGAGTGAAACCCACCACTGCAAATTTACTTGCGTTGTAAGCAGTGCCTTTTTCAAAAAAGTTGGTACCGGCAAGACTGGCAATGGTGATGATATAACCTTTTGCTTTTTTAATGGCATCCAGAGAAGCTTTCACACTGTTGAAAACACCGGTCAGATTTGTATCAATCACATTCTTCCACTGCTCCGTGCTTATATCTTCGATGGGAGCAAACAATCCGACGCCGGCATTGGCCACCAGCACATCCAGCCTGTTCCATTTTTCCATGATGGATTTAACAGCATTCTTTTCATCAGCAGGGTCACGCACATCCGAACGGATAGCCAATATATCGGAAGCATCACCTTTCAGATTCGAAGCAGCCCTTTTTATCTCCTCCAGGTTGCGGCTGCTGATCGCCACCCGGTATCCTTTGTTCAAAAGATACTGAGCAATGCCTTTTCCGATTCCTTTGCTGCCGCCTGTGATATATACAACTTTTTTATCTTCCATCTCTTTGTCTTATTCTGCTAAACAATTTTAAGCAGGAAATAGTTCAAAATCAGCCCGGTTTTCTTCTCATAAACATATTCCTTCTTTTCATTAAAATTGGAAACCGCTTATTTCTCTTTCCGTAACTGCTTCAGTTTATATTTTTCATAAACCTTCCTCGAATTGAACCAGTAAATGAAAAGAGCTATAAAGCTGAGGGCTGCAGTGAAAATGTAAAGATTGGCAAAGCCGAAATGATCAATAAGATAAGCCCCGAGAAGCATTCCGATGCCTATGCCGAAATCAAAGCCCATGAGGTAAGTTGAATTGGCAGTTCCTCTTTTGGATGCAGGAGCCATATTGTTGTAAATAGTTTGCAATGCAGGAAAAAGAGTGCCGAAGCCGATACCCAGTATAAAAGCCGAAATGCTGTAGGCATAAATGTTATGAAACAATGCAAAGCTGATGTAGCCGGCGCATATTGCAGAGATGGCGGTCATCATCACGGCATGCAGGTAGCCGCGGTCCACCAGCCTTCCTGAATTCACCCTGGAAAGAACAATGCCCGATGCCAGGAAAAGAAAAAATATTCCGGCGTTGGATATGCTGATCTGTTTTCCGTACAAGACAGCAAAGGCCACCAGTGTGCCCCATCCGAATGAAAGGAATAACTGATTGATGAAGATCGGAATTCCTTTGATCAGGATAAAACGGTCAAGGGATACAGGAGGGATCTTTTCCAGCTTTTTTCTTCCCGGCACTTTGATAAAGCTGACTGCTGTTACTGCAAATGCCCCCATGATCAGCGCCGAAGTAGCCAGGAAATGAAAACCATAAGCATCATAGATCTTGACGGCGATAAAAGGAGCAACGGCCATTGCGATGTTCATGGTGACTCCGAAAAAACCGATCCCTTCTGCACGCCTTGAGGAAGGAATGATATCAATGGCTACTGTATTCGCAGAAACGGTGGACAGCCCCCAGAATATTCCGTGAATGAATCTGAGTACCACAAAGAACAAAACGGTGGTGGCAAAATAATATCCTGTAAAGGTGATGACGAACAAAGAAATACCTAAAAGGAATAAAGGCTTTCTTGAATAGACATCCACGAGATAGCCGCTGAAAGGCCTCATGAACAAGAGTGCCAGCACATAGGATGAAAGGGCTATCCCGATCTGTGACTTGGGCACATTAAGCTGCTCCGACAGATAGATCGGAATGGTGGGCATCAGCAGGTAAAAAGAACAGGCGATCAGAAAATTGGCAATACAGGCGTTGATGAAATTCCTGTTCCAAAGTTTTTCTTTGCGCTCCGTCACTGTGGATGGCTTTAACTCTTCTGAAACACCGGGAATATTCGTAAAAAATTATTATTTGTTGGAAATCGGATCAGAGGCGTCAGAACATGGATTCTACCAATTCATTGATATCAATATTGCTGAAATGCTTTTCGATAGGGAACCTGGACAATACATCTCTGATGGCAGTTTCTTCATGTTCCACATTTACCAATGCGTTTTCGACGACTGTGATCCCTTTTTCGGAGAAGAAATCACCAAAGATCTTTGCTTTTTCGATCACTCCTTTTTTCACATCAAGGTTCATATCCAGCAAACCGCCTTTGGTACGAATCGCTTTTTTGAAATTATAATCCGGCGATTTTCCGAAATTCCATTCATGCGTGATGTATTTTTCATCCCGCAGTTGCTTAATGATCTTTTTATCTTCTTCGGTAAATTGATAAAGCCTGCTGTCCGGATAAATGGCCAGCACATGATTCATCAGCTTTTTGGTGAATTCTTCAATCGAGATGGGCCTCTTGATATGTTCCGAAATATTGGTAACTCTTTTAGGAACCGATTTCACCGCCTTGTCTGTGTATTTCACCGGGTTTATCCTGAGTGCCTCGCTCACATTTCTCATTTCTGAGGAAAACAAAAGGCAGCCGTGGTGCAGGATCTTGTTCCTGTAAATATGGGCTGCATTTCCTGCGATCTTCCTTCCATCTATCATCAGGTCGTTCTTTCCTTCAAAACGGGCATCGGCTCCCAGCTCCTGAATCACGTCAATAATGGGTTGAGTGAATTTCCGGAAGTCAGTGAGGTTTGAATCGGAGCCTGCCTTCGTAAAAGAAAAATTCAAATTACCCAGGTCATGATACACGGCTCCTCCGCCGGAGAGCCTGCGCACTACCGCGATATTGTGAGCTTTTACATATTCGTAATTGATCTCTGCAAGGGTATTCTGAAAGCTGCCGACGATGATCGCATTGTCATTCCGCCAGAGCATGAAACAATCTTCTTTCAGGTATTTTAAAATGTATTCGTCGGTCGCAATGTTGAAATAAGGGTCCGTAGATTCATGATAAATGCAAAGCATGTTCTTATTTTTTTATCGCCATTCTGAATTGTTCCATGTCCTTTCTCTTGTGCTCAATATAATTCCACACCCAGGCCACCAGCAGCAGCGATGCTGCAAGAAATACCAGTGACATAGTGATCTCCTTGCTGGCAATGAGAAATGCAAACACCAGAAGTAATCCGGTAAACAAATGGGCGATGGCCGTGTGAGCATTTCCCGAGATCAGGTCAATGGAAGTTTTCGAATAATTATTTTGTGTATAACGGATCGCCTGCACGGCAAAGGGCAGGGAAAGAAATGTAAAATATAATGAATAAGGTGCATAACCGGTCAACGGCAATACGGCAATGATGGAATAAGCTGCTACAAAAAGAGTGATCAGCACATTCTTTGCTTTCAGTTTTCCCCATCTCACCACCAGCGTATTCTTTTTTGACTTCTCATCCGACTTGGCATCCTGGAATTGATTGATGAGCAAAACATTTGTGATCAGCAAGGCAACAGGCAAAGAGATCAGGAATGCCTGCAATGAAAAATATCCTGTCTGAACATAAAATGCACCCAGCGTCATCAGCACCCCGTAAGTGGTTGCGATCAGGAATTCGGCAACTCCCGGCGCAATATTGATAAACGAGAATTTTCCTTTTTCATCATTGGTGTAAAAAACTCCGGCCAGCATTCCGTAGGCGATCAATGGGATCAGTCCCCAGCCGCTTTTGAACACCAAAAATATTCCGATCAGCGCTGCGATGATGCTTAAGGTGATGCCGAAGAATCCCATATCGGCACGGGATATCAATCCGAGTTGTATCATCCTGGATCCTCCGGTAAAAGGACGGATGCCTTCCACATTCTCATTATCACGGGCGGCATCTTTCCAGTCGTTGATCATATTGGTGCCTGCCTGTATCATCACTCCGCCTAACAGGGTCAGGATGAATAATGTCCAGTTGAAAGCGCCGGTCGCAAAGTATGCTATGACGCCGCCCAGCAAAAGAGGTATAAGGGATGCCGTCAATGATAAAGGCCTTACCGCTTCTTTCCAGGCTCTGATCTTTGACTTCAGATCGTCCCAAAGGCTATAGGCATTTCTGTTCTCATGAAATTCAAAGATCGTCGGCGCTTCTCCCTGTAATATCTCCGGGACAAAACGGTATTTAACCAGGTACGGTTTCACGCGGATGAATTCCAGGCGGTCGGTGGCATTGATCTTAAAAAAATTGGCCACAATAGGGGAGCGAAGTTTCATGATGTCCAGCGCTTTTTCACGGTCTTCTTTGTTGCGGATGATTTCGGCCCTGCCGATGATCTCACATTCTTCCATTTCCATGAACGTGGGGCCCTGGTGGATCAGCATGGCGGTTTCGGGAATATTGCTCCATTGAATGATCTTGGGATCTCCCTTCAGGCTGCTTACATAAACGTTGAAATTTTCATCAACGCCAAAGTGCATCATCCTCTGACGGGGTGTTCCCATGTTGGAGGTGCCTACTGCTGCCACTTCTGCCCGGTTCAGATAATCAAGAACCTGCTGTCTGGTCCTTTGTGCCATATATTCGTTTTTTAATTAACTGCAAAATTAGGGCTTTGCTCCATCCTTTTGAAATGATCCTTCCACAGAGATTTATGGCAAAAGGAAAAACAGAAGGTATCCGGATTTATGAATTAGGATATTTTTTAACCTTACTTCCCGGGATAAAAGAAGATATTGGTTTGATGAAACCGTTAAAGAACGAAGCTGGGTACAAGCATCACACAAGGTTAGTAGTGAGATTTCGGCCGGGAAAAAAAAATAAAAAAGAAAAACCGGGTATCTTTTGCTGTACGCTTCAACCGACAGCTGCATTGAAACCCTATATAATTACAGCAATCGCTTCATTCAATCCCTCAATAAACTCAGGCAAAGGCTTAAATCTGAACGCCGCCAAATAAACCTAACAGCAAACGAAGAGAACCGGGCGGCGCTTCGTTTAAGCCTTATATGTTATTAGTACAATCCGATTTACCAATCTATAATTTACTTTTTACAATGTTATGTCCCCGGAGGGACACGGCTTTCAATGAAAAATCTCCGCCCTTGACTCGTTACTCTCGCTCAAACCTTTGAACGAAGACATGTACGGGTCTATAATTTTATTTGAAGTCCAGTTGTTTTAGTGCTGCTTCAGATTTTTTGTTGCCTGCTTTGGCAGACTTGCCAAACCACTCTTTGGACAGAGCCTTGTTGACTGGCAATCCGGCCTGTCCGTAGTAATAATAAACCCCGAGATTGTACATAGCTGTAGCATTCCCGGCATCGGTTGCCTTTTTATACCATTGGAGCCCCGTGTCTGTATTCTTATCCACTCCCTTGCCCTCCAGGTACATATCACCCACATAATACATAGCCTGGGAATCGTCTTTTTCGGCTGCTTTTTTATAACATGCCAAAGCTTTGGCCTCATCCTTTGTAATTCCTTCGCCCGATTCGTATCTGGAGCCTAAATTCATCAGGCCAAATATGTTTTCTTTACCGGCAGCTTTCTGATACCATTTCACAGCCTCGGCAGCATTTTGTTTTACTCCTAAGCCATTGCTGTATAATAATCCGATATATACCATAGATGAATCATCGCCAAGGTCTGCCGCTTTGCGGAACCAGTTCATGGCCCCATCATAGTTTTTCTCTTCTCCCTGCGTCAGTTTCAAAGCATATTCCATCATTCCTTTGGGATAACCTTTTTCAGCCGATTGTTTGAAATAATTGAAAGCTTCTGTCCAGTCTTTGGCAGCTTTTCCTTTATCATATTCGGCCTTTCCGTTTTGAGCAGACACCGATACAACAACCAGCATTATAGAAACTGCAAGTGCGATCTTTTTCATTTCTTGTCTTTTTTTTATGTAAAAAATTACCAGTAAGCATTCTGATTCACCCGATTTCCTTTCATATCAATAAAGATATTTTTTCCATTTATGCGTGCATGTGTAACTCCTCCGCCTGATTCATGGAAATAATCCAGGCTTTCAAATTTTATTGGAACAACAACTTCTCCTTTAGTATTAATATATCCCCAATCCCCTCCTTGCTGTACTTTTCTTAATCCGCTATTCACTTTGTCTTCTATTACATCGTAAAAGTCAGTAATTCTTTTTCCTGATTTATTAATAAGAGCATATTTCCCGTCTTTTTCTACAATAGCTGAACCTCCTTCAAAATCAGAAATGTCATCATAATCGGTTTTGATAACTGTTTTTCCTGTTTTATCTATAAATACCCATTTGCCGCCCAGTTTAACTCCGGCAAGGTTTTCATGAAAAGAATGTGTATTATCATATTTTAAGGGAATTACCGGTTTGCCTGAAACATTGTAATAACCATAGTCATACCTCTGTGAAAATTCATCATTCGATGGTTTGGACGATATTTTTCCAACACTGATCATACCATCGGAGATTTCTCCCATACGATCATACTTTTGAGGAATTATAACTTTCCCCGATTTATCCAAAAGGCCAAAATATCCCTCGTAATCACCCGAAAAGATCTTAATATATCCTTTTTCCAGAATTGCTATCTCATTGTATTTTACAGGCACAACTATTTTACCATTGCCATTGACCACACCATATTGACCACCTGATTCAATCTTAACCAGGTCTCCTTTAATTTCCGCTTCATCACTTTCGGTCAAATCAAACTCTTTACCCAACTTTATATTGAAAATCTTTTTTGTATCGTTTAACCCGACTATGGCAATTTCAGATGTTTTGGCATCTCCGTCATCTAACATATCATATTTTACGGGTACCAATACTTTTCCCGAAAAGTCTAATAATCCTCTCTTATCCGCATTTACTGCATAAATATGATTGTTTTCAAAACGTAATTCATCAAATTTATAGGGAATGATATTTGTACCGTTTTTATCAAACAATCCATATTTTTTATCCTTTACTTTGATCATTAATCCATTTGGACCAACGTGGGCAACATATTGCTCCGGGTAAGAGACTTTCAAATAATTATCATACTTAAAGCCCACCTTGTTTTTTCCTGTTAAATCAATATAACCCCATTTCCCGTTTAGTTTTGCCAAAACAATGCTTTCATCTGTACCAGTAACATCAAGATCATTTATTTCTTCATAAACGGGTGCCACTACTTCTTTGCCGGTTGATGTCATATAACCGAATTTACCCTCCATATTTTTAAATTTAATAAAAGCCTGTTGTGAATAGCCTGCAAAGGTGATCAGTAGCATTCCTGCTAATAAAGTAACTATCTTTTTTGTTTTCCTGGTTTTCATTTATTTAGAATTTAAAGGGTTTCTGAGCTCAATTAATAAATGCGAAAAAACGGTTTAGCGATTCAGTGCTTATCTTTCATTCTGGCCTGCCGTCAATGCGCCGGCGATAGCAAGCATTGTTTCCTCGCAGATCATGCTTGCATTCCTTTTTCCGGTTAACAGCTTTCGGGTCGTACGAATTCATATATAAAAATATAACACATAAACTTCAAAAGGAAGCGATCAGAAGGAATTTATTATGATTTTGTAAAATACCGGCGATTGAAATACTATTCAAAAAACTGAGGATACTCGTAATAATATTGGCCGTCTTCTAAGTTAGTGAGATGGTCCTTGGTTCATGTGGTAGGTGGAAGAAAACACCGACCACGGCGTGTTAGTTTTTCGAACATCCGCCAAGGCTGAAGTCTTCTAAAGCTTGTTTTTTACCACTTCGCTGTTGCTTTCATTGAAGTAGGCTAACTTAACAGAACATCGTGTCATGCCATCAAGTTCGATTGGTAATTAAATAACACCTTTTTCGGTTTCGTAATTGTGTAAACCGTCTTCGTCTATCGTTTTTTTAGCAGGCCTTTAAATTTTAAAGCTAAAATAATATGGTATATGGCTACGAATAAAAAAAAGACACCAATGCCGATAAGAATAAAATGAGGAGTTCTATTATCGTCCGCTTTCAAAGCAGCATAGTAAGCTCCTCCGGTATTATTAGGAGGAGGTAAATCACGAGTATGTCTGCTAAAGAGTGGCTCATCAGCCCATATTCTGCCAAGGGAATACATGATCAATAAAATACCAATGCTCAGCCAAATAACAAATTTGCTCTTATGCTTTCTGATACTTTTTTTTACATTTTCAACGTAGCTCATTAGTGGTATCCTGTTTATATGTTTCCATTAAATCTATAACAAACTTCGCAAAACATGATTCCCGTTCTTCGCAGCCTTCTGAATCAATAGACAGTCTATGCTGACGCACAACGTCTGACCAGTTTTGCGTTCGGGCAAGATTTTTCAATGAAAAATCTCGGGCGAGCGACAAAACTCAAATCTACGAAAAGGAGTCGAACGAAGACGTTTGACCCGACTGACGCAAAACTGGCTGTTAGCGGTTCGGGCTTTCCTTTTTCTGCGGTTAGTCATTTCCTTCGCAGGCGAGTGTCAGATGGTCTTGTGCGTTGGGTTAGTGGCACTCGCCGTATTATCTGAGAAAGAAAGAAGTTGTAAATTAGAACATGCCTGTAAAACGAAAGATAACGGAACCTGACGGGGTTTACTTCATCACGTTTACTTGTCATCAGTGGAAACCTTTAACCGAACTGACAGGCGGTTACGATTTGGTCTGCAATTGGTTTGATCACTTGAAAATCAAAGGACATTATATAGCCGGATATGTAATTATGCCCAATCATATTCATGCATTAATTGCATTCAGTAATACCGGACAATCCATCAATACGATCATAGGCAACGGCAAGCGGTTCATTGCTTATGAAATTATTAATAGAGTGAAGTAACAAAAGGAGGTAAAATTATTACACCAATTGGAAATATCCGTGAAGGCGAAGGATAGGGAAAGAGGGAAACGCCACGAGATATGGGAAGATTAATTTGACTGGATAGAATGCCGAACCAACAGCTACATGCAACAGAAGCTGAGTTACATTCATCAGAACCCCTGTAGAGGGAAATGGAATCTTGCACCGGCACCGGAGGATTATATACACAGTTCAGCAAAGTTTTACGCAACAGGTGAACAGGGAATTTATCCGGTGTTGAATTATTGCGAACTGGCGGATATTAATTTGACGAAACCTTTACAGAACGACGCCGGGTCCACGCCTTCCACAAGGCCCGGGCGGTGAGACTTCGGCTGGGAAGCTGTAAGTTTGGTCACTCAGATGGGAAGAAAAGTTATTTATGTGTCGGTCGTGCGTTGCAAAAAAATTAAAACACCGAAGGGAAGGAGAAAAAAATAAAATTCTCTTTTGGTCGGTAAAAACACACTCTTTTGCAAACTTTGGTCTGCGGGTGGGGTTGGAGCGGTTTGTAAATGTGTGTGTTTTTGTGCGTGGGTCATGTTGTAAGGTCTTTGACAGATGAAACTTGCTTATAAACCACTTCTGTAAATTCTTTAAAGTGTTCTTTACCACATTTGATTTTCTGTTTTTCACTTTTTAAAAGTTCCTGTCCTTCACTCTTAGTTTCCGCAACAAAGTATATTTTCCTTTCACCTTTAAAAACCACTGCCCAGTCAGGATTATAGTTCCCTATTGGTGTCGGTATTTTAAACCAGTTTGGTAGTTTAAAATAAAATTCAATATTCTCACTTGTTTCGCAGTCTTTAGCAAATTGATTTTCTACGCCACTGTCAAGCGGAATAAAGTTTTCATAAATGGTCTTATTGGGGTCTGTTACTGAATGCGTGAAATTGTCAAGATAGATTTCAAAATCCGCATCGTCAAACAAAGTCATTTCATACATTTTGCTGCCTATACTTTCGTATTTAATGCCGTCAATCATAAGGTCATACAAAACGCTCTTTATTGCATTTGTTGTATTGTCCATAAACATTTGCGGATTGATAAGCACTTCGCTAATTCTTCCTGACTTTTTCAAAATTTGAAGGATTGTATCCCTTGTTAACTCAGTCTTACTTTGTATGTAGGTGAGTAAGTCTGGAATTTCGATACTACTTCCATAATCATTCAAAGCACTGTCGCTTAAAAGCTGCCCAGAAACACCTTCATCAGTTATCAGAACTTTTTGTTTTGTGCTACTTACAGTCGGCTTAATAGTTTCCGGCATGTCTTTAAGCGCTTTGCCTGCAAGTGCAATCAGGTCGGGTGTTTGGTAAGAAACACTATATTTTGTTTTATACTTTATCTTCTCCCATATCTGTAAAAATTTCGGGTCGGCTTCAAATCCTTTTCTATAATTTACTTTTTTACGTTCTGCTTTATTCTTAATCCTATTTTCAAACTTTACTCCGCAATCATCCTCTATTTCTTTTTGTAATGCTTTTGCAAAGTCTTCATACCTTTCATTTGCAATAACTGTTAGTTTGTTGGTGTTTTGGTCATGTATTCTTTGCCCTTCTTGGTTAACACACAATCGTAAACCCCTTCCGATTTCTTGTCGCTTTTTGATTTCTGACTTTGTTTCATTTAAAGTGCAAATTTGAAATACGTTTGGGTTGTCCCAACCTTCACGAAGTGCAGAATGACTGAATATGAAGCGTAAAGGCGTATTGATGTCAAGCAATTTTTCTTTATCCTGCATGATGAGTTTGTAAGTATCATCATCAGCCTGAGTTTCACCGCCTGTGTCCTTTATTCTCCCTTTATTATCCTGTGAAAAATATCCGTTATGAATTTCATCTACGGAGTAAGGAATTAAACCTGCAAATGCAGTTTTACGAATTTCATTTTGATATATTTCTTCAAACCATTCTGCAAACTTACCTTTCAACGGATTTCCACTTGAATCATAATCACGATAATTTTTCACTTTGTCAATAAAAAACAAAGTCAAAACCTTTATGCCTTTGGGTTTGTAAAATTTCTCTTTCTTTAAATGTTCTTCTACTGTTTTTTGAACCATGTAGCGAAGCACTTCATCGTTTAAACCACCTTGTGTTTCTCCAACTGTCAGCATTTGTCCGTTGGATAAGGAAACAACCTGATTGCTTAAATCAATTTCGGTCACTTTTAAATCCTGATAAATATCCCGTTCACCTGAAAGTTTGTATAAGTCGTATTTATCACGGTCAACTGTTACCGATTTCCTTACCACTCCTTTTGCGGTATTCACATCAATTTTCAACTTCGCAATAATTTTATTTTTACCGCTTGGTTGAATTTTTTCGACCTGAACAAAAGCATCATTCATGGCATTCTCACTCACTACAGAGTCCACCTCAATCTGCTTTACCAAACCTAAATCGTATGCCTTAACGGGATTAAGCGAATACATCAGGTTATAAAGATTAGTATGTGTAGCGGAATAACGAAGTGTGCAAAGGGGATTAAGATTTTCAATGGCTTTTTTGCGAATTTCCGTTTCCATGTTTTGTGGTTCATCCACAATCACAATGGGTCGGGTGCTTTGAATAAATTCAATTGGCTTTTTACCTGTTAGTTTATCATTCGGTTTATTGATGATATTCTCGTCTTTTGCAAAGGCATCAATATTGAGAATCAAAATTTGAATGGTGTTAGCAGAAGCAAAGCCCCTAAGATGGGAAACTTTTTTACTGTCGTAAATATCAAAATTGATTGCTGCTTTGTCGTAAAGAGACTGAAAATGCTCATTCGTGATTTGCAAGTTTTTTAAAACACCTTCACGAATAGCAATAGATGGAACAACAATCACAAACTTTTTAAAACCATAAAGTTTGTTGAGTTCATAAATGGTTCGCAGATAAACGTATGTCTTCCCTGTGCCTGTTTCCATTTCCACGGAAAAGTTCATTCCCTGCATGTCAGAAACTTTGTCTTTTATCTCGTTGCGTTGTTGAATGGATTTTATATTTTCAAGAATTTGTTCTTCTGAAAGTGTTAAACGATTGCCTAAACCATTTTCAGAAATCAATGCCCCGGCAGAAGAAACCGAAAACTCAAAATCACCTCCACTCAAAGGTTGCCCTTCAAATATGTCGGTTATAGCTTTTATAGCATCTAACTGATATTCCTGATTGCTATCGAAGTGGAGTTTCATTTCTTTTCAGGTCTTGGAATAATAACTTTGAATTGTTCGCCCTCTGTGTCGTTAATTAATTCAATATTCGGTTGTTCTGCTAATGCTCTTTTAACGCCTGAACCCAATCCGCTGAATGGTAAGGTATGCGTGCTAAAAGCTACCAACTGATTATTCCTGATTACAGGGTTTCCAAATTTTATATCATCAACGGTCAAGCTATTTGGAAGCTTCCCTGGGCTGATTATTTCAATTCGATTATCAAAAATCAGCAATCTGATTGGCGAGTTCTTGAAATAGTCTCTGTGAACTAAAGCGTTTTGTAATAACTCTTCAAGTGCTATTGGAGATACCTCTAATTGACCTTTGGAATTAAAACTCTCTCCAGATTGTAAAAAAGCCAAGTTCTCTTTAAGGAACGAAATACCGTGATTAAACAACTCAGGAATTGTGCCTGTGAAGTCACTCGGTTTACTCTTATAGTCTTTGGCTTCTATGTCATTCCCGAAAAAAGAAACCGCCTTTATAGTGAATGCTGGTTTAACAGCTTGTGGGTCTTTGCCAAAAAATAGTAGACCAGCAAGTGTCAATTGATTATTACGCAGTACTCTTTTTGCTCTTAGAGCTTGCTCGTATGAAAGTCCTCTTTCTTCATAAGTTTTCCCAAACTCTTTCTTGAAATATTCTGAAAATATTTTTTCATCAATATCATCAATAGAAGTTCCATGCACTTCCATCTCATCCGCAAGTAAATTGCCGCTATGCTGAAACAGTCTCATAATTTCAGCATTGTCGGTTAAGAGGCGTTTATTTGAGCCTTGTTTAACATAAATTTCGCCTTTAGCTGTTTTATAAGGTTTATTAATGCCTTCTTGGATGTGAACAATCAATACATTGCGATATGACCCTTCTTGTTCTATTCTAATAACTTCTGTGGCTAAATAAACTGGTGGTTTTAAATTGTCTGCCACTTGCGAAATGACCCTGTCATATTCTTCAATTTGTTCCGATGTTAATCCAGTAATTTCTCCTGTCACATTCTTAACACCAATAAGAATAACTCCGCCTAAAGAATTTGACATTGCAACAATCTCTTGTGCTACGCTATCACGATGAGGAAGTTCTTCCTTAAACTGCACCTTGCTTGTTTCTCCTGTGCTGATTATGTCCAGTAGTTCTATTGCGTTCATTTTGACTTTATTTTTTCAATGTTCCAAATGCTGTAAATGTTTTTCCTGCGGTTAAATGCTTCGTCTCCGCCTTCCATTATGTCAACTATATACCGTTGTGTTTGGTGATTATCAATCGTGCCGGAATGCACAGTGATTTTCTTTTCATCATAGCTACAAGAAACTACTTTTTCACTATCACCAAGCACAGGGATGTTAGCATTGTGCGTAGCAAAGATGAATTGCATATTCCCCTTTATCTTCTTTAACTCCTTTATTACTTCATCATAAATGGTCTGATTATCCAAATCATCTTCGGGCTGGTCAATAATCAATACATCATTTTCCTTTTGAGCCAACAGGAATAGAATTAATGCAGATGCTCTCTGCCCTAGAGAATGTTTATCCAAAGATTTCCCGTTATATTGGATAATGATTTTATTCTCAACCTTAAATGTGAGCAAGTCTTCAAGATTTTCAGAAAACCTTCTTTTGAAATCCACAACTTGATTTTCATTCAGGATGTTATCCAATTTGCTACTGTCTCGGTAAATCTGAATGAAGTCTTTATAAGTAGATTCTATTTCCTGATACGCTGTTCCACGAATACCTGAACCGCTAAAAATTTGTTTCATTTTATCAATGAACTTATCTCGCCTGTCTTTGAATAGCACATCAATAAACAGTTTGCTTTCTGCTTCATTGATTCTGTCAACTTCTGTTTTGAGAAGTTTATATTCTTCAAGCCAAAGGTTGTCTAGTTCTGTAAGTCGCTCTAACAAATTTGCTTGTAATTCGCTTCTTTTCTTTTCATACTTTTCAATCTCCTTTAGTTTTAATTGTGCAGTTTCAATTTGTCTGTTTAGATTCAGGAAATTATCTGGGTTAATAGTATCAGTATTAATTTCTCTCTTAATCTTGGCAAACTCCTCCTTCAAACCTTCTTTCTTGGCATTGATTTTTGAGATTACTTCCTTGAACTTTAATTGAATTTGAGTCGAATTTTTCTGAATGGCTTTTAACTTTTCAAATTCAGTTTTCAGTTCGACCATCAAAGATTTTGCTTCCTCAAAAAGTTCTCTGTTTACTTCAGAGCCAGAAATTTCCTGCTGAAAGAAATATTCATGATTTGAAATTATAGAAGCTAACTCATGCAGATAACTTCTGATTGATGAATCGTTTTGAGATATTTTGGAAATATCTGAATCAAATAAAGTTTGTTGCTTTAGCTTTTCTTCAACACCTTTCTTCTTAAAGAATTCAAGCTGATGTTTAGCATTTTGAATAAGTGTATCCGTTTCTTTTTTCAGCTCCTTTAAGTTTCTGAGTTTTTTGATTTCTGAGATAATATTTTCTACCTCTCTTTTCTTTTGTTCAATTTTATTTTGAACTCCTTTTAAACGAGTTCCAATTAAACGCTGAATCAAATCTGCTTCAAAGTCAGCATCTTTGTTAGACAAGTCTTTTTGACCGAAATAAACAGGATAATCGAAAATTGCATCAATAGAAATTCCTGTTTGCAGAATTCCTTCTTTATAAATGTCCTCTTTCTGCCCATATATTTTTTCTATCCTATATTCTTCTTTGTGCCTGTTTACGACCGTAACGATTGACTTACCTCCACTTCTTAATACATTTTCAATCAAACCCTCTTTATATTTTGGGTCAACGGCTATGGGAGAAAGAGGAATCCCTAAAGTATATCGCAATATTTCAAGCACAGAAGATTTTCCGCTTCCTCTGATACCAATCAAATTATTAAGTTCAGGTGAAAAGTCAATTTTAGTTTCATCTAACAACCCTCCCTCAAATGCTATGGATTTGATGAACGAGTTTTTTGTTTCAGGCTTCTCCTTAGGCTTAACTCTGTATTCGCTGTCAGACAAAGCATAGGTTAAAGCCTCAAAATTAAAGTCACCGATTTTTAAGTAAGTAATTTTGCCTTTCCCTATAGCATCAATACCGCCATGAGCATTGTCAGAGCCTTCAACACAAGCAATTTTACTTTTTCTATTTAACCACTGGCATAGCTTGTTATAGTTTTCAAGATTGGCACTTTTCTGAACAGCCAAAACTTTACTGAATGCTTCCTGTCTTACAAAATCCTCCTGTGTTCTTCCTCTTAATTCTGTAAATAAACCATTCGTATCATCAACATGAGCCAAAATAATGAAGTAGTCGTGTCCGATTTTATCAAGTGCTTCAACAGTTTCTTTCAGGTTGAAATTAGAATTTGGATAGTTAGGTTTATCATAATTGAGGATGCCATAAAAAGCATTTTCCAGAAATTTGCTAATGTTGTCCGTTTCACCTTGATACCATTTATCATCAAACGCTATTAGAATGTGAATGCCTTCTTTCAGTGAAAATTCAATTCCCGCGAACAAGCCAATGCCTTCTTTAAGTGCTTTTTTTCTTAAAGCAACAAACTCATTTTTGTCAAACTTATTATGATTGGTTATCAGACCAACATTTATGTTTTGTAATTTAAGTTGCTCGACATACAATCGGCAAAAATCATTTTCATTGCCTTTGTAATCAAATTCTTTATCAGCTTTTGTATGCAAATGGAAATCGCCCCGAAGCCAGGTCGCTCCATTTTCAAATATGTTTTTGGTTTCGTTTTCCATTTTGCTTGTTCTTATATCGGTTTAAAATCTATCCCTGCATCTTTCATTTGCAACACGGTGTTGGTTTTCAACTGGTCGTTGTCTTTGAAAAGAATGTCGAGGGTAATTACTTTTTTGGGTTGTAAGGCAATTATCTTGTCAACAGTTGCCTGATTGATACTTTCAAAAGCAATCAACAGTTCAGCGCTATTGATGCTGTAAAAGTTTTCTATCTTCTCTACTTTGTCGGTCAATAAATAACCAGCTTTAAGCATTAATTCATACAGCATATTATCCTTTTCGCTGCCTTCTCTTACAGGATTGGTAAAGGCACCTAACTGCTGCACTAAATTTTCTTCGTTGATTTCACTGCCTCTCCAAATTTTGAAATTGGAAGGAGAGAGTTTGAAAGCCTTGAAACCTAAGTCATTTTTACTTCCATTTCCCCCTGTCGTTGCCCAACCAATTGAGTTCGTGCCTATATCAATACCTAACTGCTTATGTTTGGCATTTTCTTGTTCAATACTCTTGATTACTTTTCTTATTCGTTCTTTGGAAACATCTGAAATGGTTTTAAATCCCGCTTTAAATGCTTCGCTGCTCTCCTCACATGGTTCAGGCAATTGAGCAAGAATAAATTTTCTTTGTTTGTCGTCTTCTTGGTTTAATTCTAATACTGCTTGAGCGGTTGTTCCTGAACCAGCAAAGAAGTCAAGTATAATGTCATTTTGCTTGCTCTCTATTGAATTAATAAGCAACTTAGTCAACGATGTAGGTTTAGGATAAGAAAAATAGCTCTTGCCCTCAAATAATTTTTCTACTTCAATACCTCCATCACTCTTTAATGAAATGATAGACCTCAATAAAAGCTTATCGAGTTCATCTAAATAATTTATTGAACTCGGTTGAGTGTTTTCGTCTTTGTCAAACCAAATACGACCACATACAAACGAGCCATCATGTAATTCTACGATACTTTGATATTTGCCCTCTACAATTTTTGCAGCGTCATTAAAACTTTCTTCTTTCCATCTCCAACCTCTATCAGGAATTTTCACTGCATTACCAGTTTTTGGATGTTTAACCTCATACCTCGGACCAAATGTATTTGCATTTGGCCAGCTCATATTAATTTTTCCCCAAAGTCTATAATCGCTGTCTAAAGAATTATAAAGTGTAATACCTCTATCATATCCTTTTTTATTATACAGTTTGCGAATTTCATTTTCCGCTTCAGGAATAGAAGTCTTTTTCTTTTTTAGTTTGGAAAGCAATTCGTCAATCTCCTCAATTCCTTCTTTGCCCATTAAAAATTCATGTTTCAATGAACTGTCCTTAACAAAAACAAGAATATATTCATGTATACTACCAATGCCTTTATCGTTTTTGGGAACTCGTTTATTCCAGTTAATGCATTCGATAAAGTTTTCCTCTCCAAAAATTTCATTCATAATCATTCTCAGATTATGCACTTCGTTGTCGTCAATGTGAACGAAGATTACACCATCTTCACGCAGTAAGTTTTTAGCCAAAAACAAACGGGGATACATCATGCTCAGCCAGTTGCTATGATAATGACCGCTGTCTTTGCTGTTTTTGCGAAACATACCTTCTTTCATCAGGTAGCCTTCTTCGTCTTTTTCGCCAATGCGTTTTTGATATTCTTCTTTGTTTTCTTTAAAACTGTCGGGGTAAATAAAGCTGTCGTTGCCCGTATTGTAAGGCGGGTCTATAATGATGCACTTTACTTTTCCATAATAACTTTTCTGCAACACTTTCAGCACTTCAAGGTTTTCGCCTTCAATAAATATGTTCTCAGTCGTATCAAAGTTTACCGATTCATCCAGTTGGGGTTTCAGCGTTACCGTTGTTGGAATTTGTAATACTTTGAAAGCATCGCTTTTCCCTGCCCAATTGAGGACATAGCGTTCATTATTAAAATTAATGTCGTCAGTAAAAGTTGCTTTGAACTTTTCAATGTCAATTTTTCCTTCCGTGAAAATTTCAGGAAAATCTGATTTCAGTTTTTCTAATCTGTCTTGTATTATGTTCAGTGATTCTCCGTTCATTTTTTCTTCCTTTTAAAAAGTTCAACTTTTTTTTCGGCAGCTTTCAAAGCCTCTTTAGCAAGGTCTTCATTTTGAACTTCTCCAGCTATTTTGTCGCTTAACCAAGCCAAAAGCAATTCGTCAGCATTCACATTGTAATACTTTGCAAAAGTAAGCACCTGTTCTTTGTTCGGTTTTCTTTCGTCCCGTTCAAACTTGCTTAACAATGCCGTGTCCATTTCCATAGCTGCTGCCACTTGTCGAAGTAGCAAACCCTTTGATTCACGGTGTTCTCTTAGTATTTGACCTAATGTATTCAATGGACTTAAATTTGACTTGTCAATAATTGTCCAAAGTTACAATAATATTTTAAATGTGGGTGGAAAAAATTGGCTCTTTTGGGTTTTGCCTGTAGGATGGTTGCGGGTAGGGGCAAAACCCAAATGTGCCAATGCGGGTAGGCAAAGAATTTTATTTTTTTGTGCGGTGGGGGTGTTTTAATTTTTTTTATGGGTCGGCTTATGTGACGCCAAAGTCCGGTTTAGTGTCAACGAACAGCGAAAATGTCAACCGAATAAAAGTCGTCTAAAAGATTTGTTTGAATCCGTCTGCTTGGTCGTTTTTGATTATGTTGGTGGTCGTGTCGGTTCTCTACGCTTGCTGCCAACTCGTGTATTATCGCAATGTACGAAACCTTAAAATCGGAATAAAAAAAATTGGTTGCCTGATTTACAAGAACTTAACTGCATTTATGCAACACTCCTGCTTATTGCGACAATACAGCTATACAGTCATGTCTTTTTTCCCTCCCAGGTTAGTGCCAGGACTTGTATATAGGATTTGTTGCTCTCACCATAAGAAGATATTGACTTGATGAAACCGTTACGGAACGAACTGCGATATTTTTTAACTTTACCTCCGGAACAAATCATTTCATGAATTTTAACCAGCTGAAATATATCGTGGCAGTGGACCGCTACCGGAATTTTGCAAGGGCTGCCGATGAATGCGGCATTGCTCAATCTACTTTAAGCAAGGAAATTCAACGGCTGGAAAAAGAATTCGGCATCATGATCTTCGACCGTTCCCGTTTTCCTGTCACCCCCACCATGAAAGGCGAAGACCTCATCAGGCAGGCGCAGGTCATTTTATCGGAACATAAGCGGTTCGTTGACATCGCCGAGAAAAAAAAAACTTACCGAAGGGAACTTTCCGTCTGGGCATACTGCCCATGATCGCTCCTTATCTTGTTCCTTTATTCATCGAACCGCTTTCTGAAAAATATCCCGAACTGCAGGTGGAGATCGTGGAAACCGGCATCAGGGAAATGGCCCTGCACCTGGAAAATGAAGAACTGGACGGCGGCATTGCCATTCATCCGTTTGATAAGGAAGGATTTTATGAAGACGTTCTTTTTGATGAAAAGTTTGTGCTGTATGTAGGATCGGATCATCCTTTGTCCAGACAAAAAGTGGTCTCATGGAATGAAATACCTTTTGGTGACCTGATACTCCAGGAAGACCTGCAGGCACATTTTCTCCGGCCATCATCTAAGAAAAATGATCAAAGCAATTTGTCCCGCAAGATCCGCAACATCCATATTCAAAGCGGTTCGTTTGAAACCATCCGTAAGATCATTGATCGCAATGGCGGATTAACTTTATTGCCTCAATTGTCCACACTATACATGGGAGCAAGAAGGCTAAAGATGATACGGCCGCTGGAGAATCCTGTCATCAGCAGAAAAATTGTATTGGTCACTCCCAGGGGATTTGAAAAGAACCGCATCACCAAAGTGATCCGCTCGGAGATACTCAACAACCTTCCCGCCCAATAAAAGATCAATCGCTTTTGCCCATATATCTTATCGCCTTTGCCACATTGACTCCGGCTGATTAGGAGGATAACTTTGCCCTATAAAAAAAACACCATGACAGAAGTTCAAAAATTAGCAAAGTTCGTTCACTCACGCAGCTATGCCGGTCTTTCAGAGTCAGCAGTCACTGCGCTTAAGCTGCGTTTGCTCGATGGTATCGCCTGTGCCATCGGTGCATTGAAGGGTGAGCCGGTAAGAATGATAAAAGAACAGATCAAAGAATTCGGCGGCAATCCGCTGGCCACCATGATAGGAGGAGGCAGTACCGCTCCCGACAGAGCAGCATTTTACAACTCTGCTCTGGTAAGGTATCTTGATTTTAACGACAGCTACCTGGCGAAGAAGGAAACCTGTCATCCTTCGGATAACATAGGAAGCATGCTGGCTGCTGCTGAATATGCAGATAAAAAAGGTAAAGATCTTTTAACGGCATTGGCCATCGCTTACCAGGTGCAATGCCGGTTAAGCGATGAGGCCCCGGTTCGTGATAAAGGTTTCGACCATACGGTTCAGGGTGCTTACGGAGCTGCGGCAGGCGCTGCTTATGCTTTGGGACTTGATGAGAATAAAATTGCCAACGCCATTGCCATTGCAGGCACGGCTTACAATGCATTGCGGGTGACTCGTACGGGAAACCTTTCTCATTGGAAAGGGCTGGCATTTCCTTCAACGGGATGGACATCCACTCACTCTGCTTTTCTTGCCCAACACGGCATCACGGGGCCTGAAGAAGTTTTTGAAGGAAACAAAGGATTCAAAGATTCCATTGCCGGCAAGTTTGAGATCAACTGGGATAAGGAAGCCCTGGAAAGGGTCACTAAGACGATCATTAAGAAATACAATGCAGAGATTCACTCGCAGGCAACGCTGGAAGGGGTTCAGGAATTACACAGAGGACATCCTTTTGATGTGAATGATGTGGAGAAGATCGTGCTGAACACTTTTGATGTCGCATACAATATTATCGGTGGCGGAGAAGAAGGCGGGAAGAAAAACATCAGTACCAAGGAAGAAGCTGATCACAGCTTACCTTACCTGATATCGGTAATGCTGCTCGATGGAAATGTTTTACCTGCACAATACCTGCCGGAAAGGATCGTGAAAGAAGATGTGCAAAAACTTCTGCAGAAAGTGGAAGTGAATCAAAAGAAAGAATATTCAGACCGGTTCCCCAATGAAATGCCCTGTGATATCACGGTTTATATGAAGAATGGCGAACAATATCACATTGAGAAGAAAGATTATGAAGGATTTGTTACAAGGCCGGCTTCCTGGGAAACTGTGATCGCTAAATTAAATTCATTGGTAACTCCTTTTACTGATGAAAAGACCAGGGAAAAGATCATTGACCTGGTAAAGAATATCGAGAAACACAGTGTGCGTGAACTGATGGAAGTGCTGAGTGGAGTGGGAAATAAAAAAGGAACAATAAAAAGATTGATTCATATTTAAAACAAAATATTATGGCTAAAAATGATTTTATTACCAACCCGGTTGCGTTTGAATGGTTGCAACGCAATGACCGCCCTGCCAAACCACGTAAAGTGGGCATGACAGAGATCAGGGCTGCTTATTATTCCAATTTCGGAATGAGTTATTTCAAAGACTTATTGGAAATGTCCGGCAACTATGTGGACAGCATCAAATTTGCGGGAGGTTCATTCACATTCATGAATCCTCAGAAAATAAAAGAGATGAATGAACTGGCACATAAATACGGAGTGCTGGTGTCCACCGGTGGATTTATGGAATATGTATTGACCAAAGGAAAAGATTCTGTGAAAAAATATATCAAAGAATGCAAGGAGATGGGATTTGATATTATTGAAATTTCCACGGGATTTATTTCCATTCCAACTTCTGACTGGCAAAGAGTGATTGAGGATGTGCAGAAAGCAGGATTGAAAGCGAAACCGGAAGTAGGCATCCAGTTCGGTGCAGGTGGTGATACATCAGCTTCTGAATTAAAACAGGAAGGAACTCAGGATGTGGAATATGCCATCAGCAGGGCAAAAAGATTTGTGGATGCAGGCGCTTACCTGATCATGATGGAATCGGAAGGCGTAACGGAAAATGCCGATCCCTGGAGAGTGGATGTGCCTGCCAAATTCATCAATGCGATAGGGCTGGAAAAAGTGATGTTTGAAGCAGCCGATCCGAAGGTTTTTAAATGGTATATAAAAAATTATGGGCCTGAAGTAAACCTGTTTGTGGATCACAGCCAGATAGTTCAGCTGGAATGCACCCGTGAAGGCATCTGGGGCACCAATGATGTTTGGGGCAGGATAGTAACATATAAATAACTCTGCTGAATGAGAACAATACAAGACCGGCTGTGTTGTACGTTTGGTAATAAGAAATTTAAAAACTAAAATATTTTTATATGAGACTCGATGGAAGAAAAACATTACCTCAGGGTTATGATGCGATGATCAACTTGCAGAAAGTGGTCAATCAAAGTAAACTGGATCCAAAACTTTTGATGCTGGTGGTGACGAGGGCATCACAGATCAATGGTTGTGCTCACTGCCTGGATATGCATACCAAAGATGCACTGGCGTTGGGTGAAGATCCGCAGCGGCTTCATGTGCTGGCAGCATGGAGGGAAGCACCTTTTTATTCAAAGAAAGAAAGGGCAGCGCTTGCATGGACGGAAGCTCTTACTCTGGTTTCGCAGACCGGAGCTCCGGATAATGTTTATGCGGAACTTGAAAAGAATTTTTCACCCAAAGAGATTATGGAATTGACTTTTGCAATCGTAGCTATTAACGGATGGAACAGGCTTGCTGTCGGGCTGCGTGCAGAAGTAGGAAGCTATGTTTCCCATCTGAAACCTCAAACCGTCATGGCATAAAATTATCGTTGCAACAATTTGTGTAGTGAAACAGTTACCTGATACACGTCATTCGATTGGCATCAGGTAATTTTTTTGTTCAATAAAAAAGATTGCTGTTCATTGATGGAAATTCAATCAATTCCCAAAACTGTTTTTGCCAGTCTGATCATTTCTGGCTTCCCGGTATTCTTATCGGGATCGTCAGAAAGTTTTACCACGCAGGCCCATTTTTTACCTTCCGGTTTTGCTTCGGTCATTTTGATCACGATGTTCATGGGCGATACGCCGACATCATTGGTGAAATTGGTGCCTATACCGAATGACATTCCCACTTTTCCCTTGCAGTAAGCAACAATGCGGTCCACTTTTTCAGGAGTCAATCCGTCGGAAAAGATTATGGTTTTGCTCAGCGGATCTATTCCCAGGGATTTGTAATGCCTGATCGTTTGATCAGCAAAGACAATCGGGTCTCCGCTGTCATGACGTACTCCGTCAAACAGTTTTGAAAACTTACGGTCAAAGCTTTCAAAGAATACGGGAGTGGTGTACGTGTCAGACAAGGCAATACCCAGGTCGCCACGGTACACTTCCACCCAATTTTCCAATGCAAGCGTATTGGACATTTTGAATCCATACCGGGCAGCATGGAACATGAACCATTCATGGGCGTGTGTTCCTATCGGCTTTACTCCCGACTGCATGGCCAGTGAAACATTGCTGGTGCCGGTGAAACTGCTGCCGCCATATTCTTTCAGGGTTTCCACTACCATTTTGTGCACAGGATAAGAGAACCTTCTTCTGGTGCCAAACTCTGCGATCTTGATGCCGGTGTTTTTATAATGCTCGATTTTATCCCTGACGATCCGTTTCACTTCGTCATCGGGCAGCCGCTTTGTATCAGTAAGCTTGTAATACAATTCTGAAATAAGCGAAAGGATGGGTACTTCCCATAAAATGGTACGGTACCAATGTCCTTCAATGGAAACGGACAGTTCATTTCCGTTCTGGGTGATCGTCACCTCAGAAGGATCATAACGGAATCCTTTCAGGAAATCGAGATAGGTGGGAGGGAGATACGGGCATTTCTCCTGCAGGTATCTTTTCTCTTCGGAAGTGAGCTTCAGTTCTGCCATTTCATCCACCGCCTGGCGTAATGCAAGGGCAAAGCCTTCAGGATACAGATGATTTCCGCGGTTGATGAATTCATAGCGGGCATGGGCATAAGGGAATAAATGAACCACTGCATTCTGCATGGTGAATTTATAAAAATCATTGTCCAGAAGGGAGATGATCAAGGGCTTGCTCATGAAAGATCAGAAGATGATGGAATAATTATTTTAAATGATCATGCGAAGTTATTGATTCTTTTTGTGAGGGACAACCGGAAGTATGATTAGTTCAAATTCTCTCAGGAAAATGTAGAGATCTTCATACAACGCCGGCATCTTCCAAATGAGGAGCATTGCTTATTGGTGAATTATAAGACAGTTTCCCGCATCCTCTAAATAAAAATCAAAAGGGTTTTAATACCATCAGAAAAATAATGATCAGGAAAAGGACATTCTCGATCCGTTCGTAGAAAAACAGTTTTTTGGCAAGGCCGTAATATTCATCCGGTATGTTGTCACCGGTATGTTGTTTCAGCAAAGATTTGATCGGCCTGGATCTTGGTGAGAGAACGACCGGCCCGAAACCCAGTGCGATCAGAAAAAGGGTGAGGCTGGTCACATACCATTTGGCCTGGAATAAGTAAGTGTTGATGGATCCCATGGCAAGGCCGGTGAGAAGTAATAAAGTTCCACCGACCATTACGAAAATGTGAAGCCTGTTTCGGATTAGATAAGCATGCCTTAGTTCGGTCATTGTTTTTGCCCTGGTAACTATGTAGATCATTACAAACCCGGGACCCAATCCTAAAATGGCGGAAAGAACATGTACCAATACAAGAACTTTGTACCAGGTCATATCCGCACCTCCGATTTCAATTTTATCGGGAGAAAATCAGGGATTTTCAATTCTGTGAGATTTCGATCGGTATGTTCAGTCAGTTTCTGTTTCAATTCGTTTACAAAAAAGTTGCGGCAAAAGTAGCCACTCGATCCTCTAAACGGAAATCAATTAAGTAATAAATCCGTAAAATTCTGTAAAGGGAAAATAATTTTTTTATGCAGACGTTTGTCCCAGTTCTTTGATGGCTTTCATCACCCTGTCCACCATGCCGTCGCAATAAATCAGGTTGAATTCGAAAAGCTCTGAGCTGGTATAAGATTCCCCGATCTTATCCTGAAGCATTTTTTTGGCACGGTTCAATCTAACTTTGGCATTATCTTCAGTGATGTTCAGCATGTGCGCTGTTTCCGAAGTAGAAAGGCCCATGAGCTCCCTCAAAGAAAACACCATGCGGTATTCATCGGGCAGATCCAGAATAGCCTGCTCTATGATCTCTTTCAGTTCACGTTCCTGCACTGCCTTCACACCGTCCGCCACTTTTCTTACCGGCGCCATTTCAGCATCGGTTTCCAGGTTCTCCGAATCTGGTCTTTCTCTCTGAAAACTTAATTTGTGCTTTTTATGGTAGCATTGATGAAGCATTATCTGAACGATCCATGTTTTGAATGACGATCTTTCTTCAAAATCTTTTAAATGTGTATAGGCTCTAACATAAGTTTCCTGCATCAGGTCTTCGGTGTCTTCGTGATTGTATCCATATAATTTCCCGACTTTGAACAAATAACTGTTATATCGCTTGATGATAGATGCATAAAGATCAGTTTCTCCCGCCAGTATTCTTCTGATGATTTCGTGATCAGAGATCTCCTTGGGTATGTTCATTGCACTCATGGCATTTGATTTCTATGGTAAACTTAAAAAGGATTTGGATGCCAAGTTACATAAAAAACTGTCCTCAATCGGTTGAAGAGGACAGTTTCAAAGAACAACAAAATGAAAAGGAGGTTTCTGTTCTACTTATTAACCACGGTTACGGATCCTTTCATTGTAGGGTGGATGCTGCAGAAGTAATTGAAGCTCTCTTTAGGAGCCGATTTCCACGATTTCCCCATGTCAATGTTTCCTGAAGTCCAGGCATTCAGAGAATCGGTTACGTTGTGAGTAACTATATCATTGTTGATCCAGATAACCGTATCGCCCCGGTTGATAGTGAGGTGTACAGGTTGAAACTGCATACCACTGATAATAACCGTATCAACTTTAAGAGAATTTCCTGAACCCGTTTGCTGCGTGTTATTATCACTTTGAGTAGTATTGTTATCACTTTTATTTGAGTTACAACTAATCATCGATAAAGCTATGCCTAAGATAGATAAAGCCGCTATTGTTAAAATCCTTTTTTTCATTTTGTGGTCTCCTATTTAATTTTTGATTGCGCCATTTTTGCCATTTCAAGGTGATGATCCAATAAAGGTGATACTTTAACTAACAGGTCTTTCAACTCTGCATTTTGAGTTTCGGGTATCAACAGGGTCTTTACTGAGTTGATCACTGCAGCGTGGTAAGCTACTTCGTTGTCAATGTAAGCTTTGGCAAAAGCTTCACCCCTTAATTTGTTCAGTTTGGCTGTTTCTGTTTTTTCACCGTTCAGCAAAGATTGTGTCACTGAATTTGTTTTCGGTGTGACTCCCAGTTTTTTCGCTAAAGCAACGGCCTGTTTGATGATGTTTTCATGGTCATTAATCATGGTTTGGGCAAATTGTCTTGCTTCTGCATTTTTTGTTTTCTTAAGAGCAAGCTTACCATAATTAACGTCTATCTGGTTTGCAGTTACTGCAACGGAAGCAATTTCCGGGTCCGTTAATTTAGGCGTCTCCTGAGCGGAAGCTGTTGATGTTAATAATACGGCACAAGCCAAAAGGCCTGATGCCCATCCTGTAATTGATTTAAATGCTTTCATAATATTTAATTTTTAATTTTAGTTTTTAAAATCCGAACGACACTGTAATGGAGTTCACAGGGTTGGGAAAGGTTACAGGTTTAGAAAATAATTTTTCAGCCTGTGAAATTTGTTTTATTTAAATCTTGTTTCATATCAGATATTGAACAAATAAGAATAATCGTTGTTTTGTATTAACAATTGATTAAACCGGAACGGATTGTTGAATTGATAAGAGAAGCGATTCTGATCGTTATTGAGAAAAATATTTTCTTTTATCGAAAGTCTATTGATAAATTATGATGACGTATCAATGACTGATATTTTAGATAGATCAGTTTATCCGGCAGTTTACTCTTGTGATCCGTTTATTCTTACCACTCCCAATAAGCGCCCACCTTTGAATTGCCATTCATGGAAAAATGTATAAAGCTTGTTTTGATTTCCCTATATTTACAGAAATCATTAGCAATGAAACGAATACTGACTGCAGTCGCATTATTTTCTGCCATTTTTGTCTTCAGTTGTAAAAATTCCGGGCACGATCAACAGACATCCGGATTCATCGAAAGAACCGGAATGGATTCTTCAATAAAGCCAGGGGATGATTTCTTTGATTATGTAAATGGTAAATGGATCGCCCATGCGGTGATACCGGCAACCGAAACCAGCACCGGAGGCTTCTTTGACCTGAATCTTAAATCAAGGAATGACCTGCACGGAATTCTGGAAGATGTATCAAAGAGCGAACATAAAAAAGGGAGTATTGAACAGTTGGTTGGAGATTTCTATAAATCCGGAATGGATTCTGTCACTATTGAAAAACTTGGTTATGAACCACTGAAACCTTTTCTGGGATCCATCAACGACATAAAATCCCCGGCAGATATAATGTCGTTTATTGCGGTTCAATATCAGAAAGGCTCCTGGCTTCTTTTCTATGCTTTACCAGGAAGCGATGAAAAAAACAGCGGTTACAATATTTTGAATCTTTACCAGGGAGGGCTTGGCCTGCCCGACAGAGATTATTATTTCAGAACCGATCCATCTTCCAGAAAAATCACGGATGCATATCTCGCATATATTTCCAGGTTGTTAAGCCTTACCGGAACTGATTCAGCAAACGCAGCCAAAGATGCATTGACCATTTACAATTTTGAAAAACAACTGGCTGCTTCACATAAGACCAGGGTGGAGATCCGGGACCCCGAGGCTAACTATAATAAAACACTCATCGCTGATGCCGACAAAAAAATGCCGGCATTGGCATTGGGAACATTTTTATCAAAGCTGGATATCAAAACGGATAGTGTTAATATAGGCCAGCCTGCCTTCTTTGAAAAAGTAAATCAATTATTACGGTCAACACCATTGGATGCCTGGAAGAAATATCTGGCATTTCATACTATCCGGAATTTTGCAGGCGCTCTCAGCAATGATTTTGTACAAGCACAATTTGATTTTTCAAAAGTGATGACCGGTCAGCAAAGCCCGAAACCAAGATGGGAAAGAATGGTAAACAGAACGGATATTCAACTGGGGGAAGCGCTGGGACAGTTATACGTAAAAAAATATTTTTCTGAAACTGCGAAAAAAAGAATGCTTGAGCTGGTGGATAATCTGCAAAAGGCATTTGCGGCACGTATCAACAAACTCGACTGGATGAGCGATAGCACCAAGTCCAAAGCCAAAGAGAAATTAGCCTCTTTTACCAAAAAGATAGGTTATCCCGATAAATGGAGGAACTACAGCCAGGTGAATATTAATCCATCAGACTTTTTTAATAACATCATTGCGCTGAATGAAAATGAATTCAATTTTCAGAAAGCAAAGATCGGGAAGCCCGTGGACCGTACTGAATGGGGAATGACACCGGCCACCGTGAATGCTTATTACAATCCGCCGATGAATGAAATTGTTTTTCCCGCCGGCATTCTGCAGCCGCCATTCTTTTATGAGAATGCGGACGATGCCATCAACTACGGAGGTATCGGAATGGTGATCGGGCATGAAATGACTCATGGCTTCGATGACCAGGGGGCACAATATGATAAAGACGGCAATCTTAAAAACTGGTGGGCGCCGGAAGATTATGAGAAATTCAAAGCGCTGGGACAAAAAGTGATAGATCTGTACAATAGTTTTACGGTAGAAGACAGCCTGCATGTGAATGGTGCAGCAACCAATGGTGAGAACATTGCCGATATTGGGGGTTTAGCCATTGCATTTGATGCATTCAAGCTGACTAAACAGGGAAGAGATTCAGTCAGGATAAACGGGCTTACCCCCGAACAAAGATTCATGTTATCATTCGGTTTGATCTGGCGTTCAAAAATGAAACCAGAAATGGCGAGGATGCTGATCAATGTGGATTCTCATTCACCGGCCATCTGGAGAGTGAATGGCCCGCTCATGAACTTTGATCCTTTCTATACACAATTCAATGTGCAGCCGGGTGAAAAAATGTACAAGGCCGACAGTGCACGAATCAGAATCTGGTAGAAATAAAAGAAATAATTTTTCGATCTGACCGGGGTTTGTGTTATCAAACCCCGGTTTTATTTTTGGAATTTACGGATGGAACCAGTTTCTAAATGATCTGTTGTGATAAAAAAAATCTTACTTTAAACTTCAATATGCAAACTGAGTTATGACCCCGGAAAGAAAACAAAGATTATTGTCGGTGCTGAATAAAAGGCAAGGTGACATTACGGTGGTGCTTGAAAATGTATTCGACCCGCACAATGTTTCTGCCGTGATGCGCACCTGCGATGCAGTGGGAGTGCAGGATATCTATGTGCTGAACACAAAGATCCCAAGACATAAAAAATGGGGAGCCAAAAGCTCCTCCAGTGCTGCCGGTTGGCTTTCGGTACATCAATACGATAATGCGGAAGAATGTTTTACTGAACTGAGAAAATATTATTCCCGGATCATCACCACACACCTGAGCAGCGATGCCGTATCTCTTCATTCGATTGATCTTACACTGAGCACGGCGCTTGTTTTCGGAAATGAACATGAAGGCGTGAGTGAAGAGATCAGGAATCTGGCTGACGGGAATTTTATTATTCCACAGGTGGGCATCATCCGTTCTTTGAATATCAGCGTTGCCTGTGCTGTCACATTGTATGAAGCCTTTCGCCAGAAAAACAATGCAGGCCATTATGACCGGCCCGGGTTGGGTGAAGACAGAATGAAAGAATTGATGGATCAGTGGGAGTTGAATGAAAAATGAATTTAATTAAATCATCTTTTTAGCAATATATGCTCAAAGATCTGGACAGATTCCTGGCAGCACAGGAAAGAGATTATGATATTGCTCTTTCAGAGATCAGGTCGGGAAAAAAGAAAAGCCATTGGATGTGGTATATTTTCCCGCAGATCAAAGGGCTGGGGCATAGCAGCATCTCTGAATTTTATGCTATTGAAAACCTGAAAGAAGCAAAAGAGTTTCTGAAACATCCAGTGCTTGGAGAAAGGATCAGGATGATCTCCCGGGAACTTTTATTGACCGGCAAGTCAGATGCCGGTTCCATATTCGGTTATCCCGATGATCTGAAACTTAGATCAAGCATGACCTTGTTTTCCATAGCGGACGGCAGGAACGAGAATGTTTTTCAAAAAGTACTCGACCGTTTTTTTGATGGAAAGAAAGATGAAATGACTCTGGAAATATTGGGAATGTAGGCCTTTCTTTTATTGTTTACTGCATCCCGTTTCGCTAATAATATTAATTGATGTTTTCTCCCGATAAATTCAATTGTAAGTGGATTCTTCTTTTGTATGTGTATGGTCTTTCTTACGGTCATCTGCAATTTTTTTCAATGTTGAGATACTGACATTAAGCTCAAACCCAACAAGTAGTACCAGAGAATTAAAATAAATCATTGCCATCAGAATGAGTATGGTGCCGATGGATCCGTAGAGTTGGTTATAGAGTGCAAAATGATTTACCCAATAAGAAAAGAGATAAGTGCAAAGTATCATCAGGCAAGTGGCGAGGATGGAACCGGGATTAATCAGTTTCCATTTTTTGGAAACGGCGGGAGCATGGCGGTAGATATAAGAAATGCATCCAAAGAAAAGAAGAATGACGATGACCCATCGAATGTTGATGATCAGGGTGCGTACATTCTTGTTGCTGATTCCGAAATATTCCAGCACCACGCCTCTTGCGATTAATAAGAGAGCCGAAGTGATGATGAGCAAAAAAAGGATCAGTGTGAGTCGAATGGCCACAGAACGCTTTTGCATATCTGTTCTTTTTTTAAAGCCTACATAGTTCTTGTTGAACGAACGCATGATGCCCAGTACTGCGTTGGAAGAAAAATATAGGGAAAGGATAAAACCAAATGAAAGCAATCCTGTTCTCGGCTTGCGAATGATATCATGGAGGAAATTAATCAGTGGCGAGTTATGTTCCTGCCCGGGAATAATATCCCGTATCAGGCTGTACAATGCGTTTTCCACTTTGCCGGAGATGGGGAAGTAAGGTATCAGGGTGAATAAAAAAATGATTGTTGGGGGGATAGCCATCACAAAATTAAATGCTATGGCGGCAGCCCTTTCTTTCATTCCTACCCGCCGTACCTGGTGAATGAAAAATTCTATCACATCATAAAGAGGGATCCCGTTGAAGCCCGGAAGAAGAACACTTCTGCTTTTTTCTACCAGGAATTTTATAAAAGCGGAATTGGCGATATGATCTTTTAACCTGCTGAAGAAAGGCATTTTATTTTTTATTGGAAGAAAGCAGTTTGGTCAGCGCTCTCTGATAAGCTTTTGCATTCTTCTGATGCTCGGCCAGTGTGGCGCTGAATACACTGCTTCCGTCAAAATTACTACTGGCTACAAAATAGAGATAATTTGTTTTAGGCGCCTCCAGCACAGCTTCTATTGAAGAAATAGATGGAGTGCAGATAGGCCCCGGTGGTAAGCCTTTATTGAGATAAGTATTATAAGACGATTTTACTTCAAGATGTGCATGCAATACCCTTTTAATCTGGAAATCTTTCAGTGCAAATTTTACGGTGGGATCTGCCTGCAAAGGCATTCCGGTTTCCAATCTGTTGAGATATACACTTGCAATGAGCGGCTTATCACTTTTCAGATTTGTTTCCTCTTCAATGATGGAAGCAAGGGTGCTGACCTGTATGGGGGTGAGACCCAGGCTGTCTGCTCTGGCCTTTCGTTCATTATTCCAAAATGTTTTATAAGCTGTATAAAAATGCTGAAATATTTTTTTGGGTGTAGTGTTCCAGTTGATTGGATAAGTGTAAGGCATCACCACGGACATAACCGTGTTGGTATCCAGGCCGAATGCTTTCAATGAATCATTATTTTTCATGAAGCGGATCATCTGAAGGGAATCGCATTCAAAATTTGCGCCCACTTTGCCGGCAAGGTTTTCGGGTAATCTCAGCTTGGTGATCACAAATTGAATAGGTGTTTGATCGCCGCTTCTCAGTTTTCTCACAAAAGAAACAAGACTCATCTTTTTACTGATCTTATAACGGCCCGGTTTTATGTTTTTGTAATGCAATAGGGTGGCTGTTTTGTCAAACCAAAAAGTGGAAGAAATCATTTTCTGATCCAGCAATTCTTTTTTCACCGCTTCCATGTCTGATCCTGTTCTTATATAAAAGAATTCTCCCCCGGGCTCTGAAACGGCAGGGCCCAGAAATTTCCACGCCACAAAAAGAGCGATGAGGATAATGATGGATATTAAGATGGCAAGGGATCCTGTTTTCTTCATATTGTTTACAAAATACATAAAAAACCCTGTCGCTGCGACAGGGAAATAATAATGAGTTTATAAACTTTTTACTGCGGGTTTTCCGTAGTAGGAGCAGGTTGGGTGCCTGGCAATGGAGTGGTAGTCGCGGGAGTCGGCTGAGTGTTCAGAGGTACTGTATTGCCCACTTTTTGAATTTCATCTGCTCTGCCCGAAGTGCTTTTTGGAATGAAAAATACTGACAGAATACAAAGAGCAGCGATTACGGCAAAGAAGATCCAGGTACCTTTTTCCAAAACATCTGTTGTTTGTTTTACTCCCATGAATTGATTGCTGAATCCTGCAATATTTCCGGTAAGTCCTCCGCCTTTCGGATTCTGGATCAGCACGATTAATGTAAGTGCAATGCTTGCCACAACTATCAGGATCACAAATAAGATTGTCATATCAGTTACGGTTCTTTAATTTTTCAATTTTGGCTGCAAAGTAAGAGCTTTTGGCGGGATTGAGCAAACCTAATTTGTTATATATTTCCATTGCTTTTTCGGTATTTCCCTGCTTTTCCCATACTTCCGCCATAGCCTCTGTCACTACATTTCTGTCTTCGATGGAATGAGCGGCCAGTTGCTCCACTTTCCCTTCTCCGGCGGGGTCTGCGGTTTTACTGATTTCCGTTTCCGGCGCTCTTTTCAGAACTTTCAGCCATTCGGTAAAGCTCTTTAGTTGCTGCCCGAATCTGTCGGAGGGCTTTTCTTCCGACTTATATTTCACACCCTGCGAAGCAAAGTAATCAACGGTATGATAGGGTTCGAAGAGCAGATCATTGCTTTGCTCCGGAGTTTTAGTTTCCGGCGGTGATGCAATTTTGATAACAGGGTTTTTCTCTTCTGCCTCTTTAACCGGTATCACTTCTGAAACGATATTTTCTTTTTCTGAAATGCCTTCTGTTATTACAGGTTCATCACTTCTTAAAAGATAATCCAGCCATAATGGATTAGTGAAATGCAAAGCAGCTTTTTGATATTGTTCCTTGAATTGCTTTGGGTCTTCTGTTTTCAACCTGGCGGCTAATAATAATTGAAATGCGGATGAATAAGGATATTTTTCTGCAAGCTCATGCAATTCATCAGTGCTGCATTCCGATAAAGAGTTTCTGTGTAAAAATGAATTTGTCAGTAGATTGATCCCGGGATTCATGATTGCAATTTAAGGATTGATCACCATTGTGAAAAGATGCGGTTGAAGATATCATCAGTCAGGGATCGGATTATTTCATCACCCAGGCTTGCTTCTGCCTGCTCTAATGATTGAGAAGCGGGAAATTCAAAGTTTCTGCTAACATCATATTCACTCACTTTATCAAGTTTCCGGTCATTCAAAGTGATGTGCACACCTACGGTCAAACGGTTATTAGCTTCACGCTGACCCGATATGGCCGATGTGCTGAAAGAATAATTATTTATATAACCGCTGATCTCCCAGTCAGCATTGTCGGCATTGGTTTGTGTCAGTCTTGTCTGGCTTACTATTTTTTGTCTTAGTTTGTCGGAAAGATTAGGGCTTAACTGAGGATTTACATATTGAGCTTTGTTCTCGATGTAGTTTACCTTGACCGTTTTTACATCAATAGGAATGGAAACATCACGGAACTTATAAATATGGCATCCGCCGATAAGAAAGATCAGCGTTATGAGTTGAACCGGTTTGACTATTTTGTATAAGATTTTCATGGATCTACTAAATGGTTACAGATCTTATTCTTCGATGTTGTATTCTTTTAATTTCCGGTAGAGTGTCCTTTCGCTGATACCCAGATCAAGCGCCGCATCTTTTCTTTTTCCGCGATGTTTTTTCAACGCTTTTATGATCAGTTCTTTTTCCTTGTCAACAATGCTGAGGCTTTCTTCTATCTCTTCATGATCCTGTATTCCGTTATTGCCTCCGATCGAAAGGGGAACCGGCTGAACCTGGGGAGCCGTAGGTTGAACGATCATAGGCTGCATTGTATCATGACCATGCAGTCCTTTAAGTTCGTCTATCATTGTCTGGTTTTTAGAAACCAGTTCCGGATGCTGAAGTACATCCAGAAACATTCGTTTCAGTTCGTTCACATCTTTCTTCATGTCGAAAAAAAGTTTGTACAGGATCTCCCTTTCATTGGCAAATTCCTGTGAACTGACTCCCGGACTCGCCAACACCGGAAGGCGGTTGTTGGAATAAGGCTGCAGGAATTTGTGCAGTTCTCTTGCCGTGATGGTTTTATTTTCTGAGAGAACAGAGATCTGCTCTGCAATATTTTTCAATTCACGCACATTACCCGGCCAGGGATAACCGCTCAATACGTTAATCGCTTCTTCATCCAGTTGCACCGAAGCGGTTTTATATTTATCGGCAAAGTCAGCGGCAAATTTTCTGAACAGCAAATGAATGTCTTCTTTACGGTCACGAAGGGCCGGTACTCGGATAGGCACGGTACTCAAACGATAATAGAGATCTTCACGAAATTTTCCCTGCTGCACCAGTTGAAGTAAATCTTTATTGGAAGCTGCGATGACCCTTACATCCGTTTTCTGTACCTTGGAAGAACCCACTCTTATGAATTCACCTGTTTCCAGAACACGGAGCAACCTGGCTTGTGTGCCATGAGGCAATTCACCTATTTCATCCAGAAAAATGGTACCACCGTTCACCGTTTCGAAATAACCTTTTCTTGAATCCACGGCGCCGGTGAATGATCCTTTTTCATGTCCGAATAATTCTGAGTCTATGGTTCCTTCGGGAATAGCGCCGCAGTTTACCGCGATCAGCGGATTGTGTTTCCTTGAAGAAAGAGAATGAATGATCAGAGAAAAAGCTTCTTTTCCCACCCCGCTTTCTCCCATGATCAGCACTGTAAGGTCGGTAGCAGCCACCTGTACAGCCACCTGCAATGCATAGTTTAAAGCAGGGGAGTTGCCGATAATTCCGAAACGGTTTTTTATAGATTGTAATTCCATCCGATGTCAATTAAAAAAGCGAAAATTCATCAGTGAAATGTTTTTTTTAATTTTTACTTTTATCTCAGGTCATACGATCTTTCCCAGTAATGTGGCCTGAGTGCAATCTTCAACAAACACATTCACGTAATCTCTTTTTTTCAATGCATATTCCTCTTTCGGGAAGACGATCACTTTGTTCTGGGAATTTCTTCCCATCCAGTCGCTATCGCTTCTCTTGCTGTTTCCTTCAATGAGTACTTTGAATGTTTTCCCAATATCTTTCTTATTGCTTTCCAGCGACAGCCTGTTTTGCAGTTCCACTATTTCCTGCAGTCTTCTCTTTTTTATCTCAGCAGGTACATCATCTTCAAATCTTTTCTGTGCCAAAGTACCCGGGCGTTCGCTGTAAAAGAACATATAGCTCATGTCATACTTGCAGTATTCCATCACACTTAATGTGTCTGCATGATCTTCTTCGGTCTCGGTACAAAAACCTGCAATGATATCGGCGCTGATGCCGCAATCAGGAATCAGTTCGCGTATGCGGTCAATCTTTTTCATGTACCATTCCCTGGTGTAGGTACGGTTCATCAGTTGCAGTATTCTTGTTGATCCGCTTTGAACCGGCAAATGGATGTATTTGCAGATGTTCTCGTATTTAGCCATTGTGTGCAGTACATCATCAGTAATATCTTTCGGGTGAGAAGTGGAAAACCTTACTCTGAGCAGGGGAGAGATCTGTGCCACTCTTTCCAGAAGTTTTGCAAAAGTCACTGCTGCCTGGGAATGTTCGGAAGACTGTGCTTCCGGCATTTCACTCTTCTCATTATTCATTTCAGTTTCTGCAGCCTTTGGTATATAATAATAGCTGTCAACGTTCTGACCTAAAAGAGTCACTTCACGGTATCCGTGATCAAAAAGTTCCCTGCATTCATTTAAAATTGATTCCGGATCCCTGCTTCTTTCCCTGCCACGGGTGAAAGGAACCACGCAGAAAGAACACATGTTATTACATCCACGCATAATGCTTACGAATGCCGTGACTCCGTTTGTATCGAGTCGGATGGGAGAAATGTCTGCATAAGTTTCTTCCCGGCTCAATAAAACGTTCACTGCTTTCTGCCCGCCTTCCGCTTCTACGATCAATGCAGGTAGTGTACGGTATGCATCAGGCCCTACAACGATGTCCACTAATTTTTCTTCTTCCAGGAATTTTGATTTCAAACGCTCGGCCATGCATCCAAGCACTCCTATCAGAGTGCCAGGCCTGTTTTCTTTTATTTTTTTAAATTCGGTCAGTCTTTTCCGGACCGTTTGTTCTGCCTTTTCCCGGACTGAACAGGTGTTTACGAAGATCAGATCAGCTTCTTCATAGTTCGCGGTAGAACCATATCCATTCTTATTTAAAATGGAAGCCACGATCTCACTGTCCGAAAAATTCATCTGGCATCCATAGCTTTCTATGAAAAATTTCTTTGAGTAAGTTTTCAGATCTTCTTTCAAAGGGGCATAAACCTCACCCTGGCGGGATTCATCATGAACACCGCCACGCCCATCTACGGGTGGCTTGCCTTGTACATAATTGACCATTTAATAAAATAGGAGGGCAAAGATAAGAAATTAAGAGGTCAATGACAGGATGTCAGTATTAAAAAAGCCTATTATATTTTTGCACCTGAAAAATAAGCTGTACTTTTCTGAAAACTAACCGGTATGGAATCCAAAAACAGTGTCATACGGATCATTTTGTGTATTGCTATCATCGCAGGTTTTTTTCTTCCCTGGTTTAAATTTGGGGGAGGCAGCGCATTAGACATAGTTCTTGCTAAAACTGCGGAAGATGAAACAGTAACAACCGTCGTCCGTTATTCTTTTCTACTAATCCCATTATTTGCTTTGTTTATTCTGATAAGGTCTGCAAGCGGAAAACCTTCCGGCTTCATAGTAAGGGTATTACCGTTTCTGATCACTGCTATTCTGACGGCGTTGTTTATTGCAGGAATGAAATCTGCCGGAGCAACTGATGAGGATCTTAAAGGATGGCTTTACTTGTTGGCTTACGGATATTATATAGTGGTCATCGCTTCTTTATTCCTGGTGTTCATATAGAAAAGCCTCTTGGATGAAGAGGCAAGAGCGGAAGACGGGACTCGAACCCGCTACCTAAAGCTTGGGAAGCTTTCGCTCTACCGGGTGAGCTACTTCCGCATTCATGAGTCTAAATTACAAAACAGGATCCTTCAATGAAATATTCCTTGTCAGCCAACTATCTTTTAACGGAATGATCCAGTTGTTTTCCAGGTCTTTTTTGGTCCCTGCCAGATTATTGAAATAAAGGGTTTCGCCGGTGATAAAATCATTATCAACTGCATACTGCAATTGGCTTAGCGGCAGAAGTTCCACTTTGTCTTTTACAATAAAAGCCATGGTGGTTCTGTCGAATAAGCTTACAGAATAGCGCTGCTCAATTCTTTTGATCATTCTTGTTGAGTTGTCTGCACTGCTTCCGCAGAGCCCGTCACGGATATGATCGGCAATAAGAATGATGAATTGCCCGAAGAACAGATGCGCATCTCCTTTCACCGGTGCGCCATGGCTTTTCCATTCTTTTAAAAATTCATTCAGCATTTCTTCCACTCCCAAAGCTTCGCTGATGCTGAATAAGCGGTTGCACTGATAGATCCAAACTTTAGAATCCGGATGAAAATCTTCGTTTAACAGGTGTTTATATTCCAGTTTCATGCTGCGAAATTAAAGGAGAAATTGATTACATATTCTTAAAACAGGCTACAAAATTTAAAAGGTCATTCCATGTTTTCCAGCAGGAGTTCGACCACATCCAATACTTTCACGGATTCTTCTTTTTCGGCATTCTTCAATCCGTCGGCAAGCATGAGATTGCAATAAGGGCAAGCTACCGCAATGATACCGGCTCCGGTTTCCAATGCTTCGTTTGTTCGTTTATAGTTCACCCTTGTAGTTCCCTTTTCCTCTTCTTTCCAGATCTGTGCCCCACCGGCACCGCAACACATGCCCCTGCTTCCGCAATGTTTCATTTCCACCAGCTCTGCATCCAGCGCCTCCAATACCTTTCTCGGAGCTTCATAAATGTTATTGGCCCGGCCGAGATAGCAGCTGTCATGATACGTGATCTTTTTCCCTTTGAAAGAGCCGCTTTCTTTTAATTTTATTTTTCCTTCGTCTATCAATTGCTGCAGAAATACCGTATGGTGGATCACTTCATAAGAGCCTCCCAGTTCAGGGTACTCATTTTTCAGGATATTAAAACAGTGAGGGCAGGCAGTCACAATTTTTTTTACACCATAATTATTCAATACCTGAATATTCTGGTAAGCCATCATCTGAAACAGGAATTCATTGCCTGCCCGGCGGGCAGGATCGCCATTGCACATCTCTTCCTTGCCAAGGATTGCATATTTGATTCCGACTTTGTTTAAAATAAGCGCAAAAGCCTGTGTAATCTTCTGTGCCCTCTGATCAAAACTTCCGGCACAACCGACCCAAAAAAGTACGTCAAAGCTTTCTCCGTTTGCAAAATATTCGGCAGCGGTTTTTATTTTCATTCAATAAAGAGAATTATAAGCAATAATACGAATAAAAAGTTTGTTGTACGTGAAGGAAGTTGCACAATTTCAGATAGGAAGATCTTTGCTGTACGGATGAGTGATCATTATAATTTGTGAATAAAACAAATGATCCGGCAGATTAATTTCCTTTTCCATATTTTACCAAATAACAGGTTCTCTGTCTATTTTTGTTTAGGTAATGAGATCTAAAAAGTTTTTTCAACGCCTGACTAATTGGGAGCTCTGGAATTTTTATGTATTGTATTTCCCGATAAGTTTTGTCTGGGCATGGTATTGCATCAAAAGCAGGGCGGTGTGGTTTTTCAGTTCCTCCAATCCCACTATTACCTTCGGTGGTTTTGAAGGTGAGAGTAAAAGAGAAATGTATGATCAGTTGCCACCGGACTCTTTTCCCAAAACTATTTATATCAATCAGGATCTTTCTTTTGAAGAAGTAAAGAAGATAGCTTTGCAGGATGCCGGCTTCCGTTATCCTTTTGTTGTAAAACCGGATGTGGGAATGAAAGGAATCTTATTCCGTAAAATTGAGAATGAGGATCAATTTGAAAAATACCATGAGCGCATCCCGGTGGAATATATCGTTCAGGATCTGGTGGAGAAGCCGGTGGAAGTCAGCGTGTTTTATTACCGACATCCTGCATCTCAAAATGGGACTATCAGCGGGTTCATTCAAAAAGAGCTTTTAGAAGTTTATGGTGATGGGATAAGCACTTTGTGGGAACTGATCTTAAAACATCCCCGTGCAAAATTCAGGTTGGAGGAAATGAAACACCGGCATGAGCATCGTCTCGACCGGGTATTACCGAAAGGCCAGCATTTTTACTTGTCCTATGCCGGGAATCACAACCGCGGTGCACGGTTCATCAATCTTCACGATGAAATAGATGACCGGTTGCTGAAAGTGTTTGATGAGATCAGTTTATATACCGGACAGTTTTTTTACGGGAGATACGATATCAAATGTGATTCAATCGAAGATCTGAAAGCGGGAAAAAACTATTCGATCCTGGAATTCAATGGCAGCGGCGCTGAGCCCAACCATATTTATGATGCCGGAATTTCCATCTGGGCAGCTTATAAAGAGATCCTGAAGCACTGGAAAGCGCTTTACGAGATCAGCAAGTATAATAACAAGCATGGCACTCCTTACTGGTCCTATGCTAAAGGGAAAAAGTTCCTGAAACAGGCCAGGCAGCATTTCAAAATGCTGGAGAAATATGATTAGTTGTTTCCGGCCTGCTGCACGATCCGGCGAAACTTTTTACTTTATACTCCTTATTTCTTCCTCATTAAATATTTTACGAATTCTTCTTTGAAAGAAATTATATGCATATTCCCTATTTCGTATTTTCGCCCGATATGCCGAAGATCATCAGAATCTTTTTTATAGGAATGTTAGTGAGCTTTCTTGGCTCCCTTCCTTTAGGCACTTTGAATATAGCAGCTATGCAAATTTCCATTTCGGAAGGAGTTTACCATGCTATGCTTTTTTCTATAGGATCATTGCTGGTGGAAGTTATTTATGTTCGCATATCCCTGGTGGCAGTTGACTGGATAAGGAAGCAGAAAAAAATACTGAGGATTCTGGAGTGGGTTACTTTTTTCATTGTACTGGCGCTAGCTGTTTTCAGCTTTGTAGCCGCCATGCATCCTTCTAACGGGAAAAACATTGTACTCAGCAGTACTCTTCCGAAACTGGCTTTGGGTGCAGTAATGTCTGCTGTCAATCCGATGCAGATACCTTTCTGGTTCGGATGGAGTACTATTTTGTTTTCAAAAAATATATTATTGCCGAAGAGCAGTCATTACAATTCATATATCTTTGGAATAGGCCTGGGTACATTTGCGGGAAATTGCGTATTTATTTTTGGGGGGCGACTTATAGTTGATAAACTGACTTCCAATCAAAGTATTTTAAGCTGGGTGATTGGCGGGATCTTCGCAGTTACGGCAGTCATTCAATTGATCAGGATATTGATCAAGAAGGATCCTATACACCAGTTGCACAAGCCTGAAGAAGTAGTGCCTGATTTTGAAAAAAAACTTTTTTAATCAAAAAATTTAAAAGCCATGGCGGTTAAAGAATCATTCCTTGCTGAACTCAGGTATGAATCCGGTATGACCAAAAAAATACTGGAACGTGTTCCATTTGATAAAAAAGAATGGAAGCCACATGAAAAATCAATGACCATTGGCAGACTCGCCACTCATATTGCCGAACTGCCGCATTGGGTAAATGATATCGTTGGCTCTGATGAGTATGATTTTGCAGGCAGGCCTTACAATCCGCGGACAGCCACGAACCCGGAAGAATTGACCGCCATCTTTCAAGAAAGTTTGGATACAGCCATTAATGCACTGGAAAATACCAGTGATGAAGTATTGAACGGCAGCTTTAAACTGAGGCAAGGTGATTTCGTGATCTTTGAATTACCCAAAAAAGTTGCCATACGGAATATGACAATGAATCATATTGTTCACCACCGTGGCCAGTTGTCTGTTTACCTGAGGTTATTGAATGTTCCGGTGCCGGGAATCTATGGTCCGAGTGCGGATGAGAGATAAGGATGTTCCAGGCAACAAATCCGTATCATTTTCGGCGATCGTCATTTTTAAAATAATAATATGGCTGCCCCCAACCAACTAAACCGTTCTCTCGGACTACGACTCGTGATTGTTGTAGTCATAGGTAATATCATCGGGTCGGGAGTTTATAAAAAAGTGGCTCCTATGGCCGATGTGCTTCATTCTTCCGGATGGGTATTGTTATGCTGGATATTAGGAGGGATCATCAGTCTGTTCGGGGCGTTGTGTAATGCGGAAGTGGCAGGCTTACTGGCCAATACGGGAGGAGAATATGTTTATTATCAGAAGATCTACAATAAATTTTTTGCATTCATTTTTGGATGGTCATTATTTTCAGTGATCCAGACCGCTGCTATTTCTGCGCTGGCTTATGTATTTGCCCAGTCGGTGGATAGCATTGTTCATCTTCCTCCTTTATTGGAGCAATGGAGTGATATCAGCATTTTCGGAGTCTTCGAACCATTCCGTGATCTTAACATAAAAGCAGTGGCTATTCTGCTTATCGTGATCCTCACCTGGATCAACAGCCGGGGAGTGAAAGTGGGAGCGGGAGTGAGTACGGCTATCTTGTTGATGGTGTTTGCCGGCATTTCTCTTATCATCATTTTCGGTTTGTCAAGTTCTCATGCCGACCTGCCTCAGGCATTTCAGATGAAGACCGTGGATGGATCATCCGTCAGCTTCAGTGCGGTGTTCACAGCCATGCTCGCCGCATTCTGGGGCTACCAGGGGTGGGCTTCTGTCGGATATGTGGGCGGAGAGATCAAAGAAGCAAACAAAAACATACCAAGAGGAATTGTGATCGGTGTGTTCATCATCATTGCCATGTACCTGCTGGTCAATGCCACTTACCTGTCATTGATGCCTGTACAGGATATCCAGGCCATCAACCAATCGGTCAATAAGATCGCAGCTGTGGAAGCAGTAAGGGTATTCTGGGGAACGAATGGTGTACTATTTATCTCCGTTCTCATTGCTCTGACAACTTTAGGTTGCACCAATGCCACCATCCTTACCAGTTGCCGCATTTATTATGCGATGGCAAAAGAAGGAATGTTCTTTTCAAAAGTGGCCAGGCTGAATGAAAAAAATGTTCCTTCCAATTCAATGATATTTCAGGGTGTGTGGGCATCGCTGCTTGTTTTATCAGGGACGTTCGATCAGCTTACCGACATGATCATTTTTGCCGTATTCATTTATTACGGAGCCACAACATTGGGCGTCTTTATCCTGAGAAAGAAAATGCCCGATGCACACAGGCCCTATAAAGTCTGGGGCTATCCTGTAGTGCCTGCCATCGTGATCCTGTTCAGTGCAGCGCTGGTGATCAATACGGTGTATTCAAGGCCAAGGGAAGCTGCCATAGGCATGGCATTGATGCTGACAGGAGTGTTCCTGTATTATTATTTCATCATGAAAAAGAAAAAGAATAATACCGAACTAACCGGTTAGAACCGGAACCCGGCAGAGATGCCCAGCAAAAAGTATGGCTGCATGATCTGCTTTTTATTGAAAGCAGCAAGGAATATATAAAAGTTCATCTGGAAAACGGAAAGCAACTTTTGGTAAAGCAAAATTCACCTCGATGGAAAAGTTGCTTACGCCTCTTCGTTTCATCCGGATACACCGGTCTTTTATAGTTACCATTGATAAAATTTCTTCTTTCAGCAATTCAACCGGCACCATCAATAACCGCCGGATTACCATTGGAATACTATACAAGAATAAAGTTGAAAAAAGTTGGAAACAATTGTAAAGAAAACAGATTCTCCAAATCTATTGCTCTCATGATGATTTGCAAGAATTAGACCGTACTTAAGCAATGCTCACATTTATTGCGGCAATACGGCTATCCTGACAAATCTCACAGCCCTGCGCTGTTAAGCGCCAATATCGGATCCCGGGTACAACCGGCTCACCATCATTTGGAAGCTCCAACAATTCATTAAGAGAAAGGCTTGTCATTAATTTTTAGTTTTACCCCTCCCTGGTTTTGATAATAACTGCTTCTACCTGCCGGATACCGTTTCCTGGCACCAGCAACAACGTAAACGAGGAGAAAGTATAACCATATTTCCGGCCTTTTAGGGGAGGGATTAAAATTTTTTTTGGCAGTTAATTTTTTTGACTTTATTTTGTGTACGTACACGATCTGAGATCCTGTTTACCTGTTTAAAATTTATGTCATTTTATTTTTACCATTAATTCAAAAAACTAAATGCTTTACAGAAAATGAAACTACTATTTTTAACTCCTGTTTTTTTCATGGCTGTAACGGTTTTTGCCCAGACAAGAACGGTTAAGGGAACCGTGAGGTCCTCTCAAGGGTTATTGTCCGGCGTTTCTGTACTGGTCAAAGGAACAATGACGGGAACCACCACAAACGATGAGGGTACTTTTAGTATTGCTGCTAAGCAAGGCGACGCTCTCGTTTTTTCATCTGTTGGTTATGAACAACTGGAAGTATTGATCGGTACCAGCGATGTTATCGAAGTCTTACTGGTTGAATCGTCAAAGCAAATGAATGAGGTTGTCGTGACAGCCCTTGGTATCAGCAGACAGAAAAAATCGCTTACCTATTCAGTACAAACCGTAGATAACTCTGCACTTAACACGGTTAAAGATGCAAATCTTGCAAACAATTTGACCGGGAGAGTGGCTGGTGTTAATATTACCCGGAGCAGTTCTGGTATTGGTGGTTCAGTTAGGGTAGTTATAAGAGGGAACAAATCCACACGGAACAATCAGCCTTTATATGTAATAGATGGGGTACCCATGTCAAATGACAATCCTGGTCAGCCCGGTAGTACCTGGGGGTATGGAACTGTTAGTTCTGTTGGAGATGATGGAGGTGATGGTATCTCTAATTTGAGCCCGGAAGATATCCAGAGTATTACCGTTTTAAAAGGTGCTTCTGCTGCCGCTTTGTATGGCAGCCAGGCGTCTAATGGTGTTATAATTATTAGTACAAAGAAAGGAAAAGCCGGAGCTACACGAGTTAGTGTTTCATCAGATCTTACTTTTGAAAAACCTCTTTTCATACAACCATTGCAATTTAAATATGGTCAAACCATTAAACCATCTGCGGGTAATCCCGGAAGCGAAGACAGTTGGGGAAATATTGTAAATGCTCCAGACCATGTAACTCCTTTTTTCAAAACAGGTGTAACCACTTTCAACACAGTTTCCTTGTCAGGTGGTACCGATAAATCACAATCTTATTTTTCTTATTCATATACAAAAAACAAAGGGATAATTCCTTCTGCTGAATTACAGAAACATAACATCAATTTTCATCAAACCACAGATTTTTTTAATGGCCGTCTAAAGGCTGATATGAATGTAATGTATATCCATGAGTTTTCTCACAACCGGCCTGTGAGCGGTTTAACTAATAATCCACTTATAGGATTATATGCATTTCCAAGAGGTTTGAACTTTGAAACATATAAAGATAATTTTAGTGTTTTTTCAACTGTTCGAAATATGGAAACACAAAACTGGTGGAATATCAATTACGACAGTTCTATAGTGTATCCGGGAAGTTTTACCGGTGGAGGCCAGGGTGTACATCTAAATCCTTACTGGTTTTTGTTTCGGAATTCTAACGACAATATCGTGGATAGGGTCATCACTAACCTTGCGTTAACTTTTAAAATCAATGACTGGCTTAATTTGCAGGCAAGAGGGAATATTGATAAAAATCTCAATGATATCAATTATAACTCTTATGCAACAAGTTCCTGGTCGGGAACTGGCAAAAACGGAGGTTATGATTTTGGACGGTTTATCAACACTCAGTTGTATGGAGATTTGATTCTGAATGCAAACCGGAAAATAACGAATGATTTAAATTTGGCGGCTACTTTAGGTTCCAGCATCAATGACGAGAAAGGGCTTTTGCATCAGTTCAATACTAATACAGGTGGGGATGGTTTGCGATTTGCCAATGTGTTCACACTTGCTAACATTTTACCGTCAAATCTCTTAGTTAATGAAGGACGCTCCCACAGTCAAATGCAGGCTGTTTTTGCCACTACACAATTGAACTTCAGGAATTATTTGTATCTGGATATTACCGGGAGAAATGACTGGTCTTCTGCCTTTGCCTTTACTCCGGTTGAAAAGAAAGGATATTTTTATTACTCTGCTGGTCTTACAGGCATATTAAGTGATATATTAAAAATGCCGGAAGCTATTTCTTATAGTAAAATAAGGGTGTCTTATGCAAAAGTTGGAAATTCAGTGCCTTCATACAGAACAAACCCTCCAGCTTATTATATTGACAATCAAAATGGATCCTCTCCAAATTCTTCAGGACCCAAGCCAGGTACTTATTTGAAACCGGAAGATAACAGATCGTTTGAAGTAGGGACTGAGTTTAGTTTTTTCAATAATCGGTTAGGATTCGATTTTACTTATTACATTAACAATAATTTCCGTCAATATATTTCCATTCCAGTTTCGGGTAGTAGTACAGGTAATCTAAGTACCTGGTATTTGAATTCAGGAAATATAAAAAATAACGGAGTGGAGCTATCGCTTTTTGCAATTCCGGTAAAAACTCCTGTACTGAGCTGGTCCACTACATTCAATTATGCTTCCAATAAAAACAAAGTTTTGAAAATAGCTGATCCCGGTTTGGGAGTAAACCAGAATTACTTTGTTATATCAGAACTTGGCAACAATATCTTTGGATCTTACATTAAAGAGGGTGGTTCATGGGGCGATATTTATGGATACTTTTTCAAAAGAGATGCTTCCGGTGCAATCGTGGTAGATAATAACGGAACACCTTCAAAAGGAACAGATCCCAATTCTGATGTAGGAGATCCAAGTATAAAAAAACTGGGTAATCCTAATCCGGACTTTACGCTCGGTTGGCTTAACCAGTTCACTTATAAAAATCTTTCAGTTAATTTTCTGTTTGATGGACGTTTTGGAGGCGAAGTGATGAGCGGTACTAAAGCAGTATTGGATATATTCGGCTATTCCAAGGCTACTGCTGATGCCCGTGATGCAGGTGGAGTGAATATAAATGCAGTGCATGAAGATGGAAGCAAAGCTTCTAACATTGACCCCGAAAGCTTTTACACCGGAGTGGGAGGCAGAGATGGTATAAGTGAATATTATATGTTTGATGCTACTAATATCAGGTTAAGGGAATTGTCTATTGGTTATAATCTTCCGGTATCTTCCAAATGGGCTAAAAGTTTTACTGTAACTCTGATAGGAAGGAATCTCTTTTTTGTTACAAGAAAAGCACCTTTCGACCCGGAGACATCTATGTCAACGGACAATGGCTTGCAGGGAATAGAAATGTTTGGTAGTCCTTTAACCCGTAGCTTGGGTTTGTCATTAAAACTTGGTTTTTAGAACAAACTTTTAAAAAAATAACTATGAATAGGATAAATAAATCAAATTTTAATTTTTGTATTGCTGTTATTTTAATAACTCTGGGCAGTTGTACCAAAAATTTTAAAGAATACAATACAGATAAAACTGCGCTAACTAATGAGCAAATCAGTGCAGACTACCAGAATCTCGGTGAACCGTTGAAGCTGGCGCAATTAAACATTATTAGTTATGTGGATTGGATTTACCAATTAGAACAAAACCTGATTGGAGATATTTATTCCGGATATATGATGACCGCCACCCCTTTTAGAAATAATGTAAATAACACGAATTATTTTTTAGTGAACGGGTGGAACTTTTATGAATGGGATTACTCTTATGGCAATGTTATGAAACCAATACAAAATGTTTTGGACATAACAACAGAACCTCAGTATGGATCTTTCCGTGCATGGGCTAAGATACTAAGAGTAGAAGCTATGCACCGTGTAAGCGACATGTATGGTCCAATAATTTATACAAATTACGGAAAATCAAATCAGGATGGAAGTGTTTCTTTTGATTCGCAAAAAGATGCTTACTATGCTTTCTTTAGTGATCTGGATTCTGCTATTAATATTTTAACGCCTTTAGTACAGAGCGGTGCTCCGGGAACCTTTACCAAATTTGACCTGGTGTATGGTGGTAGTTTTGAAAAATGGTTAAAATTTGCCAATACACTTCGCCTCCGGTTAGCAATCAGGATTTCAAAAGCTGATCCGGTAAAAGCAAAGGCTGAGGGTGAAGCGGCACTATCAAACCCGGGTGGACTGCTTGTGAATAACAATGATAATGCTTACGTTGATATTGGATCAAATTACCAACCACTTTCTTCACAGTCTGGTATTACGAGTTGGGGTGATATTAATATTGGGGCTCCCCTTGCCTGTTATCTTAATGGCTACAATGATCCAAGGGTAGGAAAATATATGAATCCGGCTAGTGATGCTGCAGTTGCTGGGCAATATATCGGAATTCGTAACGGCATAGATATAGATGCTAATGGCAGGTATGTTGGATATTCACAGCTAGTTGATTTTCCAAATAGAATGCAATTAATGGTTGCAGCCGAAGCATGGTTTTTGAAAGCTGAAGCAGCCTTGAATGGTTGGGCCGGGGCTGGTGATGTTCAAACGAATTATGAGACTGGAATCACTACGTCATTTGATATGTATGGATTAACTGCACAGGCAGCCGGATATATTGCAAATAATACAAATACTGAGCAGCAGTATGTAGATCCTAAGGCGATAACTCCGGGACAAAATGATGTATTAACCGGCTCTCCTTATCTAAGTACTATCACCATTGCATGGAATAATGGTGACACACCGGAAAGAAAATTAGAACGTATTATTACACAAAAATGGCTGGCAATATTTCCTGATGGGCAAGAAGCCTGGTCTGAATTCAGAAGAACTAAATATCCTAAATTATTCCCGGTTGTATTAAATAAAAGCGGTGGCACAATTTCAACTTCTGCTTTCATACAACGAATTAATTTTCCTACTACTGAAATAGGTAAAAATCCTAATGGTGTTACTGCTGCAGTTGGACTACTTGGCGGACCAGATACTGGTGGTACACCTTTATGGTGGGCAAAATAGCATGCAAAGTTTTCTTCTCATGTTGTATCTTTCTCAAGTTAGTTTTACGGGCTGCTCTTCCGGGCGGCCCTTTTTATTTTAAAATTTTATACAGATGATTCATTTTAGCTGCTGTTACGGTTTCGTTTGATATACATTCTGAACAAGCCGGGATACTTTTTTCAGGATAATTGGATATGAATTACGGCGCTGGTAAGAAAATCTTTTATGTAATAGGGTCTTTAAAAGAAGCAATCATTTAAAAGGCTTATTTCCCATTTCCTTTTTTAATCTTCCAGCACCCCGAATTTTCCCGTATTCACATCGTGTATCGCCTGTTCGATCTCTTCCCACTTATTCATTACAAACGGACCGTATGCTGCAAGAGGTTCCTCAATGGATTCGCCGGATAACACAAGAACCACTGCATCTCCTGAAGCTTCTAAGATAATTTTTTCTCCTTCATTTTTGAACAACACGAAATGATCGGTGGGAACATTTTCACTATTGACTTTTACATTGCCTTCAATAACGAGAAACCCTGTATTGTATTTTTCAGGAAGATCAAATTCCACGGAGGCATCTTTTGCCAGCCGGGCATTATACAGATGAACAGGTGAAAAAGTGAATGCAGGGCCTTTTACTCCGTTGTATTCACCCGCTATGATCTCGATAATACTTTTCTTATCGGGCAGTAAAAATTTCCCCATCATATCCCTTGTGATGCTCTGGTATTTGGGCTTTGTTTTTTTGAATCTGGCAGGCAGGTTCACCCATAGTTGCACCATCTGGAACAGCCCGCCTGTTTTGCTGAATTCCTTTTCATGATATTCCTTGTGCAATACTCCTGAGCCTGCGGTCATCCATTGCACATCTCCTTCTTTGATGACACCACTGTTGCCGGCACTGTCGTGATGTGCTACCCTGCCATGGTATGCTATGGTTACAGTTTCAAACCCGGCATGAGGATGCACACCAACACCACGGGGCTCGCTGCTCGGAGTAAATTCGATCTTTGAACCATAGTCCATGATGAAAAAAGGGCTCATTCTTTTCTTATTACTGAGTTGGCCCGGAAAAAATCCATGTACCCGGAATCCGTCCCCGACCATGTGTGCAGGCGGAGGAGGAATGATCGAATCTATTTTTCTTAAATTGTTCATCTCTTCCATATTTTAAAAATCATTAAAAAAAATCCTTCATTGGAACTTCTATCAATAATATTTCAGCATCTGTATCTGCTTTTATTTCCAGTTTACCGGTTTCAGTGATGCCCAACCCATCTCTTTTGCTAAGTTTTTCTCCATTGACAATGACATCACCTTCTATGACAAATGCATAAACCCCATTTTCTTTTTGTTTCAGTTCATAGGCTATTTTCAGATCCTTATCCAGTTTACCGGAGTTGAGCCATGCATTTTGATGAATTTGCACACCACCATCGTTTTTACCCAATGGAGAAACTATGGTCAGTAATTTGTTGTGTTTATCTGCATCGGGAAAATTTTTCTGATCATATCTCGGTGTATGGCCTTTTTTATCCGTATAGATCCATATCTGGAAAAATCGGACTTCCTTATCCCTGTTTTTATTTTTCTCGGAATGTTCTACACCGGTACCGGCGCTCATCACCTGTACGTCTCCCTGCCGGATCACTTGCGTATTACCCATGCTGTCTTTATGTTCCAGGTCGCCATAGGTAGGGATGGAAATAATCTCCATATTATTATGAGGGTGAAGGCCAAACCCCATTCCCGGGGCTACCGTATCATCATTGAGAACCCTTAATGCCCCGAAGTGCATTCTTTGCGGGTCATGATAACCTGCAAAACTAAAAGTATGATAAGTATTGAGCCATCCGTGATCGGCATGGCCTCTTGTATTGGCTTTATGTAAAATGGTTTTCATAATTATCCTTTTTTAGTCTTTCAATTCTGTTATCCGGTAATGATCAGTGCAAATTACCGGATAAAGTCCGGGATCCCGTTGATGTAGGTTAATAAGTGAAAGAGTAAAGGCATATCCGTGAGTTTCAGAGCGAAAAACAGCAGTTCTTTAAAGAAAAACAGAATGATGTGGTTTAAAGTTTCAATCAGGATAATACCTAAACTAATGATTCATGTCCGATATCTTTTTTTAGAAGTTGCAACGATCTCATCAGTCTCATAGCATCGAATAAATTAAAAACAACCTCCTGTTTTACAATATTGAGTTCGTAGCAGGAACCGGATACAGCATAGATGAATCTTCTGTTTTGAAATCTGCCATAAGAGCAAACTCTGAAGGGGGTTACAATAAGTTTATTAAAAATGTTTTCTGTTTTTCTGACTCAAGCTTCAAAATGGATCAGCATCGTATCTGGTTTTATAAAATGAATATTTTTTTCAGCAGTATTAATCATTCTGATATAATGGTTCATTACAGTTCAGGGTAATAAAATAGTTGCATGATGCAATCTTTATAAAATATATACGTTGATTAAATGTGCTGAAATTGAATTATACTAAATATCAGTTCGTGTTGAGATGAAATATTCATTACGCAACCTCCACTTTGCTTATTCTTCATATAAGGAAAAATTATGGGCTACTCTTACTGCATTTTACTTATCCAATAACAATTAGGTATTGCTAAATGATTATACTTATTCATTAAAAACTAACCTCAATGCTTCATCCTTTACTTTCCCCAAGCACTCACCTTATCACCCGCAATTGCTTAAGGCAATTTTTATTGATGAGTTTATTTCTACCGGGTATTGTTATCATGTGTCCGGATGTATCTGCTCAAACATTAACGATATCCAATACCGGGCAGACGGGTACTTCCGGAACAAACTGGAGTACATCAGGTACGAATCCGGTTACCATTACTGCTACTAATACAGCTAATATCAACACAAGCCTGATTTCCGGGTATCTTAGTTCGGGAATAAGTGTTGTGGTGATCAATACCAATGTGGGGATTAGAATTAGTTCCGACATATCAAAATTATCCGGAGCCCAGGCCTCCCTTACGCTAAAGAATAAATCTTTTATCAGGATCGATGCGAACGTATCAATCAGTTCTTCAGCTAATGCGCTGGACATTATAATGTGGGCGGATGATGACAACAGCCAGGGTGGGACCATTGACGATTTTATCTTCGCCGATGCAGGCTCCACTTTCAATTCAAACGGAGGAAAAATTATTATGGCCGGCGGACCGGATAATGGATCAAATGGCGGGATCAGTGGAGATGGCATACCGGATGGTTTTGCATGGAACGGGTCTAATTCAGGCACCTATGGGGCAAACAGTTTGGGTGGGCTTACCTTAGGCCCCCGAACAGGCCTGGGGCCTGTAGTTTCTATTTTGAGCAAAGGAGGCGATATCATTCTCCGGGGTGCTACCAGCAATTTCAATAACTATCCCGGTATAACCAGCCAGGCAAATTTAAAAATTGAATCAGATGCCGGGAAAATCATCATGTATGGGAAGTCTGGCACCGGGCATGGTATTGAGCTGACCTTTGGCGCAGCACCTTCTGTAGTTATTAGTTCATCATCTTCTGCCACTCCTGCAATAAGCCTGTTGGGCACTACTACATCTCCCTATAGCCCTTATGTTGGTTTTTGGGCAAGTAATAATGCATTGGGTAATATATTAATTCAATCCACCTCTGCAACTGGTGGAGGGGTTACCATAGAAGGCACTTCAACTAACGGAAGGGGATTACGTCTGGGATATCTGAATACCGACATTGTTTCTCAGGTACTATCTCAATCGGGAAACATCACCCTTAAAGGAAAAGGGACCTTAGATGCTTCGATGGAATTATTTGGTGAAGTATATTTAGGCAATCGAAAAAACTCCAATCCCGTTTTGGGTGTTATACCCTCGGTGTCTGCCTCAGCAGCAAACATCGTTATTCAGGCAAATGACCAATATCAATTCAGTAATACGGCAGGTAAGAATACAACTTTCAATAGCCTGGGATCTCTTAGCATAAAAGCATATACTACCGGATATACCGGCACAATAAGCTGGGTTGGCAATGTAGATTTCAAGCCGGACTTTAACGCCATCAACCTGGGAGAAACTGCAGGGAACTATAATCTAACATTGAACAGTTCTCTTACTGCTGCAGGTGATATAACAGCCAATGTAAAAGATTTTACCCTGTCTGATGGCATTGGGCTTTTTTCCACCGTTGCCGGAGTCATCACTATTAAAGCAAAAAATAATTTTATCAGGTTAGGCGAAACCCGCAGGACTTTCAGCACTGTCAACGGTGATATCAATCTCTATGCAGATTCTGATGCTGATGGCACCGGGCAATTAGAAATTGGTTATATAACTCTGAATCCCGGATCGGGCAACATCAGTCTATGGGCCACTACTCTTATGTGGCAAACTGTAACAGATGCACAAAAACCCTACATTAATGGTACCGGGCCTTTTTACTTAAGGCCATCCGGTGCATCTTTTCAAAATGTGAATACACGTTGGTTCTTTTTTGACCAGGACGCCAATGGCATTTCCGGAATTACAATCGGGAAGCCTACTAATACGGGGGATATTATTCATGAAACCACTGCTCTTAATGTTGCAGGCCCAATATTGCTGTATGGTTCAGCAATAACTATTGATCAAAACCTGACTTCAACTACCGGCAATGATATCGGTTTGTATGCTAATACACTGTCAATAAGCGGAGCTGCCGCACTGAGCTCAACAGGAAACTTATTAATTGAGCCAACTACATCTTCCACTACTATCGGGCTTGCCGGTGGGGCTGGCTCATTAGCTATTACGGCCGCCAATTTCAACACCAACTTTACCGATGGTTTTTCTGAAATACGAATTGGAAATGTACTGGCCGGAGATATCACCTTAGGATCAGCCATTACATTGAAAGATAATCTGAGTTTATCTGCAACCGGCAACTTTGTTTTGAATGAAATCATGGACGTTGGCAATAACAACCTGAAATTTTCGGGGAATACGATCATACCCGCCAGCAATAAATTCATCCGGACAAACGGGGTGGGAAAATTGATCATGGATGTCAACAATAGCAGCAGTAAACTTTTCCCAATAGGAACAGGATATTATAACCCGGTAACAGTCACCAGCCATATTGCAGGCAATAACGAGTTTTATGCTACCGTTTCACCGGGAGTATTTTATGAGGGAGGATTTGCCGGTACGCCGGTGAGCTGGACAGGTAAGATTAATGTAACCTGGAATATTGGTAATGCAGCAGGCAATACAGGAGCCGGAAATGTTGATATGGCATTTGGCTGGGATGCAGCCAATGTCACGGGTACTCTTTCTTCACCCAGGTTAGTTCATTTTAATGGATCGATATGGGAACAGACGCCTGGCATACCCTCTTTTGATCTTCCTTCCCATACTTTAACGTATTCAGGTTATACAGGATCATTTTCTCCTTTCGGAATTGCAGAAGCAAACATAGTGCTGCCGGTTAGATGGATTTCTTTCACAGCAAAAGCAGTTAAAGATATTGTAGCATTGAATTGGATCACTGCTTCAGAACAAAACAATGCCTATTTTGAAATTGAACGCAGCACGGATGGCAGCGTTTTTAAAACTATAGGTACCATTGCAGCTGATAAACAAAATCCAGGAAGCTTTTGTGAATATGATTATCAGGATTTTTCGCCGGGTAATGGCCGTATGTATTACAGGCTGAAGCAGTTTGATATTGACGGGCATTACGGTTATAGCTCGATAGTTAGTGTATGGTTTGGCGGAAATAGTGACATCAAAGTACTGGCAAATCCGGGTAGTAAACAAGTAAGCATATCGCTGTCCAATCAATTGGAAGGCAAAATTGATGCTGTGATTTTTGACGGAAGCGGTCGTCGTTTATTGCTTCAACAGCTCATACCCGGGCAAAACAATATTATTCAGACCGGATCGCTTGGCGCTACGGGAATTTATTTTATATCTGTAATCCATAAAGGAAAATTGATTTATAGCGGACGCTTTATTCAATAGAGTTGCCTGATTCATAAATAATCAGCATGATATAGTGTTTTGAAAATGGCAATAACAAACCGGAATCAGGCTGTAAGAGCAGTGTTGGAAGAAATTCCTTAAAAAGTACTTCATTTATGATGTAATATATAACGGGTTTGAATAAACTATTTTCTCAACCGCATCATGAATCAAAAATAGTTCATGCAATGTAAGGCCGATCTTCCTGTTCAGCCCTCTCTGCATTAGACTCTAATGTCTTTTCATTTCTAAAAGACTACACTTACATTTAGGTTTAATATCTGGCAAAACAAAGAGCAGGATAGGTATTGATCCACCCGTGATCTGCATAGCTCCTGGTATTGGCTTTATGCAAAATGATTTTCATGATGTTTTTTGTTTTAAAACCTATTCTTCTTCAGATCTTGTTGCACAATCTGGCAGAATTCGGTCTGTTGGACAGGCTTTCCATGGATGTGTTTAAATCATTTCTTCATTCCAGTGACAAAGGGTAGTATTTATTATTGTTTTAATTTCGGACAATAAATCTTTAACAATGATCAACCGGAGAAAATTTATTATGAAATCTGCTTTGAGTTCAGCGGCTGTGGCTGTAGGTAAAAACATTTTTGCACAACCTGCAGTTGTAGCGGTAAAAAACAAACCTATTGTGATTTCTACATGGGATACCGGTTTTGCTGCGAATAAAGCGGCCTGGAAAATATTGAGTGGGGGCGGCCGGGCATTGGATGCGGTGGAAGCCGGAGTGATGGTGACAGAATCTTCACAAAACTGCTGTGTAGGGCTGGGGGCCAATCCGGACCGGGATGGATTTGTAACGCTGGATGCTTCCATCATGGATGAAAATTTTAATTGCGGCAGCGTTGCTTTTCTCGAAAGGATCAAGCACCCGATATCGGTGGCAAGAAGGGTGATGGAAAAAACACCTCATGTGATGCTGGTTGGCATCGGTGCACAGGAGTTTGCTGTGGCAGAAGGATTCCCGCTGGAACCGCAAAAACTTTCTCCCGAAGCACAGAAAGCTTATGATGAGTGGCTGAAAAAATCGGAGTATAAGCCGCCTGCTATCAATGTGGAGAATAATGGGGAGCATGGGCCTTTTGCGCCATCACGTTTTGATGACGGCACCTGGAATCATGACACTATCGGGATGGTAGCCATGGATGCAAACGGAAACCTCAGCGGCAGCTGCACCACCAGCGGTGCCGGATTTAAAATGCGGGGCAGGGTGGGAGATTCGCCGATTATCGGAGCGGGATTGTATGTGGACAATGAAGTGGGCGCCTGCACCTCCACCGGCCAGGGAGAAGATGTGATCCGTGTGGCAGGTTCTCATTCCGTTGTGGAGATGATGAGACAAGGCCTCTCACCTGAAAAAGCCTGTAAAAAGATCATTGAAAGAATTATCAGGATCAAAGGAGAAAAAGCAAAAGAGATACAGGTGGCTTTTCTTGCATTGAATAAAAACGGAGAAGTGGGTGCGTATGCCATTCATGGCGGATTTAGCTTTGCATTGAGAGATAATAAGAATGAAAAATTAATTTCAGCGAAAAGTTTTGATTGAAGAAGGTTGGGAACATCCAATGATCAATATTCAATACTTAATGTTCAGTGGTAATTTCATTTTATGGCTGAAAGAGTTTACGATCTTGAAAACAGGTTGATCGAATTTGCTGCAAGAGTAATTGAGGTTGTAGAGACAATGCCGGGCACCAAAGCCGGAAATTATATCGCAGGCCAGTTTGTCCGATGCGGTCTGCTCCTGCTCTATTATATGGAGAAGCACAGAGTGCCGAATCAAGAGATGACTTCATTCACAAAATGAAAATTATCTTTAAAGAATTAAAAGAATCCAGGGTGTGCCTCAAACTTATAATGAGAAAGCAAATGATAAAACCTGTCAGCAGATTGGAAAACTTAATTACAGAATGTGAGGAGTTAATAAAAATTATTTCTAAAAGCATAGACACAGCTAAGAAAAATAACAGAAAAAATCGTTCCTGACTTGAATATTGTTTGTTGAACATTTTGTATTGATTATTATGAAATACATCATTGAAATTGCCACTTCCGATTTCGCAACTACCCGGTCGGCAGTGGCAGGCGGGGCTGACCGTATAGAGTTATGTGCCAATCTTGCCGAAGGCGGAACTACTCCTTCTTACGGGCATATTAAGAAGTGCAGGGAAGCATTTGATGTGCTCATCTTCCCGATTATCCGGATACGGGGTGGTGATTTTTTGTACACAAAAGAGGAATACGAGATCATGCTGCAGGATGTGAAACTTTGCAAGGACCTGGGATGTGATGGTATAGTGATCGGCCTTTTGAATATAGATGGATCCATTGATATTTCCAGGACAGCGAAACTGGTTGAAGCTGCGTACCCAATGGAAGTAACCTTTCACCGTGCCTTTGACCGTTGCAAAGATCCATTTGAAGCATTAGAGAACCTGGTCAGTATCGGCTGTCAAAGAATTCTGACGTCAGGGCAAAGACCAACGGTCAGCGAAGGATTGGACCTGCTGGTTGAATTGAATAAAAAAGCTGACGATCATATTATCATTATGCCGGGAAGCGGACTAAGAAGAGAAAATATCAAACTGATCGCTGAAAAAACCGGGTGCACGGAATTTCATTCTTCATTGAGAAGTAAAACGAGGTCATCCATGCAATTCATTCATCCCGCTTTTGAGCACTCGGAAGAAAGTTATATGAACAATTCGGTTGACCCGGAAGAAGTGAAAGCGCTGAGGAAAGCGCTTGAATAAAATCCTTTGTCTCATTCATCTTTGGTTCAGAAAACAATCTTCTTCAGATAAGCAGCATCTGCCATCATTGCTTTGATCGGTGTGGTATTGTCATAGCGTTCCTGCTCCACGATATAAAATCTCATGCCGTTTTCTTTAGCCGTTTTTAAAATCTTAGGATAATCAATGCTCCCTTCTCCCAATATGCAGGAAGCATCTTTTTGTGTTGCACCTTTGGTTCTGTCCTTAATATGGCAAAGCCTGAACCTTCCCGAATATTTTTTTAGCCATTCGATAGGGTCATAGCCTGCGGTAACTACCCAATAAATATCCATTTCAAAATCAACCAGGGCAGGGTCTGTATGTGACATATAAATATCCTGTACAACCTGACCGTCCACTACTTTAAAATCCTGGTCGTGATTATGGTACCCGAAACGGATACCGGCTTTCTTACATATTGCACCACACTTGTTGAACTTATCGGCGGTCTTTTTACAGTCATCCGCAGATTTCTGTTCATTGATCCAGGGGCAGATCAGGTATTTCATGCCGATGGAGGCTGCCTGGTTCACTTTCTTTTCAAAATCTTTTTCAATGTCGCAATGGCTGGAGATGATTTTCATTCCGAGTTCATCCATATAGTTTTTGAATTCGGTAGGGCTCATGCCCCAAAACATTCCTTTGGAACCTTCATAGCTTTCCACCTGTTTATAACCTGCCGAGGCAATAAGCTTTAATATCTCTCCCGGATTGCTTTTCTCCAGGTCACTACGCAGAGTGTAAAGTTGCAAGCCGAATTTTCTCAGGTTAGGGTTTTCTTCATTTAATGAAGTAAGAAGTTCTTTTCCTGCCAGGCCTGCCAGCGCAAATCCACCGGATAATTTCAGAAAATCCCTGCGTTTGTAATTCATAAAACCAAGTTTACAAGATTGATAATTAAAATTTATCCCATAAGACCGACCATAATCTTATCACCTTTTTTGTAATCAATGCAACCGTCAAAGCGTCCCGGCACGGGCACATACTTAAGTGCCTGTGTCATTCCAATTTCTGATGTAAAATATCCCCAGAGGGTCAGTTGTTTCATCATGGTGAAATAATAAGGTGGGATTTCTTCCTGTTTAAAAGAAGTATTTC
>JAIXKI010000036.1 GCA_026936105.1 Chitinophagales bacterium
ATCCTGTGGTGAACGCGAACGGCGAACGCATCGGCTTCGTCACCTCCTGCGCGATCGACAAAGACCGCTTCCTGACGGGACAGGCATTCATCGAGACGGCCTACGCGAAGGAAGGCACGCCGATCGGAATCCATCAGGGTGGAGTGATGGATCGTCCCGCTTCGAAGGCGAAGGTGGTGTCGAGGTTCGCGAAGTTGTAAGTGATAGTTGGTACGAGGGACGGCCTGAGGGGAGGCCGTCCCTTTATGAATCATAGAACAAATGATATATTACAGGCATGAAGATATCTGCTATTGATTTATTCTGCGGGATTGGTGGACTTTCTTACGGATTGAAGAAGGCTGGCATACCTGTTGTCGCGGGTGTGGATTTGGATGAAAATTGTCAATATGCGTATGAGCAAAATGTCAAAGCCGACTTTCTTGCAAAAGATATTTCTAAATTAAAGGGTGCGGAAATCAAGAAAAAATATTGGTCAGATAATGAGCAGGTGAAAATTTTAGCTGGTTGTGCGCCGTGTCAGCCATTTTCCACCCATTCAAACAAGATAAAAAACAAAAAACAGACCAAAAAATGGAGGCTAATTAGCGAGTTCAAGCGAGTGGTCAAGGAAACAAATCCAGAAATTGTCACAATGGAAAATGTTCCTAATCTTGCCAACCAAAGAATATTCAAAAACTTTGTTGCCTTCTTAGAAGATAATGGTTATTCCGTTTCGTATTCGAATGTTTATTGTCCTGATTATGGAATTCCGCAGAAAAGACGACGGTTGGTTTTACTCGCGTCGAAGTACGGAAAAATTTCTCTAATTCCGAAAACTCATTCCGAAGAAAATTATGTCACGTTGAAAGATGCAATAGGCGACCTCCCGCCAGTGAAAGCAGGCGAAATTTGCGAAAGCGACCCGTTCCATAGAACAACCAGCCTTTCTGAAATAAATTTGCGAAGAATTGAAGCGTCCAAACCCAATGGAACTTGGCTCGACTGGAGCGACGATTTGAAATTAGCGTGTCATACTAGATCAACAGGCACAACCTACAAAGCCGTCTATGGCAGAATGTCTTGGGATGAACCATCTTCGACTATAACCACCCAATTCTATAATTTTGGAACGGGACGCTTTGGACATCCAGAGCAAAATAGAGCGTTGACGCTTAGGGAAGCGGCTATTTTGCAGACATTCCCTAAGAATTACAAGTTTTACAAGAGTAAGAAAGACATATTCATCAAAAGACTTGGTGTTTATATTGGAAATGCCGTTCCTGTGGAATTAGGTTTTGTAATCGGAAAATCAATCAAGCAACATATCGAGGGCCATTATGGCAAAACAAAACGAACAGTTTACATTTGAAATTTCCCTGAGCGTCCTCAATCACTTGGGACGAAACTTATATCGAAGTTTCATGACAGTGCTCGGAGAAGCAATTTCCAACGCGTGGGATGCGGATGCTGAAAATGTATGGATTTATATTAATAGAGATCAGAATAACCTCATCGTAAAAGATGATGGAGTAGGGATGACAGCAGAAGATTTTCAGGATAAATTTCTGAAGATCGGTTATTCAAAGCGGAAAGAGGGTTCAAAATCAAAAGGCAAAAAAAGGCCATTTATTGGTAGGAAAGGCATAGGGAAGATTGCGCTTTTGTCATGCGCCCAAAAAATTCATGTTTCGACAAGAAAAACAGTCAACGACAATTATGTGGGTGGAATCATAGATAATTCTGGTTTGGACGAAGCAATTAAGAACGATCTAACGCCTGACAGATATCCACTTGGCGAATTAGATGAAACAATTTTTGAAATGTACGAGAAGGGGCACGAGCACGGAACGATTATCTATTTCGAAAACATTAGTGATGGCGTCAAAAATAGCATTGATTACCTAAGAAAATTGATAGCGTTATATTTTAGATTCTCGTTGGTGGATGAAAGTTTCAAGATTTATGTGGAAGAGAAACCCATTACTATTGATGATCTTGACAGTTTAACGCAAAAGACAGAATTTCTTTGGAATATCAATAACCTTAATGATCCTTACGTTGCCCAAAAGCTTATACCTCCTGCCTTAAAGGAAAGCAGCGTTCTAAATGTTGATAGTTTTCCAAAAGGATTTATTGCATCCGTCAGCAAGCCTACGAATCTAAAAGTTTTTACAACTGACGAAAGAATAGGGGTTGATCTTTTTGTAAACGGAAGATTGCGCGAGAGAGACATTTTAAGACATATCCCAACCGCAAGAGTATATGAGAACTATCTATATGGCCAAATCCATTTCAACGAGTTGGATGATGAAGTAGACAGGTTCACAAGTAGTCGAGAAGGGGTCTTGTCGGACGACCCAAAATTTAGGTGGCTATTAACATCCTTACAAAAAGAAATTCTGCCTCAGATTGCAGATGATTGGGATAAGTGGCGTCTTAAAAACAAGAAAAAAGGCGACGATGAAAACACTCGGTTGACACAAAGGGAAAGGACATCAATCGATTTGTTCAACGTTGTTTCAGAAGATTACACTTTGCCCAAAGACTCTCTCCAAAAGAAGAAGGTCGATAGTTGGGTGGACGAATTAGCCGAAGACGCCAAGTTCAATTTTTCATCTTACGCAGAATGTTTTATTTCTGAGAATTTATTGCGCAAGTTTATCCAGGAAAAGAAACTTTCTGTGGAGAGACTGCGAAATTTAATTAACGATTTTCGTAGAAGAGAATCTGAAAACAAAGCAGCAGGCAATATTAACATTGATATAAGGCAAAGAGATGATGACCTGAGCTATCTAGATATGGCCTATTTGTCTAAAGTAGTTGATCCACAAAAGGGAGGTGCAGCGAATACAATTAACACAGATGCGAAAGAATATAAGCCGATCCGAGATGCTCTTGCACATACGGCTTTACTTACTCAAGATGCGAAGACTAAGCTTACAGCAGTATATTTGAACATCAAGGCAAGAGTCCGCACTTTATTGTCGAACTCTTGAATGTTTCACTAATGGTCAGTAAGTGGTTTTCTCGGTAAATTTATAGGTTAGAATTCTTTCTGAACCAAACAGGAGGAACCCATGCGACCAGCAGTAAAACTTAGATCTTTAACAACCGAAGAAGAAACCGAAATTCGCCGAATAGCAGCCTCACGTAAAGAGGCATATCGATTAGTCCAACGAGCGAAGGTGATTGTTGCCATGCTGGAAGACCCCAGCCTCCGTGCTACCCAAGCAGGCCTGCGGGTTGGTTTCAGGGGAAGCCAATCTGGGTTAACCTGGGTCAAGCGGTTTAATGAAAAGGGTTTGGCGGGTTTGGGAGACAAGCCCAAACCTGGGCGTCCACCAATCCATGACCAAAAAGTACGCAGCGCCTTGATTAGCCTGGCCCAACAGAAACCGGATACGCTGGGATACCCATTCAAGCTATGGACGCTGGAGCGATTGCAAACAGCCTTCAAAGAACGGGAAGGAGTGCATTTATCCGATTCAACCATTTGGGAATGGGTCGAAGGCGAGGGGTTCAAATGGAAACGCCAGCAGAGTTGGTTCCACGAAGCCGAGAAGCATGATCCGGAGTTCGTGGAAAAAAGGGGAGCATCATAACGGCTTACCTGACGCCGATTCCCCGTACCCGGGTGATCTGTGTGGATGAAATGGGGCCGATTGCGGTCAAAACCTATCCTGGAGAAGAATGGAAGACGGGTCCAAACCGGGCGGTTTTTGAACCCGATTATGGGCGGCGTGGAAAGTTGTGGGTGCATGGCGGATTTGAGCCAGCCACGGGACAAGCCGTCACATTGCTCAGTCCTGGAAGGGATAGCGCCAGTCACATTCAACTGCTGGAGAAGATCATGCTTACTTTTCCAGCCGACCGGTGGTTGATCATTGAAGATAACTTGTCCATCCATATCAGTCGGCAAGTCAAGCTGGCTTTGTCCGCCTGGCCTGAAATGCAGTTGCAGTTCATCCCAAAGTATGCTTGCTGGTTAAACCTGATTGAGCCGTGGTGGAAGCAATTGCGCTCCCTGGCGCTGAAAGGGCATCGTTTTGAGAACCTAGATGAACTGACCCAAGCCTTGAATGACGGTCTGGATTACTGGAACAAACATTGTCATCCTTATATCTGGAAAAAACGACCTCAAGAGCAGATCCCATTACTAGGCGGCTTCGGTGTTCAAATTCGGCCTGATAGCATCGCTATTTAGCGAGAGAACCATTTAGCAGTTCGAAAATGTCTAGCTTATGTCCCAAAAAGTGGTATCTTGATCCG
>JAIXKI010000014.1:0-2560 GCA_026936105.1 Chitinophagales bacterium
CTATTTCCGGAAAAATGATCTGCTCCGTTACGCCCATAGTATAATTACCGCGGCCATCAAATGATTTTTCATTCACTCCTTTGAAGTCACGGACACGCGGCAGCGCCACTGAAACCAGGCGGTCCATAAATTCATACATTTTATCACCCCGTAACGTGACCCTGGTACCAATCGGCATATTTTTACGCAGCTTAAAATTCGAAATATCTTTTTTGGACATAGTTGCCACTGCCTTCTGGCCTGCAATGGCAGACATTTCCTCCAGTGCTATGTCAACAAGTTTTTTATCATTCACCGCACCATTAACACCACGGTTCAATGATATCTTTTCAAGTCTCGGAGCTTCCATGACGGAAGTGTATCCGAATTTTTTAACTAATGCGGGAACCACTTCTTTCTTATATTTTTCCGCCAATCTCGGAGTATATGCTTTTGTACTCATTATTTCTTACCCTCCTTCGATTTTCTTACTGTTTTAAAAACTTTGACCGTTTTGCCGTCTTTCCGTTCTCTCTTCACTTTGGCGCCTGCCCTTTGTGAAGGATCCCAAAGCATTACATTGCTGATGTGTATCGGCGCTTCTTTTTTAATGATGCCCCCCTGTGTGTTCTGAGCGCTGGGCTTACTATGCCTGGTAATCATATTAACACCCTCTACGATCACTTTGCTTTTATCCAATAACACGGATCTTACAGTACGTGGTTTGGTAAGGTCTTTATCCTCACCTGAAATCACCACGACGCTGTCTCCTTTTTAATGTTATACTTTGGTTTGAATCTCGATTTCATATTCAAATCCCTGAAAGGACTTTTATTTATTATAATTAATTGTTACCATATTTCCTCTGTTACAGTACTTCCGGCGCCAGTGAGATGATCTTCATATAACCTTTATCACGAAGCTCTCTGGCAACCGGTCCGAAAATACGGGTACCTCTGGGCTCATCAGCCTGCGATAACAGCACCACTGCATTATCATCAAAACGGATGTAAGAGCCATCTTTGCGACGCAACTTATTGGTGGTACGTACAATGACTGCTTTTGTAACGGTACCTTTCTTAATGCCACCGGCAGGCAATGCATCTTTTACCGTAACCACAATAGTATCGCCGATCTTTGCGTAGCGCTGACCGCTATTACCGAGTACACGGATGCATAGCACTTCTTTAGCACCGCTGTTATCCGCAACATTCAACCGGCTTTCCTGCTGAATCATCTTTAGAATTTTTAAATTTCAAACGTTTAATAATCCTTTTCCTGCCTGAAATAGTCAACTATTTCACTTTTTCAACCACTTCCACCAATCGCCATCTTTTGGTTTTGCTCAGGGGACGTGTCTCCATGATCTTTACTGTATCACCGATATGGCACTCATTCTTTTCGTCATGAGCATGAAACTTTGTGGTCTTTTTTACAAACTTTCCATAGATGGGGTGTTTCACTTTTCTTTCAACAGCAACAGTAACGGTTTTATTCATTTTATTGCTGGTAACAACCCCAATCCTTGTTTTTCTTAAATTTCTTTCAGCCATTTTATAAGCTTTTTATTAAATACCTGATTCTCTTTTTTTCAATTCTGTTTTCAGCCTTGCAATATCCCTGCGAAGGCCGCGGATACTCATCGGGTTCTCCAATGGAGAAATTGAATGAGCAAATTCGATTTTCTTTAACCGCTGCTGGTCTTCCTGCAATCTTGCTTTCAGATCTATATCAGTCATTCCGTGAATACTTTTTTTAAACTCTGTCTTCTTACCCATGACGATTTCTGTTTTTATCTGTTATGCAGTTTCAAGGTCCCTGCGTTTTACGAATTTTGTTTTAATAGGCAGTTTGCCTGCTGCCAATGACAACGAAGCACGGGCTGTTTTTTCATCAACGCCATCCACTTCGAAAAGGATGCGGCCCGGTTTTACCACGGCTGCCCAAAACTCCAGGTTTCCTTTCCCTTTACCCATTCTCACTTCAAGAGGTTTGCGGGTGATGGGCTTGTCAGGAAAAATGCGGATCCATACATTACCTTCTCTCTTCATCTCGCGGGTCAGTGCCTGACGGGCTGCTTCAATCTGGCGGTCAGTGATCCACTGGCCATCCAGAGCCTTCAATCCGTAAGAGCCGAAAGCTATCGTAGCGCCGCGTTTCGTATTGCCTTTCATGCGGCCCTTTTGCATTTTCCTGTGCTTTGTTCTTTTCGGTTGTAACATCTTTGGTTATTTTGACAATTCTTCAATCTTTTATTAGTTCCTTCTGTCCCTTCTTTCTCTTCTATCTCCCCTGTGATCTCTCCTGTCATGATGGTCTCTTCTGTCCCTGCGGTCGCTTACATCACTCTTGCCGCCAACGAAGTTGGGGTTGAGATCTCTCTTCGCCAGCACTTCACCTTTACAGATCCATACTTTAATTCCGATCTTTCCATAAACAGTGAAAGCAAATACACTGGCATAATCTATATCCATTCTGAAAGTGTGCAACGGCACACGCCCCTGCTTGATCTCTTCGGTACGGGCTATTTCAGCTCCTCCGAGGCGTCCGCTCACTTTTACTTTGATTCCTTCAGCACCCA
>JAIXKI010000014.1:2570-4232 GCA_026936105.1 Chitinophagales bacterium
ATTTCAGCTCCTCCGAGGCGTCCGCTCACTTTTACTTTGATTCCTTCAGCACCCATACGCAGTGCGGAAGCAATGGACATCTTGATCGCTCTTTTATAATTGATCCGGTTTTCAATCTGGCGAGCTATCGTATCGGCTACAATCATAGCATCCAGTTCGGGGCGGCGTATCTCCAGAATGTTGATCTGCACATCGGCATTACCGGTAAGTTTTTTTAATTCTTCTTTGATTCTGTCCACTTCGCCACCGCCTTTTCCGATGATAATACCCGGCTTGGAAGTGTGGATCGTAATAATCAATTTACCTAATGTTCTTTCAATAACGATCTTTGCGATTCCGCCTTTGTTGATACGTGCATTGAGATAAGATCTGATCTTATTGTCCTCAATCAGTTTTACCGCGAAATCTTTTTTGCTTCCATACCAGTTAGATTCCCATCCGCGGATGATACCTAACCTGTTACCAATTGGATTTGCTTTTTGACCCATATTCTTTTTTTATTGCCGGGTTCCGCCTTTTTCTTCCGGAAGCCGGTCTTGTTATTTTTATTTAGTCTTTTTGCCGGTTGTCTTCTTATCAGCTGCCGATTTTTTTACTGCTGTTTTTTTCGCTGTGGTCTTCTTAGGTTTTGCCTCCTTCTTTTTTTCAACTGCTTCTTCAACCACTTCCGGTTCTTCCTCTATCTTTTCCGGTATTACCGGGGCAGCATATTTGGAATCCACGATCACTGTAACGTGATTGCTCCTTTTACGAACTCTGTAACCACGCCCTTGCGGTGCCGGCCGCATTCTTTTTAATGTTCTGGCACCATCTACAAAAATGGTTTTAATGACCAGCCCGGTTTCATCTCCGCCTTCGTTTTTTTGTTTCCAGTTATCAATGGCGCTCAACACCAATTTTCTCAGCGGCACTGCCGGATGTTTGGAGTTATGTTCCAATATCGCCAAAGCTGTTTCTACTTCTTCACCACGTATCAAATCCGCCAGGAGCCTCATTTTACGGGGTGATGTAGGGTAATCTTTCAATTTAGCTATTGCTTCCATTGTGTTTATTTTCTTAAGCAGCATTATTTTCAAGCTGCCCTTATTCATAATTATGCCGATTCAATTTTTTTACTTGAGTGTGCTTTAAACTGGCGGGTCGGTGCAAACTCACCCAGTTTATGCCCTACCATGAATTCAGTTACATACACCGGGATGAACTTATTGCCATTATGCACGGCAAAAGTGTGCCCGACAAAATCCGGTGTGATGGTGGAGCGGCGGCTCCACGTTTTTATAACACTCTTCTTGTTCTTGCCTTCGTTCATTGCCAGCACCTTTTTTTCAAGGTGAGTGGCCACATAAGGTCCTTTTTTAATTGAACGAGCCATTTATTTTATTCGTTTTGTTTTTAAAATTCAGTTTTATTGTTGTGTTGAAAGCTTTGTTCCATTCTTACGCTGAAGAATGAGCTTATCGCTTCCCTTACCCACCGTCCTTGTCTTTTCACCTTTTGCATACTTACCGGTACGGCTTCTCGGATGCCCGCCGGATGCTTTTCCTTCTCCACCTCCCATCGGGTGATCAACAGGGTTCATGGCAACACCACGGTTACGGGGGCGGATCCCTCTCCAGCGATTACGTCCTGCTTTACCCATTTTTTGAAGACTATGGTCACTAT
>JAIXKI010000021.1 GCA_026936105.1 Chitinophagales bacterium
GTCAGCCTCCCGGTTGTTAATGGCTACATTACACTTGTTAATCATTTGTAATTGTATCATTGATCCAACCTAATTCAATTTCTTTGCATACGTTTTGTTAGTGATCACGTAATTCTTTAATCTAAAAATAAAAAAATGAAAAGACTAATTATTCTTTCCGGGCTTATGCTCGCTTGTAGTGGTTTAATGTTTGGCCAAACGACCACTCCTGCCAAAACCACCAAAGAAAAAACAACATCAGTTGTAAAAAAAGAAAAGGCTGCAAAAGCCAAAGCCACCTCTACTGTAGAGAATGCGGCAAAATCATCTCAGAGCACCACAACTAAAGAAAAGAAATCAACTTCAGTTGCTAAAGCCGGTGCCGAAAAACATTTAAAAGCTGACGGTACTCCGGACATGAGATTCAAAGAGAACAAAGCTCCTAAGAAAAAAGACGGAACGCCGGATATGCGTTATAAAGCCAATAAAGAGAAAGCAAAAGCAAAGGCTCAGGAAAAACAATAAAGAGAAAGTATCACAATAGAAAAGGTTGACCATCACGGCCAGCCTTTTTTATTAGCTGCTCCGGCCGGGTATTACAAAAGCGAAATCCGATTCAAAGAAAATTGTTCCAAATCTTTAAAAATATGACCACCCTTATAACAGGCGGATAAAGCTCTCCCGGAAAAAGAGCCTGAAGGCGTCTTAAAATATCTCCATTCTTCTATTTGAAATAAAGCTTAACTTAGGAATACTAAACAATGTTTTTGACGGAATTTTATTTACTCAATTAAAATATTTGCCATGAAAATGAAATGGGCACTGCTACTCTCCCTCCCGGTACTCTTATTCCAATCATTTCAAAAAGAGAAAATTACTCCTGAAAAAGATTTTGACATTCAGCAACTGGCTCCGGGTGTCTGGGCTGTAATTCATAATGAGCAGGGAGGCCGCGCCATTTGTAATGCAGGGATCGTAGATCTGGGGAATAAGACACTTGTCTTTGATGCTTTCATCAACCAGAATGCTGCAGCAGAATTAAAAAAGAAAGCAGAACAACTGACCGGACGTCCCGTGAGTTTTGTGATCAACAGTCATTTTCATGACGATCATATACGGGGAAACCAGTCTTTTATTCCCGGAGCTTCTATTATTAGTACTGAGTGGACGAAGAATAAAATACAAGAAACAGAGCCCGGGGAACAGGAATGGGCAAAAAAGAATACTGCGACACAATTAAAAAAATCAATGGAACAATTGGCTTCAGCGCCGGAAAACGAAAAGAATGAAGCCTCAGTGTGGGTGAATTATTACAAGGCTATCACCCAGTCGCTACCGGATCTTAAAATGACTTTACCTGACATAACTTTCAGCAATTCCTTCCGGATCTATGGCAGTAAGCGTACGGTACAATTAGTAGAATACAAAAACTGCCATACGGGGAGCGATATTGCTATGATCCTTCCGGAAGATGGCATAGCATTTATGGGCGACCTTTTATTTACAGAGCGTCATCCATGGCTGGGCGATGGTGATCCAGAAACATGGAAAAATACTCTGAAAAAGTTTCATGAGGATGCAACAGTAAAGTTTTTCGTTCCCGGCCATGGCCGGGTTTGCGGAAAAGATGAAATAAAAGTATTAATACAGTATATGGAAACACTCCGGCAGATGTCGGTTGAAGCCGTTCAGAAAAAGGTGCCGGATTCAGTATTCCTGAGATCTCCGATACCCGAACCATTTAAAGACTGGAGTTTCAAAAGATTTTTTATACCCAATTTAAGTACTGTCTATGCAAAAGCAGAAAAAAGAGACAACTGATGTTGGCGATCCTTTAGTTTTGCCGATGGAATTACAAACATTTTAATTGAATCACTATTATGGATACCAAAAAGAAACTTGAAGAGCTGAATAAAGAATCACTCCAAAAGCTGGAGGACTATGTGCAATCTAAAAAAGATACATTGAAAGAAGAAGACCATGAAAAACTTCATAATGCCAAGGATGAATGGCAAAAAGCATGGGACAAACTTATGGATGTGCTGATAGTATTGGAAAGGCTGGAAATATAGCCTGCAATAAAAAGGGCCCGCCGGAGAACAGGCAGGCCGTGTAATAATTCGAATTTTTCGAACCTCTATGAAAACTACATTTTTACATATTTAAGATTCGTTACGTCACCGGTCACTTTATTGTTAAGTCTTACCAGATATAATCCCGGTTTCAACGAAGGGATTTCAACCGAGTTTGATGTAAGAGCGGAAGAATAGACTGCAGTTCCCGATGCATCATGAACAGTCAGCAGAACTTTAGAAGGATCAGCTATCCCTCTGAAATTTAATTTATTCCCTGCATTGGGATTGGGGAATACAAAAATAGTATTGCTGTTTGCATCGGCCATTTTCACTTCCCTTACTCCGGAGTAGGTGAACTTACCGTCAATATCGGTTTGTTTCAATCGGTAATAGGTTGTCACTGCATAGGGGTTTTCATCATAGCATTCATAACTCTGAAGTGTTGTTGAGTTTTTTGCTCCTGGAATATTTTTTACAAATCCCCATGTATTTCCGTCAACAGATCTTTCAACAGTAAAATGATCATTATCAATTTCGATTGCAGTTTGCCAACTAAGTTTAACTTTAGTTTTTTCAGCCCTAGCATTAAAATCAAGCAGAGAAACAGGCAACGGGGAGTTGGAAATGGTAGTTGTCAGGTTGCGGTTGCTGATACCAGGGCCTTCTATTGTAATTGAAATTTTTCCGCAACCCAGGGAAGCAGCAGTTGCAGTTGCGCAATTAGTTTGTGCTGTCCAATCATTTGAAGAATTTACAGATCCAATTCCGCCATCATTCGGCAAGTCAAAAAATATGGAAGAAGGGCCACAGCCTATTGTTCCCTGCAGCGTATATAGCTTCTTTGGAATGTTGGATCCTGTAAAAGATACATTATAGTCAAGCTTTACAGAGTATGTATAACCATAATTACAATTTGAACTATTGGTTATGATTGCTTTGGGGACTACAGATATATGAACTGTATATCCCTTTGTAGAAGTAACACTGAGTTGGGAAAAAACAGTTGTTTTACTAAAGAAAATTAGAAACAGTACGGCAAATACAGGTAGTAGATTTTTTTTCATGGGTTCGAATTTTTGCTGTGATACGGATCGAAGAATTACAGTGCAAAAGTATGTTGGAAATACCTGTTTTGTCAATAGTATATCTACCCATTGTAAAATATTTTTTCTCAATCATCTTACAATATTTGAACATCATGTTCTTATATATTTCACTAAAAAAGCAGGCAATTAAATAATTGCCTGCTTTTTTGTAATTATGATTTCCAACATCTATTGCATATCACCGGAAATCCCCACCACCTCATAATAGATCCGGTTGCCTTCTACCACTTCCTGGTAGTAAATTCCCGAAGAGTCCAAAAAATATTTTTGTTTGTTGATCATTACAGCTTTGCTTTCTTTTGGCAATTCTGAAACACGATCACCGATCCTGACGCTGTTCCTGTCTTCATTTTGAATACTGTTATTATTTTGGACAGGATCATTGCTTTCATCGTTATATTCATTTTCATCCATAGCATCGCCTGTGTTCAACTTGCCGTTCACTCCCACCACCTTATAAACAATATCATTCTGATCCGTAATTTCTTCTATATAATAAGTTCCATTGGCCACATAATACTTCTGCCCGTTGATGACAGTTACTTTAGCATTGCCAGGAAGACTTGGGACCTTAGCGCCGAGAGGTGGTGCGGCTACTTCATACTGGTCTTTACCATACGGCCTGTAATAAATACCGTTGTAGTAATAAAACAAGCGGGGTCCCACATATATGGCGCTGAAACCAAACGGCAATGTCCTTACACGAATGCCGACAGAGACTCCCCGCGGATAGTAACGGTAAACCGGCGGATACATCGGGTAATATCCGTAGCCTCCCTTGATTCCCATATTTATGGATACAACAGGCCTGCTGTAATAAGGCCGGTAAGTTCTTATTCTGACTCTCCTCTGGGCGTTCAGGCTGCTGTAAGAGATCATGGCTGCCATTGCAAGAATAAAAACCCTGGAGATTAATCTGATCGGGTTCATAGAGTTTTTTTTATTGGTTCATAAAATTAACATGAATATCCTTAAGAATTCAGGAGAAACGGATATTTAACATTACAGTTCAAATAGTATAAGGATCAAAGTTATCCCGGTTATGCTGTTTATAAATTTGCTAAAATGTATTAAGACTTGATGATCTGCTTTATTTTTGTTTTACAAGCATACATGAATGGATAAAAAAAGAATTTTTACTCCTCCCCTTTTTATTTATTTCTTCTCAATCCTCGTCATAAGCCTGGTTTCCTGCTCCGGCATAAAGGATCCGGTATTAAATGGGATTGACGGGCTGAAGCTGGCAGCTATAGGATCTGAAAAGACGATGCTCTCGCTAAATCTGAATTATCACAATCCTAACCGTTCAGGCATAAAATTAAAAGATGCACAGGGTGATGCCTGGATCAATAACTCTTTTGCAGGACACTTCATAATGGACACTACCATTAAAATATCCGGCAATTCAGATTTCGTTGTACCGGTGAAGCTGGATGTGGATATGAAAAACGCAATGCAAAATGCTTTTTCCCTTCTTCTGAATCCTGAAGTCAGTTTAAAGGTAAGTGGTAACGCCAGAATAGGAAAAGGAGGAATGTTCTTTAACTACCCGATCCGGTACGAGGGAAAAGAAGATCTCAGCAAACTAATACAATAAATTTTCTTTTTGTTGCTCTGTGCCGGAATTTTTCTTTACCGGCACACCTCCATCTTCCGGTTTCTTGCAACATTTGGGCAGCCGTTTATAAAATTCCGGATTCGCAGGAACATCATCCGCATCAAAACCTTCATTGGCAATGGCTGTCTTAATTTCTTCAATGTTTATACGGTCGGTCACATACTTCACCGTAGTCTCCCCTTTATGAAAATTCACATTGATACTCACGATCCCGTCATATCTTTTTAGATAGCCTTCGATTTTTGATTTGCATTCTTCACATCGTGCATTGGGAGTGCTGATCTTTGCAGTGAGTACCGGTTTTACCTGTGCCATTCCACTGAGTGAATAAAAGCAAGCCGCTAACAGAATCGTCCATGTTTTCATAGTAAAATTTTTCAACAAGAAAATTACTGAACTCCCTTCCAATTTGCAGGATCATCTCTCCACTTTAACAAAATTTCCTGATGTAAAGGCGATACAATTCCCCTGTCCACAGCCAAACTTATCAGAGCGGTATAGTTGGTAAGAGGATAATAAGGAACATTCGCCTTTGAAAAGGCTTCCAGCGAAGCTGTGAATTCGTAGTTGAAGATCGAGACCATTCCGGACACTATCACTCCTTCTTTTTTCAACACATCCACTACCTGCAAACTGCTTTTACCTGTGGAGACCAGGTCTTCAACTACAACTGCTTTTTGCCCTGCTTCATAAAAGCCTTCGATCTGATTACCGAGACCGTGATTTTTAGGTTCGGGCCGTACATATATATAAGGCAGTTTCAACTGGTCGGCAACCATTGCTCCCCATGCGATACCGGCTGTTGCGACACCGGCCAGCAGGTCTGCTTCAGGGAACTTTTCAAAAATCAAATTACACAATTCCGACTTGACGAACTCTCTGGCATGAGGAAAAGATAATATTCTCCGGTTGTCACAATAGATCGGGCTTTTCCATCCGGCTGCCCAGGTAAAAGGATGTTCCGGATTTAGTTGAACTGCATTAACTTGAAGCAATTTTTCGGCTACTGCCCTGGCATCTGTCATGCAGCGAAATTGAAACTTAAATCTGAAAACAGAAAATTATTTATGCATATCAAAATTTTCTTCAACGATAAGCCTCTTTTTCTCTGCGATGCCATTGATGATGTATTGCAGCCATTGATCCACCTGGAGGATGTGATTTTTATGGATGAACTGAATGCTCATACCATAAAAACGATCATCCATGAGATGCAGCAACCCTCCGTTCATGCCGGCGTATTTTATCACAAAGACCTCTCTGCCCTAAAAAAGGATCTTTTTAAAAAATTCACTCTGATCTGTGCCGCAGGCGGACTGATCTTAAATGAAAAAAAAGAACCGCTACTGATTTTCCGAAGGAAGAAATGGGATCTTCCGAAAGGAAAACTGGACAAAGGCGAAAGCCTGGAAGAATGTGCAATAAGAGAAGTGATGGAAGAAACAGGTTTACAAAAGCTAAAACTGACCAGATTTTTAACACTGACCTACCATACTTATCATGAAGGCACCCGTTTTATTTTAAAAGAAACACATTGGTTTCTGATGAAAGCAAGCAGTACACAGAAAATGAAGCCTCAGACCGAAGAAGAGATTAACGAAATAAGATGGGCTAAAATGAGCGAACTCCCCGTTTATATGATGAATACTTATCCATCGGTCGTTGATGTTCTGAAAACGGCTTTAAAACTCGATTAGTTTTTCCTGGGCAGTATAGCTACCGTGAGCCTGCTCACACAAACCAGTTTTTCTTTTTCATCATAAATTCGGATATCCCACACATGTGTGGACGATCCGAGATGGAGCGGCCTGGTCACTCCGGTTACATATCCTTCTCTTGCACTGCGCACATGATTGGCATTGATCTCAAGGCCTACACAATAGAATTTTGAATGATCCACCACCAATGCTGATGCTACGCTGCCCACCGTTTCTGCCAATACGCATGAAGCGCCACCGTGTAATAACCCGTAAGGTTGTTTTGTACGGTGATCCACCGGCATTTTAGCTTTAAGAAAGTCAGGCCCCACATCTACCCATTCCAGGCCCAGGTAATGTGCCATGGTATCGGGAGTGAACCCTTTGAGCTGATCCACTGATAATTCTTTATTGAACCAGATAGACATGTTAATTTTTCAAAGTTTTGTAAACAACTTCCGGAAGGAAAGGGCTTGCATCACCACCGTTCCGGATGATATCACGCACGATGGTGGAAGCTACGGAAGTGTATTTAGGTTCGCCTGTAAGAAATATTGTTTCAATAGAACGGTCCATGGTGCGGTTGGCATCAGCGATCGTCTTTTCATATTCAAAATCGCTGACATAACGAATACCCCGAAGAATGAACCGGGCATTTATCTTTTTACAAAAATCAATAGTCAGGCCTTCATAAATGGCCCCTTCCACCCTGGGCTCATTTTTATAAATTCCATCTATCCATTCTTTTCTTTGCTCCGCAGAAAACATAGGAGCCTTGGCTGCATTCAAACCGATACCTACAATGATCTTATCGAAAAGAGGTAACGCCCTGTCAATGATATCCACATGGCCTAATGTGACAGGATCGAAGGTCCCGGGAAAAAGGCAGATTCTTTGCATGAACTCATTATTATCCGTGAAAGCTAATAATTATTAGGCAAAAACCTTTAATTATCGGAAGGATTTCTGCCACCGGAAAGCAAAAACAAAACGGCCATACGTACGGCAACGCCGTTTTCCACCTGCTGCAATATGATTGATTGCTTGCTGTCTGCAACATCACTGTCCAGTTCCACACCCCGGTTGATGGGTCCCGGGTGCATGATCACAATATCTTTTTGCAGGTTATCAAGCATGCGCCTGTTGATACCATAAGCAAGGCTGTATTCACGAAGTGATGAAAACAAAACCTGGTTTTGCCTTTCTAACTGAATGCGCAGCACATTTGCCACATCGCACCATTCCAGAGTTTCTTTAAGATCATAACTGACCTCCACATTCAAAGCCCGGCTGATATATTTCGGTATCAAAGTGGGCGGCCCGCAAACAGTGACTTCCGCTCCCATCTTTTTCAGCAAATAAATATTGCTTTGTGCCACCCTGCTGTGCATGATATCACCGATAATGGCCACTTTGGTTCCTTTCAGTTTGCCGGTCTTTTCAGTTATGGAAAAAGCATCAAGTAATGCCTGGGTGGGGTGCTCATTGATGCCATCGCCTGCATTCACAATGGCAGCAGGGATATGTTGTGCCAGAAAATGCGGAGCGCCGCTGGCGCTGTGGCGCATCACCACCATGTCCACTTTCATGGAAAGGATATTATTCACTGTGTCCAGCAGTGTTTCCCCTTTTGCAACGGAAGATGAAGAGGCCGTAAAATTGATTACATCGGCGCTTAATCTTTTTTCTGCTAGTTCAAATGAAATACGGGTGCGGGTGGAGTTTTCAAAAAAAAGATTGATGATTGTCACATCCCTTAGGGATGGCACTTTTTTAATAGGCCTTTGCAGTACTTCTTTAAATTGTGATGCAGTACTTAAAATAGTTGAAATATCTCCGGGAGTGAGGTCTTTAATGCCGAGGAGATGTCTGGTGGATAGTTGCATTAAAGGTCAAAGATAAAGGAAAACTAATACAAAACGACTTCCGCTTTTTTCCACTCCACTTTTACTTTTTGGGAAACGATCGAATCAATGGCTTTCCCTACATAGTCCGGCTGAATCGGGAACTGGCGACTGAGCCTTCGGTCTATCAGGACACAAAGCTCCACTTTCGCAGGCCTCCCGAAATCGAGCAAGGCATCCATGGCCGCCCGTATGGTCCTTCCGGTATATAACACATCATCTATCAGGATCACATTTTTATTCTCTATGGGAAAAGTTATATCCGTATGATTGGCTTTGTGTAATTCTTTTCTGATGTCATCACGGTAAAAAGTGATATCCAGTTTTCCATACTGGATCCTTTTTCGGGGTAACAGCTTCTTTACTTCCGAAACTATCTTATCGGACAAAAAGATTCCCCGGGGTTGAATACCGATCAATACCGTATGCTCAAGATCTATATGGTTTTCCAGTATCTGGTGAGCCAGGCGCCGGATAGTGATGGCAAGTTGCCGGGAACTAAGTATGGATTTCAAGATTTTTTTTATAAAATAAGAAGCTGTGATGAATATTTATGTTATCTGTTTAGAAAAGAAAGTATGACGATATTTTAAATTATTGAAATAATCATTAATCTTCTCCGCCCATGCTGAGCGTATATCGAACACCCAGTTGAAAAGTACTTGCTTTCAGGCTGCCCCGCTGGCTATCTTTTTCAATATCAGATATTCCTATATTATATCTTCCATAGAAACCCAAACCGGATAGAAGATCATATGCAGCAGTGATCGCCCAACTATTATTTGCTTTTCTGATCTCATTTTTCAAATCTGTTGTATTATTTCCAAATTTAAGTTTTGCATTTAATAAAGAACCGAATTGAGGACCGGTTGCCAGGCTGATACCCTTTTCAAAATTGTACCGGAACAGAAGGCAAAAATTAAGATAATTCAATTTATAGATCTTATCACTGCTGCCGGTTCCCGATTTAGAGCCTTCTCCGGAATAAGAAGCTTCCGGCTGCAAAGCAAAATCGCCAAACAAAGGCACCTGGTAAAACACTCCTAAGTGCATGCTGGCTTTGCTTTTACTGTTTTGTATCTCGCTTCCTCTCATGCTTGAGATATTCAGGCCTCCGTTCACACCGAGCTGGCCATGGGCTGCTACTGCAAATAATGAGAGCCACAAAGCAGAAAACACTACTTTTCTCATAACAGTCAGTTTCATTTAAAAAGGGAGATAAATATAAAATAAATTTAAATCCAAAGAACAAACAATAGCAGCTATAGTAAAAAAACATTCAGGCCTCGAAAGAGGAGTTTATCAATTTGGAAGCCTCCTGATCTTTCCGCCATTTTCATCTGGCTCATTATTTTATATTAAAAGAACTGAACTTATAAATAAAAAAGCTGCCCGCCGGACAGCTTCTCCAAATAAAATATCAAATATTATTTCTTTCCGGCTATGGAACTGATATTGTAACGGAGGCCAATCTGTATGGTGCTTGACTTAACATCAACATCCGACTCATCAACAATATTTGCCAATCCCAGATTGTAACGGGCATAAAATCCGAGTCCTGCCGGTAGATCATATCCCGCCGTAAGGGCCCATGCAAAATTTCCGCCTTTGAAAGTATCTTTCGCATCATAAGAATCACCATCTTCTTTTTCTTTGGCAGACAACAAAATACCATACTGGGGTCCTGTTGCCAGATTGAAGCCGCCCTGGAAATTGTAACGGAACAATGCAGCAAGATTCAAACTTCCCAAATTATAGCTGCCGCTACTGCCGTCACCACTAACCTTTGCCCCTTCAGCAGAATAAGCCACTTCCGGCTGAACTGAAATACCATTAGATACAGGGATCTGATAAAATGCTCCAAAATGGAAACCGACCTTACTTTTAAAATTTTCATTTATGTCATCGCCATGAAATCTGGAAATATTTAGACCGGCATTTACGCCAAACTGGGCATGAGCTGCAATCACTAATGAGGTGGAGAGCAGCAGAGAGAAGAGGATCTTTTTCATTTAAATTGTTTTTTTGGTGATGGCGCAAACATAGAAAACAATTTCAATAGATCATAACTTCCTCTATATATAAAATCTTAAAAGAGAAGAAATCACATTTTTTTATGAAATTTTACGAGCCCCTGATTATAAATAAGCTGGTCACTTATCGGCCATAAAAGGATATTTGTAGTCAACCGGAGGGCTGAATGTTTCTTTAATATTCCTCGCACTCAGCCAGCGATACAAATTCAGAATGCTTCCCGCCTTATCATTAGTGCCGCTGGATCTGGCTCCGCCGAATGGCTGCTGCCCCACCACTGCACCTGTCGGTTTATCATTTACATAAAAATTACCCGCCGCATTTCTTAGCTTATTAGTGGCCAGTTCTACCGCTGCCCTGTCTTGTGCAAATACAGATCCTGTCAACCCATAAGGTGAAGTGTTATTCACCAGGTCAAGTGTTTGTTCAAAACGGTTGGCAGGATAAATATAAACAGTCAGCACCGGCCCGAAGATCTCTTCGCACATGGTCACGTATTTCGGATCCCTGGCTTCGATGACTGTCGGCTGAATGAAATATCCGTCTTTCTTGTCACATTTCCCGCCTGCCCAAACCTGAGCTTTCGGATCTTTCTTTGCATTGTCAATATATCGTTTGATGTTATCAAAACTCTTTTCATCAATCACTGCATTGATGAAGTTGGTAAAATCTTCAGGATTACCCATCTTGAAGCTTTTTACACCGGCAATCAGTTTCTTTTTCACTTCATCTGCCAGGTTGGAAGGGATGTAGGCTCTGGAAGCAGCAGAACATTTCTGTCCCTGAAACTCAAAAGCGCCGCGAAGCAAAGCGGTGACCAATGCATCCACATCCGCACTTTTATGCGCTACCACAAAATCTTTACCACCCGTCTCCCCTACGATCCTCGGGTAAGACCTGTACATTGCCATATTCTTGCCGATGGTTTCCCACATATTATTGAACACGGCTGTGGAGCCTGTAAAATGAACTCCCACAAAATCGCGGTGATTAAAACATACTCTTCCCACAGTCGGGCCATCTACAAAGATCAGATTGATGACACCATCGGGCAAGCCAGCTTCTTTTAATATCTTCATGAACATCTGTGCCGAATAAATTTGGGTATTGGCACATTTCCATACCACAACATTTCCACACATGGCAGCAGAGGTGGGCAAGTTACCCCCGATAGAAGTAAAATTAAAGGGAGTTATGGCCAGAACAAACCCTTCCAATGGACGATACTCCAGGCGGTTGTGCATGCCCGGGCCGCTTATCGGTTGCTGCTTATAGATCTCACTCAGGAAATGAACATTGAAACGAAGGAAATCAATTAACTCACAAACCGCATCTATCTCTGCCTGGAAAATATTTTTACTCTGCCCAAGCATGGTGGTTGCATTCATGTATGGCCGGTACTTGGTGGCCATCAGGTCCGCTGCTTTCAAAAATATATTCGCCCGGTTTTCCCAACTCATGTTCGCCCACTCTTCTTTGGCTGCCAAAGCCGCATCTATGGCCTGGCGAACATGTTTCTCATCACCGGCATTGAAATAACCCAGCGTATGTTTCAGATCATGCGGAGGATGAATGGCTTTCTTTTTATTGGTACGCACTTCTTTACTGCCGATATACATGGGCACATCAATCTGCTGCTTCTTTAGTTCGGCTAAAACTTCTTTTAATCTTTTACGTTCTGCAGAACCGGGTGCATAGTTAAGTACCGGTTCATTTGCAGGCATCGGGTAAGAAAATGTTCCAAAGCTCATAATATTGATTTTTTAAAAATTTCCGGATACAAAGTTACTGAAGCTGCAATGATCAGAATCTTTTAATCCACTGTTTCTTTCGACTGCATCAGATATGCTTTGATAAAACTATCCAGTTCTCCGTCCAGAACAGGCTGCACATTCCCGGTTTCATAATCGGTACGGTGGTCCTTTATCATTTTATAAGGATGCAGAACATAACTTCTGATCTGGCTGCCCCACTCTATCTTTCTCTTGCTTGCATTGGCGGCGTTTTTCAACTCTTCTCTTTTTCTCAACTCTTCTTCATATAATCTACTCTTAAGCATCTTTAATGCTTTTTCCCTATTCTCTCCCTGTGTTCTTGCCTGCTGGCATTCTACAATGATTCCCGTAGGAATATGTTTCAGCCTCACCGCAGTTTCCACTTTGTTTACATTCTGTCCTCCTTTGCCGCCGCTGCGATAAAATTCCCATTCCAGTTCGGAGGGATTGACTTCAACTTCTATGGAATCATCCACCAGAGGATAAACAAACACAGAAGCAAATGAAGTGTGCCGTCTGGCATTGCTGTCAAAAGGTGAAATGCGCACCAGGCGATGAACACCACTTTCTGCTTTCAGAAAACCGTAAGCAAAAGGGCCGTCGAATTGCAGAGTGCAGGTTTTTATTCCGGCTCCATCTCCCCATTGCCAGTCCAGTTCTGTCACTTTCCAGTCCTGCTTTTCTCCATACATGCGGTACATGCGTGCCAGCATTTCCGCCCAGTCCTGGCTTTCCGTGCCGCCGGCTCCAGAATTGATTTGCAGCACAGCGGGCAATTCATCTTCAGGCTGATTCAATGTGCATTTAAACTCCGCATCATCCATCATCTGTAATGCCCTGTCATAAGCGGATCTTGTCTCCTCTTCTGTTGCATCTCCTGATTTCCAAAAATCAAATAACACGGCAAAATCTTCCAGTGCAGTTTCCACCTGCTCGTACAGCTTCACCCAATATTCATTTTGCTTGATATTCCTGAGGATATCTGCGGCTCTTTTGCTGTCATCCCAGAAACCGGGACTCATTGACAATTGTCTGTCTTCTTCAATTTTAAAACGCCTGCTGGCGACGTCAAAGAAACCTCCTTATCCCGTCAAGGCGGGACCGCAGATCTTTAAGTTGTTCCTGTGTCATAACGTGTGCAAAGATACTTGAAATATTCAAGGAATCAGTCTTGAAAAAGCTAAGGAGTTCAATACCCCGGTAATAATTTTCTACAGCCACATTTTTAAAACTCCCTTTAGAAGCATCAAAACAATTTCAAACACAGTTGAAAACTATTCCCTGATAATTTTCCATCCTGATACAATTATTCACTAACTTTCTGCCACACCAAAACTTTCTACCATGAGAAAAATGATCTTATTATTTATCATTCTTCCCTTGTTTTCTCTTTCTCAAAAACCGGGAAAATTTGATGGCCTTAATATGAACCTGGGAAACCTGTACCGGCTCAGTGATGCAAAGACAAGATCCATAAGCCCTGAAAACCTGACAGGAGAACCGGGTAAAGGGGGTATGGCCACTTTAGAAAACGGATCTGCCCGTAACAGTGCACGGGATCTTGGACAGGGATGGAAAGTAAATCCTTTCATTGTCATCAAACCGGGAGAGACCTTTACTATGGCAGACATTACCGGACCCGGCGCCATACAACATATCTGGATGACCCCGACAGGCAACTGGCGATATTCCATTTTTCGCTTTTATTGGGATGATGAGAAAGAGCCGTCGGTGGATGTACCTGTAGGAGACTTTTTTGGTGCCGGATGGGGGTCCTATGCACATCTTAATTCATTGGCGGTGACCGTAAATCCGGGATCTGCCTTCAATTGCTACTGGCCCATGCCTTTCCGGAAAAAATGCAGGATCACCATGACCAATATAAATACGGAAAGCATGGTTTTGTATTACCAGATAGATTACACGCTTACCGATGTTCCGGATGATGCTGCATATTTTCATGCTCAGTTCAAAAGGCAAAAACCGGTGAATGGCGGGATAGACACCCTGGTAAATAACATTACGGGCAAAGGGCATTATGTCGGCACTTATCTCGCCTGGGGAGTACACAACAATGGATGGTGGGGAGAAGGTGAAATAAAATTTTATATGGATGGCGACACAAAATTCCCGACGATCAATGGCACCGGCACCGAAGATTATTTCTGCGGTTCATATGATTTTGATACAAAATCAAAAAACAGTTCGGGTGTGGAAGAAACCCGCTACACTGAATTCTCCACTGCCTATGCAGGCCTGCCACAGGTGATCCGCGGTGACGGTCACTACAACGTAATGCAACGATTCGGAATGTACCGCTGGCATATCATGGACCCGATACGTTTTGAAAAAAACCTGACGGTGACCATACAGGACCTGGGATGGAAGAGCGGAAGCAGATACCTGGTACAGCAATCAGACATCAGTTCGGTCGTTTACTGGTACCAGACAGAACCGCATCGTCCTTTCCCCAAGCTCCCTTCGAAGGATGAACTGGAAATAAATTGAATGTCTTTTAACTGTTGAAAGAATTTAAGTCGCTATCTGCTTAGATTTGCCACATGCCGGTTTGCAGCAATTGCGGATACGAAGGAACAGGGAAGTTTTGTTCTGCATGTGGTCAGTCATACAATGTGAAGCGGGTTACTCTATCATCCATCATCAGGGAGGTCATTCACACATTCACCCATTTTGAGAAGGGTTTTGGCTACACCTTAAAAGAACTGATCGTACATCCGGGTATCATACAAAAAAATTACCTGGAAGGCCGGAGAAAAAGTTATCAGAAACCATTTTCAATGTTCTTTATCTGTGCCACCTTAGCGGGCCTTGCTATTTATTGGATCAGCCAACCTGCTCACTTGAATGTCACGGCATTCGAAAAAACAAGAGAACATTTTTACCGCCACTATTTTGTGATATTCCAGTCAGTGATGGTTCCCTTTTATGCGTTGATCACCTGGATCGCTTTTCACAGTAAGAAATTCAATTATGCCGAAGCGTTGATCTTATTTGTCTATGCACTATCCTTTTTACTTTTACTTACCATCCTTACGAATGCCATTGACATTATTCCTCACCGGTTTGAAACGTACTATATAGAAATACCTTTGATGGCAGGTTATATGATCTGTACCAATCTGAATTTCTTCAACAAATCTCAAAAATGGGTAGTGATGCTGAAAAGCGTAACCGTATTATTGGCCGGGTGGCTGACATCCAACCTGATCACAACACAAGTGATACACCAGATGATGTAACAAGAACGAATTCCCTTACTTATGCACACCGGCCATCTTAATAATTAAAATCAGGAATAATAAATAGGTTTTTTTATAAGTTTGCCATAACTGAAAGTAATGAGTTTCCCTGTAACAAACACCAATGCTCCCTCACAAGACCGGCTTAAAAGAGATTTTTCTTCATTACTCATTGCTCTAAATCACTTTCATCCGCTGAGCAAAGCCGCTGCAGAATATATCTCTGAAATTATTTCTCCTGTTTCTTTCAAAAAAGGGAATCTAATATTGAAAGCAGGTGATCTTTGTGATCGGGTATATTTTATCAAAAAAGGGATGATAAGGGGATTTATAACAGAGGGAGGAACAGAAATTACCACATGGATCACTGCAGAAAATGAAATGGCCACCTCTATTTCAAGCCTGGATTCCAGAGAACCTAACGAAGAAAATATGCAAGCCATTGAAGATAGTGACACTCTTGTTATAACGTACACAGACTTAGAGAATCTTTACCTGAAATTTCCGGAATTCAATATAGTAAGCAGAAAGATACTGCAACGATATTATAAGGATGCAGAGCAGCGGGCTTATATCGTACGATTAACCAATTCTGATACCAAGTACTGCCATTTTTTAAAAAGGTATGGCCATCTCGCAAACAGAGCGCCCCTGAAATATATTGCTTCTTTCCTTGGCATCACCACAGAGACATTAAGCAGGGCCAGGAAAAAGATTTTAATTCAGCACGGGGGGAATAAGTGTGCCGATACGAATTAAATTATTCAGCTTTGAGTTAATAGTTGTGTTTCAATAAAACGAAGTCCTTTTATCTTTAAAATAAACTCAAAATTCATGACCCGCTTCAATCTCGCATTACTGTCTGGGATCCTGTTGATCACATCTTGTGGCAATAACTCTTCAACTACTAATGAAGCGAAAGCTCCTGCACTCAAAGAAGAGAATGTGAATGTGGATGCAGATGGTATTTCCATGCATTGCTATGTTGCTTTTGATATGAACAGCAGCACCAGAAGGCCGGCCGTTCTTGTTGTTCCCGAATGGTGGGGAGTGAATGACTATGTAAAGATGCGTGCCAGGAAACTTGCAGAGCTCGGTTATATCGCCATGGCGGTTGATGTGTATGGTAACGGAAAAGTTGCTGATAATCCTGACACAGCGGGGAAATATGTTTCAGAATTTTATAAAGACCCAAAGTCATTAAAGAGAAGGCTGGATGCCGCCATTGCCACCATTAAAAATTATCCTCAAACTGATACCAATAAGATAGCAGCCATAGGATATTGTTTCGGAGGCGGGGTAGTGATTAATGCGGCAAGAGTGGGTACCGATCTGAAAGGAGTGGTCAGTTTTCATGGAGACCTGATCGGATTTCCTCCTGAAAAAAACCTGATGAAAGCAAAAATATTAGTGTGCCAGGGAATGGATGATCAGTTTGTAACCCAAAAAGAAGTGAATGAATTCAAACAACAGATGGATTCCGTTGGCGCTGACTACACAATTAAAGAATATCCCGGTGCTACCCACTCCTTCACCAACCCGGATGCGACTGAGATGGGTAAAAAATTCAATATGCCGATAGCGTACAACGCTGCCGCAGATTCCGCATCGTGGAACGACATGAAGGCTTTTTTTGACAAAATATTCAAATAGGTTAACCTTCAGTAAGATATAGGCTAACCTTTGTCACAGTCCATTGGTATTTTTACGAAATACATGCTTGTAATCACTTTAGAGCTCTCCGAAAAAATACGTTGAATCGCTATGAATTTCCACAAGTAGTTTCTATTTTGTGTGCCTTATAAATCAAAATCGTAACCTTTGAAAAAAATAATTCTACCTATTCTTTCCGGAATCATTTTATTCTACTCTTGCAAAAAAGAGTCCTTTAACAGATCTGAACAAACACAGGAAGAAGCCTGTCTGGTGCAAACAGAAAATCCGGGCACCCGGAGTTATTCTGCCGACTCACTAATCTCCATTAATTATAAAGGCAAAGTATGCGGGTTGATGCCTCTTAATAAAAATAACTATTGGGTGTATCTTGATTCTATATATGAGAATGGTGCGTTTCAAAGAACTCAATATGATACACTCCGGTTTGAACAAACCTATTTATCCGTAGCCGACGGATTGATCTGGTGGCAGGCCAATAAGGAAATTGGGCTTCCTGAACTTTTGTTCTCCAACGACTCAAGCATCTTCAGCATACAGGAAAGATTATTTGCAACCGATCCGGTTTGGGATGCCAGAAAGGAATATAGTTTGTTTGAAGGCGAATCTGCTTCTTATCTCACCCATTTCGATGATAATGCCGCACAGGGGAAATCCATCAGGCTTAATGATGCGCTGACCACTCCCGCCGGTTTGTTTTCTGATTGCATTCAATATGAAAAGAATGCAAGGACCTTCCGTAAAGACGAGATCTATTTCAAGCCTGGTGTGGGCGTGGTCAGATATACGAAAGAAAAAGCGCCGATGGGAAGCCCGGTGATCAAACTTCAGCAGGTGTCAACCCTGGTGAGTTTTCATTTTGAATAACGAGGTTTTGTCTTTTGGAATTTTCTTTACCTATTCTCTACCGGGAGAATGGCTGATGTATTTTTCCCGTATTCAGGTAAGATAGTCTTACTTTTCCTTCCGGTTTGAAAAGTATCCTCAAATATGTAACCGTCTATTTCCGGAAAACAGATAAAAGGTTGTTGTTGCTTACCACTCTTTTTACTGCATGGCTGGTCTATATGAATTATCATTTCAGATTAGATGACCGGACATCTGAATTCTCTTTCTATCTCTCGTTCTTCTATCACTACTGCCTTTTTGCAACAGCTCTTATTTTGCCATATCTTTTTTACAGAGCATTTTCAGGAATAAAATTCCCGGAAAGCGGGTCTTTTTGGTTACTGCTTATTATAGCTCCTGCGATTTTTGCTCTAAAGAACTCATTAAAAATAAGGTTCCGTTTTACTAATGACCTGCAATGGAATAACTATTGGAATCATATTTTCTACTGGCCGGTATTGCTGGTCATCACTTCTTCGATCCTCTTTTTGATCTGGAAGATATTTTACAAGAAAACAAATTTCTTTGGGCTCACGTTGAAGAACTTTCATGGAAAGCCTTATTTCATCATGCTGCTGATCATGGTTCCTCTGATAAGCCTGGCATCTACTCAACATGATTTTCTGGAGATGTATCCGAAACTGAAATTAATATCCGGGCCGGAGACAGGTTTTACATGGTGGCATAAATTATTGTTCGAGCTTTCTTACGGCAGCGATTTCTTCAGTATTGAACTCTTCTTCCGGGGATTCCTTGTTCTTGCATTCGTTAAATGGTTTGGCAAAGACGCCCTATTGCCCATGGCCTGTTTTTATTGCACCATACATTTCGGCAAGCCCTTAGGCGAGTGCATCAGTTCCTACTTTGGCGGAATGATCCTGGGGATCATCGTTTACAACACACGTTCTATATTCGGAGGACTTATTGTTCATCTGGGAATTGCCTGGATGATGGAGCTTGGAGGTTATCTGGGGAATTATTTTGCGGGGAATTAAAAATTCAAAACCTTCCTGCCGGCAGGCAGTACCAAAAACAAGAACTTAAATCAGTCGGGAAATTTTTGAATATTGGCCGTTAAGTTTCAGAAAATAAAAAAAGCTACAAGCCTGTAAGCCGGATTCTGTTTCATCTATCGAAGCCCTGGGGATGTCTGTTCAATCTCAATTTCAAAGAGACGAATAGCTCATCATGCCCTGCTTCGATAGATGATGCTATCATTTATCTTTTCTGCCTACCCGTTAGCATCAAGCGAGCAGCCTTCAAACGCTAACTTACATGGCATTTCAGCATGCAAGGTTTACCCGTTCCTATGATCGCTCATACGAACCGTGAGCTCTTACCTCACGTTTTCATCTTTACCCTCCGGATCTTTCAGAAAATAAGATCTGAAAAAACCGGATTAGTTCATCCGTGCCAAAGCTTGGATGAACTGAGGCAGTAATTTTCTGTGGCACTGTCTCTCTCCGTTCATTAAAAACGGAGGCTCCGTTTAACACGGAGTGCATTGCTCTGAGCTGTCCGGACTTTCCTCCCCTGTCGCAGACGAAGGGGCGATAGCCCGGCTTGTAGCCAAATATTTCAAAGAGTCTGAGTCGGCTTCATGCAGAAGCGAACTGCAAAGGTAAAACTTTAAAAATCAATGGCAAAGGCAGAAATGCTTAAGAAATACAAAATCATTTTAAAGAAGAGATAAAATAAATCTGTTCCTGCAGGTTATGTTCTAATATTGAAAAAAGATCTCCGTAGCTCCAAAACCATACAAGGGATGATACTGGTTTACAAATGACCTGACTTCCTTTTTTGTACGGAGAATATTATGGACTTCATCTTTCAATTTACCACTGCCCACTCCGTGTATGACAATGAGTGAGGGCTGTAAATGCAATACTGCAAGATCATAATATTTTTCAAATGTCCTTAACTGAAGTGTCAGCATCTCAAAATTGCTCATTCGCTGCCAATCGTTCGTCAGCTTTTCAATGTGCAGGTCTATCACCGAAAGAGGTTTTTCCAGTTGCTGTTTTATTTTTGAAATATCATAAGTGCTCTTTTTCTTAATTGGGGTGAAATAAACTGCAGGTTCTTCTTTCTTATCCGGGTAATCCTTAAATAAAAGATAAGCAAAAGAAGCCTCATTTTTCTCTTTCAGTTCTTCGATCCTGCCAAAAAGTTGCCTGGGTTTCAGCCGCACTGAAGCTTCGAAATACTCCGCCTTATTCTTTGCAGGCTCTTTCAAAGAGAATTTGAATGCAAAAGCAGGGCTGTCATTCATGGATTCAAAAGGAAGGTCGTACAGATAAAATTTTTCAAAGGGCAGAATTTCATTTTTCAGTTCAAACTCAGCTTCCCCAAAAAGTTGCAGTTCAAATATAAAATTGTAAACAGAAGAAGTCTCATTCAACAAGTATAGTTTCATATTTTTAACCACTTCCTCCCCTGCCTCATCCATCTGCATCAAAGGAAGGAATGATAATAATACACCGTTCTCCGTCCTTATGACCTGGTCTTTTTTTTCTTTTTTGAGATCATCAATATATTTTTTCCCACTTTTTATACCGGATTGACTCTTCTCAGTAAATCTCTTGTAATAAGGAAAATCAAGCTGGTCTGTATAAGCCGGGAAGCAGACACCTTCCACATCAACCAGAACCATTTCATCATTGATAATATCCACCACCTCTCCTTCTTCATTGGAATGAAGCAAAAGCACCCTATCTCCTATCTGAAATTTCATGGGTTTTACAAAGTTAGGACACAGATATATAATTCATAGCCACACCTTACATATACAGCCCTGATGAATATTATCCGGGAAAGAACTCAGAAGCACAATCCGACTATCCTCAGCATTTTCAATATATAATCAAAAAAACGGATACTGTTTTCCAATATCCGTTTTATCATTTTTGATCACTGCTTTATTCTTAGATCAGGCACTATTTCAAATGATCAATCTTTTATAAACTTAGTATGCAAGATCCTGTCGCCCTGCTGTAATGAAATGAAATAAGTGCCGGAAGCTTCTTTTTCAAATCCGTTGATGTAGATCAGGTTCTCTCCCTTACCCGCTGTTTGAACTTGTCTTCTCAGTAGCTTTCCATTTACATCACTGACCAGGATGGTAACTGTGCCATTATCCATTGCATGGAATCTTACTGCAAAAATATCCCGTGCCGGGTTCGGCACAACCCTCAATCCGGTGGTCACTCTGTCATCACCCACTTTGATTACAAAGGAGTAGCTGACTTTTCCATCAAGGTCCACTGCTTTGATCCGGTAATAATTAACTCCCGGATTGAACCTATCATCAGAATAACTGTATGAACCACCCGTAATAAGATTCTTTGCTTTCTGACGGTCTATCGCTATAAAATTGGCACCGTCAGCACTTCTCTCCACTTCAAAATAGCTGACATTCTGCTCCTGCCCGGTCACCCATTTGACGAGGTTAGCATTACCCTGCTGCACCACAGTGAAGGAACTCATAAACACCGGCAGCGGTGATTCCGAAGAGCAATCAGGGAAGATTTGCGATGAGTCAGATGCCGACAGCCCTGCCGCATCGGTAACGGTAAGCACTATCCTCCATGAATAGGAATCCCCGTTACACCCGATCCTTGAGATCATGGTCGAAGTGTTTTTGTTATTATCAATGGGGCCCGGGTGTGTGTGGTTGTTATGAACCAGGAATGTCTGCCATGCGTAGGTCAACTGATCCTGTCCCTGCTCCGCATCACTTACGTCAGCAGTGCATGAATAAAGGGTGTCGGCTCCCAACACATATTTTGAATTCTTTACCGGGCTTGTAATGTTCACTACCGGAGGAGTATTGTTTACGGAAATGATCATGCTGTCAGTAGATGATCCCCCTGAATTATCAGTAACAGTAAGTTTCACAACAAACTTCGTAGGTGTACCTGATGGAACACTGAAGTTATGAATCGGATCAGCAGCAGTGCTGGTACTGCCATCTCCGAAATTCCATAAATAAGATGAAATGCTACCATCAGGATCATAAGAATCACTTCCTTTAAACGTCACATTAAGTACTGACGGCCCATAGATCTTATCCGACTTCAATGCCGGAACAGGCAATTGGTTCCCTCCGTATGATACGGTTCTGACCAGACCCAGTCCGATATCAACATATACCATCGAGCCATCAAGAGGATTTTGTATCAGGCAGGCTATCGCGACAAAGCCTGAACCGAAGTCTTTTACACTTTCCACATCATCAGTATTTTTAACTCCTATACTCTTGATCCATTTGCCTCCATAATCCGCCATGAAGAAAGTATTCCTGTATTGTGTTGGGAACTGTGTGCCGGTGTACCAGAATCCGCCAACAGCGCAATTGCCGCGGAAAGGAGTACCCGTCACTCCGGATGCAGGCGTTCCGATCGTTGCTACAGCAGCATTATTGCCATTGAAGATTCCAACCCGGGCTATATCCTGACCATGCCTCCAATCCAGGGAAGGGCGATGATGATAGTAGCGATTTCCTGTGCCTATCGGTTGGGTATTATCACAAGGATTAAATACCGTCTTGATCTGATCGGCCGTTGCCTGCTTTATAAGGTCTTCGAATCTGAAATATTGCTGCATGCAGGTGGTGCCGTTATAAAGAGGGTTTGGTTCATCCCTGTTTACGGTATTCAAGTTGAAATACCCGTTGTTTCGAGTAAGGCCTTCAAATAACGGCCAGCCACAGTTGGCTCCCGGTTCGCTGATAACATCCATTTCTTCCCAGGTATTGTAGCCTACATCTCCGACAAATATCTCTCCTATGTCTCCTGCTGCCGGATTGGTGGAGCCTGTACCGGGTTTTATGGAGAAACGGTAAGGGTTTCTGAATCCGTAAGCATACACACGGGACTTTGCAGACCGCGGAGCAGATGCATCATAAAAAGGATTGCTTGGCAGCCCGTCGCCATTGGCTGGATTTATCCTCAAAATTTTACCGTTGAGAGAATTGAGCATTTGTGAACGGAAGGCGCCTACATTCTCTTCCGTACGGATAATTCCATCAGTCAAAGCCTGGGCAAAATATGTTTCGCTTGCATTTCCACCGTCATAGCTGCTATAGCTTGCACCATCACCTGTAGAAACGATCAGGGTACCATCATCTGCAAATGCAAGTGCTCCCACACCATGCGATTCGTAGAGTTGAGGAATACCGGTTGAAGGAGTCTCTCCTATAAGTATCAGCCTGTTTGCCGGGTCAGAGACCAGGTTCGTCCCGTTCATGGTTGCCTGGAACCTCGTAACACGTCCGATAGTTGCTTTGTAATATTCGTTAGTAGCAGGATTATATCCCGGCTTGCCAAAATTGAAAAGATAATACCTGTCCACCACATACAATAAATAGAAATACCCGTTGGTAGAAAATGAAGGATCAAGTGCAAAGCCCAGCAATCCATGATCTCTCCAATTCCCTACTTCGTCAGAGATATCCAGCACCGGGGTGGTCTGCTTGACATACACACCATTGACATCTCTGTTGCACACAAACACTTTACCACCTTTTTCCCAGACAAATAACTTTTGCCCATCGGGTGAAAATTGCGCACCGGCAGGTTGCGCCCAGCCGGTGCCGATATCGGTCATTTGAAATCCTGCAGGAAAGGTTTGGGAAAAAATAACAGCAAAAGGAAAGGCAATAGCCCCTAATAAAAGAAAAAACAGCTTTTTCATTTTTACCGGTTTTTTTGATAAATAAAAATGGAAATTCAATAAAGGATATAGATATACCGGCCCCTTAGAAATAAGTGGCAAAAAGCACTTCAGGGATATCGGGGTTTTCCATCAATGACGGTAATTCAAACGATAAGAAGAATTCTGAAATATGAAAATACTAAATATTTCACCTTATAAAAAAATGAAAATTCCCTATAGCTACAAAAAAGCTGATTCAAATAGATATCTGAGGCAAAAAAATCACTTAGTATATTTGAAAACCCCTTTACACAATAAATAAACCCTTTAAACTCAAAATATATTCTGCTCTCTTATCCGGCCCCGTAACTCAAATCATACAAACCCGGCAATTAATCAGATCAGGATGATAATTTCATATCAACCTGTTATTTGAGCCAGTTTGCTTTTCCTGTAGCCATACATGAAATAGATCAGCAGTCCGATCATCAACCAGCTTAAAAACCATACCCAGTTACTTTTAGTCATCCCTGTAAGCAAATACAAACAGGTTGTCAGACCCATTAATGGTATCAATGAAAGGTTTTTAAGGAAAGAAGCGATCACCAGAACAATACAGATAATCCAAAAAATGATCAACGAGATTTTGGGAGTGGCTAACTCCATAAAACTTACTTTGCCTGATATATAATCCGGATCAGCAGAAAAATCAAAAGAAAACATATCAGGAATGTAGTTCCTGATGGTAGCAGTAAACAATATAAAGGCAACGATCACGATCAGCGGATACAGGAACTTGCCATTCACATAAGGCAGGTTGAATTTTCCGGCAATTTTTTCTTTCCTTGGCAGCAGTAATATACCACCGCAAACCAGAACGAAAGCAAACAAGGTGGCTATGCTGGTGAAGTCCAGTACAAAAGTTTTATCGGTAAATAAAATCGGGACTCCTACTACGAGCCCAGTCACAATAGTGGCAAATGAAGGGGTTCTGAATTTCGGATGTATTTTTTGAAATACCGGTGGAAGCAATCCATCCCGGCTCATGCTCATCCAGATCCTCGGCTGCCCCATCTGGAAAACCAATAGCACACTGGTCATAGCGATCACTGCACTGATAGAAACAAGGAATTGCATCCATCCCACATTCAGATTCTGTTTCTCAAAAATGAATGCAAGCGGGTCACCCACCCCTTTGAAATTGCTATAATTAACAGAGCCTGCAAGAACTAATGAAAGTAAGATATAAACAATAGTGCAGATGATCAAAGAAAGAAGCATACCCCTCGGCAGGTCCCGTTGAGGGTTCTTACTCTCTTCGGCCAATACGCTTACCGCATCAAAGCCAATATAAGCAAAGAACACTCCGCTGACGGCAGCCATCACTCCTCCAAATCCATTGGGCATAAAACTTCTGACACCCTCTTCATTTACCGGAGTCCAGTTATGAGTAAGGCCACCTGAAAAGATCAATGCTCCTCCCACAAGTATCACAATAATGATCACAGACAGTTTTAATAATACCATCACATTACTGAAATTACGGCTCTCTTTAATCCCTCTGAGAACAAGCCAGGTGATGAGCATATTGATCACCAGAGCCGGTATGTCAAGTATCATTCTTATCCCGCCAATCACAGGAGCATCATTCCACGCTGAAAGAAGACGCGGGTCTGTAGAACCGGCATCCAGAGCATGCTTTACTTCCGCATAACTGTTGGAAAAATAATCAGGAACATGAAGATTTGTGTGAAAAATATCTCCCAGTTTGTCCATGAAAGAAGTGAAATAATCACTCCAACTGAAAGCAACATAGATATTGCCGATGGAATATTCCATGATCAATGCCCATCCTATGATCCAGGCAAATAATTCACCAAAACTTGCATAAGCATAGGTATAAGCGCTGCCTGCAACCGGAATACGGCTGGCAAATTCCGAATAACAAAGAGCAGTAAATGCACAGGCAATACCTGTGATGATGAAAAGGACTACTACACCGGGACCAGCACTGTACACCGCTGCACCAAGGCTGCTGAAGCTCCCCGCCCCAATGATGGCAGCTATGCCGAAAAAAGTGAGATCTCTTACGGTCAGCACTCTTTTTAATCCGCTTCCGTGCCCTTCATTTCCGGCATCAGAAATTATTGCCCCAATCTTTTTGGTACGGAATAGAGAATTTGACATTGCAATTAGTTTTGATAGTTCAAAATAGAGAAAAAAGACTGATTAAAGACCGGATCATCGTATTTTTTTATTTTTGCGGATGTTGAAAAAAGTAATTCGGTAAAATTCGAAAAGACCCTTAAGTTTGTGATCATTAAAATCCATACTACGAGATAAATATAATTGACATGGAAACAACAACCCAAAACACTGCTTCTTATACTGGAAATGACAAGCCGCAACTTTCAAAATGGAAACGCTTACTCAACTGGGCGGAATTACAGGAAAATAACCGCATCCAGTGGATTTCACTCGCCATCCTTGGCCACGGATGTTTTGTTACAATCTTTACCATTGCTGCCATTGTATTCTCGGGAAATAATTTTATTTACTGGCCCTTTGCAATCGCGGCAATGGGGGCTTCAGTAGTCAGCTATCTGGCCGCTTTACCCACAAAAATTGCTATCCCTATCTTTTTCATCAGTATGATTGTTGATATTGTAATTATTATGCTTTGTGCTTTTCACGGATTTAATGTAAACCTAGCATAAGGTAAATTAAAACTCTCTTATAACAAGAAAATGAGCCAGCTCTTTGAGCGGCTCTTTTCTTTTTGAGATCACCGCAATATCTTCCAGGTGATCCATAGCTCCATCTAAAAATTTATTCTTTAACTGCAGTGCCCATTCATCTACTTTGGAATCGCGGAAGATCTGCAGTACTTTATTCACCTTGCCGGGATCATCGGAGCGGAGTAATGATTTTAATTCTTTTTTTCCCGATTCATTTGCCGCTTCCATGGCACGGATCAGCAAAAAAGTTTTTTTATTTGCCAAAATATCACCTCCCACTTGTTTCCCGAATTTACCCGGATCGCCAAAAGCATCGAGGTAATCATCCTGCACCTGGAACGCCAACCCCAGTTTCTTTCCGAATTCATACAACAGATTCTGGTTGCGCTCCCCGGCTCCGCCAAGGATTGCTCCCATCTTAAGGCTGGCAGCCAGCAATACCGAAGTCTTCTGGCCGATCATATGCAAATAATCATCAAAGCTCACTGATTCCGATCTTTCAAAATCCATATCTATCTGCTGGCCTTCGCAAACTTCTCTTGCGGCCCGGTTGAACAAATGCAGTATTTTATGTAAATAAGAATGATCAATCTTGTTGATATGGTCATAAGCAGTTACCAGCATCACATCACCTGCAAGAATGGCCGTATTCACACCATATTTTGCATGAAGCGATGCTATTCCACGGCGGAGCGGCGCATTGTCCATAATATCATCATGGATGAGAGTGAAATTGTGAAACAGCTCAATAGCGGTTGCCACATGCCATGCATCAGGTTTTATTTCATCCACCAGTTCGTTTCCCATCAGGCATAGTACGGGACGGATGCGCTTACCTCCCATCTTCAGAAAATATTCATCCGGTTCATATAAAGTCGCCGGCTGCTTAGGTAAACTAAGTTTGTCAAAATGCAGAGAAAATTTTTGTGATAACAGTTCAAAGCTTTGCATAGAATAAAATAAGATGATCTATTTTTTGTTTCTGCTTTTTCCTTTGCCGGATTTTTGCTGATACTTTTTTGAAACTTCCCTTTTTTCACCTTTTCTATAGACCCATTCATAATCTAATTGCCTTCTGGATAAATTGGCTGATACCACTTTTATCCTTACACTGTCGCCCATCCTGAATTTACGACCGGTTCTTGTGCCCACCAAACTATATTCTTCTTCTATATGCCGGAAATCATCATATTCCAGCAGGCTGTTTATACTGACAAGGCCTTCGCATTTCTGATCAATAGTCTCAACCCAAAACCCAAACGATGCAACACCGCTGATCACACCATCAAATTCTTCACCCAGAAACTGAGACATATACTGCACCTGCTTGTATTTATTAGCTGATCGTTCGGCTTCCATGGCAGCTCTTTCCCTCTCACTGGTATGATTACATTTTTCCTCCATTTTATTGTCAGGAACGATTTTCCCGTATAAAACCTGTTCCAGTATTCTATGAACCTGAATATCCGGATAACGCCGTATCGGAGAAGTGAAATGACAATAGTTTTCAAATCCCAATCCATAATGGCCGACATTATTGATAGAATATCTGGCCTTGGCCATAGTACGGATCCCTAATTGTTCCAGCACATGTTGCTCAGGCTTACCATTCACATTTTTCAGCATAGTATTAAATGACTCGGCTATGGATGCGGGGGTTGACGTATCAAAGCTATAACCGAATTTTTTAGCAAAAGCGATAAAGGGAATAAGTTTTTCCTTGTCGGGTTCATCGTGAATGCGGTAGGGAAAAGGAACCGGCTTGTTATTGACTTTTATTTTCGAAATAAATTCTGCTACTTTCTTATTAGCAAGAAGCATGAACTCTTCTATCAACTGATGCGCTTCCTTACTCTCCCTGATCTCAATACCAATGGGATCTCCTTTTTCATTCAGCTTAAATCTTACTTCCTGTGATGAAAAATTAATAGCTCCTTTTTCAAACCTCTTCTTCCGGAGTTTTTGAGCAAGACTATTCAGCAAGTGTATCTCATCGCTGTACAACCCATTACCCGATTCGATGATCTTCTGAACTTCTTCATAAGTAAAACGGTTATCGGAATGGATGATCGTCCTGCCGAGCCAGTATCGTATCACTTCCGCATTGGATGATATTTCAAAATTTACAGAAAAAGTAAGTTTGTCTTCATCAGGCCGGAGCGAACATAATTCATTGGAGATATGCTCCGGAAGCATAGGGTTCACCCTGTCCGGAAGATATACCGATGTTGATTTCTGATATGCAGCCTGATCCAAAGCAGTTCCCGGCACCACATAATGGCTTACGTCAGCTATGTGTACACCGATCTCAAAATTTCCGTTCTTTAATCTGACAAATGAAAGTGCATCATCAAAGTCTTTTGCATCGGCAGGGTCAATAGTAAAGGTGAGCACATTGCGAAGGTCCTTCCGGTTTTTCAAGTCATTCTTTGAGATCACATCAGGCAGCCTGGCTGCCATTTCCAATGCATCATCCGGAAACTCGAGCGGGAATCCATTCTCCAGAAGAATTTCTTTCATGGCCGCATCATTCTCATTTTCCGGGTCCATAATGCTTACCACTTCACCGGATGGCCTCTTTCCACTTTTCCCCCAATCCGTAACATGAACGATCACCCTGTCGCCATCTTTTGCATGAGCGGTTTTTGATAATGGCACAAAAATATCGGGCATGGGCTTGTCCGATTCAGGAATGAAAAAAGCAAAACCATCATTCATCTCAAGATGGCCGATAAAGTCAGTTCGTTTTCGTTCTGCGATAGAGACTACCATACCCTGAAGCCTTCTGCCTTTTCCCTCTTTCAATCTTACTTTTACCGTATCCCCATTCAATGCAGTATTCAGATCCGACTGATGGATCAGGATATCGGTTTCGGCATCTTCCGCCGTCACAAAACCCATTCCCGAGCGGGTGATCTCAATAATTCCTTTAATCAGTTTTTCTCCTGAAGCGCTTTTCCTTTTCTTTTGTTTTTTTGAATTCTTTCTGCCCATTTTTTGGTTTTTCTTTTACTTAAAATCCCTGATGAAATTAATAATTGTAGAGTTAAAGTGATCCCCTTCATTAAACAGAAACCGGTGCCGTACAGGAATAACATAAAAAGGGTTTTCCCGCAATTCATTTTTGAATTTGATAAGGCGTACGGCATCTTTTTCTGTTGAAAGCATTATTTTGTTTTTAGCAGTATTTTTTTCAAATCTTCTCTTGATGTCATGCCAGTCGTCAATGGTAAAGATATGATGGTCCGGAAATAACATGGCTTCATAATAGGCGCTATTGCTTTCAACAAACTTCTTTAACGATGCAGGATTCGCTATCCCCGAAATAAGTAAAATATCTTTGCCTGTCAATTCCGTATTTTCTTTGGTGATAATGTGATAAGGGGTACCATATTCAATGGCAGTAAAAAATACCTGTTGATGCTGCAAAGGCTTTATCTCCCCGGATATTCTTTCTTTTTCTTCCATAGTAAGGTCCGGTTTGCATTTGGTCACCACAATGATATCGGCTCTTTTATATCCGGACCTCAGGTCACGCAGGTCGCCGGTAGGGAGATAAAAATCTCGGGTGAATAAATTATTGTGATCAGTAAGCAGAATGTTCAATCCCGCTTTGATGGCTCTGTGCTGAAACGCATCATCAAGAATGATCACCTGTGTGTCAGGTTTGTCATGCAGTAACTGTGGAATAGCTTCCACTCTCCTTTCGCCTACTGCTATAGATATCCGGGGAAATTTCAAATGGAACTGCATAGGTTCGTCACCAATCTCCAATGCAGTTGAATCCCCATTAGCCAAAGCATATCCGGTGGTCCTCCTCTTATAGCCCCTGCTCAGTGATGCCACTTTAAAATGATCTTTTAATAATGTCAGGAGATATTCCGTCATAGGCGATTTTCCGGTTCCGCCTGTGGAAAGATTCCCAATACAGATTACCGGAAGGGCAAACGACACGCTGTTGAAAATTTTTTTATCATACATCCAGTTACGGATAAAAACAACCAGCCAGTAGATCAAAGCAAATGGTAATAATAAGATCCGGAACGATCTCAGGAAAAAGCCCGATAGCATAGACAAAAGTAAGATACTATACCGACAAGGTGAAAGTCTTTTGATCAGGGGGCGGCAGCGGACTGAATAAAGATGGAGAAGACGGTGGTGCCGTAATTCCTCTGTGTTTTATAAAAAGGAAAGATTTTGTAATCATTGCGGGGAGTGTGCTCCAGTACAAACCATCCTTTTTCTTTTAACAATTGACGTTCAAATACGAGGCGGGGAAGATCATCAATGTTTGAAAGGGCATAAGGCGGGCCGGCAAAAATAAAATCAAATTGCTCATGGCATTGTTCAATGAATCGGAAAACATCGGAGCGAATGACTTTAAAATTCTTTAACTCCAGTTTCGAAGCTGTTCTTTTGATAAAGTCATGCATGAAGGGATCTTTCTCTACGATCGTGAGATCTTTCGCTCCTCTTGATGCCAGTTCATAACTGATACTGCCGGTGCCTCCGAACAGATCAAGTGTTTTCAGCGAAGAAATATCCAGGTTATTGGCAATGATATTGAACAATCCTTCTTTAGCCACATCCGTGGTCGGCCTGGTGAATGGCATTTTTGAAGGGGGATCGAATCTCCTGCCGCCCAATTCTCCGCTTATAATCCGCATCGGATGACCTCGTTTAAAGAAGTAAAAAAGTGCAGTGGGTATTCATTGTCTTCATTTATGGCCCATTCAGCATTTTTAAAACTTACATTCCCGAAATACTGATACAATTCATGATACAGTGACGATCGTTTTTCTATAAGGCCGGAGATGGACAGGCTCACTTCTTTGGGCGACATGGCATAAACACTGCATATCTTCAGTAAATAATAAATGACATCATCGGGAATAGAATAGGGAAAAGTCTGTGCCAGCAAAATGCGGTCATTACCGGATACGATCACAGAGAAACTTTCGGTATCAAAATCAGTACGGATAATTCCTGAGCCTTTTACTTCGGACATACTTTCCATTTTAAATTTATACCCATGTGAAAAAACCGCTTCCGGATATTTTGACAACATCCCCTGATGAACTTCTTCCGGTACTTTATAAGCAATTCTGATCCCTTCTTCTGATACAGGTCCGTTGATCAGTGTCATTCTACCATTGGCACCATGCAAGGTTTTTATTAATTCTCCGGAGTCTTTCTCATTAAAAAAACGATCAGGGATCAATAAATTCCTTGAACTGTCGTAGTTGATGAATACTTTTATAAAAGAACCGCTGAGTTCAGGATAAACGGAAAGAAGGCGGCTCATAAAATTACCGTTCACCTCGTCACCTGTATGATATGCCAACTCGTATAACTCTATCCCTGTTGAGTTGGTAACAGCGAAAGAACAATATCTATCCCCGATCCTGAACGCCAGAATCTCATCACCGTGCCAGGGCGGTACATGGGTTAATATATGAAATAACTTTTCCAAATCTGATCTTTGAATGGCTGCAATAATAGACAAAAATTATTTATTGTAGGTTTGCTCCCAGCAATGAACGAAAAACAGCGGAAACCGGATCAACACAATTCAGAAAGGCGTTCGTTTAATTCATGGCATCATCCAAAACTTATAATGAATTACAGGTAGCTATCAGTAACCGCCAGATCTTAGAGATCGCCTTGCCTATCAGCCTTGCCATTTTAGTGCCGCAGATAAATTTTATCACCAATAACATTTTCCTCGGACATTACAGCCAGCATGCACTGGCAACCGTCAGCATTGCCGGTGTGTATTACCTGATATTTGCCATGATCGGGTTTGGATTGAACAACGGCCTTCAAACGATCATAGCCAGGCGTGCCGGTGAAAACAGGCCGGACGAGATCGGGAAGATATTCGGTCAGGGAGTCTTCATTTCACTTGCCATTGCCGCTGCGGGGATCTTTATCACCTGGTTCATCGCTCCGGTCATCCTGGAAAGATCCATTGAATCCAAAGCTATTGCTGATGATACAATATTGTTTCTGAAGATAAGGATCTGGGGGCTTCCCTTCCTGTATATATATCAAATGAGAAATGCTTTGCTGGTGGGAACCAACAACAGCAGGTATCTGATCAGCGGGTCTATTGCCGAAACGATTACCAATATTGCATTTGACTATGTTTTGATATTCGGATACTTCGGGTTTCCCGAAATGGGACTGAACGGAGCTGCTATTTCTTCAATCATTTCAGAATTTGCAGGAATGTCGGTGATCTTCCTGGTGATCCATTACAAAGGCATCACCAAAAGGTTTTCACTCTTCAATCATTTTAAATGGGACAAAGAAAGAGCAGGTTCCATCCTTTCACTTTCCCTGCCTTTAATGTTTCAACTTGCCATCAGCATTGTGAGCTGGGAATTCTTTTATATTCTTATTGAACATCATGGTCAGCTTGACCTTGCAGTATCCAGTGTGATGAGAAATGTGTACGGCCTGGTGGGTTGCATCACCTGGGCCTTTGCAGCAACCAGCTCAGCAATGGTCAGCAATATTATTGGACAAGGCCAAAAAGACAAAGTTCTTTTCCTGATACGGAAGATTGTCCGCATCAGCACCGGAGCAGCAGTGTTCGTCGCATTACTGATAAATATTTTTCCGCAACAATTACTTTCCATTTTCGGCCAGGATGAGGCTTTCATCATTGCAGGCGTACCGGTAGTAAGAGTCGTTTCTGTCGGTTTGGTGATCATGTCTTTTGCCGTGGTATGGCTGAATGCCGTAACGGGAACGGGAAACAGCCGCATGACCTTCCTGATCGAATTTGTTTCAATCATCGCTTACTGCATTTTCGTCTATTTTGTTCTTGAAAAATTTTTCATGCCCATTATTTACGGATGGATGGCAGAATTGTTGTATTGGATCATTCTGTTTGTGCTTTCCTTCCTTTATATCAGAAGTGGGAAATGGAGGAATAAAGTGATCTGATGATGAAGGCTTAGCCGGGAAATCCTGTTACGTCAATATTCTTTTGAGTAATGCACCGACACATTGCCTGTAAAC
>JAIXKI010000008.1 GCA_026936105.1 Chitinophagales bacterium
GATTGCCATTGTGCAAGTCGTCAAACAGCGTATGGAAGGCGTCCTGAGTGTTAAGCGACGCATTGTTCAGGGTGCAAAAGATGCGGTCGAGCGTCTGATCCAAACCACTCAAGGAAAAGGCGTGATCAATACCGCTTTCATCGAACGTCTCAATGCCACCTTTCGTCAGAGGATCAGCGCCCTAACGCGGCGCACGCGCAACTTGGCGCAACAGGCTGAGACCTTGGTGGCAGGCATGTATTTGGTCGGTTGCTTCTACAACTTTTGTGACTTCCACAAAAGCCTGCGTTTGAAACTGTCGGTTGGTTCTTTCGGCCATCGCTGGGTGCAACGTACTCCTGCCATCGCCGCAGGCTTGACTGACCATCAGTGGACGCCTGCGGAATTGCTTCACTTCCGAGTTCCGCTTCCCCGTTGGAAATTGCCCAAACAGCGCGGCAGACCTTCTGCCACCTTGCTTCAACTCACTCAACAATGGGCAAATTGACCACGCTTAACTGCGGCGCTACCCTCGATTTTGCTCGCAAAGTTTATTCATTGTTTCCCAATCAAGGTAATCTTTCGGGCGGGCGGGAAATATAACTTGCGATGAATCAATATCGTCTAAATCAAGAATAATTACGCCAATACCAAAAGATGCCGATAAGCGTTCTAATTCTGATAATAAATCATCATCTTGCTGAATTGAATATGCAACCAAATAGCCTTCATTCGCCCATGACGAATTTGATACCGCCTGAAAGAAATTTTCTCTGTAATTGCTTCGGTCAATTTCTTTTTTCAACTCAAACGAATAAAGACGAATCGCCGTTTTATCAGTCGCTTTATTGAATTCAAGTAGTTTCCCGTTCCAATCATCAATCGGCGAATAAAAGCCAACCATATCGGGATGTACCCATTCACTTAATGAATTATGCTTTGATTTTTCGTGATAAATAGTTTTGGTGTAAACCTGCTTGCCACGATTGAAAGAGGTATTGGTGTAAGCAAAGTAGGCTAAAACGGGGTGAAGTTTTCGCTCATGAAAACCAAAACTACTTTCCTTTTTGCCTTCTGTTGCTTTTGTAGCACGAGAAGCATAATTTATATCGTCAGGATTTACTTCGTCTTTGCGCGACAACAAGAAAAATCTAGCGGGGTTTCTGCCAACTTTGATAAATACCGTTTCTGGATTGTCTCGAATATCAACAAAAAGTCTCGCGCCTAATGTTTGCCACGGAGTTTTCCCCGTAATAGAAAGTTTGGAATCTAAACCGCTTGTTTTTCCAAATTCCCAAATTTCTTGAAACGTCATAGGTTTTGGCGCAGACTTTAGAATTTCTTGAGCAAAATCGAGGAACGTATATTTTGATGGGGGCATTTGGTTTTCCTGATTAAATTTTCAAAGGGGCGGCACAACGGCTTGCGTTACCTGCGTGTGGGCGGGCGTGGATTCTGCTTGGGAGCAGGAAAAACTCGAAGCGAGAAAAATGCTCGAAAATGCCGCAGAATCCCACACGTCAGGTGCACGCTTTGTTGGCTGGCATTTCTCAGAATCAAAACATGCTTGTCTTTCAGTGAAGTTATTTTAAGTTGATTCAACTTGCTTCTTTAATATTTCTCTGAAAAGTTCTGCTTGAATTTCAGCATTGTTATTCAATTTTACATTTTCAATTACCCTGTTTGTTATTTCTCGATAGTATAAAGTGGCTTGCGACATACTGATTTTTCCCTGTTTTTCTAACTTATCAACCATTTGAATTGCTTCTTCCACATCTGGTGGAATTTTATTTTTAGCATTCAGGCTTTTTATGTTAAAACCAAAGACTCCAATTGCCATAAAGTGATAAATTTTCAATACAGATAGTCTTAATGCCCAAGTCAACTCAATTACAGGAGCAAATAAAGATGCTATGCCATGTGCTATAACTCCAAAAAGTAGCCCCATACTTGTTCCTACTGGGTTTTTGACAAGCAATATATCTGTGGCTATTTTGAAAACGGCTGTAAGTTTATTCATGTGGTTGTTCATGCGAATACTCCACCTTCTACACATCTGGCTTCTTCTTGCAAGACTTCGGGTTCAGGCATAAGTTTTTTGATTTTGCCGCCAGAGTAAAAATTCTCATCGGAGTTTTCAACAACAAACTGAATGATTTCTCGGGCTTCGTAGTAATTTGTTCCATAGAAGCCTTTTCTGATTCGATATTCTGTGACTTTCTGATTTGTTTGTAAGGCTAAAATTGCTAAAGCAAAAAACATTAATCCCAACAAATTAGGTTGTGCAGTGAACAGCCCCAATAATAAATAGATTACTAGCCCTGTAAATAATAAAATGTAGGCTCGAGTATCTTTTTTAATTTTTTTACCTATCATCATTCCTATAATGGTTGTTTCTTCAACTTCATTCTTTGATACTGATTTAGCGGTCTTTTGTCTTACGGAATCTATAAGACCAGCATTTAATACTTTTGTGTAACGGCTTTTTATTTTTGAATAACTAGAATCGTTTGGCTTGTGGGAAATAAAAATGAATTTGTCAACATCTTTTGAAAGTAATACGTAATCCTTTAAGAGTTTTTCTTTGAATTTATTCGTTAAGAGTTCTTCTTGTAGAAGTAAGCATTGGGTGCTTATAGATTCTTGAAATTTGCTATTGATAAATTCGTACTTTGAAGCAATATCTGCCCAAGAAGGTTGAGAACCATCAAGAAACTTATCATATATTTTGTCTTTTTCCCAATCTCCAGCAAAATAGATTTTATAACGTATTGTGTTGATGTCTTTGTAGTCAATATCAATCTTGTGAATAAGAGACGAGTATTCACTATATAATTGTTTTTTTATTTTGGATGTCACGAATATGTCGTCCAATGATTTGTGTGAAAGTAATTCGGGGTCATTTAATTTGAGAAAATCTGCAAATTTCAAAATCGTAAAAATGATGATAATCAATATGGATATGATAAGAATGATATTTGTCATGCTAACTCCTTGTGTAAGCGAAACCAGTTTTTTGAGAACATCAACATCATTTTTACAAGCCAGAATAAATAGCCATTAAACCTTGAGTATATCTTGCTCTGCCAGCCAACGGTTTGCGTTACCCGCAAGTGGGCGGGCTGAGATTCTGCTTGGGAGCAGGAAAAACCCGAAGCCAGAAAAATGCTTGTAAAACGCGCAGAATCCCACTTGTCGGGTGCACGCTTTGTTGGCACGCTTTTGACTTGCAAGACTCTTTGGCTTACTTCACTTTCACGCTTTTCAGGATTGGGCGGATACCTGCTCTGTTTGTTTCATCAATCCACGAACATTTCCTAAACAGCATGAACCTTGAGGATTTCGTAAATCACAAGCGCATTGATTGGCTTGGATACCAGTATTTATATCGTTTACCATCTCAACACGGGATTCGGGTGAAGCATTACGAATTTCTGATACCGTATGTTTGAAGCAATAGCATACAAATACATCATCTGCGCTTGGCTCTTTTTGATAAACTCGCTCTCGTAATTGTGATGTTGTAAATACAGACTTGCTATCAGCCGAGTAATAAACAATGGGGCAAGACTGCGTTCGACAAAAATAATAATCTGTATCTTGAATTGAGCGCAACGAAACGGATAAAAGCGCCTTTACAGTTTGACCTTGAACAACTTTCCCTTTTTGCTTGCATTCGGGACAAAATACTTCAGAATGTGATTTATGCTGAATTGTTGCTGATGGCAATTCGCAAACTTCACTTCCTGCGGATGTAGTAGAACAGCAATTATCGCTCATGGAAAATCTCCTTATTTTGTTTAACTGATAAGACTGTCGAAAAGGCGAATTGCTTACTTGAACGGTTTTTACCTTGTTGTGCAAGGGGCGTGCCAACGGTTTGCGTTACCTGCGTGTGGGCGGGCGTGGATTCTGTTTGGGAGCAGAAAAAACTCGAAGCGAGGAAAATGCTCGAAAATGCCGCAGAATCCCACACGTCA
>JAIXKI010000027.1:0-1650 GCA_026936105.1 Chitinophagales bacterium
GACCTGCAGGATCAGTCCAATTACATGGAGAACTCTCAACTAAATCTATCAGGTTCGTGAGTGCTACACACTGAGCCGCTGATGTATTAGCCTCTGATTCGCAGAAGGTTTGTACTGCATCCCCGGTTGGTGCAGATGGCATAGTTACTATTACCGTCTGCGTTTGGGTTGAACTATTGCCATGGCTGTCCGTGTAAGTCCAATGTATCGTATAGGTCCCTTCTGATGTATAGCTTAATGGATCATTTGTAGTACCGTTGATCAGGCCATTGCAATTATCAGTTGCTACCGGAACAGTATTCACCGATACTGAACAATATCCTGTTAGTGTCGGCAAATTGACCACATTTGGTACTGGCGCCTGATTATCCACCACAGTTACTATCTGTGTGCAGGTTGCCTGGCGACCATGTACATCTGTTACCCTCCAGGTTACTGTTGTATTTCCGACCGGGAATTGTACCGGTGCATTGTTCGTCACTGATTGCACACCGCAATTATCAGCTGTAACCGGCGTACCCAGGTTTACATTTGTTGCATAACATTGGCCGTTATTGGCATTAACAGTTACTGCAGGCGGACATGTAATCGTCGGGTTCTGAATATCTCTCACCGTTACAGTTTGTGTACAGGTTGAGGTATTTCCATGCACATCGGTTACTGTCCAGGTTACTGTTGTATTACCTACAGGGAATTGTACCGGTGCATTGTTCGTCACTGATTGCACACCACAATTATCCAGTACAAATGGAGTACCCAGATTCACATTGGTCGCATAGCATTGCCCTGCGTTTGCATTGACTGTTCTGGTAGATGGGCAAAGTATGAACGGATCCTGAGTATCAACTACCGTAACACTTTGCTGGCAGGTTGCTGTATTGCCTGCTACATCGGTCACTGTCCAGGTTACAATCGTTGTGCCTACCGGGAATATTGGAGAGTTATGATTATTTGTTACTGAAGCAATCGGACTGCAACCTGCTGTCGTTTGCGGTGTTCCCAGATTTACTATTCCTGTACAGAAGAATGGGATAGCATTCACAGTTATATTCTGTGGACAAACTATACTCAGGTTTCCACCGCCACCAGTTACAGTAACGGTAAAGCTGCATGTGCTTACGTTGCTGCATGCGTCTGTTGCTGTCCATGTTACTGTTGTGACTCCAACATTAAAGGCAACCCCGTTAAGGTTACTGCCCGTACCTGTTGTAGCACCACTGAGGCTAAAGCTTAATGATGAAGTACTGCAATTATCAGAAACAGTAGGATTAAATTCACCTCCTGATGCCACATAACTACAATTTACCGAATTGCCGGTTCTGTTAGCATTATTACCTGTAAAGTTCGGACATGTTAAGGTTGGTAAAGTTTGATCACCACCACTGTAAGTAATCACTACATCATTCGCAACTGCATTACCACAATCATCTGTGATATGATAAGTATAGACTGCTGTCCAGTTACAATCACTTCCGGCCGGAGCACCGCTCTTTGTTACATGTACCGTTCCGCAATTATCAGTGTATTGAGCTGCAATAGCTGCTTCATCTGGTCCGGCAGGTGCTGCATTCATGCATGCATTGATGCCTGTCTGACCTGTTGGCAATGTGCCGGTCAGTACCGGCGCTGTTTGATCACCGCCACTGTAGG
>JAIXKI010000027.1:1660-3815 GCA_026936105.1 Chitinophagales bacterium
CTGTTGGCAATGTGCCGGTCAGTACCGGCGCTGTTTGATCACCGCCACTGTAGGTAATCACCACATCATTAGCTACAGCATTGCCGCAATTATCTGTAATGTGATAAGTATATGTTACTGTCCAGCCGCAATTGTTACCTGTTGACTGACTGCTCTTAGTTACACTTACTGTACCGCAATTGTCATTATACAATGCTGCAATAGTTGCTTCATCTGGTCCGGTAGGTGCTGCATTCATACATGCATTGATACCGGTTTGTCCTGTTGGCAATGTGCCGGTCAGTACCGGCGCTGTTTGATCACCGCCACTGTAGGTGATCACCAAATCACTGGCTACAGCATTACCGCAATCATCAACGATATGATACGTGTAAACTGCAGTCCAGTTGCAATCTGTTCCGCTCGGAGCTCCGCTCTTAGTTACATGAACAGTTCCGCAATCGGTATATAATGCAGCAATCGATGCTTCACTTGGTCCTGCCGGTGCAGCATTCATACATGCATTGATATTAGTCTGGCCAGCCGGTAATGTACCAGTAAGAACCGGGGCACTCTGGTCTCCGCCACTATAGGTGATCTGAACATCATTGATCACGGCGTTACCACAATTATCAGTAATATGATAAGTATATGTTACTGTCCAGCCGCAATTGTTACCTGTTGACTGACTGCTCTTAGTTACACTTACTGTACCGCAATTGTCATTATATAACGCTGCGATATCAGATTCGCTTGGCCCTGCAGGTGCAGCACTCATACAAGCATTGATACCTGTTTGTCCAGTTGGTATGGTACCTGTAAGTACCGGTGCATCCTGATTGCTTCCGCTGTACGTTATCACTATATCATTGGCGACTGCATTGCCACAGTCATCAGTAATATGATAAGTATATGTTACTGTCCAGCCGCAATTGTTACCTGTTGACTGACTGCTCTTAGTTACATGCACTGTACCGCAATTGTCATTATACAATGCTGCAATAGCTGCTTCATCTGGTCCGGCAGGTGCTGCATTCATACATGCGTTGATACCTGTCTGACCTGTTGGCAAGGTACCCGTAAGTACCGGGGCACTCTGATCCCCACCGCTATAGGTAATCACTAAATCATTAGCTACGGCATTGCCGCAATCATCTGTAATGTGATAAGTGTAAACAGCTGTCCAGTTACAATCAGTTCCTGATGGAGCACCACTCTTTGTTACATGTACCATTCCGCAATTATCAGTGTATTGAGCTGCAATAGTTGCTTCATCTGGTCCGGTAGGTGCTGCATTCATACATGCATTGATACCGGTTTGTCCTGTTGGCAATGTGCCGGTCAGTACCGGCGCTGTTTGATCACCGCCACTGTAGGTGATCACCAAATCACTGGCTACAGCATTACCGCAATCATCAACGATATGATACGTGTAAACTGCAGTCCAGTTGCAGTCTGTTCCGCTCGGAGCTCCGCTCTTAGTTGCATGAACAGTTCCGCAATCGGTATATAATGCAGCAATCGTTGCTTCACTTGGTCCTGCCGGTGCAGCATTCATACATGCATTGATACCAGTCTGTCCACTTGGTAACGTTCCTGTAAGTACCGGGGCTGTATGATCTCCGCCGTTGTAAGTTACAGTACAAGTAACTGAATTGTTATGTATATCCGTTACTGTAAAATGATAGGTAAAGCTCCAACTGCAGTCCCCGTTTCCTGAACCTGCATCAGTGCCGGTCAGTGTAGCGGTTACAGTTCCGCAATTGTCTTTATACAATGCAGCTACTGTGGCCTCCAATGTTGTAGCATCAAATGCTGTTGCTGCGCTTAAACATTCATCAATATTCTGATGATCAAGGCTGCTGCTGGTAATATTGATATTATTCAATACCGGCGCCTGGTTATCCACTACCACTACATCAAACGATTCAGTTTTCACATTGCTATGTATATCGGTAGCTTCTACGGTCACTGTTGTAGTTCCAACAGGGAAGTTGTACGGGTAAGTTATTTCTGCCTGGGTGCCTGTACCATAATTAATATAGTATTTAAGCTGGTCTATTCCGCAATTGTCTTGTGCCAATGCAGTAAAGCTTAATGAAGCCTCACATACTCCTGCATCCGCATCATAACTTGCAGCTACAGCAGGTAAAGTGATTACCGGCTTTTCATTATC
>JAIXKI010000009.1 GCA_026936105.1 Chitinophagales bacterium
GGGTGACGAACTTCTATGAAACTTTTGTGCTATATTCAACTTTAGTTTTTCAAATGAACGGTAGTGTTGAAATGCCCCGCCTTCGGCAATACCCAAACCGTTACCGGGCATTGTAAAACGACAGACAATCAAAGAAAATGAGTATAGAAAACATAAGACAATTTATAAAAGACAAAGCTGAACAATTCGGTGCCAAAACAGACAACGAATTTAATAAGCCGTATATTGAAAGGAACAACACCGGACAGGAAGCACTTAAAGACAATGGAGCTTACTTTGGCTTTATTCACCCAGAGGAAGAAGCGTCAGGGCCATTTCACGACTTTTCATTAACAATTTTCCCAAACGACCAAAACAAACCTTGGTTAGTATGTCTTGGAATTGGTTCCAGTGGTTTCAAAAATGACTACGAACTTGCAACCTATCCAGGCCTTAGGCGATTATTTTCAAAGCTGACTGATGAAAGAGGATTTTGTAAATCTGACTTTTCAGACATAGAAACTAGTCTGCCAAAATCAATCACTGGTAACTTAGACTTACAGCACATAAAAAACACAATTAAAACTTACACAAAAGTTTTACCAACCTGCCAAATAGTTGATGACCCAGAAAGCGAAAAAGGAAAACGAATTATTGCTGCTTTTGTTGCAGGTTATGCAAAGCTCAGAGATTGGCCATCTAACAAAGACCATCGAAAAGCAGTTTCAGAGGCCTTAGAGCCATTTTTAAAAACAGAAATAATTGATGACACAGAAGAAGTAAAAAGTCTTTTAAACGAAAGAAAATACATAGTACTTCAAGGACCTCCAGGAACAGGCAAAACAAGAACTGCAAAAAGTGTTGCCGAAAAAATTGGAACAAAAACATTCTTTACTCAGTTTCACGCAGAGACAAGCTTCTCTGATTTTATTTTTGGTATTCGACCGGACACAGCAAACGAAGAACTGAGATACAAAGAAAATCTCGGTAGTTTTTCAGAAGCCTTGAAATATGCCATTGACCACGAAAACGAAAAAATTACCCTCATAATTGACGAAATAAACAGGGCTAATCTTTCCAATGTATTGGGCCCAATCTTTTACTTGTTCGAACATAAAATGGATGTCTCGAATGTTGAGATTGAAATTGCTCCCAATTTCAAAGTGAATAAACTGCCTGACAACTTTTTTGTAATTGCCACAATGAACACTGCTGACAGAAGCTTGGCCGTTGTAGACTTTGCATTAAGAAGACGCTTTGCCTGGTTCACACTAAAACCCAAAGCAATAAAGTCGAAACAATTTTTTAATGAAGACTTTGGCAGAATTCAAGAAATATTTGACTGGTATGCATCAAGCACTGAATTAAACTTACAACCTGGACAAGGCTACTTTATTGCTGACTCCGAAGACGAAATGAAAAATCGTATTCGTTATGAAATATTCCCTTTGATTAAAGAATATCTTCAAGAAGGACTATTACGAAATGCAAAAGAAGAGTTCAATAACTATTTCTCGACCAGAATAAATCTATCTCTTTTCGAATGACAAAACCATTAGATGTTTTTTGTGAAATCCCTTGCTTAACTGAACAATCAAAACAGTTAGGTGGAGTTGCCTTGCAAAAAAAATGGTTCAAATCAGCAGACAAAAGAATTATTGGTCAATACCTCCAGAAATTTATTGATTATAACTCTGAGCAATTTAAATTTCTAGGTGTTCAACCATATATAATTGGCTCGGACCAAAGCACTGCACTAACATTCCGTTCATCTGGTTTCATTGGATCTATTCCTTTGAGAGCTTCTGACACGGGAAAGCAAATAGGTGATTTTGTTGTTATGCCTAGGTTTACCGGGCGTGATAGATTTGAGGACTACATCGAAATTTTAAACCTACTTGGAACTGAAATTAGTCCAGAGGTAATCGACAGTTTACCATTAGCATCAGGCAAGAATTTTAGACCACCATTGTATTTAGAAGCTGTAAAATTCATAGCAGCACTTGAAAAACTGACAATGAGGCCTTGGAGAAAGTTTGACAATATTGAAAAATTTTCAAGTCACCCAACTGGTCAAATTAATTGGACAAAATACATCATCAACGAATACAAAGTTGAGAACAGGTTAAAATTTCCGGCAAGAACAAATGTTTTAAGTGAGTTTCATAATGAGTATTCTGAAATCAGATATGTCTTTGATATTTGTAAGACCGAACTGCTTTCTGCAAATACACCACAAAGAATTAAAAACACGTTACGAAACAAATTGAGTTTCCTTGATGAACGTTTGTATCATCATAAACCTAAAGCAACTAACAAAATTATAATCCGGTTTTCTGACAGCCCCACCGTGAAAACCTGCAAGGAACAAGCCAATAGAATTTTAAACTTCAATCTTGTAGACAGCACCGCTTGGCGTGTTGACTTTTCGGATGTTTTCGAAAAATTCATTCAACATATTTTTAAGGAAGCTGCAAAAGAAACTGGCGGAAAACTTTACTCAAATTTTAAGTTTCATTCTAGGACTTCAAAACATTACTCTTGGGAACTAAAACATATCGAGCCGGACGCAATCTATCAAAAAGAAAGTATTTTGGTATTTATTGATGCCAAATACAAATCGAATTTATATAACAAGTTTGACCAAAGTGAAGTACTGAAAGAAGACCACAGACACGACTTACATCAGATTATGGCATACTCCTCATTCAGTAAGACAGATTTTAAATTCGGGTTTCTTTGTTATCCATCAGACCAAATCGAATTAAAAAGCATTCAGTATAAAAACGGAATTAATGACGCGACAAATACGATTTTGATTTTAGGCGTTCCATTAAAAAAAGACAGCATTAACGCGACAAAAAGACTGTTGACAAATGAACTTAATGAAATTGAAAGAAGAACAACGACCCGGTAACACGGGTTTTGCGTCAGGCGGGGTGACGTGCAAACTTGGAACTTTGTGCTTCTTTCAAAGTCAGTGCTAGTTGACAATTTAGTGCTCCGAAACCCGCCCGAACGCAAAGCCCGAAAACGTTAGCAGCAACAAATCACGACAGACATGCAGATAGTAAACACAATCATGAAATACACACTAACACTGATGATATCTTTACAATTCTTTGGTTGTGGTCAACATGCGCAAGTAACCGCTAACAATAATCAAGTGCTTTTTCATGAAGTCATTTATCTTGACAAATATTATACACACTTTCTGGAAGCAATTAGGACAGACTCATCTAACCGGGACAGTATTTATTCCAACCAAATTAAAGACAAAATAGTTAGCGAACACTTTTCAAAAACCGAATACTCTGACTTCGTTAGTGGATGGTTCTCCAAGCCTGTTAAGAACATTTCCAACCTTCCGAAATATATTTCTGACATATCCGATAATCGAAAAGAAGTAGAAACCATTATTTCATCAGCATTCTTACGTTGTAACGATTACTTAAAAAATGATAGTTTAATTTTCTACGTTGTTCCGGCGTTAGCTGATAAAAAAGAAGTATTGAACGAAATGGGAGGTGTTGCAGGCTTTACCCCTGGCAGTCAACAAATCATTCTTCAAGTTGATTTTAATATTAAAACCTGGAAGGAAGCACTTAAATACACTATTGCCCACGAATTTAATCATGCCTGTTTGATAAAGAAGACGCCTGCCGAAATGCGGGAATGGACACTGCTTAGGTATTTGGTCTTTGAAGGTAAAGCTGAAGCATTTGCTAGCTTGGTTTATCCATTAGAAAAAGAAAAAATCCCTAATACTTTTTCCCTCACCGACAATGAAAAAAAAGCTCTTTGGCTTAAAATAAAGCCTGACCTTCAAAGCGACAACTGGGATATATTCATGGAAGTAATGTTTGGTTCCAAAAATTATCCTCATTATGGTGGTTATACTTTGGGGTTTGATATCATTCAGACAGCTTTTAAAAATCATCCTGAGATTTTAAAAACAAATTGGACATATTTAGATGCAGACAGCTTTTTGAAGCTGAGCGACTATAATTAACTGTATGAATTTTTGCTGCTGCTAACATTCAGTTTTGCGTCAGCAGGGGACGACGAACATATCCTCATCTTAGTGCTACTATCAGCTACATATCCGGCTGACCGAACACGGATGAGCAACAGAACATATTTTCAACTTTTGTAACTTACCTCGGCTGCAGATCCGGGCTGGACGTTTTCCAAATGCCCTGCCGAACGCAAAGCCGCAAACCGTAGAGACGCAATGGCAGCCGCCGTCAACCGTCTGTAAACAGGAAGTTTACACCGGCGGCTACCACGAAACACCGACCGGCTTCGCCGTCCTTGAGTGTTTCTTAATGCGTCTCTACGGATCAGGGCATGAAACCCCGTGTAAAAGAACTTATGAGCCACTGCGTTCTACATAAAGTTTGGCGCAATTCCGGGACGGTTCACCGGGGTTTCAGGCTTGTTTCGGGTCTCCTTTCTTTGCTTTGCAAAGAACCGCCCCGAAACTGCGCCAAGACCTGATCCGTTGCACGTCACCTTATGGCGAAATGCCTCATTACCATACTGACCCTTTTTATTTCGCTTGTGTCAACTGGACAAGTTACTGATACTTTCACCATTTCTAAGAAGGACTTGCGACAATTCTTTTTGGACATTAGATGGAGTGACTTATCATCAGGAAAACTGTTGTTGATAAATCAGCCGCCAAAAATGAAACTTGAGACGCTATTATTTTATGCAGAGCGTAACCCGGACATTTTCCAACCCTTTGATACCACTTTCTTTTTTAATCAAATCAGTTCTTATAAAAATTATCAGTGGGATACAACAATTATTGATGAAACCCAAATAGTTAACCAGAACACGGTAGATAGTATTTTTAAAAACTGGGAAGAAGGAAGTGGTTGGGAGAAGTTCAAGAACGTTTACGGAAAGGAAGAACTTTATAGTCTTTCAGTACCAATTTTTACAAAAGACAAGAACTTTTGTATCATTGAAATCAATCGGAGTTGCGGAAGCCTTTGTGGAACATACTGTACTTTAATCTTCAAGCGACAAGGAAATCAGTGGAAGCTTTTCAGAGAATTGGAATGTTCTGTAAGCTGACAAGGCGAACGTGCAACATTGGGCTTGCTTCCATGCCAGCAGACGGAATAAAACCTCAGCATTTGTAATTCTGTTGAGCATTTGTTCGGGCAGAAGGAACACCAATCAGCATTTGTAATTATCTTCGGCTTTGGGTTCGCTATTGAGCTGACGTTCGGGCTGAAACGGCTTCGAATTCCGGCACGAAAAGCAAGCCCTGACCCGTTGTGTGCAATAAAATGAGACTGCTACTATTCATAGTTTCTTTAACAATTCTTGCCTGCCAACAAAAAAGCAGGACAGATACTTTAGTGACAGATGATTTAAAATATTCTGCCTATTCATGGCGGTTGAATTCTGACACACCTGTATTTTATTTAGCTCATTATATTAACATTGACAAAAATGGACATTACGATATAATGAGGCATGACACATTCATGGACACATCAAAATATTTCACTGGTGACATTCCCGACACACTTGCCAAGGCGATAAATGATGCTCTTGCGACCGACAATTATAGCATGAACTATTCAATAAAGCCAGAAGATAGTTTCATTTATGACGGTTTTACATATTGCCTTGACTATAAAAAGAAAGATAGTTTAGCAAAGAAAATTCAGTTCATCCCAAACAAAAGTCCAGAACAAATAAAACATTTAGGATTACTACTTGACAAGTTAATTTATAGTTTGGCCACAGACAGGACAGATAAATTTTCTACCGACGATTATGCGAAAGAGCTTTCAAGCTTTTCTTTACAAGCATCAGGCCCCTTACCAAGACTTGAAAAGCCAAACTTTATGATAAAAAAATAATGTGGCGAATAACCTTTACTGCACACAACATGGGGTTTTATGCAAGTTGGGCAGGACGTTGTAACATCAGCTAATTGCAAATCCCAGCTTTGGTTTGGGCAGACGGACATCTATCAACTTTAGTTCTTAACTTCAACAATATATTTTCAATCGGCAGTGGTTATCGGCTGATTTCTATGGAATAAAAAAATAAATTCTTTCTTTTTTATCAGGGTGCAATGCACCGGTTTTCCACAAATGGTTTGTCGTTACTAATCACAGCGAAGGCACGTAATAGAAGTTTATTTCTAATTTTTCCCAGGCGAGTCTCCGCAGGGACCCGTCGTCATGTAACTGCAATTCCATTTTTGTCAACACCGTTTTATCGCTTGAAGCGATAAAATAATGATGAGAGGTAAGATGCCTCGCATAGCTGAGGGAGTTTAATTCTTTCAAATAAGAAAGAATATGCTTTGCGGAAGCCGATCACAGTTTTGCTTTATCAGAAAATTCATCTACCAGATAGCTGATAGTGCGTGCCACGCAGTCGGCATCACAACGGTCGGCCAGAAAGCCGGAGCCGCAGCCGGCGATCTCCTGCAGCACTTCCTGAAGTTCCCTGGCTTCATTGCTTTGAGGATGACTATTTCCTTCTTTCTTCGCCTGTTCTGTATAGTCTTCCACTGTTTTAACCATGGTATGTGCCATTTTTCCGGCAGGAATTTTCTTTGCCAGGAAGTCAGGGCCAATGGCCACCACTTTATCAATCGCCGCTCTCATCTGAGACACCTGTGCCTGTTTGTTTTCTGCAGACATAATTCAATAATTTTATAACAGATTACAATTACATAAGGAACAATTCAGGGCTCCTTTTGGTTCGATAGCAGAGGAACATGGAGGATTCAATATCCTCTTTTTCTGTCCACCACATCCACAAACTCACCTCCGTTCTTCAACGCATAATAATTCTGCAGCACTTTTTTGAAAGCAGCTTCGGGATGGGTGTTGCCGGCATTATGCGGAGTGATGAAGATCTTTTCATGGGCCCAGAAAGGATGGCCGGCAGGCAAAGGCTCTTCGGAAAATACATCGAGGGCAGCGCCGGAAAGTTGTCCGCTCTCCAACGATTCCAACAAGTCTTTTTCCACCAAGTGTCCACCACGTGCCACATTGATCAGGTAAGCACCTTTGGGCAAATGGGCAAAAACTTCTTTATTCAAAATGCCCGTGGTCTCATCGGTCAAAGGAAGGATACAGACAAGTACCTGTGCTGTGCTCAGAAATTCATTGCGCTGATCATTTCCGTAAAAAGTTTGAATTCCGGCGATCTTCTTTTCAGTGCGTGACCAACCCGTTACCTTAAATCCATTCTTTACAAAAAGTTCACCGATCACCCGGCCGATAGCTCCTATGCCCATGATTCCGGCCGTGGTCTCTTCGGGTCGCTGAAAGGAATGATGCTTCCACACTTTTTCCTGCTGCTGTTTGAAAAAGACCGGCAGTTTTCTTAAGTGGCTTAAAGTAAGCGCCAGGACAAAATCAGCCATGTCACGCTGATGCATGGGCTGCACAATCTTTGTGACGGTCACATTTTCCGGAAGGCCCGGTTCGGTGAGAATGGCCCTTACACCCGCTCCCATGGATGCCACCACTTTCAGGTTGGGAAAATGAGCAAAAGCGCCCGGCTGCGGATCGAATGCCATTACAAACTCAACCGATTCCCTGTCGGAGTCATCCGGATAGATCTGCACTTCAAACTCCGGAACCTGTTTCCTGATTGAATCCGCCCATTCATTGGCAAACCGTTTAATGGGGCATATTATCGTGATCTTGTCTTTTGCTTTCATGAATGTTCATACAAAATTAGCAACGGAACAAAAGCCTGGCTTTTATTTTCTGTTATATCCCGGTAAAAAAATATACCTATACGATGAAATACACACAGGCAAATACATTCATGACTATTCTTCATCCAGTCCTTAATAAAAAATCTCATGGATAAAGAACTATGACATTAGAAGGAAAAACAATTTTTCACAAACACAGGATAAAAAACTCTTTTAATAATTTGTCATCGTTACTCTTATATTTGAAAGAAATTAAATTTCACACGAAAGATAAGCCAACCTTGCAACGATATGACTGAAAGAATAACAGGCATCATAGGCGCCATGCCGGAAGAAATCAACACGATCATTGACCTGTTTTCAGACAGGGAAGAAAAAATAATCGGCGACAGGGTCTATCATACCGGGATGATCAATGGCTGCAAGGCGGTGCTGGTGTTTTCTCATTGGGGAAAAGTGGCCGCAGCCCTGACCGTCACCACGCTGATCCTGGAATTTAAAATAACAGAACTGATATTTACCGGAGTAGCCGGAGCCATAGATCCTTCACTTAGTGTCGGCGATATCGTCATAGGAAAAAGGCTGTTCCAACATGACATGGATGCAAGGCCGATCATCAGGCAATATGAGATCCCCCTGCTCGGTGTTTTAAGCCTGGATACAGGTCAACAACAAATCAACAGGGCAAAAGAGATCATCTCAGACCTGCTGGAAAGAAAACACCTCGAAAGAGTGATTGCCAAGGAAGAACTTGAACACCTGAACATCAGAGAGCCAAAGCTTCATGTCGGCGATATTGCAAGCGGTGATAAATTTTTCTCCGGCAGCGGGGATAAGCATACGCTTCAAAGATCATTACCTTCCGTTCTTTGTGTGGAAATGGAAGGAGCCGCAGTGGCCCAGGTGTGTTATGCCTTTAAAATCCCGTTCACTATCATCAGAACGATCTCTGATACTGCAGATGAAAATGCCGGATCCGATTTCCCTTCCTTCATCAAAAATGTTTCGAGCAAATATTCTGCAGAAATCGTAAAACTTTATTTCTGTCAATAAAACAAATGGCCTCTATACAAAAAGTATAAAGGCCACTGACCAATATCATCACTGCAGAACTATCCTTCTGCTTTTACCGATTCCACTACGATGCTTTGCATGCCGTTTTTGTCTATTACTTTTCCGGTGATCTCAATATTATCTGCCGCATGCTTGATGGCTTGTTTGTAAGCATCTGCATTTTTGTGGTCTTCCACCAGCAGATAAACTTTACCATCAGCCTTGTTGAGGATCCCTGCAGGTAGCCCTTTATCCAGGCATCCCTGGGCGCATACTTTATGGCCTTTACCCATAGAGCCCCCGGACATATAGCAGGATAAATCCAATACCTCGCCTTTTAGTGTTTGGCTGGACTGTCCATAACTGGTTTGAGAAAATAATACCATCATTCCGGCCATCAGAAAGCCTGATAAAATTACTTTGAGTGATGTTTTCGTTTTCATCTTGAATCATTTTATGTGAAAGAAATAATTGTTGGAGTGGTATAAAGGTACGTCGAATCACCGTTCGGCCGGAAAAATATTCTGCTTTACATACCTTTAACATAAAAAACAGATCATGAAAAGGAGATCGAAAATATTCATTGCTATCGTTGTTGTTTTACTGATCATTCAGCTTCCTGTGTTCACTCCTGCCAGGAATACCACGGAAGCCGAACCGGTGAACGACATTGCAAAAGCCTATGATGTTCCGATGGATATACTCATGGATATTTACAATTCCTGTTACGATTGCCATTCCAATTATACCAAAGAATATCCCTGGTATTATCATATCCAGCCGGTAAGCTGGTGGATGGCGCTTCATATCCGCAATGCAAAGAAGGAATTAAATTTTTCCGAATTCGCAACTTACCCGCCGGAAAAAGCAGCGAAAAAATTTGACGAGATCCGGGAGCAACTCGAAAAAAGGAATATGCCACTTCGTTCTTACCTGCTGATGCACAATGAAGCCAAACTGAGTGATGAGGACTATAAGAACATCATAGGTTGGGCAAAGAAAATGTATGATGAGATCACTGCTAAGATTGATTCTGTCAACCGGAAATAAGTGAACCGGGCAAACTATATCCTTTCCGGTTTGTTTATGACACATAAACGATCAGCTCTTCACTAAAAAGAAAGAATATGAAAACCGGTTTTATAGGATTGGGCAATCTGGGTACTCCCATTGCAGAAAACCTGTTGAATGCAGGCCATCAGCTTTTTGTTTTCAACCGCACTTCTGCCAAAGCAGAGCCTTTGGTAAAAAAAGGAGCCTTGCAATGCAAGTCGGTAAAGGAACTGGCATCGGAGTGCGATATTATATTCAGCATTGTTTCCGATGATGCGGCATTGAAAGAGATCACCGAAGGTCCCGGTGGCATTGCAGCCTGTCTGAAAAAAGAAGGAATACATGTGGCTATGAGCACGATTCTGCCTGCCACTGCCAAAGAACTTTCGGCATTACATAAAAAACATCACAATCATTATATCGCATGCCCCGTAATGGGCAGGCCTGAAGCGGCCAGAGAAAAGAAACTGAATTTCCTTGTCTCGGGAGAAAAGAAATTCATTGATATCATAAAACCTTATCTGATACAAGCCGGTGGTGCAGGCATCTGGGAATTCGGTGAAGAGCCTGCTGCAGCCAACACGGCAAAACTATGCAGCAACTTCATGATCATCTCAGCCATTGAATCCATGGCAGAAGGAATCCAACTGGCAAAGAAAAGTGGTATCGACGCCTATGCATGGATGAACATGCTGACGCATACCTTGTTCTCCGCCCCCGCATTCATTAATTATGGAAAGATCATCTTAGAAGAAAAATATATTCCGGCAAGTTTTAAATTAAAACTGGGATTTAAGGACGTGAATCTTGTTCTCAGCCAGGCTTCGGAAGTAAAAGCCAAAATGCCGGTAGGCGAAGTACTCCACAAACAATTGGCAAAGTCCATGGAAAACGGCAAAGGAGAATATGATTGGGCGGCTGTCGCCGATCTGTTGAAATGAAAAAAAAAGCACCCTTATTTAACAATCACGTATATTTTTTGTTCTTTTTACCGGGCCACAAACAGGCTTTTTGCACAAAGTTTAACCATTGTTATTGCAGCGTTACATTATGATATCACACTATTCTTTTCTTTCGTTTGCGAGTCATATAGGTGAAACAAAATTCAGAATTATGAAACGGTTATTGATGATCTTAATGGCAACGGTGGTATCAATGGGATTGAATGCACAACATGCAGCACCGGTTCGTACCGGGCACGTTGGTCATGGTAATTTCGGCAGAACCCGTATTGTTGTAGTTGGGCCTTCGTTCTATTCTCCTTTCTATTATGGATCACCTTATCTTTATGGATACTATGATCCATTCTATTATCCTTTTTACCCCGGCAATGTTTATCAATACCCCGGCCAGTCAAAACTGGAACTCAAGATAGCGAATATCAAAAATGACTATCGTGATAAGATCTGGTCTGCCAGGCATGATAAAGACCTGAGTAAAACAGAAAGAAAAGACACGATACATCAATTAAAACATGACAGGGACCAGGCTATCATACAAGCCCAAACCGACTATTATAAATCTCATTGATACAGTGCATGCGTAATCACAGAGAAGCCGTACCGACAGAGTCGGTACGGCTTCTTTTATTTTAAAAAACCCGGCTCTATTTATCCAGGCCGTATTTGTGCATGTAACGGTCGTACAGTTGAGTCTGCTTATTTTCAAGACTGACTTTTCTGCCTTGAATGAAAGCATCAGTAATAATGCTGGTGCGCATGTCCAGAACATCTCCTTTACTGATGATAATGTTGGCGTCTTTACCCACTTCGATACTTCCGGTGCGGTCGTCAATGCCCAGGATCTTAGCCGCATCCAGGGTGATGGCCCGCAAGGCTTCTTCCTTGCTCAGCCCGTACGCAACTGCCTGGCCTGCATTGAAAGGCAGATTGCGGTATCGGGTTTCTTCAAAATCATCATTCAGGCAAAACAGGACACCCGCTTTTTTCAACATGTATGGTGTTTTGAATGGCTGATCCACATCATCATCAGCCATGGTGGGAAGATCGAACTCACGCCCCAGGATCACTGAAATATTATTTTGCTTCAGCAGATCAGCTATCTGCCAGCTGTCGCTGCCGCCGACGATCACCACATTGAATCCGAATTCTTTTGCAAAGTCTATGGCCACAAGCATTTGCTTCACTTCATTGCAATGCACATAGAATTTTTGTTTTTTGTCGAACAATCCTTTCACTGCTTCGAACTTCAAATTGGTTTCTGCATGATTAGCTTCACTTAAATATGCTTTTGCTTCACGGAAGAATTTCTTCACTTCTTCAATTTTATCCAGAGCCGCTTTTACCGGATCCGTTCCGGCTGCGGCTTGTTGACCTCCGCCGAAGAATGCAAAGAATCTTCCACGGGGCCGGTTGAGCAATCCCGGCATGTTGAAATGAATACCCACATCCATTTTATAAGCAGCATCTTCCCAGTTCCAGGCGTCGAGCTGAACAATGGTAGAAGATCCCGGAAGAGTTCCTCCCTGGGGAGCCACATTTGCCAGAAGGATTCCGTTTGCTCTCAGCACACCGATCACCCTGGAATCGGTGTTGTAAGCAACGATGGAGCGAATGTTGGAATTCCAGTCTCCCAGCTCAGCAAAGTCATTGCTTCCCCTTACCGCATTACCTGCTATTTCACGAAGGCCAAGATCAGTGTTGGGTAAAATGAGCCCGGGATAAACCTGCTTTCCTTTGGCATCCACCACATTTCCTGATGCATTGATGCCTGCGCCCACTTTGGTGATCTTTCCATCTTTGATCTCGATGGTTCCATTTTCTATCACCTGCCCGTTGCCCACATGAATGGTGGCATTGGTGATGTAAAGAGTTCCTTTCTGCTGAGGGGCGGGATACACATCATCCTGCGCCTTTGCCATTACTGCGATAAACAGAAAAGAAATTATGCTTAGAAATATCTTTTTCATTGTATTCCGATTTATTGATTTTGATTTATGACGTCGTCGTAGCTGTCTGTTTCCAACAATCCTTTCTGATGATCCACATCATCTTCGCAATGAAGAATCACCTGCAGGCTTGGCCTTGCTGCCGTCATGGCGAACGGATTGGATCTTCCTTCGGCGATCATCTTTTTTACAAGTCTGTTCCTTTCGGCAGAGATCTCTTTGCGAAGCTGAAGGTCACGGTCCCTGTCAAAATAAACAGTGCCATCTACAATTGTGTACAATGCCACTGCATATACGCTTAAAGGGTTATCGCTCCACAACACCAGGTCGGCATCTTTCCCGACTTTGATGCTTCCCACTTTATCCTGAATGTGCAAGGCTTTGGCCGGGTTGATGGTCACCATTTTGAACGCATCTTCCTCACTCATGCCTCCGTATTTCACACTCTTGGCAGCTTCCTGGTTCAGGCGTCGGGCCATCTCAGCATCATCGGAATTGATGCACACATTCAATCCCATCTTATTCAGGATGGAAGCGTTGTACGCAATGGCATCCTGAACTTCAAGTTTATATTCCCACCAATCAGAGAAAGTGGATGTGTTGGATCCATGTGCTTTCAGCTTGTCGGCAACTTTATAACCTTCCAGAATGTGAGTGAATGTATTTACTTTAAAACCGAATTTCTCTGCTACACGCATCAATTCGGTGATCTCGCTCTGCACATAAGAGTGGCAGGTAATAAAGCGTTTCTTATTCATGATCTCCACCAGCGCATCCAGTTCAAGATTCCTTCTGGTGGTTGCCGGCAAAGCTTTTAGTTGTTTTTCATAATCTCTGGCCCGGGTAAATGCATCCATCTGCACTTCCTCCACTCCCATTCTTGTATCAGGATATCTTTGATTTCCCTGGGAAGAAGCAGTGCGTTTCACATTTTCGCCCAATGCAAATTTGATAAAGGGATCAGCACCTTTGAACTTCAATCCCTCATCATTCACGCCCCAACGCAGCTTGATCAGTTGAGATTGCCCATCAATGACATTAGCAGAACCATGCAAGATTTGTGCTGTAGTGACCCCGCCGCTAAGCTCACGATAAATAGCAATGTCCTCAGGATTCAGATTGTCCGCAATACGTACTTCTGAAGTAACTGATTCAGCGCCTTCATTGATGGAGAATGCCGCAATGTGAGAATGTTCATCAATGATGCCCGGAGTAAGATATTTCCCTGAGCCATCTATCACTCTTGCAGAATTGTCTGAAAGGTTCTTCCCTACCCTTGCTATCTTGCCATTCTTAACCAGTACATCCGTATTATTCAGGATGCCGTCCTTGTCAACCGTCCATACGGTTGCATTTTTAATCAGTATTGTTTCCTGCTGAGGAATTGTTGAAGCTCCATAAGTGCCGAACGGGTAATCCACTTTTCCCAGATGCAATGCTGCTGCTTTACGCTCCGGTTTCGTTGCTTCAGGAGATGACTTTACCAAAGTTGCGGTCCATAATACCGGAGCGCCGGATGTATCCATCCCGTTTCCCTGCCATACGTCACCATTATTAACACCACTCAATCTGATGCTGGCTCCACTTTGAGCGCCACCGCCCCTCATTCCCTGAAATCCACCTCCTCCCGGAAAGCCGCCACCGTTTCCGCCCGGTTTGTGTGAAGGCGTGGTGGAGAAACTCAGTTTAACCAGCTTTCCGTCATAGCTGAACTTTCCAGCCAGCGTATCTTTTCCGGAGATAACATCAGCGGTGTTGCCGCTCTTCACGTTGATCTCATAATTCTTAGTACCCGAAGGAGAACTGATCACTAAATTGTAATGCCCGTTTATATCATTCCACAGTTCGTTTTTTACATCATAACGCTCACCCTGAACCCAGTTCTGTATGATGGCTGTTTTTTCATTGAATAACGGGCCGTTGGTGATCAGGAAATTGGCAAGCTTACCCTGATCGAGACTTCCCACTTTATCATAAACACCGAGCCATGTTGCCGGATTGATGGTCAGGGCATCGAAAGCTTTGGATTCACTCAAGCCATATTCTATTGCTTTCCTCAGATTGGCCCAGAATTGTTTTACATCTCTCAGGTCAGAACTGGAAATACAGAAAGGAATATTTGCTTTTTCCACTACTCCGGGATTGGTGGGCGCCAATTCCCAGTTTTTCATATCACGCAGAGAAACATAACGTGCATCATTGGGATCTTCCACATTCTGTGCCTGCGGAAAATTCAAGGTAAGGATCAGCGGAGCCTTGGTGGCTGCAATGTCGTCTATACGCTGGTAATCATCTCCGCCGGTTTTAATAATATACTGAACACCAAATTCATCGCCAACACGGTCAGCACGGATCACTCCCCACTTATCCGTCGCTTCAAAGATCTGAGGCAGATTCTGATTATCATTCCATGCCTGAAGGCTGAGATTCACTCCTTCCTGTGCCGGGTTGGTTTTATACCATTGGCCATCCAGGAAAGTCTGTCTCAGCAATGCCACACTGCCCATCATGGAGCTCGGGTAGCTTTGTGTGGAAGTTCCTTTACTGAAAGAATAATTTGCAGATGCTTTTTGTTTCAGCATCACCAGGTTCTCTTTTTTATCAGCGAGTGTCACCACAGTTCCGGTACCTCTTGCTATCCCGTCTTTATCAAAAGTGAGTGCAGAACCAAATCCGATCTCACGCAAAGGCTTTGCTTTGGCAGGATCGGCCACAAATTTTTCATAAGCATTGAACTGGCTTTTAATCGCCTGGTTCCATCCGTAAGCGCCTTTGGTATTGGAAGTGAATTGCTGTTGGAAGAAATTAAAAGTCCCTCTTGCCTGTCCGGTGCCTGTTTCCGGTGCAGGCATGCCGTAATTGGTATAAATATCAACCAGGGAAGGGTAAATGTATTTGCCGGCACAGTTTATCACCACCGCATCCGGCGGGACATTAACAGAAGTGCCGATAGCAGTGATCTTCCCTTCGCGGATCACCATGGTGGCATTATTCAGAGTGGTCTTTCCGTCTTTCACAATGGTAGCATTGGTGAAAGCATAAGAACCCGTCCGGGGGTCGGCCACTCCATTAACGGGAAAAGTTTGCTGCGCCGCCACTGCCATCATCAAAAACAAAAAGGACAGCATGAAGCCCGGCCGCAGCAGGGGTTTCTTTTTTCTCATTGCATATTAGTTTAGGTGTTGATAAATAAAATATGAATTTATAATTTTTAAAATGAGCAAACCGAAAATAATTCAAATGTGTAATACTCTGTGTAAAACTTGATGAACGTCCTGAAATATGAGATAAATTCCTGATAAGCTGGTATTCCATCAGCTAACAGCATTTCTTATACGATGGAAGGAAGTTTAGTAACTTTGATAAAATTTAAAATATGCCAAAGACAGGTATGTTAACTACGATCCCTGACTTTACATTAACGCCGAGAATAGACCAGGTAGGTGCGGAAGAAAGGGCAAGCCGGTTCACCAAAAGAAGTATCAAAAAAGAGGCTAAGGTGAACGGGCTGAAGTTGGTGCTCAATATGATAGACCTTACTACTCTGGAGGGGAAAGATACCGAAGGAAAAGTAAAACAGTTATGCTATAAGGCCATGCACCTTCATGATGCATTGCCGGGATTGCCGGCTGTAGCTGCCGTATGTGTGTATCCCACCATGGTGAAGACAGCAAAAAACGCATTAAAAGGATCGGGAATAAAAGTGGCTTCTGTAGCAACAGGTTTTCCCAGCGGACAAGCATCAAGGGATGTGAAGATAAGAGATACCAGATATGCAGTGGACAATGGAGCCGATGAAGTGGACATGGTGATCAGCCGCGGAAAATTCCATGCAGGAGAATATAATTATGTATTCGATGAAATAGCTGCCGTGAAAGAGGCCTGCGGTGAAGCAAGATTAAAAGTGATCCTGGAAACCAGTGATCTCATCACCTTCGACAAGATCAGGCGGGCCAGTGATATTGCCATGTATGCCGGCGCTGATTTTATAAAAACGGCCACAGGAAAAATACAACCTCCTTCCTCCATGCCTGTGGCATTGATCATGATTGAAGCCATCCGCGATTTTTATTACAAGACCGGGAAGATGGTGGGAATGAAACCCGCAGGCGGTATTTCAAAAGCAAAAGTGGCTTTGCATTATTTAGTAATGGTTAAAGAAGTGCTGGGAGAAGCCTGGATGAACAATCACTGGTTCCGCTTCGGGGCAAGCAGCCTTGCCAATGATGTGCTGATGCAGATTATGAAAGAAAAAACAGGAGTGTATCAATGCGCCAGTTATTTCAGCATTGATTAAAAATTATTTATGTGAACCATAACTCACATCATAGCTCTTAATTTATATAGACATTTATTCAAATTACGGCCGCATATCCAAATCAATAAAAGGCCGATGATAAATAAAAAATATTATGCCGGTAACAAATAAAAAGAACATTAAAAAAAGCAACACGATCAAACTGAAATTTGATACGGGCTGGTCTTATGCACCTGCTCCGGAAAGCAAAAGTTCTGCTTCATTCAACAAGCAGTACGATCTTTTCATCAATGGCGAGTGGGTAAATCCATTAAGTCACAAATATTTTGACACTATCAATCCAGCCAATGAAGAAAAACTGGCTGAAGTGGCAGAGGCCAATGCAGCCGACGTGGACAGGGCAGTAAAAGCTGCAAGGAACGCCTATGAAAAAGTATGGAAGAAAATGCCGGCAAAAGAAAGAGCCAAATACATCTTTCGTATTGCCAGGATGATACAGGAAAGAGCCCGTGAGTTTGCCATTATCGAATCCATGGATGGCGGAAAACCGATCCGTGAGAGCCGTGATTTCGATATTCCTACTGCAGCGAACCACTTCTTTTACTATGCAGGATGGGCCGATAAACTGGAGTATGCATTTCCAAACAGAAATTCAAATTCATTGGGAGTGGCAGGCCAGATCATCCCATGGAACTTCCCCATGCTGATGGCTGCATGGAAGATCGCTCCGGCATTAGCAACCGGAAATACAGTGGTGTTAAAACCAGCCGAAACCACTCCGCTTACCGCAATGAAACTGGCAGAGGTGATCCGTGAATCCGGATTGCCGGAAGGTGTGGTCAACATTGTGAGCGGAGGCGGCGCTACCGGAGCAGCAATCGTCAATCATCCTGACATCAATAAAATTGCATTCACCGGCTCCACCGAAGTGGGTAAATTGATTCAAAGGGCTGTTGCGGGAACCAATAAAAAGGTAACACTGGAATTAGGAGGCAAAGCCGCCAACATCATTTTTGAAGATGCTCCTATTGACCAGGCTGTGGAAGGAGTGATCAATGGTGTGTATTTCAACCAGGGACATGTGTGCTGTGCAGGATCAAGGTTGTATGTTCAGGAATCGGTGGCCAAAGAACTGATTCGTAAGCTGAGAGACAGGATCGAGACCCTGATTGTCGGAGATCCTTTGGATAAGAATACGGATATCGGCGCTATCAATTCCAGGCAGCAACTGGACACGATCCATAAATATCTTAAGATTGGTAAAGATGAAGGTTATCAAATGTATGAAAGCAGTTGTTCCCTGCCGGCGAAAGGATATTGGTGCCGTCCTACCATTTTTACCGATGTGGCTCAAAGCGCAAGAATTGCACAGGAGGAAATTTTCGGGCCTGTACTGGCCATCCTCACTTTCAGGACCGATGATGAAGTGATTCAAAAAGCAAACAATACTCCTTATGGATTAAGCGCCGGAGTCTGGACCGATAAGGGATCCAAGATATTCAACATGACTAAAAGAATGAGGGCAGGCGTGATCTGGGCAAATACATTCAACAAATTCGACCCTACTTCCCCCTTCGGCGGATATAAAGAAAGCGGTTACGGAAGAGAAGGCGGCTTGCATGGATTGCTACCTTATGTGAATCTTTCCAATTAAAACTGAAAATGAAAAACTCATTTAAAGACATTTATTAATTCAACTCTGACCTCCAATTTTATAAAATGGAAAAAGAAATAAAAAAATCTTCACTTTCTGTCAGTGAAAACGGTATAGAAAAAAAGACAACTCAAAAGCGACTGGAAGTTTTAAAGACGTACAAGATCTATATCGGTGGGCAATTCCCAAGAACGGAATCGGGAAGATATTATGTTGCCTCCAGTGCTGCAGGAAAACAATTGGCCAATGTGTGCCTGAGTTCCAGGAAAGACTTCCGTGATGCAGTAGTAGCAGCAAGAAATGCATTCGGAGGATGGAGCAACAGGGCTGCATTCAACCGCGGGCAGATCTTATACAGAATGGCAGAAATGCTGGAAGGAAGAAAAGCCCAGTTCATTGAAGAATTGATACAACAGGACACATCCAGGTCAAAAGCCGAAAAAGAAGTAAATCTTGCCATTGACCGACTGATCTATTATTCCGGGTGGTGCGATAAATTTCAGCAGGTATTCAGTGCCGTAAACCCGGTAGCAACCTCTCATTTTAATTTCTCGGTTCCCGAACCGACAGGCGTTGTTTCCATCATAGCTCCGCAACAGGATGGGTTGATAGGATTGGTTTCAGTAATTGCCCCGGTGATTGCAGGGGGTAATACCTGTATTGTTCTGGCATCTGAATCAAAACCTCTTTGTTCCGTGACATTTGCGGAAGTGATCAATTCATCAGATATGCCAGCCGGAGTGGTGAACATCCTGACCGGCAAACCTTCGGAACTGGCTTCATGGTTTGTAAACCACATGGACGTAAATGCAACCATTTACTGTGAAAAAGATTCTTCTGTTCAGAAAATGATGCAGGACAAGGCCGCATTGAATGTGAAAAGGATATTCTTTTATGATAAAATAAACTGGAACAGCGACGAAGGGCAATCACCTTATTTTATCATGGATACCCAGGAGATCAAGACGACCTGGCACCCGATAGAGCATATCGCAGGTTCCGGAGGTGGTTATTAAGATAAAAGGAATTACTATAATTATATTTCGGGAAAGAACCCAGACAAATTACAGTACGTTTTAAACCTATAAAATCTCTCTGTGCATGAAATTGTTTTTTGGAGCAGCATTATTGTTCATCACTTCTCAGGCCTTTTCACAGGATTCCACTTTTCAGAACCTTTCAGACAGCAGTACAGTGGTGATACATAAAGATCCAAGAGTTGATCTCCTGATCAAAAAGCAAGCGGAGATCAATGAAATAGCTTTCAAAACTACAAAGAGGAATGTGAGAGGTTTCCGCATCATGGTTATCAACACCAACGACCGCAACGCCGCCATCAATGCAAAAGCAAGAATGTACACCCTTTTCCCTGAATTGAAATCTTACCTGATCTACCAATCACCCTATTTCCGTTTGAAAGTGGGAAATTTCCTGGACCGAAAAGATGCGGAGGATTTTCAGAAAAAAATCGAAAAATATTTTCCCAAAGGTGTATTTATCGTCAATGATGTCATTGAAGTGAAAGGCGAAGATCTTCTCAACAACCCCAACCTGGGTCAATAATTTCTTGTAAAAGATAGTTCAGTTTGTACTTTTGCCCGATGATTGAGACTATCAAATCGCTGGCAAAAAAATATGCACCGGAATTCATCTCCGTCCGCCGCCATCTTCATGCATATCCCGAATTAAGTTATCACGAATTTAAAACGTCAAAATTCGTACAGGACAAGCTCAAGGAATTCAGCATTCCATTTGAAGTGAAAGCTACTACCGGAGTCGTTGGATTGATAAAAGGCCGTAATCCTGATAAAAGGATAATTGCTCTGCGTGCCGACATGGATGCATTGCCGATAAAGGAAGCAAATGAAGTTTCGTATAAATCAACTAACGATGGGGTGATGCATGCCTGCGGCCATGATGTGCATACGACCTGTCTGCTTGGTGCGGCAAAGATCCTGAATGAACTTAAGGATGAATGGGAAGGAACCATAAAACTTATTTTTCAACCCGGTGAAGAAAAAAATCCCGGTGGCGCCAGCCTGATGATCAAAGAAGGTGTTCTGGAAAATCCGAAACCGCAAGCCATCTTCGGCCTCCATGTGCATCCTCAACTCGAAACAGGAAAGTTCAGTTTCCGCGGAGGTTTATCCATGGCAAGCGCCGATGAACTTTATTTTACCATCAAAGGGAAAGGAGGCCATGCCGCAGCGCCGCACCTCACTGATGATACGGTACTGATCGCTTCTCATCTGGTGGTGGCCCTGCAGGAGGTCATCAGCAGAAACAGAAACCCATTAACTCCTTCGGTGCTTTCCATTACCTCCATTCAGGGCGGCCACACTACCAATGTGATCCCCGGTGAAGTGAAACTAATGGGCACTTTCCGTTCGCTGGATGAAAAATGGAGATGGAAAGCTCATGAACTGATCAAAAGGGTGGCAACAGGTTTAGTACGCTCCATGGGTGGTGATGTGGATGTGCACATTGATGTAGGATACCCCACCGTTTATAATGATGAAAATTTATACATCGTAGCGAGGAAGATGGCAGAAGAATTTGCAGGAAAAGAAAATGTGGAAGAGACCGAAGTGAGAATGGGCTCTGAAGATTTCGGCTACTATTCGCAGGTGATACCGGGTTGCTTTTTCAGACTGGGCACAGGCAATAAATCTAAGGGTATTATCTCAGGCGTGCATACTCCCACCTTTAATATTGATGAATCGGCCATTGAGATTGGAATGGGTATCATGGCCTTGCTGGGGAGCTCAGTTCAATTTCTGGTTGAATAAGCCTTGTGATACTCCGTATTTTTATTTCGTAAATTGCACCCCCTTTTATCCTGAAAAATTCATAGCAAAAGGTTAACACACGATTGTATTGACAGGTGAAACAAATAATCAAATATGCAAAATAATCTTCGGAAAGAACAGGCTCTTGAGTATCACGCCAAAGGCCGTCCCGGAAAAATTGAAGTAGTGCCCACCAAAGAAGCGAAAACACAAAGAGACCTTTCATTAGCCTACTCACCGGGGGTGGCCATACCTTGCAACGAAATAGCCGCAAATCCTGACAATGTCTATAAATACACAGCCAAGGGGAACCTGGTGGCAGTAATCACAAACGGAACAGCAGTTCTGGGATTAGGCAATATAGGGCCTGAAGCGGGTAAGCCGGTAATGGAAGGTAAAGGAGTCTTGTTCAAAATATTTGCAGACATAGATGTTTTTGATATAGAGATCAACGAAAGAGATCCGGATAAACTTGTGGAGATCATCAAATCCTTAGAACCGACTTTCGGAGGGATCAATCTTGAAGATATCAAAGCGCCGGAGTGCTTTTACATAGAGAGAAAACTGAAACAGGAATTAAAGATACCGGTGATGCATGATGATCAGCATGGCACTGCCATCATCAGCGCTGCCGCATTGCTGAATGCGCTGGAAATTCAAAAGAAAAAAATTGAAAAGGTGAAGTTTGTTGTAAGCGGCGCCGGAGCTGCTGCCATTGCCTGTTGCCAGTTGTATGAAGCTTTGGGGGCAAAGCATGAGAACTTCTACATGTATGACCGCCAGGGTTTACTTCATAGCAGAAGAACCGATCTTGATGAATTAAAAAGAATATATGCTACTGATAAACCTGATGTGAAATTGTCAGAAGCAATGAAAGATGCAGATGTTTTCATCGGGCTAAGCGCCGGAAATGTGATTTCGCAGGAGATGGTAAAAAGCATGGCCAAAAATCCCATTGTATTTGCCATGGCAAATCCGGATCCGGAGATCAGTTGGGAAGATGCCACTTCTGCAAGAAAGGATGTGATTATGGCAACCGGACGCAGCGACTATCCTAACCAGGTAAACAATGTACTTGGCTTTCCTTACATATTCCGCGGAGCATTGGATGTACGGGCTACACAGATCAATGAAGCCATGAAGCTTGCTGCAGTAAAAGCATTGGCGGAACTCACAAAAAGCCCGGTACCGGATATTGTGAACATGGCCTATAATGAAAAGACCATTACGTTCGGACCGAATTATATAATACCAAAACCGCTAGATCCGAGATTGCTGGAAACCGTTGCTCCTGCCGTGGCTAAAGCTGCAATGGACAGTGGTGTGGCACAAAACCCGATCACCAACTGGTCAACCTATACCAACTTATTGAATGAACGGCTTGGTTTTGATAACCAGGTAATGCGCATCATCGGTAATAAAGCCCGCCGTGATCCCAAGAGGATCGTATTTGCAGAAGCAGATAATTTAAAGATTTTGAAAGCTGCACAAATCATCTTTGATGACCGCATTGGTTATCCTATTCTATTGGGAGATGAGAACAAGATTAAAAGTATAGCAGCAGCTAATGCCATTGACATAGAGAGCCTGCCGATATTCGATCCCCGCAGTGATGCCATGGAAGAAAAAAGAAATCAATACGCAGAAATATTTTTCAAAAAGAGAGGACGAAAAGGGTTCAATGCTTATGAATCAAAAAAAGTGATGAGAGACCGCAACCATTTTGGCTGCATGATGGTGGAATGCGGAGACGCCGATGCCATGATATCAGGCTTAACTAAAAACTATCCGGACACCATCAGGCCTGCTCTCCAGATAATCGGCACAGAAGACGGGGTAAGTAAAATTGCCGGTATGTACCTGATGCTTACCAAACGGGGGCCTTTGTTCCTGGCAGACACCACCGTTAATTTTAATCCAACCGTTGATGAACTGGCAGATATCACCATGCTGGTGGCAAATGAAATAAAAAATTTCAACATCACTCCACGAATTGCCATGTTAAGTTATTCCAACTTCGGCAGCAGTGATTCTCCCGAAGCGGAACTGGTGGCAGAAGCAAGGAAGATCGTAAAACAAAAAATGCCTTCACTTGTCGTGGATGGTGAAATGCAGGCAAGCGTGGCTTTCAACAAAGAACTGATGAAAGAAAATTATCCCTTCTGCGAATTGGTGGATAAAGATGTAAACACATTGATCTTTCCCAATCTTGCTTCGGGAAACATAGCTTACAACCTGCTGAAAGAACTGGAGACAGCCGACGCCATCGGCCCCATTTTATTGGGATTAAAGAAACCGGTGCATATTTTACAATTAGGAAGTTCAGTACGAAGCATACTGAATATGGCATTGGTGGCGGTGATGGATGCCCAGATCAAATGCCAGTCAAAGACGCAGGATATTATCGAACGTTCTCCATGGTGGAAACGGCTCCGTAAATCTTCTAAGGAAATCTGAAAAGATAACCCTGACGGGAACATTTCGAAATGAAAACTTCCATTCCGACTTAGTTTTTCATTGTTACATTTGTATTTTACAGCCTGGCACTTGAAATGAAAATTATCCGTGACATAGGCCAATACCTTCTGATGATCAAAGGAATGTTTTCCCGGCCGGAAAACTCAAAAATGTATTGGAAAGAATTCATGAAGCAATGTTCCGATATCGGAATCGGCTCATTGGGCATAGTCTCTATCATTTCGGTATTCATCGGCGCCGTATCCACCATTCAGACGGCTTATCAATTGGTGAGCCCTTTAATTCCTCTTTCCACCATTGCACAAATCGTAAGAGATACTGTTATTCTTGAATTTGCCCCTACTCTTGTATGCATCGTTTTAGCCGGCGTTGTAGGCAGTAAGATAGCCAGTGAATTGGGCAATATGCGGGTCAGCGAACAGATAGATGCATTGGAGATCATGGGTATAAATTCCAAGGCTTACCTGATCCTTCCCAAAATAATTGCGGCATTAGTGGTGGTACCCATGCTGGTGGTACTAGCCATGGTGCTCGGTATTTGGGGAGGACGAATGGCCGGTAATGCGGCGAACATTCTGTCCGGCTATACATTTGACAAAGGATTGCTGGAGAACTTTATTCCTTACAATGTGATTTTTGCACTTATCAAATCATATTTCTTTGCTTTCATCATTGCAAGCGTTTCGGCTTATTTCGGATATTTTGTGAAGGGCGGCGCTCTGGAGATCGGTAAAGCAAGTACCAAAGCAGTGGTGATCAGTTGCATCCTTATTCTGTTTGGCGATTATGTTTTATCAGCATTGCTGTTATAAGAAAAAATTGTAAAGAGTGATCGAGGTAAAAAACATAAAAAAAGCATTTGGTGAAAAAACGGTGATCAATGATGTAAGCGCTGTCATGAAAACGGGACAATGCAATCTTATCATCGGGGCCAGCGGAAGCGGAAAAACCGTTTTGATGAAATGCATTGTAGGCTTGTTTGAACCGGATAGCGGGTTCATCCTGTACAATGGGAAGAGTTTTACCGGCATGAAGCATGAAGAACGTACTGAGATCAGAAAAGAAATCGGTATGCTGTTCCAGGGTGGCGCCCTCTTCGACAGTCTTACGGTGGAGCAGAACGTGATGTTCCCTCTGAACATGTTCACCAAAAACACACAAAAACAAAAACTGGACAGGGTGAATGAGGTCCTTGAAAGAGTGAACCTTTCAAACACCAATAAAAAGTTCCCAGCCGAACTGAGCGGAGGAATGAAGAAGAGAGTGGGCATTGCAAGGGCCATAGTGCTGAACCCGAAATATCTTTTCTGCGATGAACCCAATTCGGGTCTTGATCCGCAGACTTCTCTTGTTATTGACAAACTGATCCGCGAAATAACCACCGAATACAATATCACCACGGTGGTGAACACGCATGACATGAACAGCGTCATGGAGATCGGTGATTACATACTGTATCTGCACCAGGGAAAGAAAGAATGGGAAGGAAGCAATAAAGAGATCATCTTCACAAAAAATCAACTGCTCAACGATTTTATTTTTGCCTCCGACTTTCTGCATGATGCAAAAGAAATGCGCATGCTGGAAGAAAGCGGTAAAATACCCCGCATCCGTAATACCGATAATCTGAAGCCTCTTTAAGCCTGCCCTGCAAAACAAGTTTGCCCATTAACCCTTACTTTTGCGTTTCATTTCAAAACAGATCATGAGTATTCTTGTCAATAAAAATTCAAAGGTTTTAGTACAGGGCTTTACAGGTTCCGAAGGAACTTTTCATGCAGGTCAGATGATCGAGTATGGAACAAATATTGTCGGAGGTGTTACTCCCGGAAAAGGCGGAAGTAAACACCTGGACCGTCCCGTTTTCAATACGGTTCATGACTGCATAAAAAATACAGGCGCAGACGTGAGTATCATTTTTGTACCACCGGCATTTGCAGCAGATGCCATCATGGAATCAGCTGAAGCAGGCATCCGACTGGTAGTATGTATCACCGAAGGAATTCCCACTCAGGACATGGTGAAAGTGAAAAACTATTTGCAAGGGAAGAATACAAGGCTGGTCGGCCCTAACTGCCCCGGAGTGATCACGGCAGGAGAATGTAAAGTGGGCATCATGCCTGGCTTCGTTTTCAAACCGGGAAGGATCGGCATTGTTTCCAAATCGGGAACGCTGACCTACGAAGCGGCAGACCAGGTGGCGAAAGCAGGGCTCGGAATATCCACTGCTGTCGGCATCGGCGGTGATCCGATCATAGGAACTACCACCAAAGAAGCAGTCGAACATTTCTTCAGCGATCCGGATACGGATGCAGTAGTGATGATCGGTGAGATCGGTGGCGGAATGGAAGCTGAAGCTGCCAGATGGGTGAAAGAAAATAAAAACAAAAAACCGGTTGTCGGTTTCATAGCAGGGCAAACAGCTCCTCCCGGACGCAGAATGGGCCATGCCGGCGCTATCGTTGGCGGAGCTGATGATACTGCTGATGCCAAAATGAAGATCATGAGTGAATGCGGGATCCATGTGGTTCAAAGCCCGGCTGATATCGGGAAACAAATGGCAGAAGTAATGAATAAATAATCAGATAAATATTCAACAAAAAAACCTCCCCGATCTGCGGGAGGTTTTTTAATTAAAGCCATGCTATAACTTATCTGTGATTTTGAATATACCAGCTTAGTTCTGCCTTGCTTGTTGTGAACATTAACTGCTCAATGACCTGCTGATAATTGTATTGATCCACGGTCTTGGTGAAAGCAAGTTTGGCAAGTTCCAGCCTGTTGTTTTCCATGTTGAACACCTGGATAAGCCTTCTCACCTGCTCTGCTGTGAAATAATTGGTGCTGATGATATGCCTTGCAGACTCCATCATGTTTGTTTCGAACCATTCTTTACGTATGGACTGCAAAACAAATTCAAAGTCCTGATCCCTCATGATCTGGCTGTAGAGCCTGTCATTGTAGCCATACTGTGTCCTGTTTCTGAAATCGGATCCTTGTCCTTTTTTATAATCGAAATCGCCATAGCGGCCATTTGCCCATTTTGCCTGCTCGGTCACATTCACTCTCCCAAAACGGTCAATGGTCAATGAAACCTGAGTGTTCGATTTTATCATCAGTTTACCGTCATAAACCACATCGAACTTTTTGATCATTTTGCTGAACAGTCCGGTGTTTACCTGGCGCACCACTTTCACTTTGTGAAGGCCGGCACGAATATCATTGATCATGACAAAATTATCGCCGGTGGTAAACTGTTTGCCATCAACGGTAACTTTCAGATCACCACGGTCATTCGACTGCACAATCAAGCTTCCGGAGTTTCTGCCCATCGCAAAGACAGAAAGACTAAGGAAGAGAAAGGCAAATAGAGTAGAGATAGTTTTCATACTTTTTTAATTTTAAGGTGGATGAATTTGTTAACGCAAAGAATAATTCCAACGCTGTGCCATCATGCCGGAGTTTAGAAAAATAAAAGTTAAAGGAACCCGGCATTTTTCAGGAGATAGTTAATGAAAGAGTAAGATCAGAATGACCTTTAAACTTTTACCCTCAAAAAAAAGTCCGGTGCCGGGCATCATCATAGGTTAAAAATAATCTCCGCCCTTTTGTGAAATAACTCTTTTTACTGCATCATAATATTGTTCTAATTTGTCTTTACAATATCAAACCATAAAATATGGCGATTCCCTTTTGCAGAATAACCTTGCTGTTTCTATTCAGCTTTTGCCTAATTTCATCTGTCAAAGCACAGAAGCCCTTGAAAAATTTTGATTCAGCATGGAAGAGCGTGCAGGCGCTGCTCGACAAAAACCTCCCCAAATCTGCACTTGAAAAGGTCCGGAATATTTATACCGCAGCTAAAATTCAAAAGCAGGATGCCCAGATGATCAGGGCACTGTTGTATTTAGCCGATATTCAAACCGGCCTCCGCGAAGACAACATGGCGCTTTCCATAAAAGAATTTGAAAAAGAGATCAATTCATCACAACAGCCCGTCCGCTCTATCCTTCAAAGTATCACGGCAGATCTGTACCTTAATTATCTTCAGCAAAACCGTTATAAATTTTACAACCGTACCAATACAGAAGGTTTTCAAAAAGAGGATATCAATACATGGACCCTGGATGATCTTCATAAAAAGATCAGTGATTTATACCTGAGCTCAATTGAAGATGAACATTCGTTGAAAGAAACGGACCTCAGGGCTTATGACCCCATTATCATCAAAGGAAACGTAAGACACCTCCGCCCAACCCTGTTCGATTTCCTGGCACACAGGGCTCTGAGTTATTTCACCAGTGATGAAAGGGACATCACCCGGCCGGCTTATGCTTTTGAGATCAGCGATCCGGCAGCCTTTGCTCCTGCCCATGATTTCATTAAGCTGAAATTTTCCACTAAAGATTCCTCCTCGCTTCAGCAGAAAGCATTATTGCTTTATCAGAAACTAATTGCTTTTCATGTGAAGGATGCAAAACCCGATGCATTGATAGATGTGGACATTGACAGAATACAGTTTGTAAATCAAAAAGGAGTTCAGCCGGGCAAAAAAGAACTTTACCTTGCATCTCTTCAGCACATCGCCGAACAATATAAAGACCTGTCTGCTGCCGCACAAGCATGGTATCTTATAGCTGAGCAATACAATATTGCCGCAGATACTTATAAACCTTTTGGTGACACCACTCATAAATTTGATCGTTTAAAAGCAAAAGAGATCTGTGAAAAAGTGTTGCAGCAGAAAGATTCTTCTGAAGGAAAGGTCAATTGCTATAATTTGCTGAACAACATCAACCGGAAAGATTTCAGCTTCACTGTCGAAAAGATCAATATTCCGGGGCAGGCTTTCAGGTCGTTGGTCCAATATAAAAACATCACCAGCCTTTTTCTGAGGATTATAAAAACGGACGAAAGCAATCCCGATGAGGAAGAAAGTTATTATTCCGGTAAATTCTGGGAAAAGATCACATCGGCTTCACCCTTGAGAAGCTGGCAACAATCGCTGCCTGACACTAAGGACCTGCAGCAGCATAGCGTAGAAATAAAAGTGGGTGGACTACCTGAAGGGAAATACATTCTGCTGGCCTCAACCGAAAAGGATTTCAATAAATCAAAAGGAATTCTCGGCGCCCAATATTTTTATGTTTCCAATCTCAGTTATATCAATAATGACAACGATTATTTTGTGCTGGACCGTGTTTCAGGCAGACCTGTAGTCAATGCCACTGTTCAATCTTTGCTCAGAACTTACAACTACAAACTATCCAGGTATCAATATAAAAAAGGAGCTGCCTTCACTACAGACCAGCAAGGATATTTTCGTTTTCAACAAAAAGAAGATTCAACAGCCAGCTACTCACAATATCTTTTGGATATAACCTATAAGAATGACCAGCTCTTTCTGAATTCATCCTTTTATGAAACCTATTACAGGAATTCTGATTGGAATGATGAAAACGCTGAGGAAGATGAAGAAACCATAACGGCATTTTTATTTACAGATCGTTCTATTTACCGCCCGGGACAAACTGTATTTTTCAAGGGAATTCTTGTCAGCAAAACGGGGAATCAGAAAACCAGCGCTATCAAGACCGGTTATACTACAAAAGTTTATCTGCAGGATGCAAACTATAAAGAAATCGACTCTCTGGAACTGACCACAAACGAATATGGTTCATTCTCCGGAAAATTCCAGCTACCGCAATCAGGCCTGAACGGAGATTTCAGCATTTTCACCGATGAAGAAGGACAAAGTGCAGAATTCTCTGTGGAAGAATACAAGCGGCCTAAGTTCTATGTGGACTATGAAAAAATAAAAGACACTTATAAAGTCAATGATACTATAAGGGTCACCGGTATTGCAAAAGCGTATGCGGGAAATAATATTGACGGAGCCGCCGTGAAATACAGGGTCGTCCGTAAACCAAGATTTATCTATTCCTGGATGTTTTGGCGCTGGTGGCAACCCCAGGCAAAAGAAATGGAGATCGTCCATGGGGAAATTCAAACAGACGAGGATGGGAAATTTGAAATAAGATTCCCTGCGATCCCGGATCTGTCCATTGATAAAAAATTCGATCCGGTGTTTGACTACACCATTTATGCTGATGTAACCGATATCAACGGAGAAACGAGAAGCGGTGAGGTTTCCGTTACTGTCGGGTATAAATCTTTAATGCTGGCCGTAGATCTGCCCTCTTCCCTCCCGGCAGACAGTTTAAAAAACATTTCCATCCTCTCTACGAATATGAATGGGGAATTTCAGCCGGCGGAAGTGAGAGTTATCATTACAAAACTGAAACAGGAAAACCGTTTGATACGCAATCGTTATTGGGATCGGCCCGACCAGTTTGTCATGAGCAAGGAAGAGTATATTAAAAATTTCCCGCACGATGAATATGCTGATGAAAGCGATTACAGGGCATGGGAGAAAGAAAATATTATTTTTAATAAGAGTGATACTGTTTAAGCAAATTCAAATTTTGAAATAAAGGGTTTGCTGCCAGCTCCCGGCTATTATGATATCGTGGTTTCAACAAAAGACAAAGATGGCAATGAA
>JAIXKI010000002.1:0-138796 GCA_026936105.1 Chitinophagales bacterium
AAAGTTATCGTTTTTTCAACTTAACAAGTGGTCTGATTTTGTAGAGGTATTATACTAATATCTCCAACCGACATTACATTGATATTATCAAGAACCAGGTTCCCTGCATCCTGTGAAGTACCTCCTGCCAGAAATCCATAGGCACAATTCTGTATCTGAAAATTCTTAATTACCAGAAATCGTCTGTTCTGGCAATTAAAGCCAATGCCGAAGGACCTGTTAATACCAATAAAAGTAGGCATATCCACACTGTTGAAAGCTGACGGGAATGTACTGTCATTTACCAGGATCGGAGGTTGGTCGCCGGGTGTTGTTTTGTATCCAAGAAATACTATGGGGCTGTTGGTTGTTCCGTTTTTTGAAAAAACGACATTTTCAGTGTATAACCCGGCTTTTACATAAACAGTATCTCCGGGACTTGCAATTGTTGAAGCATAGGTAAGCGTTTTCCATGGCTGAGCCAGGCTGCCACTATTTGAATCATTTCCGTTTGTATCTACATAATAGACATTTCCAAAAGAATAATTTATAGAAACCAGAGTAAACAACATGACAACTTGTGTTTCTTTGAACAACTGAAGTAACATTTTTGAATAACCTTTTATTTTTACGAAAACTGTTTAAGTACTAATAGAGTTATCAAGAAAACAAACAGAGCAGAGTATGACCTCTAATACTCTTAAATTACAATAAAGAAATTTTAAAATATGACTGTACTAAAATTTCCATACCTACCCCATCATAACACCATTTCATAAAAGAATCAGCTAAGCTCTTTACCATACCGGAAAACCACCATTTTCATCCATGGATGATCCGGCGCTTTAATTCACTTTTATAAGACAAACCCATTCATAAGGATCAAGTATCAATGTCCCTTTAAATATTCTGCCACCTGGATCCGAATATTGTTCATGTCCAAGGTTAATAGTTTTTTTGTTTCTTCTGTCATTATAAAAGATCCTGATATATTTAGAATAATGCTTATTATCAATAGAGAGGAACTGGCTATTTATTTCATACTGATATTTATTCTGCCATTCAGAAATGGAATATTTTTGCCTTAGGGTGCTTTCAATTACTTCCTCAAATAAGTTATTATTGATTGTATCAGCAATAACCGGATAGTAGAAAAAGTTACTATCAATTTCCCCAAAACGTTTAATATCATTTTCCTGAGTACGATAGCTACTGAGTAATGGTGTATTGAATGATGAAATAAAAATATTTCTGTTAATTACATTACTGTGCATCGTACCCCCTCTCCAAATAATATCCTGATGCATGGCAAATGGTATTCCACATTCAAAAGCAAGATTGTTTATAACATTAATCTCGCGGGCATCATGCAGGAATATACCTATTTCAGCGCAATGCCCAACAATATTATCCCGGATCTCAGTACCGCTGGAACAATCATCCATATAAATACCAATGGCTGACCTAAAGTCTGACTGGTTTGTCCCTGCTCCGTTTCCAATTCCATTCATTACAATATTTCCGATTATTTTTCTGTCCCGGAATGTAACTAATGGCCTTTTGCCGGCAACTGTATAAATTCCTCCCCCATCATCTTTGACCATTGTAAAATTCCGAACGACATTATTTTTTATCAGAACATTATTACCTGAAAAATGAATCCCGATATAGCCAATGCTGTCAATTACATTATTTTCAACAACATTATTATTTCCACCTATACTGACACCTTCTGTTTTGCTGTTTCCGCTCGGCCCGGTTCCATCGATCAGACCACACCTTTTAATTATGTTTCCTTTGATTTCTGTATTGTAGCAATCTTTCATCAGAAAAATTCCGGTATTGTAAACATCCTGAATAGTATTATTGACTACCCTAAGGTCTGACACTTCCAATCCCGAAATGCCATTTAATCCTGCATGTGAGATAGTACAATTCTCAATTATGAAATTTCTTGACTTTGTGAGATTGATGGCATCTTTATTTGCGCCAACAAAATGTAGTCCACTGATATTTACATACGACTGGTTATCAGCATGCAGAAGAATATCATGTAGGCTTATCTGAATTTGATAGCGTGCAGGGCTTTCATCTTTAAAATACACAAATATTTTATTTGCCGCTGCATTAAAATACCATTCACCAAAACGATCAAGAGTACCTATATGATTTTGAATAAAATAACCAAATCCTTTCCATGGAACATAGCTGCTTTTAGTTTCATACCATATAACCGAATCTAAATGCTTTGTAATTACATTACGGTCAATGAGCCATCTTTTTGGTTTTATCACAAGTTCAGCACCTGTCCAATTCGGTTCACCTTTTAATTCACGATCAATTATAGCGAGGTTGCTATCTGCACTTTCCAGCCGAAGATACCCGTCTTCTGTTTCATCCGGATTTGGGTACCTGCCCATTGAAAAGAACTTGCCGTTAATTGAAAACAAGTTAACAAAGTCAGGTAATTCAGGGGTTCTACATCCCCAGATATCACCCCTGAATCTAACCCATTGAGTTAACCTGACTCTCCCATCAATTACAGGAGCAGCTTTAACCGTAGGACCATAAGTTGAAATAACTATATGTTTTTGTTTACTACCTGACTTAGAAATATTAATTGTTCCTTTAAAAATATCGCCCCGGAGAAGCAGTATTGAATCACCCGGCTCCAGTAAGGCCATTATTGAGTTGAGTTTTTCTAAACTTCTCCAGGGTGTGGCAGAATGTTGTGCCTGAATTATTGTTCGGCTGTCATCTCCTTTAGAAGCAGAAAAATAATATGTCTTTGCATTCAGATCACTTTGGCAAAAATGAAAAACCAACAAAAGGCATAACAATCCTTTCATATTATAAACTCATTAATCTTCAATTTCTATAGTATTATCATTATTCCTTTTTTTATGACCCTTTCATTATGAAAAGGATCATGAAGAGTCACATTATCTTAATCTCACAGTCTTATATCATCGCATTGTTATTGTATCGAAATTATATAATGCCAATACACTAAAGTTAAAATCAATTCCAGATCAGGATTTTTATTTAAAGATCAAAGGAGCTATTTCTTTGAGCCCAATATCCGAAGGTTTAATATCTCCTGAGTTTCAAAACTATTATATTTAAAGAATTAATTTTCATAAATCGGATTAGAAATAATACAAATAAAATACTAACCTCGTTAATAAGTATAATAATTCTCAGTAATCAAGATTTCCTGGGTGTTTATTCCATTTTTTTTACCAACTATGACAATTGTATAAGCTCTTTCAGCTAAAAACCTTATAGTAGGTTCCTGATAAACCAATGTATCAACTCCCGGATTTATTGCTGTAATGGTTATAACCTGTGTCGTAGAATCCCTTATAACAGGAGCGCTTACTGTTTTACTACCAATTGTACTAAAGACTTTTTGCATAGGCATAAGAGGTGTTTCAAAATATATATCATATTTTGAATTGGGGTCAGGGTTCATATTAGCTATTCTAAATCTTGTTTTATTATCACCCGGTGAACTCACATCGTCTTCAACAAATACAGATTCCGGATTTGCCTGAGTGCCGGTATAAAAGAGTGTGTACGCTTTCTTATCTTCCATTGATATAGGGACAGAATATATCAGTGTACCGTTTTCATCTTTGAATTTCGCAACTCTTTGCCCGGAAAACAATACCTGGTAATATGTTTGCTCTGCATAGTATAAATCGCCTCCATATAATCTTACCGTTGTATCTAATGAAAACGCAACTGGAATATCATCAGCGTCCCAGGCACATACTACATTCAGATTAGAGGCTTGAAACTTTTCATAAGTAATCCCCGGTTTTTTACAGCTGATCAAAATAAATACTAACAGAGAAATGGAATTTATTTTATTTCTAACTGATGAGTTTAAAAAAGACATAAACTTTTGATTTTTGAATTTATAATATTTAACCCAGAATCATGAGCAGATATATAATAAATTGGATTCTATCTTTACCAGCCTTTATTTTGATACCAACCATTTGCATCCACATCACGTAATGGTACAGGCCATAATAACCATTTTTCATCAACGCCAGCCCCGTTTGAATTGCGCCATGCCGACTGAAGTTTGTTAGCATCTATTTTTTCTTTCCAATTACCCCAACGCTGCAAGTCAAAATAACGCATCCCTTCTCCAAGCAATTCCAAAGCTCTTTCTTCCATAATCGCATCTCTAAACTGGTCTTTTGTTAATCCGCTCAGCGGTGCTAATCCTGCTCTTGAACGTATCTCATTTATCTGCGTGTAAGCTTCCGGTGGGGGTGCTGATGCAGCTTCATTAGCAGCTTCGGCATACAACAATTTTATTTCTCCTAATCTCAATATATTCCAATTATATAAATAATTATCCCAGTAAAACCGATGACTATCATCACCTTCCGGCCATTTTGGATAAACTGTCAATATATTCCTGTTTGAATCTGATTGAGGTACTCTAACCCAGGAGTTGTCAAGAACCATATAATCAGAAATATTCCAGGATTTCCTTTTATCAACAGGATTAATTCTTCTCAGCCACTCAATATTAATTTTATCTACCCAGTTTTTTCCCCCTCCTATAGGACCGGGTGATCCGTAAGCTTCAGGACCGGTGGCATAAGGAAAATTACAAGGGGAATTGGTGGAGTATTGTATATCAAGAATTACTTCATTACATGGAATATCCATTGCGGACTTTTTAAATATATCAGTATAATCGCTTTCTAATGAATAGGTGCCTGATTCTATCACTTCTTTTGCTTTATCTCTCGCCAAAGCCCACATGCTAGGGTCTCCTCCAACTTTTGTCCCTGTCTCAGAATCCCTGTGAAAACCTGCCCTTGTTATATAAACCTGAGCCAGCAAAGCTTTTACAGAACCATTCTTAAACTTTCCATCATTTACTGCATCAGGAAGTTTATCTTCAGCAAATTTCAGATCACTAATAATCTGCTCGTACACATCTTCAACTGAGCTACGGGGATTATTTATCGTACCTGATGTGGTAGGTGTAAGAACTAAAGGTAAATCACCAAACCACCGTACTAAATAAAAGTAGAACAATGCTCGTAATGCTTTAGCTTCGGCTATCTTAGGAGTAACCCATGTTTCACTATTATTTTTTTCAAGGCTGGAAATAAGATTATTGCATGAATTTATACCTGTAAACATAGTTCTCCACATTGCTTCAGAAAAAGCCTTAGCATAACTGGTATTCCTATAATTGCTCGTGAATCCATCATGCACTAAATCATTTAATTCACAAGTGTATATCGCTCCATACCCTTGGAACGTATTATTTCTTGAGCCAGAAAATTCAGTTCCAGCCAAACTTTGATAGGCCCCATTCAAAGCCACATCTGCATCATTAGCAGATGCAGGAAAATTACCAGGAGTTAGAAAATCAAAAGGCTTCTCTTCCAAAAATTTTTTACAGCTGATAGTGCTCATTACTGTCAATGCTATCAGGCTAATCAATATTTTTTTCATATAATTATTTTAAAATATTTTATCAAAAAACTACACAATTAAAAAGAAACATTTATTCCGAATGTGAACATTCTGCTTCTTGGATAAGCACCATAATCCATACCAGGAGTTATGATTGAATTTTTAAAATTCACTTCAGGATCATATCCGGTATATCGGGTAAAGGTCAACAGGTTTTGAGCACTGGCATATACCCGAAGTCTGTTAAATGGGAGTCTTTTCCCTTTTATCGTAGAAATATTGTATCCTAATTGAACATTTTTTAACCGGAAATAGGAACCATCTTCAATTGAATAAGAAGTAGTGTAATCATATTCGGTATCATAACTGCTGTTCCAAAGTTGTGCATTTATCTGTGGATTAAGTTGTGTCCAATGATTATACATGGAGACAGGACCACCCTGGAGGCCCCCAGGACGTTCATAAATGTTTTTAATGGTATTAAATATTTTATTCCCATAAGAAAAAGTGAATAAAAAACTAAGCTCAAATTGTCCGTAACGGAATTCATTATTAAATCCTCCAAAAAAGTCAGGATTCCCATTACCAAGAATTGCCCTGTCATCACTGTCAACTACACCATCCCCATTTACATCTTTATACTTCCTGGCTCCTGATCTGATAGGAGTCATATCGTGAGGCAGAACTTCGGTATAAAGTTCCTCATCTGTGTTAATATAACCGTCAAATACCCATCCATAAAAATTACCTAAAGGTTCGCCCACTTTCACAATCCAACCACCATATCTTTTGTACCCCTGTATTTGAAACGATTCCTGGTTATCACTTAACGCCAGCACTTTTCCTCTATTAAAAGCAATATTGAAGTTGCTGTTCCATGTAAATTTTTTTGACTTAACATTAATGGTATTAAGGTTTATCTCCATGCCTTTTACCTGAATGTCACCCACATTTCTATAAACTTCAGAATACCCTGAATAATAGGAAATAGGTGCGGCCAGTAAAAGATCTTTTGATTTCTTTTTATAAGCATCTACTGTCAATAGAAGCCTATCATCAAATAATCCAAGATCAAGACCTATATTAGTCTGAATATTCGTTTCCCATTTCAAATCACCTACCCCAAAACTTATTGGTGCTAGCCCAAGAGGATAACTTGTTTGATTCATCACAGGAGGTCTTGAAAAGTTTGAATATCGGGTCAGAGAAGAATAAGAGGGAACACTTTCATTTCCAACCATCCCCCAGCTTACCCTTAGCTTCAAAGAAGATATTTGCTTTATATTATTCATAAAGTTTTCTTCCTTGATTTTCCAGGCTGCCTGAGTTGAGGGAAAATAACCCCATCGGTGATTGGGAAATTTAGAGCTGCCATCTGCTCTCATTATCACTGTAAGTAAGTATTTACTTAAATAGTTATATCTTAATATGCCTAAATAGCTGGCTAATGAATATTTCGATTTTCCCGAGCTTGGATAGTCTGCAATTGTCCCGAAACCTAAATTATCATATCCTAAAACATCAATGGGGAACTGGTGTGATCCAAAGCCGTAGCTTTTGCTGGTACCGCTTTCAAGAGTAAAACCTGTCGTAAAATCAACGGTATGCTTATCAGCAAAAGTTTTATTATAGTTTAAAGTATTCTCACTCAGCCAACTAAAATCTTTTCCTATACTAATAGAACCTTCGCCATTTTGTAATTGGCCGTTTCCTGAAGTGGAAGGATAATAAGTACTATATTGGTCAGAAATACTATGAACACCACCCGCTAAACGTAAAACAAGATTCTTCGTCAAGTTAAAATTAAATGCAGTATTAATACTTCCATTAAATACTTCATAAAATCGCTTATCCACGGTCAATGCTTCTACCGGGTCTGTTCCATAAATACCACCACGACGTAAATTTCGATCTAGGAATTCCGATAATCTTGTTACTCCATAACCTAAAAATGGTGAAGCTTTGATTACCGAATACATTACCTGGCTGCTTCCGCTCAAATTTGGTCCGGTTTTATCTCTTTGAGTTAAATAAATAACTGTTTCATTTGATACTATTTTATTTAACCTTGAATTAATATTCAAATCAACGGTATAGCGATGAAAATCGTTATTTATAGCTACGCCTTGTTGTTTGTCATAACCAAAGGATGCAACTACCTTTACACTTTCAGTGCCCCCGGAAAGAGAAAGGTTATGAGATTGATTCACCCCGGTTCTGAAAGTAGATTTATACCAATCAACAGAGCTGGAATCTTTAAAAGTCCGCCAATTCTTAAAAATACTCGTATCACCGAAGGTGCCATCCATCTGCAACTGATGTTGCAATTCTGCATACTGCGCTACATTCAACAACTTAATAGGTCTTGCAATCTTAGAAGTACTAACATAGGCATTATATTCAATTGTAAACCTTCCTGCCTTTCCGGATTTTGTTGTAATAATGATAACTCCATTAGCGCCTCTAGATCCATATGCAGCAGCTGAAGCATCTTTCAGAATATCAATCGTTTCAATATCGTTAGGATTAATGTTGAAATTGGAGCCTCCTAATTGTGGAAATCCATTAATAACATAAAGTGGTTCATTACTTGCAGATATTGAAGATCCTGCCCTTATGGTGATACTAACGGGCGCTCCCGGATCGCCTTCTGACGATGTTACCAAAACACCAGCAGCCCGTCCTTGTAAAGCTGTATTTAATGATAACTCAGTGCTTTTAACAACATCGCTGGCTTTAACACTGGAAATAGCGCTCGTAAGATTTTTCCTTTGAACCTTACCATATCCCACAATCACTACCTCATCATTGATTTTACCTGAGAGGTTCAAAATTAGCTTTCCCAGATTCCGTTTATTTACTACAACCTCAATTGATGAATATCCTACAAAAGAAATAAGCAGAGTGGCATTCAATTCTGTATTAATTGTAAAATATCCATTAACATCTGTTTTTGTTCCGATGTCAGTTCCCTTTACAATAATTGAAGCTCCGGAGAGTGGCTCCCCCAAGTAATTTACCACCTGTCCTTTTATTTCAATAAATGAACTAGTTTCACGGGTCGTTATAGTTTCCGTAGTTACTTTTATTTCATTTTCATTATCAGTACTATTGCCAGCAAAAAAGTCAGAAGTTAGATTCTGTTCTGTAAAATATTCGTCAGGTACTGACAGAAATATTTTATCCTCCAGGTCTATTGAAAATATTCCATCACTTTTCAGAAAAGATTGACTGCAGAAATTAGCATACCATATTTGCTTACCAGGCTCTGAAAATAAATTTCTAAAAGAGGCATGTTTCTCAGTAAGATTGACATTTGATGAACGCTCTTCAGCGTTTACTTTGAAATTAGCTCCGAATATCAGAATCGTACAGAGCTGAAATGTCAACAAGATTTTTTTAAACGATCTACTTGTTGCCGAATAGGAAATTAAACCTGTTAAACTTTGCTTTTTGTTTTTTTGTTCCTGCAAAAAAGCAGTAGAACAATTTGCATAAATTTGCATAAATTAGCGTTGTTTTGGGTTTTACAATAAATAATCTAACCGGTTGTTATGGATAACTCAAACTACTCGCCGGGTTCCGTCTTCATCGGAATCCGGTTTTTGTTTCTCCTTTTTAATCTATTTCTATTTTATAAAGTCATATTCTACTTAAACTCTTGAATTACATTTTCCGAATGGAAAAATTTCACTGCCACAGCCAAGTAATATGTTACAACTCTCATTATCGCCGCTTTATTGTTATCCTCAAAATCAACGTCTAATTCTCAAATAAGTCATAAAAAACAAATACTAAAAATCTCATTGCTTATAAGTAAAGGGGCTAAACATCCTCTATGTTTTCAATAATTTTACGTGTACGTTAACGTAAGCAAATTAACAATTTTACTTAAATAAAAAAAATTATTTTATCCCTCTTCCGCCTATCCCTCTTCGGCCAAATTCCTCCCATAATAAAGTAGAAGTGCGAAAACTTATTGTCAGACCTTTTAAAATAAACACCTCCAACAGGTTGCCGAATGGAATGATTTAGAATAATTTGTAGAATGATTGCAATACCCGGTATAATGCAGAAAAACTCTTTTGAACCCCTGATACTTCTCCGTTTATGCCGGTTACATTGTAATAAAAACTACGCCCTAAAAACTATTATCAGGAATGATTAATTTCGTGTACGTACCCAAATATTATGCAAAACCTGTTGCTAATTTGAAATCTGCGAAGAAACAACTCTTTTTCAATATGAAATCCCAAATACGTAAGTACAGGAGAATTTTATACTTCTTTTTATTGTCAGTTATACTTGTATCCGTTAATTTTTTTATTCATCTAAATATAGGAAGTAAACCAGTTATTAAGTCTCAAAAGCCTGATTTGTTTTTGCCTCCTTCAAACCAACTTCCGCTAAAAACACATTTCATCTATAAATCTGCAACTGAACTGGCTGACCTGATTAAGAGCAGAAAAGCGACTTCCCTAGAAATTGTGAAAGAATTCATTTCATACATCAGGAATAATAATTATAAATACAATGCGATAGTATGGTTAAGAGACAATGAAGCGCTTGCTGAAGCAAAAAAAGCTGATGAAGCTGTCGCCAAAGGTGGAGATTTACCACCGCTTCTTGGTGTACCAATAACAGTAAAAGAAGAGTTCTGGTTGAAAGGTTCTCCGGTTACATTAAATTTAAAAATGAATGAAAAATTTATTGCACCGGACGATGGCCCCATTGTAAAACAATTAAAAAAGGCAGGAGCAATTATCATCGGAAAAACCAACCTCCCCACCCTGCTAATGGATTACCAGGTTCAAGGTGAAGTTTACCCAGTAGGCAGTAATCCTTATGATACTACAAAAACACCAGGCGGAAGTACGGGAGGCGGAGCGTCAGCACTTGCAGCAGGGTTTACAAGTCTTGAATTCGGAAGTGATTTGGGTGGAAGTATTCGTGTGCCTGCCTCCTTTTGTGGATTATATGGCTTAAAAACAACCTTTGGCACTATAAACGTAACAGAAGGCGATGGAACAGAGGCCGTATCAACACATAAAAGATTTGCGTTAAATACTGCTGGCCCTTTGGCAAGGACTCCCGAAGATCTTGAAGTAGCATGGAATGTTTTAAAAGAGACCAGACCCGACAATAGATTCCAAGAACCTGTTTTTTGGAAACAGCCATCCGGTAGAAATATTTCCGAATATAAAATTGCCTGGATAGATGATTGGAAAACCTCATCCGGAACGATCAAAGTTGGAAGAGATGTAAAAGTAAAAATGAGTCGCCTTATTGATTCAGTTAAAAAATATGGTGCAGGCATTAAAAAATATGCTCCGGACACCTATGAAGAAATGATGAATTCTTACCTTACCTGTCTTGCCTTAATTGCAGGTGAAGGCAAATCACCGGAAATCAGACAAATGATAAATAAAGACATGCATATTTGGGATGATGACTCCGGTATTTTAAATCCCTTCTACACTACAATGACGAACCAGAATGATTCATCCTGGATACAATGGCAGCAACAAAACAATAAGCTAAAAAGAAAGTGGGATTCATTTTTTTCCCACTTTGATTTTTTTATCTGCCCGATTACCTATGGGGCAGCATTTAATAAATGCCCCAAAGGATCTGCAATCAAAATAAAAGGTGTAACAGTATCTTATTTCAGATATTTTCCATACGCCACTATACTTAATCCAATTGAATGTCCTGCTATAACTATCCCTTTAGGTTTGAACGATGAAGGATTACCCATCGCAATACAGGTTATAGGTCCTAAATTTTCTGAACCTGAGTTATTGCATTTCGCAAAATTATTAAAGCCGTTGGTACCAGGCTTCTTAAAACCTGACCTTTTACATTAATTGTAAAATTAAATTTATTATCTACAGGAAGAAGATCAGGTAATTAGCTTGAGAATATCTTACTTCGTATTTAAAATATGGTACGATCCTGAATTTTTTAAAAACCCAATTGGATTCAATACAGAATTGAGCTTTTAAGAAGCTCAGTGAAAACAGTTTTATAAAGCTTTTTATAAATGATACCGCTAAAAGAATAGTTCTCTAGCATTGAAAATTGCCAGAAATATTATCAGAGCCAGCCCTACAGTTCCCATAATTTTCTGAATCAGGTTATTTTTTAGTGGTCCCATTACTTTTTCATCATTGGCAATTGTGAAAAGAGCAATGCCAACAATTGGTACTATAAAAATGGTAACACTTTGGGCTAATACAATCAGGTTCAGCGGAAGTTTTCCAAAAATAATTGCAATACTTGCACCAATAATCATAACCAGTGCAATCAATCCTTTAATTACTTTATTATTCAGTTGGTATCCGTAACCCAATGAATCACCCAGCAAAGTACCCCCAATTGCAGCATTTCCAACAAGTGAAGAAAACGAAGCTCCAAAAAGTCCGGCAAGAAATAATACTGTTGATAATTCTCCAAATAATGGTTCTAAAGCTTTAGCCATATCCAATGCACTGTTTACCGGCAGGTTTCTTGAATGCAGAACACTACCGGCACAGATCATAACAATAATTACCAACAAGCCAAGAATTACAATACCTGTAACACTCTCATTTGGCTTAACGGTTGCTCCCTGGCTGTGTTTTCTTCTCTCCTGCATAAGATAGCATTGATAAAAGGCTGCAATGAGAGAAAAACAGGAAGCAATGAATGCAATAACTAGCCCTGCTGATCCCGCAGGAATAGAAGGTTTCAAGCCATCAGTAATAGTAGAAAGATCGGGATTAATTTTAATTAATGTTAGTAAAAATGCAATCAGCATTAAAGCAACAAGGACAAACATCAATTTTTCAAGAATTTTGTATAGGTCTTTGAAAAAGAGAAGACCCAGTCCCAGTATATTAAACAGAACGATCCAAAATTTCACATTGATATTTGTAGGTTCTGACAATGCAATCCCCACGCCTATTGAATTTCCGGACTGAAAAGAGGTAGCTACAAAAAATATTCCTATTCCCACAATTATGGAAACCGGCTTACCCCACTTGTGTCGAATTGTTTGTAATAATGATTTACTGGTTGCCAAACCAATTCTGCCAGCCATAGAAGTAAAGAGTATCAGAAAATAAATGGCCACTACTACAAGCCATATCATAGCATATCCGTAGTTAGCCCCTAATTTTGACGTAATAGTCATTTTACTTGGGCCAAAAATTATAGCTGCTGTGATAATACCTGGCCCTAACGACTTTATCCATCGTTTCAGACCTGGATATTTCTCTATTCTTTTTTTAATCCTCTGATACATTTTTTGTTTTCCTAATTTTTGAGTGACTGATTAAATACCGGCTTTTTGTTTTTATAAAAATTCTTTTACGTTCATTCAGTAAGAATATTGCAGGTGATCATAAATAACAGATATTTGTATTGTATCCTTACCTTCAGTACATCTGTCAGAAGTGCTTTTTTATAACTGATACATATTCCGGAAATGCTATCTCGGGTTCTTCAATATCCGGATACCAGAATTTTTCCCATTCAAATCCATAATATCCGCTATACCCATCCTTATAGAGAAGATCAATAGCTTCAAATATGGGGCATTCGCCCCGGCCTAATAATACAGGTATCAGTTTACCATTAACAAATTTTCCGTCCTTTAGATGGGTATGCCTGATATACTGTTTCAGCTCAGGGTAAACTTTAGCCGGTGATACCCTGGTAACAGACCACATATTGCAAACATCCCACAACAAACCTGTGTGGGGATTAAAAGCAGGTTCCATGATTTTCCTGATTACTGACGTTTCTAAAGCATCTCCGTGTGTTTCTATCAAGACAACGACATTGCTTCCTTTTGCATAATTACCCAATTGCAATAATCTTTCACTTATCAGGTTAATAACAATGTCTCTGCTTTGATCTTCGGGTAGTTTGTTAGGGAATACACGAACATACGGGCAATTAAGTTCGTGTGCAAGATCAATAAATCTCTTTGCTTCATCCAGGTCCTTTTGCCAGATGCCAATATCCTGCTGGTGAAGCGATACAGAAGATCCTAACCCCTGAATTTTTACTTGCCTGTCCTCGGCCTTTCTCCTGCTTAATTGAATACTTTCATTATTGCTGAACTCCGGGCACTTTGGCAAATCCATCTGTCCAAGAATTCCCCTTATTTCAATTGCTGCGAATCCATTGTCGTGAGCAAAATCAAGAATTTTTGTAAATGACCATTTAGGGCAACCCAGGGTGGAGAAAGACAAAAGCGGTTTCTTATTCTGACAACCTAAGGTGGTTCCATTTATAGCAATCGCTCCTAATAATCCCGAACTGGTTTTAATAAAATCTCTTCACGAAAATGACTTCATAAACAATCTTTTAACTGATTAAAAGTAAATGTATTTGAAACTTTTCAATAATTTATACTTTTACACAAACCGGCATGAAATTGCTCCTATGCCCGGTTAACCAATTCAATTTACTTTTTATTAATTCTCATAAAATGTTTTACAGGTTTATTCAGCTTATATATTGATTGAAACAATGCAGCATGCTTTTGCTCCATATCTTTTTCGTTCACCTTGTCAGACAGGTATTCGGCAAATACTTTTTTGAAAAAATTGTAGTTTTCAGAAGTTTTATTTTCATTAAGTATGCTGTCAAATTTTGCTTTTACCAAATCCATGTCTGCAACCTTCACAGTTGCTCCTTCAAAATGCTGATATTCCACATATTTCAATAACCGCAATTGCCTCTCAGTTTTCCAGTATTCATAAAATTGATCAAGTACTTTCTGCGATTGTTTTGATTGAGGAGTAACCGTATTCAGCGATAGGTTTATTCCTTTACTTAAATCTTTGTTGGAATAGGTTCCAATAAAAGAAGAATCGATAAGCAAATTATAATTCCCTCTTTTTAATCCTTTTATTTGCAGTACTTCCTTGTTTAACTCTGATGTAAATGGGTGAAGGGAATCAGGGTTTAATCCATCAGGTGAGGGATAGGGTAATGACCGGGAAAGATATTCAAAAGAAACATCGTTAGTTCCTGCCTGCAGGTTACTAATGATACAGTTCTCAGCCAATAACGTACTGTTCTTTTTAACATCGACTTTTACATAAGACACCTTTTTCTCTATATCCTGATTATTTAAAAAAGTATGTGCCATAACAAAAAATCCCAATTTGCTTACGTGCACTCTGTCGTTCCCGATTATCGATTTGGTTGGATCCTTCTTCTGAATAATCCTGTTATCCTCATTCATTACAGTCCAGCAATCTACCAGTGGCAGCTGGTATTTTCCTGACAATTGCTTCAGGAACTCAACACATTTTTTTAAAGCATCATTTACCCCGTAAGCATTTTCCGAGGGTAATTGCCCCGTCTGATCATAAATGGTAGGCGTTTGCAGGATAACTTTAACCTTTGCCTGCATCAATAACCGAACAATACTATCCGCATTGCGGCACCAGCTTTCTATTCTCTCTTGCTTCTTTTCCTGTATGCCGGCTTCGTTCTGCCTGTCTTTCATATAAAGTGATGGCCTAAGGTCGTTTTCTTCAAGCATCAATACGGCCCAGGTTGGTTTAACAACTAAAATATCAGAATGAATCCGTGCTAAAATATTATCCGTCCAATCACCCGATATACCGCAGTTAAGAAATGTAATATTTCTTTCCGGATACCTGGTAGCATAAAACAGATTTATATAATGATAGTTTCCCCCATTCATAGCAATACTGCTTCCAATAAAACAAATTCTGTCGTTGTCCTGAAATGATGGTATTTGACCATACACATCTGTTGCAAGCATTAAAGAAATAGAAAGAATAAGGGCAAAATATTTCTTAAACATGAAGTAATGTTTTTAATGTATAATTTATTCTCTTAAATGAATCATATTTTTCATTTCATATATCAGACAGCTTTAGTATTGAAGCAACTCCATCGAACCTTACAAGGAACAGGATCACAATCCTATCCGGTATCCAATAAAACTTTTTCGCCTGACTTTGCACTCCGGTAAATGGCTGTAACAATTTCAACTGATTTTTTCCCTTCCACAGCATCTACCAACGGATCAGAGTTCTCTTCAACTGCATTGATGAAATCTATCATTTGCATTTTGTGGCCATAATGACTGATTGATGCAGGATCTGCAACCCCACCGGAAGAATTATTCGATATACATTGCTTGTTCCGGAATACCTCATCGTGTGGTAATTCATTCTGAAACTGCCATTTTAAAACACTGTTCTCCTCGAGTATAGCGGAACCTGAAGTACCAATAATTTCAAGACGTTTAAAAAATCCGGGGAACGCAGCGGTAGTACATTCTATAACACCCAATGCTCCGTTTGCAAATGTCATAATTGCTGTAACGGTATCCTCCACCTGGATTTCCTTATGGTACCTGTTCGCCGAAATTGCCTGTACCGATTTTATTGGCCCCATAACCCATTGTAACAAATCAACTGAATGTATCCCCTGGTTCATTAAGGCACCTCCTCCATCATATTGCCAGGTCCCTCTCCATTCACCAGATTGATAATATTCTTTTGTACGATGCCATTTTACATAAACGCTCCCCAACACGAGTTCTCCAAATCTTTGTTCTTCTACGGATCGCTTCAATTGCCTGTTTACTTCATAAAACCTGGAAGGGAATATGACAGCTACCTTTACATTCGCCGCTTTCGCCGCTTCAATAATCAGATCACAGCGCCCGGTGGTAATTTCCAATGGTTTTTCTATCATGCAGTGTTTGCCGGCAGCAATGCATTTGAGCGCTATCTCAAGATGTGTTCCCGACGGTGTACATACAGATACAATATCAATATCAGGGTTTTCTAACATATCGTCCAACGTAGGGTAAGCTTTACCTCCATATATCTTTGAAAAAAGTTCAGCTTTGCCTATGTTATGATTATATACACCAATAATACCGGCACAACCGATCTCTGAAATCGCTTTTGCATGAAAATGGGAAATAACACCCGTACCGACGATACCAAATCCAAAAGATTTCATTTTCACAACTTTGAGTTATTGAAAATTTATCACAGAAAAAAAATTCATTTCAAACAATCGAATACATCAGCTATCTCCTATTTAGATTCTACTGCAATTTTGCTGCTGCTTCGGAGAGCCACTAACATTTTTTCCACATGTTCAGGTGTACTCGTTTTATTAAACAACCCAAAGCAAATAAAAATAACAGCAGATACTATTGTAGGTAATCCAATTTCAAGTGCCAGGCTGTTTAGTTCAATGTTCTTTGTAATAACAAAAGTCAACACGCCTCCAACTATTGAACCGATAGCCGCTTTTGGCCCACAACTTTTAAATGCCGGTAAAAGCCCAAACAATAAGGGCATTGAAGTAGGCCCAAGCAATGCTCCAAACCAGGAAATAATTAATCCCAGGACCCCGCCAAAATGGTTGTAGTTAAGTGCTACAACCATTGTTGCTAAAGTGAATAAGCATGTAACAATCCTGGCAGTACGAAGCGGAGACTTTACATTTTGAAATTTAGGAGATATAACAGGCAAAATATCCCTCGTGATCACAGCGGCAATCGTATTCACATCTGAAGATGTCATGCCCATAGTCGCTGCAAATAATGAAGCAATCACCAGGCCTATCATCCCCTGTGGCAATATTTTCAACATAAGCCACCCATATGATTCATCAGGCTTTTCCAGTCCCGGTAAAATAAGTGGCGCTGCCCACATTGGAAAAAATAATATTAAAGGCCATATTAAATATAGTATCCCTGATAAACGGGCAGCTCTGGATGCTTCCTTTTCATTAGGAGAAGAAATATATCTTGTTGCCAGGCTCCAGCTTCCACCATTATAACTCAAAAAATATAGGAAGAAAATAAGAACTACAAAAGGAAGAGTATATGGATCATTGAACCATTGACTATGACTGGGCGGCAATTGCTTCCAGATACCCATGATTGAATCTGCACCACCCAGATGATTCACAACAAGTACAAACATCACAATGCCTCCTAAAATCTGGACAATAAACTGAATAAAGTCTGTTATTATGACTCCCCATAAACCGCCAAAGGTGACATAAATTAATGTAACCACACCCGAAACAAGGATACCGGTCATCATAGAAATTCCTGCTACAACATGGAGGAGTATTCCAATAGCAGCCCACTTGGCTCCAACATCGAAAATCTTTAATAATACTCCCGACCAGGCAATAACTTGTTGTGTCAACAGGTTATACCGTATTTTAAGATATTCAAGAGGAGATTGCACCTGGAAATTCCTTCTAAGCCGTACCCAATAAGCCGGGAAAATTCCTGCACTAACAATGATAGCGATACCAACAGGCAAAGCCCACCAGACAAATATGGTAAAACCATGTGTATATGCAACAGCAGCATAAGCTACAAAAACTGCTCCGCTGTGGCCTGAAACATGATGAGAGATACCTGCCAGCCACCAGGGGATTTTTCCTCCGGCAACAAAATAATCTTCGGCATTTTTACTTTTGTAATAAGACATAACACCAATAACAATCATTGATAAAAAAAAGACAATGATCAGAATATAGTCTAATGAGTTTAATGTCATCCCTTTGATTTTTACTTGTTATTTCTTTTAACTTTAATTCTTTTATTCTTATTCCACCTGATCATGATTAATATGATTCTTCTAAAGCCCACCCGATACTTCCCAGAAGCAAATTGATAAAGTTTGGTGATTGGAAATCTGCCGGATGTCCCAATGATGTATAAAACACTTTGCTTAGTCCTGCCCGGCGAGTCCAGGCAACAGGTTCAGTTATAGTATCTGCCTTTCCTCTAAGTATTATAGTAATGTTGCTGTCAAGCAATGGAGCAACTTTATAAATGTTTCCTTTACTATGCCAATATGATGATTGAAGTTTTTGCACAACAGGGTGATTCATGGCATTTACATCAAGCGATACATCCGTACCGGGATCAATCGGGCCATAACCCCTGTTTTCACAACCTAATACTGTTGCAACAAATTCCGGCCAGTCCTCAAAGCCTTCCGAAATTTTATCCCAAACAGTAAAAGCATGATTAGCTGTTCTTATTCCTATAATCGGGCGACCGGAATTAATATAGCTTTTAATAATTTCCATTTGCTTATGCGGCAGGGCTATACGGCGTGCAAAAATGATCAATAAGTCGGCTTTTTCAACTGCATCAAAATCCGGGTAAGTATAAGCTCCGTGTGTTCCTTGCCCTAAAAGCACTGTTACCTTATATCCTAACCGTTCTTTTAATAGTCGTCCAAATTCAGGAATGGTTTTATGTGCCTCATAGTTCAAAGAATCTTCTGTTATCAGAAAAACAATATGTGCTGATTTTTTTGCTTGAGATGCTCCCATAATTTGATTATTCTTTTCATTCCCTGTTAATGCTGTATCGAATGAAACAATTATTAAATACAGGGCTAAATACCCCATCAGTTGAATATGTTGTTTTAAATTCATCGTTCGTTGTCTATTTGAAACAGGATCAAAAGTCAGTCATCTCAATTATTTTTAAACCAGTTTTTGTCAATATACAGACTCCAAACCTCACTATTCAATATATAATCATCACCTGCTGCCCCACCGGCTATCCATAACTTGTCCTTGAATACAAAAGCAGAATGTTCATGACGTTTGGACCAATGTATCTCTGTTTTTAATTCCTTCCAGTCAATTCCATTTTGTGAATACCACACATCATCAAAATTTTTATGTTCTCCGGACCAACCGCCTATCACCCAAATACGATCCCGATATACTACGGAGGAAAACCACATACGTGGAAGCCACTGTGCCGAGGATGTTACCTGTTTCCAGTTTATGCCATCTTCTGAACACCAAACATCATTGTGTGCAGTAGCATTCGGGAAACGTTGTCCGCCACCCATTATCCATATTTTATTATCAAATACGATTGCCTGAGCATGTGCCCTTTTTGACCAGGGAGCGTTCATCAATTCTAATTTCCATTCTTTTCCATCACCGGACGACCATATATCATTAAAAAGTGTACTATCATTATTCCGATAAAAATCTGAAGTACCTCCAAGAATCCATATTCTATTTTTAAAAACAACAAAACCGGGAGACAGTCGGGGACTCCAGCCGGCAGATTCAGTTACCAATTCCCAATTAATTCCATCGGCAGAAGACCAAACTTTATTGCTACACTCAGTTCCGGGGACTTTACGTCCGCCCATGATCCACATTTTATTTTTGAATGTTAGTGATACAGACAAATCACTCTGGACCCAGGGTGCTGTTTTTGTTGTATTGATCCAATTCTTTCCATCGGGTGAGTTCCATACATCCAAAATATTTGGTGTTGTTGGAGTATCCCAACCCCCTAAAATCCATAACAGATTTTTAAAAACAAATTCACCCTGTGAATCTCGTGGTTTCCATGCGGCAGAATCGGTTTCTTTAATCCAGTTAATAATTTTTTCCTGGCAGAATGCCGTCGAACTCATTTGAAATATTATTATAGAAGAAATTATCAACAGTCTTTTTTTCATTTTACTTAACGCTTTTGTTCCTTCTAATATCCGTTTATCAATTATAGATTAAAGAATCTTTTTGCATTGCCAAATTTTAAAAGATTTTTTGCTGCTTCATCTGCTTCTTCAGCTCTTAATGACTCAATTCGTAAAAGTCCGGTTACATTATCCAAAATTGGGGAATGTGACCCATAAGCAAATTTTTCTTTACCATATAATGCAATCATTTTACCCAAATCTGTCATTGCCCTCCCGGATGTGTCCATTAAAAAATTGGTTTTCTTTAAAAGCTGTAGCCCGCTTTCATCAAACCGGATATTAGCTATAGCACTTTCATTTTCTCCATCGGGTATTTGCAAGCTGTTAACTGCATTTAATATTAAATATTTAGCATCGGGCACTTCTTTTATGATAGGCAGTACATCTTTTAAAGACCATTCCGTTTCTATATCCATCCATGAGCTGACCCTGCTATCTACAATTCTTAGAGATAGAGCCACTGGCAAATTGAGATCTCTTACACGCTTTACCAGTTCAATGCAATTTGAGTTTTTTAGGTCATAACGATGATATAATGGATGAAGCCGCACTCCTTTCATTCCCATTTTCTCAATGCATATTTTCAGATCATCTTTCCAACCTGAATATATTGGATTAATGACGGCAAAAGGGATAATCCTATTTCCATAGCTACTATTCGATTTCAGGTCTTCGAATAATTCTTCATTGGCTGATTGTGGGTTTTTATAAAAAACTCCATTCAAATTACTCATCACGGAAATATCAATTCCTAATGCTTGCATTAATTGAAACCTCTTTTCACAGCTATTATTTTTAAGCTGCCTGAAAGGCCAATGTCCTGTATAAGCATTTACATCAATCAACATTATTTCCTGATTTTTTTAAAATCGCATTATAATTGTCAAAAAATATTTTTTTTCTTTGTGATTCTGAAAGATTATCAGACAGCACATGTCCAACTCCCTGGTAAAAACTATTATCACAACCAAATAGCAATCGGTCTTCGCCAATATATTTCAATGCAAAATCAATCATGCCCGCTTCATTATTACTGCCCGATACATCTACGAATATATTTGGTGAATGAGCCAAAGACTTACATGCATACTCCCAATCAATACCACCACCGATATGTGCAAATTGAAACATAGCCTCAGGATATCTCGAAGCTATTTCTACAAAATCTTCCGGCAATGAAATATTGGGAGGTTCATCCATATTTAATAACACCCGGGATTTTCCAATAGCAGAATGCATTAGTATGATCATCTTCAGATCAATGAACTTTTCTATGATTGGATAATATAATGGGTCGTTAATTTTTACCTGGTTATAAAGTTCTCCTGCGCCAACCATACCTGCATCTACACAACGTTTTATCTCTTCCAGTGATTCCTTTTTATAAGATGGGTTCAATACCATCGTGCCGATAAAACGATCAGGGTGATCTTTCATACATTTTATGACTAAATCATTGCATTGCCTGAACTCTTCCGGTGTACCCTTGCTAAAAGCCTCCATATTTCGTGAAATCACCAGTTTTTCAATTCCTAATCTTTCAGCAAAGTCAAATTGTGTTGCAGGGCTGTCCGCTGAAAAATAAACATGGGCATGTGTATCAATCTTACGATACTTCATTACTTCCTCCATCAAACCCATTTTCTTTTTATCAGGAGAAAATTTTTCTGAGTGCTCTTTTGATATAGAGTGAACAAGGTCAGACCCCAATAATAACCCGGTGGCTGAAGCAACTGTATTGCTAACAAAACTGCGTCTGTCCATTCTTTTATACATCGAGAATTCTTTTTAAAAAAACAGAATCGCTATTTATACTCAGCTAATTTTACGCCAGCCAGGCGTGCCACCCGTTGCGCTTCATTTAAAATCACCGTTTCAATATTAGAAGCCCAGGTGCTGGGTAAGCCAAACAGCATTTGCGTAAATAATCCTCCTTCATAAGCAATAGATTCCGCATTGGTAGGATTATAAAAAGCATATCCAGAAGATTTATCATTTGATTCTCTAATAATTTCCGTAGTAGGTATATAAGCCATAATGTCATTTGAATATCCCATCACAAACGTATTAGCTCCAAATAATTTTTTTATTTCAATAGCATAATATGTTACCACTTCGCCACCTAAAGTCACGACGGGCTGATTTCCTATCTTCCAGACTTGTACCGGGTATGGATATGATTTTATTACCGGTAATCCACTATTTATCTGCTTCAGAAGATTTACTGCAGAACGGCTTATATAGGCTGCAGTCGTATCTTCTGTCATCAATTCCAACTCTTTTTTTGAGGGTGGGGCATTTAATGGCAACTCTATTTCTGAATAAGAAAACCCCAGGTTAGGCGTTTGCTTTTCCATTGAAGTGCTCAACACATTTTCTACTGCATAAGCTAATTCTTTACCATATTGCTTTGCAAGCGGTATGGTCCTTCTTGGTAAGGGATTCTGGTCTGCCCCTGCACCCTGAAAAAATAATGCAGTAACTCCAGGATACATTTTTTCCAATTCCCACTGGGCAAACCCTGCATAGTCACCAGACCATTGATATCCCCTCAAAACAGTATTGTGGCATGCATAACCAAATGCAATGGCAATAAGAGAATCCGCTTTATTTACAATCTTTAATACCGGAACTGCATAATCATTCGGTCCTTCGAGCTCGGATTGTAACAATAAATATTTTTCATTGTTATTGCGCCGGTTAACCTGAAACCTTGCAAATCCATTACCCGAAAACACTTCTGCCGGCTGCAATGAATTTATTGCTGCTCCAACGAGAGCAACAATTTGCCTGGAAAGGTTTTCAGTGTACGATTTTATTTTTTGTTTTTCTGCACCATTTATGTCATACGCATTGCTAAGGGAATTGGTAAGAACAGGTCCCGAATGTGTGTGAGAGCAATTCAAAATCACCTGAGCTTTGTCCAGTTTATATTTTAGTTTTAATTGCCCGCGAATCCAATCAGACATTTCCTTTGGAATCATACACAAGTCGAGTGTAACCAATACACACCGCTTTCCCCCAGCATCTTCAAGAGCAAGCGCCTTTGCCCACAGATCCTGCAATGTACCTTCAGCAGGATGATCACGGAATACATAGCCTGCCAGCCACATTGGTTCTTTCGGTGTGATAGTAACACGTGCAACACCAGCCTTCCAACTCCCGGCGTCATTTTTGTCCGCAGCATTTGCCGGCAATAGCACTATCAGGAAACAAATACTCCATAAATAAAAAGAGAATCTTTTCATTGTATATCTTTTAGAATTCATTGAAAATATCCTTTCCCAAAAAACATCACCAGTTTATTCTGATTTAGTAGCTCAAATCTTGCCCGTACTTGAAACAAATGCATTTTTCAGAAAGCCGCTGATGTGCTGAGAAATATTATAGTACATTTTCATTCTATTGGCTTCAACCTATATAAAAATGATCGCCAGCAAACTATCCACCTGGTATTGCAAATACTTTTGGTGCAAAATCCACTTTTACCTGCTTTGCCAGTTTCAATACTTCCTGAATAATCATTTCCTCGGTATTCAATGCCCACTTTGCTCCTCTGAATGGAGAGCTTGAACCTTCATATCCGCCTTCATTCAATATCAATGGCGTACTGATATAAGCCATTACATAATTTGAATAACCAAACACAAATGCATCCTGTCCAAATATTTGTTTCAACTTCAATGCATATTCTACAACAGGCTCTCCTCCCAGCGTTATAACAGGTAAATCACCAATTTTCCAAACCTGAACAGGATAAGGATATGTGGCAATCAATGATTCTCCTCTGTTTAGTTTATCAAGCTCAGCTTGTGCTTTATTCCGGGTACTATCAGAATTAGATATTGTATCGGCTATTATTTTTATTAGTTTTTCCTTAGCAGGAGGAATATTATCAGATTCCAGATTTATTTCTGAATAAGATGTAGTAAGGAACGGTGGTAAACTTTTCATTGGTTCTGATAAAACCCTTTCAACAGCTGCGGCCAAAGTTTTCCCATGCTGTTTTGCGGCCCCTACCGAACTGCGTGGATGGCCTACCTGGTTTCCTCCAGTTCCCTGAAAAAAAATTGCAGTTGCACCAGGATAAAGGTTCTCCAATTCCATCTGTGCAAATGCAGGATAATCTCCCGAAATATTATAGTCCCTTAAAACAGAAGCATGACAGGCATAACCAAAAAGAATGGCAAGTAATTCCCCAGAACTTTTCTCAACTTTAATAACAGGAACCGCATAATCATTAGGGCCATTAAATTTGGATTGAAGATGTAACTTATACTCTATGTTTGTCCGGCGATTCACCTGAAACCTTGTTACCCCGTTTCCGGCATAAAGTTTTACCGGTTGTAATGAATTTAATGCTTTTCCGGTTGCTTCAATCACCTGATTTTCCAATTTCAAAATATACTTTTCAACCTTTTCCTTTTCTTTTTCATCTTTTATAAATCTGAAATTTGGTGCAGGCCCAGTATGTGTATGTGAACTGTTTATTACAATTTGATCATTGCTGAGATTATAAGCCGCTTTTAATCTTTTTAGCAATGTGTCGTAAATTTGTTTTGTTACTCCGGATGTCTCAATAGCTATAAATACAGCCCTACGCTGGTTTCTATCTTCTAATGCCAGCACCTTCGCCCAAATATCGGTTGTTATGCCTTCTGAGGGTTTGTCGCGAAATGCAAATCCACCCATCCAAATTGGTTCTGTTGGTGTAATATTTGCGCTTGCCACACCAGCTTTCCACCCTGCCTGGCCTTTATTCTCCATTGCTTGGCCTGAAGACAGCAAGGGGTAAATAAAAAAATTTATTGCAATAATTAAATATTTCATTTAGTTTCTGCTTTTTTTAGTTTTTCTGCATTGGCATAAGTTTTTTCAACGGCAGAGTAAAACATATCCATTTCTTTTTTCCCGGTCAGGAATAAGCGTTGGTTAAACCATACCGCCTCTTCATTACATAAAATATCATTCTGAGGACATTGGTTTTGCTCCAGGTATTTTGAATAATTCAACCTTTTTTTTGAATATATTTTTACAAAATTTTTTGTTCGAAATGCGTCTTTAAGAAATGGCATTAAATTTAATTGTGTATAGCCACTATAGCAAGGAATGCCTTCAGCATCCAAAGCATTCATAAATCCATCTCTTGACAAACCTTTAAACTCATCTTTTTTATATCGTAAAATAAAAAGATGATATACTCCTCTGGTGACTCCGGGATAAGCCTCCATTGGTAAAATGCCGGGTATCTTTTTCAATTTAGCTTTCAGATATTCCGCATTTTCAGTTCTCGTTTTAGTCTGACTATCCAGGCGTGACAATTGAACTAAACCAATTGCAGCCTGGTATTCTGTAAGCCTCAATTTATTTCCATACATGATCGAACCTGAATTAACGCTACCAATGGCAGTACCATAAGGGAAACCAAGGTTATGATAGGAATGACAACGGTCAACAAATTTTTCGTCATTGCTTACAATTGCCCCGCCTTCGCCAATAGGTAAATTCTTTGAGTTTTGAAAGCTGAATCCTCCTGCATGACCAATAGTGCCCAGCTTTTGATGATTATATTCAGCCAAATGTGCCTGGCATGCATCTTCAATAACAATCAGATTATGCTTACGGGCAATCTCCATGATTTTATTCATATCTGCGGCAAGTCCACCCAAATGAACAGGCATAATAGCCCTGGTACGAGAAGTAATTTTTGCTTCAATTTTTGCAGCATCAATCTGGAAGGTTTCCGGATCTGTATCAACAAATACAGGCATTGCTCCAGTAGCTAAAACTGACTGCGGTGTTGCAATAAAAGTATAGGGTGGAATAATCACTTCATCTCCTGCCCCGATACCAAGTTGAATCAAAGAAGTAATTAATGAATTAGTACCATTAACCACGGTCAGGCAACGTTTAGCGCCAATAGCTGCAGCCCATTTCTTTTCAAACTCATCCACTAATTTTTTTCGCGACCAGACACCGCTCCGGATCGAATCAAGTACTAATTTGTCATCTGTTTCAGGATTCCAATAAGGCCATTCAGGCCAATCAATATTTGCTGCAGCGCTTCCTCCCAGAATAGCTGGTATTGCTGACTTTTTGATTTCACTGCCAAACACAGCAGGCGCAAGCCCTGTTGCCAGAATAGCTCCTGCACCGGCCATTGAATTACGTCTTATAAATTCACGGCGGGAATAATTTTTTTCAGCCATTTCTTAAATATTTAGAATTTTAAAATTCCGAATAATCACCCGAATATACATTTTTTTGGGTACGTACACGAAAAATTTATTTTACACTCCTGCTCAGCGTCACAAAGTTTCCGAAACAAACCTGGGCCTATTGAATCCCGTATCAAATAAATTTTTCACTTACCTCATTCAATTTAGTGACGATGTGGATAAGTACCTCTCCAAAATGCTGAATTATAAGACTATCCTTCCGTCATGCAACCCCGATGGTGGTCTCAGAAAGAGACGTCCTTTCATTCTCCCTAAAAAACCAATTTGTTCTTGCCATTAGCATACGTCAAGATATATGTAAGGTGTAAGCCCGGATATATTTTGAAAAAGCAATCTTACAGCCGCAATTTAGCATGAGCCTCGTACATAGGGCCAATACTTTCCCTGAATTCTTTAAAAAAATGATAATACCGGTCATAAATTTCAACAGAAGATTTATCCGGCACGATATACTTTTCAAGTCTGATCATATTTTTTGCAGCTTCATTAAAATCTTTATATATACCACCCGCCGTTAATGCAATCATTGCATTACCAACCAGGGCCGGTTCTTTCCCTGTTGAAATAGTAAAGGGAACTCCCAGTACATTGGCAAATAGTTGTGGCCATTGCCAAATATTAACACCACCACCGCCCATCTTTATTTCTTTTACCTCCAGTTTATTTATTGTGAGCGCCTCGTATATATAACGCATCGAACAGGCAACTCCTTCCAGTACCGATCTCACAAAGTCAAGCCTGGTGTGATTTCGCCTGATACCAAAGAACACGCCTGAGGCATAAGGTCCCGTTTTTGATTCTCTTTCGCCCGTCAAATAAGGCAAGCAAATTAAAGGCAGCTCATTGTGACTGGTTTGAAAAGAAAAATCCTCCAAATTAAAATCAAAAAGATTGTTTCGCATCCATTCCAATGTCAATGCAGCATTATTAAGAGCACCTCCATTTAAAAAAAGGGTTTTATTAAATGCATAAGCCTGGATACGCTTATTTTCATTTTTATCAAAAACTGGCTGCAGACCGGGTACCCTTATCATTGCAGAAGTGCCAAGATTTACTATCCCAACATCAGGCTTAAGGTCGCTTAGCCCCACGCTTAAAGCCGCCCCGTCATACACTCCTAAAATTGCTTTACAGTTTTCATTTAGCCCAAGCGCATCGCAAATCTCCTTTTTCAAAGGACTTGTAAATGCTGTGCCATCAGCTACTCCTGGAAACTGTTTGGGCGAAAGTCTAAGACTTGAAAGTATATCTCCATCCCATTGAAAATTTTTCAGGTTAAAAAGCTGAGTGGCCGATGCAGTACTGATGTCTGTCATCCATGCACCGGTAAGCCATTCAAACAAAAAAGATTTGCTGTCATGAAAATACTTTACCTTTTTATAAAGTTTCTTTTTCTCTTTTGAGAAATAAAAAAGCCTGGGAAGTAAATACTGGCTGATGAGCGGGCAACCCGTTTTTTGATATAAATTGTCATCAGCATAAACTGATAAAAATTCGGGAAAAGTATACTGAGACCTGGTATCAGTTAAAAGAGTAAGCCCTGTCAAAGGCTTTCTTTGTTCATCCATCATCATCAAGCCAAAATGATAAGTAGAAGAAATGACAAACCGTACTTCGTCCGTTTTTTCATTTTTTAAAACCTGGCGGCTTAAGCTGATCACCAGGTTTTTTATTTCTTCAGGATCATGCTCTGCTTTCCCCGGCTCTCCTGAAATAGTTTTTATTGCAGAAGAGGACAGCGAAATTATTTCACCCCGCTCATTGACTAACCCCACCTTAAGGTTAGTGGTACCCATATCAATCGCTAAAGTCAACGCCATTTTCTACAAGATTTTTTTAAAACCTCCGGATTGGCAAGTTCACCTGCTTCGCCGCCAAGTTGAAATATTGAAATCATATCATCTACGCATGTTTGGCCCATACCGTGCAAAGATTCCCATGAGTATCCGCCCAGATGCGGCGTAATAATCACATTGCTTAACCGGGCTAGCCGATGATTTCCATCTATAGGTTCGCCTTCAATCACATCAGTAGCATAAGCACCAATTGATTTACTTTCAAGCGCATTGAATAAAGCATCTTCCTCCAACAGTTCACCTCTGCAGGTATTCACCAATACTGTATTTTTTTTCATTGCAGAAAATTCTTCTGCCCCAAGCATTCTTTTTGTTTCAGGCGTAAGCGGGCAGTGAAGCAAGATCGCATCAGAATTAATAATGAGCTCTCCTAAGCTTACTTCCGTGACCTCATATTGCCTGAACTTCTTTTTCCCGATATATGGATCAACCGCTATAACATTTGCTTTAAATCCTTTTGACAAAATTTCTGCGCTTCGTGATCCGATATTTCCCAAACCGATTATTCCAATTGTTTTTCCATATAATTCCATCCCGATCATGCTAAATCTCTCTGCCCACCGGCTATCTTTCACAGCTAAATAACCATGGGGTACCATTCTTGAAGCTGCCAACAGCAAAGAAATTGCATATTCAGCTACAGCTTCCCTCTCCACCACGCCCTTTACCCTGGATACCATTATACCAAATTCTGTTGCCGCATCAAGATCTACATTGTCACAGCCAATTCCATGACGCGCCAGGAGAATCAGCTTATTGCATTGTTCCAGTGTTTGACGTGTGAATCTTGGAGTTACGCTGGCAATAATACCGTTTGAACTTCTGATCTTTTCAGCTAAAGAATAAGCTTCAATGTCGGCGGGTACGGTAATATGTTGTACATCGGCAAAACTCTTTAATACAGATAAATGTTCTTTAAAATGTCTTCCAAAAGTGCTGGAGTTAACAATAGAAATCAGTGGTCTGGACATCGTCTTTATTAATAATTATGAATAAATAAATAATTATTTCTTCTTCTTAGTAACGATACTCTATATGTATTTTCAAGCACTTCCTAAAAAAGTTCAGCAATACTATATTTTTACTTCTTTAAAGCAGTACGCAATGCCTCCGTCGTGGTATAATATTTAGCTTTCATAAAAGAAACCTCCCATTCCGGTATTTTACCTTGTTGTAAATACATCAAAAATGATTTTGTCACCTCCTCAAATTGTTGTTCATGATCCATACTAAATTTTTCCGGTATGATTACCTGCCATCCTGTTTTATCTTTTCTGAAACCAACTCCGGGGTACTTCTCCTGTAATTTTTGAAATTCTGTTGCCAACAACTTTTCATATTCTGCATTGTTATTTTCGCCTGCCGGTTCAATATATAAAACAGGTTTAAATCGTTGTTCTTTATCCTGCCGGATAATCAAATTTGCCCGGGTGCCCCTCATCCTTGAAAAATAAGTATCTGCAGATCCTTCTGGAGCCTGATATTTCCACTCAGCCGAAACTTTGGTATGAATTCCCCTGATCGTATAATTTATTTCACCGTTGGAAAAAACGTTCAAAACTTTATTCTTTATGTCTTTTGCAAGAAAAGCCGGAAACGAGTCTCTCTTTGTGACGGCACGGAATTCTGCGAGCGTCAATAATGTAGGCCATCTTTTAGCCGCTTCTATTTTGATATCGTTTTCATAATTTAAAACCTGTTCGGGAAAACATTCCCATTGTACAAGATCAACAAGATGAGTTGTTACATCAACGATCCCTTCTCCTTCCTGATCTGTATCAAAATACCATTCCGGCCGGACAAGGGGTGCGCCAGAAACTTTTTTATAAAAGTAATGTGTGCTTTGTTTGGTTATAGCCGGGTTTTCAGCAGTTCCTTTTTCAAGCACACCAAACACGGCCTCTGATTTTGATAATTCTCTTTCGAGAATATTTGTTATTTCAAATCTTGCCGTCATGATATCATATAACAGAACATTTGATTTGCGGGCACTTTCAAATGAACTTTTTAATAATTCAAAGCCGTCTGTGGTAATGGCCATCGGCTTATCTGAAAGAACATGAAAACCTGCATCCACTGAATTTTTAATATATTCTGTTTTATTTTTATTATTACCCGCAAGTATTACCAGACTCCCCGGTTTCTGTGATAAAAACATCTTAAAATAATCAGCCCCTTTGTTCACATTCAATTTCCATGAAGTAGGATGATCAGTTCTTGTATTGTAGCGTTCGATCAGATGAAGGTATGATTCAAGATCGCTACCATCAGGTGCAAATACATTTACTGTAGAATCTATTCCCGCATACATCGTCTTTTGAACCAGGGCAGCATGAAAATGTCCCGGATCCAATATTATCAATTGTACCTTATTCATTTCAATTCCTTTTTGAGTGTTAGAATCCTTACATCCGTAAACAGTAATAATGAAAGAAAAAATAGCAAGAAATTTCACGTAATAAAAAGAAACAGGTCTCAACGTGAAATTGAAATATTTTGAAAACCGTACCATATAATTATTCTCCTAAGAAATCCATTTATTTGTTTGATCAGTCATTTTAATCAATACCATTTTTTAAATGCCCCTGATGATCTCACTACTCCTAAAAAATATAACCTTATCTGATTCATCAACACTGTTGAATTTAAGGGTTTATACTTCTTCCTTAGGTGTAAAATAAATACACGTGCCTTCGGGGTGTATAGGCCCTTTTAACAGCGTGCACCCGCCACATTCCATACCCTCTTTTGCCGGAATATACAAGGCACATATTCTGCACATTTTACTCTTTACCGGGCTTTTATCAACATAATGAAGCTTTATACGGGCATCTTTCTCCTCAGCACTTAATCCCGAAAGGTCATCACAACTCTTAAACGTGGCTGTATGATCATCTTTCGGCTTATTGTTTGTACCGGAGTTATTACAGCTACCTGCCAGTATGGCTATACCTGTTACGAAAGGAATACCGGCAATCGCTTTTTTTAAAAAAAGTCTTCTTGAATAATCAGCATTCATTGTTTATAAATTTAATTTACATGATATGTACAACTTAACATCAGGGGCTGAAAAACTTTAGACTGCCATTTTTTACTACTCCTCTTATGACTATTTTACTATCCATTACCTGAAATAAAACCCAGTCCTGATCATATTCTGTATTTTTCCCAAGTAGCGTAATCACATTTTCAGAAGCCATGCTCCAGGCATCATTTAATGTTACTATCTTTTTATCCAGTAAGACCTGTACACATTGCAATAAATCTTTTGCGGCACCTGCCAGGAATTCTGGTGATTTTTTCATGCTCACTTTTCCTTTTCCATCTACCACCACTTCTCCTCCTATATGCGTTGTATATTCTCCTGCCGGCATCCCGGCAAACATGGTAGCATCACTTATAAGAATTGCTTTTTCTTTTTTTAACTTAATGACTGATTTTAAGAATGCGTCCGGCAGGTGAATGCCATCCGCAATAATAGTTATATACAATTCGTCCTGAGCTAGTAATTCCCAAATTATATTATTATGTCTTGGTAACATAGCCGGAATAGCATTTCCTAAATGTGTACACAGTTTTGCCCCGGCTTTCACTGCATTGGCAACGCTCTCAGATCCTGCCAGGGAATGGCCTATTGAAACGAATACACCCTGATCATAACATTTTTTAATAAACTCCTGCGAATTTTCATATTCGGGTGCGATAGTTATTATTTTAATTCTGCCACCCGCAGCACGTTGAAAATCGCAAAACAAATCCCAATCCGGAGGACTGATATATTTAGCTTCATGAGCGCCTCTTGCACCGTCTTCAGGAGAAATAAAAGGTCCTTCAAGATGAATTCCCTTAACACATCCTGAAACCAGTGGACTTAACAGGCAAGCTTCATCTATAATGCTTAAGTATTTCTTTATTTCTGCCGGGTTGTTAGTAATTATTGTTGGGAAAAAAGAAGTAACACCTTTGGACAGTAAATAAGAAACCGTACTAATCAGGCTTTCTGCAGTGAGATCGGGTGAATTAAAGTCAACACCATTAATACCGTTAATCTGCAAATCAATCATTCCCGGTGCCGTAAAGAAATTGGTCTCTCTGATTTCCTGATCACTTTTACTTTTCTTTACAAGATCACCATGAACAGTAACAAGTTCTGCTTCTCCGCTGATACAATTTAAACAATGGAAGGTATAGCTTTCCATTTCCCCTTTCCCTTCTAACGCAATATTTGAATAATATCCGGCCATCACGTTCCCAATTTAGTCTTGACTTTAAAATGCCTGCAGTTATTTATAAACTTCTTTTAATTCCTTAACCAGCTTTTTAACTTCTTCATTATTGCTGCCGGCAATTTTATCGAGTTCCAGTATAACTGAATTTTCCGGTTTTTGAGGGTTTTCCAAATCTTCAATTCCATTCTTTAACCCTCCTAAAATATTCATTTGTAAGGTTTGTTTTCCGGGAGTGTTTATTGCGCTCAAAAGCTTCAGCAATTCAGATACCTCACTCACCTTATTTCTCCTGGCAATAACAGAAGCAAATTCTTTTGCAAAAAGATAACCATTACTCTGACCGGAGAAGAATGCACTGTCATTAAGTAACGACTTAAAAAAGGGAATTGAAGACCCTGCGTTTGATGTAAGAATCGCCAGCCTGATCCATTTATCATTCCCGTTATTTAAAAGAACCTTTTTGAAGCCGGGATAAAGATTTTCATTTCCAAAATTTCCTGCACTTAAAACGGCCTGCAACATTACGGCTTTTGAAGAATCATTTATTCTTTCTAAAATCAACTGCTGGCATGCCTTTACGTTTTCTCCAAGCTGAATACCTGCTTCTCTAATGCCCGGATTCTTATCAGATATTGCTTTTTGAATTATAGGTGCCGTGATAGCGTTTAATCCATCCAAAAGGTAAAGAGCATGTAACCTCGCCCTGCCATTACTGCCCGTTTCAAATAAATTCATAAGTAATGGCACTGCAGACTTATCATGAAGTAGTAAAAGTTTCTTATGAGCTTCCATTGCCCAGAACTGGTTAGGATGGGATAGCAACTGTACCCAATCTGAGATTTTCATATTGTTGTTTATTGCTGCTTTTTCATTGTCTGTGCTCTTATTTTTGGGTACGATACGGTATATTCGGCCTTTGTCTTTACCGTTATCATAATTCATATCCTTTTTTAATTCTTCAGAAATTGCAAACGGCGTCTCAATATGCTGCCGGTACATATCGGTAAGATATAATGCACCATCAGGTCCATAAATAATATTTGTTGGGCGGAACCACATATCGGTGGATGTCAGAAATTCTTTATTCTCTTCTTTTTTACTCCTGGAGGCAATAAACAGAACACTGGAGTCAGGTTCTTTCATAATGTCCCTGTGAACCAAATTGCAAGCAACTTCAGTTACAAAATAATTTCCATAGTACTCAGAAGGGAACAAATCTCCGCCATAAAATATTCCACCAGAAGCGCCCGTGAACATTTCCCGTTCATATTCCACCCTATCCAGTCCTTTTGCTTTAAAGTCAGCATTACGGTTCCTGGTTCTTACTATTCTCCAATAAGGGCTCTTTGACACCTGGAAAACTTTTTGACCATGATCTGTAATATCGGATACTGCATCAGTGGGCGGAATGTATGGGTTACGATGCAAATATTTCCAGGGAATAACGGCCTGACGTAGATGATGAGAGTTTTCTGTCAAAAAACGATGATTCCAATCATCAAAGGACTGTCCAAATTGTGCGCTGCCTGCTACAGCTTCAAATGTATTTTTGTCCAACCGGAATCGAAAATCCCCTCCACTTAATGAAAGCCATGTAGCAGAGTCAGAATTTTTCTCATCAGGGCGCACTTTACTATCTTGTCCGTAATTAGCAGCATACACCCAGTTATCAACACCAAACCGGAGGCTTGTTATTTGAGCTTCTGAATTACCTTTAAAAAATCCGCTGAACAAAACTTGTTTAATATCTGCTTTAAAATCATCGGTTGTATCTTTTAAAAAAAGAATATTAGGAGCAGCTGTCACAATTAATCCTCCGTTCCATGGCAATATACTTGTTGCCTCAGAAAGTTTGTCTGCAAATACAATAGATGTATCAATTTTATTATCATGATTTTTATCAAGCAATACAACTATTCGTCCAGCTTCTTTCCCGGGTTCAGGGGGATATGGGTAATCGGGCATTTCAACAACATATGCAATCCCATTTTCATCAAACGCCATGCTTACCGGGTCTTTTACAAAAGGCTCGGCAGCGAATACCTGTATTTCAAAATTATCATCTATTGTAAATGTTTTAAGCGCCTGTTCCGGGGACAAACTATCAGGGTATTTCTCATGATTACAGGATAACAGTGTAATTATCGTAAGGGGTATAATAATCAATAAAGGTTTCATAACTTTTATATTTAAGATTTGTTTTCCAATAATTTTCCCTGAATGTTCCATGTCGTTTCTATCCGGCAATGATTGACCGTTTAGCCAAAAACATTTGTTCTATTCCTTTCTGGAGTTATTTGCCGGGAAGTATCAAAAAAATTTTTAATTTTTATTTAAGTAGCCGCTTGGGTATCATTAATCAATATTCTAAAATTCTGGTTCTGAATTAATGATCCATTCAGTAGTTTTCAATACAGGTATCGGAAACCGCGGGTCCAATCCTTTATTATCATAATAAATTTTCTTTGCGTGAATGGGTGTTTTCAGCACATAGGGTTTACACTTTGAAATTACTGTCATCGCTTTTTTTGCACCATTAAACAAAGCTTTATAGGTTTCTTCCAGGGGATAAAGTACAGCACATTCTTCAGCAATTCCTTCTTTAACGGTAACTGTTACTACATCTTTCCCTAAAAACCGGGTTGCCTCACGGCAAGTGGCATCATCACCACTGACCATAATCACAGGTACGCCAAAAAAACCACACTTGGCTGCATCCTGGGCTATCTCCCCGGATTCAACTCCGTTATACCAATACCTTGCATGATTCTCCGGGTTCTGCGTATGATTCAATACTCCGTTTTCAGTCCCTTCCATTGCATGAAATCCAATAAGGGCTACGCCACTGAAAGAAGAATCCAGTCCCAATAATCCATAAGGGCGTGGGTGGCCCGTAAGATATTTCGCCCCGGGAGTCATTAAGTGCGGAATAATAATTTGTAACCCATGTGCATCAAAAACAAATACCTCTTTTGCTCCCGCCTCTTTAAATCCCTTTACCACTGCTTCCAGATCTTTCATATAATATTCACATGCTTCTCTATTTAAAGCATCATCTTTATTGTCAATCTGTGACCATTTATACACTCCACTGGCTCCTTCAAGATCAGTTATAATATATATTTTTTGAGACTTGCCTGTAAATGAAATCAGGAAAATAATACAGGCAGAGATGAGAAAATTTTTCCTCATACTTGCTGAACCAATTCTTCTGCTGCAGGAGTGTGAAAATTGTGACATACTTATCAAATTTATTGTTTTAGTAATACAGTCAGATTAATTTGCTCTTTTCTTCAATTCATCAATAGTAATACTTATCATTCGCCCGATCGGTTTATGATGCCTGTAGCTGATAACTCTGAATAAAGATGCTTCTTTAGGTACATCTATGTTCCCATTATACTTTTGATAATGATTGTCAGGATAAGAATTGTCAAAGCTATAATACAAATCTAACCCTTCAATCTGCCTGGTTAAGTGAAGCTGTAAATCATGATCAGCTTTTTCAGTAACAGAGATAATTGGGTCATAAATACTTGGTGCAAATTTTTTGTCAGCATAATTGAACCGTATAAAATGATTTTCTATCCGTCTGATAAATTCAGGCCAATTTTTCCCGTTTGCCGGCGTCCACGCCATTTCTGAAATTGCAAAAGCTCTAGGCCAAACCATGTACTGTAAATGCCGGTAATTATATACTTGTTCTGTCCATAAATTAGCCTGTACACCCTTTACATATTGTGGATCTACACCTTCAGCAATCGGCTCTGCAGCATAACAGTCTTTTAAATATTTGGTGGAATGAACAGGAGGTTCTACAGCGGGATCACCTTGCATATAATTTAAATACGCATAAGAGTTAGGAGCAAAGACAACATTCAATTTCCGTTTTGAAGCAGCAACACCTCCTTTTGTACCTTGCCAACTCATGACAATTGTATTGGGATCAAGTTTGCCTTCCAAAATCTCGTCCCATCCGATTACTTTTTTTCCTTTTGCTTCAATAATTTTTTCTACTCTTCTAGTAAAATAGTTTTGAACAAGATCAATACTGGGTATGTTTTCCCTTTTCATTAATTTTTTTATATCCTCACTCTTTTCCCAAAAATTCTTCGCATTCTCATCGCCGCCTATATGTATATATTCAAATGGAAAAAGTGCTGCAACTTCTGTAAAAACCTTGTCTAAAAAATCGTACACCTCTTCTTTACCTGCGCACAGTGAATTGTCGAATAACGCATAAAATGGACCGTCTTTAGGCCAAACCATCGTGGAATCACCGGAACATGGCCTGTAATTGCCCGGAAAAGATGCAAGGTTAGGATAAGCAGCAATAGCAGCAAGGCTATGGCCGGGGACATCAATTTCAGGAATAACGTTTATAAATTTCTTTGCGGCATAGTTAACCACTTCTTTTATTTGATCCTGTGTATAAAAGCCACCATACGTATTTGGTTCATCGGGTGCAGGATGCTGAAAGAATGTATAAGTACCCACCCTGTTTGGCCTCCATGCGCCTATCTCAGTTAATTTTGGAAAGCTTTTTATCTCTATTCTCCATCCATCATCGTCTGTTAAATGCCAGTGAAAAACATTAAACTTATATTTGGCCATATCATCAATAAACTGTTTCACTTCATTTACTGTAAAAAAATGTCTTGCTACATCCAGCATCAGTCCGCGCCATGCAAATCGGGGATAGTCTGTTATGCGGACAGAAGGGATCTTCCAAGCCAGTTTTGTAATGACAGAGTTGCTTTCAATATCCGGCGTAAACAATTGAAGCAAAGTCTGCGTGGCATAAAACAATCCGGCAGGAGTTGCAGCTGTCATATCCGCCCCTTTAGAAGAAATCATTAGATTGTACCCTTCTTTGCCTATTAAAGTATCAGAGCCGCGATATAGTTTTAGGTGTATATTTCCATCAGAAAAAGCAGTTACTTTTTTAAAAAACAATGTGAACCCGGTTGCTTTCTTCAAATCAGCTGCTAACATTGAGGCCACATTTTCAATCCCGGTATCGTTTTCTTCCATTTCAATCACTGTAGTCCTTGTTAAATTAAAATGACCGCTCCCCCTTTCCATAGAAACCGGCTGTGGTATAAGAAATAATGAGTCCTGCGGAAAAACTATTTTTGATAGAGAAAATAGTATTATTAAAAGCAGGAAAATTTGTCTAATCATAACTGGATATTTTATTCCGGTTATTATATTTTAAAAAATCCATTGTGCTCTTCTGTATGAATATAAGTAGATAATACAAGCCAGTACATAAGAAGCACCGATTTTCCCCAATACAACCGGCAAACGTATTACGCTAACTGGTAAAAGCTGCTGCCTGTTGTTAAAAATAATTCCCGGAATAATTAAAATTACACCCCGTTTAAAGGCCTTTACCATTAATTGTTTACGGGTGAGCTCTTTCACCAGACTTCTCCCGGTAGCATATGTAATAGCAGCCCCGGTCATAAACATAAAAAGAGGGAAGATCAGATCCCAGAAAGTAAAACCATTCCAGATTTTATGAGTACCCTGTGAATGAATAAATAGCCAGAATGCCGAAGTTATATTACTGGAATAGCCTTCAATAATATAGCCGAACCCGATAATCCAAAACATAACAAAGCTCCGCAGGGCAACCAAAGAATACAACCGTCGGGATATGTTTACCTCTTGTGTCATTATTCCAGGAGTTTTAAAAATGATCCTTACACTAAAGTGGCAACAGCATCAGCTTTCCTTTTCAAATATAGGCTTATTTTTTTAAAAATCGTTAACGTACACGTATTTTTAAAACAAACTCCGGCACTGTTTGCCCGCCACCCTGAGTTGTATCTGTTATTTTTCGCCGGACCGGAAGGAAATAGTAACTCCGTAGGTTTTCGGATCACCTAAATGCACAGCTCCAAAATCATATGCATAAGAAATATATTTCTTGTTTTCCATGTTCCTTCCCCAAATCACAACTTCCAATTTTTTATATGAAATGCCAAATTTTATGTTTATTAAATTATAATTATCCTGTGAAATGCTATTAACCAGATCAAAATACTGCTTCCCAAGGTTAGCCCACTCGCCACGAACAATCAACCGCAAATCATTATTCTTACTCAGGTTAAAACTATATTGCAATGCCAGCATAGATGTAGTTGCCGGTGTAAAAATTTGTTTTTTCCCATCCAGATTCACAGATGTACCATATTGTGAGAGTTTTAAATTTTTGTAGATGGCATGGGTATAGCCAAAATTATAATCCAGCTGAAACCCTTTAACTCCGATAGCAGATATCTCCAACTCAACTCCTTTACTGTTCAGTAACCCGGCATTTCGTGTTACAGTTATTGCATCCGGGAGAATTAGTGTCGGAACCTGAACGTCGGTAACTTTTGTATAAAAAAAAGTAGTATTAATATAAACCCGGCTATTGAAAAGGTTATTTTTTATTCCCACTTCAAAATTACTGCTATGCTCAGGCTTGAATGAATATAAAGGTGGCTGTGAAGGATCTGTAGATAATTGTGTAAATCCGCCCGTTCTGAAACCACGGCTATAAACTGCAAATACATTACTGTTACTGTTTAAATTATATGCCAGCCCCACCTTAGGTGAGAAGGCATTAAAATTCGCAGTTGCACTTGTATCCGGCCTTGTCTCAAATAATGGAAGTGGATCGGAATCTTTCTGATATTCTCCTAATACATTATACTTCCTGTTTTCAAAGTCATAACGTAACCCTGCTATAATATTGAACCTATCTGCTAAACTATAGGTGGCTTGTCCAAAAAAAGCTATTCCATAATTTTTCCCTTTTGAAGTATTAATGGTCGAAAATTCCGTATCCGGAGCGCCTAATAATGCCGCATCTTTTCCAAAATGAACAGCCTGTCTTGTTGGATTAATTTGCCGAAAAAGATAGGCTCCTGTTACCCATTTTAAAGAAGAAGTTGTTATGCCTGGTGATGAAAACCTGATTTCCTGAGTGATGACCTTCACTTTATTCCATCCGCCACCATAATCATTGATGACAGTAATTCCGTCAATAGGCGAAAAGTCGCCATCTAGCGGTTTGTCATAATACCGAAGATTAGACTGGTAAGAAGCCTGTGATGTGAAATTTAACTTTTTCCCTTTATAACTGATGGAAAAAGAGCTGTTAACAGTATTATCAATCATTTTTGCCACGGCATCCTGATTCAGCATATAAGGATGTTTCAGCGCTTCTTCCGTACCATTAACTAACGGGAATGCACCATTATTCCGATTTGCCCTATGCTTAAAATTCAGGGTAAATGACCAATTGGAATTAGCAATAAATTTTAAATAATAATTACCCGTAAAACTACGCTGCTTGTCATAGCCGGAATTAGTAAACTCATTTTTATAAAAACCATCCCTCCTGTTATACATCCAGGCCATTCCAAGGAGTAATTTATTTTTAATTAAGGGGGTCCGGATACCTGCGCAATATCGCTCCTGATCATAATTCCCGATATTAATTTCAGCAAATGCGCTTTTTGTAAAATTTTCAGGCTGTTTCGTAATAACATTAATAACCCCACCCATTGCATTGCGCCCATACAGGGTTCCTTGAGGGCCTCTCAATATTTCAATACGCTCCACATCAAAAAGCTGAGGCAGATATGTGTCCAGTCCGAACTGATTTATTCCATCCACATAAGTAGCTACTGCAGGATCATAAGAAGTGGTTGTGATACCGCGAATTGAAGTAACATTTCGCCCATCACCTGAATTGGATAAGAAAAGATTAGGCGCTATTGCAGTCAGTTCATTTATATTCCATAGACGGTATTGCTTTACCTGGCGGGATGATAATGATGTAATACTAAAAGGAACATGCCTCAGAAACTCTTCGGTCTTTTGAGCAGTGACCAGAACTGCATCCAGCTGTTTTGTAACTTCAACTAATGATATACTGAAGGGAGCACTGTCCAGTTCAGAAATTATAATATCCAATTCTGCAGTTGCAAAACCAACCGCTGAAATCTGTAAAGTGTACCGACCTTCCCGGATATTATGAAACGAAAAAAAACCCTTTTCATCTGAAACTGTGCCTTTATTTGTATTCAAAATATAAATAGATGCATTGGCAACGGGGAATCCCCTGGAATTTTTAATAGCCCCGGTGAAATCAGTCAATAACTGTCCTTGCGCTGAAAGAAAATTCAGCATTGTGCAAAATAAAACCACAACGATAGCTCTCATCTTGAAATACTCTCCTTTAGCAAGGATTGGCATTTATAAAAAATGATACAATATGACGTTAACATCAGACACTTTCAAAAAGGACATTTATTCATTTATTTCCCCGAAAAATCTATCATCCAAATCGAAGCCTGGCTATAGCATCAATAAAATACATATATCAATTTCTGTAAAATGAATAATTGGTTTTCATTATCACATCAATCGGCATGTACATATACTCTTCAACCGGCAGCTTTAATATGACATGCCTGTACAGTGCCATAATTCCCTTATATGCCTGTTCACCGGGTTTTTGACAAATAAGAAAATTTATAACCCCCTCAGCCAGGTATTTAATATTTTCATCCAGAAAATCATATCCGACAAGAATTACATTTTTATGATTTTCCTTTACATAACGGGCAACGTAGGAAACCCGGGAATTAGTTACAAAAATCAACCTGATGTTTTTCTTCTTTAAAAAGATGGTATCAAGCTGTTTTTTAATCTCTTCATATTTGATTTTTGTTATATCAATCTTACTGATTTCATTCTTCAGGTTATTTTCTTTAAAAAATCCCCGGAACCCGTCTTCCTTTCGTAACAAGTGGTGATCTGTTTCAATTTGTTTTGAAATATTAACGATTAGAATGCCCTCATCATTTCTTATCAGATAACTTATCAGATTTGCTGATGAATATCCGCTTCTGTAAAGATCAGGGCCTATATACGATAGGTTTGACTGGTTAGGAATGTCTGAATCAATAAAAACATATGGTATATTTAATTCCTTACACCGGTTAGTAAAATCTATTGTTTCGTCAATGAAAGATGGAGCTATCAATACACCTTCCGGTTTGGCTCTCAAAACCTTTTTTGCAGCTTTTACAAAAGATTCCTTTTCATTCAGGTCATAAAAATATTTTTCAATTTTTACATTATACTGTCTTATTTCATCTTCTGCCCTTTTTATACCAAGTAATGGTGCCTCCCAGAAACTTGTTTCAGAAGATATTTCAGGAATCAAAGTTGCAAAAGTGGTAACCTTGTTGTGTGTGGCCAGACGCCGGCCCAATAGGTTGGGCTGATAATCCATTTCCTTAATAATCCGCTGAATCTTTTTCTTGGTTTCAGGTGACACACCATTTCTGTCGTGAATTACCCTGTCCACCGTTCCGATTGAAACCTTTGCCCGGCGTGCAATTTCTTTTACACCGGAGAGTATCGTTTTCTTTTTTGCCATTACTAATACATTAAGATGCCCAAATTTAATTATTCCGGGAATCCGGGAACCGAAAATTAATTACCTAATTTTTTCAAAGCCAAATAAGCCATGAGCCCTGTACTTATTTCAAAAACCGATTCATCAATATCAAGGTAAGGGCTGTGTAAAGAAAAACCCGGCTTACCATCATTTTTACCGGTACCCAGTAGATAAAAAAAGCCATCAATCTGATGAGTATAATAGGCAAAATCTTCTGCGGCCATCCATGCGCCTTCAGTAACAATATTTTCTTCTCCCAGATAATTTGTGGCATAAATCCTTAATTCACCGGTAAGTTTCTCTTCGTTGTGCAGGTAGGGATAACCTTTAATAATTTTAAACTCACAACTTCCTCCCATGCTTTCGGCAACACCTGTAGCCATTTTCACCATCTCTTTATGTGCCATTTCCCGCCATTCTTCATCCATTGCACGAAAAGTGCCTTCCATGTAAACTTCCTCGGGAATAATATTTATGAATCCATCTGCTTTTACTTTTCCAAAAGACAACACTGTCGGTTTTCCGGGATGAGCTTTCCTGCTTACTATTTGCTGAAGAGCAATAATTATATGAGATGCAATTACAACAGGATCGACGGTGAGATGTGGCTGAGCTCCATGACCGCCCCTTCCTTTTATTTTTACGTATAATTCATCCATAGAGGCCATAAACTTACCGGGGCAAACTGCAATTTTTCCTTTTTGCAAAGAGGGCATTATGTGTTGCCCTATTATTACAGAAGGAGAAGGATTCAGGAGTACCCCTTCTTTTATCATCAGGCTGGCTCCTCCCGGAATTCTCTCTTCTCCCGGTTGAAAAATTAATTTTACTGTTCCCGAGAAGGATGCCTTTAATGACTGCAAAATATAAGCCGTTCCTAATAATGAGGCTGTATGGACATCATGCCCGCATGCATGCATGATCCCTTTGTTTAGAGATATATATGATGTAGTATTTTTTTCATAGATCGGCAAGGCATCCATATCAGCACGCAAAGCCACAACTTTCTCAGATGGCAGATCTCCTTTGATAATTGCTACTACCCCTGTTTCTGTCATTGGTTGCCAGGAAACATGTAATTCCTCCAATTGTTTTTTTACAAATGCAGCGGTATTATATTCTTCAAATGAAAGTTCCGGGTACATATGAAGATACCTTCTGTTCTTTATAGCAGTTTCACAATATTTGTTAGCCAACTTTTCTATTGACCCCTTTAACATAAAAGCATCCATTTATAGCCCTTATCCGCCAGGCAAGTGTTTAATTGGAAGGCAAAGATTCTTTTAAAAAATTTTTTACAAAAATATCATCCATATTATGCGGATACATCTTGCAGATACGATCAATTTCCTGCAACTGGCCAATTGAAAGGGTTTCATTTGGATTAAGGCACCAAATACCATTCATGAGGCCCTGCCTTCTTAATATTTCATGAATACCGGCAATACAACCCTTAAATACATTTTTTGCATCGAAAATGACAGCATTCATGTCTGTTATTTCAATGTTTCTTTTTAATAACTCCTGAACTCCTTCATAATTACCGGCAATACATTGCTTAACATCCTTTAGTAAAGCCACAGCCCTGGATGTCCATATAGCCCAATGGCCAAGCAAGCCGCCAACAAATCGTTTTTCTATTTTCTTTCCATCAATGAAGAATTCATACGGTGTAAGAAGATCTACCACAATATTATCATCATTTCCTGTGTATAAAGCTATTTCATTTCTTCTTGATGAGGCGCACACAGCTCTCACAACATCTAATGTCTGATAGCGGTTAAATGCTGCTATCTTAATGGCTTTTACCTCAGGAATTTCAACAAACTCTTCCCAGAATTTATAGGGCAAGATCCGACCACCTGCTGCAGGTTGTAAATAAAATCCAAATAAAGGAATGACTTTAGCAACTTCTTTAGCCCTTATTATCAATTCTTCTATTGTCAGTTGTTGTAATCCTCCATTACTGAGTAATCCGTAATGATAGCCGTATTTCACTGCAAGTCCTGCTTCTTTTACCGCCTGGCTGGTATGACCACAAATACCTGCTATCTTAAGAAATGGTTTATCCTGCAGCTTGTTTTTAACTTCTTCTGATGCGATTTGTAAAACCGGTTCCAATAAATTAAATAACGGTTCTCTAATTTCAAACTGCGTGGTATGCACCCCGACCGCTATACCTCCTGCACCGCTTTCCATATAATACCTGGTAAGTAGCCGCTGACGATTTTCATCTAATCTTCTTTCCCTGGTCAATACAAGAGGGTGTGCAGGAATTACTGTTCCTTTCTGCAACAACTGTTCAACTGATGCATCAATAACTTTCATCATTTCTTAATATTTACCATCTCTCTCCTGAAAATGAGTTTCTTTATGCAGCACTTTACCATCATTGATTATCCATTCAGCAATGATTTGTAACATTGCTTTTACAGAAAATCGTGGATAACCAAAAAGACGAAAGGATTCTGCTGCATTACCCAATAAAGCAGTATGCTCCTCCTGGTTAATAAATTCCGGTTTTTTATTAAATATTTTCCCAAACTCTTCTGCAATCCATCTTACCGATAATATCTCAGGTCCCGTAACATTTAAAATTTTTGCAGGGACAATACAATGATGCAGGCAACGTAGCGCTATTTCGTTTGCATCCTTTTGCCAGATAACATTAACACAGCCGGTGCGTAAATCAACAGGTGTTCCTGCTTTTACAGATGTTGCAATATCAACTAAAACACCATAAGTGACATCGTTTGCGTAATTCAGGCGGAAGATTAAAACAGGCGTATTATATTTTTTTGCATTAAACTGAAATAATCTTTCCCTCCCCAGGCAGGATTGAGCATATTCGCCAACAGGGGCAGCAGGAAATTCTTCTGTAGCCCCTCCCATCACAACAGGGACCAACGGATAGACATTACCTGTCGAAAACACAACAATCCGGGAGTATTTGTATTTTTCTGCAACCCTGCCAGGCAAATACGAGTTCATTGCCCAGGTCAGTGGTTCATTACCTGCAGTTCCGAACTTCATCCCCGCCATATAAATAATATTCTCTGCCTGAGGAAGGCTTTCTAACTGCTCATCATCCAGCAAATCAGCTACAATAGTTTTTATTCCATAGCGTTCCAGTTCTTGCTGTAATCCCTCATCAGAAAACCGGGCAACTGCGGTAACAGTTTTATTTATTCCTGCCTTTTTAATTGCATCAACTGCAAGTTTTGATAATGCAGGCCCCATTTTACCTCCTGCTCCAAGAATCAGTATATCTCCTTTCAACCGACTTATATCATCAACCAAATCACTGGAAGGCATTAAAAGTGCTTTATATTTTTGTTGCAATAAAATATTCATTTTATAAATTGGTACAGTTGCATTTTAAAATAATCCGTCCCTTTCCAGGGACGGATTCGATTGTAATTGCTATATGATGCTCTCAAACTGCTTTAATTTTTAAAACCCCTCCCTGTAGAACATTTACTTCAATTAAGAATTTATTTTTCGTTAACGTACACGAATGTATGAAAAGATCCGGACTTTTAAATTATTTTTTTTGTTTTTTTCAGGAAGAATGAAAACATGATATTCTTGTCATTTAAGGTTTTATCGGAACTCACATCAATTATGTACAAGTAAACGTCCTAAAATCATGGCTTTCACTCCCCTAATCAGCCCTGTTCAGCTTCCCGGCACTACCTGAATCAATGTACAAAACAGCATGGGAATGAGTCCTCAGAATTGTGGAAGGGGTTTGCTCACTGATTGTCGCATGAATAGTATTGAATACTGCTTCTGATTTTCTTTCTCCAGGTACAACACAATATATAAACCCTGCACGTATCAAAGAAGGAATTGTCAATGTAATAGCTTTTCCGGGAACTTCATCAATATTTTTAAAACAACCGTCATTGACTTGTTGCTGGCGGCACCGTTCATCCAATCTGACTATCTTAACATCATGCGGATCTCCAAAATCAGCAACCGGAGGGTCATTAAAAGCCAGATGTCCGTTTTCCCCAATACCCATGCAAGCAATATCCAATGGGTTTTCTTTCAACAACAAGCCATACCTTTTGCATTCATCATCCGGGTCAACAGCATTTCCGTTAATATAGTTGACAGAAGCAAATGGAATATGATCAAAAAGTTTTGATTTTAAAAAGTTTCCAAAGCGCCGTTCATCTTTCTCCGGCAATCCTAAATACTCGTCCATATGGAAGGCATTAATTCTATCCCACTCCAGTTCTCTTTTCCTTGTTAAATGAAATAAAAACTCATTTTGTGATGGCGCTGCTGCAAACAGCATATTTACATGACGCTTTTGTTTCAGCAATTCTTTTATTCTTAATATCACCTCTTCAGCTGCGCTTTTACCCAGCAACTCTCCTGTCTCATATATCTTCACTTTTAAATTTTCTGCATTCAGTGTTTTGACCATAAAAAGTAAATATTTTAAATTCTCAGTAAAATCAGGGGTAACTCCTACTAACGGGAGATCAATAAATATTGAAGAAAAAAATTGTCCGCTTTATAAACACTTAATCAAAAACTCAAAGATTTAATGCCCAACTAATGGAAAAGCTTCTTTGCTCAAAAATGAAAAATCAGCCTGATGGTTATTGGATTTTCAATGAACCCTCTATGCAAGATCATTTACAACAGAACGCAAATTCACTGCTTTACCATTTTTCTTTTTACTTCGATCAGCCGCATCCATAAATGCAAAAATTTCCAGAGTCTCCTCTTCCCTTACCGGCGGAATTCCTGTTTCGAAAAAGTTCACAATAGCCATTACCAAAGCTTTATAACCTTCGGATGGGCCTAAGACAATATTCCCTTTTTCTCCGAAAGCAATGCCACCATATTGATGTTCCCCTGACCTTGTTCCTCTGAAGGCACCGATCCTACCATCCTTCCAAATACCTACGACATACTCTGTATCATTGGTTTGATACCGGCTTACTTTTACGCAACCGGTACCCATCACAGTAAATAATAATTCTACTCCATGTATTGCATACCAGTAGAGATCCGGATGAGTTTTTTCCAATATGGCAGGACTAAAAGTATCTGCTCCTAATACTTTCCCCACTTTCCCGGCAACTACCTCCTGTGCTGCACTCAGGTATCGTATTGAAGATGATGTAAAAACAGGCACCTTATTTTCATGTGCAAATCTAAAAATTGCTACTGCATCTTTGTAAGAAGCTGCGAAAGGCTTATCAACAAAAACAGGTTTACCTGCCTTTATAACCTGAATTGCCTGCTCCAGATGTAACCTTCCATCATTTGTATTAAGTAACACCACATCTACTTTTGTCAAAAGTTCATCTACTGAGTTTACAATTTCAACTCCATACTTTTTAACTTTTTCTGTACAACCCGGAATTTGGTTAACCGAGGACTTAATATCCATGCTGCCCCTGGGACATGCAGCTATTACTTTATAACCTAAAAAATCTGCATTCTCTTCAGGATCATTGAGCAGTCTTGTAAAGGTGGAACTATGTGATGTATCTAAGCCAATAATGCCAACCCTTTTCCCTGTTATGAATGTCTTCTTTTCTCTTCTTGAGAAGGAAACCAAAGATGGCAGTAGGCTTATGCCCATACCGGCCATTGCTGCTTTTTTCATAAACTCTAACCTGGAATACTTGCTCTTTTCCATTGCTTATTCTGGTTTAAATAAAGGATCAGGTATTCTGATTAAGTCTCTCCGGATCGTATTATTTTCCATAATTCTCCCCATAAAATAAATATAACCATTCTTACCAACAGCTATAGAATTCACATAGAGCGGACTTTCTCCATTCTCAAGTTTGATGGCCCCATGATCTTTATATTCATTTCTTGTAATGTTAAAGGTGACAAGATGCAGGTCTTCCAGGCCCTTGGCTTCCCCCTTTGCAGTATTAGCTTTACCAGCAACCCTTCTTCCGTTCTTATATATGGGCGCCCCGGTTAAGTAATAAATAGTTTCTCTTTCATTGTCAAGGTAAAAACCAAGATATCCATAACTGAATTGATCGAACATTCCGCTTCGTTTTGAAGGGCGTGATGTCAATCGTTCAACTAGTTCAATACTCTTTTTTTCCGGATCAAATTTAAATAAGTAGCCCGAGTTGCCATGTATTCCATAAAAGCATTTACTGTTATTATGCCATGCAACCTGCCTCCAGTTATAGCCCATATGCCCCGGCGAAGCAGGATCATATTGCCCAAAATAATCTTTTCTCAAATTATCTTCCGTTAATAATATCAATTCAGTGCCGCCCGGTGTGCACTTATATATATCGCCTTCTGAAGTAGAGAACCAGGCATCACCGTTTTCAGGGTTTATAGGAATACAGCGGCATAAGGTCCTGAAAGTTTGTCCCTGGCCATTTTCACCCTCTAACGAAATCAAGCCAAAATCTTTCATTTCATTTTTCTTTAAATCAAATCTGAAAAAATATCCCGACGGCCAGGTAATTCCATATATGATCATTCTTTCAGTATCCATGCTCATAGTTAAAACACCTTCCTTATGTGGCACTTTTGCCAGATCTTCAACACCACCGGTTTCCATATCATAAACGAGCAAATGCCCGCCGGGATAAGGCAAATATCCAACCGGAGGTATTCCCATTTTATCCATTCCTTCAATATTTGTATAATACCCAATATGTGTTGAAAAATATAATTTTTTGCCGTATTCCGTAAAAGGTACATGACTTTTACCCTGTGGTATGGACTTGGTATTTTTTTCTCCGCACATTTCAGTAAGATCCCCGCAATACTTAATTTTTTCAGTTTCCGGGTCAAAGCAATACATTTTTCCTCCCTCATCAACATCTACCGAACACAATATATAATATATCCTTCCGTCAGAAGCGACCGTAATCCCATTATATGTGTCATGAGATAACGGGAAACCAGAATCAAACGATTTTGCTCTTATAATTTCAGGAGACTGGTGTTTTCGGGTTTCTTTAATTTCCGGGACTGCCATAATTATACTAACATTAGTCTGGTGAAATAAAAATTTAACCTCTTAAAGTATTTTTCTCACCCCTTAATACATTAAAAGTAATTTTCTAAATTTGTGTACGTACACGAATGTACTATCTTTTCACCGATAATAAAATAAAATGTTTTGGGGATCCCTGAGTTTTTCGATTGACAAAATATTTGAAGATGATCTTCATGTCCCATATTGCCAATACGCCAACCGGTATTTTGTAAAGTAAAATTCAAATCCTGAAAAAACAGTAACCATTTTCAATTGCTTTTTTATGCCTTTAGTCTCCCCCACTTCAAAAAGAAATCCGGCTGTCACCTTAAATATTCAAACTAATATTTTTCCTCTCATTCTGGTCACGAGCCTTTTTTTCTTCTGGGGCTTCATACACAACCTTGACCCGATACTGATACCGCATTTAAGAAAAGCATTCCAATTAAACGATCTTCAATCTTCGTTGATAGACTCTGCGGTTTTCATCGCCTATTTTCTGATGGCTTTACCTGCCGGGTATTTTATCCGTAACTATGGTTATAAAACCGGGATAGTTAGCGGGTTATTTTTATTTTGTATAGGCAGCTTTCTTTTTTTGCCTGCTGCTGATACACATCAATATATTTTCTTCCTTGGCGCTTTGTTTATTATCGCAAGCGGACTGACCTTTTTAGAAACCGCCGCCAATCCATATACTACATTAATTGGTCCCCCGGAAACTGCTACGCAAAGGCTCAATTTTGCTCAATCATTTAACGGCCTGGCTGTATTGATTGCCCCAATGATCGGGGGAGCATTTATATTATCAGGGAAAGAGTTAAGCACTGAAGATTATAAGGCTTTATCTCCCGAAGCGCTGAAGGTTTATCTCAGCTCAGAAGCAGAAAGCGTAAAAGTACCTTACCTGGTTATTGGCATGACGGTACTATTAGTTGCAATTTTATTTTTAGCAGCGAAACTTCCGGACATAAAAGAAGAAAAAGAAAAACACTCTTTTAAGCCCTTACAGGCATTCAGGTATTCTCATCTCTCCTGGGCAGTAATCGCACAATTCTTTTATGTGGGCGCACAGGTTTGTGTAGGAAGCTTTTTCATAAAAATGGCAAGAACAAGTGCCGGTATGGATGAGAAAACAGCTGCAAATTTCCTGGGATTAGGCTATGGCCTTGCATTTATGCTGGGACGGTTTATCGGCACTTTTTTAATGAAATATATTAAAGCAGAACGGCTGCTTGCTATCTATGCGTTTCTAAATATACTTCTTTGCATCATTGCTATTGCTGCAAAAGGAATGATAGTAGTATATGCATTGATCTTAATATCTTTTTTCATGTCTATTATGTTTCCAACCATTTTTTCTTTAGGTATCAAAGATCTTGGAAAGTTTACAAAGCCGGGCTCTAGCCTGATAGTCATGTCAATTGTCGGCGGAGCATTATTACCGCCCTTGTTAGGATTAATTTCTGATTACACCGGGAATATTCAACACGGCTATGTTGTGCCCTTGCTTTGTTTTGGTTTTGTATTATTTTTTGCATTAAAAGGGCATAAAGTAAAACCCGTTTATCAATAACATAACCAGTAATGAATAATTCTTCATCTCTATTTTCCGGATCACATAAATTTTAATTTTTTACTCATGCCAAATTTATTCTCCCTTAAAAATAAAAAAGCAGTTATTACCGGAGGTGGCAGTGGCATTGGTAAAGCAATATCTCTGTTGTTTGCACAACAAGGTGCCTCTGTGATTATCCTTGATACCAATTCTGAAAACGCCGAAGAAACTGTTAGTCAAATTAAAAATGAAGGTGGTTTGGCAATTGCTCATCTTTGCAATGTCGCAAATCAGTCAGAAGTTATAAAAATATTTGAGGGGATCGGAAATTTCAATATCCTGATTAATAATGCAGGTATTGCGCATATTGGAAAAGCAACAACTACTACTGAAATTGATTTTGACCGTATTCTCAATATTAATGTGAAGGGCGTTTATAATTGCCTTCATGCTGCCATTCCTCACTTAATAGAATCCGGTGGTGGAGTCATTATTAATATGGCATCTATTGCCGCATGGGTTGGTTTAGCCGATCGGTTTGCTTATTCAGCAGCTAAAGGCGCCGTTGCCGCAATGACGTTATCGGTGGCAAAAGATTATATCCATGAAGGAATCCGTTGTAATTCAATTTCACCTGCCAGGATACACACTCCTTTTGTTGATGGGTTTATTAAAAACACTTACCCTGGGAGGGAACCCGAAATTTTTGAAACACTTTCAAAAACCCAACCCATTGGCAGAATGGGTAAACCCGAAGAAGTAGCCACACTTGCATTATTCCTCGCCAGCAATGAGGCTTCTTTTATTACCGGGTGTGATTATTTAATAGATGGTGGATTTGTAAAATTAAATACATAAACTATGTACCTGAAAACATTATGAATTAAAACACCGATGAAAGAATTTATTACTCTAAACAGGATAAATAGCGACAGGGTTTAGCTAACTTTTAAACTATAATTTTTTCAAAATATATTCTTGAAAAGATTATGGAGGTTACTTTATTTATACCTTGTTATATTGATCAGCTTTATCCCAATGTGGCAGTTGCTACCCTGGAGCTTCTGCAAAAATTGGGTTGCTCCGTCAGCTATCCACTGCAACAAACCTGCTGCGGGCAGCCATTAGCAAACAGCGGTTTTTATAGCCTGAGCAATAAATGCAACGAGAATTTTATAAATAATTTTTCAGATGCAGGTTATATCGTTTGCCCTTCCGGCAGTTGCACATTGCATGTGAAAGAGCATTTGCAAAGCAAAACCCGTCAATCCAAAGCCGAAAAAATCAAATCACATATCTATGAACTTAGCGAATTTATTACTGACGTACTCAAACCGAAAAACTTAACGGCTTCTTTTCCATACAAAGTTGGTTTTCTTACGAGCTGCCACGGGCAGCGGGGATTGCATTTATCATCTATGAGTGAGATCAATGAACCTTCGTTTTCAAAACCATTACAACTTTTAAATGAAGTCGCCGGAATTGACCTCTTTATGCCGCAGCGAGTTGATGATTGCTGTGGCTTTGGAGGTACTTTCTGTGTGTATGAAGAAGCAGCAAGTGTAAAAATGGGGAAAGACCGGATCAGGGATTTTGAAACAAACAATGTGGACTACATCACCGGGTATGATGTAAGCTGCCTGATGCATTTAGAAGGAATTTTAAAAAGAAATAAAAGCCGTGTGAAAACCATTCATATTGCAGAAATATTAAACAGCGGAACAAATGGGTAAACCGGTTCATTCCATATTATCAAAAAATTTTATTGCAGATAACGACCGTACCGACTGGCATGATGAAACCTTGTGGATGGTCAGAAAAAAAAGAGACTACGCCAGCAGCCAGATTCCAGAATGGGAAACGCTCCGGCAATGGGCATCGCAAATCAAAGCACACACTCTTTCCAATCTCGATCATTACTTAACAGTATTTGAAAAAAATGCGAATGCCAATGGCATACAGGTTCATTGGGCGGCAAATGCAGCGGAACATAATGAAATCATTTACGGAATAATAAAACAAACCGGCATCAGCAGCATGGTGAAAAGTAAAAGCATGCTGACAGAAGAATGCCATTTGAATGAATATCTTCAGGACAAAGGATTGCAGGTTACTGATACGGATTTAGGGGAATGGATTATCCAGCTTCGCAAAGAGCATCCCAGCCATATTGTGTTACCTGCCATTCATTTAAAAAAGAAAGATGTCAGCGATACATTTCACCAGCACATTCAAACAGAAAAAAATAATAACGATCCAAAATATTTAACCACAGCAGCAAGGCATCACTTAAGAAATATTTTTATAAAAAGTAAATTAGCCATCACGGGTGTAAATTTTGCCATTGCAGAAACAGGTGGCATTGTTATCTGCACCAACGAAGGAAATGCCGATATGGGAGTACACGGGGCAGCAGTACATATTGCCTGCATGGGAATTGAAAAAATAATTCCTGAGACTTTACATCTTTCTATCTTTCTCCGGCTGCTGGCAAGAAGTGCAACCGGTCAGGCCATTACAACTTACTCCAGCCATTTTACCAGTCCACGAAAGGGACAACAGATGCATATCGTAATCGTTGATAATGGCCGCACCCGCTTGTTAGGAAATAATAATTTTCGAAATTCACTGAAATGTATTCGCTGTGCTGCCTGCTTTAATACTTGCCCCGTTTATAGAAAAACTGGAGGGCATTCTTATCACAGCATTGTTGCCGGGCCGATCGGTTCCATCTTGAATCCTAACACGGATATCAAAGCAAATGCAGATCTTCCATTTGCCTGCACTCTTTGCGGAAGCTGTTCTAATGTTTGCCCTGTAAAAATTGATATTCATAATCAGCTTTGGATATGGCGGCAACAAATCTCCAAAGAAGGTTACGCCGGGAAAACAAAATCACTCAGCATGAAAGTGATGGCTTATATATTATCTCATCCAAACGTTTACAGGTTTTCGGGAAATGTTTTCAGAATGACGTTGAAATATTTTCCTTTTATCGTAAAAAACAAACTGAACCCCTGGTATCGCCAGAGAGAAATGCCGGAAGCTCCAAAAAAAAGTTTCAGGCAATGGTATATACAAAAACAGAAAAGTGAATTCAAGAAGCAACATATTAAAAAAGATAGCTGAAAATAAACCGGCATCAGAAAGCTTACCGGTTCTCCGTTTTGATGATACGATTCACTATGCGGATAAACAGGCCCAATTCATTAAGGCGCTCCAAAATGTTGTCGCTGAAGTACTGGAATTTTATGGGTATGCAGCAATCAACACGTTGTATAAAAATTTGCAAGCTGCCGGGAAAAAAATTGTAAATACAATTCCCGAAATTGATGATGTAAATAATCAATTGCCTTCTTTGTCCGCCGAAAATTTAGCAGGTGTTGAGATTGCTTTCATTAAAGGTTTGGTGGCAGTAGCAGAAAATGGAGCAGTATGGGTGACAGAGGAACAGATGCAAAACCGGTTATTACCTTTTATCTGTGAACACCTGTACCTTGTCATTGAGCGGGAAAATATTGTTGATACAATGCACCAGGCATATCAAAAAATTGATACAGCAGCTTCAGGTTTTGGAGTTTTTATAGCAGGCCCGTCAAAAACAGCTGATATCGAACAAAGCCTTGTAATTGGTGCACACGGCCCGAAGAAAACTACTATCATCATTATTAATTAGTTTACAAAAAAATGAATCACTATGGATCTGCAATTAAAAGACAAGCTTATCATTGTGACCGGCGGCGCCAAAGGTATCGGATTGGGAATATGTAAAGTGCTTGCAATTGAAAACGCAATTCCAATTATCGTGGGCAGAAATGAAAGAGACAATATAAATGCCGTAGAGGAAATTGCAGGGTTTGGAGGCAAAGCATATTTTTATACAACTGATCTTTCAGAACCCGAAGGTTGCAAAAAAACCAGTGCATATATACGCAGTCAATTTGATTTAATACATGGATTGGTAAATAATGCCGGGATCAATGACGGAGTAGGGCTTGCCGGCGGCAGTTATGAAAAATTTGTAGCATCGCTCCACAAAAACCTGATTCATTATTACCTGATGGCACATTATTTACTTCCATCGCTTATAAAAACAAAAGGAGCGATTGTGAATATCGGATCCAAAACAGCGGAGACAGGTCAGGGAAATACTTCAGCCTATGCTGCTGCAAACGGAGGAAGAAATGCGCTTACGAGGGAATGGGCTGTGGAATTGTTGCCACATGGCATCCGGGTCAATGCCATTATCGTGGCTGAATGTTTTACCCCTTTATATGAAAAATGGATCAGTACATTTGAGCATCCTGCTCAAAAACTAAATGCCATAACTCAAAATATTCCTTTCGGAAAAAGAATGACCACTGCAGAAGAAATTGCGAACACAGCTGCCTTTCTATTATCAGAAAAAAGCAGTCATACTACCGGGCAGCTCATTCATGTAGATGGAGGGTATGTGCATTTAGACCGGGCGATAGAAAAATAAATTAATTCACTTTAAACAACTTAACAATGGCAACTGAAAATCTTTTTAGCTTAAACGGGAAAGTAATTATTGTAACCGGGGGAGCCGGTGTATTAGGCACTGCCTTTACGGATGCCATAGCAGAAGCAGGCGGCACGGTGATCGTATCCGATCTGAACGAAAAACAATGTACAGAGAGGGCAAATGAAATCATTGCCCATGGCGGCAGCGCCATGGGATTAGCTGCAAATGTGCTTGATGAAAAAGAATTGATTGCCGCCCGTGAAAAAATACTGAATCGTTTTGGACATATTGATGGCCTGGTTAATGCCGCAGGTGGTAATGTGCCGGAAGCTGTGGTAGAACATGACCAGGATATTTTTTCCATGAACATTGAAGGAATGAAAAAAGCATTGGTATTAAATTTATGGGGAACCATTATCCCTTCGCAGGTGTTTGGATCTGCCATTGCCCAAACCGGCAAAGGAAGTATTATAAATATTTCTTCGGTAAGTTCTAAAAATGCGCTTACAAAAGTTTTAGGGTACAGCATGGGTAAAGCCGCCATTGATATTTATACAAAATGGTTTGCCGTAGAAACGGCCAATCGTCACGGCAGCGCTATCAGAGTAAATGCTATCACACCGGGTTTTTTTCTTACGAAGCAAAACAAAACCCTTCTCACCAATGAAGACGGCACGTACAAAGACAGGGCCAACGCAATTTTACAACATACTCCGTTTAAAAAATTCGGCGTTCCCAATGATTTGAAAGGAGCTTTGATTTATTTACTAAGCGACGCATCATCTTTCGTAACCGGTATCGAGCTTGTTGTGGACGGTGGGTTTACAAAATTCAGCGGGGTGTAATTTTAGTTTCTGCTCTTCCGGGTTGTACCTTGCTATAAAGTTGAATTAAATTTTCAGGATTCAAAATTCCAAAGCAGGAACCCATTCCTTCACCTGCTAATTTTTTTCCCGTACATTTTTTTATTGATAATAAGATCAAATTTCGCCTTGAATACCGGTACTACTTTGGTTTACAGAAACGAGGATTCATGCATAACGCAAACTATTAACTACAGAGCTTTAAGTTTACTATTCTTTTAATTTAAGAAATCAGAATCTTACTTCCCTGCTCAACCCCATTGATCAGCGTGCCGATCTCATCAATGCTGATACGGATCTCATCACCCGGATGCAAAGTAAAATCATTGGGAGGAACAATTCCGGTCCCCGTCATGATCAGGCTCCCGTGAGGAAAAGAACATTCACGGTAAACAAAAGAAACCAGCTCTTCGTGTGTTCTTTTCATCTGGTCCATTCCGATCTTTCCTTCAAACACTTTTTTATCATCACGAAAAATATCAAGATGAATAGAGCCATGAATACCCTGATCATTCTCGTTGACATAAATACAGGGGCCCAGTGCAACGCAACCGTCATAGGTTTTTGCCTGCGGCAGGTACAACGGGTTTTCTCCTTCAATACTGCGGCTGCTCATGTCATTGCCGATAGTATAACCAATGATCTTCCCTGAGGAAGTGACCAGCAGGGTCAGTTCCGGCTCCGGCACATTCCAGGTTGAGTCTTTCCGGATCCTTACCTTGCCGCCATGGCCCACCACCCGGTGCGGCGTGCATTTAAAAAAAACTTCAGGACGTTCGGCTTCATATACCCTTGCATAAAAATCACCGCCGCCGGCCTGTTTGGATTCTTCCTGCCTCCCGATCTTACTCCGTAAATAGGTGACGCCGCATGCCCACAGTTCCTGGCTGCCGATCGGTGCTGCCAATCCCGTACTGATAGCCTGTTCACCATTATCCATCGGAACGGAGCTTTGAATGCTCTTTTGTAATTTACCAGAAAGATCATCATCATTGATAAAAGTATCCCAATCATGATCTTTTACCGGGTAATACTTACCGTCCGATTCAACGATGATGCCGGACAATGTTTTATAAATTTTCATTCTGCCTGATTTTTTCAATTAAATCCAAACTTAAAATTGAGCTTGTTTTCTACCGGATGAAGTTAGAAGATTATTTTCAGAATATTTCCCGGGCTTTTCTCAGATACATTTCATGAATCAATAAAACTACCGCTCTTCCTGGACATAGTACACCCGAAAAATTTCAAATAGACCCGTCAGACAGGAGGCTATGAACCGGATTTAAAAACTATTTATGCCTTTCCTGGTATGCAAACAGATGTTTTTTAATTTCCAAACAGAAGCAGGAAGGCCGTGCCCTCTCCTTCCACACTTTGCACATGGATATTTCCTTTGTGCAGCAGCATGATCTGCTTGCATAAACTCAAGCCGATACCGCTACCGTTTTTCCGGGTGCTGAAAAAGGGTATGAATATTTTATCCATCAGGTCAGCAGGTATTCCATAACCGTTGTCGGCTACTTTGATGATCGTTTTATGATTGCCGGAAGTATAAGCAGATAAAGTAATTCTTGGTTCCGGTTTTTCTTTTACAGCTTCGATTGCATTCAGCACCAGGTTGATTAATACCTGCTCCAGCAGGTCGGTATCCACTTCCAGCGAAATATCCGTGTCTTTTAAAATTGTCTCCAGCTCAATATGCTTCTGCTCCAGGGTAGGCTGCATCAGTTGCGTCAGGTTTTCAAAAATATCCCTGACATACACTCTCTTCAGGTTCAGCCTGGTGATCTTATTCAGGTTACGGTATGTCTCGGCAAATTTCAATAAGCCATCACTTCTTCTTTTAATAGTTTCAATTCCCAGTTCAAGGTCATCTACAGAACCGGATTCATTACTCAGCATCGCAGCAGATTGCTGCAGGCGATGTTTCAATGTTTCTGCCAACGACGAAATCGGAGCTACCGAATTCATGATCTCATGGGTCAGCACACTCAGCAATTTTTGCCATGCTTTTGATTCGGTTTCATCCAGCGCTTCACTTACATTCTGAAAGGCGATCAGCTTGAACTTATTACCTTCCGTTTGAAAAGCCGTAGCAGACAATAATATCCGGAATGAATTTCTTTCCTGGTGGGCCGTAGCCACCTTACTTTCCCCGGGCCTTAACGTAATGACTTCATCATACAATTCCGGATCTCTCTTACTCAAAGAGTAAATGGTTTTAAGATAGGGCAGCTGCAGCATCCTTTTCAATGATTCATTCATCCAGATCACTTCACCGGTTGACTCCATATAAGAAAGAATGCCGGTATCTACTAATTCAAGGATCTTTTGTACATATTGGTATTGCGTTTCTTTTTCTTTACTCATCACTTTGAGTGTAGAATTGATCTCATTAAAACCTTTTCGCAGCGGTTGTACTTCAGCAGGTGCATGCTTCACATCAAAATGACGGGAGAAATCCCTGTAATGAATTGAATCTACAAACTGATCCAGTTCTTCTTTTATTTTACGCTGAAAACGAAACATCTCAACAACCAGGTAAACAACCACCGGAAGAATGATCAGCAGATAAATGTATTGGCCTTTTACCAACAGCAATGCAGCAGCAAAAAGTGTTGCAAACATGAGCAACACCCTGATCAGTATCCTCCATTCAAAATTTCTAAATGTCATATTTGCTTAATCTCCTGTACAAAGCAGTTCGTGTCAGTCCCAGCTCTTTGGCTGCCCTGGTGATATTACCATTGTGTTTTTCGATCACTTTGAGTATGGTGCTCTTTTCAATAGCGCTCAGTTTGAATCCGGCAGATTCTGTATCCAATGAGGATTGAGATTCAATAGGAGAAAAGATCAGGTCACTGTCTTTTAATATATCATTATCAGACATGATCACCGCCCGTTCTACAGTGTATTGCAACTCCCGCACATTGCCGGGAAAATGATAGCTCATCAGTTTCTCCAATGCTTTCGGTCCAAACTCTTTTAAGGGCTTCATGTATTTGCCACTATATATCCTGCTGAAATGTTTTGCCAGTAAAATTATATCGTTCCCCCTTTTTCTCAACGGGGGCATGACAATCTCCACCGTGTTGATCCGGTAGATCAGGTCTTTTCTAAATCGGCTTTCATTGGCCAATTCCTGTAACGGAAGGTTGGTGGCGCAGATCAGCCGGATATCAATAGGAACGGGTTCATTACTCCCTAATCTAATCACCTGCCGGTTTTGCAATACACTCAGCAGCTTTGCCTGCAGGTGCAGGGGAATATTCCCGATCTCATCTAAAAACAATGTTCCGCCATTGGCCGATTCAAACCGTCCGACACGGTCTTCTCTTGCATCGGTGAACGCTCCTTTCTTATGCCCGAACAGTTCACTCTCAAACAAAGTTTCAGTCAATGCACCCACATCCACTTTCACAAACGGTTTATGGGCACGCAATGACTGCTGATGAATGGCTTTTGCGATCAGGTCTTTACCCGTTCCGTTTTCTCCAAGAATTAAAATGTTCGCATCCGTAGGTGCGATCTTTTCAATTTTCAAAAATATTTCCTGCATCGCTTCCGATTCACCGATCAGTTCTTTTCCAATGACAGAACCTGCCTGAAGAGAAGGCCGGACAGCCGTCTTATCACTTTTTCTCCTCAATGTTTCCCTGATGATGGCAAGCAATTTTTCATTGTGCCAGGGCTTTACTACAAAATCAGCAGCGCCTTCTTTCAGGGATCGTACGGCAAGATCAATATCACCATAGGCTGTGATCATGACCACCGAAGCATCTGACTTCATTTTTTTGATCTCGTTCAGCCAGAAAATACCTTCATTGCCCGTATTGACCGGGCTGGTAAAATTCATATCCAGCAATACCAGGTCAAACTTGTCTTTTGATAAATGCCAGCGAAGATTCTCGGGGTTTTTCTCCGTCATCACTTCTTTTGCTTCGGTCTTCAATAAAAGACGTACAGCAGTGAGTACATCCGGATCATCATCCACCACCAATATGGAAGCATTTTTCAGCAGCATATTCTTTTATCATTTGATTTTCTTCCTGTATGGCTGCAATTATACCATAATTACAAAGTTGTGGCAACTAATTTTTTATAAAAACAACAATTAGAAAAGTGTATCAAAACCGAACACTATTCGTTCGGTTACGGTCATTGCAATAAAGTTATTTTATGCAAAGGGCTGTTAATCAGTGAGCAGGACTTTGGCATATTCTTCTAATGAAAGTACCGATATCTTGTGTAAATAAAAAAAACGACCCGTAACCTTAGCCATGTTCGGGTCGTTTAATTAAAGGGCAAAAAATTAAACATCAACACTGTGGACAGAGTAATTGCAAAAAAGAAATGGAACAGAAAAAGAATATTGACCATTGCCGGTATTGCTGCAATAGTTCTGCTGGCTGCCGCCAGTTATTATTTTACTTCCGGTAAAAGCAAGCTGAACGTGGACCTGGATCGCATCACCATTAGTGAAGTAAAGAAAGGCCCGTTCCAGGAATTCATTCCCGTGAATGGCGTGGTGATGCCGCTGACCACTATTTATCTCGATGCCCTGGAAGGCGGCCGTGTGGAAGAAAAATATGTGGAAGACGGCGCTATCATGAAAAAAGGAGACCCGATTTTACGGCTAAGCAATACTGATCTTGAGTTGAACTTGTTATCGCAACAGTCAAATGTATATAATACACTCACGCAAATGCAGATTGCCCGCAATGCCGCTCAGCAAAATACTGTGTCGAAGCTAAACCAGATGACTGATGTGGAAAGCGCTTTGAAAGAAGCAGAAAGGATCTACAACCTGGATAAAAGTTTATACCAGCAAAAAGCAATAGGCCTGCAGGAATTCAAAAAAGCGGAAAACGATTATAATTATTACCTGCAAAAGAAAGAACTGACTCAGCAACTGCTGAAACAGGATTCCCTTACCAATAATCAACAACTGGAGCAGGCAAAACAATCCTACCAGGGATCGCAGGATGCATTAACTCTTTTCAGAAAAAAAGTAGGTGACCTGATTGTAAGAGCGCCGATTGACGGACAGCTCACGTCACTGGATGCAGAGATCGGCCAATCGAAAAACAAAGGAGAACGATTGGGCCAAATAGATGTGCTGGATGGTTTCAAAGTAAGAGTGGATATTGATGAGCATTATATCTCCCGCATTTATACCGGGCTGATGGGTGAGTTCACTTTTGCTGATAAAGATTATAAGCTGAAGATCATAAAAGTTTATACGCAGGTAACCAACGGCCGTTTCCAGGTGGATATGGCTTTTGTGGGTGATGTGCCGAAAGGGATCCGCCGCGGACAAACCTTACAGATCCGGCTGGCATTAAGCGATGAAACCGAAGCATTGCTTTTGGCTAAAGGCGGTTTCTATCAGCAAACCGGTGGCAATTGGGTTTTCAAAGTAAGTGATAATGGAAATACCGCTTATAAAGTGGATATACAACTGGGCAGGCAAAACCCGGATTATTATGAAGTACTGAGTGGTTTAAAACCCGGCGACAAAGTGGTCACTTCAAGTTATGAGAATTATGGAAACATGCAGGAACTGGTATTAAAAAAATAAAAATATTCAATCTTTAAACCTGTGAGGCCTAAAAATATAGCCATGAAACAAAAAATATTTTACCTGCTCATTGTGATCTGCTCCCTGAGTGTAATCACTTCAGCAAAACAATACGCCGTCAAATGTGGGAATAAGACCGGTTGCATCATAAAAAAATCCGCCGTTCAATTGCCGGAAATAAAAGAAAATAATAATGGGATGGCCTTTGAGTTTTCGCCATTTCATCATTTGGTATTCAATCTTTAAACTTCATATCAAACATTCACCTTAAATAAAACATAATGATAAAGATCAAAGACCTCGAAAAAATCTACAGAACGGAAGAAGTGGAAACCATCGCTTTAAACAAACTTTCAATGGAAGTGAAAGACGGCGAATTTGTTGCGGTAATGGGCCCCTCCGGTTGCGGAAAATCTACTTTGCTTAATATTCTCGGCCTGTTGGATGATCCTGATGCCGGCAGTTTCATCTTCAATGGTATAGAAGTGGCAAAGTTCAATGAAAGAAAAAGAGCCGATCTCCGGAAACACAATATCGGTTTTGTATTCCAGAGTTTCAATCTGATTGATGAACTCACCGTTTTTGAAAATGTAGAGTTACCTCTTATTTATACCGGCGTCAAATCATCAGAAAGGAAGAAGCGGGTGGATGAAGTTTTGGATAAAGTGCAGATCATGCATCGCCGCAATCATTATCCTCAACAATTATCCGGCGGTCAGCAACAACGTGTGGCTGTTGCCAGAGCAGTAGTGAACAAGCCTAAGCTGATCCTTGCAGATGAGCCCACCGGAAATCTGGATTCGCATAACGGTAATGAGGTAATGGAAATGCTCACCGATCTGAACGAACAGGGAACCACAATAGTAATGGTGACCCACTCCGAGCATGATGCCCGGTATAGCCATCGTATCATACGGATGCTGGACGGACAAACGGTATTAGAAAACATTATGGTATAATAAAACAAATCTCCAAGGTTGTAAGCCGGGGATTTCATTGAAAAAGTATAGCCATGTTTAAAAATTATATTAAAACCACGTTCCGCAATCTCTGGAAAAACAAAACATATAGTTTCCTGAATATTTTCGGCCTGGCCATTGGTATTGCCTGCACTGCCCTGATCTTTTTATGGGTGGAAGATGAACTGACCTACAACCACTACTTTACCAACCGTGACAATTTGTATATAGTAAAAGATCAGCAAACTTATGACGGTACTACCTTTACATTTGATGCCACACCAGGGCCGATGGCCGGCGCAATAAAAGCTGAAATCCCCGGGATAAAAAATACGGCACGAAGCTCCTGGTCCGATCAATTACTTTTTTCTGTGGGAGATAAAAGCATCTACGACTACGGCTGCTATGTGGATTCACCTTTTTTCATCATGTTTCAACTGAAGTTTATTAAGGGTAATGCCAAAACTGCATTTGATCAATTATACTCGCTGGTGGTAACAGAAACCATGGCCAATAAATTTTTTGGCACAACTGACGTGCTGGGCAAATCTCTTAAAGTAAGCAACAAACAGGATTATATCATTACCGGCGTAGTGAAAGATCTTCCTGAAAACGTTTCTTTACGTTTCAACTGGCTGGCTCCATTCCAGATTTTAGAAAATCAGAATGAATGGATGAAAGACTGGGGATCTAACGGCATCATCACTTATGTGGAAGCCGAACCCAATGCCAATATTGCAAACATCAATAAACAACTATACGGTTATATTCAAACAAAAAGCCCGGAAACGACAGCAAAGATGTCCATCTATCCGATGAACCGATGGAGGCTCTGGAACAGTTTTGATACCAATGGCCATGAAAAGGAAGGAAGACTAAAATACGTAAACCTGTTTAGCCTGATCGCCTGGATCATTTTGATCATTGCCTGTATCAACTTTATGAACCTTTCTACTGCCCGAAGCGAGCAACGGGCAAGAGAAGTGGGTGTCCGGAAAGTGCTGGGTGCGGTGAAAGGAAAACTGATCCTGCAATTTATCGGGGAAGCAATTTTTATGACATTGCTGGCAGCCTTATTTTCTTTATTCATCATCCTGCTTGCATTACCGTCATTCAACACGCTTGTGGAAAAACAATTAGCATTAAATATCTTCTATCCTTCCCATATAGGCGGCTTGTTGCTGATAACATTGTTATGCGGTTTAATTGCAGGCAGCTATCCCGCTTTTTATTTGTCCTCCTTCAATCCCGCCTCTGTCTTAAAAAGTTTGAAATTAAAATCCGACAGCACCGGGCTGATCCGGAAAGGATTGGTGGTCTCTCAGTTCGCCGTTTCTATTATTCTTATCATCAGTACCATTATTATTTATCAGCAAATACAGTACGCCAAAGACAGGGATCTTGGCTACAATAAACAAAAGCTGGTTTACACCGGCCTGAATAGTAACATGAAACGGAACTTCAGTGTTATCCAAAATGATTTAATGCAAACAGGTGTGGTGGAAAATACCGGGTTGAGTAATAGTACTGTATTACAACTTGGCAGTAATACGGGCGACTTTGAATGGCCGGGTAAAGATCCCGCTAAGCAGGTATTGATCACCCTGGAAGGTGTGAGCCCGGGATACATTCCTACTATGGGCATGCAGCTCAGCAGCGGAAGAAATTTTTACAGCGACATCAGATCCGACAGCAATAATATCATCATTAATGAATCCCTGGCAAAAATTATCGGGAAAAAAGATGCGGTAGGCAGCATTATTACCCGCAATAACGGAAGTGAAAAATATACCGTGGTCGGGGTAATAAAAGATTTTATTTACAACTCCATGTATTCACCGGCAAGCCCGCTGATCCTGTATTCCGATACTTCCGGTGTCAATTATTTAAATCTGAGGCTAAAACAAAATGCAGATATTAAAACAGCACTCGCCAAAGTAGAATCGGTGATCAGTAAAGATAATCCCGGCTACCCCGTTGAGTTCAATTTTGTTGATGACGAATTCAATCAGCTGTTCAAAACCGAAACACTTATAGGAGAATTGGCGGGTGTATTCGCAGTGCTGGCCATTGTCATTTCCTGTTTAGGCTTGTTTGGATTATCTGCATACACTGCCGAAAAACGCACCAAAGAGATCGGCATCCGCAAAGTGCTGGGCGCATCCGTAGGGAATATCGCCGGATTACTTTCAAAAGATTTTGTCAAATTGGTTTTCATATCCTGCATCATTGCTTTTCCGCTGTCGTGGTGGTTCATGCATGGCTGGCTGCAGGATTTTGAATACAGGATACAAATCAGTTGGTGGACTTTCCTGGCTGCCGGCTTATTGTCTTTACTGATCGCTTTGTTCACAGTAAGTTTCCAGGCAATAAAAGCAGCTTTGGCAAACCCGGTGAAGAGTATGAGGACGGAATAATAAATATTGGTTTAATGGTTAGATGGCTGAATTGTTTTTATTTCTAACCGTCAAAACCGGCTGCCGGACGGCAGGCAATGGAACAACAAAATATTTTCTTTATGGTTAAAAATTATTTACTGATCGCTATCAAGAATTTCAGAAAACAAAAATTGTTTTCCCTGATTAATATTTTGGGGCTTACCATCGGCATTACCTGCTGCCTGCTGCTTTTCCTGTTCATCTTCAATGAATTCAGTTATGACAAATTTCATAAAAACGGAAAGGATATTTATCGCATCATGCGTGTGGGCAATCTGAACGGAAACCGTCAGGAAATTCCTTATGTATCGGCTGCTTATGCTCCCGCTTTAATGAATGACTTCCCGGATGTAATTGAAAAAGCAGTACGGGTAATGAGAGACAATGACCTGATCAGCTATAATAACATCTCATTCAATGAAAAAAATATTTACCTGGCTGACAGCGATTTCTTTAGTGTATTCAGCTTTAATCTCATCAGAGGCAACCCCGGAACAGTGCTTAAAGATCCCAACAGCATTGTGGTAACAGAATCAACGGCAAAAAAATATTTCGGAAACGAAGACCCTATCGGAAAGATTTTACAATTCAACAAAAGCCAGCAATTAAAAGTCACCGGCATTGCCAAAGATGTGCCGGTGAATTCTCATTTGCAGTTTGACATGGTGGTTCCGCTGGAACTATTAAAATCATCCCGGCCGGATTGGTTCACCAATTTCTCTCTTAATACTTTGTTTACCTACATACAACTAAAACCCAATACGGACCCAGCGCTGCTGGAAAAGCAATTCGGAGGGTTTATGGATAAATATCTTGGAAACTTTTTTAAAGAGATCGGCCAGAAAATGGAACTCATTGCAAAACCCTTAAACAAAATTTATTTTGCTGCGAATGCATTCGATAGCGTCAAGCACGGAAACAAGAAAATGGTGTACATCTTTATGTCCATTGCCCTGCTGATTTTGTTAATTGCCTGTATGAACTTTATCAATCTTTCTACGGCCAGGGCCGCAGAACGATCTAAAGAAGTCGGATTACGAAAAGTACTGGGCGCCGTAAAAAAACAATTGATCGGCCAGTTTATTCTGGAGTCAGTATTGTTTGCCACACTTGCCTGTTTCCTTTCCATCGGTTTAACAGAATTATTGATGCCGGCTTACACCCATTTCCTGGGATATGATCTTCCTTCTTTCCTGGGCAATCCGTGGTTTTATGTATGCATAGCGGGAATCATAACGGCAGTAGGCTTGCTGGCAGGATCATACCCCGCCATACTACTTTCTTCATTCTCCCCCATAGAGTCGCTGAAAGGAGTGCTGAAAGTGGGGAAAAAAGGAACTTCTTTCAGAAAAGTTTTAGTGGTTTTTCAATTCACTGTTTCCGTAATACTGATTATTTGTGTTGTGGTGATCATTAAACAGATGAGCTATATAAAGAATACGGATCTTGGATTCAATAAAGAGCAAACCATGATCATCCGGTTCGATAACTATGATATTGCCAGCAAGGGGCATCAATTTAAAAATGAATTATTATCTATCCCCGCAGTGCAGGATGTATCATTAATGTCCGGCGAACCAGGCGGTTTCCATGACAGCTATCCATTTGAAGCCGAGGCAAACCCCGCTGAAAAATATTTATTCAATACAGAATTCACCGACATGGATTTTGTAAAAACATTAGGGTTAAAAATAATTGCAGGCAGAGACCTGTCTGATCAGTTCGGAACAGATTCTTTACAGGCAGCGTTGATCAATCGTACTGCTGCCGTAAAATTGGGATATACGCCGGATCAAGCCATCGGAAAGTGGATCTTCAATACAATTCGTGACAGTATAAAAAGAACTATAGTCGGGGTGGTGGAAGATTATCACTTTGCTTCTTTAAAAGATCCTATCAACCCGTTGGTCATTTCCCCCGGAAAAGATAATCGTCTTGCATTAATCAAAATAAAATCCGCCGACCCGGGTCCGGTAATAAATAATGTCAGAAAAGTGTATTCAAGTATTGCTCCCGGCTATCCTTTTGAATATAGCTTCCTGGATGAGCGTTTCGATCAGTTGTACCGGGCTGAATCACGCCAGGAGTCTGTATTAAGCATTTTTTCCATCATTGCCATTTTTGTTGCCTGTCTCGGTTTATTCGGATTAGCCTCTTACACAACTATCAAGAGAACAAAAGAAGTGGGAGTAAGAAAAGTATTGGGATCTTCTGTTCAAAACATAGTGTTGCTCCTTTCCAAAGATTTATTAAAACCGGTATTGCTGGGCGCTTTAATTGCAATTCCGATAGGTTATTATGCCATGAATAAGTGGCTGCAAAGTTTTGCATACCGGATAGAATTTCAGTGGTGGATGTTTGCTTTGGCAATAGGGATTGCAATAACTATAGCATTGTTAACTGTTGGAGTGCAGGCCATCAAAGCAGCATTAGCCAACCCGGTTAAATCATTACGAACGGAATAATTAATATTGGTTTAATGGTTAGATGCCTTAATTGTTTTTATTTCTAACCATCAAACCCGGCTGCAGGAAGCTAATGGAACATTAAAACATTTTTTATGATCAGAAATTATTTTAAAACCGCCTGGCGGAATCTTTGGAAAAACAAACTGTATTCCGGCATTAATATTTTCGGATTGGCTGTTGGTTTGGCCGCCTGTCTCCTGATCGGTGTTTATATCAGTCATGAACTGAGTTATGATAAGTTCAACAGGAATGCTTACCGCATCGTTCGTGTAACGATGGAATACGAAAAGGCAGGAACCGTAAATGCAGTGGCAACAACAGGCACAAAGGTGGGTCCCCAGTTCAAAAGAACTTTTCCTCCTGTTGAGGAATATGTCCGCACTTATATCAGGCAAAACATAATAAAGCATGATGAAAAGATCTTTGATGAACCACGCATTCTTTATGCCGATGCCCCATTCTTTAAAGTTTTTTCTTTTCATCTCGCCGAAGGCGATCCCGCCACAGCGCTGGATGCAAGTGATAAGATCGTGATCACCCGGTCCATGGCGAAAAAATATTTCGGAAATGAAGATGCATTAGGGAAAACACTCACTATGGGCGGAAAAGACTTCCGTATCTCTGCCATTTGTGAAGATGTACCTCAAAACTCACAGTTAAAATTTGATTTTGTCACTCCGTTTCTCAATCTTGGCAACAATGTAAAAGATGAAACCTGGTGGACTGCCAACTGGATTACGTACTTGCTGCTGCGTGACCATAATAGTATTTCACAACTGCAGCAACAGGTAAATGATTACATGAAGAGTACAGCGGTAAGAAAAGATGCCGGCGTCGAAGGAAATAATTATCTCTCTTATCACCTGGAGCCTCTTACCCGTGTTCATCTGTATTCTTCATTGCCCGGGTTTGAACCGAATGGCAGTATCAGAAACATTTACATCTTTTCCCTGATCGCATTGCTGATACTTATTATTGCCTGCGCCAACTATACCAATCTTGCCACTGCCCAATCTGCAGGAAGAACCGCCGAGATCGGAATGAGAAAAGTAATGGGAGCATCAAAAAAGCAGGTGTTCATTCAATTCATCAGCGAATCGCTGATCATAACATTATTTGCAGGAGCGCTGGCCATTATTATCAGTATCACGTTGACCCCATATTTTAACAACATCACCGGAACTCAGTTCTCTGTTTCAGCGTTCTTAAAACCCTTACCTATTGCAGCGCTGATCATTTTTTCAATACTCACCAGTTTTTTTGCCGGCTTCTATCCTGCCCTTCTTTTATCCGGTACAGAGGTCATCGGTGTGCTGAAAAAAGGATTTTCTTTTACCGGAGGCAAAAATTTGCTGCGTAAAACTTTGATCATTGCTCAATTCAGCATCTCTGCCATCCTGATCATTTTCACGATCATCATCCTGCAGCAGATGAATTTTATGAAAACCAAAGATCTTGGTTACAATAAAGATCATATTGTCGTTCTCCCGATCGGAGGAAAGATGCTGAGCGATTTTCAAGCTCTTAAAGATGCTTTTTCACAGGTACGGGGTGTGGAATCGGTCACTGCTTCTTATGAAACGCCTGAATATGTACAGTGGGGTGATGGCATTTCCGTGACGGATGAAAAAGGCAAGCATGACATTTCTTTAAATGCCATGCCCGTGGATCTTGATTTCATAAAGACCCTTCAAATGAAATTGATCGCAGGCAGGGACTTTCAACAATCTGATTTTGCCATGATGGATACTTCAAATGATTATCAGAATTATCATCAGCCTTATCTGATCAATGAAACCCTGGCAAAGAAGATCGGCTGGACTCCGGAACAAGCCATCGGCCAGGCTATTGAGAAAGGTGCAACCGGGCCGGTAGTAGGCGTGATCAAAGATTTTAATTTCAGCAGTCTTCATGATCCGGTTGGCCCATTGCTTATTTTTCTGAACCGTGATTATTCAAGAGATTTTATGCTGCGTATCAACGGCAATGATGTGCCACAAACATTAAGCCGTTTGGAAATGGTATGGAAGCAGCGGATAACCGATCGCCCTTTCCATTATCATTTTTTGGACGAAGATTATAACAAACTATACCAGGCAGAGCAACGCTCCTCTTCATTATTGAGTGTTGCCGCCATGCTTGCTATCATTCTTGCATGCCTGGGATTGTTTGGCCTGGCAGCATTTACTACCGTTCAGAGAACAAAAGAGATCGGGATCAGGAAAGTCCTGGGCGCCCACGCAGGCAGCATTACTCTTCTTGTTTCTAAAAACTTTCTAGCCCTGGTTGTGATCGCCATAGCGATAGCCATACCCTTAGCATGGGTGATCGGGAATAAATGGTTACAGGACTTTGCATACAGGATTAATATCAGTTGGTGGGTGTTTCTTGCAGCAGGAGCTGCTGCCCTGCTCATTGCTTTTTTAACAGTGAGTTTCCATTCAATAAAAGCGGCGATGGCCAACCCGGTTAAATCCTTGCGAACAGAGTAATAAATATTGGTTCAATGGCTAGATGGTTTGATTGTTTTTAATTCTAACCATCAAACCTGGCTACAGAAGAAAGGCCATATAACAATAAAACGATTCTTTATGATTAGAAACTATTTCAAAATCGCAGTACGGAATCTCTGGAAGAACAAGGGATTTTCTGCTATCAATATTGCGGGGCTGGCCATCGGCCTTGCCTGCTTTATCCTGATCGCATTATTTGTAATGGACGAACTCAGTTACGACCGTTTTTATCCGGATGCAGACCGGATCTACCGGGTGGATGCAGATATAAAATTCGGTGGCAATAACCTGAACCTCACCGTCAGCAGCGATCCCATGGGCCCTGTACTGAAAAAAGATTATCCGCAGGTGGAAGAATACACCCGTATCTACGCCAGCGAGGGAAGTAAACTTGTCCGGAAAGGAAATGAGTATATCAATGAAGAAAAAATTGTTTACGCGGATTCTACTTTTTTCAACATATTTCCCCAGAAGGTTGTATCGGGAGAAACAAAAACTGCCTTGTTTGAACCCAACACGGTAGTGATTTCTGAGACTGCTGCAAAAAAATATTTTTCAACCGTTGACGCTGCAGGCAAAACAATTGATATAGATAAAAAACCTTTCAAAGTAACAGCCGTAATAAAGGACATGCCGCATAATTCCCATTTCCATTTTGATTTTATTATGTCCATGAAAAATGTAGAGTATGACTGGAACAATTTCCTGAGCCATAATTTTCACACTTATATTCTGTTAAAGAAGGGTACGGATTATCATGCTTTTGAAAAAAATTTTACACAGGTATTAGATAACTATGTTTTGCCACAGGCCAAACAATTTATGACCGGGTTGAACAGCATGGATGATTTCAGAAAATCGGGTAATAAACTGGACTATTCCCTCATGCCGCTTACAAAAATTCATTTATACAGCCACCGCTTCCCGGAATTGGAAGCCAATAGCAACATACAATTCGTTTATATTTTCAGCGCTGTCGCTTTATTTATATTATTAATTGCCTGTATCAATTTTATGAATCTGTCCACGGCACGAAGTGTCAACCGTGCCAAAGAAGTCGGTATCCGGAAAGTGCTCGGTACAGGAAAGAAAAACCTTATTGCACAATTCTTATCTGAATCAGCATTAATGGCATTCATTTCCTTATTACTCGCCCTTGTATTAACTTATTTTACGCTGCCCCTGTTTAACAATATAGCGGCCAAGTCAATGAGTGCCGGGAGTATCTTCAGTTCATCATTTTTACCTTTTTTAATTGCCTTGCCAGTGATAGTGGGGCTACTGGCCGGATTGTATCCGGCATTTTTCCTGTCAAGATTCAAACCAATAGCTGTCCTGAAAGGAAAAATCAATGCCGGGTTTAAAAAAAATACTTTACGCAGCGGCCTGGTAGTATTCCAGTTTTTTACTTCCATTGTTCTGATCATCGGTACGATTATCGTTTATCAGCAACTTCATTTTATTCAAAACACCAATCTCGGGTTCACCAAAGACCAGGTATTGATTATTGATGATGCGTATGCATTAAATAAAAATGATGAAGTATTTAAAAATGCAGTACTGCAATTACCGGGCGTGAAAAGCGGTACCATGAGCGGGTATCTCCCGGTAAATTCATCAAGAACTGACAATACCTATTCCCGTGAAGCTGTCATGGATCCAAAGAATGCATTATCCATGCAATCCTGGATAGTAGATTACGATTATATAAATACCCTGGGGATGAAGATTATTAAAGGAAGGGATTTCTCAAAAGATTTTGGCACTGATTCCAATGCAGTAATATTAAATGAAACAGCAGCAAAGGTGTTGGGATATGAGGATCCTGTTGGAAAAAAATTATTCCGACAGTCACCGGACGGAAAAACTACTTCCTATACCATCATAGGGATTGTAAAAGATTTTCATTTTGAATCGTTACGTCAAAACATCTACCCTTTGGGTTTAATGCTGGGTCATAGCAATTCAATAATTTCTTTTAAAATAGCTACTGCCAATATAAAACCATTGATACAGCAAATACAAAACAAATGGAAAGCGCTGGCACCGGGCATGCCCTTCAGTTACCGGTTTATGGACGATGCCTTCAACAATATGTACCGTGCAGAACAACGGGTGGAAAAAGTTGCCATCACATTTGCCATACTGGCAATTATTATTGCCTGTCTTGGGTTATTTGGATTAGTAACCTACATGGCAGAGCAGCGTACCAAAGAGATCGGCGTACGAAAAGTATTGGGTGCAAGTGTTCCCAATCTTGTTGCCATGCTCAGTAAGGATTTTATGAAATTAGTTGCTATTGCTTCAGTGATTGCATTCCCGGTAGCATGGTGGGGCATGCATACATGGTTACAGGACTTTGCGTACCGCATCAGCATTGAATGGTGGGTGTTCGCATTAGCAGCTTTCATTGCATTACTGATTGCATTACTGACCGTAAGTGTGCAGGCGATTAAAGCAGCAATGGCCAACCCGGTTAAATCTTTGCGAACAGAGTGAAAAATACCGGTTTAAAGGTCAGGTGGCTTAATTGTTTTAACTTCTAACCATCAAACCCGGCTGCAGACAGAAGGCCATATAACAATAAAACAATTTTTTTTATGATTAGAAATTATTTCAAAACCGCATGGAGAAATTTCTGGAAGAATAAGACCTTTTCTTTCATCAATATTGCCGGCCTTGCCATCGGTATCAGCGCTGCGTTGGTCATTTACCTCATCGTACAGTTTGAATTCAGCTATGATACTTTCTGGAAAGATAAAAGCCGGGTTTACCGTGTTGTTACCGACATGACTTTTCCGGGAGGCTCCGTTTTTAAAAACTCCGGGGTAGAAATACCGTTACCCGTTGCTGCAAGAAATGAAATGACCGGCATTGAAACCTTTACTCATTTTATTACAGCAAACGATCCCAAAGTGACCGTACCCGTTGCAGGCAGCAAGTCTCCTGCTGTATTCAAGCATCAGAAAGGAATTATGTATGCTGATGAATTTTATTTTTCAATGTTCCAATATAATTGGTTAGCCGGCTCTCCTCAGGCTGCATTGAAAGATCCATCACAGGTGGTGTTAACGGAAGACAGAGCCAAATCCTATTTTGGAAATATTCCTTTTGAAAACATGATTGGCAGGCAGATCAATTATGAAGATAGCATTCAGACAATCGTTACAGGTATCGTTAAACAACTACCGGATAAAGCAACAGATTTTCGCTTTGATGAATTTATTTCCATATCCACCATATTCAATACTAATTTAAAAAATCAATATGTCGTTGATGAGTGGAATTCTGTTAATTCCAACTCACAGCTTTTTATAAAACTCAGCCCAGGCACAAAACCTGGAGAAGTTCAAGCACAATTTGCAGCATTACGGAATAAATACCGGAGCAAAGAAAATAATGAAAAAGACGATACCAAACATTTACTTCAACCATTGAGCGATATACATTTTAATGCGGATTATGGAGATTTAAGTCATCGCCGGGCACATAAGCCTACTTTATATGGATTGATGGCAGTGGCAGTATTTTTATTACTGCTGGGCTGCATCAATTTTATAAATCTTACTACTGCCCAATCATCACAACGGGCAAAAGAAATAGGAATACGAAAAACATTAGGAAGCAGTAAAGCAACGCTGGCCTTGCAATTCCTCAGCGAAATCTTTTTACTGACGCTTATTGCCACCATTGTTTCCATTGCCGTTACTCCCTGGTTATTAAAAATATTCAGCGATTTTATTCCGCCGGAAATAAATTTTTCATCCGTCAACCAGCCTCATGTATGGATTTTTCTTGCTTTACTTGTCGTAGTAATGACATTGATTTCCGGCTTTTATCCTTCCTGGATACTTACAAAATTCCGGCCGGTAACAGTTTTGAAAAATCAATTGCATCCCGGCGCTTCTCAGGGGCGCAAGGCGTGGTTACGAAAATCGCTGACCGTCACTCAATTTGTTATCGCACAATTTCTCGTGATAGCAACGTTGGTGGTCAGCAAGCAAATAAGCTATTCACTGAATAAGGATCTCGGTTATAAAAAAGATGCTATTGTTTATTTTTATACCCCTCACAATTTTTATTCTAACAAAAAGGACGACCGTCGTTTTGCGTTATTAGAAAAAATAAAATCAATACCGGCCGTCAAAGAAATAAGTTTGGGCGGAGAAGCGCCGGCGCACAGCGGGGCAGTATCCAGTACTTTCAAAATCAACACCGGCAAAAATGAAATAGAATTGATGGTAGAAACGATTAATGCCGATCCCGCATACTTTGACATATACGGTTTGAAATTGCTGTCCGGAAAATTCCCTGATAAAAGCGATACAGCCAAAGAATATATTATTAATGAAACTTACGCCAAAGCATTAGGCTTTTCAAATCCTGCTGATGCGATTGGCAAATTTGTAAATCGTGGAAGTTTTAGTTTACCGATCGTCGGTGTATTAAAAGATTTTCATACAAAATCAACTCATAGTAAGATCGGTCCATTGATCTATTCCAGCAGTGACCGGAACAGTTATATGATGCATATAGCATTAGCATCGCAGGAAAATTCACCGGGTCTTTGGAAAAAAACATTGGGGCTAATTGAAAAAGAATATAAAAAACTTTATCCTGATGATGAATTCCAATACAACTTTTTTGACGAAACCATTGCCGCATTTTATAAAAAAGAACAAGATGTCAAAAGTCTTTTAAACTGGTCGGCAGGGCTTTGCATATTCATCAGTTGCCTCGGATTACTCGGACTTGTTATCTATACTACCAATACAAGAGTAAAAGAAATAGGAATCAGGAAAGTATTAGGAGCTTCGGTCACGCAAATCGTTACTCTTTTATCAAAAGATCTTATCTCTCTTGTAATGGTTGCGTTCCTTATCGCTGCACCTTTATCATGGCTTGCCATGAATAAATGGTTGCAGGATTTTGCTTACAGAACCAATATTAGTTGGTGGGTGTTTGCTGCCTGCGGCATTAGTATGTTGGTATTGGCTTTTTTTATTCTTGGAATACGCACTGTAAAAGCAGCAATGGCCAACCCGGTTAAATCTTTGCGAACGGAGTGAAAATGGATTTTAATCCCGGTCATAAGCGTCGGGATAAAAAGCCTCCGTTCTGAATGAGTAATGGTTGACAGGAAGCTTAAAGAGTGAATACGTTTTATGTACGCATTAGCACAATAACTGTCCGTTTTCGTACACTAACATACAGGTATCATTCCGTACCTCTTGTTACACAGTTCATTTGAATATTGGCATAAGGGTTGAAATTAAAATCCGGATATAAAATAATAATCAGATATGCTGGAACTTAAAGGGATCTACAAATGGGTGAACACCGGCAACCACCGTACTTTTTTACTAAAAGACGTTGATCTTACTGTAAAAGAAGGAGAATTTATTTCCATCATGGGGCCTTCCGGCTCCGGCAAATCCACTCTGCTGAACGTGATCGGAATGCTGGATGAATTCAACGAAGGCGAATATAATTTTTTGAACGAATCGGTACATAAGCTGAAAGAAAAGCAGCGCTCCGCTTTATACAAACAATACATCGGTTTTGTATTCCAGGCGTATCATCTTATTGATGAACTGACGGTTTATGAAAACATTGAAACACCACTTATTTATCAGAATATAAAATCTTCGGACCGTAAAGCCATGGTGGCCGACATTTTAGATCGCTTCCAGATTGTGGGTAAAAAAGACCTATTCCCCACTCAGCTGTCCGGCGGGCAACAACAATTAGTGGGCATCGCCAGGGCGCTGATCGCCAATCCGAAATTATTATTGGCAGATGAACCGACCGGCAATCTGAATTCCAAACAGGGCGAAGAGATCATGAATTTATTCAAACAACTGAATCATGAAGGAATGACCATTATCCAGGTAACCCATTCGGAGAAAAATGCTGCTTACGGATCTCATATCATCAATCTCCTGGATGGAATGATACAGAACAATTAACCATGAATAATCAAAAATTAATGATGAAAAATATATTTTTAAGCCTGACTTTTGTCATTTCACTTTTATCTGTAAACGGGCAAGACCAGAAACTGAGCCTGCAGCAATGCGTGGAAACAGGAATCGCCAACAACCTGCAGGTGCAGCAAACAGGTTTGCAGGTGCAATCGGATGAAATAAACCGGAAACAGGCAAAACTGAATTTACTTCCCAATCTGAACGGCACAGTAAGCCACGGCATCAACCAGGGTAAAAGTATCAATCCTTACACCAACAGTTACATTAACCAGAATATCACAACAGGCAGTTATAATCTGACCGGCGGAGTTGTATTGTTCAATGGTTTTTCATTAATGAACAGTATAAAACAAACTTCGCTGGCTTACCAGGCATCGAAAATGGATTGGCAGCAGGCAAAAGATAATATTACTATCAACATCATCTTAGCTTACCTGCAGGTGCTGGGCAATGAAGAACAATTGCAACAGGCAAAAAACCAACTGGAGCTGTCTAAGCAACAGGTGGAACGGCTGGAAGTGCTGAATCAAAAGGGGGCCATCAATCCCTCAGATCTGTCCGACCTGAAAGGCCAGTATTCCGGTGACCGGTTAAGCATTATAAATTCTCAAAATGCATTGGAGTCTTCCAAACTTACTTTATGCCAGCTTATGAATATTCCTTACAATAAAAATATGACACTGGAAAAGATCAGTACAGAAAACCTGGCTGCAAAATATGAAGATACCCCCGACAAAATATATTCCACAGCCTTGTCTCAGCTTGCACTGATCAAATCCGTAGACCTGCGTACGCTCAGCGCCGAAAAAGGATTGAAAGTGGCAAAAGGAGCGTTTTATCCAACACTCAGCTTTGGTGCCAACACCAACACAAACTATTCCAGCGCCGCCAGCCAGGAGAATTTTATCAATTCAACCAACATTGCTTCTGCTGATTATGTCACTGTCAATAACACTCAATATCCTGTAATGAAACAAATAAACAATTACAGTTCCCAGAAAATAAATTATGGAAAACAATTAAGCAATAACCGTTTTACTTCTTTTGATCTCAGCTTGCGTATTCCGATTTTCAATTCATTGCAGGCAAGAAACCGGGTAAAGCAGGCAGAGTTGTTGTTAAAAAATTCTCAGATCGTTGCAGCTGCAACCAGAACAACATTGCAGCAAAATATCGAACAGGCTTATATCAACATGACCAGCGCATCAGACAGTTACAAAACACTTTTAGACCAGGTATCCGCTTATTCCGAATCATACCGCATTGCCGAAGTTCGATTTAATTCCGGCCTTGGCACTCCGATAGATTATCTTACGGCAAAAAACAATATGGACCGGGCCAACATCAATCTTATCAACGCTAAATACGACTATGTATTGAGGACAAAGATCCTTGACTATTACCAGGGAAAGCCTTTGTGGTAGTTCTAAATTCCGGGAATGAGAATAATATTCCGGATGGCGAATATTTAACTTCACTTATCTTCCAATCATTATCTTTGCCGCCTGTCATTTACCGGGAAAATATCCCTTAATTTGTCACTTTTTAGCATATGAAATTCTATAACTGGCTTATCAAATACAGGCTTTTGATCGGGATCATACTGATAATAGGAGGTGGAGTATTTAATTACACATCGTCTTTCTGGCCTGCCTTCCCTTTATATTTTGTGGGAGTGATCCTTATTGCAGGTCATTTTTTCTTTGGCCCGCTGCGGCTGATACAAAACTACCTGGAAAGCGGTGATATTGAAGGGGCCGAAAAAATTCTGAATTCCATAAAAACCCCTGGCCTGCTGTACAAACCCATCCGCTCGGTCTATTATACGCTGAAAGGAAACGTAGCCATGATGAAACAGGACTTTGAAGGCGCCGAGAAGATGATGAAAAAAGGATTGGATCTCGGAATGCCGATGAAAGAAGCCGAAGGCGCCAGCCTGCTGCAAATGGGAATGCTCTCCATGCAGAAAAACGACCTGAAGCAGGCAGAAAGTTATATACGCTCTGCTTTAAGAAAAGGATTGCCTGATAAAGAAAACGAAGCAGCAGCCTACCTGCAGATGTGCAGCCTCATGATGAATAAAAGGGAATTCCGTGCCGCTAAAGATTTTTTCCGTAAAGCAAAGGCATTGAAACCTACCACTTCCCAGATCGTGGACCAGATCAAACAGATCGAGAAATACATATCCAGGATACCGGGATAACAGAGGCTCCGTAGTTTACGGTTCTGAAATAAGTTAAGAGGAAAACGGAAAAGTGTTTCCTCTTTTTTATTGAGGCGCTTCATCAGTAAATTTGCTGAATGGCTTCACTGAAAGAAAAACTGGAACAGAAATTTTCAGAAGAATATAATAAGCTGAATGAACAGCAGCGCCTGGCTGTAGATACCATTGAAGGGCCGGTGATGGTGCTTGCCGGGCCCGGCACGGGAAAAACACAGGTGCTGGCCTGCCGTGTAGGAAAAATGTTGCTGGAAGGCGTTGCCAACCCGGAAAATATTCTCTGCATCACCTTCACCGAGGCAGGGGCGGTGGCTATGCGCCAGCGTTTGCTTGAATTCATCGGGCCCACGGCTTACAAAGTCAACATTTACACTTTCCATTCTTTTTGCAACAGCGTGATCCGTGAAAATATTGCCCTCTTCAACAAAAAAGAACTGGAAGCCGTAAGCGACCTGGAAAGAGTGCAGATCATCAAGGAGCTGATTGACGGTTTTGAAAACGATAACCCGCTGAAGCGTTTTAAAGGCGATGTGTATTTTGACCTGGGCAATCTTGCTTCTCTTTTTTCCGCTATAAAAAAAGAAGCATGGGAAACGGACTGGCTGCTTGAAAAGATAGACGATTATGTTGAAAATATCCTCCCGGAAACAGACGGCTTCTATAATAAAAGAGAAAAGAAAAAAGGGAACAACGTTCTCACTCAAAAAGGAAAGGATGAAGTGGAACGGATGGAAAAACTGAAAGCTGCCGTAAAGACCTTTCCCCTGTATCAAAAGGCGCTCGATAAAAGACACCGTTATGATTTCGATGACATGATCAATTGGGTCATTGACCTGTTTGAAAAAAATAAAGAGGTGCTGCTGCGCTACCAGGAGCAGATGCAATACTTTCTGGTGGATGAATACCAGGACAGCAGCGGTTCTCAAAACAGGATCGTGGAGCTGCTGGTCAGCTATTGGGAAAATGAAAAGCCCAATCTTTTTGTAGTGGGTGATGATGACCAGAGTATTTATCGTTTCCAGGGCGCTAACCTGGAGAACCTGATGAACCTTGCCAAAAAATTTGAAAAAGACCTAAAGAAAGTTGTCCTTATAAAAAATTACCGCAGTGTGCAGCCGATCCTTGACTCGGCCAAAGCGCTTATAGAGAACAATCATCAAAGACTGGTGAATCAGTATCATGATCTCTCCAAAGACCTGGTGGCTGCGGGAGAAGGTTTAAAGGATCTGAACATCATGCCTGAGATTCATGCATACGAAAATGAGTTTTCTGAAAATGCTCATGTGGTCTCTTCCATCAGTGAATTGATCGGCCGTGGCATCAAACCGGGAGACATTGCAGTCATCTACCGGGAACACAGGTTCGGAGATGAGCTGATCCGTTTCCTGCAGTTGAAAGACATTCCCTTCTTTGCCAAGAGGTCCATTGATCTGCTCGGTGACGTTTTTATAAACCAGATCCTGAGTATTATCCGGTATGTGATCGCAGAACTGGATACTCCTGACAGTGGCGAACCTCTGTTGTTTGAAATACTGCACTATGGATTTTTCGGAATCCATCCTCACCGGATCAACCGCATCAGCAATGAAGTGACAGGCAACCGCCGCACGGAAGGCAGCATCAAAACGATCCGGGAATATTTGCTGAACCTTTCTAAGAAAGAGAACGGAACCTTGTTTGCAAAGAAAGAAGAAGATGAAAAGCTGGTACAGGCAAGCGAATTCCTGGAGAATCTTCAGAAAGAAGTGTACAACAGGTCTGTATCGCATTGGTTCGAATACCTGATCAATGAAGGAGGCATTCTCAGATACATCATGAAACATGAGGAAAAGTTATGGCTCATGCAAAAGCTGAACTGCCTGTTTGATCATATAAAAGATGAGCTGCACCGCCAGCCTGAGATGACCCTGAAGCAACTGATGCACCAGATAGACCTGATGAAAGAAAATGAGCTGCGGATGGAACTGGTTCAGACAACGGGTACAGGAACCGGAGTGAACCTGATGACCTGCCACGGAAGTAAAGGGTTGGAATTCGAATATGTTTTCCTGATCAATGCACGCAATGATGTGTGGGAAGGAAAGAAAAAGAACAACAAAGGATTCCGGCTTCCTCCTAACGTGTTTGCCCTGGACACAGATACAGAAGTGGTGGAAGAACTGAGGCGTTTGTTTTATGTGTCCGTAACCCGTGCCAAAAAACATCTGATCATTTCCTATCCCAGAATGAAAAATGAAGGCAACCTCCTGGAGCCTTCACAGTTCGTAGAAGAGATCCGGCAACCGATGGAGATAGAAACAAAAAATATTCTGCTGACAGAAGAGGAGAAATTCAATTTCTCTGCACTGAAATACGGAATAGTTCAGAAGCCGGTGCTGGAACAGATGGAAAGGGATTATATAGATCATTTGTTGCAGAGTTTCTCTATGAATGTAACGGCATTGAACAATTATCTTGACTGTCCGCTGCGGTTCTTTTACAATACCCTGATAAGAATTCCATCGGCAAAAAGTGAAGCAGCCGCTTTCGGATCTGCAGTCCATGCGTCACTCAGCGATTTCACTAATTACATGATGGATCACGGTAGGATTTATCCCGATAAAAACTTTTTACTATCACGTTACCGGTTTCATCTTAATGAGGAACGGGAGGTCTTTACACAAGAGAGTATTAAAAGATTCGATGAAGGAGGCCGTGAAGTGCTGAGTAAATATTATGATCATTATTACGACCCTGCTCCTACGGGGGAATACATAATATCCGAATATCCCTTATCAAAAGTGGTACTGGACGGCATCCCTCTAAAAGGCTTTACGGATAAGATCCAGTTCTGGGGAAATGATATTGTCATCACCGATTATAAAACCGGAAGTTTTGAAAAAGCAAAACGCAGAGGAGAATTTTACACGCCGGGAGAAAAACCCGATTATCCGCACGGAGGGAATTACTGGAGGCAGGCTGTGTTTTATAAGATCCTTGTGGACAATCTTCCCGCCAAAAAATGGAAGGTTCTTTATACTCAGTTCGATTTTGTGGAGCCGGTCAATGACGATAAATTTATTGTTCACAAAGTCACCATAAATCCCGAAGATGAAGAACAGGTGAAGCAACAGATCAAAGAAGTCTGGGAAAAAATTCAACAGCACGATTTCTACACCGGCTGTGGCAAACCCGGTTGTGAATGGTGCAATTTCGCCAGGGATAATAAGATCTATCTCAGCCTGACAGAGGTTGAGCCGGTAGAGCTGTAAGCATAGTCCGGAGTTTTGGCGGATTATTAGGAGTACTCCATCTGTAAATCGGCCCAAACTTGCTAAGTTTGCCCTTCGTTTATTATCAAAAACATTGATGAAGAAATTCTTTCTTTTTCTCTTACTGGCGATCCTGGCAGGGCTGCAATTCATGATGATCACGGGCTGTGCCAATATCATTCCGCCGGCAGGAGGGCCGAAAGATACACTTCCGCCTGTATTACTCAGGTCCACTCCGCCCGATTCAACAAAAAATTTCAAGGGCAATCATATCACCATGACCTTTGATGAGTTCATTGATGTGCAGAACCCGAGGGAAAACCTGATCGTCTCTCCTGTCAGCAAAAACTTTCCGGACGTAACTTATAAATTAAATACACTCTCGATCAGGCTAAAAGATTCGCTGGAGCCCAATACCACTTATTCATTCAATTTCGGAAATGCGATCAGGGATATCAATGAAGGAAACATCCTGAAGAATTTCACTTATCTTTTTTCTACCGGAAACAGTTTTGATTCACTGCAGTTGAACGGGAAGGTTATTCTTGCAGAGAATGGTAAAGTTGATTCTACTCTGATTGCCGCACTCTTCAAAAGCGGAGAAGACACTGCCGTAATAAAAGAACGCCCACGATACGTCACAAGACTTGACGGAAAAGGAAATTTTATTTTCAGAAATCTTCCTGCCGGTACTTTTTACTTATATGCATATAAAGACGCCGGCGGTTCTCTCCGGTTTACAGACACCACACAGCTATTCGCATTTTTGGGTGAGCCTGTCGTCACCGGCAAGGAAAATGAACCATTCACTCTTTATGCTTTTGCCTCAAAGAAAGCGGCGGCAACATCAACGGTTGCCGGAGCAGGCGGACTGACCATGAAAAAAAATGCGGGCGGCAAAGCTGACCAGAGATTACGCTTCCAGTCGAATCTTGAAAATAACAAGATGGATCTGCTTCAGCCGCTTACGCTCACTTTTGATGTGCCGCTCAGGTCTTATGATTCTTCAAAGATCAGCTTCAGCACGGATTCCGCTTTCATCCCCGTAAACGATTATTCACTGATCAAAGACAGTACGGATAAAAAACTGGAGCTGGACTATGCCTGGAAACAGAACACTCTTTATCATCTGATACTGGATAAAGATTTTTCAGAGGACACCACAGGAAAAAAGCTGCTAAAGACAGACACCCTTTCCTTCACCACAAAGAGGCTTGAAGATTATGGAAAACTATCCATACGATTCAAAAACCTGGACCTTTCAAAAAATCCTGTGCTACTCTTTGTTCAGAGTGATGCAATAAAGGGATCCTATCCTCTCAGTTCTCTTGAATTTTCAAAAGACCTTTTTATACCCGGCGAGTACGAACTACGCATATTAGATGATACTAATAAGAACGGTAAATGGGATCCGGGAGAATTTTTCGGAAAGCACCAGCAGTCGGAAATCGTAAGGCCGCTCAGCCGCAAGATCACTGTAAAACGGGATTTTGCAAATGAATTTGACATAGATGCTTCTTCCACTCAATGACCGGCAGTCCAATTTTCAATTGGGCATCATTGAGGGCAGCTTTATCTTTGCTCCATGCAATTCTCTTCCCAACTCCTGGAAAACGCCGTGAATGAATTTGCCAAACTTCCGGGCATCGGAAAAAAGACGGCATTGCGCCTAGTGCTTCATCTTTTGAAACAGGATACCGGCGAAGTGTCTCATTTCAGTGAAGTGATCTCTAAAATGAGAACAGAAATAAAATTCTGTCAGCGTTGTTTCAATGTTTCGGATGGCGATATCTGTTCCATCTGCTCCAACTCATTGAGGAAACAGGACATGATCTGTGTAGTGGAAAACATCCGTGACGTGATCGCCATTGAGAGCACCCAGCAATACAGTGGCACGTATCATGTCCTGAACGGGATCATTTCTCCCCTGGACGGTATTGGTCCCGACCAGCTAAATATCGAATCTCTCGTTGCAAGAGTGCAAAAAGAAAAAACACAGGAGATTATTTTTGCCTTGAACCCAAATATACAGGGCGACACCACCATATATTATATCCAGAAGAAACTGCAGCCCTTCAACGTCCGGGTGACAACCATCGCAAGGGGTATCGCTTTTGGCGGCGAACTGGAATATGCGGATGAAATGACATTAGGCCGCAGCCTGCAAAACCGGCTTCCGGTCGAGAGTTACGTATCAAACCGCTGATTTGACCTTTTACCTGCCAACTATTAACTTTGCATTCCTGAAAGGCGGATTTGTTTATTGTTCGGCCTGATCGTCCCGGCTCTACTTAAGAAACGGGAAAAAACAGAACTAATAAACGTCAAAAAACTCCAGCTAAGTTTCCGGCGTTTACGGTTCGCAAAAAAAATTATGAAGACAATTAAAGATTGTTTAAATGAGCGCATCGTTATCATTGACGGCGCCATGGGCACTATGATACAGCGTTACAAGTTAACAGAAGAAGATTATCGCGGAGAGAGATTCAAAGACTGGAAATATGATGTGAAAGGAAACAATGACCTGCTCTGTCTCACGCAGCCGCAGATCATCAAAGAAATTCACAAACAATATCTTGATGCAGGCGCTGACATCATTGAAACAAATACATTTAATGCACAGCGTGTTTCACTGGCCGATTATCACATGGAAGACCTGGCCTATGAAATCAATCTTGCAGCAGCAAAGATTGCAAAGGAAGCAGTGAAAGAATCAGGGAAGCAGGCTTGGGTGGCAGGCGCCATCGGCCCGATGAACAAAACCCTCTCTCTTTCCCCTGATGTAAATAACCCCGGCTACCGTTCAGTCACATTCGATGATGTGATGAATGCCTATTATGAACAGGTAAAAGGACTGGTGGAGGGAGGTGTGGATCTGCTGCTGATCGAAACAATTTTTGATACACTGAATGCAAAGGCAGCCATTTTTGCCATAAAGAAATTTTTTACCGATCAGAAAAATTCAGATGCTTCACCCGCCGGCGCCACGGGAGAACTTCCGGTTATGATTTCCGGTACCATCACTGATGCCAGCGGCAGAACATTGAGCGGGCAAACACTGGAGGCATTTTATACATCAGTGATGCATGCAAAGCCTTTGAGCATAGGATTGAACTGTGCATTGGGGGCAAAGGAAATGCGCCCTCATATCCAGGAACTGGCACAGATCGCTTCCTGTTATGTTTCTGCTTATCCCAATGCAGGCTTGCCCAATGCAATGGGAGAATATGATGAGCAGCCCGAAGATACGGCCCATTATATCGAAGAATGGGCAAAAGAAGGATTTGTCAATATTGTAGGTGGCTGCTGTGGCACCACTCCAGATCACATCCGGCATATTGCTGAACATGTAAAAAATCTGAACCCGCGGCCAGTGCCGGTTGTTGAAGAAACAGCTCTCTGAATTTTTCCGGAGATGGTTAAAAAAAATCTCAAAATGAATGAAACAATACACATAAAACCATATTTGCGGTTATCAGGGCTGGAGCCTCTTACGGTTCGTCCCGATTCCAATTTTGTAAATATTGGTGAGCGGACCAATGTAACCGGGTCCAAAAAATTTGCCCGCCTCATCAGAGAAAACAAATATGAAGAGGCATTGAGTGTAGCACGCCAGCAGGTGGAAAACGGAGCCCAGGTGCTGGATGTAAACATGGATGATGCCTTACTGGATGGTGTGAAAGCCATGACCACTTTCCTGAACCTCTTGCAAACCGAGCCGGATATTGCCAAGATCCCGATCATGATAGACAGTTCCAAGTTCGAGATCATCGAAGCGGGATTGAAATGTGTGCAGGGAAAATGCATTGTCAACTCCATCTCCATGAAAGAAGGGGAAGAGAAATTCATCCGTGAAGCAGAACTGTGCAGGATGTATGGCGCTTCCGTGGTTGTAATGGCTTTTGACGAAAACGGCCAGGCAGATACTCTTGAAAAAAGAGTCAGCGTTTGTGAAAAAGCATACAAGATTCTCACGGAAAAAGTAGGGTTCGATCCGCAGGACATCATCTTTGACCCCAACATTTTTGCAATAGCAACAGGCCTTGAAGAACATAATAACTATGCAGTTGATTTCATTGAAGCCACCAGGATCATCAAGAAAAAAATGCCACTGGTAAAGATCAGCGGAGGGGTCAGTAATCTTTCTTTTTCTTTCCGCGGAAACGATCATGTCCGTGAAGCGATGCATTCCGTTTTTCTTTATTACGCTATCAAAGCAGGCATGGATATGGGAATTGTGAATGCAGGCCAATTGGTAGTGTATGATGAAATAGAACCTGAATTAAGACAACTGTGCGAAGACGTCATTCTCAACAGGAACAACGATAACAATGAAGCGACGGAAAAGCTGATTGTGTTTGCAGAAAATGTAAAAGCAAAAGGCAAAGCAGAAGTAAAGGATGACCTGTGGAGAAAAGGAACTGTTGAAGAACGTTTGAAACATGCACTTGTAAATGGCATTACCGATTATATTGATGGCGACACCGAAGAGGCAAGACAAAAATATCCCAAGCCATTGGATGTTATTGAAGGTCCGCTGATGGATGGAATGAATGTAGTAGGCGACCTGTTCGGTTCGGGGAAAATGTTTTTACCCCAGGTTGTGAAAAGTGCCCGGGTAATGAAAAAGAGTGTTGCCTATCTCACTCCTTTCATTGAGGAAGAAAAAGTAAAAAAACCGCAACTGTTACAAACCTCTAACGGAAAGATTTTATTGGCCACAGTGAAAGGCGATGTGCACGATATCGGAAAAAACATTGTCGGCGTAGTATTGGGATGCAATGGTTATGAAATAAAAGACCTCGGTGTGATGGTCCCAGTTGAAAAGATATTGGCTGAAGCTGAAAAGTTCGGAGCGGATATGATCGGTGTCAGCGGGCTGATCACTCCTTCACTGGATGAGATGGTGCATGTGGCGCAGGAGATGAAGAGGAAGAATATGAAACTCCCTTTGCTGATCGGCGGGGCAACTACTTCCCGTGTACATACCGCCGTGAAAATTGCACCGCAGTATGATAATGGTGTGGTCCATGTTTTGGATGCATCAAAAAGTGTATCTACGGTCAGCGCCTTGCTGAACAAAGAACAGAAAGCTCCTTTCCTTGAAAACATAAAAAAGGATTACGATCATCTGCGTGAACAGTTCCTGAATAAAAAAGGAAAGAAGCTGATCCCTTACTCCGAAGCTATTGCCACAAAAGAAATATTTGACTGGAAAAATTATAAACCGGTAAAGCCAGCCGTGGATGGTGTCAAAGTTTTTAAAGACTTTGACCTTGCTACCATTGCAAAATACCTGGACTGGAGCCCGTTTTTCATTGCCTGGGAAATGCCGGGGCATTTTCCTGCCGTATTATCTGATAAAGTTTTCGGAACAGAAGCAAACAAACTTTTTAACGATGCTCAAAAACTTTTGAACCGGATCATTAAAGAAAAATGGTTTACTGCAAACGGAGTGATCGGCTTCTGGCCTGCCGTCAGCGATGGGGTTGGCACTGTCACTTTACAAACCAAGGATGGAAAAGTGAAATTGGAATTTTTGAGACAACAGTTAAAGAAAGCAGCAGGGCAACCGAGTTTTTCATTGGCGGATTTTGTTAAGCCGGGCCCAACCACTCAAGCAGATGGAACTAATGGAGACACCGCTAAAGCCCCTTCCCAGTGGGAAGGGGAGAAACGTCCCGGTTATATGATGGCAGACCCAATGAATTATAAACTGTTAAAAGATTTTGCAAAGAAACATCGTTTTAATCCGACTAAAGCTGAAGAAATTCTTTGGGATATTTTAAAATCAAAACAATTAGAAGGCTTCAAATTCAGAAGGCAGCACATTATTGGAAACTATATTGCCGATTTTGTATGCCTTGACAGAAGTCTGGTAATCGAGATTGACGGGCTGATTCATCAACTCCCGGAAAATAAAGAAGCAGATGAAATAAGAACAAAATGGTTAATTGAAAAGGGATTTAAAGTAATAAGATTTATCAATGAGGAAGTGGTTAATAAAACAGAAGACGTTTTGAGAACGATACTTTCAACTTTAAAGGCTCAACCAAGTATTAAAGAAAAATCCAACCTAAGTTCCCCCGCCGGGGGACAGGAGGCCGATTATCTCGGCGCCTTTGCCGTCAGTGTTTTCGGAGCAAGAAAATACATTGACAAATTCGCAAAGGAAAATGACGAATACAACAAGATCATGGTGCAGGTGCTGGCTGACCGTATGGTAGAGGCTTTTGCTGAATGCCTGCATGAAAGAGTGAGAAAAGAATATTGGGGTTATGACAAGGATGAAAATCTGACAAACGAACAACTGATCAAAGAAGAATACAAAGGCATACGTCCCGCACCCGGCTACCCTGCCTGCCCGGATCATACGGAGAAACCAAAATTATTCAAACTGCTTAATGCTACTGAAAATATAGGTATTGAATTGACGGAGAGTATGGCCATGAGTCCTCCCGCTTCCGTATGCGGCTGGTACTTTTCTCATCCGCAAAGCCATTATTTTGGTTTGGGAAAAATTGGAAGAGACCAGCTGGAAGATTATGCAAAAAGAAAAGGCATGAGTATTGAAGAAGCAGAAAGATGGCTGAGGCCTGCGCTGGAGTGATCATCCGGTCTATTCTTATGTCATCCGGAAATATTTTTAAGCCTTCCTTTTTGAAGTGATAAAGCTTTTTAAGATTTGTCTTCTGAGGCAAATTGAATTTTCAGCAGAAAAATAAAAATGAAAGCAAACATCATGAAGAGGCCGGACCTAACCTGACTCCCAATCTTTGCAATTCTTCTTTCAACTGTTGTGCATTATGGAAATGAATGCCGGTGATTCCTAATACCTCCGCACCTTTTACATTTTTCAGGTTGTCATCAATAAAAATCGTTTTGCCCGGATCAAGATGATAACGGTCCAGCAATATTTTATAAAATTCTGGAAAAGGTTTTCTCGTCTTTTCCTCGCCGCTCACCACAATGCCATTGAACCATTTCAAAAATTCAAAGCGTTCTCTTGCATAAGGGAAAAGCTCGGCACTCCAGTTGGTCAATGCATACAGCCGGTACTTATCTACTTGCTTCAGCTCATGAAACAGATCCACAGTTTCCTGAATGGCATCGCCCAGCATCTCCAGCCATCTTCCATAAAAAGCCCTGATCTCACTATTCCATTCAGGATGCTTAGTCACCAACTCTTCCGTTGCTTTGTGCAAAGGATAACCTGCATCCTGGTTTTCATTCCACTCGGTAGTAGTGACGTTCTGAAGAAACCATTCCATTTCTTCTTCCGTACTGAAAATATTACGATATACATACCGTGGATTCCAGTCAATCAGAACACCGCCAAGGTCAAAAATGATCGAGTCAATAGTTATCATCGTAAATAAACAATGTAATTATATTGATAAAAATATATTACCTCTTTTCAAAAAGCCACCATCGCCTTTTTCTCCGTTTCACCTTATAGTTATCCCGGATATAAGTGCGTATATGATTTATTGCTTCTTCAATATCATCTGTCAATAACACCAGGGAAAGATCCTGACGGTTGATCGTTCCCTCCTGTGCCATGTGTTCAATGTAATCCCATAAACGTTTATGATGCTCTTTGCCAAACATCACAATGGGGAACTGGGTGATAGTGTGCGTCTGCACCAGGGTCAGTGTTTCAAAAAATTCATCCATGGTGCCAAAACCGCCGGGCATAATGATAAATGCATAAGAATATTTTACCAGCATCACTTTACGTACAAAAAAATGTTCGAAAGTGATCCATTTGTCCATATACCTGTTAGGCTTTTGTTCAAAAGGTAAATGAACATTACATCCTACTGACCTGCCGCCGTTTTCAAAAGCGCCGCGGTTGGCTGCTTCCATCACTCCCGGCCCGCCACCCGTCATTACCGTCAGTCCAAGATCAGAAATGCGCTTGCCGAATTCTCTTGCAGCTTTATAATAAGGATGTTCTTCAGTAAAACGGGCAGAGCCGAATACGGTGATACATGGGCCGACAAAATGAAGCGTACGGAATCCTTTGATGAATTGATTGAACACACGCCATGCAAATTTTAACTCCGATGTCCTGCTTCCCGGGCCTTCAAGATAAACATGAGCCCTGGAAGGGATGATCCTTTCTATATGTGCCATAAACCTTATTTAAAAAATATAAAAATAAAGATTTTCGCCTCAGGGGCATCGTTACCGGAGAACCATTTCTTTGTATAACGTAAATAATATGGAACTTTGATCTCAAATCAATTTTTTTCCATGCGTATCATAAGCTACAATGTGAACGGCATCCGGGCAGCAATGAAAAAAGGGTTTATAGACTGGCTGAAAACAAATCCTGCCGATGTAATCTGCATTCAGGAAACCAAAGCATCCAAAGACGATGTGGAGCACAAACTGTTCAATGATCTCGGATATAATGATTACTGGTTCAGCGCTCAGAAAAAAGGATACAGCGGCGTGGCCGTATTCACCAAAAAGAAGCCTGATCATGTAGAATACGGGAACGGGCATAAGTTCAGTGATGATGAAGGCAGGATATTGCAACTGGATTTCGGTGACGTGCGGCTGATCAATGCTTATTTTCCCTCGGGAACCAGCGGTGATGAGCGCCAGGATTTCAAATACAAATGGCTGGATGATTTCCTGATCTATTTAAAAAAATTAAGAAAGAAACATCCTAAGCTTATTCTTTGCGGTGATTATAATATCGCACACACCGAGATAGATATTCATGATCCTAAAGGGAATAAAAAATCATCCGGCTTCCTGCCCGAGGAAAGAGCGTGGATGACAAAGTTCTTCGAAAGCGGATGGATAGATACATTCCGGGTATTTCATCCTGAGCCGCACCGTTACAGTTGGTGGAGCCAGCGTTTTCCCAGTGTCCGGTTGCAAAACAAAGGATGGAGAATAGATTATATCAACGTGACAGAGCCCTTGAAAAAGAATTTAAAAGATGCCGATATTTTTCCGGATATTAAACACAGCGATCATTGCCCCGTGTTTCTCGATATTAAAATCTGAAATTGATGCTCGTTTACAACATCACCATGAAAGTGGATCCGGAAATTGAAGAGGAGTGGATCCGATGGCAACGGGAAGAACATATTCCCGAGATCATGGCAACAGGCTTATTTACCGAACATAAATTTTACCGCTTGCTGGAACAGGATGAAACTGAAGGCATCACTTATGTAATTCAGTATTTCACTTCTTCCATGGAAGAATACAACCGGTATCTCAATGAATTTGCCCCTTCGCTCAGGAAGAAAGCCTCTGACAAATGGCAAGACCGGTTCGTTGGGTTTCGTACCATCATGCAGGTTGTGCAATAACTGTGAATAATATTTTTATCCTTTCATGAACCAATGTTTACTCCTTCAAAACCTTCATTCAACCGGTATTTTTATATTGAACAGAATATTGCCGGTGTCGGGAGCTTCTTTAAGATACACACAACTTATATACAGCACCGCAACAGATCGAAAAGATCTTATCCTGTTGTGGATTTTTTAAGGCTTTTGTCAATGAAAAATTTTTTATTGCTGTCAAAAAGCCTATAAATTTGTCGCTGTTAGAAATTCATAAACAAACTATCATGAACAAAGCAGAACTGATCAATAAGATCTCCGATGATACGGGCATTACCAAAACACAAGCTAATGCGGCAATTGATTCTTTTGTAGATGCAGTAAGCAAAACACTCAAAAACGGTGGCAAGGTCACTCTGGTTGGTTTCGGAACTTTTACCCTTTCAAAAAGAAAAGCCCGCAAAGGTCGTAATCCGAAAACAGGAGAAGAGATCAGCATCAAGGCGAGAAAGGTAGCCCGTTTTAAAGCAGGAAAAGAACTTGCCGCCAAATTGTAATAAAGCGAAATAATCAAAAGCCTTTTATTATTGAGCTTGAGTTTTACTTTAGTCAATTCTATCTAACTTTACAACTCTTTAAAAAATCAGCAAATGGGCAGAGGTGATAAAAAGACCAAAAAAGGAAAGATCTTCAAAGGTTCATTCGGTAAGAGCCGCCCTCACAAGGCTAATACTAAAAAGAAAAAATAGAACCGATCTCTTCGAAAATTATTGAGAGCCCGGTATTTGTCAGTGCATTTTTTAAGGCGCCAGTCTTTCTATTTTCCAGCTCCGGTTTTTCTGCAACGTATATTGAATCCTGTCATGAAGGCGGCTGATCCTTCCCTGCCAGAATTCAATGATCTCAGGCGAAACAAGAAAGCCGCCCCAGTAAGGAGGGCGTTGAATTTTAGTTCCTTTCATCCTGGCATACAGTTCCTGAAAATGATTGTCCAGCCATTCGCGGCTTTCAATGACCCTGCTTTGTGGAGATGTCCAGGCGCCGATACGGCTTGCTTCAGGCCTTGAATCATAATATTCATCGCTTTCCGCTGCAGACAACCTGGAAACGGTGCCGCTGATACGCACCTGCCTTTCCAGTTCTTTCCAGAAAAAAACAAGGCTTGCCCTGGGATTTTCCAGCAGGTTATGCGCTTTGTTGCTTTCATAATTGGTAAAGAATACAAATCCTTCATTGCTGAAATCTTTGAGCAAAACAATGCGTGCAGACGGAACAGCATCTTTTGAAGCAGTAGCCAGCGTCATAGCATTGGGTTCTTCCACCACCGATCTGATAACATGATCCCACCACTTTTTAAATTGAAGAAAAGGGTCTGCCTCCACATCTTTTTCTGACAGGCTTTGCTGTGAATAGTCTTTCCTGATATCGGCGATATTACTGTGCATGTCACTTTCAATTTGAAGTACAAATTTAATCTTTCGGAACTTGCCTAAATGAAAAAAGCCCCAAGGGGGGCATTTAAGAAATTTCAGGAAAGTTTTTATTCATTTTCCCGCCGGCGTATGAGCTGATCTCTTTCTTCCGACACCATGTGCAATTTACTTTCCAGCTCGCCAATACGTTTTAATTGACTCTCCAGTTTTTTGTTAGCCTCAGAAACGGTCTGAAGATCGTTATTCAATTCTTCGAGGTAAGCAACTCTTTTTTGCAATTGTTGCCGGTTAAAATTAGACTCATGCAGCTTATCTTCCGCATCAGCCAGTTGAGTCTGCAATCTTTGATTCTCTGATGCCAGTGTATTCAGCCTTTTCTTTTGCTCTTCAAATTCATCCGATAATTTATAATATTCTTCTTTCAGATCATTGTATTCAATACTGGTCACTTTTGAAGAACTGACCTGGGTTTCCAGTTTTCTGATCTTATCCTGCAGCACATTAAATTCGTGGTACGCATTATCGAGCATGGAGCTCATCTCTTTGGTCAATTGCTCTTTTTGACGAAACATATTCATTTCCTTCTCTTTCTCACTGATGACCTGTTTTAAATCGGTGATCTGATGCGAGAGCTCATCTTTGTCCCGAAGCGCTTCCCGGGTTTGTTCTTCTTTTTCTTTGATCACATCTATTTGTCCCAGCAAGCGATTGATCTTTTCATTGTGTTCCATAAGGCTGCTCTGAGCCTGGCGAAGCTGTTCCATGTAATCCGTCTCTTCATCAACATGGTGCGTATGGGCAGTTTCAAGAGCTGCATGTGCCGAATCAAGTTCCTGATGCAGTGATTCATTTTCTTTCCGGAGCCTTTCGATCTCTGCATTATAAACGCTGACATCAGGTTCTTTTGTGGCTGCAGCATGTGCCGTATCGAGTTCTTGCTGCAGATGTGCATTTTTATTCCTGAGTTCTTCTATCTCTATGTTATAAACACTCAGATCAGGTTCCTTTGCAGCTGCAGCATGGGTTGATTCAAGTTCTTGCTGCAACGACTCATTCTCTTTCCGGAGTTTTTCTATTTCTATATGATAAACGCTGCTATCCGGTTCTTTTGCGGCAGCAGCATGTGCTGATTCAAGTTCTTGTATCAACAACTTATTCTGCTTTCGGAGCTCATCTGCTTCAATAGTATAGATATTACTATTCGATTCCGACTCGGATAGCTTATCACTTACTTCAGCCAGTTTTTCTTTGATTTCCGTCAGCTCTTTATCCCTGTTCTCTATCTCATTAAAATATTTAAGCTTCCATTCTCCAAGGGTTTTAGCCAACGTTTGAGATTCCACATTTGAGTTCTTCAATGACTTTCGGCTGGAAATGAAGAAATGAATGGTTATCCCGAGGATGATCGCTCCGATAAGAAGAATAACTACTTCAAGAATTGATAATGTAAGATGGCCCATAATCTTATATAATCAAAGCGGTAAACTATCAAAAAAAAATGAAACCCGCTGTTTTATTTTTTCACAAACCTGCAGTGAGTATTTAACAGAAACATCATCCTTTCACCAACGTTCCTACCTTTTCCCCACTCACCACCCTGCGGAGGTTGTCCGGTTTGTTCATGTCAAATACAATGATGGGAAGGCTGTTCTCTTTACACAGGGTGAAAGCCGTCATATCCATCACTCTGAGGTTCTGATCCAGGCATTCCTGGAAAGTGATCACATTGTATTTTTTTGCTGTAGGATCTTTTTCCGGATCGGCATTGTAAATTCCATCCACTCTTGTTCCTTTCAGGATCACATCCGCATTGATCTCAATAGCCCTCAACGACCCGGCAGTGTCGGTGGTGAAATAGGGATTCCCTGTTCCCGCACCAAAGATGACCACTCTTCCTTTTTCAAGGTGGCGGATAGCCCTTCTGCGGATATAAGGTTCGGCGATCTGCTCCATCTTGATGGCGCTTAAGAGCCTTGTATATACTCCTATTCTTTCCAGCCCTGCCTGCAAGGCCATGCCATTGATCACCGTGGCCAGCATTCCCATATAATCGCCATGTGCCCTTTCAATTCCGGTTTCGGATTCATTCATTCCCCGGTAAATATTTCCTCCGCCAATCACTATAGCCACCTGGACACCCAAATCGGTGATTGACTTAATATCCTGAGCATATTGTGCGATCACAGTGGAATCCAGCCCAAAATTCTTGTCCCCCATCAAAGCCTCGCCGGAAAGTTTCAGAAGAATACGTTTGTACTTTGGAAGCATGCAGTAAGATTTGCGCTGCGAAGATAGGGGATTTGATTTTGCAGTTATTTATTAATTACACCTGATAAATTAAAAAGGGCTGTATCAGAAGTAAAAAGTTCACTTCTACGATAGCATAAGCGATGATCCGGGCTGCAAAAAAAGTGCGTGGGTCTTTGCAAGGCAATGAAAAAAAGCAGATCGCTTCGTTCCTCGCGATGACCTATGCTACAAAAATTGCCGAAGCAAACTGCATTTAGGGCAGATCGCTTTGTTCTTCGCGATTATCAATGCGGCATAAATGAAGAAGGTTGTAGCAGAAGTAAAAAAAATCACTTCTACGATCGCATAAACGATAACCTATTCGTTGGGAAATACGAATAAAAAAGAGGCTATCTTAACTTTTGAGACAGCCTCTAAAAATTCTTGAACTTATTTCTTTTACTTATCCTAAAGCCACTCTTTTGAATGCGGTCACTTTAAGATCTGCATCTACACTCTTCAGGTAATCACCAACGGTTTTACTTCCGTCTTTTACAAAAGCCTGGGCCACCAAAGTTTGTTCTTTGAAGAACGCATTTAGTTTTCCCTCTGCAATCTTTGATAACATATCGGCAGGTTTACCAGCCATCTTTGGGTCATTTTTCAATTGTTCCAAAGCAATATCTTTTTCACGGGCAATAATGTCTGCAGGAACACCGGCAGCATCAACAGCTACGGGATTTAATGCGGCGATCTGCATCGCTACATCTTTACCCGCTTCTGCCTGTTGCTGATTCAATCCTACCAATACGCCGATGCGGTACGCTCCATGTATATAAGATGCCACATAATCGGCATCCACTCTTTCAAATTTGGTAACGCCTATTTTTTCACCGATGGAAGCCAACTTATCATTTACCAGTTCTGCTACGGTGGCTACGCCGGCTTTTGCGTTCATCAATTCATCAAGGCTTTTCACATTGCCGGCAATAGCAGCATCTGCGATGCTTTGGCCAAAGGCAACAAAGTCTGCGTTCTTGCTTACAAAATCCGTTTCACAACTAACGCAAACCACAATACCGGTTTTATTATCTGCTGTTGTTCTGGCAATTACCACACCTTCTTTTGCTTCACGGTCGCTTCTTTTTGCCGCTACTTTTTGGCCTTGTTTTCTTAACCAGTCAATGGCTGCTTCAAAATCACCGTTTGCTTCCGTTAATGCTTTACGGCAATCCATCATTCCGGCGCCTGTCATCTGGCGCAACTTATTTATATCCTGTGCACTTATAGTTATTGTTGACATAATTTATTTCTGTTTAAAACCATTTAATTAAAAACTGATCCTTGTAATATTTGCTTCTAAGGACCCTGTAATCAAATCCGCCGTTATTTGCTTATCTCCCACCCGGGCCGGCGGTTCTCCTGTGTCCACCCGCAGTACGACGTCTGGGTTGACCTCCGCTACGTTCTTTTCCACCGCGGTTGCCTCCCTCGGTTTCAGCTTCTGCAAGCAGCTTGGCAGCTTTTTTCTCTCTTTCATCATCTGCCACATCTTCTGCTTCTTCATCTTTGGCAGCCTGGCGTTCTGCAAGGCCCTCAGCAATTGCCGCTGTTATATAATTGGTAATGATCGCAATTGATTTTGTCGCATCATCATTTCCGGGAATGGCGAAGTCAACTTTGTTGGGATCACAATTTGTATCTACCACACCAAATGTAGTGATGCCGAGACGCTTAGCTTCTGCCAGGGCGATATGCTCATGACCAATGTCAATGATAAATAATGCAGCCGGCACCCTGCCAAGTTGCGCAATACCGCCCAGCACTTTATCCATCTTATCCCTGTCCCGGCTCAGTGTCAATCTTTCCTTTTTGGTAATGTTGTCAAATGTGCCGTCGTTCAGCATTTTTTCAATGCTCTGCATTTTCTTCACGCTCTTGCGTACCGTATTAAAGTTGGTGAGCATTCCGCCCAACCAGCGTTCCGTCACATAAGGCATTCCTACCCTGCGGGCACATTCGCTCACGATATCTTTAGCCTGCTTTTTGGTGCCTACAAACAGGATTTTCTTTCCGCTGCGTGCAATTTGTTTCATCACAGCAGCCGTTTCATTCAGGCATTCTGTGGTCTTGTTCAGATCAATGATATGAATGCCTTTTTTCTCTGCGAAAATATAAGGCAGCATTTTAGGGTTCCACTTTTTGCGCAGGTGGCCGAAATGTACGCCTGCTTCCAAAAGTTGCTGCTGAAGGGATGTATTGTTTTCCATTGAGAATTATTAATTACTTATGATTGATTATTGTGGATGACAGTCAGTTCAGAGTTCTTCATCCTGATCCGAGTTTACCAAAGTAAAACAAACGATCAATAATGAATTTTTACCTCTTGCTGAACTGGAAGCTTCTCCTTGCTTTTTTGTGGCCGAATTTCTTACGCTCCACCGATCTCGGGTCTCTTTTCAAAAGGCCTGCAGCCTTAAGAGCCGGACGGAAATCGGGGTTCGTTTCCAGCAACACACGGGCTATACCCAGCATGGCTGCTTCAGCCTGTCCTTTCACGCCGCCGCCTGATGCTGTGATGTTCGCATCAAATTTTCCCCATACGTCCACTGCTTTGAAAGGATGTTCTACCCGGCTTTGCAGATAGACCAGCGGAAAATATTGTTTATAGTCTTTGCCGTTCACTGTGATCTTACCCTCTCCTTTTGAAAGGAAAACCCTGGTCACAGCTTCTTTACGACGGCCCACTCCATTTTTTTGCTTTTCCATTATCTGATTTTTGGAATTTAGAATTTAAGTTCTTGCGGTTTCTGTGCTGTATGAGGATGCTCAGCGCCTGTGTACACAAAAAGTTTTTTAAACATTTTTCTTCCCAGGCGATTCTTCGGCAGCATCCCTTTCACTGCTCTTTCTACCACTGCTTCCGGCCTGCGCTTCAATAAACTTCCGGCAGCTTCCTCTTTCAATCCACCGGGATATCCGCTGAAGGTCTGATACATTTTGTCTTTTAATTTATTGCCGGTAAAGGCAACTTTGTCTGCATTGATTACAATAATATAATCGCCGCAGTCAACATGAGGTGTATAGTATGCCTTGTTCTTGCCGCGTAATATTGCGGCAATTTTGGCACACATACGACCTACGGTTTGATTGGTACCGTCCACAACGTACCATTTGCGTTGTACGGTAGCCGCATTCGCATGCTTTGTTGTAAAATGTAGATTACTCATTCTTATTTTGCTTTTCACTCTTAGCTTTGGCTAACAGTATTGTTATTAAATAAACAATTCAGACCATCCTCTGAAATGCTCCCTTCGGCAACCTTTTTCAAGGCTGATTTTGGGGTCGCAAAGATAGGTTTGTGTAAATTCTTAACCTAAGAATCAGGAAGGAATTTTTTATCGCACCTTTATAAAGTGTTGATTTTTAATGAAAATTTGTTCAGAAACAAAAAAAGGTCGCTAAAAGTTGGTATATTGCCAACTCGGTTTTTTATGTTGAAACAATTTAGAGCTTAAGTATGAAACAATGGTTCGTTATAGAAAACGAAAAAGAATATAAGGATGCCACCGAACGGTTTGAAGAAATAAGAGAAGCGAAAAAAGGAACGCCGGAATATAAAGAAAAGCTTCTGCTTGTTCACCTGGTTTCGGAATATGAAAAAAAGCAGTGGAGCCTTCCCGAAGTGGATCCCATTGAAATGATAAAGATCAGGATGGAAGATTTTGGCTACTCCGCATCCGATCTCGCCAAAGAATACGGCGATAAAGGGACGGTCAGTAAAGTGCTCAATTACAAACAGCCGCTTTCTTTGAATATGATTCGCATATTCAGCAAGCTGCTTCATATTCCTGCCGACGCCCTTACCAAAGAATATAAATTAAAAGTGTAACGGTGATGTAATGCTTCACTCCTTTTGTGTATTTACAAATAAGGGCTTTGTGCGGGTGGGTTAAGTATTTTTTTCATCTCCATACTATTTAAAATCTAAAATAAAATTTATGTCACACCTTCTCAACCGTTCCACCTTCGGCGATCCGAAAAATGCAGGCAACCTGATGAGCCTTGAAGACTCCAATCAATTATTAAATGAATGGGTTCCCAATGAACGGCTTCGTTTGCACATGAAGCAGGTGGCGGCGGTAATGAAAGCCTGGGCGCTGGAAAAAGAGAATGCGGATGAACTTACCGCTTCCAAATGGGAACTGGCAGGCTTATTACATGATGCCGACTGGGAAAAATATCCCGACGATCATTGCCGCATCATCATCGAAGAACTGGAGCGCAGAAACATAGACCCCGATGTCATCCACTGCATTGCATCCCACGGGCCCAATTTCTTCGGAGTGGAACCGGTCAGCAAGATGGATAAAATGATCTATGCCATTGATGAGCTTTCCGGGTTCATTCATGCTGCCGCATTGATCAGGCCCACCCGCTATGAAGGAATGGATGCAAAAAGTGTGAAGAAAAAACTGAAGACCCCGTCATTTGCCGCTCAGGTCAGCAGGAACGACATCACCGATGCACTTTCCCGAATTGATGTATCTCTCGATGATCTGATCAGTTTCATAATTGAGCATCAAAAAAATGTAGCCTGAGTTTTCTCATCCGCCCGCGGATGATACCCGGTTTATTTACCCCTGATCCGGCTTAAAGAAACAAGAAGTAATTTTATACTTCAATTATTTTATGTACTCCAAAGAACAAACACAGAAACTGCAAAAGATTACATCGGAGCTTCTGAAAAAAAACAAGGACCATGCTATCCATAAAAAAGAGGTCAGGGAACTCAGAGACATCCTGCGTTTTCATGAATACCGGTATTACATCCTCAACGATCCGCTGATCTCCGATTTTGAATACGACCAGCTTTACCGCTCCCTTGCAAAAATTGAAGAAGAAGATCCGGGACTCATCACTCCCGATTCTCCCACGCAAAGAGTGGCAAAAGGATTGACCAAAGATTTTCCCGAGGTGCAGCACCTCGTGCCGATGCTTTCCCTGGAAAATTCTTACAACCCTGATGACCTTGTTGATTTCGACAGGAGGGCAAGTGAGCTGGCCGGAGTGGATGAAATAGAATATTGTATCGAACCAAAATTTGACGGGGCCGGCATTTCGCTGATCTATGAAGATGACCTGCTGGTCCGTGGCGCCACCCGCGGCGACGGAGTGAAAGGAGATGACATCACAACCAATATCAAACAGGTAAAGTCAATTCCGCTTTCTGCAAAATTCTCGGAACACGGCATTAAGCAGATTGAGATCCGCGGTGAGATTCTCATCAATAAAAACAATTTTAAAAAATACAATGAGTTGATGGCAGAACAGAACCTGCCGCCACTGGCCAATCCCAGGAATGCAGCAGCGGGGACATTGCGCATCAAGGATCCGAAGATTGTTGCCGAAAGAAACCTTGAAGGATTTTTATACCAGGTCAGTTATTACACGACCACTCATAAGGATCATAAGGTTTTCCGCTATCATTCGGAAATACTCTCCCTTCTCTGGAATCTTGGTTTCAGAAGCCCCGAGAAAGAAAAGAAAGTGGTGACCGGAATAGAAAAAGTGATCGCCCATTGCAAAAAATTTGAAGAGGGCCGTGACGATCTGCCTTACGAAGTGGACGGGCTGGTGATCAAAGTGAATGACCTTGACCTGCAGGATAAAATGGGAATGACTTCCCATCATCCACGCTGGGCCATCGCCTTCAAGTTCAAAGCACGGCAGGCAACATCGCATTTAAAAGCGGTGGAGTTCCAGGTGGGGAGGATGGGAAACATCACTCCGGTTGCCAAAATAGACCCTGTGCCTATCGGTGGTGTTACAGTAAGTTCTGTTTCCCTGCATAATGAAGATTTCATCAATGAAAAAGATATCAGGATCGGCGACTCCGTATTGGTGGAAAGGGCCGGCGATGTGATACCCTATATTGTAAAATCATTTCCGGAATTAAGAAAAGGGCATGAAAAGAAAATTCATTTTCCTGAAAAATGCCCGGTTTGCGGAAAACCTATTTATAAAACAGAAGGAGAAGCTGCGTGGCGGTGCATCAATTATAATTGTGAAGCACAGGTGGTGCAGCGGATCATTCACTATGCAGGCAAAGATGCTTTGGATATAACAGGTCTTGGCGAAGCGATCGTCAGTAAATTTCATGAATCGGGATGGCTGAAGACCATTGCCGATATTTACCGGCTGCCATTTGATGAAATAGAAAAGCTGGAAGGGTTTGGAAAAAAGAGTGTGCAAAATCTGAAGAACGCCATTGAAAAATCAAAAACTCAACCCCTGTACAGGATCATTTACGGATTGGGAATACGGTTTGTCGGGGAAGCCACCGCCAAGACACTGGCACAGGCCGTTTCGCACCTGATGGGGCTGAAAAATTTTTCTGAAGAAGATCTTCAAAAGCTGGAAGACATAGGCCCCAAAGTGGCAGCAGCCATCCACCAGTTCTTTCATAACAAAGAGAATATTGAGCTGCTGGAAGAACTGGAGAGAGCAGGAGTGCATTTCAAAAATGAAAAAAAGAATTTTGCCAAAAACGGCAATCTCAATGATCTCACTTTCCTGTTTACGGGAACATTGCCCACGCTGAAACGCAGTGACGCGGAATCAATGGTAGAAGAACACGGTGGGCATGTGCTGAACGGAGTCAGCGCCAAACTGAATTACCTTGTCGTGGGTGAAGATGCAGGGAGCAAACTGGAAAAAGCAAAAAAGATCAACACCGTAAAGATCATTTCAGAAGAAGAGTTTTTGAAAATGCTGAAAGAGAAATAAACACCCTCAGTCAATTGCCGATAATATGACATCCTGCCGGTGAAGCCCGTGTTCTCAAAAAAAAATTAAGACCACTTATACTTTTATTAAACTATCATGATCTATCCATCCACTTTGAATTTTTTAAAAGCGCTGCGGAAAAATAATAATAAATCCTGGTTTGATGCACACCGGAAAGATTATGAAGCAGCCCGGGAGAATTTTGCGTCATTCATCGGATCAGTCATTGAAAAGCACAGCAAAAAAGACATATCCATAACCGGGCTGAAACCCAAAGACTGCATGTTCCGAATCAACAGGGATCTCAGGTTCTCAAAAAACAAAACGCCTTATAAAACAAACTTCGGGGCTTTCATCTGTTTTGGCGGAAAGAAATCCATATTCAGCGGTTATTATTTTCATTGTGAGCCGGGGCAGAATTTTACCGGCGGAGGTTTATGGATGCCGATGCTGCCTGAGTTGAATAAGGTAAGGCAGGAAATAGATTACAACCTGGATAAATTCAAAAAGATCATTCTTTCAAAAAAATTCAGATCGGTTTACAAAGGGCTTTCCCATGATGATGAATATATGCTAAGCCGTATCCCCAAGGGTTATGATGCCGGCAATCCTGCTGCAGAATACCTGAAGATGAAAAGTTTCATTGCGGAAAAAGAACTTAACGATGCTGAACTCACTTCCAAAGGGCTTTTAAATAAAATACTGCATGCATTTGAAGTTCTTCAGCCGATGAATGAATTCATCAATGAAAGCCTGCGGGAACCGGAAGACTAATGACAATATCTTCCCTTCATTAAAAAAGTTTTATTGTAGTGTATTCTTTTCTGTTTTAGGAAAGCAGGTTCTTCGAATTCAGATATTCTGCGATCTGTATGGCATTGGTGGCAGCGCCCTTTCTCAGGTTATCCGAAACGATCCACATATTCAGCGTGTTGGGTTGCGATTCATCCCTTCTTAATCTTCCGACAAATACCTCATCTTTTTCATGAGCATCCATAGGCATGGGATATAACTGGTTGGAAGGATCATCCACCACAACCACCCCCGGTGCTTTAGATAAAAGATCTTTTACTTCTTCAATGTCAAAATCATTTTCAAATTCCACATTCACCGATTCACTGTGCCCGCCCACCACAGGAATGCGCACTGTTGTAGCTGTCACCCGGATGGAATCATCCCTCATGATCTTTCTTGTTTCATTCACCATCTTCATTTCTTCTTTGGTATATCCATTATCCAGGAAAACATCTATCTGCGGGATCACATTCAGGTCTATCGGGTATTTATAAGCTCTTTCTGCTGCCACCCCATTTCTTTCATTGAACAATTGGTTCACTGCTTTTACTCCCGTACCCGTCACACTTTGATAGGTGCTGACAATGATCCTTTTTATTTTGTATCTCTTATGCAAAGGATACAAAGCCACCACCATTTGAATGGTCGAGCAGTTCGGGTTGGCAATGACCTTATCTTCTTTGGTCAATACATCGGCATTCAATTCAGGCACCACGAGTTTTTTGGCAGGGTCCATTCTCCAGGCGGAAGAATTATCAATCACGGTAATTCCCGCTGCTGCAAACTTAGGCGCCCATTCCAGCGAGGTGCCGCCGCCGGCAGAAAAAATGGCTACATCAGGCTTTGCAGCAATAGCATCCGTCATGCTGACGACCTTATACTTCCTGCCTTTGAACTCCACTTCCTTACCTACCGATTTTTCTGATGCGACCGGTATTAATTCCGTAACGGGAAAATTTCTTTCTGCCAATACCTGTAACATTTTAGAGCCTACCAATCCTGTGGCGCCCACTACTGCAACTTTCATTTAAGTTATTATTTGATGTTTATAAAAAAAGCCTTCATCTCTGAAGGCCTGCAATCATTTTATATGGTTATATACAAAAAAACAACAAGCCTTCCTTTCAGGAATGTATCTTATTGTGCTTTGTATATTTCATCATGTTCATAAACTAACGGCTGCAAAAATAACTACACACCTGATGCCATCCAAAAAAATATCCTCAAAGCCGGCGTTTATTGATCTGCTTTTTATAATTTGGTTCGATGAGAATTCTTTTCCTTCTGTTGGCCACCTTTTGCCTTCTCACGGCTCTTCACTCGCAGGACAGGTATGACGTAGTCATTGACGAAATCATGGCAGATCCGGCGCCTCAGGTCGGGTTACCCAACAATGAATGGATAGAATTAAAAAATACTTCACCGGTTCCGGTCAACTTGCAAAACTGGCGGATCGGAGATGCGACCGGACAAAGCGGGCCGATGCCTAACTTCATTTTACAACCCGATAGCTTTGTTATTGTATGCACCGGATCGGCAGTGGCGGCAATGTCTTCTTATGGAGCTGTTATTCCGGTAACAAGTTTCCCGTCATTGGACAACTCAGGTGATCAGATCTTTTTAAAAGACGCAAACGGAGCTGTTATTCATGCAGTCAGTTATTCAGACAAATGGTATCAGAATGCCGTCAAAGCAAATGGCGGCTGGACCCTGGAAATGATAGATACCAAAAGCCCCTGTGCAGGAAGTGATAATTGGAAAGCAAGCACCGATCCGGCCGGGGGCACGCCGGGAAAAAAGAATTCCGCAGATGCAGTGAATGATGATCAGACTCCTCCTTCATTACTGAGAACTTACACTGTTGACAGCAAAACCATTATTGCCGTTTTTGATGAACCGGTTGACAGTTCTTCCGGCGCTGCCGTTTCCAATTATATTATTGACGGCGGCATGACGATAAGCTCTGCCGTTACTCTCCCGCCTTTATTCGACAAAGTGCAGTTGAACCTCGCAGGTGAAATGTCTTTGAAAACCGTTTACAATATCAAAGTATCAAACATCACCGACTGCAGAGGCAACCGCATTGGTTCTTATGATCATGCAAAGGCAGGCCTGCCCGAAGAGGCAACATCCCGGGACATGGTGATCAATGAGATACTCTTTAACCCGCGAAGCAATGCTTATGATTATGTAGAGTTCTATAACCGGAGCAGCAAGGTATTCGATGCTTCAAAAATGTTTATTGCCAACAGAAACGGAAGCAATGCAATAAGTTCGGTGACGGCATTAAGTTCTGCTCCCCGGCTAATATTTCCGGGTGACTACATAGTAAGCACGGTAAGCCTGTCCGGCCTTCAGGGAAATTATCTGGTAAAAGAACCGGAAAATGTTCTGGAACTTTCTTCCCTGCCTTCTTTTCCCGATGACAATGGATTCGTTTTACTTCTTAATTCGCAGGGAGACATTATTGATGAAGTGGATTACGATCACAGCTGGCAATTTAAGCTGATAGATAATGAAGACGGAGTGGCATTAGAGCGGATAGATCCGGACGGAGTATCACAGGATCCGGGTAACTGGCATTCTGCCGCATCCACTGCAGGGTATGGAACGCCCACCTATAAAAATTCCCAATACAAACAAACTCATTCCATCAATGCATCAATTGAAATCATACCAAAAATATTCTCGCCTGATAATGATGGCCGGGATGATATCACCACCATTCAGTATAAAATGGCTGATCCCGGAAATGCGGCCAATATCACCATCTTTGATGCTGCGGGAAGGCCGGTCAGAAACCTGGTTCAAAATGCGATCTTAGGATCGAATGGCTACTGGAACTGGGACGGACTGGATGATAAAGGAAGAAAACTTCCGGTAGGCACTTACATCGTCTATACAGAGATCTTCAACCTGCAGGGAAAGAAACAAAAGTTTAAGAATACGGTGGTGCTGGCAAGGAAGTTGAATTAGCATTAATAGACTAAAATGAGTAAATTATGAAAAGATAATCCGGAAGGTTTTATCAGGAAGCTCTGATAGAAATATTGACTTTAATGATTTATGTAATTTACTTGAATCATTGGGTTTTGATAACAGAATTAAAGGAAGTCATCATATCTATTTTAAGAGTGGAATTTCTGAAATTATTAACCTGCAACCAATAAATAATAAAGCAAAACCTTACCAGGTTAAACAAGTAGAGAGTTGCTTATTAAATACAAACTAATACATACAAAAGATGAACAGTAAATATGAAATCATTCTATATTGGAGCAAAGAAGATAATTCATTTATTGCCGAAGTTCCGGAACTATCCGGATGCATGGCAGATGGCAAAAGCTATATGGAAGCCCTTCAAAATATAGAAACGATCATTGAAGAATGGATCGAAACAGCAAGATCATTAGGCAGAACAATTCCCGAGCCAAAAGGCAAATTAATGTATGCATAGATGAATGCCCTAAAGCTTAACATGACATATACATATCGGAATATGCTTACTTCTATTACACTTTAAGCGCCTTCAACTATTCTTATTTCACTTTTTGTTAAGCCATAAAGCCGGTAAACAATTTCATTGATGCGCTGTTCACAATAATCAATGCGGGACTGAAGTTGATCTATTTTGCTTTGGAGTTTTGTTTTTTGTTTTTCTTCGTTGAGTTGGAGGAGTTGATCAACAAGTTTTATTATTTCTGTTTCATGGCGCTTGTCTGCTTTTGTGACTGGAAGTTGTTCTAATTGACCCATTAAAACTTGAGGAAAACCTTGAGTGTTCGTTACTAACTTTTTTGATAAATAATAAGTAAGCAATCTTGAATTGATTACACCTAACAAAAACTTTAAGTTTATCCTATTACTTGTTAGAATATACAATGTACTTTCAATTAACTCTTTCTGATCTGAATAAGTAGCACATAAAATACTTCCAGTTCTGCGTATTAAAAGTCTTGGCGTTGCTGTTTGTTTTGAAAAGTCTCTTGTTCCACCAATAATTTCTAATTTGTCATAATTCGCATATTTGTCATAATGCAATTGGTATCTGTTCATACAATTGCCTAACAAAAATGGAAGATTTTTTTGTGTTCGATTACCTTCAAGTATTTCTTTCCTGTTTTTAACAACCATTCCTTTCGACATATTTACGAGGTCTTTCATCAAAATTGCCTTTGATGAAATTTTCAAAAATAGTTCTTTGGTTTCGTTATCAAGTGATATATTCCAAGGCTTTTTAGATACAATAAGTTTAAGTTCTTGAAGAAGAGAGTAATTTCCAAGACTATTCATTTTTATCACTTTGGTTTTTCGTTTTCCTGACCTTTCTGCCACAAAAATGGTTGTACCAATTGTTGCTTGTTGAAAAACAAAGTGGTCAAATATTACTAAAGCATTCACACCATATTCTTTTGTTAAGATTTCTCTTATTTCCCCGTTACTTTCAGTTGTTAATAATGCTTCAGGAACAATAAACGAAAATATTTGAGGCTTTAAGTGAATTACCCTTTCAAGAAAAAGCTGAAATAGGTTTTTGGAACTTCCCCCCGAATATGAAGCGAAATTTTTTTTATAATAATTTAGAATATTAATATTCGTATTATTTATTGTCAATTTTAAATAAGGTGGATTCCCAATCACACAATTAAATCCACCTTGCTTAAATACTTCTGGAAATTTTTTTTCCCAGCTAAAAGGTTTTATCTTTTTTTCTTCGCCAAAATCAAGCTCTGCGCTATAAAAGTCAACATCAATCAAACTATTCCCGTTTTTAATATTGTTATCAAGCGTTGGCAATACCCTGTCATGAAAGAGTTTCATTTGGGTGGCTATGCTTGCATCTGTTTCTCCTTCCATACATTTCAATAACAAAGAAAGTTTGGTCACTTCCACGGCATTGGCATCAATGTCAACGCCATAAATGTTGTTGATCAAAATGCGTTTCTTTTCGGCAGTGGTTAAATCACCATCCGGTCGCAGAGGGTTTTCTTTGCCTCCTTTGGAAGGCTTACCATATTTGTTATAATAATCTTTGTGATAGTTTAATAAAGCCTGATACGCACCGATTAAAAAGCTTCCGCTGCCACAAGCCGGATCAACAATTCTTATTTTATTGATCTGTTTGGGTGTTTTATTCTCAATTAATTTACCAACGGTATTCTTTACAATATATTCAACAATGTATTGCGGCGTATAATAAACACCACCGGCTTTTCTCACTTCCGGTTTTTCCTGAATGGATGCTTTTCCTGCTTTGGCAAGCGTAATGGTTTTTCCTAAAAATTGTTCATAAGCGCTACCCAATATTTCAACAGAAAGCACGGAAAATTCATACGGGCTGGCAGGATAATACAGATCGTTAATAATTTTCCTGATGGTTTTATCATCAATACTGATCGTATCGCTGATCTTATCTTTTTTAAAATCAAATAAGCCGGAATTGTATTTCTGATCGGCTATATGAAACTGGCGCAGCAGGTTTTGATAATAATCGCCATGTTTAATTACATCTTGCAGATTCCCGTATTGTTCTACATTTCTGTCTTCGGCTATGCGGAGAAAAATGATACGGTCAATGGTTTGCTGCACTACAAAATTGAGTTCATCTTCGTTTAGTTTAGGATTATTTGCTGCAATGCTTAAGGCAAGAAAAGTGCGCCAATTATCAAGCGATTGAAGAAATTCATGATCAACCGTTGTAGTTCCTCTTTTATTTTTATCTCCCTGAACAAATTTGTCAAAACTCCCTTTCAGCACTTTCTCTTTACTGAAAGTATTCCAGATAAAATCAAATTCCGGCAGGTAATTTTCATAAGTGAGATACTTGATTCTTGCATTAGAAGCTTTATCAGAAAGTAAGGGCTTTATGGCACAGTCATAAACTGCAAATTCTTCAAAGTCGGTGATGATGCTGACAGGAAGTTTGGCGCTCCATCCATACCGCCTCACCTGATAAGCAGGGGTTATTTCATCTTTAATTAAAACGCTTGGCTTTTTTGCTTCTACAAAAAATAAATTCTTTCCCCCGCTTAAACGAAAAGAATAATCCGGCGCTTTTCTGAAACCATCAATCCTGATGCTTTCTTCGTGCAATACTTCCCGGTAGCTTTCAGCAAACCCTGATTGATTATCTACATCCCATCCTAATGCTTTGAAAAAAGGATCAATAAAATCACGCCGGGTTTTTGTTTCATTGTAATCGGCCTGACGGTAAAAGTCTTTTTGTTCATCAAAGCGTTCAACAAGCTCTGTTATTTTTTGAACGGCTGAATCTTTGGAAGGAAAAGTCATAAGCAGTTGGCTTTATTCGTTGCCAACTGCGGAAATAAAAACGGGTGCAATCTTCCGCTTTTCCTAATTCAGAAAGGCACCTGAGAAGGCCCGAACAGAATAGTACACAGCAAGAAGACGCACCCTTGCGGGTGCATCACTTAACTGTTTCTTTCTGTTCATCTAAAATTTCTCAGGTTTTATCTGAAAAGAAACGTCAGCAACGCAATGCGTTTACAATATGCCTGCCTATCGGCAGGCTGGTTTATCAGAGCAAATCTAAGGGATTGGATTAATACCGGAATATGAATAGGAAATCCCCCTAAAATCTATCGGCAAAAGTGATATTGACTGCTTACTATAATTCCCTTAACTTAGCTACCTTTATCTTTGCAATAACCTCTTAATTATGGATAACAATACAATCTTGCAGCCCAAGCAGGAGGAAATTCTAAGAATTTTTGAAGAACTGGAATCTATGGCGAAAGAAATAAACCCTGGCCTGCTTTCAGACATCAAAAGTTTTAATGAAAACCATGTGGCATTGGAAAGCTACCAGAATTTTATCAATACCCTTAACCAGCCGCCTGTTCTCACTTCTTCCAACCATGTAAGCCAGTAATATGCCAACCTGGGGACAGATTTTAAATGAGATTAATACCAAAATCCAGCAGGGAGATCAGCGGGCATTTGATAATGTAAGGCAACGTTATATTAAACAGCTTTCAGACTTTACTGGCCGGAATATCATTGTTTATGCCAGCAAATGGACATCCGGTGATGCCCCGCCAAACCTTGTATCAATCATTGATGAAGATTTACAAGGTTTTATGGAAGCTATTCACGGATTGAAAGGTGACCGGCTTGATTTATTACTTCACACTGGGGGCGGTTCCGCCGAAGCTACCGATGCAATTGTTTCTTATTTACGCCAAAAATTCAACGGTATCCGTGTTATTATTCCGCAGGCAGCTATGTCTGCCGGAACGATGCTGGCTTGCTCCGCTGATGAAATTGTAATGGGCAAACATTCCTTTATCGGGCCAATTGATCCGCAGTTCATTTTACAAACATCGGTTGGAATACAGGCAGTGCCCGCACATGCCATCATTGAACAGTTTGAAAAAGCCCAAAAAGAAATTGCTGATAACCCGAAGATGCTGAATTCCTGGCTGCCAATGCTTAGCCAATACGGTCCCGCCCTTCTTGTTCAATGCAAAAACCAAATTGAATTCGGCCAGCAATTAGTTGAAAGCTGGCTAAACAGTTTTATGTTTAAAGGAAAAGATGGAAGCGATGCAAAAAGGATTGCCGAGTATTTATCCAATCACGGCAATTTTAAAACCCACTCGAAGCATTTGAATGTAGAATTTGCAAAAGATAAACTCAGATTAAACGTTACTGCTCTGGAAAGCAATCAGGATTTTCAGGAAAGGGTTTTATCAGCTTTTCATGCTACTATGCTTACCCTCAACACGGCTGCCGTTAAGATAATTTGTAACCATAATGGTAACGCTTTTGTAAAGCAGATGCCAGCAGTACAACTTCAAATGCAAAGGCCGAAATAAAACGTAAGCAACGCAATGCGTTTACAATATTTTTGTCAGGACAAATCTAAAGGGAAACTTAGAAAAGATACCATGGCTGTCATAAACCGGGGCAAAAAGCGATAAAACAAACAAATCAGTTGAATATCTCAGAGCATACTAAGCCGGTCAATTTTTTTATTTCTCCGAAAGCAGTTGAAATAAAGGTTTGTTCAAATAAAAATTATCCCATCCTGTTTTAAAGGAAGCGGTTTTTGCATTTGTCATGTATTTTAAACCTGACTTCTTTTCACACCAGCCCCACATCAAAGCTCACCAGGTCTTTAAAACGCTGCATTCTTTCTTCAATATCGGAAGCGGTGATCTCTTTCAGCCTGGTCGTTCCGAATTTTTCCACGCAGAAGCTGGCCATTGCCGATCCGACTATAATGCCTCTTTTCATATTGTCGAAAGAAAGGTCTTTGGTCCTGGCCATGTGGCCCATGAATCCGCCTGCAAACGTATCGCCGGCGCCGGTAGGATCGAAGACATCTTCGAGCGGTAAAGCCGGAGCAAAGAATACCTGGTCTTTATCAAACAGCAATGCGCCGTGCTCCCCTTTTTTAATAACAAGATATTTAGGGCCCATCCTCAGTATCTCTTTGGCTGCCTTCACCAGTGAATATTGCCCGCTCAGTTGTCTTGCTTCACTGTCATTGATCAGCAATACGTCAATTTTTGCCAATACTTTTTCCAGGTCGTCCATGGCAGAATCCATCCAGAAGTTCATCGTGTCCATGGCCACCAGTTTCGGACGATTTTCAATCTGTTTGATCACGCTGAGTTGAATATGCGGGCTCAGGTTGCCGAGCATTAAAAAATCGCAATCCTGGTAACTGGCAGGAACCACCGGTTCAAAATCGGAAAGAACATTCAACTGGGTGTCCAGGGTATCACGGGCATTCATGTCCAGGTGGTATCTTCCGCTCCAGAAAAAGGATCTTTCATTTGGTTTCACCTGCACTCCTTCCATGATCACCCCTCGGGCTTCCAGCATTTTCATTTCTTCCTTGGGAAAATCACCGCCGATTACAGAGATCTGTTTTATGGGCCTTGTAAAATTTGAGGCGCTCCAGGCAATATAGGTGGCAGCACCGCCAACGATCTTATTACTTTTTCCGAAAGGGGTTTCAATGGCATCAAAAGCCATAGTACCGATTACGATCAGGGACATTCAAAAAAAATTAAAATTAAAAATGCGCTGCAAACCTACAGGAATTCAACGAATATCTCCTCCGGAGTTTAACAGGCAATCATGAGGTTTGAGGCAATATAACTTGTTATCTTTGGGTATGGCTAAAACAACAGGTCAGAGATCATCCCGTAAAACTTTTATTCTTCAAAAAGCGGCTTCCATGTTCCGGGAGAAAGGGTTCAATGCCACTTCCATGCGTGACCTTGCTGATGCAGTGGGAATTGAAGCTGCCAGCCTGTACAACCATATCAAATCGAAAAATGAAATACTGGAATCTATCTGCTTTGAAGTAGCCAACCGTTACAATAGTAACATGGACCAGATAGAAGCAGGAAATCAGAAACCAATCACTAAAGTTGAGACGCTGCTCCGTTTTCATATCAGGCAGATGACCAATAATTATGAGGAAGTGTATGTGAGTGACCGGGAGTGGAAACATCTTAATGAGCCTTATCTTTCAAATTTTCATACTCAACGCCGTGTTTACCGGAAGCGTTTTGCTTCCATCATTGATGAAGGAATCCGCAATAACGAGATCAGGAAGATTGATTCACCCACAGCAGTACTGATCATCTTGCATGCCATCAGCGGAATTGAATCATGGCACCGTTCCACGGCAAGGGTCAGCGCCCAGGAACTGGAAGACAATATGGTGATGATCATGATTGACGGCCTGAGAAAACAATAATCATTATGTCTCTTCATTTTCATACGCTGAAAGTAAAAGACGTCCGGAAAGAAACCCAGGACTGTGTGTCTGTATTACTGGATGTGCCTGAGGAAAAGCAGGAGCCCTTTTCTTTCATACAGGGGCAAAGCCTTACCATGCGCACATTTTTAAATGGTGAAGAAGTACGCCGCACTTATTCCATCTGCGGAAGCCCGCTGGACAGCGAATACAGGGTTGCCATTAAAAAACAGGAATATGGCTTGTTCTCTACTTTCGCCAATGAGCAATTAAAAGCAGGCGATACCCTGGAAGTGATGGAGCCGGTAGGAAAGTTTTTCTCTGAACTTAATCCTTCCAATAAAAAAAATTATCTCGCATTTGCTGCGGGCAGCGGCATCACGCCTGTGATCTCCATTATTAAAACAACACTGAGAACAGAACCGCAAAGCAATTTCACCCTGGTCTATGGCAACCGCAACAGGGCATCCATCATTTTCCTGGATGAACTGGAAGGATTGAAAAACCGGTTCATGGACCGTTTCAGCCTGGTACACACGCTCAGCAGGGAACAATCGGAAGTTCCCGTCAACAACGGAAGAATAGACAGTCAAAAACTTGATGAGCTGTCAAAGATCATAGACTATGGGCAAATGGATGAGATTTTCATTTGCGGGCCGGAAGAAATGATCTTTAATGTGAGGGATCATTTGCTGGGAAAAAAGATCAGCGAAAAGAAAATTCATTTTGAATTATTCACCACAGCAGATCAGAGACAAAAGCCGAAAGCAAAGATTCTGCAACCCAAAAAAGAAGGAGAGCCGGTAAGTAAAGTGTCCATCAAACTGGAAGGAAGCACATTTGAAGTGGAAATACCGGAGAGCCACGACACTGTTATTCTGGATGCGGCGCTGGAGCAGGGAATTGATGCCCCTTATTCCTGCAAAGGAGGGATGTGCTGCACCTGCAAGGCAAAGCTTCTGGAAGGAGAAGTATCCATGGATGTGCACTGGGGGCTTGAAGATGATGAGGTCAGGAACGGATTCATTCTTACCTGTCAGTCGCACCCCAAGACCATGAATGTAAAAATTGATTATGATATCAAATAATATTGACCTGAAATCAGATCAACAATTTATAGACAAAGCCTTTCCCATACTCAAAAACAAACCATGAAAAAGATCTTTTTTCTTCTTCTTTTGGCCATGGGTTCTTTACCGGGTTTTTCACAACTGGATAAAGAACAGGAAGCCATTAAAAAAATCTTCTTTGATTTTTTGAATTTTTATCAGAAAAACGAACAAAAATTCCAATCATTCAATTTGTACAAAGGCACGGGAGAAGAAGGCGGGCCTCCTTATCATATTCAATGGAAAGAAGTGGACAACTACTGCTCCTGGTTGAGAAAAAGCGTTCCTTATGCAGGAGAAGCTTATATAAAGAATGAAAGAAAGGATTTTAAATATTATGACAGTATGTTCCGCGTTGAGCCGGATGAAGAGATCCCTTTCGGTTTCGACTTTGACCGCTGGTCCGGCAGCCAGGAAGATATCAAATACATGATAGACCTGTACACTTCGCCGAAAAACAAATACATCATTATCATCAATGGCAACAAAGCTATTTTAAGAATAGGCGGTGAATTGCCCGAAGACGCTGACGAACCAGACCGCGGATGGAGTGAAGTGAATTTTGTCAAAGAGAAGATGAAATGGAAAATGGCAGACAACATCCATCCTTACGAGGGAGAAAGTCCGGGAACATGAGTTGAGCTCCCGCTCTAACACTCGTTAGTTTTAATTAGATTTGTACAACAAATCTCATAGTTATGGCTGTGCAGGACCTTGAAAAGATCTTTCAACAAAAAATTGAACAGGAAATAAAGATCGAGCCGAAGGATTGGATGCCGGAAGCTTACCGAAAAGCAAACATCCGCCAGATATCACAACATGCACACAGTGAAATTGTGGGTATGCTCCCCGAAGGAAACTGGATCAGCAGGGCACCAACTTTAAAAAGAAAACAGATCCTTCTTGCCAAAGTGCAGGATGAGGCCGGCCATGGATTGTACCTGTATTCCGCAACAGAAACTTTAGGGATCACCAGAGAAGAGACCATCAATGACCTTCACAGCGGCAAAGCAAAATATTCTTCCATTTTTAATTATCCGACTCTCACCTGGGCTGACATAGGAGCCATAGGCTGGCTGGTGGACGGCGCCGCCATTGTGAACCAGGTCATGCTGACAAGAACATCGTATGGCCCCTACGCAAGGGCCATGGTGCGCATCTGTAAAGAAGAAAGTTTTCACCAGCGCCAGGGATTTGAAATACTGCTGACATTGTCCAAGGGAAGTAAAGAACAGAAAGAGATGTGCCAGGATGCGATCAATCGGTGGTGGTGGCCATCTCTGATGATGTTTGGCCCTCATGACAAGGATTCACCGCATAGCGAGCAAAGCATGAAATGGAAGATCAAAAGAAAAAGCAATGATGAATTGCGGCAGAGCTTCGTGGACATGATAGCGGAGCAGGTAAAAGTGTTGGGTATGAGATTGCCGGACGATCACCTGAAATGGAATGAAGAGAGAAAACATTATGACTTCGGCGAGATAGACTGGAAAGAATTCTGGAATGTGGTGAAAGGGAACGGCCCCTGTAATAAACAACGGTTGGATGCAAGAAGGAAAGCATGGGAAGAGGGGAAATGGGTAAGAGAAGCGGCAGCGGCATATGCTGAGAAAAGAAAAGCCCGGCAAAAAGCAGCTTAATTGTTTATTATTGATTATGATCATTACGCCCGCTTACAATCACTTTTATGAACTGCCGGTTTATAAGCATGCAGGACATTCGGAAAGAAAATTTCGACTTTGGTAAAAAAGTATTTTCCTGAAAAGAATAAGATCAACGAACCAATCAAGAATGAATAATTAATAATCTTATGAATATACAAATCAGAAAATTCTTTTATGGTGACATTCCCGATGATCAATCAGGAGGCAACGATTTAAAAAATACACAAGGTCCTTCATCGGAAACAAAGAAAACCGACTGGCCTCTTTGGGAAGTTTTTATCAGAAGCAGGCAGGGTCTCGATCATAAGCATGCGGGCAGCCTTCATGCAGCCGATGCCAAAATGGCTATTGAAAATGCAAGGGATGTGTACACCAGAAGAATGGAAGGAGTGAGCATCTGGGTGGTGGAATCAAAATATATCCATGCAACGACTCCTGATGAATCGGGCGAACTTTATGAACCGGCAGAAGATAAGATCTACCGGTACCCGACCTTTTACAAATTGCCGGACGAAGTGAATCAGATGTAAAAGATGCAGGAAGCCGCGAATTTCAAATTTTTGACTTTTAAATTTTGACTTTATGAATTCTCTGATTGCATATACCCTCCACCTTGCCGACAATGCACTCATCCTCAGCCAGCGGAACAGTGAATGGTGCGGGCACGGTCCGGTATTGGAACAGGACATCGCCATTACCAACATCTCACTGGACCTGATCGGACAGGCAAGAAATTTTTATCAATACGCTGAATCGCTGATCAATCATTCTGACGGCACGGCAGCAAATCCTGCCTCGGAAGACAGCCTTGCTTATTTAAGAACCGAAAGAGAATTTAAAAACCTTTTACTCGTTGAGTTGCCCAACGGCGACTGGGCACAAACCGTTCTCCGCCAGTTTTTCTTCAGCCAGTACCAGTATCTTTTATTTCAGCAATTACAATTTTCCAAAGATGAACAGATAGCTGCCATTGCTGCCAAATCAATAAAAGAAGTGTCCTATCATCTTCGCTGGAGCAGTGAGTGGGTGATCCGCCTGGGCGACGGCACACGGGAAAGCCATGACAGGATGGAAAAAGCAATGAATGAATTATGGGCTTATACCGGGGAGATGTTTGAACCTGCAGGTTATGAAAAAGAAATGCCTGTCGAATCTGAAGAAATAAAAAAAGAATGGGATGAAAAAGTGAGGCAGGTATTAGAGGAAGCAACATTGACTCTTCCGCCTGCTTCAGAAAAAGGATCCGTTTTTATGCATACCGGCGGAAAAAACGGGATCCATACGGAGTATATGGGACACCTGTTAGCGGAACTTCAATATATGCAAAGAGCCTATCCGGGCTGTGAATGGTAAAAAATGATTAATTTAGATATATGGAGAACCTGCTGAATCGAATAGAGATAAATTCTGCTGTAATGCTTGGAAAGCCCGTAATTAAAGGCACACGCATTACAATCGAAACGATTATGGATGAGTTGGCAGCAGGATATACGCATAATGAAATTTTAAAAGCACATCCTAACCTTCAGGAAGCAGATATTCTGGCGGCGTTACAATATGCTTCTGCTATGATGAAGAATGAAAAAATTTATACTTCAGCTTCATGAACTTTTTTGCAGATGAAGGATTGGACTATCCTCTCGTAAATCTTTTACGGCAGAGAAATCACAAAGTGTTTTATGCCGCTGAGGAAATGAAATCGGCAGATGATAATGAAATATTGAAAAAAGCGAATGAACTCAACTGCATACTAATTACAAAAGATAAGGATTTCGGCGAAATGATCATTCGCAATAAAAAAAATTCTTCCGGCGTACTACTAATACGAATAGACGCATTGAACCTTGAAAAGAATTGCGTGTTGATTGCCGACCTGATTGACAAATATGCTTCAGAACTGAGAAATTGTTTTACAGTTGTACAAGAAGATAAAATCAGGATTCGTCAGATGGAAGAAAAATAATTTGAAATGATAACGCACCCAATGGATAAAAGATCCATTTATTCCATTCTGGAAGAAGTCAATGATCCGGAAATTCCTGTTTTATCCATCATTGACCTTGGGATCGTAAGGGATGTAAAAACAACAGATGATGAAGTTGAAGTGATCATCACTCCCACCTATTCGGGTTGTCCTGCCATGGATGTGATGAGTGAGAATATAAAAAAAACGCTGATCGCTCACGGAATTGGAAACGTAAAAGTGACCTCTGTGCTTTCTCCCGCCTGGACCACTGAATGGATGAGCGAAGAAGGAAAAAGAAAACTGAAAGAGTTTGGCATCGCTCCTCCCCATCCGATCTATAAAAAGAAGATCGAAAGATTGTTTGCACCGGCAGAGCAGGTACAATGCCCTCATTGTAATTCTAACAACACCCATCGTGTGAGCGAATTCGGTTCCACTGCCTGTAAAGCGCTTTATGTATGTGATGACTGTAAAGAGCCTTTCGACTATTTTAAATGCCACTGAACTTCTTCTGCTTAACAGAGGGCAACGGATTCAGTATTTTCGTAAAAAAATATCATGTCTTCCATACTGTTCGAGATCAGGGATTCTATTGGATTCATCACTCTTAACCGCCCCGGAAAGCTCAATTCCTTTAACCGGGAAATGGCATTACTGCTTCAGGAAAAATTAGATGATTGTAAAAACGATGAAATAAGATGTGTTTACATCACCGGGGCAGGGAAAGGGTTTTCTGCCGGGCAGGATCTTGCGGAAGTGGCAGATCCCGAAGGGCCGGGAATGAAAAAAATAATTTCGGAGCATTATAATCCGGTCATTCAAAGAATAATGGAACTGGAGAAACCGGTTGTTGCAGCGGTCAACGGAGTTGCTGCCGGTGCAGGAGCCAATATTGCTCTGTGTTGTGACATCGTCATTGCATCGCAGTCGGCTTCATTCATCCAGGCATTTTCCAAAATCGGGCTGATACCCGACAGCGGCGGCACTTATTTTTTACCGAGACTGATCGGCCGGCAAAAAGCTTCCGCACTCATGATGCTGGGAGAAAAAGTTCCTGCAGCCGATGCGGAAAGGATGGGAATGATCTATAAAGTTTTTCCGGATGAAACATTTTCAGAAAATGCTTTAAACATTGCAAAGTTTCTGGCTGAAATGCCCACCCGCGGGCTGGCGCTCACCAAGAAGATCTTAAACCTGTCGTTCAACAATTCATTGGAACAGCAATTACGGATGGAAGACATCTATCAGCAAAAAGCTGCCCGGACGGAAGATTACAAAGAAGGCGTACAAGCATTTCTGGAAAAAAGAATGCCGCAGTTCAAAGGGAAATAAAATAAGATCACTGCCTGAACAATTTTTAAAAATAATTTTTCTCATAATCAAATTCAATAGAATGAATCCTGTATCTGTTGTTTCTCACATGCTTCAGAATGATCCTTTCAGCCAATGGATGGGAGTGGAAATATTGGAAATAAAAGAAGGCTACAGCAAAATCAAAATGATCATCCGCAGGGAAATGGCCAATGGCTTTGGCATTGTTCATGGCGGCATACCTTTTTCACTGGCGGACAGCGCCTTTGCATTTGCATGCAATAACCGTAATAACCTGTCGGTGGCCCTGGATGCAAACATCAACTTCACCAGGCCGGTAAATACCGGGGATCTACTGACGGCTGAAGCAAAAGAAGTACACAACGGAAAAAACACCGGTGTTTACCTGATCACCCTGACCAATCAGAAAAATGAAACGGTGGCTTTATTCAAAGGCATTTGTTTCCGTACGGGGAAAAAACTTATTCCTGAATCAACTGTTCAATAATATAAATCGCATTTCAATGACCTACGAATTCAACGGATACAAACCTGTCGTTCACCGTTCTTCTTTTATCCATCCGCAGGCTGCGGTGACAGGGAATGTGATCATCGGCAAGGATTGTTATATCGGCCCGGGCGCTGCCTTACGGGGCGACTGGGGGCAGATCATCCTGGAAGACGGATGCAATGTGCAGGAGAATTGTACGATACACATGTTCCCTGGTGTAACGGTTTTGCTGAAAGAAGGATCGCATATTGGGCATGGTGCAGTTATTCATGGAGCCGTAATAGGGAAAAATTGCCTGGTCGGCATGAATGCGGTCATTATGGATAATGTGGAATTGGGTGATGAATGCATTGTAGGCGCTCTGAGTTTTATACGGGAAGGAATGAAATTTGAATGCAGAAGCCTTATTGTAGGCAGCCCTGCGAAACGTATAAAAAAAGCAAGTGATAAAATGATTGCCTGGAAAACAGAAGGCACAAAACTGTATCAGCAACTGCCGGGGGAATGTTATGAAACTTTGAAACCCTGCAAGCCATCAAGAAAAATATCAAAAAATCATTCTGTTCAAATGCCTGTATATCAACCCTGGAAAAAACAGGAGAAGAATTAATGCGTTATGAAAATTTACGAATAAGAAAATATCTAATTACAAGGCTTGCAAAATTCAAAGCTGCTGATTACCTTTGTTGCTCTACACATCCTAATACCCTTCTCAAAGACCAAAGTTTCATTTTAAAATTCATGCTGTAATCCTTTTCGGAAACCTCCAACAGGATCCTTTAAAATTCCGTACTCCAACCTCCGCAGAAAACCACTGACGCACCAGGATTCATTTATTTATTTATATTTTTTTAAACCCAAAAGCATGAAAAAGTTTACTATTAATCAATTCAAAGGATCGCTTCGAAGTTCGATGATGATCCTTTCAGCTTTCGTTATTCTGATTGTAACAGAAAAAGCATCAGCACAAGTTGCGCCAACGGCACCGCCGGCGCCAAAGAATCCTGTTTCAAATAGTTGTATTCCTGAAACAGCAACTCCATGCCCTGCCGGATCGTTTTCTGCAAGCTTTTCAGGTGGTAATTACACAGGAAATGTTGGAACCGGTAATAACAGTAGTGCCAATGCCCGTAAACAAGGAGCTATATGGCATTATGCTAATGTGGCAAATATTCAGGGTCAACCTATTAATGCAACAGTTAAGATTGATACAATCTACAAAGCAACATTATCTAAAGTTGATGATGACAACGCAGAGGGAATAAATAACGATCAACATCCGGACTGGTTTGCGCCAAGCATCGCACCTACGGAAGCCTCCAGTAGCTCCAGTACTACCCACAGTGGCTATGTGCAGTTTACATTCACTTTTTTCAAAGCGGATATTGGCGATGGTTATACAGATTCAGCAAAATTGCTTGGTATCAATTATACACACTATGATATTGATGGTACCAAAAGTTCCGGTTCCGGCTGGTTACTAAGGGAAACAGGTTTAGTGCAGGATGTTCCCCAGCTAAACACTGTTGCGGCAAATGCAGTAACCGATTTAGTTGGCTATGATTATTACACCGGAACAAAACACTGGAAAGGTTTTGCCTCTTCTACAGTAACATGGAATGGTACTACCAGTTGTTCACAAGTAGTTGCCAGTTTTAAATACAATGCAGTGAATAATCCTGTAGCTTCCATATCTGTCAGAATGGGATACTATTATGCAAAAACTGGTTCTGGCTATTATGGATCTACCCCCCGCTTGTATGCTTCCAAATTCGGTTGTTTTGCATTTCCCCAGGAGTCTTCGCTTCCTGTAAAACTGATCAGCTTCAGCGGAAGCTATCAGAGCCAGAGCAAGTCTTCACTGCTGAACTGGGAGTCTGTGGATGAGATCAGTTTTGACCGTTACGAGATCGAGCGCAGCAGCAATGGTTACGACTTTGCTAAAGTAGGCGCTCAGCAGGCTTTGGGAACCAACAATGCCAAAAGGCAATATCAATACACCGATGACCTGTCTGCAGAATCAGGAAGCACTTTCTACTACAGGCTTAAGATGGTGGATATTGACGGCAAATCAAGATACAGCAATGTAATCCTGATACGCAGGGATCAGCAAAAGATCAATGGTATCAGCATTGCACCCAATCCGGTTTCAAACGGAATGGCAACAATAAGAATGAGCGCATCCAATACAACAACGATTGAAATGAGGGTAGTTGACCTGGCAGGTAAGGTTGTATTGCGCCAGCAAAATAAGGTGTACGAAGGCAACAACAGCATTTCCCTGAACAACCTGGGAAGCCTGATGCCCGGAATCTACACCTTGCAGGTCTTTGACGGACAGACAGTGACCAACAGCAAGTTCTCTGTGTTGAAATAACTCTGAACCGTTTTGTGCTCAGGGTTTATACCTTGGACCCCTCTTGCGTAAGCGGAGGGGTTTCTTTCGTTATCGTAAATGTCCGAATTGACCCGGATTCTTTTTTTAAAAACAACAAAACACAGTAAATTAATATTTGACTCTTTTTATAACTGGTAACTGAAATTAAAAACCTTGTGCGTATGAGAAAAAATATACACTACTTCGCCGCAGCCCTCGGGTCGTTTTTATTGATCAGCATGATCACTGCTGCACAAAGCAACCGGATGATCTATGCCATTACGGATATTCAGCAGCAGGGCGCCAACTGGAACTTTCTGAGAAAACTCAGCCTGCCTTCCAACTCCATAAGCAACGTTTTGCTGAATGGCACCAATGCCAACCAGGAAGCTTATGATGCAGCCACCGGAAAACGTATTGAGCATTTCAATACGGCAGCCAAATACGAATATCCGTTGCAGCCTGCATTCAGTTCCGGCGTGGCTGCACTGGCTTACGACAAAAAAAATGAGCGCCTGTACTACACCCCGATGTACATAGACCAGTTGCGCTATATTGACCTGAAGACAATGAAGGTTTATTACGCAAGTGGACGGCTGCTTTCGGGCACATGCGATCAACCCACAGAACAGGGAACCGTCATTTCAAGAATGACCATTGCCGGTGACGGATCCGTTTATGCACTGACCAATGATGCCATGCACCTGATCCGTATAAGCAAGGGAAGAAATATAATGACCGAAGATCTCGGCATCATCGTTGACGCACCGGAAAACAAAAGTGTTTCCATTCATAATTCATGCACCAGTTACGGCGGCGATATGATCGCCGACAATGAAGGGAACCTTTACCTGATAACCGGCCGCAACCATGTATTCAAATTCGACCCCGAGACCAAAGTGGCCACTCATATTGCTTCCATCAAAGGATTACCGGCTACTTTCACAGCCAACGGCGCAGCAGTTGATCATAACAATAAAATAATCATCAGCAGCGCTGCTGACACCACTGCACCTTATTATATCGTTGACCCGGGAACATGGACAGCAAAAGCATTCAGTATTTCCGGAGAAGTATGGCGCAGCTCCGACCTGGCAAGCAGCAACCTGCTGAGAACGAAAAAAGCTTCTGTCAGCACGATTGAAACTATTGAAGACGCAGTCAACAAAAACGACAATAATTTACAGGTCTTCCCCAATCCCGTAACGGAAAATCAGTTCACGCTTCAGTTCACCCGGGTGCCTGCAGGGAATTATGCAGTGCAGGTAACTGATGTAATGGGCAGGCAGGTTGCGTTGCGCATGGTGAATGTGAATACAGAAGAACAGACAGAAAACATCAAACTGCATCCCAATACTGCCAAAGGGATCTATCTCATCAAGGCAACAGAGGAAGGCGGTAAACATTCATTCACCAAAAAATTTGTAGTGCAGTAATAAAAGATGATCCTGTAAAAAAGGTTATCTGAGGTTTTTAGTTAATAATGGATAAAAAGGAATTGTCCGGCCTGCAAAATACAGCCGGACAATTTTTTTGTGATTCAAAAATCTTTTAAACAATCACTTCCTTTAGTAAAAGTCAGTTGAAACAGCCTTTAATTTTTTTAATGACTACAGATCCTTTCTGATGAATTTCCGCAAAGACCACCAGAACAAGGCAACGATCCAGCTGAACAGTATAAGTATGGCAATGATGAATCCCGTATTGGTGCCGAAAAAGTCCCTGAACACTGCGCCGGTATATCCCATCAATGCAGAAGTGTCCATTTTCAATAACACCATGATACGGCTCAGGTCTATCGGGTTCAAAGCGCTGGCCACGATCATAAATTTTTCCAGAGGATAATCCTGGAACTGAAACAGCACGAACAGAACCAGCCCGTCAAACAACAATGAAAAATAAAGCCACAGGAAAATGGCAAGGCCGATGCCTTTTGCCTTATCTCTTGCAATCACTGCAGCAAACATGGCAATGGCAACAAAGATGACCGTGAGCAGAAGTCCCATTGCGATCATAATATAGCCTGTTGCAGAAGCAGCAAAAAGCAAAACAGGAATGCCGATACCGATAAAGAATGAAAAGGCTAATGAACCTGCCAATCCTGTAAACAAACTTCCCCACAATTGTTTGCGTTTCAGCGGCTGGCTTACCAGCAGCTCAATGAACTCCGCACTGTTATAAATATAGATGGTAGAGAAGATCACGGATACAAGAGGAACGATGATCAGTACGATATTCAGAAGGCTCAGCAGGCCTTTGGAAGAAGAATCCTCCAGGTTGAACAGGCTCATCGAGATCAGCAAGAGGAAGATGGTATATCCAATGATGATCTTATTTCTCAGAATATCGGTCAATACATATTTTGTAATCTTTTTCATGAGTTCAGTTTTTAGCCATTACAGAAGCAATTGCTCTCGATAATTTCTCTTCACCGGTATCTTTTTGCAGGTCGCTGAGTTTTTTGTGAAACTGAACATTCCCATCCTGCATATAGATCACCTGGGTGATCAGGTCATCCAGTTCGCTGAGTATATGCGAAGTGATCATCACAAGTTTTCCCTTCTCTTTTTCACTTTTGATTTTTTCTTTCAGCATTTCCGAAGACAACGGATCCAGTCCTGCAGTAGGTTCATCAAGGATCAATACATCCGGGTCAAATAAAAAAGCCAGCGAGGCGCTTACTTTTTGCCTGGTTCCTCCCGACAAAGTTCTCATTCTTTTCTGCTGCAATTGATCAAGTCCGAATTCTTTGATCAGCGATTCATCAACCGCCTTTCCCGTCTTGTCAGCACGGATATCTTTCATCATACGGATGACCTGGCCGATGGTCATATTATCCGGGTATCTTCCTATCTGCGGCATGTATCCGATATGGCTGCGGTATTTCCAGTCATGAACAATATTTTTCCCGTTGAAAGTAATGAAGCCGCTGTCCGGCACCACCATACCCAGAATGCTTTTAATGAAAGTGGTCTTACCGCTTCCGTTAGGGCCTATCAAAGCAATGCATTCACCCTTGTTGCAGGTGACCGATACATTATTCAGCGCCGTCAGCTTTCCGAATCTTTTCGTTACGTTATTTGCAATAATCATAAATGTAAAGGTTTCATGAGCGGAAAATTATCTTTCAGGTTCTCCGGTGTCAGGGTGGGCAGGATCTTTTCGGACTTATCAAGTAATGTGGTCATAAAGCTCCGGTACAACATCATGGCCGGTGGATTTTTTTCCACGATCATAGAATAAAGGCTTACGGGCCTGAAGGGCACATCGCCGATATTATCCCTGTTCAGATCATAGCCCTCATATTTATCCCAGTAGTTGTGATCAAAAGTGTTCATCACCAGGGTACCGTTGGTTCCCACATCAAAAGTGTTGCCCAGAAAATTGTTGTTCGTGATCACATTGTCCATACTGCTGGCCTGTATCTTCATCGCCCAGCCGTTATCTTTAAATTCATTCTTCTCAACTCTCACACGGCTGGCGCCTTCCATAAAAATACCGCTGGTATTTCTTAAAAACTTATTTCCTATGATGTAGCTGTCCGATATTTCTTTCAGAAAAATACCATAGGCCGCATCGCCCCAGTTCTCCTCAAAATAATTGTTGAACATTTTTACACCATGTGTAAACATGACAGACACTCCTGCTCCGTTATTACGGAATATGTTGGAAATATAAGCATCATTATTGGAGAACATGAAATGCAATCCATAGCGCATGTTATTGTGAGAATCATTTCGCCATATCACCGAGTTGGTAACAAATTCAAAATAGACACCGTCCCTGTGGCCGGTGATCGTATTTCCGATAATGCGTAAGCTGTCACTCTTCCAGCAGTGAATACCATTGCCGCTTGCCTGTTCGGTCTTGGCCGATGCAGTCAGTTTATTATTTTCAAAAAGACAATTGGCGGAAGACTGGGAATAGATGCCGAAAAAAGTGTCTTTAAAAATATTTTCCGAAACGGTAACATTACGGCAGGAATAAATTTTTACTGCCGCAATATCTTCCAGGCTTGACACTCCTGTGTTTTCAATTCTGAATCCTTTTATCGTTACATTATTTGCTTTTACTGAAATGATCTCATATTTATGCTCCCCATCCAGCACCGGATAATCAATGCCAAGAAGTACAACAGGTTTATCAATCACTATGTTCTTTTCCCTGTAAATGCCGCTTTCCACCCGTATCGTATCACCCGGAGATGCAATAGACAGCGCCTGCCCGATAGTACGTGCCTGCTGCTGCTTTCCGACTTTTATTGTCCGGGCAAAAGAAGACATCCCGGTCATCATCAAACCGGCCACTATGTAAAATAATCTGTTCATCAGTGATAGATTTCGCTCCAGGTAGTGATGGCTCCGGCATACTGTGCCATAACTTTTTGAAGGCTGTCCTTGCTGCTGAATGCGGCTATGTTTCCTCCCATGGGGCTGCGCAGTTCATCGCTCTTCAGGAAAAAAGCATCATTTGCTTTCAGAAGAGAATGATCGCCGCTGAAGTCTTTGAAATAAACTTCTTTCACTGAGTTTTTATCAAACCCTTCTTTATTCAGAAAAGAGAGGATACAATTTGCATCATCAAACTTGAACACTTTGCCTTTGCTGGTTATGACCTCTGCGCCGTAGCGGTCATCACTGACTGTCATTCCACAAAAACTACATTGATCTTTCCCGGTTACGATAGGTTCGGGGCCTGAATTACATGAGGAAGTAAAAAACAATAAGCTAAGGGCTGCTGCAGCTACTGCTGTGCTGTGAGAGCGTTTCATTTTTCTTGATACCAATATTTCTTTTATAGCCAGTATAAAAAGTATAAAGCCGGCTACAAGAAAAGCCCATCCACCGATATCCGGCTGCGAATATGCAGCGAAGTTGAGCAATTGCTTATATCCGATCAACGGTGGCTGATATGCCATTCCCGGTACTTTAATCGCTGCATCCGGGTTCAGATCATGGCCATAGTTATACTCCCATCTCCAGAAATCAACCATGGCAATAATTCCGAAACAGATAAAAAGGACAACGGTAATATAAAACAGTTTACGTTTTCTGGTAACCGCGGTCAGCAGCAACAACACTGCGAAAAAGACAAAGATGTAAGGTAAAACAGTGAATTCCACAAAATCATTGGTATGAAGCGTCTTCATGCCAATGTAGTGATTCAAACCATTAATGATCTCAACATTTCCACCAAGTTTATGAGGGTAAATCAATAATCGAAGTCCTTCCGGGTATTGCGGAGCAAAAAGATCTATTCTCCACATGGGGACAAACAACACCGCAATCAGTGCAAGCCCGCAGAAAGCTACCAGTGCTGTTGTCAGTTTATTCAAGCGATTTTTTTTCATAATTGCTGATTATTAGATTTACCCTCATCCCTTGGTCAATATCCAAAACAAATATTCATTCTCTTTTATTATTTACCCGCTGGGGTAATGGAAACTGTGTCTTTAGGCATATTCGTTCCTGTACTGAAGGTCAGTGGTACATTGCTGCCTGCAGGTGAAACTCTTACATATCCCTGCATTTCCTGGTGCAATGCACTGCAGAAGTCAGTGCAATAGAACGGATAAATACCCGGTTTTTCAGGAGACCATTTCAAGGTCTGGGTTTCTCCCGGCATGACCAGCAATTCTGCAGTCAATGCTCCCTTGATGGCAAAGCCATGAGGTACATCCCAATCCTGCTCCAGGTTGGTAACGTGCCAATACACTTCATCACCCATTTTTATCCCTTCAATATTATCCGGAGTAAAGTGAGAACGGATGGAGGTAATGTAAACATCCACTCTCTTTCCGTTACGCACCACTTTAGTTTCTCCTTCTCCTTTAGCTACATAAGGATTAGCATTGGCATTGACATCGAACAACCGAAGAGATTTGTCCTTGATCAGATCAGCAGGAACTGCCTGAGCGTAGTGCGGCTCACCAATAGTCGGGAAGTCCAGAAGCAACTGCATTTTATCACCTGTGATATCAAAAAGTTGTGCACTCTGGTTCAGTTCAGGTCCTGTAGGCAGATACCTGTCTTTAGTGATCTTGTTATAAACGATCACGTATTTACCATAGGGTTTCTTAGTGTCGCCGCCGGGAATGCACAGGTGGCCCGGAGAATAATAAGTGGGCTGGCGATCAATAATCTTCAGATCTTTTACATTCCACTTAACGATTTCTGAAGAAACAAAGAATGTTGTTACTGCATTTCCTTTTCCGTCGAACTCTGTGTGCAGAGGCCCTAATCCCGGTTTTTGCACTTCTCCGTACAATGCAGCTTCGTAGCGGATCACCGGAATTCCATCATAATCACCAATGAAATCTTTATCAGCAATTGCTTTCTGAATTTTGTCAAAGCTGAATACCGGAAGTAATGCAGCCAGTTTTCCGCTACCTACAATGTATTCACCGGTAGGATCCACATCACAACCGTGAGGGGATTTGGGACAGGGAATAAAATAAACAAGTCCCGGGAAATCTTTTACATCCAGAACCGTTACTTCATTTTCGATCTTTGAAGTTGCTGAATGTGTTTTTTCATCATAAATATTATGTGCATATTTTACGGATTCTTTCTTACCTTTTCCCTGCTGAACCAGTTCTTCTGCCTTTTTCCAGTTCACCGCCATGATGAAGTCTTTATCCCTCTGCGAAGCATTTACTTCAAGCAATGTATTTGCCTGTTCTATATTATAAGTTGAGAAGAAAAACCAATCGTGTGATTTACCTTTTCCGGAATGGCTCAGATCAAAGTTTACACCCGGAGTTCTTAGCTGGAAACCGACGCTCATATTTCCTGAAGTGGGATCCACTTTGATAAAGCTGACGGTACCTCTGAAATTTTGCCTGTACGTGTTAATAGGCACATCCCCATTGGAATTATCCATCGGCACGCTGAAACGGGTACCTGCTACAATGTATTCCGTGTTTTCAGTAGCAAAAGGTGAGGAGTGGTTCCCTGCACTGTTAGGCAATTCCAGAATTTCTGCCGTGCGGAAGGTCTTCAGGTCCAGGCGGGCAACACGGGGAGTGTTATTGCCGTTGCCAAATACCCAGCGACCATCAGCTACACCATCGGTCAGAGACATTTCTACGTGATGCAGGTCATCCCAGGGAATGAAACCATGTGATGTATTGAGCATCGGTTTTGTTTCTTCACTATAACCATATCCACTCTGGGGATCAACGGAGAAAACAGGTATTACACGGAGCAACCGTCCTGAAGGAATACCATATACACTCATTTGACCGCTAAATCCGCCGGAAACAAAATTGTAGAGCTCGTCATACTTACCGGGTGGCACATAAGTTTTTGAAGCAGCATCGCCGCTTACTGCATTTCCTGCATTTTTAGGTTTGCAGGAATACTGAGCCATCAGCAGGCAAGCACCGGCCAATGCCAGAAACAGAGGTTTTGTCTTCTTCATAGTTTTTATTATTTAGTGTTTAAATACATAGTTCAGCAATTTCTTATTTCACCCCATCATTCTTTCTCATGAATTCATATACATCCCGGGCATCCTGGTCAGATAAATTCTGATTAGGCATGCGTACCAGGCATATCTCCAGCATTGCCTGAGCTTTGGGATCCTTGCTCAGCATTTCATCTGTATTGGTGGTGAAATTCATGATCCACTCGGCAGTATGCCTTTTGGTAACATCTTTCCAACCCGGGCCAACCAGCCTTTCATCGGTGAGCTTATGACAGGCAGCACATTTTACTGAATAAACTTTTTCGCCGGCTACAGCCATAGCCGCATCCAGGGTAGGACTTACATCCACTTTAGTGAACTTTCCCTCTCCCCTGTTCGGATCATAAGATGGGTTGCCATTATTAGAGGGCTCCTGAGTTGAGCCGCTACCGGCAGTTCCGTTTGGTTCATTTCCCGATTGATTATTACCACAGGCAGCAATGCCCAGAGTGATAATTGCGATGACAAAGATTCTTTTCATGATAAATTAATTTTAGGGCGCAAATTAACACAAAGCTTTCTCTTAAAATCATAAATTGTGTACTATTCTGCCGGCGTTTCACGCCCTTTTTTTCTTCTTAAATCCGATCTGTTTTTTATTCCGGTATCGGGCTGCAAAGTCCGAGAAAGCGCAGCCAAAAAATTATGACTATAGTCAATTGTACTGAAGATAAAAATCATACCTCCAGACTTTTTATACTCAGATAGCTTTGCTGCATCAGGCATGTCAGTATTTATAAAAAACCTCAACTAACTGCTAAACAGATCTGTAAAAGAACAAAAATCTCTTTCCCGCCTCCGGTAGGGAAGTTGCTATAGAAAGTTGAGCGGCAGTTCTGTACTTTTGCTGCCGATCAATAAGGATTAATTTAAATTTATCCGTTGAAAAAACGGCATTCCGCTTATCTTATAACTATTACAGATGAATCAATCTCTGAAAAGATGGCTTCAAATTTCGCTGTTCAACCTGGCCATCATTGCGCTGCTCGGTACTTTAATGAGATACAAGATTGCCTATGCTTTTCCCTTTATTGACCAGAGAAATCTGCTTCAGGGGCATGAATACTTTGCTTTTGCCGGTTGGCTCACCCAGGCATTAATGAGCCTGCTCGTTCACACCCTTGTGGAAAATGGAAATAAAAATGCTTTCTCCCGTTATCAGCCCGTATTATTTACCAATCTTTTTGCTGCTTACGGCAACTTACTGTCATACGTATTCATTGGTTTCTCCTCTTTCACAGTAGCTTTTTCAGCGCTTACCATCTTTGCTTCTTATTGGTTTGCCTTCATGTTCTGGAGAGACCTGAATCATTACTCACCCAAAAGCAGCAGCCGCAGTGCATTTAAAGCAGCCGTACTTTTTAATGTAATCTCCTCCGCAGGATCTTTTATACTGGCCTATATGATGATTACAAGAGATCTTCAACCCGACCGTTATCTTGCCACAGTTTATTTTTATTTGCATTTTCAATACAACGGGTGGTTCTTTTTTGCCTGCCTGGGGCTTCTGATGCACCAGTTGCTTAAATATGGTGTCTCCGATAAAAAACTGAAGAGCGTTTATCTTCTGTTCGTAATCGCATGCATCCCCGCCTACTTTTTGTCAGCATTATGGCTGCCTGTTGCCCGTTGGATGTATGTAACAGTAGTGGCGGCAGTTGGCTTGCAACTGATCGGCTGGTGGAAGCTGATACAGATTTTGAGAAATGATACCGCCAGGATAAAAAAAGATTTTCCTCCTCTTTCAAAATTTTTATTCATTTTATCAATTGTAGCGCTGACCATCAAACTGCTGTTACAAACCGGATCGGTCGTACCATCACTCAGCATACTGGCCTTCGGCTTCCGCCCTATTGTAATCGGCTACCTGCACCTGGTTTTGCTGGGTGTCATCACTCTTTTCATATTATCATATATAACAGGGTTGAGCCTAATCCCTGTCAACAAAATAACAAGGGCCGGAATTGTCATTTTTACCGCAGGCATCATCTTAAACGAACTCTTCCTGATGATCCAGGGAATCTCGGACCTGTACTATCATGCCCTTCCGGTCATGAATCCGCTTCTTTTTGTTGCCACTTTTACCATGCTGGCAGGAATCATTACTGTTGTATTCAGTCAGAAATATAAAGAAAAGGAATACAAAACTGTTTTAGAAGAAACCTGATCGTATTTAAAAGCTGCTTTATTATCTGCAATCCCGCTCTTATTTCGAATCGCTTACTTTTGCCGGCAACTAATCACAGTGGGAAGAAGCAATTTTGTTGATCAGATCCGCATTTTCTGCAGAAGCGGTCATGGCGGCGCCGGAAGTAAACATTTCATGCGCACAAAATTCAATGCATTTGCTGGTCCCGATGGCGGTGATGGTGGAAGGGGCGGACATATCATTTTAAAAGGCAACAGCCATCTGTGGACTTTATTACACCTGCGTTATTTCAAAAATGTACTGGCAGAAAACGGCGAGAGCGGAAGCAGTAATAACAAAACCGGCAGATTTGGGAAAGATGTGATCCTTGAAGTGCCCCTGGGTACCATTGCAAGAGACGAAGAGACCGGAATGAAGGAAGCTGAGATACTGAAAGACGGTGAAGAAGTGATATGGATGCCGGGTGGAAGAGGAGGGCTGGGGAATTCTCATTTCAAATCAGCTACCAACCAGGCTCCTGAATACGCACAACCGGGAGAACCGGGAGTGGAAGGATGGAAGATTTTAGAGTTAAAAGTTTTAGCTGATGTTGGGCTGGTCGGTTTTCCCAATGCAGGTAAATCCACACTGCTTTCAGTTATTACATCCGCCAGGCCCAGGATCGCCGACTATGCTTTTACCACGATCACCCCCAATCTTGGCATAGTGGAATACCGGGGCGGAAAAAGTTTCTGTATTGCCGACCTGCCCGGTATTATAGAAGGCGCTGCAGAGGGTAAAGGCCTGGGACATCGTTTTCTGAGGCATATAGAAAGAAATCCTGTTTTGCTTTTTGTGATTCCTGCCGACAGTCCGGACCATAAAAAAGAATTTGAGATACTGGTGAATGAACTGGAAAAGTATAATCCTGAACTTTTGCATAAACAGTTTGTCATCGCCATCAGCAAAAGCGACTTGCTGGATGATGAATTGATGAAGGCGATTGAAAAAGATCTTCCCAAAAATATTCCTCATGTATTCATCTCCTCTCTTGCTCATAAAGGTTTAGATCAGTTAAAAGATCTTTTATGGAAAGTATTGAATGAATCTTATGTGTAATGAATCTTTTACGCTTTTGTTTGGTTCATTGCTGCTCCGACGGATTTCAACAGAGGCATTTACTAATCTATGAAGAAAAGATTTTATCCCTGAATGTTTTCAGATAACTGATCTCATATTTCCATAGCATTAATTCCGGAGTTTTCATAATATATTCACTGCTTCAGTTTTCTTAGTAGGTTTGTCTTCGTAAAATTCAGAGTATGCGTAAACTGTTCTTTTCTGTAGTTCTGATCTTTTTATTGGTATTTAAAGCCGTTGCTGATGAAGGCATGTGGCTCCCCTTACTTTTGGGACAGCAGGTGTATGACGACATGGTTAAAAAAGGGCTCAAGCTCACCAAAGAACAGTTGTACAGCATCAACAAAGCATCCATCAAAGATGCCATCATCATTTTCGGCGGAGGATGTACCGGCTCCATCGTCAGCCCTGAAGGACTGATCTTCACCAATCATCACTGCGGATATGATGTGATCGCATCGGCCAGCACCATTGAAAACAATATTCTGCAAAACGGATTCTATGCAAAGAATAAAGGGGAAGAAATTCCGGGCGGCAACCTGTCTGTACAATTTCTTCTCCGTATTGAAGACGTAACCCAAGAAGTGCTGGATTCATTGAAAGGTCTTAGCGGAACAGAAAGGGTTCAAAGACAGAATACGGTTTTAGCTGCTATCAACAAACGGATGAGCGACCCTTCCCTTTTCATTGAAACCAGAGTCAGCGCTCTCTTCAAAGGCAACCAGTTTTTTGCATTCGTATATCAGCGGTACAATGATGTCCGTCTTGTAGGCGCCCCTCCTGAAAGTGTCGGTAAATTCGGCGGTGACACCGACAACTGGGAATGGCCGCGGCATACCGGCGACTATTCCATCTTCAGAGTTTATATGAGCCCTGATGGTAAACCTGCGCCCTACTCTCCCAATAATATTCCGCTGAAACCGAAATGGTTTCTTCCCGTTTCCATGAAGTCATTAAAAGATGGTGATTATGCCATGATCTATGGTTACCCGGGAAGCACCAACCGTTACGAAACTTCTTACGGCATCAAACAAAAAACTGACATTGACAATCCCACATTAGTGAAGCTGCGTGACATGCGGTTGAAATACATGTTTGCCGAAATGAAAAAAGATCCTGCCGTCAAATTGCAATTGTCACCTTCTTACTCCGGTATTGCCAACTACTGGAAATTTTATGACGGAGAAAGCAAACAACTGATCAAGTATGATGTGTACGGGCAAAAGAAAAAGTTTGAAGAAAAATTTATAGCCTGGGCAAAAGGGAAACCTGAATATGAAAACATCTTTCCCGAATGGGAAAAAGCTTATGCAGCCTGGAGGCCTTACTCAATGCAAAGGGTTTACATGAACGAAGGCATACTCGGGTCACCTCTGATCGCTTTTGCCTCCACACTGCGCCAGGTGGAAAATGCAATGGTCAGTCCCCAATCAAATGCTACAGATGTGAAGAAAGCTGTTGAGGCGGCAGACAAAGCAAGAGCCGGATTTCTGAAAGAGGAAAACAAACCTTCCGACCAGAATATACTCGGCACGGTCACCATGATGTTTTACAATGACATCCCGAAAGATCAGCAGCCTATCGGGTTTTACTCAACATTAAAAAATCAATACGGCCCGCTGGACGATGAAGCCACTTATAAAAAATTTGCCGCCGATGTGTTCGGCAATACCATGATATTCGATGATGCCCGCTGGAAAGCATTCATAGCTAATCCTGACGCCAACAAACTGCAGGATGACCCCGCTTTTAATTTTGCAGAAACATTTTTAAACAATTACATAAGCAAATACCTTACTTACTTCCAGCAATTCAATAATACCAATGCAGAACTGGGCAGATTATACCTGAAAGGCATTATGGAAATGGATCCTGTCAAAGCAAAAAAAATGTATCCGGATGCCACGTTTACCATGAGGGTCACTTATGGCAATGTAAAAAGCTACAGCCCTAGAGATGCTGTTTACTATGACTATGCAACTACCTCAAGAGGCGTACTGGAAAAATATATTCCGGGAGACTATGAATTCGATCTTCCGGCAAAACAGATCGAACTGTTCAGGAAAAAAGATTTCGGGCCTTATATGGATCCGGTCAAAAAAGACCTGGTTATTGATTTCATTACCACCAATGACATCACCGGTGGCAACTCAGGCTCTCCCGTGATCAATGCAAAAGGCGAACTGATCGGGCTTGCTTTCGATGGGAACTATGAAGCGCTCAGCCATAAGATCGCTTTCGATAAAAACCTGAACCGCACCATCTGTGTGGACATCCGTTATGTGCTCTGGTGCATTGACAAACTGGGAGGTGCCACCAATATTATTAAAGAACTGAAACTGATAAAATAAATACTGACCCATTGAATGATGATTGCCGCCTTCCGGGGCGGCTTTTTTATTCCCAAGAAATTATTTGCTTATCATTGTACCCTGTTTGATACTTTGAAAAAAATCATTCTCATATCACCGGGACTGCTGCTTTTCTTTACCATTGCCTGCATGGCACAAAGAATCCCTTTCAGCATCTCTACAGATTTAGATTTGCAGCACAGTTTCAAAAAAGGACAACGTTACTGGGCAGTAGGTCAAACAGTGCAAGGTTTGTTCAGCTTTTCCCAAAAAAACGGTATGTACATCTGGCTTTCTTATTATTCCAACGGAACATTCAGAAACGATCTGTACGCAGAAGCCAAAGAACCTTCTACCACTCCTCAGTTTATCAACTTCACCAACCAAGCACAGATGCGTTATAAACATGTATCGGTCGGCTGGAAAACTTTTCTGAAAGGTTCTTGCAACAATGAAGACAGCTGGAATCTTTATGGATTTGCAGGATTAGGATTAATGCTGGGCCGCATTGAAAATAAATTTTCCGCAATCATTGACACCGCTGATTATTCAGTTCCCGTGAACAGGGGAAAAGCTAATTTCAAGCGCCTGACCTTAGACCTCGGATTAGGCTGGGAGGTTCTGCTGGGCGGCAACGTATATTTTTATAACGAGGCAAGAGCGGAGATACCTACCACCGATTATCCGAGTCCTTACTTATTTGTCAACAAAAATGCTCCGTTCATGGCTTCGGTCAACTTCGGAATAAGAATAGTTTTTGATTAACAGTATCAACAATTTTATTATGGCAGAAAAAATCATTATTCAACAGGTTGAGATCTACAAGTTATTCATTCCATTGATAGAGCCTTTCGTCACTTCATTGGGAAAGGAAGAGGATGCGGCCAGTGTTGTCGTTGTCATCAGAACGGATCAGGGTATTTCGGGTTTCGGCGAATGCAGCCCTTACCTGCCTGTAAATGGCGAGAGTGTAGATACCTGTTTTATTGTCGGGCAGTATTTTGCAAAAGTATTCAAAGGAAAAAACGCTTTGGATATTGAAGAACGTATTGCTGATATGGATAACATCATCTATGCCAATAGCAGCATCAAAAGCGCTTTTGACATTGCGCTTTACGACATTGCCTCCCAACATGCCGGAGTGCCGTTGTATAAATTCATCGGGGGAGAAAATAACAAGACCATCGTTACGGATTATACCGTCAGTATCGGCGATCCGGTAAAAATGGCTGCTGATGCAGTGAAAATAAAGAATGAGGGATTTCCTGCCATAAAAGTAAAGCTGGGAAAAGATGGAAAGACGGATGTGCAACGGATAAAACTGATCCGTGAAGCGGTAGGTAATGAAATTCCGCTCCGCATTGATGCTAACCAGGGATGGAATGTGCAGGAAGCTATCGAAACCCTGAATGCTCTTTCCCGTTTTGACATTCAATATTGTGAAGAGCCCATCCCGAAATGGAATTTCATGAGATTATCTGAAGTAAGAAAGAATAGCCCCATTCCCATCATGGCAGATGAAAGCTGCGGCGATCATCACGATGCAGAACGTCTTATAGAACTGAAAGCTTGTGATTATTTCAATATCAAGCTGGGAAAATCGGGAGGGATCTTCAATGCGCTGAAAATAGCAAGGCTGGGAGAGAAAGCAAATATTCCCATGCAGGTAGGCGCTATGCTGGAGTCAAGGCTGGGTATGTCCGCCTTTGCCCATTTTTCTTTATGCAGTACGATGATCCATCATTTTGATTTTGATACGGCGCTGATGTTCAAAGAAGATCCCGTAAGCGGCGGCATTGTTTATCAAAAAAACGGCGTGATCCATATCACCGAAACACCCGGCCTCGGCGCAACCATTGACGACAGCTGGCTGAAGAAGATGGAGAAGGCAGTGATATGATCATTTTGAAAACGTTTCTCATGAAGTGTATTTAGAATTCTACAATTACTGTTGATCTGCTTGCCTGAGGGCAGCATTTTTGAAATAATTTATTGAAAATAAAATGACACTCCCTGCAATAAAAGGGAGTAACGCTGATACTTTTTAAGAACTTAAAATCATAAACAACTAACCTTTCATGATAATAGATCTAACTCATCATCTGAAAAACGGAATAACCGTTTATCCCGGAACCATTGGGCCGAAGTTTGAAACCGGAAACACCATAGAAAAAGACGGTTTTGCCGAACTGAACATGACTATGTGCACCCACACCGGCACACACATGGATGCACCCTCACACATCATCAAAGGCGCAAGATCGCTTGACCAATTCCCTGTTGAAAAATTTATAGGCAAGGGCGCTGTGGTTGATTGCTCTGAAGTAAATTCTATTGATCTGAACTTTTTAAAACGGCAGCTTGTAAATCCGGGTGATTTTGATTTTATCCTTTTCTACACCGGATGGCAGCATAAATGGGATACGCCTAACTACTTCGATCCCTTTCCCACACTTACCACCGAAGCCGTAAAATGGTTGTTGAATTTTGAACTCAAAGCGCTCGGCTTTGACGTCATTTCAGTTGACGGCATGGATGATCCTTCATTGCCCAATCATCACCTGTTGCTCCTTAAAGAGATTCTGATCATTGAGAATATGGCCAACCTTGACCGGCTTATCGGAAAAGGATTTGAACTCAACTGCATTCCTTTATTGATCAGCAATTCTGATGGTTCTCCCGTAAGGGCTTTTGCAAGAATATTTTAGCTGATTCATTTTTAAAATCTCATCACGAACCTACGTATATAAATTAAATCTTTTCAAAGATCTGAAAGAGATGTAATTTTAGTTAATGATGAAAAACGCAAAACTGATCGTTTACCTTTTATTACCGATACTCATTGCAGCGGGCTGCCAAAAACAGGCCAGCAATCCTGTACTTTCAACCGATAAAGAACTCTTGGAGTTCAGCATTGAGGATACCCTGAACAGACCTTATATCCCGGAAACGATCCGGGGAACAATTGATGGAAATGAGATAAAAATATCCGTTCCTGAAATTACCGATGCCACAAAGCTTATTGCCAGTTTCAAATTCAAAGGAGAAGGAGTTTATATAGGAAGCACAAAACAGGAATCGGGTAAAACGGTCAATGATTTTTCTGCTCCCCTTACCTATACCGTTATTGCCGAAGACCAATCCAGGAAAGATTACCGGGTAAACATTTCCCTGGTGCCGGAACTGAAATCAACTGTTCCGCATATCTACATTGAAACAGATGGCGGAGCTGCCATTGATTCCAAAGACACTTATGTAAAAGGCAACATCCGTATAGAAGGAAACGGCCTCTATGATGATTATGAAGGACGCCTGTCCATTAAAGGAAGGGGAAACACCACCTGGTATTATCCCAAAAAGCCTTATCGCATCAAGCTGGATAAGAAAGCTCCGTTACTGGGTTTGTCAGAAGAGAAAGACTGGATACTGCTGGCCAATTATCTTGATGAAACACTGATGTGCAATGCGATCGCCTTCAAAGCAGCCAGGCTGCTTGATATGCCTTTTACAAATCATATCATTCCTGTTGACGTGACGCTGAACGGAACCTACATAGGGAACTATATGTTCACGGAGCAAAAGGAAGTTGAGGACAACCGAATCAATGTTGGTAAAGACGGGACGCTGCTGGAACTGGACACCAACTTTGATGAAGCATACAAATTCTATTCAAAAAACTATAAGCTGCCGGTAATGATACAATATCCGGAACTGGATAAACTGCCTGTGGATGAAGCCAATGCTAAACTGGCGGAGATCACCAACGATTTCAATTCTTTGGAAGACCTGCTTGCAAGCAATACTTTTCCAAACAATGATCTTCTGAATTATTTTGATGCCGACGCTTTCGCCGATTACATGGTGGTTTACCTGCTCACCGACAATGAAGAACTCAATCATCCCAAAAGCACTTATATCTATAAAACCGGGAACGGCAAATACTCCATGGGCCCGGTATGGGATTTTGACTGGGGCTTCGGATATCAATCAACCTATTCACATTTTACCAAAGCTGACAGCCCTCTCTTCTGGAGCACAGGCTATAAGGGTTATGCTTTCTTTTCCAGGTTGATGCTTTCACCTCAGTTAAAGTCGTTGATAAAAACGAGATGGAATGAATTCAAAGCAACTAAGTTCAGTAAGCTCATCCACTACATAAATGAATATGCAGGGATCATCAAAGATTCTTTTGCCCGGGATTATGCCGTATGGAAAAACGGTTCCGGCGATCTGAATGCTGAATTGCAGCTCATCATCTCATGGCTCAACAACCGTGCATCTTATATTGACAACTATGTTTCAGGATTCTGAAAAACCGGTGCATTAAAACTGAAAGCCTATTCATTACAAAAGGTTCCGATCAGAGCCGGAGCAGAATCATTTCAGGGAGATCAGATACCTTCTATCTTATATTATTGATTGAATTTTTCACCGTATCATGTTTGGTCTTCAATACAGATTTCACTGACACTTCTTTTCCGTTCACGGTTGCTGTTCCATAGCTCAGATATAGATCGTCATCTAACATTACCAGTGAAGACCGGTTGCGGACGCTTTTCATTTTTTGGTTCGTATTTGACTTTTGTGAAGCCTCCATTATTTTACCATTTTCATCAAAGGCGATTTCATCGGTTACCTGGCCTGTTACATCAGTTTCATAAACGCCATCACCGTCCATGTCAGCTTTTACCATGATGCTTTCCATAGATACTGCTTTGAGCTGTGTGCCGTCACTGCCGGATATGAATGAGTTTCCTTTAACAGAGCCATCCCGGCCCTTTACCATATCTTTTGTATCTATATGAGGGTCTCCCCAGGTTTCTACTTTATTTTTCGATGCAACATTACCTTCATCAATCTTTGAATTTCCTTTTACTGATCCGTCCCAGCCTTTCCGATCCGAGGCAGCATTATTTTCCACTACTTTTATTCCCGCTTCGTTTATTCCTTTGCTATTTCCTTTCACCGAACCATCCCAGCCTTTCCGATCCGAGGCAGCATTATTCTCCACTACTTTTATTGATCCGTTCTTCACAGTGCCATCCCAACCTTTACGTTCTGATTCATCATTACCATCTTTAACTATTGAATTTTCTTTCACAGATCCATTGTTACCCGTGTTTGGGTTTGCAAGAAATTGCCCTCTCTCCCTGTTGCTGCGTGTGGTATTGAAATCCTGCGCCTGTGAGATTGCGTTATTTGAGTTTTCGGAACTGAATGAATTTCCTTTCACTGACCCGTCCCAGCCTTTCCGCTCCGAGGCAGCATTATTCTCCACAACTTTTGTTGAGCCATTCTTCACTGTGCCATCCCAGCCTTTACGGCCAGATTCATCATTACCATCTTTAACTATTGAATTTTCTTTCACAGATCCATTGTTAC
>JAIXKI010000002.1:138896-139248 GCA_026936105.1 Chitinophagales bacterium
AGCCTTTCCGCTCCGAGGCAGCATTATTCTCCACAACTTTTGTTGAGCCATTCTTTACTGTACCATCCCATCCTTTACGTTCTGATTCATCATTACCGTCTTTGGCTATTGAATTTCCTTTTACGGAACCATCCCAGCCCTTTACCATATCCTTAGTATCTACATGAGGGTCTCCCCAGGTTTCTACTTTATTTTTCGATGCAACATTACCGTCATCAATCTTTGAATTGCCCTTCACCGAGCCATCCCAGCCTTTCCGATCCGAAGCAGCATTATTTTCCACCACTTTTATTGATCCGTTCTTCACAGTGCCATCCCAACCTTTACGTTCTGATTCATCATTACCATCTTT
>JAIXKI010000002.1:139555-459272 GCA_026936105.1 Chitinophagales bacterium
TTCCTTTTACGGAACCATCCCAGCCCTTTACCATATCCTTAGTATCTACATGAGGATCTCCCCAGTGTTCCCACGAATTTTTTAAAGCGGCTGCATCAAACACTTCATTAAGTCCGGAAGCGATCAGCTTTATATACTGAGCTGCATCATCCGCACAGTTAAAAGTCAATTGCATCATGCTGCCATTCACATTTGTCCGTGTGTATTTCACCGGGTTAGAACCGTTGTTCCCGCCAATCTTGCTCACATCCCAGCCGGAGCCTTTGGATGAAGTAGTGCCTTTTCCTTTGGTTGTATCCTTTACTGCAAATGCCATCTCCTGTACCTGCTTTGTTTCAGCAAACCCGGAGCTTAAACGTGAATAAAATTGAGCGGCGTCTTCCGGACCGGAAAAAGTCATTTGTTCTAAGCTTCCATCGGGATTAGTAGCGGTAACAGTCAGAGGGCCGCAGTTACCTGGTTGCCTTTCCGGCGAAAGGATATTAGTATATTTTGTTCTTCCGGGCCGTTTGCTTCTATTTGATTCGTTGCTGCCAAAAGATTTCACAATGCCAATACCGGCCGTCATCATTTTCACATCACGTTTTACCTGGACAGGCACATCAATTCCTCCTTTCAGATCCAGCAGATTAACGGAGGATCTGGACTGTAAGTAGTCGGCATTTATGAAAAACTGAGTAGTCCGGCCCAAAGGATAATTGATGCTGAAGCTTCCTGAAAATCCCGGAAAATAATTATTGCCTCCTTTATCAAACCTATACACGGATTGGTTATTGTTTTTCATAACAATGTCCACATTGCCGGGATCATTTAAAAACAACCCTCCCTGAAGATCGGCATTTACCAATATTCTTTTTCCAAAACGGAATGACGGACCCAATAAAAAGATCCCGTTAAACGGATTTCCTTTTGTCAGTTTCACCTGGTCTTGAGAGAAACCTCTTCCTGTCACAAACTGATTGAGTGAACTCTTCTGAATGGTTCCCGACATCACTCCCGTGGTGGCAGACAATCCTACATTACCAAAATAATATTTCCCTGACATCTTTGTGAAAGCTCCATTCCCCCGAAAAGAAGAGGATTCATTATTGTTTAAGCCGAAGGTAACTCCCGTGCCCATGCCAAACACCCATCTTGCTTCATCAGCATTTCCGACGGAAACACTTTTTGAGGTTGATAAAGAAGAAAACTGTTGGGCAAAAAGCTGATTGCCTGAAAGTAAAAGAGCAAGCAAAATGCCTGCATAGATTGAAGTTGTCTTCATAAAAGGGTCAGTTAATACTTTGCTGTTCTTTTAGTAAGATATAACGGTAAAATTTATATCTTATTTTCTGATAAAGTGAATGAAATCGAAAAAAAAACCAGAATAATGGTATTTCTTCAGGCTGATAGAACGTAATAACAACAGTTGTTATCATTCACACCCGGAAAGTTTCATTGAACCACCACACAGCATCGGAGAAATTATTGATCAAAAGTGGCTGCAAAATCGGGGCAGTATCCTTTTATTTCGGGGTATTGTCTCTCCACTTCCACAAGTGCAGGCAGGCATAAGTGCGATAGGGGCTCCAGCGATCCGAAATAAGAAGCAACTGTTTTCTGAATTCTTTCTTATCCGAGTTATCCAATCCGTACAATCTGATCATTGCATTCTGAATGCCGGTATCATCCAAAGCAAATACATCTTCCCTGCCCAGGGCAAACATCAGCAGCATTTCCACCGTCCATCTGCCTACTCCTTTTATCTGAGTCAAATAGCTGATCACTTCTTCATTGCTCATCCGGTTCAGCTTTTTAGGGTCGAGGCCTTCTTTGATCTCAAATCTTGCCACATTCTGCACATAAGATGCCTTGCCCCGGGAAAGACCGGCGCTTCTGAGTTTTTCAGGCGGTGTATCGAGTATCTGCCTGGGGTCAGGATCTTTTCCGTTGTACAAGTCAAGATATCTTTGATAGATCACGTCGGCAACCCGGGTGGAAAGCTGCTGGCTTATTATGGAAGCAATAATCCATGATCCGATATTTTTTCTTTTGACAAGCTTTTGCGGATCCTGATGGTCAATAATCTTTTTCAGTTTTTTATCTTTCGACAAATGATGGATGTAAGACATGGGATAAAATTAAACAGTAAAAGTAAAAAGAGGCGAAATTTGAAATAGCATTGTCATACTTAATCTGCAACAGAGAAAATCTGCATGGAAAGAAAAGTGATCCTTACTGAAGATGGCTCCCATACTGTTTCAATTCCCTCAATGGGAGTGACTTTTCATTCCATTCATGGCGCAGTGCAGGAGTCAAAATATATCTTCATGGAAGCGGGATTGAATTTCTTCATCAGTCATTCGTCCAAAAAAGCGATAAGGGTCTTTGAAGCAGGCTTTGGCACAGGGCTGAATGCCCTGCTTACTTACCTGGAAGCAGAAAAAAGAAACCTGGAAATTTATTATGAAACAGTTGACCTATATCCGCTCAATGAAACAGAATTCCGGTCTTTGAATTACTGTACGCTGCTTGAAAGATCCGATCTGCAATCCGTTTTTGAAAAAATGCATTTATGTGAATGGGGAAAACAGATTCCGGTCTCACCGTTCTTTTCTTTGAAAAAAATAAATTCAGATCTCCCGGCAATAAAAACAACCGGGAAATTCGATCTGATCTATTTTGATGCCTTCGATCCTAAAGCGCAGCCGGAGTTATGGTCCACAGAAATATTCGGAAAAATGTTTTCGATCCTGAAAGAGAACGGAATACTCGTGACCTACAGCAGCAAAGGTGATGTCAGGAGAGCGATGCAGTCAGCCGGATTCTCTGTTAAAAAAATACCCGGGCCCAAAGGGAAAAGGGAAATAGTAAGAGCAGTGAAGTGAACTAAAAAAATCATTCAATGGTCCAGCTCATTCCGCCATCCTTTTCGTCTTTCAGGGAAATGCCTAACTCCTTCAATTGATTTCTTATTTTATCGGAAGTGGCGAAATCTTTTCTGCTGCGTGCTTCTTTACGGATCTCCACCAGTAATTCCATCACTCCCTTGAATTGCTCATTATCCGAATCAGTAACGTTTTTCAATCCTAAAATATCTTCTACAAAAACTTTCATCTGATCTTTCAGCAGTTCAAATGTTTCCTTTGACAAAGCGGCTACAGGAATAGCCTTATCTTTCATGGAGTTGATCACCGGAACCAGTTCAAACATATTGGCCAGCACTTTGGCTGTATTGAAATCATCGCTGATGAACTCATCGAATTCTTTCACGAGCTGCAAAGTCCGGGATTCAAGATCTTTATCCAGTTTGCCTTCCTGAGGTTCATAGTTCATTGCCCGCAGTTTCTCGTATGCTTCCCACAACCTTTTCAATCCTTTCTCTGCAGCCTGCAATGCATCATTGCTGAAATCTAAAGTGCTCCGGTAATGCGTCTGCAGGATGAAAAAACGGATCACCATGGGGTGATAAGCCTTAGCAAGCAAAGGATGATCTCCGCTGAACAGTTCGGTGAGCTTGATCACATTGTTATAACTCTTGCCCATTTTCTTTCCGTCAATGGTGATCATATTATTGTGTATCCAGTAACGCACCGGTGCAATATGATTGCAGATGGTACTCTGAGCGATCTCACTTTCATGATGAGGGAACTGAAGGTCCATTCCTCCGCCGTGAATATCGAATTGTTTTCCCAGGTACTTTGTTGCCATGGCAGAACATTCAATATGCCATCCCGGAAAACCGATGCCCCATGGACTTTTCCAACGCATGATATGTTCCGGCGCTGCCGCTTTCCACAAAGCAAAGTCAGCACGGTCTCTTTTCTCTTCCTGGCCTTCCAGTTCTCTTGTTGTTTCCAACAGGTCTTCCAGCACCCTGCCGCTCAACTTTCCGTAGTCATGAGTAGCCGCATATTTTTTCACATCAAAATAAACCGAGCCGTTCACTTCATAAGCATATCCTGCTTTCAGGATCTCTTCTATCATCCCTATCTGCTCAATGATATGCCCTGTTGCCGTCGGTTCAATGGACGGAGGCAGTGTGTTGAACTGAGCCATTGCCCAATGAAAAAGATTGGTGTATTTCTGCACCAGTTCCATAGGCTCCAGTTTTTCCAATATTGCTTTCTTTGAGATCTTATCTTCCGCTTCTCTCCCTTCTTCTTCAAAATGTCCTGCATCAGTGATGTTGCGGACATAACGCACTTTATATCCGAGGTGCATCAGATACCGGTAGATCACGTCAAACGTAACGTAAGGTCGGGCATGGCCCAGATGGCTTTCGCCGCTTACCGTTGGGCCGCACACATACATCCCGATATGGCCGGGAGTCAGCGGAGTAAATACTTCTTTTTGCCTGGAATAGGAATTATAAACTTTTAGTTCACTCATATATGCAAATGTAAGCTTCAAGCTATAAGCAATAAGTTAATGGCTGTGCTATTTATCAAGCTTTTTCATAAATGAGACAATCATTTTCTGTTCTTTTGTTACATTTTGAAGCATTTGTTGTCTCAAAGAAGCTTCGCCATATTTTATGGCTTCAGCTATCAACAACTGGTTTTCCAATTCAACCAAAGATCCCAATGAATGTTGTAAAAAACGGTTATAATCTTTTTCACTCGTACAGCTGCTTCCTTCAGCAATATTTGAAGGAATAGAAACGGCAGCTCTTGTAATCTGGCTCGAAAGACCATATTTTTTTTCTTTGGGAAACGTTTCTGTAAGCCTGAAAAATTGTGTCGCAATTTCTAAACCTTTTCGCCAGATTATTAATTGTTTAAAATTTTTCACTTTTTTAATAAAGGTAATTGAAACTTCATTTTGCTTGAAGCTAACTGCTTGGGACTCGTGGCTATTTTTCCAGCATCACATCCGCCACCAGCATATAATGATCGGACAAGTTTCTTACCAGCCGGTCAGACTGTTTGATCCGGAAACTATTATCTGCAAAAATATAATCAATTCTCAGTGTTGGAGAAAGCGATGAGAAAGTTCTGCCAACACCCCAATCTTTTTTCAGGAATGCATCCTGCAAATCAGTACGCACCGCTGAATAAGTGTAAGAATTCGGAACATCATTCAGATCGGCACAAAGCAAAACGGGCAAGGTCCTTTTACTAAGTTCCTCTTTTATGATCCTTGCCTGGATACTCCGGTACACCACTCCTCTTTTCAGTTTTGAAAAAATGGTTCGTGAACTGGATAGAAGACTGTCCTGTCGCACCCTCTCAATATTGCTGATCTTATCATAATCACTTTTTTTGAATTGCAAAGACTGAAGGTGGGTGCTGTACACTCTGATGGTATCCTCATTCACTTTGATATCGGCATGCAGTAGCACTTCCGGAAGAGTGGGATAAGGAAAACGGATCAGGCCCGAATCAACGATAGGGAAGCGGGAGAAAATAATGGAACTGTAATATTGTAACGCCCCATCTTCATCATAGGAAAAATAGAAATAAGGATAATGAAGATGCTTTTGAATATACCCGATATTATCATAAAAATCCGCTCTCGCTGAGGTTTGGAATTCCTGCAGGCAAAGAATGTCGGCATTATATTCTTCCAGCTGGTCCATCATCTTTAATCTTGTCTGACTGCCGGGATTATTATTCTTTCTCAATTCAATGAAACGTGCCACATTCCAGGAAACAATACGAATAGAATTCGGGGCTTTTTCATGATGAAAGGAACTGAATAAATGAAAGGCAAAGAATACGCTGATACTTTTGTATCCGATCAAAAGAAGAATAGCTGAAAAAATAGCTCTCCTGGGTTTTATGAAAAGCCAACCCACCAGGAAAAGTATCATAAAGAAAAGGAGAAAGGGGAATGCAAGCGCCAGCAGGGATATGAACCACCATCGTGCAGGATCCAGGTTCGGTGTGGCAAAACAAACTAACAGAAACAAAGCGCCCACGATGATATTCGCATAAATAAGAAGCCTTCTTGTCCAAACCCTGACCTTACCTGCCATAATACACGAATTTCTTAAATAGAAACGATTAATTCAGGGATAAATGATGAAAATAAAAGTAAAAAAACAGAAGCAGCGCCCTATGACATATCTTCCTTGCTGGCCCTTTTCAGCAATTCTTTTTCTTCTTCAGTAAGAAAACTGTATCCTTTCTGATTTATTTTGTCCAGTATCTCGTCAATGCGTTGCTGGGTTACATGAGGTGTTTTCTTAAACGGAGCTTTTCCCGGTTTGTAAAACAGTTCATCTTTTCTTGTTTTTCCTTTTTTAGGTTTATCGGGATTAAACAGATCATTGACCCAGTCGAAAAAATTATTCATCCATTCACTCCAGTCATAACCTTTGCGAAGCAAAACGATAAAGAAGAAACCCATCAGCCCACCGGCAATATGTGCAACATAAAGCCCGGTATCGCCAACTGGTATCATGGCAAGATCAATCAATACATAAACGCAGGTTAGAATCCACAACGGGATCCCGCCATTCAGCATCGGAAATATCCTGTAGTCTGAAGCCACCATTGTTGTGGCAATGGCCACGCCCATTATACCGGCAGAAGCCCCGAATAAATAATCTCCATTCCTCAGAGAAGGAATGAAATAATCAAGCAGAATAAAAGCAAGCGCTCCGGCTAATGCACTGTAAATAAAAATTGGCGCTACTTTTCTGTTGCCGGTGAGTTCCTGCATTACAAATCCAAATGCCCAGAGCCAGAGCATGTTGGCAAAAACACCCCATACACTATCCTGTAAAAACATGTGAGTAAGTATGGTCCATGGATGATTCAGAACGTTCTTAAAATCTGTAGATAAAGCCACCCAGGGAAAAATATTCTGGTGATACAGGTTGAGTCCGTCGGGATTTCCATGGTTGAAATAGTACAATGCTTTTATAAAAGCAAAAGCGACAAAAACCACAAGGCTGATTGCAATCAGGATAACGAGACTGTTCCCGCTTTGGCCCAAAGTAACCCGCTGCCTGTATTTTCTTTCGGAATAGTTCATGACTCACAGCTCTGTTGCAAAATTCAGGAAATTTTAAGTGAGCTTACAATTTAGTATAACGATTTACGGTTCGTTTTGTTCCAGATATATACAATAATAAATCCTGTTAGTGCTCCGCCAAGGTGCGCAAAATGGGCAATATTATCGCCTGAGGCGCTTAAGCCTCCAAAAAGATCGATCGCCACAAATCCCAACACCGCCCATTTAGCCTTGACCGGTATCGGAATGAACATGATATAAAGCTCAGTATTGGGAAAAGTATAGGCAAAAGCAGCCATCACACCCATGACGGCACCGGAAGCACCCAGCGCTCCTGCCAATGCTCCTCTGTATTTCATTATGCCTGCCATATCGTTTGCCTGTATGGCATGGAGCAGGTCCTGGCAGCGGAGATATTGTATAAAAAGATGCAGCGCAGCAGCTCCGACACCGCTGGCAAGATAAAAGATCAAAAACCGTTTTCCTCCCCATACATTTTCCAGAACCCTGCCAAACATCCAAAGGGTGAACATATTGAATAAAATATGAAATATATTGGGCAGGGGTGCATGAGCAAACATATGGGTAAAGATCTGGTACGGCTTAAAAGAGGGAAAGGTTTCCGTAGGGCTAAACTGGTGCAGAGCATTTTTTAATTCGTCCGAAAGGATAGGATAGAGTATAAGCTTACCGGTAATATCATATTGTTTGTCCAGGATGGACTGTGCCAGGAATACCAGCACATTGATGATAATAATATTCTTGATAATAGGCGGGAAAGCATCAGGCCTGGTATAGCGGAATGTACTCATTCGGTAAAATTAAAGGTTATCATCAGAGATAAAGAAGGAAAATGATCGTTTCACAAATTTTTCAATTTTAACTGCACCACATTCTCAATATGCTGAGTATGGGGAAACATATCCAATGGTCTTATCTTTTTTACTTCATATTTTTCGCCCAGCCAATTCAGGTCGCGGCCCTGAGTGGCAGGATTGCAGCTTACATACACCACCACCGGCGCTGCTATTTCAAGTATCTTCTTTACCAGCTTTTCATGCATACCTGCCCGCGGCGGATCGGTGATGATGACATCAGGTGCTCCGTGAATCTTAAAGAATTCATCATTGCAGACATCAATTACATCACCGGCAAAGAATTCCGTATTGTGCAGGTCATTTAATTGTGCATTTTGCCCGGCATCTTCAATGGCGGCACCGATGATGTCCACGCCAACGATCTTTTTAGCGCTTGGGCTCAGGAATATTCCGATACTACCGGTGCCGCAATACAGATCATAGAGTGTTTCATTACCGGTCAGTTCCGCAAAATCTCTTGCCACTCCGTATAATTTTTCTGCCTGGTGTGTATTGGTCTGGAAAAATGACTTTGGCCCTATTCTGAAATAAAAATTTTCAAGCCTCTCCGTTACATATCCGTTTCCATAATAAGCCACAGGCTCAAGATCGTTGAGGCTGTCATTCATCTTGGAATTGATGGTGTACAGCAATGTGGTGATGGAAGGAACCTGCTGCAGTAAATAGTCCAGCAGTTTTTTCTGTTTCTCTTCATCTTTTCTTCCAAAAACTATATTCACCATCACTTCACCGGTAGTACAGATACGCACCTGCATGGTCCTTAAAAAACCATGATGGCCGCGGATATCATAAAATTCAAAACCATTCTCTTTTGCAAAATTGCTGACAAGCGTCCTGATCAGGTTGGAAGGCTCCGCCTGCAAATAACATTTGTCAATATGCACCACTTTATCAAAAATTCCCGGGGCATGAAAGCCGGCAACATTTTCTTCAGAAGAAATTTCAGGATTATTCACTTCATCCGGCAACAAAAATCTTCGATTGCCGAAGGTGTATTCAAGTTTGTTCCGGTAATACCTTGTTTCTACCGCACCAATGATGGGCAATGGCTGAGGTAAAGGAATCTTTCCGATCCTTTGCAGGTTATCCATCACCTGCTTTTGTTTGTACTCCAGTTGCTTTTCGTAAGGAAGCATCTGCCACTGGCATCCGCCACAGATCCCAAAATGAGAACAGAAAGGTTCTACCCTGTCTTTGGAAAAAGAATAAAACCCGAGAGGCCATCCTTCTGCCCAGTCCTTTTTGCTCTTATAGATCTTTACATCCACCACATCACCGGGCACCACCCGTTCAATGAAGATCACTTTCCCATCCACCCTTGCCAGGCATCGCCCCTCTGCAGCATAATCTTCCACCAATACTTTTTCTAATACGATATTCCTGTTTTTCCTTCGCACGGCGCAAAATTATAGGTTTAAGAATTGATACAGCAGTTCTTTTGCAGGCAGGAAAATACAGGATTTTGCCCGCAACCGATACACTATGCATAGCCGTCTATTAACAAGTATTAAACCTTATAGCGCTACCATTTTTAATCCTTAATAAATATCTTTGTTCATTCTGCCACAGGCAGATTCTTATTCAGAACTCCATGAAACTGTTTTCATTAATTATCCTGTTGTTTTGCGGCTTTTCTGTATTTGCACAAACGGACGGTTATGAGATACACGTCCAGGTCAAACCGTTCAAAGATCAATACGTTTACCTCGGATATTATTCCGGCAAACAGCTCCCGGTGATCGATTCCGTAAAACTGGATGGTAACTGTGAAGGAGTTTTCAAAGGCTCACCCAAACTCGGTGGCGGCATCTATCTTATCGGTTATCCGGGAAAGAATGGTTTTTTTGAAATGCTTATTGACAAGCAGCAGAAATTTTCGCTGATCGTAGATACTTCCACACTGATGAAAGACGGTGTCCGGTTCATCAACTCGCCGGACAATGAGGCTTTTGCCCAATATCAACAGACCATGTCAACCGAAGGAAGAGCCATGGAAGCTGCCAAAGCAGAATTATCCAATGCAAAAAATGACAAAGATTCCGCACACTGGAATTCAGAAATAAAGAAGATAGATAATGACATACAGTCATACCGTGAGAAACTGATCAGAGAAGACAGCGGATCCATCCTGAGTGTCCTGCTCATCACCATGCGGGAACCTGTATTGCCTCCCGGATTAAAAAACCCGAAGAACAAAGAAGATTCAATAAAATCCTATCACTACTTTAAAGACCATTATTGGGATGGCGTCAACTTCTGGGATGAACGCCTTGCCAGAACTCCTTCCTCTTTATTTGACGCAAAGCTGGATAAATATTTCGACCAGCTGGTGGTGCAGCAGCCTGATTCAGTGATCAAAGAAATAGACTGGATGCTGGGTTATGCAAGTATCAGCGATGAAATGACCAAATTTCTTCTTTTGAAATTCGTGAACCGCTACCTCGTGCAAAAGTATATGTGGGAAGATGCGGTATTCGTTCACCTGTTTGAAAAATATTTTTCCAACAAGACCTATCCCTGGCTGACAGAGGAAGGCCGGAAGACCATCACCGACCGGGCCTATAACCTGATGGCAAACATCACCGGTACCGCAGCCGCCGACATTGAATTACCTGACACTTCAGGCACTAAGAGATCACTTTATTCGTTAAAAGCTCCATACACCATTGTGTGCTTCTGGGATCCCAATTGTGGCCATTGCAGGGAAATTGTGCCTAAGCTGGATTCCATTTATAAAACAAAATGGAAAGCTCAGGGCATCAGGGTCTTTGCAGTAGGAAAAGAAACGGACAGTAAAAGAACAGACTGGATCAAATTCATACACGAACATTCATTGCAGGATTGGACCAATGTGTATTATTCCAAAGCAGATGAAAAGGCGAGAGTGGAGAGCGGGGTTCCGGGTTATTCACAGTTGTATGATGTGCAGTCTTTCCCGACATTGTATTTGCTGGACAAAGACAAACGGATCATCGCAAAAAAACTGGCTTTTGATCAGATTGATGAGATCCTTCAATTGAAGGCGAAAAGCCGGTGATACAATAAAATTAAAATTCAGGTCTATGAAGAAAAGATGGTTGGTAATGATCATTACCTGCTGCCTGGCAATCAATTCTTATCCGCAAACACTTTTCACTTACGGAAAACATGCTGTTGGCGCCCAGGAATTTCTAAGAGCTTATAACAAAAACAATACACAACCTGACGCCGACAAAGCAAAAGCCATTAAAGAATACCTTGATCTCTACATCAATTCCAAACTGAAAATTCAGGAAGCATACGACCGCCATTACGATACATTGCCACAGATCAGAAGTGAAGTGGAAAACCTCCGTTCACAGATCGTGGAAAATTACATGGCCGATCCTGCCACTGCCGACAGGCTGGTACATGAAGCTTTTCAGCGCAGCCTGAAAGATGTTCACATAGCCCATATATTCATCTCATTCAAAGATGCCAAAGGCAACACCGACACCATAGCAGCACAGAAGAAACTGCAGGAGGTGATGAATAAATTAAAAAGCGGAGAAAATTTTTCTTCAGTGGCCGAACAATTTTCCGATGATCCTTCAGCAAAGCAGAACAAAGGAGATATCGGGTACATCACCGTTTTCACCTTACCTTACGATCTGGAAACTTTGGCATATACCACGCCGGTGGGAAAGTATTCAGAGCCTTATCGTTCTAAAGCGGGTTATCATATTTTTAAAAACCTGGGAGAACAAAAAGATCCCGGCAAGATGAGAGCGCAGCAGATCCTGCTGGCATTCCCTCCGCAGGCTGATGAAGCAACTAAAAAACAAATCGCTCATCTCGCCGATACATTGTATCAAAGGGTAATGGCGGGTGATGATTTTTCTCAACTGGCAAAAGCGTTCAGCAATGATTACACCACAGCAGTGAACGGCGGCACTATTCCTGATTTCCCTGTTGGCAGATATGAACCGGCATTCGAGAACAAGGTCTGGGCCTTGCAAAAAGACGGGGATGTAAGTAAGCCATTCGTCACTTCGCATGGCTATCATATCGTAAAACGCCTTTCTGTGGTCCCTACTATCACGGATCCCAACGATAAAAATAATATGGAAGAAGTCCGGGAGGCAGCCATGAACGACAGCCGCTGGCAGATCCCGAAAGAAGTGGTCTATGATCATGTGATCAAAGCTGCCGGATTCAAACAATTCCCGGTTGACAATGCAGCATTGTGGGCATACACCGACAGCATGTTAGACCGCAGGCCATTGGGCATTGGGAAGAAGATTGATAAAAATGAAGCTCTGTTCCAAATCGGCGACAGCGTATTCACCATGCCTCATTGGCTCGGCTATGTTCAGACGTTTCGTTTTAAAGCCGATGGCAGCGGCATGAAAACCCATGAGCAGATCATGAGCGACTGCATCCACGCTGTGGCAATGGATTATTACCGCAAACACCTGGAACGATATAATGAAGATTTCCGTAACCAGATGGATGAATTCCGTGACGGTAATTTATTTTTTGAGATCATGCAGCGTGAAGTATGGAATAAGTCCCAGTCTGATTCGATGGCATTGGTGGCTCTTTATAAAAAGAATCCCGGTAAATACATGTGGAAGCCGAGCGCTGAAACCATTGTCTTCTTCTGTTCCGATCAGGGCATTTTGAATTCAGTTTATGATCCCATAAAAAAAGATCCGGGCAACTGGCAAAAGATCATCGAACCTTTTGCCGAAAAAGTGGTGGCAGATTCGGGAAGATATGAATGGGCGCAAATACCCACTGAAGGCCCTATCTCTTTCACTCCCGGTATGATCACCAAACCGCTGATCAATAAAACGGATAACACTGCATCATTTGCTTACATACTTAAAGTGTATTCTCAGCCGGAGCAAAGAAGTTTCAACGATGCCAAAGGGCTACTGATCACCGACTACCAGGCCCAATTGGAGAATAAATGGATCGCTTCGCTTAAAAAGAAATACCCGGTAGTCATTAATCAGAAAGTGCTCAGGGAGATCTCAAAATGAAGGTCCGGTATGAACAGATCATAACTCTTTAACGACATTGATCACTACATGAGGTTTGCCCAGCGTATAAAAATGTAAGACAGGCACGCCTGAACTTATCAACTCTTTCGACTGTGCGATCAGCCATTCCGTACCTATTTTTTCCACGTCAGCATCTGTGGGAGCCTTCAGGATCTCATCGGCAAGCCCGGCAGGAAGGTCCACATGAAAAGTGCGGGGTATGGTTGACAATTGTTTTTTAGAAGTTATAGGCTTCAGGCCGGGTATGATCGGCACATTGATACCAAGATCACGGCAATGTTTTACGAATGCGAAGAACTTTTTATTGTCAAAAAACATTTGGGTGACAATATACTCTGCTCCTGCATCCACTTTAGCTTTCAGGTAATGCATGTCTGTATCCAGGTTCGGAGCTTCAAAATGTTTTTCGGGATAGCCTGCAACGCCGGTGCAAAACCGGGTTCCGTCAGTTCCTTTCAATTCTTCTTCAAGGTAGATCCCGTGATTCAGGTTCACCACTTGCTTCAGCAGATCTATAGCATGCTTGTGCCCGTCCGGCTCAGGTTCAAAAACAGATTCGTTTTTAGCAGCATCACCCCGCAATACCAGGACATTATCAATTCCAAGATAACTCAGGGTCAGTAAAGCGTCTTCCGTTTCCTGAACACTGAATCCTCCGCAAATAAGGTGAGGGACTGTGTCCACATTATACCGGTTCATGATGGAAGCACAGATGGCTTCGGTACCCGGGCGTTTGCGGATGACCACTTTTTCAAAATTCCCATCGGCTCTTTTACGAAAAATATGTTCGCTGCGGTGGTAAGTAACATTAATGTAGGCAGGCTTGAACTCCATCAATGGGTCCAGGTGGTTATAAATGGCTTTAATGCCTTTTCCTTTCAGCGGCGGCAATATCTCGAAAGAGATCAACGTACTTTTTGCCTGCTGTATATGCTCAATTACGGTCATTTAATAAACCTCCGATTTTATCGGGATTTGCAAAGCTAATAATGTAAATATGTAATTGCAAACATCAGGTCACTCTCCTTTTAAAGGAATCCGGCTTTCACTTTTACCAAATTTATTTCCCGCTTTATCATGGGTTGCTATATCCCCGTTTGTTTTACTCTCGATATTTTCAACTCGATCCGGTAGGTATTCTTTTTATTCTGCAGTATTGAATAGCTCAAACTGATTGAAGCTACCTTATCATCATATTTTGCAAAACGTGCCGGTTTGAATTCAATAAAATTATCATCGTAATAAATTTGATATACAAAATCTGCAGGCATGGCCGCTTTTAATTTTTGCAGGAATGAATCAATAACAGGTTCGAACTTTTCCCAGGTTAATGCGGTATAGTCCCTGACAGTGGTGACATGTATGCCCGTTCCTTTTTTCCCTTTTACTTCTGTGATCGTTGTTGAAAATCCACTCAGATTTATTTTACTGTCATATATACTATTTTTTTGCGGGTCTGTTCTTTTATTTATTTTATATTGGGTCAACAAAGTATCTGTGTTAAAAGCTAGTTTATTGATAAAAGCGGAAACCGGCTCATCAGTAATTTTTGGTCCTGCTGATGTGAAATAACACATCTCGCCGCCGGGATGGATCAGCAGGAGCACTTCAAATTCCTGATTCTTTGCAGGAGTATTCTTAATTTTAATTTCATCTTCATCCTCATCTTCATCATTATCATCATTTTTATAACTCCCGTTTCCGGAAATACTAACCGCCATCAGGTTCTCCGTATAGCCGCCTGCATCACGGAAATAAAATCCGAGGTTAGTTGGGTCACCATTCAACGGTTCAAACACAGCCCTGGCTTTATATGCGCTTGCAGCGTAACCTATCAGATCCTGTAGTTCTTTAAAAAAGGAAACAGCTTTCACACTATCCGGAAAAATATAAAGCCCCCCAAACACAGCATTCATGCTGATATAACACTCATTTGCCTGCGGCAATACTATTGAAGGATTCTTTAACGATTCTTCGGCTCCCTGTACTTTTCTTAAAGAATCAAATCCATTATCCCGCTGATTGAATATTCCGATAAATGCTTTTGCAAAAGCATTCTTATCTTTTATATATTGCCCATGGGTTTGCCACATAAACACACTGGCTATAACTAAAATCAATATTCGTTTCATTTTAAAGATTTTGGGTACAACTTCTAAATTTTATCAGAAAGGGAAAAATTGAAGGGTTCAATACTTTTTGCAAACCGGGTATCAGCAATGCAACAGAAATATGTATGGTTACATGCATCAGTCTTTACATTCTCAATATTCCCGGGTGATTAGAAATAGAGACAAACAAATCTAATATTTCAGTCACATTATTCAAAACACCGTTAAATATTTATTTTCCTGAGATCATTTATACCCCATAGCTTATTTTTGTCTCTTATGTCGCTCAGCATTCATACCAAAGACCTGGTGAAGACTTACGGCGGTAGAACTGTGGTTGATCACGTTAGTATTCAGGTGAACCAGGGAGAGATCGTCGGGTTGCTCGGGCCAAACGGAGCAGGCAAGACCACCACTTTTTACCAGGTGGTAGGCCTGATAAAGCCGGATGAAGGCGAGGTTTTTCTGGGTGAAGAGAACATCACCCAGCTACCCATGTATAAAAGAGCAAGACTGGGTATCGGTTATCTTCCCCAGGAAGCATCGGTATTCCGCAAGCTGAGCGTGGAAGATAATATTGCAGCAGTGCTGGAGATGACCGGGCTTTCCAAATCAGAACAAAAAGAAAAGCTCGAATCACTGATCGAAGAATTTCATCTTGAAAAAGTCAGAAAAAATAATGGTGATGTAGTAAGCGGCGGTGAAAGGAGAAGAACTGAAATTGCACGGGCATTGGCTGTGGATCCCAAATTCATTTTACTGGATGAACCCTTTGCCGGTATTGATCCCATCGCTGTGGAAGATATACAATCCATCGTGGCACGGTTGAAATATAAAAACATCGGCATCCTCATCACCGATCATAATGTGACGGAAACGCTCTCTATCTGCGACAGAGCATACCTGCTTATTGAAGGGAAAATTTACAAACACGGTACTGCCGAAGAACTGGCCGTTGATGAAGAAGTCAGAAGATTATACCTCGGAAGAAACTTTGAGTTGAAGAGAAAGGATTACCTGCATGAAGAAGCCATCAGGGAGGCCGATGAAGAAAAAAACCTTTGATCAGGAAGTTTCATTTAATTTTTTTACTTTGAGGATAACACATGAAGTTGTTATCCCCCGCCATATCATCGCTTGCCCGGATGAGGCTCTGGCGCATTGAAGCATGGATCAATAACCCGGTCAATGCCCAGCGGAATGTATTGCAGGATATTGTGACGGCTGCTCAATACACCGAATTCGGCCGTAAATATGATTTCCCCAACCTGTTTACCATCAGGGCGTTTAAAAATACGGTTCCTGTTCACGATTATAACGACATGAAACCTTATATCGAAAGGATCATGAACGGTGAACAGAACATATTATGGAATACTCCCATCTACTGGTTTGCCAAAAGCAGCGGAACCACAAGCGATAAAAGCAAATTCATCCCTGTAAGCGAAGAGAGTCTTAACGATTGTCATTATAAAGCGGCCAAGGATGTATTGACACTTTATTACAATTTCAATCCAAACTCAGAATTGCTGATAGGAAAAGGGCTTGTGATTGGCGGCAGTCACAGCATCAACCCGATGAACAGGGAAGCACAGTTCGGGGACCTGAGCGCTGTGCTGCTACAAAACTCTCCTTTTTGGGGCCATTGGATACGCACCCCTGATCTAAGCATTGCATTGATGGATGAATGGGAAAGTAAAATTGAAAAGCTGGCGCAAAGTACGATCAAAGAAAATGTGACTTCCGTTTCAGGGGTTCCTACCTGGACCCTGGTCTTATTCAAACGTATCCTGGAGCTGACCGGTAAAAGAACAATTGCAGAAGTGTGGCCTTCTTTTGAACTATTCATGCATGGCGGAGTTTCTTTTGTGCCTTATAAAGAACAATTTCAAAAACTGATCGGTAAAGACATTCACTATCTTGAATTATACAATGCGAGTGAGGGTTTTTTTTCTGCACAGGATATTCCGGGTACTGAAGGAATGCTCCTGTTCCTGGATCATGGGATCTTTATGGAGTTTATGCCGGTAAGTGAATATGGGAAAAAATTCCCAGAAACGATTGGCCTTACCGATGTGAAGATCGGAGAAAACTATACCCTGGTCATCAGCACCAACGGAGGCTTGTGGCGTTATTTGTTAGGGGATACCATTCAATTCACTTCGCTGAAACCTTTTCGCATAAAAGTTTCAGGAAGATTGAAACATTTTATTAATGCATTCGGAGAAGAACTGATCATTGACAATTCAGATAAAGCGATTGCCATTGCTTCGGAAAAAACAGGAGCTATTGTGAACGACTACACGGCAGCCCCTGTATATTTTTCCGACAACTCCAACGGAGCTCATGAATGGCTGATTGAGTTTGAAAAAGATCCCGATAACCTGGATCAGTTTACCAGGGAACTGGATGCTGCCCTGAAAAGTATCAACAGTGATTATGAGGCCAAGCGTCATAAGGATATTGCTTTGAGAATGCCCATTATTCATTCAATGCAAAAAGGGATCTTTACGGAATGGCTCCGCAATAATGGCAAATTGGGGGGACAACATAAGATACCGAGGCTCAGTAATGAAAGAAAATTACTCGAAGAAATTCTAATGTTGAATAACAATAAATTTGCAGCAAAATAAAATACCGATGAAATTACTGGAGAATAAAGTTGCGGTGGTCACAGGAGCCGCAAGAGGAATAGGCGAGGCTATTACATTAAAGTTTGCCGAACACGGCGCCCAAATCGCATTCACTTATGTAAGCGACAGCAGCGCCGAAAAAGCAGCGGCTCTGGAAAAAAAGCTGGCAGGCTTAGGAGTTAAAGCCAAAGCATATAAAAGCAATGCAGGTGATTACGCACAGTGTGAAGCTCTGGTGAATGATGTATTGAAAGAATTCGGAACTATAGACATTTGTGTGAACAATGCAGGTATCTCCAAAGACAATCTTCTGCTGCGACTGACACCCGAGCAATGGGATGATGTGATCAGGGTAAACCTGAACGGAGTTTTTTACATGACGAAACTGGTGATCAAACCGATGATGAAATCGAAGAATGGCACCATCATCAATATGAGTTCTGTGATCGGTGAGATGGGAAATGCGGGTCAATCCAGTTATGCCGCCAGCAAAGCAGGCATTATCGGTTTCACAAAGAGCGTGGCTAAAGAATTAGGAAGCCGCAATGTGCGTTGCAATGCCATAGCACCCGGTTTTGTGGAAACAGATATGACCAGTTATTTAAAAGAAGGGGAAACGGCTGATAAATATAAGGCTGGAATTCCATTGGGGCGTTTTGCTTCTGCCGAAGAGATCGCCAACACAGCATTATTTCTCGCATCTGATTGGGGCAAATACATCACGGGCCAGGTGATCAGTGTGTGCGGAGGATTGAATATGTAGGGTTGGCCGGTACTGTTATGTATTTTAGAATCCGGATATACGATTGTAAAAAACCAAAAATTAATTACAGCCCGTTGTTTATTGTGTATTCAAAGTAGCTGAAGGGTTTACTGATTTCATTTTGTAGATTTAATAAACCTTTTGTCAGACTTAATTTCAGGTGGCTGATAATTTTTTCAATCCGTCTTATCATCTGAACTTCTGGATAAATGCAGCTAAAGAATAACCCATTGCCGGATAGTTCGGGTACGGATGAGAATTTCCGGTTTGCACGGCAATCCGTTCTTTTCCTTCATAGGCCGCATAGGGCTTGGTGTAAGCAGAATCTGCCGTGAAATTAAATCCGTAATAGTTGTCAATTGCTATAGCTGCATCCACTAAAAATATTTTTTCGCTTTCTTTATTGTCAAAGGTTTCAATAATATTTTTCCGGAGCTCCCAGATGCAGGCATTTTCTTTTGTAGTGAACTCCCCGGGCTGGTTGTCCAGGATTCCGCTGGTACTGGGAGGAATCATGATTACAAATTTTCCGTTAGGAACTGCTTTGAAATAAGAGGCTGCCACTTCTTTGATCCGTGCATTCCATTTTGAAAAATCAATTCTGCCGGGATAAGGAGCATTGCTGAAATCATTGGAGCCTAAAAATTCAGCAAATACCGCAGGCGCCTTTAATTTCCACATAGAAAGATATTTTCCGTAATTAAAATGCCAGGTAAAATTATTGTAAGCCGCATTTTTCCATTTTGACCCGTCAAACTGAACATATTTTTTCTTTGTATTATCATACATAACGTCATTGACTTCCGGCTTTAATTTGTATCCTGTTGCTGTATCAAATAAAAGGGAGCAGGTGCTGAATCGTCCGGCCCAATACCGCTCATCAAAAGTCCAGTTGTTTTGAGGATGTAACCGCACTTCATTAGCAAGTTTCCAGAAATGAGTAGAGCCCCAATACCGGTAATTGCCATCCGGCTGCCAGAATCCATTGTAAGATTGAGTACGTTCTGTTGAAACGGAAAAATAGTCGTCGAGAGTCCAACCGCCCCGCCCTTCATCAAATTGGCCCGGGCAATCCAGGGCATCACGAAGCCCGATTAACTGTAATTTCGGGACATTACCGGATGTAATCAATGCATCTTTAAAAAACGCCCCGTTTGTAAAACTGTCCCCCAGGATAGAAACAGTTATGGTATCAGATCCGGTTCCTTTTTCCCCCACGACAATGGTAGAAGTAATTGTTTTGATTGTATCAAAATTATCCTGATTTATCAAACTGAGGGTAATGGTTGTATTGTCTTTCGGCGCCGTGATACTTGCCACACGCTGAAGACGTCTTTTAAATCTTGCGGTACCGGAAAAACGGACAACATCGTTATAGGGCCTCCATCGCTTGAGAAGAGGTTCTACGAATATTTCATTTTGCGTGCCTGACAATAAATATAATTTTGAAGGCAGGCAAATGTCATTGGTGAAAGGAGCCGGGCTTGTCTGCGAAATAACAGGGATGGAGGGGAATAATGTACATGATACAATCACGGCCAGTCCGATTTTTTTCATGTTTTTGTTTTAGATAAATTAATAAAACGTATTGAGAATTTTATTTGCCTGATATAAAACAACACAACATGGACAGTGTAAGCGCCGTCGTATAGCAATCATCCAAAGCAGAGCGATAACCTGATGGAATGGTACTGTTTTCTTTTTATCCGGTGCATACCGGAAGAAAACAATAGTAGAATCAGTACTGCAATATACACATTCTCTGCAAATTGAAAGCAGTAAATTAAGCCATGCTGTTCCGCAGGTAAGTGGCTGCAGGGATTTTGGAGATTTTTATCAGCCATGTTTTTGCCCTTTCAAAAGTAATTTTTATTTTCTTTCAGAAATTCCACAAGGGCTTTTTTCCATTCAGGCATTTTATTAATACCGATAGATTTTAATTGATGGTTTTCCAGCACAGAATAGAAAGGCCTTTTCACTGAATGCTGAAAATCATTTACGCTGACGGGGATTAAAGGTGTCTTTATCTTTAACTCGCCCCAGATTGTTTTTGCAAATTCATACCAGGATACCGATCCTTCGCAACTCATATGATAAAGCCCATAGGCTTCTGTCCGGACCAATGCCAGTGTATTTTTTGCGATCCACTTTGTCGGTGTGGGAGTCAATACTTCATCGTTCACCACTTTCACTTCCGGTTTTTCTTTGGCCGCTTTTAAAATGGAAGTGATAAAATTATTTCCCTTACTCCTGCTGGGAACTTTTCCATAGATACCAGATACCCTTACCACAAAAGAAAGGTCACAATAATTCAATGAAAAATATTCTCCTGAAAGTTTGGTGTTGCCATAAACATTGAGTGGGTTGGGAAGGTCATCTTCTTTATAGGGCCTTTGTTTCTTTCCGTCAAAAACATAGTCGGTGCTGTACTGGAGAAAACGGATACCCATTTCGGCACAAACCTTTGCAAGATTCAAAGGACCAGTGGCATTGATCTGAAAAGCTTTTATAGGCTCCATCTCAGCATCCGGAACTTTATTGTACGCAGCAGTGTTGATCAGAATATCGGGCTTGACAGATAATAAAATCTTCTTTACACTATCAATATCCGTAATCTCAATATCCGCATGAGTAAGCCCAATGACTTCATGCGCCGGAGAAAATTCTTCCACCAGGTCTGTTCCTAATTGTCCGTTTGCTCCTACAATTGCAACTTTCATTGAACCGTATCGTTTTTCTGAGAAATTTTTTTTGAAAGTGACTTTATTTTTTCGATCTGAATTTACGGATCGCTTCTTTTGTAAACCCGCCAAGCACCAGCCTGCCGCTTATCGCTGCCCTTTCTCTCAGCAATTCATCCCAATGCTCAGTTCCTTTCCAGTACATCTTTTTCATTTCAGCCATGGCTTCAGGATTCGAAGCCGACATTTGTGCTGCCAGCTTTGCAATGGCGCTGTCCATTTCGGAGGCGGAAGGATACACTTCAAAATAGAGTCCTTTCCTCCCTGCCCATTGGGCATTTCTCCACGAGGATGCGTCCATGGATAATTGTGAGAAGGCAGATAAACCGATCTTTCTTTCCACGGCAGGCCCGACTACAAAAGGACCGATACCGATGGAAAGCTCACTGAGTTTGATGCCTGCTCCTTCCACCGCAATGGCATAATCCACTGCCGCTGCGATACCCACTCCTCCGCCAACACATTTCCCCTGAAAGCGGCCAATGATAAACTTAGGACAGGTGCGCATGGCATTGATGACATTGGCAAAACCGCTGAAGAAATGCAATCCTTCTTCTTCATTTTTTATGGCAATGAGTTCATCAAAAGAAGCACCGGCACAAAATGCTTTATCTCCTGCGGACTTTAAAATGATCACTTTGATCCCCGTATCATCTCCCGCCTTCTTAATAGCCCGAGTCAGATCCTGCAGGATCGTTCCCGGCAGGGAATTACTCAACGGATGAAAGAATTCAATGGTGGCAATTCCGCCAGCCGTCATTGTCTTTACATAACCATTCATATTTTCAGAACTCATGATTTGTGACCTGTCTTTAATTACTGATCATTCAAAACGAATGAACTTCTTTTATATTTCACTAAAAATTCAGGGATCTTTTTTTCTTCTCACCATGGTCAATATAGTTGCGATCCCCACTTGTTCATCTGTGTCATCAAACATTTCCACCAGCCATTTTACGATCCCTCTCGGAATTTCATTCTCTTCTTTTTTATCCTGCGGTACTTTTTCCTTGCAGGTAAAACGGACATAGATCTCAGTTCCCGGGTACACAGGTTTGGTAAATCTCAATTCATCAATGCCATAATTGAGCAGCACCGGGTTTTTTTCATAACTGTCCACAAACAATCCTGCTGCAGCGCTCATGATAAAATAACCATGTGCCACCTGTTTTTCAAACATGGTATCCGTAAAATCAGTTTCTTTCAGGTGAGCATAAAAATGATCGCCGCTCAGGTCGGCAAACCGGTCAACATCTTCCGAAACGATCATTCTCTTTCCGGTCACCAACTGATCACCAACCTGCAAATCTTCATAATACTTTTTAAAAGGATGAATATCGCTGACTCTTCCCTTTGCATTCTGATGAAATGTCCCGGTGATGGCAGTGATGGAAGTCGGAGAACCCTGTATGGCAGACCGCTGCATATAATGTCTGACCCCGCGTATGCCTCCCATTTCTTCGCCGCCACCCGCATGACCGGGGCCGCCATGCACCAGTAATGGCAGAGGAGAACCATGGCCTGTGCTTTCTTTGGCACATTCTTCATTCAACACAAGTATCCTTCCATGATAAGAGGCTGCTCCCAGCACATAATCTTTAGCAATTTTATTATCGGCAGTAACGATGGTGCTGCATAGGGAACCTTTGCCTTTCTTGCTCAGTTCAATGGCTTCTTCCATCGTTTTGTAAGGCATCACGGTACTGACCGGACCGAATGCCTCCACCTCATGCACTTCCCTGCTTTCAAAAGGTTTTTCATTTTTCAAAAGAATCGGCGACATGAAAGCGCCGTTATTGGAATCGGCATCAACTACATTCACGCTGTCCAATGAGCCATATACGATCTGTGACGATGCCAGGAGTTTTTGCACCTGCGCCCTTACTTCCTGCCTCTGATCTTTCCCTGCAAGTGATCCCATGCGCACTTTTTCATTCAATGGATTCCCGATCGTTGTTTGCGATAAAGAAGCGGCAATAGCTTTCCACACTTCTTCCATTTTATTTTCAGGAGCAAAGATCCTCCGTATTGCCGTGCATCTCTGCCCGGCTTTGATCGTCATTTCTTTTCTTACTTCTTTGATAAAAATATCCCATTCCGCCATTCCGGGATGAACATCTTCACCCAGCACAATACAATTCAATGAATCTGCTTCCATGTTAAAATAAACAGATTCGCTCATGATCTTTGGGTGAGACCTGAGTTTCATTCCTGTGATCTCAGAGCCTGTCACCGTCACCACATCCTGCGAAGAAACATGATCCAGCATGTCTCCTGCACTTCCGCATACTAACTGCAAGGCACCCTCGGGTAAGATTTGTGAGGCAATGATCTCTTTCACCACTGCTTCTGTCAGGTATGAAGTGATCGTTGCGGGCTTCACCACGGCAGGCACACCAGCCAGCCAGTTCACCGCACATTTTTCCAGCATGCCCCATACCGGAAAATTGAATGCATTGATATGAATGGCCACCCCTTCTTTGGGAACCATGATATGATGCCCGATGAAATTTCCTGCTTTGCTGATGGCAACGGGGTCGCCATCGGTGCAGTAAGGAAGATCCGGAAACTTTCTGCGCAGGGAAGAGTTGACAAAAAGATTACCGATACCGCCTTCAATGTCTATCCAGCTGTCTGACCTGGTGGCGCCGGTATGATAACTGATCCGGTAAAAATTTTCTTTCCTCTCTATCAAATAAACCGCCAGTGTACGCAACATCCTTCCCCGCTCATGAAAAGTCATTTTGCGCAAAGCCGGATTACCCACCTTTCTTCCATAATCAAGTATGGCACCGAAATCCAGTCCTTCTGTAGAAGCGGCGGCAACAGGCTCACCCGTTACTGCATCAAACAATGCCCGGCCTTCACCATCCCCGGCGACCCACTTGCCTTCTATATAGTTTTCAAGTTTTTTCATGATCCGCACAATTACTGACAGCGAAATTACTGTAAATAAAAAACTGGCAGCGCTTTATGATCTTGCGGTCTGTATCTTTGCTCAAACTCTGAACCATGCTAAAATCTGTTGCTCCCTTACTTACTTTTTTATTGTTATTTTCATTTGTGCCTTCCGGGGCACAGGAAAAATTTGAATGGAAAGAAATGGATGATTTCCATACGGTGATGTCAGGCACTTTTCATCCCTCGCAGGGAGGAGACCTCGGACCGATCAGATCCCGCAGCGGGGAAATGGCAGAAAAAGCCGTTACCTGGCAAAAATCCAAAGTACCGGACGGTTTAAATAAAAAAGAGATCAGGGCTTCACTGAAAAAACTGGTTGCTTCTTCTAAAGAGCTGGACAAGCTGGTAAAAATCAATGCTGATGATGAAACATTGAAACAAAAACTTTCTTCACTTCACGATGTCTTTCACGGAATAAAAGATGCTTATGACAAGAAAGAGAAAATGTAATTCCCAAATAGTGATCTTGAAAAAATTTTTATTCGTACTGACGGCATTTATTACAATAATTGCATCCTCCTGTAACGATTCATCGGACAGCAATTCCAATAATGCGAGGACAAGGCCTAAAAGCAAAGTGGACAGCCTGATGGATAATATCATGGCAGATCATGGAACCGGAATGGCCAAAATGAATAAGATCTCTGTGGTACAGGGACAGATCCGGAAAATCATTGACTCCATCGGTAAACTCCCGGTAAAAGAAAGAAATGCATTGGCATCATACAAAACAGACCTGGACAGTTTATTCTCCCGGTTACAAAACGCGGAAGACAGGATGAATCAATGGATGGATGAATTCAATATGGATTCACTGGAAAATGATGCTGAAAAACGTGTTCAATATCTTTCATCTGAAAATCAGAAAACAGCAAAACTGAAAGATGACATGGTCAGCCTGTTGCAAAAAGCAGATTCGCTCCTGAGTAAAAACAAACAATAAAAGCAGTTTTACAAGATCACTTTTTCTTTTTATCAATTGCCTCACACAACGAGAAGAAGATCTCATCAATACTTCCTTCTCCTTTCACCGACTGAAATTTTTTTGATTTTATGTAATGCTCGGCCACCGGAGCTGTTTCATCTTTATAAACAGAAAGTCTTTTACGGATCACTTCTTCATTGGTGTCATCACTGCGCCCCGATGTTTTACCCCGGTCAAGTATGCGCTTCACCACTTCTTCATCACCCACTTCCAAAGCCAGGACCGTATTGATGGAATTCTTTCTCAGCTCAAGGAGCTTATCCAATGCTTTTGCCTGTGCCACTGTTCTGGGAAATCCATCAAATAAAAATCCGGCTGCGTTTTTATGATGCTCCAGGCTGCTGTCTATCATGCCAATCACCACTTCATCGGGCACCAGCTGGCCTTTATCCATAAACTTCTTTGCTTCCAGCCCGAGAGGTGTTTTTTTGGAGATCTCTTCCCGAAGCAGATTGCCGGTTGACAAATGAATCAGTTTGTATTTTCCGACCAGTTTCTCGGCCTGAGTTCCTTTTCCGCTTCCGGGCGGGCCAAATAGTATTAAATTAAACATAGGTATTTTCTCCGGGCGGTAAATATAATGTACCGGAGTTAAAAATCATCCGTTAAAACCGGAATAAGTCAAAATCATGACACAAATACAATTCTTTTATCTGCAGTTATCTCTCATCATCAGGGAAAAGCGCTCAAATCTGTTTGTCATAAATTTATGGCATGAATGCAAACAGAAAAACAGATATTTTATTTACGATCCTAATTTTTATGTCATTGCTTTTTGCATGCAATCCTCCTAAAAATGAAACAGTCAATAAATCAACCGATATGGAAAAAAATAATCCTGTATATTCAAATACCGATACTTCTAAAGTTGTAATGAGTGAAGAAGAATGGAAAAAAATTTTACCTGAAAATGTGTATTACATAGCCCGTTTGAAAGGAACTGAAAGACCATGGAGCAGCAAGTATGAAGATTTCTTTGAAACCGGTACATATTATTGTGCCGCCTGCGGCAATCCGTTATTTAAAAGCAATGCAAAATTTGAAAGCAGTTGCGGCTGGCCGAGTTTTTTTGAACCCATCAGCAAAGAAAGCATTATCTATACTCCGGATGATTCTCATGGCATGCACCGCACCGAAGTGCAGTGTGGCCGTTGCAAAGCACATCTGGGTCATGTTTTTGATGACGGGCCCAAACCAACAGGCTTGCGGTATTGCATCAACGGAGTTGTGCTGAATTTTGAAAAAGCTGAAAAAAACTGAACCAAGTCCGGTATCTGAAATTCCGGTTTGAAATCTTGATTTCTTTTTTGCTCTTCAGATCCGATTCAATTAAGAAATTAAGATCATTTGTATAAGACGATCTTTGTTGTTGCTTTATTTTTTCCTTAACAGGGCTTAAGGGTTACTTTTGCCTCTCAAATCTTTACGGACATGAACCATTATTCCAAATTGCTGCTCAGCTTTCTGTTGAGCTTTTTTTATGTTTCCTTATTTGCACAGTTCAAACTTACCGATCCCCTGCCCACTGATCCGGCGGTCAGGATCGGCAAATTATCCAACGGCCTTACTTATTATATTGAGAAAAATACAATGCCCGAAAAAAAACTGGAACTGCGCCTTGCCGTGAATGCTGGTTCCATCCTGGAAGATAAAGATCAACAGGGATTGGCGCACTTTATGGAGCACATGAACTTCAATGGCTCCAAACATTTTCCTAAAAATGAACTGGTGGACTATCTGCAGAAAGTGGGAGTAAAATTCGGGGCAGACCTGAACGCATATACCGGTTTCGATGAAACGGTTTATATCCTTCCTATTTCTACAGAAGATCCGGAAGTGGTGGAAAAAGGATTTACCGTATTGGAAGACTGGGCAGGAAATAACCTGCTTGATAAAACGGAAATTGACAAGGAAAGAGGTGTAGTGCTTGAAGAATCCCGTTTGAGTAAAGGTGCACAGATGAGATTAGTGAAACAATACTTTCCCAGGTTGCTGAATGGATCAAAATATGCCGAGCGTCTGCCTATCGGAAAAGATTCCATAATAAAAACATTCAAGCCTGCGGTATTGGAGCGGTTTTACAAACAATGGTACCGCCCTGACCTCATGGCGGTGATCGTTGTCGGCGATATTGACCCTGCCCTGGCGGAACAAAAGATTAAAGCACATTTCAGTGGTTTTAAAAACCCTGTTCCTGAAAAACAAAGGCCTTCTATTACCGCTATCAAAGCCAGGGCAAAACCCGAAGCGATGGTATTGACTGACGATGAAACAACCACTACGGTACTTCAGCTTTTCAATTACATCACTCCTTCCAAAAAAATTAAGACCTGGGGTGATTACCGGGAATTGATAAAAAGAGATCTGATCAATGACCTTATAAACCTGAGGCTGGAAGAGCTGACTCAAAAAGAAAATCCTCCGTTCGTATATGGCTACACCGGTATCAATCAGTTCATCCGCGGATACGATGCGTTCATTTCTGCTGCAGTACTTGGAGACAATACTACCAAAGAGGCACTTGATGCATTGATGGCAGAAACGGAAAGGGCGAGAAAATTCGGATTTCTTTCTGATGAGTTGGAACGTGCCAAAGCAAGCCTGTTGAACTCTGCAGAGCAGGCTGCCAACGAAAAAGACAAAACACTCTCCTCAACCCTGGTGTCATCCTATGTAAGCAATTTCCTGGAAGGAGAACCTATTCCCGGAGCGAAGAACCGCTATGATTTTTTAAAACAGATCCTGCCGGGCATCACTTTGAAAGAGGTCAATGAGGATGCCGCTAAAATGCCGACATCAAACAATGTTTTCGCATTGGTGACTGCGCCTACTAAACTGAAAGAAACCCTGCCCACCGATGTACAACTGGAAAGCGAGGTCATCGCCGCCTCCGGGCAAACGGTAACTCCTTATGAAGAAAAAGCTATTGCAAAAAATCTGATTGATAAAAACGGTGCTGCCGGAAAAATAACAAACGAAACTTCGGATGAAAAACTGGGAACCACAGACCTGACACTCAGCAATGGTATAACCGTTACTATCAGACCCACTACATTCAAAAACGATGAGATCCTTATGGATGCGTGGCGCAGGGGCGGGTGGCAAAAATTTCCGTTGGAAGATAAGGATAATGCAAAGCATGCAGCAGAACTTGTCACGGCAATGGGAGTGAAAGATATGTCTCCTACCGATCTGCAAAAATTCCTTTCCGGAAAGACAGTAGAAGCGAATCCTTATCTGAATGACTTTGAAGAAGGCATCCAGGGAAGCAGTAGTGTAAAAGATTTTGAAACGCTTCTCCAGCTGGTGAATCTGTATTTTACCCAACCCAGAAAAGACCAGGGGTTGTTCAACTCTTTTGTCACCAAGCAAAAAAGCATGATCCAGTTTTTGAAAAGCAATCCTCAATTCTATTATCAGGACACCGTGGTAAAGATCCTTTACAACAATAATCCATGGATGTCTCCCTTAATTTCCGTTCAGGAATTTGAAAACCTGAATATGGATAAAGTCATGTCCATATACAAAAATGTTTTTGATAATGCGGATGGCATGCACTTTACTTTTGTCGGGAATATAGATCCTGTCAAAGCAAAACCTTTGTTTGAAAAATATCTTGCCTCCTTACCCGCTTCAAAGGAAGAACATGTATCAAAAGATAACGGGATCAGGCCGGTGGCCGGAGTGGTTGAAGCGAACGTCAAAAAAGGAAAAGATCCCAAAAGCCTGGTAAGCGTTTACTGGACAGGTGAAACAGATTACAGCCGTGAAGAAAACCTGGCATTTCGTGCTTTGATTGATGCACTGAACATCAGGATCATTGAAAAACTGAGAGAAGAACTGGGAGGCATGTATTCAGGAGGTCTGAACGGTTCCATTCAAAAACGTCCTTATGTACACTACACCATTGCTGCCAATATTCCTTGCGGACCGGAAAACGTAGATAAGCTCAGCACTGCCCTGTTTGATATCATCAAAAACGCACAGGAAAAAGGGGTGGATCAGAAAGACCTGGACAAAGTGAAAGAAACACTGAAAAAACAATATGACGTGAGCATTCAGAGCAATGATGCCTGGCTTACCAATCTTTCCAATGCATTTATTGATCAGACAAATCCTGAAAACATTCTTGACTACAAGGCAAAAGTAGATGCGCTAACAACTGTGGATCTGCAAAAAGCTGCTCAGAAGTTTTTTAATATGAGCAACTATGTAATGGCCGTCCTGTATCCTGAAAATGCAACAATACCGGAAAAGCCGAAGAAAGCATTTTAAAAAATAAAAGAAAGAAATATTTAATTTTGAGATCACAGGTAAATTCCTGTGATCTTTTTTTTGCAGTTCTTTATCCCTTAGCAGAACGGTAAGCATTATAAATGATAAAAGCCATCCTAGCTCAGTTGGTTAGAGCAGCTGTTTCGTAAATAGCAGGTCGAGAGTTCGAATCTCTTGGATGGCTCATGAATAAAAATCAGGTTCACTAAAACCATATTTTAAGGATTGGTTTGAGTTTTAGAGTGGCGGAATTGCTAAAATGACCTGCGATAATTTCTTTTCATTCACACACAAGGTGCACAAAACCGGGCCTATTCATAAAATACTTCCAGTAATAAATCCAAAAACAGATCTCAATGGTCGGGAACCGAAATTTATAACTGCTGCTACTTGATAGATTAAATGAAATTAATATCTGAAATATCCCTGTATCAATTTGTGATAAAAAAAACACGCTGAGCCTTCAATTTTTATTCTTTATCACTTTTTTTTTGCCACCATCACTACATTGCATAAGTTTAAGCATCCAAAACTACATGCAATGAAAAAGCTTACTCTGTTTATTACTTTTTGTTCATGTTTCATTTTCCTCCATGCACAAAAAGTATCTCTTGAACAATTCAAAAATTTAAAGCTCCGCAATATCGGCCCTGCCGGTATGAGCGGGAGGATTACCGCAGTGGACGTAGTGCTGAACAATCCCAACATCATTTATCTCGGCGCCGCTTCAGGCGGTGTATGGAAAACCGAAAACAGCGGGAATTCCTGGACACCCGTTTTTGATGATCAGCCCATCCAGAACATCGGATCTATTGCCATTCAGCAAAACAATCCCGATATCGTTTGGGTGGGAACGGGAGAAGGCAATCCGAGAAATTCTTTGAATATAGGAGCAGGCATTTATAAAAGTATGGATGCCGGCAGAACATGGAAACTGATGGGGCTGGAAAAAACAAAGAATATCCATCGCATTATCATTGATCCCTTCAATCCCAATACGGTTTATGTGGCCGCCATCGGGAATCCTTTTGCGCCTCACCCCGAGAGAGGTGTTTATAAAACTACAGACGGCGGCGAAACCTGGAACAGAATTCTTTTTACTAATGATACCACCGGCTGCGGCGACCTGGTGATGGATCCTTCCAATCCGAACAAACTCATTGCCGGGATGTGGCAGCATATCCGCACACCATGGAGCTTTAAGAGCGGCGGGCCGGGCAGCGGACTTTACATTACTATCGATGGAGGAAAAAACTGGCGAAAATCAGGAAAAGAAGACGGTTTACCCTCTGGTAACCTGGGCAGAATAGGGCTTGCCTTTTCCACCAACCAACCCTCAATAGTTTATGCCATGGTAGAAGCAACAAAAAATGGTTTGTACAGGAGTGAAGACGGCGGCTATAAATGGACCCTGGTAAACAGTGAGCCAAGATGGGTAACAAACCGGCCTTTTTACTTTCAGGACATCAGAGTAGATCCGAAAAATGAAAACCGTATTTACAATATACACGACCAGGTGGAAGTAAGCGAGGACGGTGGTAAATCATTCCGCACCTTAATTCCTTATTCAGGCATCCATCCGGACCATCACGCCTGGTGGATTGATCCAAGGGATCCGGATTTCATGATTGATGGAAACGATGGCGGTATTGGCATCACACATGACCGAGGTAAAAACTGGACCTTTGATGAAAAGCTCCCGGTTGGACAGTTTTATCATGTCAACGTGGACAATGAGCTTCCCTATAATGTCATGGGAGGATTACAGGATAATGGCAGCTGGATCGGTCCTTCGTATACCTGGATAAGCGGTGGTATCCGCAACTATTACTGGCTGAACATCGGAGGCGGTGACGGTTTTGATGTAATGCCGGACCCTGATGGCAACGGATGGGTGTACAGTATGAGCCAGGGTGGATCAGTGGGCCGGGTGAATTATTTAACCGGCGAACGATGGAGTATTAAACCTCCTAAAATGTTATTGGGCGATAAAAATAATCTTCGCTTTAACTGGAATGCAGCCATAGCCCAGGATCCTTTTGATAAAAGCACCATATACTTCGGCGCTCAGTTTGTTTTTAAAAGTACCAATAAAGGGGCAAGCTGGGAAGCGATTTCTCCGGACCTAACCACAAATGACACAGCCAAAATTGATCAACGGAACAATGGAGGATTGACTATTGATATCACCGGCGCTGAAAATTACTGCACCGTAATTTGTATAGAACCCTCCACAAAAGAAAAAGGCGTGATCTGGGCCGGTACCGATGATGGCAATGTACAGCTGACAAGAGATGGCGGAAAGACCTGGACAAATTTCCGTGGAAAAATTCCAGGCATGCCTTTGGGCAGTTGGGTACCACAGATCAGGGCTTCCCGTTATAATGCAGGCGAAGCCTTCGTGGTATGCAATGATTACCGCCGTGGAGATTTTAAACCTTATATCTTCAGAACAACAGATTATGGAAAAACATGGACCAGGATGATTGACGATAAAAAAGTGATCGGCTATGCATTGTGCCTGATCCAGGATCCGGTTGAACCCAATCTGATATTTGTTGGAACGGAACAAGGCCTTTGGGTAAGCTTTGATAATGGAAATACTTTTGAACAATGGAAAAACAATTATCCCTCTGTTTCTACTTATGATTTTGCTATTCAGGAACGTGAATCTGACCTGGTGATCGCAACATTTGGCCGCTCACTTTGGATCATGGATGATATCCGCCCGCTGAGAAAAGCTGCAGCTAATGCGGGGAGAGAATTTGCCAGCAATCTTACAGTATTTCCTGCACTGGATGCATACCAGGCCCAGTACAGATCTGCACCGGGTTACGACTGGAGTGTGGATGGCTTATACGATGCACCAAATCGTCCCCGGGGTGCTGAAATATCCTTTTTCATTAAGAAGCTTCCCAAAAAAGAAAAAACTGAGGGAGATGCTAATGCACAAAACCAACCTTCTGCCCAGGAACAGTTCATGGGCGGAGGTTTCGGCCAGTTTGGCGGCAGACAATTTGGTGGTGGTGCAGGTAGAGGAGGAAGTGGTGAAAGAGTACAGGTAAGAATTTATGATAATAACAATAACCTTATCCGCACACTTCAATGGAATGCCGATAGCGGTTTCAATCGCCAGTACTGGGGTACGGAAGAAAAAGGATTTCGCCAGCCGGGATCTCCTAAACCAAGGCCCGGATCACCGGAGCCCGGAGGATTCCAGGTTCTGCCTGGTACATACAAAGTTGTCATGTCTCTCGGTAAAGACAAAGACTCCACTTTTATAAACATAAAAGATGACCCGAGGCTGGGTAACCGCAATGACATCAAAGTGGCTCAGAAAAAATTATCGGACCAGTTGAGTCAAAGTGCAGAAAGGCTTACTATAGGAATGGACCGTCTTACGGAAGCAGAAGAAGTCTGCAATAAGATTAATGCAGAAATAAAAGATATGCATGGCAAAGAAATTGACTCTTTAAGAAAATTAACCGGTGTCATGCTGGACTCCATAAAATCCATCCGTGAATTCATAAGCGGAAAAATATCACAAAGACAGGGACTGAGCAGGGATCCCGGGGAAACTGTAATGAGTGTTATTCAAAATGCTGCCATGAACATCAGGGCAAAAATGGTGGCGCCGGGCCCGCAGGAAGAAAAACTGGTGCAGAATGCCGATCTGATGATCAACACTTCTGTGGACAGAATCAATTCCTTCTTTGAAAACAACTGGAATGCTTACCGCCGGCAGGCAGAAGGAACAAAGATCAATCTGTTTAAAGATTATACGCCGATAAAATAAAACCGGGTTTTTTTCCGAAAGAAAGGAACTGTCATGATACGGCAGTTCCTTTTTTTATCTGATCTATAGATTCATTTATTCAGATAAATTAATCATATCCTGTAATCCGGTTAAATTTGCATGAATAGCACCATTCAAACTCACAGGATAATACAAAAAATAAATTGTGATGAAACTATCTCATCTTTCTGAAACGCTAATTGGTTCAGAGATCGTAAAATTAGGCGGCGAGATCCGGGAAAAGATCCGCCAGGGCGAACGTATTTATAATTTCACCGTAGGTGATTTTGATCCTTCCATCTTTCCCATTCCCAAAGAACTGGAAAACGCCATTGTGGAAGCATACCGGAAACATTTTACCAACTATCCTGCCGCAGAAGGAAATCTTGATCTGCGGGAAGCCATTCACTCTTTTGTTAAAGCAGAAGAGAAACTGGATTATGGAACTTCTGAAATCCTGGTAGCTTCCGGAGGACGTCCTTTGATCTATGCTACCTATCGTGCCATCTGCGATAAAGGAGATAAAGTAATCTATGCAGTTCCTTCCTGGAATAATAATCACTACACTCATTTCGTAGATGGCGAACATGTGATCATTGAAGCCAAAGCAGAAAACAATTTCATGCCCACGGCAGAAGAAATGAAACCACATATTAAAGGAGCCACCTTGATAGCGCTTTGTTCGCCTCAAAATCCTACCGGCACCACCTACAGAAAGAAACAATTAGAAGATATCTGCGATCTCGTACTGGAAGAGAATTCCCGCCGTGGTGAAAGTGAGAAGAAATTATTTGTGATGTACGACCAGATGTACTGGCATCTTACTTTCGGGCAAACCGAACATTACAATCCCGTTTCTCTTCGCCCCGCCATGAGAGACTATACCATCTTCATTGATGCCATCAGCAAAGTATTTGCAGCAACCGGGGTAAGAGTGGGCTGGGGCATGGGACCTGCCACCGTGATCAGCAAGATGAAAGCCATCCTGACCCATATCGGAGCCTGGGCACCGATGGCGGAACAAAAAGCCGTTGCGTATTTTCTTAATCAAAGAGAGGAGATAAAAAAGTTTCTCGATCATTTCAAAAGCGAACTGGAAGAGCGGCTCACCCGGATTTATAAAGGATTTATTTCATTGAAAGAAATGGGATTACCTGTGGAAGCTTTCGCTCCGGAAGCAGCTATTTATCTTCCGATAAAGATAGACCTGATCGGAAAGGAGACCGCTGAAGGAAAAATTTTAGAAACTCAAAGTGAGGTAACCGATTATATCCTCAATGAAGCAAAACTGGCAATCGTTCCTTTCTATGCATTCGGATCATCACGCAGCAGCGCCTGGTACCGGCTCAGCGTAGGCACCTGCAAAAAAGAACAGATAGAAGAGATGATACAGAAGCTGAAAGAAGCTTTGAGTAAACTTTCCTGATAGCTATTCGTATATCACACGCTTCAAATAGAATACATCAGGATCTACAACAGGTAAGATAGCGCTTGTAATGACCACTCCTTTCTTATCTGCCATGACCTTTTGTTTTCCGTTTTCAGTGGCAATATCCAGCGGAAGGGGTGAGTCGAAATTATCCAGTTGAATCCTGTATTTATTATTCCTCATAGGAGTTACATGCACTTCCAGCTTTTTTGTTGTGCGCAGATAAAAATCAAAAAGAGGCTTCAGGTTTTTACCGGATGCGCTGCTGAAAAGTTGTTCCACATCATCGGTGTTCACCAGGTTATCATAAGTGTATTGCGGAGCAGTGGACAGTTTTTTTAATGCCGGGAAGAAGATATCATCATCGCCGATCACATACCGCAGCGTGTGCATAAAGAATGATCCTTTGGTATAAATATCTCCTATATAAGCTGTCTCTTCATCAATGTCTTTTCCCTGCACGAGCGGCTTTTCATTGGCTATGCCAAACCTTCCCTGTTTAAAATGATTGATATATGCCTGCTCTCCTTCCTTGTCCAGTATATACAATGCATCACCATAGCTTCCGATGCCTTCATGTATCCAGAAATCGGCCCAGTCTTTCACCGTTACTTTGTTTCCCCACCATTCATGCCCGAACTCGTGATCCATCAATCCGTCATAATCTTCCCCGCCGACTTTGGTATACCTGAAATTATTTCCGTAAGCATTCATGGTCTGATGTTCCATTCCCAGATGAGGAGTCTCCACTATGCCGATCTTTTCTTTTGCCCAGGGATATTCACCAAAATATTTCTCTTTTACCTGAGCCATTTTTTCCAACAGATCCAAATGATGAGGCGCTTTGTTAGCATGATATTTCAAGACATAAAACTGCATGGGCACCTGATGGCCATCCACTGTAGTGTACGTTTTACTCACCACATCATAATCTCCCACATTAAAGACTATGCTGTAATTATTGATCGTATAATTTGTTTTCCAATGAAAAGTAGAAGAATTTTTCTTTGTGGTCACTTTCTGCAAGAGCCCCGGACCGGCAACGACAAGTCCTTTGGGAACGGTAATGAACATATCCACTCCTTCATTGGGTTCGTCAGACGGGTGGTCCTTGCAGGGAAAATAAATTTTTCCCCCGGTGCCTTCTGCCGTAATCGCCACCCAGGGATGCCCTGTCGAATCTGTAGTCCAGGTAAAGCCATCTTCCCAGGGCGGACGAACAGCAACATGAGGCTTTCCTGAATACTGGACCTTGACAGATGTTTTTCCTGCCGGTAAAACAACAGGAGAATTAACCGTGATAACATGATCACTGTGAGTGAATGGAGTTAGCTTGCCATTCACCCAGATCTTCGCTACCTGCAGGTCATTCATCAGATCGAATAATAAAGTATTAGTGGCTTGCGCCAGATTCAGGTCAATGACCGTGTTGCCGCTTATACTCTTTCCCGGAATATCCACATTCAATGTTATGGTATAATGACGGATATCCATATTGGCCTGTTCAGGTTTGAGTTTGCCGCCATAAGGAGGCATTTGAGAATGGAGCTGAAAAAAAGAAAACAGCAGGAATGGGATCAGAAGTCTGCGCATAAAATAGATTTGCTTAAAAGTACAGGTTTCTGTGCAGACTAAAATTGATAACTCTATTAAAGAAAATTGTAAGAAGAGAGAGTTGGTCAGTTCTTATTGATCAGGAAATGAAAAGCTTTAAGTTCGGGCAGTGCAGCTGCTTTCAATATCTTTTTATGATCGGATGTGATGCGATTGCGGTAAACCAATTCATGAGCCATGCAAAAATTCTGAGGAAGCTCGGTAAAACGGAAGATAGCATTCAGATGTGCCAATTCCTTATTGATATCCTGGCGGCTCGTAAACCCCTGGCGTACCAATACAAGAAGATCCCGTTGCGGATGGTGATGCATAATTTCCGTTTTTAAAAGCCGCTCATTCCTTTATGACTGGGACAGCCACAATTACCTCCTCCTTTACCACTGCCGGAATAATAGTTACGGTTGCAACTGGTCGCAAAAACAATTCCGGCCAGTAACAGAAAAAGCGCTATTTTATTCCATCTTTTCATTCTAAGAAAGTTCTAAATTAAAACTATTTTACTAACAAAATATTATGCAAACCGTTCATTAAAAGAAAAAATATGTAATGGATCAGGCTTCTCCCGAAAAAAAACGGCGTAAACCCCGCATTTTAGTGGCTCCACTGGACTGGGGACTGGGACATGCTACACGCTGTATTCCTGTAATCCGGGAATTACTAAAACAAGACTGTGCTGTTTATTTAGCCGGAGAAGGGCATCAGGAAGCGCTTTTAAGAAATGAATTTTCTCAACTTCCATTTGTTCCGCTGAAAGGTTACAGGATCCATTATTCAAAAACTTCTTTGGGTCTGTTTTCCCGCCTGCTGTGGCAAGTGCCCAAAATCAAAAAAGCGATACGCCATGAGCATGACCGGCTCAAAGACCTGGTAAAGGAATTTCAACTTGATGCAGTGATCAGCGATAACCGGTATGGGTTACATCACAATTCGATACCATGTGTTTTCGTAACTCACCAGCTGCAGATAAAAACCTACGGAGGCGGATGGCCGGAAAGGGTGCTTCGAAAAAAGAATTTCTCATACATAGAAAAATTCTCTGAATGCTGGGTGCCAGACAATGCGGACAAAAGTAACCTGGCAGGTAAATTATCGCATCCTGATAAGAACATCAACATTCCTCTTAAATACATAGGCCCTTTATCAAGATTTGAGAAAAGTGATACCGGAACCGAAAAGGGGCATTTATTATTTCTGATCTCCGGACCGGAACCTCAACGCACCATCTTTGAAAATATCATCATAAAACAACTCGGCCTTTACGAAGGAAGAGTAACCGTTATAAGAGGGCTTCCCTCTGGCGGATCAAGTATGCCTTCAACCAGCACGATCAGGATCTTCAATCATTTACCCGCAGACGAATTGGCTTCTGAAATGAAAAGGGCCGAATATATTATTGCACGAAGCGGGTACAGTACGATCATGGATATAGTCAGGATGAAGAAAAAAAGTATTCTGATCCCCACACCCGGCCAGACGGAACAGGCATACCTTGCCGGGTATCTTTCAGAAAAAGGGTTGATAACAAGCTGTTCTCAAAAAGAATTCTCTTTACAAAAAGCGATCGGGAAAGCCGGAAATTTTTCTTATCGTTTCATAGATGAAGATAACCGGCTCAGTTCCGCGATTTCAGATCTGATCCGTTCATTACAATAAAGCTCAGTCCCGTTTTTCTTCTAAGTACTATTACTATTTCAATTGACCGGTGATTGGAATATTTTAGTTGTGAAAATCCATGATCATGAAAAACTTAAAACTACTGTTTGCATCAATACTATTGATCTCAGCCTTTGCTTTTAACAGCTGTACTCCCAATAAAGATTTCACTCCGCCAACCGATGAAGTGCTTACGCATAACAACTGGAGTATAGATTACTTCTATAAAACCAAAGATCTGACCCCCGACTACAGCGGTTACAGTTTTCTTTTCAGCAGTACCGGTGCTGTTGTAATGGAGAAACAAAATGAAACCAATCTAGGTACATGGAGCATCTCGGCAGATCAGAACAATTCCGAAATCATCTCCATAAACTTCAATACCACTGATGACAATATCAGCAAATTCAATCAGCAATGGAAAGTGACAGGGAAGACCTCATCACTTTTACAATTTGAGGGGAATGCCGGTTCATCCCAGCTTCGTATCAGGCATTAATAGCCCATCATTACACAGAAACCCGGGGATAATCGAAGAACAGGAACCTTTTCTTTGCCTCTTTAAATGTGGCCCAGCTTTCTGTTTCAGCTTTTACTGCAAAAATTCCACAGGTCGGAATATTGTCAATGTGCACTTCGGTAAGGTCATTGGCAAGATCGGTAATCGAAGGATTGTGAGAAAACACAGCAATGCATCCGGCATCATCATTTATTTTTTGTATCACCTCATAAAATACTTCTACAGGAGCTAAATACAGTTCTGTTTTAAAAATAATTTTTTCGTGACCGATTTTCAGTTCGTTGGCAAAAAACTTTGCTGTTTTAGCCGCACGTTTTGCCGGGCTGGAAATAAGCAGATCAATGTTGAGGCCTTTGGCTGCAAGCCTTCTTGCCATGGCAGGGGCATCATTTTTTCCTCTTTCGCTCAATGGCCTTTCAAAATCATTGACAGCTCCATCGCCCTGGCTGCTTTTTGCATGACGGACCAGAATAAGAATTTTCAAAGCTCTTTTCTTTTGATTAAAGTTACAAATTCTATATTCAGGATGACAGGCTTGATCCGGTTTTGAAGATATGAAAAGGATCTTCTCCCTTTTCTCTTACTTGAATTTTGTGATTTGGATTTTGTGATTTTCAATATCCTCTTATGTTCTTGCCTTCCATATAATTCATGAAGGCTTTGTTTACAACCCGGTTGCCGCCGGGAGTAGGATAGTTGCCGGTGAAATACCAGTCCCCGAGATTTTGAGGGCAGGACTGATGTAGTGTTTCTATACTTTGAAAGATCACCTGCACCGGAATATGAATTTCTTTCGGAGTGATCAGTTCAGCGATCTTGGCAGAGATCTCCTCATTGGTGAATTGTTTATACAATTGTTTCACCACATTCTCTGTATGGAGCCGGTTGTTGCGCTGCAAATCTTTGCAACGTTCCAGAAGATCGTTCAGGCAGGAAGTCTTATTCCTCTCTTTCAGCAATTCAATAGCAGCATTAAAGGCAATAAAATCACCCAGCTTACTCATGTCAATACCATAACAATCAGGATAACGGATCTGTGGGGAAGATGAAACCACAATGATGCGTCTGGGCTTTAACCGGGCCAGCATCCTGATGATACTTTCTTTCAGAGTTGTTCCTCTTACAATGGAATCATCAATCACCACTAAAGTATCCTGATGATCACGGACGGTCCCGTAGGTGACATCATAAACGTGCTGTACCATCTCATTTCTTTCTGCATCTTCGGTGATGAAAGTCCGCATCTTCACATCTTTAATGGCAATCTTTTCAATACGGACACGGCGGTTGATCATTTCATCCAGTTTCTCTGCATCAATATCTTTCCCCCAACTTAATATCCGTTCAATCTTGATCTTGCTTAGATAGTCTTCCATTCCCTTCAATAATCCGTAAAAGGCAACTTCTGCCGTATTGGGAATAAAAGAAAAGATCGTATTCTTCAAGTCATGGTCTATAGCATTCAGTACCTGCTCGCTGAGATAATATCCCAATGAATTACGTTCCCTGTAGATTTCTTCATCACCTCCGCGGGAAAAATAAATACGTTCAAAGCTGCAGGCTTTTCTCTCTTTGGGTTCCAGCACCTGAACGATGTTAGGATTACCCTTCTCATCAATGATCAGCGCTTCTCCCGGCATCAGTTCGCTGACCTGGTCTTTACCAAGATTAAAGGCAGTGCGTATGGCAGGCCTCTCCGATGCGACAACCACCACTTCATCATTATAATAATAATAAGAAGGTCGTATGCCATTCGCATCTCTGAATGCAAAACCGATCCCATTTCCGGTAACCCCGCCAACATGAAATCCACCATCGAACAATGGCAATGCTTTTTTTAAAATAGCGGCAATATCCAGGTGTTCAGGAGAACTTTCGTCCGCTTTGACCAGAAAGTGATAGATAACTTCCATCATTGCCGCAAGATCACTTTGCTTTTGAAATTCTCCCGGTTCAAAATTTATCAATGAGAAAAGTTCTTCCGTATTGACAAGATTGAAATTTCCTGCCAGCGCAAGGTTTCTTGAAAGAATAGTATGTCGTTTTAAAAAGGGATGACAAAATTCAACATTGTTCTTTCCCTGGGTGCCATAGCGCAGATGTCCCAGCAGCAATTCACCCATGCAGGAAATATGGCCTTTCATCAATCCCGGGTGTTTCTTGATATCCGGATTGAATTTCTCCAATTCATTTACTTCTTCTCCAATCTGCCTGAAAATATCTGAAATAGATTGCGATGCATTGCTGCGGATTCGTTTTAAAAACGGATATCCCGGCTCTACATCAGTTTTGACTACGGCTATTCCGGCGCCATCCTGCCCCCGGTTATGTTGTTTCTCCATCAGCAGGTAGAGTTTATTCAAACCCCACATCACAGTACCGTAGCGTTTCCGGTAATATGAAAACGGCTTTCTGAGACGGATGAGTGCTAATCCGCATTCGTGTTTGATCGGGTCGCTCATGAAGAATGAAGGAGCCGCAAAGTTATGAGTTGAAAAATTAATGAACGGAGTTAAAATATATTTTAGAAAGCCTTGCCTTCTTTTTCAGAAAGTTTCTTCAGATTGGAGCACTCATTTTTTGCCTGGCTGTCTATCATAATGTAATAGGTTGGAATTTTAGCTTCAATCCATTTCTGAAGCGCTTCATCTTTTTTCTTTGCCAACGCCCATTGAGAGATCTTGCTGTAGTCGTCATGCATGTTCATCCGGTGCGGTTCCGACCTTGACTTCAGATAAACAATACGAACCCCTTTTTTCATCTGACCGGCATCAAAAACCACAGGTTGCGAATATTCCCCCACTTTCATAGTGCTGATCGTGGTTACCATATCCCTGTCCAACTGATCAATCGTTACATAAGGTGCTCCATCCCTGTTCAACAGGAACGGCCCGCTGAATTTGGCTTGCTCATCTTCGCTGTATTTCCCTGCAGCTTCATTGAACCCGATAGTGCCGGCAATGATCCTGGAACGCACAGAATCCAGTTTCTCTTTGGCTTCATTGATCTCCACATCCGTTACCGGCGGTATCATCAGAATATGACGAACCACCGCATCATCGCCATTCTTATCCACCATTTGAATAATGTGATACCCGAATTTTGATCTTACCGGAGGCGAAATTTCTCCGTTTTTCAAACGGAATGCTGCAGCAAGAAATGCAGGGTCCACATCTTTGTCATTACGGTTTATTTGAAATTGTCCACCCTGATCTTTGGTTCCGGGGTCCTGCGAAACCCTTTTTGCCAGTTCGGCAAAAGTGATCATCCTGGTTTCAACCTGTTTTTTATAATTATTCAACTCATCCATAATGTATTTATCCATATCCCTCGAAGCTTTCGGATAAATAACGATCTGGCCTATCTCGAGTTCGGATTCAAAAAACGGTAAACTGTCTTTAGGGATCTTGTCAAAGAAATCCTTAACCTCATTCGGTGTGATCTTTACATTCTCAACTATTTTTTTCTGCATGGCAGTGGCCAGCTTATTTTCTTTCACCGATTCTCTTGCATCATCCTTGATCTGGTAAATGGTTTTGCCGGCAACTTCTTCCAGTGTCTGCTGGCTGCCTCCCATCTGATTAATGAAATACCGAACCCGCTGGTCCAGATCTGCTTCTACCTCTTCGTCCGTAACCGGCAAGGAATCTTTTTGTGCCTGCAGCATGAGCATTTTTGATACAATTGCCTGTTCAGTCAGAAGACAGTCTGCATTGTCGGGAACACTACCTCCCTGGCGGACAATATCAGAAATGGAATTTTTTATATCTGATTGAAGAATGATCTTATCACCGACAATGGCAAGGATCTTATCTGCCACTACTTTTTTGGGTTGTGCCTGAACTAAAACAACACTGCCCAAAAGCAGCAAAACTGCCAATGTGAGTCTTTTCTGAAACAACATGAATTCAAAAATACTTTTCCTCATAAAACATTATACAGATCCGGGGCCTATTTAACAAATATTTCATGCGATGACATAATCAGAATGCAGAAATACAAAGTAAGAAAAAAGGAGGATCAAAGTGTTCTCTTTACTTCTTCCTCTTCATAAGCTTCAACCTCATCACCTACTTTTATATCAGAATAGTTTTTAATAGTAAGTCCGCATTCCATACCGGCCTGAACTTCTTTTGCATCATCTTTGAATCTCTTGAGTGATCCAAGTTCAGCGCTTGCACCTTCACCAACCGGATAGATAACAATGCCATCCCTGATGAGTCTGATCTTGGAATCACGCTTGATCTTTCCGTCACGGACATAGCATCCGGCCACAACTGCCTTATCGAACTTGAATACTTCTCTGATTTCGACGTTGGCAATAATCTTTTCCCTGATGGTAGGCTCCAGCATTCCCTCCATAGCGCTCTTAATTTCTTCAATAGCGTTATAAATGATGGAGTACGTCCTTATCTGGATGCCTGCATTTTCTGCAAGTTTGGATGCCTGTAGTGAAGGCCGTACGTTGAAACCGATGATCACGGCATCGGAAGCTTCGGCAAGAACCACATCACTCTCGTTAATCTGTCCTACTCCCTTATGAATTACATTAACAAGTATCTCTTCTGTTGATAACTTCTGTAAGGAATCACTCAACGCTTCCACCGAACCGTCCACATCTCCTTTGATGATGACATTGAGTTCTTTAAAATTACCTAATGCCAGGCGGCGACCGATTTCATCCAAAGTGATGTGTTTCCTGGCCCGCATTCCCTGCTCCCTGAGAATCTGTGCTCTCCGGTTCGCAATATCCTTTGCTTCCGACTCATCATGGTAAACTTTGAACTTCTCTCCGGCTTGCGGAGCGCCATTCAATCCCAATATCAGTGCAGGACTGGAAGGTCCTGCCTCATCCTGTTTCTTATTACGTTCATTAAACATTGCTTTCACACGGCCATAGTATTGGCCGCTGACAACAAGATCACCGGTGTGAAGTGTACCATTCTCCACCAGCAAAGTTGCAACATAACCACGTCCTTTATCCAAAGATGCTTCAATAATAGTACCCGTTGCTGCCTTGTCCGGATTGGCCTTCAGGTTAAGTAATTCTGCTTCCAGCAATACCTTTTCCAGTAATTGATCAACGTTTATTCCTTTTTTAGCAGAGATCTCCTGGCTCTGGTATTTTCCTCCCCAATCCTCTACCAGCAAATTCATCTGAGAGAGCTGTTCATAAATTTTCTGGGGGTTAGCTCCATCTTTATCAATTTTGTTGATAGCAAAGATCATTGGAACACCTGCCGCCTGCGCATGGCTGATAGCTTCCCGGGTCTGAGGCATCACTGCATCATCGGCAGCAATAACGATTACTGCTATGTCCGTGACCTTTGCACCTCTTGCACGCATGGCAGTAAATGCTTCGTGGCCGGGAGTGTCCAGAAAAGTAATTTCCTTTCCATTACTTAAGGTTACCTGGTAAGCTCCAATATGCTGGGTAATGCCTCCTGCCTCTCCTGCCACCACATTTGCATTGCGTATATAGTCAAGTAAAGATGTTTTACCATGGTCCACATGGCCCATAATAGTTACGATAGGGGAACGGGGTTTGAGATCTTCTTCATTATCCTCTTCTTCCTGTTCTTCCAATTCCAGGTGCTTCTCCATATCAATGAATTCAACATCGAATCCGAATTCACTGGCCACTAATTCAATCACTTCGGCATCCAGGCGTTGATTAATAGAGACCATTATTCCCAGGCTCATACATTTGCTGATCACCTCGGCAAAGCTGACATCCATAAGGTTTGCCAGCTCGCTTACACTGATAAATTCAGTGACCTTCAATTTATGAGCGGTTTCCGCGTCTCCCATTGTTTCGGACAATGCCGTCCTGCCATGGCCCGTTTTGGGTTTACGTCCTCTTTCGCGACTTACACCCCCGGCAATTTTTGCCTGTGTCTGCCTGATCTTTTCTTTGATCTCCTTTTCATCAATTATTTTTTCTTCGGGCTGCACAACACCTCTGCGACCTCCTCCCCCTCCTCCTCTTCGATTCCTTCTGTCATCACGGTTGAATCCGCCATGCTTTTTCTCCCTGTCTTTAAACAGGTCTTCCTTCTTAACCTCTTTCTTCTCGATCGGGATTCTTTTTCTTTTCCTCTTCTCTTCTTTTTTGGGTCTGGTATCACTGTCCACCGGCAATTCTATCTTTCCCAGGATTTTCGGTCCGGTCAATTTTTCCACTTCAATATTTTCGATCACCGGAGGCAATTCTTCCTGCACAGATGGTTCTTCCACGGGTTTTTCAGGCTCTTTTTCTACAACCGGTTCTTCTTCTTTCTTAGACTTTTTCTTTGCTGATTTCTTTGCCGCCTTTTCTGTATCCGCTTCCGCTGCTGCCTCTTCTTTCTTCTTCTTTCCTGTTTTCTTTGGACGGGTTGACGAATCAATGGCTGAAAGATCAATTTTATCAATGACCTTAGGTTGTTCAAGTTCCGGCGCATCAACCTTAATGATCTCTTCTTGGGGTGTTTCTTCTTTTTGAGTTTTTGTTTTCGCCGGTTTTTCTTCCTTGGGTGCTTCTTCTTTTTTGGCCGTTTTCTTATCTTCCTTTTTGAATACGATCTCTTCGTCTTCTTTTCTCTTTTTGGGTTCGGCTTGTGTTCCTTTGGGCAGATCTACCTGATCGCTCTTCATCTTAGCCACTTTATCACTCTGAAATTCCGACTGCAAAGCCCGATACATTTCTTCGGTGAGCTTGGAAGTAGGTTTCAGATCATCTTTTGAAAATCCCTTATCAATCAGAAAATCAATAAGAGTATCCTGACCAATGTTAAACTCTTTGGCCGCACCTAATAATCTCGGAAGTTTTAATTCTGCCATTCAAAAATTTTAGTCAAATGAATCAAATGGGTCTGATCTGTCATCTTATGTTGCCATGAACCTTGTGGAATTCTCCTGAATTCCATGACCTACCGACCGTTATTCTTTTTCAAATTCTTCCTGTAATACTTTTCTCAAATCTTCAATAGTCTCTTTTTCAAGATCAGTTCTGCGCTCCAGTTCTTCCGGTGTAAGGTCCAAAACACTTCTTGCAGTGTCGCACCCGACACGTTTCAGCTCGTCGATCACCCAGGTTTCTATCTCATCACTGAATTCATCCAGGTCAATATCAAACTCTTCCACTTCACCTTCGTTATCACGATAAACATCCAATTCATATCCTGTCAGCTCGCTTGCTAATTTAATATTGACTCCACGGCGCCCTATTGCCAGAGATACCTGATCGGGCTTCAGATACACATTAGCGTGTTTATTTTCCTGATCCAGTTCCATATTGGTGATCTTTGCTGGAGTGAGTGAACGCTGGATCAGCAATTGAATATTGTTGGTCCAGTTGATCACGTCAATGTTTTCATTTTTCAATTCACGTACAATGCCATGGATACGGCTTCCTTTCATTCCCACACAGGCGCCAACGGGATCTATACGGTCATCATAAGACTCTACAGCTACTTTAGCCCTTTCCCCCGGATCCCTGACAATCTTTTTTATCACGATCAATCCATCAAAAATTTCCGGTACCTCAATCTCCAGTAATTTAGCAAGAAATTCAGGTGAAGTTCGGGAAAGAATGATGACAGGCGTATTGTTTTTCATATCCACCTTTTTCACTACGGCACGTATGGTTTCCCCTTTTTTGAAATAATCCTGTGGGATCTGCTCGCTTTTCGGCAGTATTAACTCATTCCCTTCCTCATCCAGAAGAAGGATTTCCTTTTTCCATACCTGATACACCTCAGCACTGACAATTTCACCAACCCTGTCTCCGTATTTTTTTGCCAGCACATTTTTCTTCAGATCGTTGATACGGCTGGCGAGCGTTTGCTTTGCAGCAAGGATAGCCCTTCTGCCAAAGTCATACAGGTCGATTTCTTCAAGCAATTCTTCACCCACTTCAAAGTCAGGTTCGATCTTTACAGCATCTTTATAAGAAACCTGAGCCAGCGGGTCTTCCACTTGTCCGTCTTCCACTATCATCCTGTGCCGGATGATTTCCAGGTCGCCTTTTTCCGCATTCACAATGACATCAAAGTTCTCATCACTACCGTATTTTTTCCGGAGTAGTGTTTTAAAAACATCTTCCACTACTTTCATCATGGTTGGGCGGTCAATATTTTCCGCATCCTTGAACTCTTGAAAAGCTTCGATCAAATTGATACTTGCCATAATTCGAAATTTTGAAAAGGGACATTATGAACCAATATCCCGATTAAAACCTTATTTGAATTTTTGTTGATTTAATATTTTCAAAATCTATATTGCGTTTCACAACTCTTTTTTCTTATTCTTACCTTTTTCTTCTTCCACGATTATTGAATTTTCATTTACGGATAGCAGCTTCCCTTCAGTTTTGATTCCATCTTTTCTCAGCACTTCAACATTTTTCCCTATGTTCTTAAAATATTGCCTCATCACTTTAAGAGGTTCATCCAATCCGGGTGATGATACTTCCAGAGAAAAATCATTTCCCGGGAAGGTCCCGCTTTCAACAATCTGCTTATAAAGATTCCGGTTTATCTGAACCAACTCATCAATACCGACACCCTGATCCGCATCTAAGAATACCCGTATATTGTTCGAAGGACTGACCTTAATATCTACAAGAAAAAATCCCTGTTTATCACCAATCAGCGCCTCCACCTTCTTTTCCAGGGTCCTTATTTGTGATGTCTCATTCATGTGACTTAAAAGAAGAAGGGAACGGACCTCGTTCCCTTCTGTTCATCTTTTGCCGGGGCAAAGGTAAGGGAATACTGTTATTCATTCCAAAATATATCACAACCGGGTTTTGCCGTTTATTAACAGCTATTTGCTTGTTCGCTGAGGGTTAAATTAAAAGTCTGCCTTAACTTCGAAAAATGATCTTCCGGGTTCTATTATATGCTTTTTTGTTCTACCTTCTTTACAAGATAGTTTTTGAGCTGGTCATACCCGTTCACAAAACCTCACAGCAGTTAAAAAAAGATTTCAGGGAGATGCAGGAACGTATGTCAGGCCAAATGAACACAGGGGAGAGTTCTGAAGCACCCTCTCCAAAGAAGACAAGTTCGTCAAAGGTCAATTCTGATGATTATATTGAATTTGAAGAGATCAAATAGTTGCTTCTCCTTTATTTTTTTATTTTTGCGGCTCTTTGAGTTGTCCCTCGTTCAGGACCCTTAGTCTGGACGAAGCATTGCTTGTCCCGATGCCGGCACTCAGACGACATGGTTCACAGATCTTAAAAATATTTTTTTGACTTGCAACATAGTCAGGACCCTTAGCTCAGACGGTTAGAGCACCTGACTCATAATCAGGGGGTCGTTGGTTCGATCCCAACAGGGTCCACAAATTTTTTTGTATTCGCAAACCAATATCCTGCACTTTCATTTGCCGGATCGTAAAATGACTTCTTTAACCTTTTCTTAACCGGGATGAAAATATTTTTGTCCATTACATTTCAATTTATGAAGAAAATATTACTGCCTGCTTTCCTGATACTTCTCGTATCTTCAGTATCAGCACAAAACGATCCGTCCTCAAAAAAGAAAAACAATATTGATCTGAGTGGTCGTTCCAATGATCATCTGATGATCCAATTAGGCAGTTACGGATGGATCGGGAAACCGGATTCCATACATACCAAAGGGTTTTCAAAAAGTTTCAATATTTACTTCTTATTCGATTTCCCATTCAAAACAAATCCTCACTTCAGCGTGGCATTAGGCCCGGGTGTCAGCAACGATATGATGTATTTTAATAAAACTTATATAGGGGTAAAAGACAACAGCCCGACCATACCTTTTACTGATCAATCCGATACTACTCACTTCAAAAAGACCAAGCTGGCCATGGCCTGGCTGGAAGCCCCTGTAGAATTACGTTATACTTTTGATCCGGCTCATAATGACAAAAGTTTTAAACTGGCTTTCGGAGTGAAGATCGGCGCATTGGTAAATGTACATACACGTAATAAAGACCTCCTGACCCGTAACGGAGAGCCTTTACTCCAATACATACAAAAGGAAGCAAGTAAAAAGTTTTTCAACGGGAACAGAATCGCTCTTTCTGCAAGGGCAGGCTGGGGCCATTTCAGCCTGTTTTATACATACCAGGCAAGCAGTTTATTTAAAGAGAATCGTGGGCCAAATGTCAATCCGCAATCATTTGGCTTAACCCTCAGCGGGCTGTAAAAAATCATTTTATTTAAAATTTCAGGATTCTGCTGCCGGTTTAATTTTCTAAAAGATCAAACAGGCGAATAAGTATTTTTTAATTTTACCCTTTCCCTGAAGGGGAATTTTCATATCAATGCCAAATAAAAAAAATAGCTTTAAAGAACAAGAAAGAGCAGTGTTGATCGGGCTGGTGCAGAAAGGACAAACCGAGCATCAGGTGCAGGAATATCTGGATGAACTTTCATTCCTGGCAGAGACTGCAGGTGCATCTTCGGTCAAAAGATTTATACAAAAATTACCTCATCCGGACAGCAAGACGTTTATCGGCAAGGGAAAGCTTGAAGAGATCAAACAATATATCGCAGGAAAAAATATCCGTATCATCATCTTCGACGATGAACTCAGCGGTTCGCAGATCACAAATATTGAAAAAGCGCTGGATATAAAAACTATTGACCGTACTGACCTGATACTTGACATATTTGCCCGCCGGGCAAAAACAGCTCAGGCAAAGACCCAGGTTGAACTGGCTCAATATCAATACCTGCTTCCCAGGCTCAGAGGAATGTGGAAACACCTGGAGAGGCTTGGCGGCGGAATCGGTACCCGTGGCCCCGGTGAATCGGAAATCGAAACTGACCGTCGTATTGCCCGCGACAAGATCTCATTACTGAGAAAAAGACTGTCGGAGATAGAAAAGCAATCACTTACTCAAAGAAAAGAAAGGGGGGAGTTTATCCGGGTCGCACTGGTGGGCTATACCAATGTGGGCAAATCCACTATCATGAACATCCTCAGCAAGAGTGATGTGTTTGCCGAGAATAAATTATTTGCCACACTGGATACCACCACAAGAAAGATCACTTATGAAAGCACTCCATTTCTTCTGAGTGATACCGTAGGCTTTATCCGCAAACTGCCCCACCACCTGGTGGAGAGTTTTAAAAGCACGCTGGATGAAGTGAGGGAAGCAGATGTTCTCCTTCATGTAGTGGATATTTCTCATCCCAACTATGAAGAACAGATCGGCGTGGTGAACCAGACCCTCAGGGAAATAGGCGTTTCCGAAAAACCCATAATCACCATTTTTAATAAGATGGACCTGTATGAAAAAGATGTATTCGATGAATGGCTGGGAGAAAGCACCAAGAAAGAGCTCCTGAAAGATCTGGAAGAAAGATGGAACAGGGAAACAAAAGAAAATGCTGTTTTCGTTTCGGCTATTGAACTAAAAAACATAAAAAAACTGAAACAAATACTTCTTCATAAAGTAAAAGAACTTTATCACATCCGCTATCCTTACAGATCAGAATTCTATAACTGATCTTATCCGGGTAAGAGGATGCCCCGTATTCTTATTGGTAAAACCATTTCGTTTCAGATCGTAAAATCATTGCACAGAAATTTAATTTCAACGCAACAATAAATTGATGAATGGGAGTTCATGTCCCTGCCAATAGTCTATTTTTGAAGCCCCGATCCTTTAACATTTGAATTTCTAAATATTTTAAAATTGAAACTATGAATTGTAAAAAAATTATTCTGGCAGCCGGATTGATAATCCCGGTGCTTTTTTCCAATGCACAACAGCAGGGAAGACAACCGAATTTTCAAAGAACAACCTCTGTAGTACGTGACACCAGCGCTCCGGCGGGTAGTGTAAAAGCAGGCGCCAATCAATCTCGGAAATCTGTAACACACGGTGTTGCTACAATAGGCGGGAAACAAATAAACTATCAGGCCGATGCCGGAATTTTAGTGTTGAAAAACTTGCAGGGAGTTCCCACCATCGGTATGTCTTATGTCGCTTATTTCAAAGAAGGCGAAAGGGATGCTTCCAAAAGGCCGATAACCTTTATCTACAACGGTGGCCCCGGAAGTTCAACGGTATGGCTGCACATGGGTTGCTGGGGGCCTCAGAAAGTGAACATAAAAGATATGGAACGCTCAAGAGCGCCTTATACTACGGTCAATAACGAGTATAGCCTGCTGGATGTAAGTGACCTTGTATTCATAGACGCACCGGGTACCGGGTTTGGGGATATCATTTCAAAAGATCATGGAGGAGCCGGCGATCCTAAACAATTCTATGGCATTGACGAAGACGGCCAGGCATTTGCAAATTTCATAGCCCAATTCATCACCGATTATAATAAATGGGATTCTCCCAAATACCTGTTCGGCGAGAGCTATGGTACTTTCAGGTCTGCAGTAGTATCCAATCTTCTTCAGAGTCAGAAAAATATCAGTCTCAACGGGGTGATTTTGCTTTCGCAACTGCTCACCTACAGCAATATGACCGAAACAACTTCCAGCAATCCGGGTACCGATCTCCCTTATGAATTAATTCTCCCATCTTATGCAGCTACTGCCTACTATCACAAAAAATTGCCTGTTCAGCCTAAGTCATTGGAAGCTTTCCTGAATGAAGTGGAGAATTTCGCTTTGACGGACTATGCATTGGCTCTTAACAAAGGAGCTGACCTGGATGATGCTGCACGCAACAGCATTGCAGAGAAATTACATAATTACACCGGCCTTCCTGTCGAGTATATTAAAAAAGCAAACCTGAGGGTTACAGGCCCTCAGTTTTCTCAAACGTTACTCGGTGATGAGAATCAGATCACCGGAAGATTGGATTCACGCTTTGCCGGGGATGCAATAAATCCTTTGAGTGAAACAGCACAATATGATCCTATGAACTCTTATATTTCCGCAGCTTTTACATCAACACTCAATTCTTATATCCGAAATGACCTGAAGTTTGGCCAGGATATGCAATATAAGATCAGTGGCATGGTTCAGCCCTGGAATTTCCAAAGAAGAGGTTTTATCGGATTTCCCAATGTGATGAATGACATGGCAAGGGCCATGATCTACAACCCTTCCATGAAAGTGCTGCTAACCGGAGGTTATTATGACCTGGGCACTCCTTATTTCGAAGGAAAATATGAAATGAAGCACCTGCCGATGCCGGCTTCGCTGCAAAAAAACATTCAATACAAATATTTCGAATCAGGACACATGGTGTACCTGCACCCTGAAGCATTGAAGTCTTTGCACGATACGGTTGCCAAATTCATCAACGATACTCATTAAAACATCAGAAATACAAATATGAAAAACTAAAGGGGTTCCTGACCGGGCCCCTTTAATATTTATGCTCTTTTAGTGATAAGGCCTTGTGCATGAAAGGGCGCAAAAAAACCGGCATTTGCCGGCTTATTCAGCTCCTCAGACTGGACTTGAACCAGTGACCCTCTGATTAACAGTCAGATGCTCTAACCAGCTGAGCTACTGAGGAATCTTTATTTTCCTGCCAGTAACCTGATATGGAAACTGTTTCCCCGTCCGGCAGGGCTGCAAAAATAGGGATATTCATCTTCTTTTAAAACTCCGGATTCAAAAATTAAACAGGCCTCCTGAAATGCCTGAACGGCCATTTTGTATCAGCCCTCCAGGATAGGAAAAGGCCATATTTCTTCTGAGTTTTTTACAGGAAAGCCGCTACATTTTTAATACTATTGAGAAAAGCGGTTTCATTCATTAAATTACACCTTCATGGCACGCATCAAACTGGACCTCCACGACATTTACAATGACAGCAAAGCAATAGACCGGGCATTGCACGATGCATTTGAAGAAGCGATCAATAAAAAAATCAAAGAGATCGAGATCATTCCCGGAAAGGGCAGCGGACAACTCAGAAAAAAGGTAGAGCGTTTTCTGCAGCAACCCCATATCAGGCCGCTCTATCATCGCATCGAAAATGACAGCAAAAATTTCGGGCGGTTATTTGTTTATTTTAAATTTTAAACGATGTCCACCCGATCGCCGGCTAAACAAGCTTCTCTTGCCCGTAAGCTTATCCGTTTTTATAAAGATCTGCAGCCACCTGCCTCGTTACCCCGTGGGGTGGAATTACTTTATCCTCATAAACAAAAAGAAACGATGAATGTGGTTTCCGGATTCTTTAAAAAATATTACAGCACGGATCATAAAAGAAGGCTCATCTTCGGCATCAATCCCGGGCGCTTTGGTGCAGGCATTACCGGGATCAACTTCACTGCTCCCAGGCAACTGAAAGAACATTGTGGCATTGATCATCCATTCGGGCAAAAGTCAGAATTATCTGCAGAATTCATCTATGAAATGATCTTACGGTATGGAGGAGTGGAAGCTTTTTACAACAACTATTTTATTTCTGCAGTAAGCCCGCTTGGTTATACCAGAAATGGTATTAACCTGAACTACTACGATGATAAAAAACTTCTGGCAGCCACCAAACCTTTTATTGTATCCAATATTCAAAAACTGATCTCTTTTGGATTCAGAACCGATCGCTGCATTTGTATAGGCGGAGCAAAAAACTTTGAATACTTATCTGCATTGAATGAAGAATACGGATTCTTTAAATTAATCGTCCCGCTTCCCCATCCCAGGTTTATTCTCCAATACCGTAGAAAATATAAGGAAGATCATATCCGCCGGTATCTATCCGTATTTCAAATCAATTGAGCAGTGTATGTCCTGAAAAACTTAGAAGAGCAAAAGTTAAGATATGATACCTTTAGCAAAATATTTTTTAAGTCTATGAGCAATAATGTCATTGACCGGAACCGGGTTCGGCAGGTCTTTTTCATAGCACTGATACTGCTGATGGCCATCATATTGTTCCAACAACTCCACATCTTTATCCCTTCACTGCTTGGTGCGATCACCTTCTATGTACTTCTGCACCGGGTCATGTTTTACCTGACGGAAAAAAAGAAATGGAATAAAGCGCTCACCGCTTCTTTGCTGATGTTCATCTCTATTATTGTGATCCTTTTACCGGTAGGCTTACTGGCAAACCTGCTATCCTCAAAGGTCAGCTACGCCATACAACATTCTGATGAGTTAATAGAAGCCTTGAGAAAAATAGTTCATAATGCAGAACAGCGGTATGATGTCACCCTTCTGAGTGATGAAAATATCAACAAAATGGGCGAAGCCATTACCCAAAGCCTCCCAAAGATCCTCGGCGCTACTTTTAATACCGTCACTACCATCTTCTTTATTTATTTCATTCTATACTTCATGCTGGTGAACGGGCGCAGTATGGAAGATGCTTTATATGAATACATACCACTGAAAGATGAGAACGTAGATAAATTGGGAAAAGAGGTCAATGTGATGGTAGTGTCGAATGCAATCGGGATTCCTATCGTGGCATTGGCACAGGCGATCGTTGGTCTGATCGGATACCTGGTATTGGGAGTGAGCGAACCTTTTTTCTGGTTTGGAGTTACCTGGATCGCCGGCATGTTGCCTATTGTTGGAGCTGCATTAGCGTATGTTCCTATTGCCATCATCTTCTTTGCCCGGGATCAGAACTGGCAGGGAGTGGCGATGCTGATCTATGGTTTCGGCATCATTGGTACTGTTGACAATGTAATGCGGTTTTCCCTGCTGAAACGAATCGGCAATGTTCATCCGCTGATAACCGTTTTTGGGGTGATCGTAGGGCTGAATCTTTTCGGTTTTATCGGCCTTATTTTCGGCCCGTTGCTTATTTCTCTGTTCATCTTGCTCCTGAGAATTTACTCAAACGAATTCGTGTCCAAGCAAAGAGATGTCAAACACATTATGTAAAAGTTAAAACAACACTACTATTTTCGTATAACTACCCGAATGAGAAATGAATGACTCCGTATTTGTTCGAGAATCATTAAAAACACAATTTAATTCCTTGCATTTTTTTCATCCTGATAATAATTTTATATCCGAATCCGTTTACCTATCCTGTCTGGAAAATTCCGAAGAAAAACCGTACCCGATTGACCAAGATATTAAAATCAATATCCGCTTCCTGGCTGTCTTTTTCATTAGCTGCTGTTCCGGTATTAAACTCCGGAATAGAATTTCCCGGTGCCAATGCCGTTCCTGCAAAAGCATCTCCTGTATTTGAATGGAATGTGTCAAATTCACCAGGCGTTTCCAAGAACCTTTCCGAATTATATAACAGAATTCATCTTGATAATTTTGGTTTATCCAGAACTGCTTTCGACCTGGCTCTAAGAGGATACAATTACTTATCAGAAAAAAACAGGATCATTAACGCCGATTACCTGACGATTTGCGATCTCAGCCAATCATCCCGTAAAAAAAGATTATACATCATAGATCTGAAAAATGGCCGTTTGCTAATCAACACCTATGTATCTCACGGGAGAAATTCCGGCGGAGAGTTTGCCACCCGGTTTTCCAACCGCTCCGAATCATTACAAAGCAGCCTTGGGTTTTATGTAACAGAAAACACTTATTATGGGGAGCATGGACTGTCACTTAAAATCAAAGGCGTGGATAAAGGCTTCAATGACAAGGCTGCTTCACGGATGATCGTACTGCATGGAGCCAAATATGCAGAAGAAAGTTTTCTGTCTCAAAACGGCTATCTGGGCCGCAGCTTCGGTTGTCCTGCAGTACCGGAAAGTGAAAGTGCAGCGATCATCAGCATCATCAAAAACGGAACTCTTTTTTTTATATACCATCCTACAGCAAAATATCTGAATGGCTCTGCGATACTAAACGATAATGGCTGATTGGACACTCAATAAGGATGGATGGTAACAACTAAGCTCAATCTATTTATGGTTGGGCTTTTGTTTTTTTATACAAGAAGGTTATCTAAAAAAGTTGAAGAAATGCCTGATAGCTCATCCAGATCAATACAGCAGCAACCAGCCAACCAAAAATCTGTAAAGAAACAGGATGTTTGTAAGTTTTCATCACTGAGGATTTCAAAGATGCTATCAGGATAATGATCAGCGCCAAAGGGAGTATGATACCATTGATAGCGCCTGCAATAATCAGTTGCTTTACCGGGTTGCCAATGATAATGAACGCAACTGTGGCTATGACTATGAATGCAGAGATAAAAATTTTCTCATTCTTTGCTATGAATGGATGTAATGTTTTCCAGAAAGAAACGGAAGTGTATGAAGCGCCAACAACAGAAGTAATGGCGGCGCTCCATAAAACCACACCAAAAAAGCGGTATCCGATTTCTCCGGCAGCCGACGAAAAAACACCTGCAGCAGGATTATCCGCCGGTAAACGGAAACCATGCCATACTACTCCCAATGCAGCAAGGAACAAGACAAACCGCATGATGGCCGTAATTAAAATTCCGCTTACGGAACTCCGGGTGATCTGTTCCAGGTTTTGTTCTCCTTTTATCCCGGCATCAAGCAGGCGATGTGCTCCTGCAAAAGAAATGTATCCGCCCACTGTGCCGCCAACCAAAGTGATGATCTTCATCAGATCAATTTTTTCAGGCCAGACAGTTCTATAAAAAGCTTCAGTGACCGGCGGATGGGAAGAAATTGCAACATATACTGTAAGAATGATCATGAGGATGCCCAACAGTTTGGTAAAATTATCCATCAGCTTTCCTGCTTCCCGGTACCAGAAAATTCCTAATGCAATAAAGCAGCTTACCACTGCACCCGTTTTCGGATCTGTTCCTGTCAGCACCCCGGCGCCTAATCCGCACCCGGCAATGTTTCCGATATTAAACACCAAACCACCGAATGCGATCAGCACAGCGAGAAAAAAGCCAAGTCCGGGTAATAATTTATTGGCAAGGTCCTGCGCTCTGTATTCACTGACGGCTATGATACGCCAGATATTCAACTGCACTCCGATATCAAGAACAATGGAGATCAGGATCACAAATCCAAAACTGGCCAATAATTGCTCTGTGAATAAGCTGGTCTGAGTAAGAAATCCGGGACCGATGGCAGAGGTGGCCATAAGAAATGCAGCTCCCAGTATTGCAGAGTTTTTTTTCATTTTCTTACAGCCTGAATTTTTATTCCGGCAACAATCAATAATTCATGAATCTTTTTTGCAAACTCCACTGCATGTTTACCATCACCGTGAATACAGATCGTTTCGGCAGTAATAGGAATAATTTTACCGGTTACAGTTTTCACTCTTCCCTCTTTTATCATTTGCAGAGCCTGCGCTGTTGCAGTCTGCAGGTCTTCGATCAGAGCTTCCGGCTGCGAACGCGGAGTAAGGCTGCCGTCTTCGCGGTATGTGCGGTCAGCAAAAACTTCATTCGCTGTCTTTAATCCCAATGCCTTGGCCAACTTAACGGAATGGCTTCCGCTCAGTCCGAATAAAACAAGTTGCGGATCGAAATCTTTTATTGCTTTGACAATGGCCTCAGCGATCAAAGGGTCTTTTGCCGACATATTATATAAAGCGCCGTGAGGCTTCACATGGCGGATTTTTGACCCAAGAGAGTGTGCAATTTTGTCCAATAATTTTATCTGAACCAGAACGAGATCATAGATTTCTGATGCAGGCAGGGTCATTTCTTTTCTGCCAAAATTCTCACGATCAAAAAAAGAAGGATGCGCTCCTATCTGAACGCCATACTCCAAAGCAAGCTCAATTGTGTCTTTCATTGTGGACTCATCACCGGCATGATAACCACAGGCGATATTCGCAGAACTGATGAATGGCATTATCAGGGCATCAGTCCCTGCACCTTCTCCCATATCGCAGTTGAGATCTATCTTCATTCCCCGAAAAATTCTTCCAGCCTGAATTTACACGCATTTTGAAGTTGATGCAAATGTTGCTGCTGCTTAAAAAATAACTTTTCTGCCTCATGCTGACCGGTCTTTTTGAAACGTATCTCATCCCCCGCTTTCAGTTGAGCAGCTTTGGAATGGTCTGCAGAAATGATATGTGCAATCCTCGGATAACCGCCTGCGGTTTGATGATCCGCCATTAAAATGATCAATTGCCCGTTAGGCAATAACTGAATTGTACCAAAACTGACAGGAGAGGAAATAAGTTCATCGTTTCTATTTAAAATCAGCGGCGCATTTTTCAGCTTGTATCCCATTCTGTCCGATTGCTGTGTAACGGTAAAAGGAGTAGATAAGACTTCATCTTTTGATTCTTGAGTGATCCAATCCCATTCATGACCCGGAAGCACATACAATACATCACCTCTTTCACTTTCATTTCTCCAATTCACATCTGCTCTCCAGGGTAAGATCACAAAATCCTTATCGCCCATATCAAGAGGAGCAAAAGTATTTTTCTTAAGATCTATCTGATCATCTTTGCGTAAGGCCCTGCCATGAAAACCTCCTGCCATAACCTGTAATTGAGTACTCCGGCTGCCCAGCCATTCATCAGCGACGATCCCTCCATGAATTGCCAGACAGGCTCTTGCGCCTGACCGGTAACGATGAAATTGTATTACGGTCCCTTTATTCACAAGCACCGGGTGTAAAACAGGAACCGGCTCTCCGTTGACAGAAGCAGAAAGATCAGCTCCGGCTATAGCCACCAGGGAAGGCTCTTCAAACAAAAATATGGAAGCAGGGAAATGTAATTCAATGACCACTTCGCCGGGGTCATTTCCCACCAGCATATTGGCAATTTCAGACGAAAACCTGTCCATCACACCCGATGGATTGACCCCAAGAAATTGCCAGCCAAAGCGGCCCGCATCCTGAATGCTGTCCAATACTCCTGCTTTTATGACCCGGATACTCATTTTAATAAAGTCAAAAATTCATTTTTATGTACAGGATAAAATTCTACGCTATCCCCTGCATTCAATAACGACCTTTCTTCCCGCTGCAGGTCAAACATTTTCAGTGGCGTCCTGCCAATGATATTCCATCCGCCGGGTGAATTGAACGGATAAATCCCCGTTTGGCTTCCTGCAATACCCACGCTTCCTGCCGGTACATTTACCGGATCTTTTTTCCGGGGAAATGTGATCCTCTCATCTACCGTCCCCATGTAAGGAAAGCCGGGCAAAAAACCGATCATATACACACGATACTGCTTTCCACAATGCAAATGAATGATCTCTTCCTTATCCATTTGTTTAGCCGCCGCTAATAACTCCAGGTCGGGGGCAAACTCTTCATCATAGCACACAGGGACCCTTACAATTCTTGCCGGCTTTTCTTCATGCAGCGGCAAATGCTCAATGAATTTTTCAAATTCCTGCTTGACAAATTCATAAACGGTTTCTTTTCCCAAACCCTGTTTTTTCAGTTTCACGGGATCATAAAAGATACTGAGCGAACTATAGGCAGGAACAGATTCTATCATTCCCGGTAAAGGATTTTCTTTCAAAGAATGAAATAAATTCAGAATAGTGTCATTGATCTTCCCGTTTATGATATTGCCGAAATCAATGGTCAAAGCGGAATCGCCTAACGGGAATATCATATATATTTTTTCTTGCGGCATTCGAAAACGGACTTTGAAGGTACGCACTTAACTTTACCTGCCGATGCCGCAGTTCAACTGGAACGATAGTGTCAATCTTTTGTCAAAGCTGACTTTTCGCCGTACATGGAACGCCTCAAAAGTGCTGAGCAGCTATTATATCAGCAAATGGACCAAAAAGCCGGTACAATGGGGTTATCCGATATCCGTTTCCATGGAACCTACCACTTCTTGCAATCTTCGTTGCCCGGAATGCCCCAGCGGTTTAAGATCCTTTACCCGGCCAAGAGGAATGCTGAAAAAGGATTTCTTCTGCGAAATAATAGACCAGCTTTCAAAAGAACTGTTATACCTCATATTCTATTTCCAGGGAGAGCCTTATCTCAATCCTGACTTCCTGAACATGGTGAAATATGCTTCAAAGAAAAAGATCTACACCGCCACTTCCACCAATGCACACTATCTGAATGATGAAAACGCTAAGAGGACCATTGAAAGCGGGCTGGACCGCCTGATCATTTCCATTGACGGCACCACGCAGGAAGTGTATCAGCAATACCGTGTGGGAGGGAACCTGAATAAAGTGATAGAGGGAGCCACCAACATTGTAAAATGGAAAAGAGAACTGAAGAGCAGGACTCCGTTCATAATCTTTCAGTTTCTTGTTGTGAAACCCAATGAACACCAGATAGAAGAAGTGAAAAAATTAGGGGAAAAGATCGGCGTGGACCAGGTACGGTTCAAGACGGCACAGATCTATGACTATGAAAACGATCCGAATTCTCTCATACCCACCATTGACAAATACAGCCGCTACCGTAAAAAGGGAGATTCTTATGAATTCAAAGGAAAACAAGCCAATCATTGCTGGCGGCTGTGGCATGACCCCGTGATCACCTGGGATGGATCTGTGGTACCCTGCTGCTTCGACAAAGATGCAAAACACCGTATGGGTGATCTGAAAAATAAATCCTTCAAAGAGATCTGGAAAAACGGAGAATACACTAAATTTAGAACTCAGATACTGAAAGGCAGAAAGAATATTGATATTTGTGCCAATTGCTCTGAAGGAACCAGGGTGTGGCGTAAAAATTAACCCTTAACAAATACATTATGGAAATTCCATCCACAATTTCCACGAGGATGCATTATCAACACAAATCGCTGGTGGACATCATTGACGGTTTATCCGATGAACAAATCAGAGGAAATGCTGTGGAAGGAAAATGGTCCATATTCAAGAACATCGTTCATCTTGCTGCTTATCAGCATGCATTCATTGCAAATATTAAACGGATACTTAGTGAAGACAACCCTTCGCTTCATAGCTACTCTGCGGAACAAGATCCCTTGTTCCACGATTACTGCGGCAAATCTTCTCATGAAGTGATGAAAGATCTGCTTGGCACACGTAAGGATATGGCTGCCGTTTTTCTCACTTTTCCTACAAGTGATTATTCAAAAACCGGGCAACATCCGGTATATGGTACCATGAATTTATTGCAATGGATGAATTACTTTTTGCTCCATGAGGCAAGTCATCTCTATACCATCTTTAAAATGGCAGCGGTGCTGAAAAAAGAATATTGATCTTTTTCACCAGCGTTTCAATCCGTGATAGATCGTTGTATAAAAGGAAATAAATCCTTCAAAAAATTCGCGGATAGATTCGGTTAGTAAATTCATACCACAAATCAAATATTTTTTGAAATATCTTTTATCCGTGAAATGGTTGAAATTTCAATTGTGAATAACTTGGCGATTTAAGAAAGGCGATGTGAATAATCTATTGAAGCGTTTAAGCATTAATTTTATAGCCAGATCCGCACAAGACCATGAATCTTTTTTATAAATATTCCCTGTTAAGCTTAGTTTTTTCGCTGATCTCTCACAGTAAACTGATCTCTCAACCCAACTATGAGTTTCGAGGAGTCTGGATTGCTACAGTTGATAATATTGACTGGCCGGTAAAAGGGATGGTGAATGCGGATAGTCAGAAAGCAGAATATATCCGTCAACTGGACCTTCACAAAAAGAACGGGATGAATGCAGTGATCGTTCAGGTGCGGCCATCGGCAGATGCTTTTTATCCCTCGCCATACGAACCATGGAGCCAATGGCTTGCAGGTACTCAGGGGAAACCACCCTCCCCATATTATGATCCGCTCCAATTTTTGATCAAGGAAGCCCACAAAAGAGGAATGGAGTTTCATGCCTGGTGCAATCCTTACCGTGCCGATTTTAAAATAGACTCGTCTTCCATTGCACCGTCACACATTACCCGGATACATCCGGAATGGTTTTTAACTTATGGAGATAAGAAATATTTCGATCCGGCAAATAAAGAAGCTCAAGAATTTGTGGTATCAGTAGTCGGTGACATAGTAAACCGTTATGATATTGATGCCATTCACATGGATGACTATTTCTACCCTTACCGTATCTCAGGATTGGAATTTCCTGATTCCATTTCATACCTGAGATCAGGGACCAAACTAAACAAAGATGATTGGCGCAGGAGCAATGTAGATTCTATTATCAGAATGATCAGCCTGGTTATTAAGAAAGAAAAACCATGGGTGCAATTCGGAATTTCTCCCTTCAGTGTGTGGCGCAACAAAGCACAGGATCCTGATGGCAGCGATAGTAATTCCGGGCAAAACAATTATGATGATCTTTATGCAGATATTGTATTATGGCTGAAAGAAAAATGGATAGACTATGTGGCGCCACAACTATATTTTGAAATCGGAAATAGCAGGGTGGCTTTTGAAAAATTACTAAACTGGTGGAGTAAGCACAGCTACGGAAGGCATCTTTATATCGGAATGGGGATCTACAGGGCTTCAGGAAACCTTCCGCCCAATTCACCATGGAAAAATCCAAACGAATTACCTGATCAGATAAAACTGCTGAGGCAATATCCCAATGTTCAGGGCAGTATTTATTTCAGCAGTAAAACTTTTAATACAAATCCCAACGGGTGGAATGACAGTTTACAGAATAATTATTACAAAACTCCTGCACTGATACCGCCTATGGAATGGTTGCCAATGAAACCGGTAAGACAATAAGAATTGAGTTTTAAAAAATTGATTATTCGGAATTTTATTTTCATGCACCCTTTGTTTTTCAAACAATGGCGATAGAAATTATTAAATAAAATCTCTTAGCCGCCAGTATTATAATTCAGTTTACCGGGTATTGCCTGTTGAATAGCAAGTCGTTGTTTTGAAAGACTTTGCCGTAAGAAATTTATCATCCGGAACATTAACAGAAACACAACAAGAAAGCCGCCAAATCGTTGCCACATCTTTATTTCATTTGTATGTAATTTTACGGCCTGATTTTTGTAATTGCGCCGGGCTTCGCATTAGAACCGGAGCAATAAAATGACCGGACGAATATCATTATGTCGCTTAGTCAAAACCTGCAACAGAAGCTGCTACAAAAGCTATCCCCGCAGCAGATTCAGCTGATGAAACTGCTGCAGGTTCCTACTGCCAACCTGGAAGAACGCATCAAGGAAGAACTGGAAGAAAATCCTGCACTGGAACTGGATGAAGAGAAACACGACGATAACCCGGATGAAACCAAAGATGAATTCAGCAACAACGAAAGCGAAGAAAATGAGTATGATGAAGCAGATGGAAGTGAAGATGAATACGAGAACATTGACATCAGCGATTATGTGCATGAAGGAGATGATGACGTTGCCGATTACAAGCTGAGAGATGACAACTATCCTGAAGATGATGAAAAAAAAGAATTGCCCTATAAAAGCGAAACAGGTTTATATGAACTGCTTCAGCACCAGCTCGGGCTTTTGAAACTGGATGAAAAAGAAAAAAAGATCGCAGAGCAGATCATCGGCAGCATTGATGAAGATGGCTATCTGAGAAGGGAAACCTCTGCCATTGTTGATGATCTTGCGTTTCGTCAAAATATTACAGCATCAGCAGAAGAAGTGGAGTCTGTAATATACCGTATTCAGCAATTCGATCCCCCAGGAGTGGGTGCCCGCAATCTGCAGGAATGTCTTTTATTGCAATTGCAAAGGCTCAAAGATGAAGGTAAAGAGGTACAGATCGCCATTACTGCCATTCAAAAATATTTTGAAGAGTTTACCAAAAAGCATTATGAAAAAATTCAACGCGGATTAAACCTCAGCGATGATGGCCTGAAAGAAATAATGCAACAGATCATCCACCTGAACCCTAAACCGGGAGGAACGGTGGGAGAGGTGAATAAAGCTGAAAGCTATGTAGTTCCGGATTTTTTCATTTTTAATCATAACGGCAAACTGGAGCTAACATTAAATTCCCGCAATGCTCCCGAACTGCGGATCAGCGAAGGATACAGAGATATGCTGAAAGAGTATGATCGTGGTTCCAAAAAAGACAGACGCCAGAAAGAAGCTGTTTTATTCATCAAGCAAAAAATTGATGCCGCCAAATGGTTCATTGATGCCATCAAACAAAGGCAGCAAACATTACTGAATACTATGACTGCCATCATGGAACACCAAAATGAATTTTTTATGTCAGGAGATGAAACAACGATGCGGCCGATGATACTGAAAGACATTGCGGAAAAAACGGGGTTGGACATTTCCACGGTAAGCCGTGTGGCTAACAGCAAATTTGTTCAAACCGAATTCGGAACTTATCGCCTGAAATTCTTTTTCAGCGAATCACTCAGCACAGACAGTGGTGAAGAAGTTTCTACCAGGGAAGTAAAGAAAATACTCAGTGATGTAATTGAAGGCGAAAACAAGAAAAAACCCCTAAGTGATGAACGGCTCACCGATCTGCTCCAGGAAAAAGGATATAATATTGCACGCCGGACCGTTGCCAAATACAGGGAACAACTGAACATTCCGGTAGCCCGTCTCAGAAAAGAGCTCTGACTTGTAATGAAAAGATTTGTTAACCAGATATTTCTCCTGTCATATATCCTTGCTTATTCAACAGCTGCGGCACAGTTGATTCCGGTGAATGATCATCAGATTGCAAAAACCTATCCCTTCTTTAATCCGGCCAATAATCATATCAGCAGGGAAAGCGGCCTGGACAGTTTTTTTCAAAAACTCATTTCCCTTAAAAAAAATAAAGAAGGAACGATTTCAATAGTTCATATCGGCGACTCGCATATCCAGGCAGACTATTTTACTTCAGTGATCAGAAAAGGGTTGCAACAGTTTTTTGGGGATGCAGGAAGAGGGTTGATATTTCCTTATCAGCTGGCACAGTCCAATACACCACCGGACATAACCAGTTCTTCCAATACCACATGGGAATTCAACCGGCTTGCCCATCCGGAGATCCCGATCAATTCCGGAATCAGCGGATATTGCATCCGTACAAATTTCAGCGGAGCCTCCATCGAGCTCGGCCTTAAACCCGATGATATCAACCTGACACAATCATTTAACCGTTTGAAATTCTTTTTAGGATCAAATCCATTAGTTTCCTGGATGCTTCGAACTAATACTGATAGCTCTCTCATCCTTATCAACGGAGAGAAATCAGATTCGATGACTTACCCGGATATTGTGCTGAAACATAATGCAAGCAGTTTTATTTTATCCTCACTCTTATCTGACAGTTTAAAAGAATTTTACGGAGTATCATTGGAGAATTCGGAACCCGGCATCATCTATCACACCATTGGGGTGAACGGCGCCACTTACAACAGTTTCAACTCCGGTTCATTATTCTGGCAACAGCTTCCTGCTTTACAGGCAGACCTCTATATTATTTCCCTGGGTACCAATGAAGCACAGAAGGTTGGCCTCGATCGTGATACATTTTTACTGCAACTGGATACTTTTTTTTCAAAACTGAAGCAGGCATCTCCCGGTGCGGCGGTTATGGTCACCACAACTGCCGATGATTTTTACAAAAGGCACAGGCCAAATAAAATGCTGAAACAGATCAACTCTTATATTTCTTCTTACTGTAATACACATAAGATTCCGCTATGGGACATGTACCAGATCACCGGTGGCCATGGCTCTGCTTATAAATGGTTGAAAAGAAGATTGATGAACAAAGACAGAGTGCATTTTACCAATGAAGGTTACCGGATGCAGGGATCGCTTTTCTTTAATGCCTTTTCCAAAGCATATAACAAATTTCTGAAGGCAAAATGAACTTTAAAATCTCAGATAGATCGGCATTACAGGCTCCGATGACTTAAAGAATCCGTAGATCATTACAAAAATAAAAAACACACCCAGGTAATAAACCAGCGGCACTTTTCTGAACCGGCCAATGACCTTGTCTGCCAGATCATCCGGAATGGCATGCAGCAGATAAGCCAAAAGCATCAAAGCAAGTACCGGTTTGTAATTATTGAAAAATGCTCCCCATACGGAAATATCGAAACTGTGAGTAATCTGGTAGATCATATCTCCTGCAATGGTGAAGTCGGCTGCTTTAAAGAATATCCAGCAAAAACACACAAAATGAAAAGTGATCAGTACTGAAAGTGCATTGATCCAAAATGAATTATTTACCGGTTTAAATATCTTTTCCGTTTTTTGTTTCCATATCTTATGAAACGCCAGGGCTAATCCATGCAGGCCTCCCCATGCAATAAAATTCCAGCTGGCGCCATGCCATAATCCTCCAAGCAGCATGGTCAGCATCAGGTTGATGTAGGTCCTCACCACTCCTTTTCTGTTGCCGCCAAGCGGTATATACAGATAATCACGCAGCCATGATGAAAGTGAAATATGCCATCGCCTCCAGAATTCTGTAATGTTCCTGCTTTGATACGGCGACCTGAAATTGACCGGTATGGTAAAGCCCAGCCACTTGGCAATTCCGATCGCAACATCGCTATACCCGCTGAAATCACAATAAATGACCACCGCATATCCATAAACAGCAAAAAGATTTTCCAGGCCTGTATAGCGGGTCGGATCATCAAAAATGTAATCCACGAAATTCTGAGTGATAAAATCAGAAATGACCAGCTTTTTGAACAGTCCTGAAATGATCAGGTAAAATCCTTTTGCAAAATCATTTTCACTGATCGCATAAGGCTTGTCAATCTGGGGAATGAAATCCGATGCACGGACAATGGGGCCCATTACCAGCTTAGGAAAGAACGAAAGAAATAAAAGATAATCCGTGAACTTTCTTACAGGCACAAATTGTCCTCGGTAAACATCTATCGTATAACTCAGGTTCTCAAATGTGTAAAAAGAAATACCTACCGGTAACAGAATATTCAGTGGATTAAAATTCGTTTGCAGCAATTCATTACAGGTGGCAATAAAGAAGTTCGTGTATTTGAAATATACCAGCAACCCCAGGTTGAAAACAATACTGCATACCAGCAGGAATTTTTTCTTTCTCTTATTCTGTTGCCGGTAGATGGCATTGGAAAGAAAATAATCTACAATAGCCGACAGGATTACAAACACAACAAAAAATCCGCTGGCTTTGTAAAAGAAATAAAGAGAGAAAAAAGTAAACAGGTATTTACGGGCCGGGAAATTATTACGTAACAAGTAATAAGATGTCATAAAGATGGCAAAGAAGAACACAAAAAAGCCGTTGTTGAACAGAAGGGGATTCTTCGGGTCATACAAAAACTGGTTCAAAAATGCTTCGAAATCAAACATAATTATTCCTGTGTTGAGCCGGTTTATTTTTGGGTTGCTGAGTATTTATCATAATCCTGCAGTATTGCCTGAAAAAAATACTTCCCCAGGATCTCTGCGCCTTTAAAGTTCGGATGCACATAATCTTTGTTCGCCAATGAAGGTTTTTGGGATGCCCATTGCACTATTGAATTGGCCCCGCCCATAGTTTCAAACTGGTTATAAAAGCTGCTTCCTGTTTCATAAGCCAGCAACGCCTGAATTTTTACCAATGAATCTATACCCACCGCCGAGCGGTATTCGCCCCCATAGCGGAAGGCACGGTCGGCAGTGCTGACCAGCAAAAACTCACTTTGAGGGAAACAGTTTTTAATTTTTTTGATCACCGGCATCATTGCCCGTGCATACCAGTTGAAATTTTTATCATTGGGCCTGAATAAAAGATTGACACCATACTGAAAAATGATCAGGTCATAAGGATTTGCAGCAGCGATTGATGTAAGAAAAGAAGAATCTACTTTTGCAAACTCCAGGCCGGTGATTCCTCTGAAAGAAAAATTATCCAGTATCACTCCCGACCCGGATTCAAAAGAAATACCGTACACAGGCAATTGTACATCAGAAACCGATACTCTTATTGAAGCGCTTTTGCTTTTCTCCAGTACAATACGATTCACCGGCTTATCAGCCATAACAGGAACCGTCACATTATTCACTTTGATATTTACCGGGTGTGAAGAGTACCCGCAAAGCAGGCTTTTTTCAATGATCGCAGAAGTATCAGTAATAGTCCGGTCATTCATCTGTACCCAATCACCACCGCTGCGGAAGACATGGCCTGAAATATAGAGCTTGCTTTTATTGCCGTCTGTTTTAAAATTCTCATCCTGCCAGCCGCCTGAATAGTTTGCATTGACTGTGGTTCTGAACTGTGACACCTGTGAAGTAATGGGTACAAAACCAACACCGCTTCCACCAAAGGCCTGCTGTAATAGTTTTCGTAATGTTTGCGTCAGCAGGTCACCTTCTATCATGCTGTCGCCAAAGTATGCAATACGGACCTTTTGTTGTTTACCGTTATTTAAGTCATACAATTTTTTAATGAATTTTTCCAATACCACAGCATTGGTGTCATCACTGAAATCGGTAATGAAATGCCCTTTATGATAAAGGTCAAAATTCCTGATCTTATCTTTCAGTGGAACGGTAACGGTGAGAAGGGAGGTGGAATCAAAGCCATTTGCCAGGTTAGCGCTGTCTTCATTGTCTGTATTGCTGTGAATGACATCCGAGATCAGGTTGACTCTTTTTGCCGGCATCCATTTCCAGTCAAATGCAGCCGCCAATATTGAAGACAAGAGATAAATAGCGGTGGCAACTGTCACGAAAATAAGGACACGTCGGTTGGCGTTCATACTGTCGAATTCTTATTTAATTGCTGAAAGTTTATGCTTTCGAATAGCCGACAACACTCTTCCTTTCCAGACATCAGGTACTTCAGAATAATTGGACCTGCTGATGGCATGAACCCATAACTTATAGTCCATATTACCTTTCAACTTTGAATAAAACTTTCTTTTTGTGATCAACCTGCAGAAATCCAGATAAGAACTTCTGGCATCCGGGTATTGTTTGTACCGGCTTTTAATTCCTTTGGTCTTCAACAGGTTGTTCTTTCCCATAATCCCAAAATGGTTATGTAATAACCTGCTGTTACGGCTGGTGCCAGCTCCGGATTCAATGATAGCTACACCTAAAATAACAGCAGACGGAATTCCATAAACACCTTGCAATGAATCAGCTAAAACGTGATATTCTTTTATATATTTTGTTTGTGCAGGTAAAATATGAGAAGAACCTAACAACAGCAGGAGCAATAGAAATTTTACGCTAAAAGATCGGTTTAAATTCATGAAAATATTGTTCTTTATCCGGATAAAGTTTGCACGGACGGTAAATATACAAAATCATGCCCCTTTTTAATAATGCCTTATTTTGCATGAAATTTTACAGGGTAATATGACTACAAGGCTTGCTGTGGATGAACAAAATGAATTAAAGGAGATTAGCGTTCCTGAAATGCCTCAGCAACCCGGAATGTTAAAATTTGCGACAAAGATATTTTCAGTCATTCTGCATCCATTATTCATTCCTGTTTATGTAGTTTGGTTTCTATTGTATGTACAGCCTTATTTTTATGCCGGTTTCACCAATTGGGATAAATCCAAGATCCTTATTTCGGCCACACTGATGTACACTTTTTTCCCTTTGGTGACTGTGGGGTTATTAAAAGCGTTGAAGTTTATTGACTCCATTTTTTTAAAAACTCAAAGAGACCGCATCATTCCCTATGTGGTTTGTGGCATCTGGTATTTCTGGATGTGGTATGTGTGGAGAAACCTTCCTGAAATTCCATCCATCCAGGTGAAATTCGGATTCGCGGTCTTTCTGGCTTCCAGCATCGGGCTTATCACCAACACTTATATGAAAGTGAGCATGCATGCATTGGCAGCGGGAGTGTTAATGACCTTCATTTTTACCTTATCATTTGCCGGAGCTTTGGATTCGGGGATTTATCTTACCATTGCCATATTGATTGCAGGACTTAGCTGTACCTCACGCCTTATCGCTTCTGATCATTCACAAAAAGAGATCTACACCGGGCTTTTCATTGGTATCATTTCACAACTGATATCCACCTGGCTTGCCTGACAGATCCGGACTACTAAAATTGTTTTACCTGATATAACCGATCATCTATGTTTCGTTCAAAAATTGCAGGAATAGGAATGTATGTCCCCAAAAATGTGGTGACCAACAATGACCTGAAAAAATATATGGATACCAGTGACGAATGGATCACAGAACGAACGGGAATAAAAGAAAGAAGATTTGCCGACCGGACCAATGAAACAACCACAACGATGGGAGTGGAAGCATCAAAGATCGCAATTGAAAGAGCGGGTATTACTCCTGCAGAGGTTGATTTCATCGTTTTTGCTACTCTCTCTCCCGATTATTATTTTCCCGGATGCGGTGTATTACTGCAAAGAGCTATGAAAATGGAAAATGTCGGAGCGGTGGATGTACGCAATCAGTGCAGTGGTTTTGTATATGCTTTAAGTGTGGCAGACCAGTTCATCAAAACGGGCATGTATAAAAACATCCTGGTGGTCGGAGCGGAAAAACATTCTTTTGGACTAGACTTCAGCACCCGGGGCAGAAATGTATCGGTGATCTTTGGTGATGGCGCCGGAGCGGTGGTATTGCAACCGGCAGATAGTTCTTCAGATTCCGGGATCCTCAGCACACACCTGCACAGTGATGGCGCCAATGCGGAAATACTGGCAATGTATAATCCGGGAACTCATGCCAATCATTGGGCAAAAGATCATAAACTGGCTGATTTCAACGAAGCTGAGATCGGAGACATGTTCATGAGCCATGAGATGATTGACCATGCGCAGAATTTTCCCAATATGGATGGCCCTTCAGTTTTTAAAGTAGCCGTTGAAAAATTTCCGGAAGTGATCATGGAGGCTTTGAATAAAAACGGTTATCAATCCTCCGACCTGGGTTTGTTGATACCGCACCAGGCCAATCTTCGTATTTCACAGTTTGTGCAGCGTAAATTAAAATTAAGAGATGACCAGGTGTATAACAATATTCAGAAATACGGAAACACCACTGCTGCTTCCATACCTATTGCACTTTGCGAAGCATGGGAAGAAGGGAAAATAAAAGAGGGTGACCTGGTCTGCCTGGCAGCATTCGGCAGCGGATTCACCTGGGCAAGCGCCTTGATAAAATGGTAGCCGTTTTTTTGCAACTTTTTATAGACTGAAAATGCCTTCCGATAAGCATGCGAGCTTATGAAAATATTTTTTTTAATAGCAATTCTTTTTTCTCATCATATCCTGATCCATGCTCAGGACAGTTGGGAAATAAAATGGAAGAAAAAAACCATTTTAACGGCTGACAAGGAAGATGAAGCCGCCAATACACGGAAACTAAAACCTTGCCAGTGGAAAAAGAAAGGGGATCTGCGCATCATTTATAAAGAAACCGGTCAAGACACTCTCTTATGGCATTCCTTTTTACTTTTTGATGAACAGGATGAACAACTATTTTCAGTGGAGAAAACATTGGAAGCTAAAATACCGATAAGCAAGCTTCATGAATTATTTGCAGGAAAGAAAGAGATCAGGATCTACACCATAGTATCTCCAAGGAATCCCAGGATCAGAGTGAAGATGCAGAGAGTGCATTTATGTACCTTGGAAATTTTTCAATAAACAAAATATTTTATCCTATTCATTTGAAAATGAAATTAAAAATCTTGCCAGTTATTTGAGTTTTTCAAATCATACCCTCTCTTTTTTCTTATTTCATGCCAGCTTTTATAAGGGAGTTCATATCTTTTATCATAAAAATATTCCCCCCATCGCCAAAAATATAATGGGTTTTTCCAGAACAAGCGATACACAAGTGTGTCGTTTGTATTTGGATGCGTTTGAATAAAGCTTTTTGGAACAATTGGACTTAAATTATACAGCCTTCCCTTAAATGGGATTTCTGAAAATGTTAGGCTCCCATCGCCATTACTATAACGATAATAGTCATCATCTAATATAAGACCAAATACTCCCTTAAGAGGAGGGAGATTGGAAATAATCATAAATAGAATTATTCCTATTATCCACCATTTAATCTTTTTTTTCTTTTGCATTCTAAATTTTTCGAAGGTTCTTTATTAATCACAAGGACCGTAGCTGATTGGAGCATGAAATGTTCCTATTTTAATATTTCCTGCTTCACTGCTATTATTATCCTTCATTTGCTTCAATGCTATATACAATCCATTAGGTGTCGTCCCATAGTTATGATGATCAATCGTATTTCCAATCCAATCAGGCACAATGATTTTATTATTTGATGGACGAATAAAATTTAGAATATTAAGTGCAAAATCTGTACAATTAAAATCATTAAAATCATATCGCAGGCTCATCTGCCTTTATCCTTTCTGATTGCATTGCTGCTTTTCGGCAGGAAATAATTATTGCTGTAAGAATAAAGCCTGATGTAAATAAGACAGAGCTGATAGTAAGCAGCCGGCGGCCGATAATAAATTTTCTCAAGCGGCTTAGGTTTTTGGTCTTTCAAAAGTAGTGTGTTTCATGAAACCTGTGAATAACCTTTTTTGTGCTATTTATTAATTTAAAATTTAATTCGCTTCTCAGCGTTGTAATACCCTGCAACATAATACCTCACAGGATGAAAGATTCATTTATGTACCTTGCAGCTTCCTTAAAATATGCCACGCAAAATAATCTACATCATCAATCCTATTTCCGGAACCAGGGTAAAGACCGGCCTGGAAAAAATGATCGTTCAAAAAACAAATACCGCCGGAATACCGTTTGAGATCTTCCCATCGGTTGCAAGCGGAGATTATTCTTTTCTTCACCCCGTGATCAGGGAAAAAAAGATCACGGATGTGGTAATTGCCGGTGGTGATGGCACGGTAAGCCAGGTGATCAACGGATTGATGCAACACGATGTAAACTTCGGAATTATCCCCTGCGGTTCGGGTAATGGGCTGGCTTTTGCTGCAAAGATCCCCAGGCGGCCTGAACGGGCCCTGGATATAATTTTTAAAGGCAAAGCCATTGCCACCGACGGATTCAATATCAATGAGCATTTTTCCTGTATGCTTGCAGGCCTGGGATTGGATGCAAAAGTGGCTTATGATTTCACCCAACAATCAACCAGAGGTTTGAAAACATATATCAGGCTGGTCATCAGAAATTTTTTTTCCGTAAAGCCTTTTTCTTTTGAGATCGAACTGAATAAAACCAAATTAGAGCTTGATGCTTTTTTCATCAGTATTGCCAACAGTAATCAATTCGGCAACAATTTCAAGATAGCTCCAAAAGCAAGCCTGCACGATGGATTATTGGATATTGTGATCGCAACCCGGCAAACCAAGATTAGTTTCTTTTTGCAAACGCTTCGCCAGATCACAGGCCTGGTGGACCTGCAATCGGAAACTGTAGTCTCAAAAAATAAAAGCCTTATCTATTTTCAGACCAAAGGTCTTACCATCTTCAACCGGTCTTCAGCTCCTTTTCATATTGATGGTGAACCGGCAGAAATTCCGGATAAACTGAAAATCGGGATCAGGGAAAAATGTTTCCGGCTCCTTCAGCCCTGAGCGAGTCAACATAGTTTTTATTCATCAATCTCAGGAGCCTGGCAAAGCTTGCCTTATTATACGGGTTATTTACTGAAGAGATTATATCATTCTTTTCACTCTGGGTCAAATGAAAATTCAATGCCGCTTTGTTTTCTTCGCTGCCGGAAGCATATTGAAAAATGATCTTATAAATATCATGTTCTTTCACTTCCGCATAATAACTGAGCATGTCATTCTGAAAAAACTCCATCATCTTATACCAGTTGTGCTGCAGCAGCAGGAAAGGTTTGGTCACATTGTCGGTGATGCTTTCGGAGACATAAGGCGCTTCCCATCCGCCGGCTTCCCTGTCCCTTATCTGAACCAGTAAAACGCCGCTTGTATTTTCTCCGATCCAATCATTAAAGGATTCAAGAAAACGAAGAGCTGTTTCCTGGCCATAATTATCACGCAGGCCTGCATCCATCACATCTATCACCGGATTGGAAGGCAGCCATACATTGGGAAGAACGATAGGAAATGTTGCGTTCATTCTTAAAGCCGTCAGCACTCTGAGATTGCCGGGATCCTGGTCTTTAAAAAATGATCCGAAATCAATGATATCGGGATCCACTTTGGGAATACGGGCAGTATCATCACGCCCTTGCATCATGAAGCGGACCGGCTGAGTGCTGATCAGCATTTTTCTTCCATCCCGGGAGACGGTAGAATTAAAAAACATCAGGGGAATGTTTGCCGCCTTTTCATCATCTGCATAATCTTTGATCTGTTTATCAAGATAACCTTTTGTATCCAGGTTGAATTTTTGTTCAAATGCATAACCCCGGTCTTTTACATACTTGTAAGGGCCGACACTGAACTTTTGTGCTGGCGAGATAAGGTCCCGGGCAAAAAGAGAAGAGAAAACAGGATTCAGAAGATCTTCTGCTATATCATCCACATATTCCTTGTCCTGCAAATGAATGTTCTCTCCTTTTTCCCTGCGTAAATATAATTCACGGAAGTAAGTGGCCCCCATCATTCCGCCTGAAGCTCCTGCGATCAGGAATGTTTTTTTCATAAGAGCGCCGTGGGTGATGCTATCCAGCTGCTGAAGCACTTTCATGGTAAACGTAGCGCTGCGATGGCCGCCGCCGCTTACACAGATCACCACCATCAATGGTTTTTCGCTGTCCTGTTTTCTTTTCCACCGGTCCAGTATCCGGATCATGTTTTGCCTATCAGCTTCCACATTTTCTTTTGTGCAGAGTGCCATTAATCCTTCCTGCGTATAGGATGGACGAAGATCTTTGTCCAAATAGTTCAGGCCATAGGCTTTATTCCGCGGGTCTATCCAGTTGAGTTGATAAAAAATATTCAATGCCAATACCAGCACAATGAGGTAAGGGATGCTCCAGCTTTGCAGAAAAAAAGTGAATGCCGCAGCCACACCAATCAATATGGAAAAAAAGATGGTGATGCTGGCAGCTGCCGGTATCTGAAATATCTGGTGATCCAGAAAAAAACCGATGATCACCAGGAAAATAAAAGCAGCAAACACAGAAAGTATTGCTGCAAAGTGATGGCTTTTAAAAATGGACTGAATGAACTGATCTGTATAATGCGATACATCTCTTGTCTTCCTCAGTTTGGCCGGAGTTTCAAAATACCAGTCCACATGTATCAGGTCACTATCGCCACGCTTCCCTTCATTAGCATGATAATCCCTGATATATTCTTTCGGGTTTTTGATCACCGGCATCATTCGCCTGAGTATCGTACGGTCAGCACGAAAAAAATACAGAAAAGAAACTGCCAAAATAAATATCAATCCGGCTAAAAAACCTCCTGCAAAAAAAATGATCTCTACCACAGGCACCAGTTCTTTGTGATGAACAAAATCATAAGCCCGGAAAAAATAAAACACAAGAAAGATCAGAGGCAATGCAAAATTATTGATGCAATACTTCAGAAACGGGTTTGTCGTTGCAGCCAGGAAATGAAAATGTTTGCTGAAAAGAATAAACGTGGCAATATTCCAGCTCATGATGAACATGCCAACTGCTATTCCCACAATGGCATAGCTGAATGAATTTACATTACCGAGGTATTCGGGAGCAAGAAATAATGAATCGGCGCCGAATGTTTTCAGAAATCCTCCCCCAACTGTAGCAAATAAAATATACCATAACACCAGCAGCACCTGGTATTTTCTGAAATGAAGAAACAATAATTGTACAGGAAAAGAATGGATAAACCCTTTCAGCCAGGCTTTCATGTTTCAAATACAGTTATCTCTAAAATTAGTGATAAATACCTGCTCTTCAAATATCTTACCCGGTTATTGCGGTATTTTATTACCACGAATGATAAATATCATCCATACCAAAGAAAGTAACAGCAACATGGCCACAAACTGGTGTGCAATGGCAAGCCACAAAAAAGGGCCCTGATCCGTTGAATTCACAACAGAAAGAATGCCCAGTATCACCTGCAGCAATACGATCCCTGCGGGCAACCATTTTGTTTTCTTAAACAGAGTCGTTGCAGTTATCATCCCGGCTTTTGCATACCAGATAAAAATAAGTATGAGGATCAGGTATGCCAGGTCTCGGTGAATGAACTGGATCATCAGTGGGTTGTCTATAAAAAATGTAAGTCCGGGAAACCGATGAGTGCCGAACGAATGAAGATTTTCAGGGATCCAGCTACCATTTATCTTAGGCCAGGTAGGAGCTGCAGAAGCTGCTTTTAGCCCTGCCATAAAAGCGCCGTAGATCAATTGAAGCACCAGTATCGCAGTGATCCAGATCGTAAATCTTTTCAATGATTTGCTTATGACCATTTGTTCTTTGGGAACCAGCAATTCCAGTGCAAACCACAAGGTATAACACAACAATCCCAGTGCAAGAATAAAATGAATGGCCAGCTTGTAATGGCTTACATACAAAGCATCAGAATCTTCCAGCCCGCTCATCACCATGATCCAGCCCACCAACCCCTGCAAGGCTCCGAGCAGGAATAAGATGATCATGGGCCGGATCATTTCTTTCTTAAATCTTTTCCGGATCAAAAAGATCACAAATGGAATAATAAAGACCACTCCGATCAGCCTTGCCCATAAACGGTGAAACCACTCCCAGAAAAAAATAAATTTAAAATCATGAAGCGTGAAGTCAAAATTGAGATATTTGAACTGTGCGATCTGCTTGTATTTTTCAAAAGCAATATTCCAATCATTCTCATTCATGGGCGGCAGGGCCCCCATAATAGGCTTCCATTCGGTAATAGAAAGGCCGGATCCTGTAATACGGGTGATACCACCCAACAAGACCTGTATGATGATCATTCCTACACCCACCAAAAGCCAGATAGCGACAGGTTTTGAAGAACGTTTTGATATTAGCTGATCCATGCAGTAGCAAAGTTAGGGTATGAATATCTTTAAAGATCTCTCTATTAAAAATTCAAAATAAGAGAATACACAGCTGAAAATTCATAACTGCTTATTTTTGAAAAAAATTTTGTTACAGGCATCTTACCAGGAAGAACTGATCGAAGCAGGCTGCGATGAAGCAGGCCGTGGTTGTCTTGCAGGACCTGTATTTGCAGCAGCAGTCATCCTGCCCAAAGGATTTTCTCACCCTGAGCTCAATGACTCAAAACAACTTTCAGAAAAGCAGCGGGAAGAATTAAGAACGGTAATTGAAGACCGTGCGTTGGCTTTTGCGGTGGCAAGCATAGATAATAATGAAATAGATCATATCAATATTCTAAAAGCATCATTCAAAGCGATGCACCTGGCCATAGAAAAATTAGAGATCCGTCCCCGGTTTTTACTTATTGACGGTAACCGGTTCATCAAATACAAAAGAATACCTCACCAGTGCATTATTAAAGGCGATGCGACTTTCATGTCCATAGCCGCGGCAAGTATTCTGGCCAAAACATACAGGGACGATCTGATGAAAAGGCTTCACGATGAATTTCCCCAATACGGATGGATAAACAATAAAGGTTATGGCACCGAGGCACACCGGAAAGCCATAGAACAATACGGCCTCAGCAAATATCACCGTAAAAGTTTTCGTTTGATAACCCGGCAAGAAGAGTTGTTCTAATTCTTAAAATTTTCATAACGCTTAAACTTATCACGAAAGCCTTCGTCTTAGAACAGAGTACAGTAATTGTTTCACCAAAATTTTAGACATGAAAAAATTATTTATCCTAATGCTGGCACTCGGATTCCTGACCGTATCCGCATCAGCGCAGAAGACACAAAAAGATAACAAGACTAAATTCCGCACCGAGCAAAACTTCAAAAAAGGGATCACGACTCAGGATCAGAAGTATGGAAATAAAAAGGCCCGCAAATATCTCAGGAAAGGAAATAAGAAATTTCATAAAGGCCATTTTGCTCATTCCCGGAAGCATAGATCTTTTATGAAGAAAAACCGGATGAATAAAAAATGGATGCCCCTGAAAAGGCATCATAACAATAAAAGCCGCAGAGTGATCTGATTATTTGTTCTTTCATTGCCATACAGAAGGAATCGGTGAGTTGGGTAAAAGGGGCTGTCCTAAAAGGCAGCCTTTTTAATTTTAACTTCAAAAGTCTTTCTTGCCAACTACGACAGGTAATATTTAGATTTGTCCCGGTATCATGATCCTTCTTTTCATTATCATACTTTTTTTTGCAGGATACGCCGTTCTGATGATCTATTACTGGCATAGCTGGCTTCATATTCCTGAGTTTACAAATTCGGCCATTGAAAAAAATTCTTCATTCTCTGTGATCATTCCGGCAAGGAATGAAGAAGCATCCATATTTTCTTTATTAAAAAGCCTTAAAGAGCAAAGCTACCTCAAAGAACAATTTGAAATCATTGTTATTGATGACCACTCAACCGACAACACAGCAGGCATAGTAAAGGAATTTGATGGAGTCAGATTGATTCAACTGGAAGAAGATAATATCAACTCCTATAAAAAGAAAGCAATTGAGACAGGCATTGCCTTATCAAAAAATGAATGGATCGTCTGTACGGATGCCGATTGCCTGCCACCCGTGAATTGGTTAGAAACCATTGCTGCTTTTAAAAAGGAGAAACATTCTGTTTTTATTGCCGCACCCGTGGTTTTTAAAAACAATCATTCCCTTCTGGAAATTTTTCAGTCTCTTGACTTTCTGGTGCTACAGGGAATAACTGCCGTATCGGTGTACAGAAATCTTATGTCCATGTGCAATGGGGCCAATCTTGCCTATAAACGAAGGGTTTTTGATGAAGTGAACGGTTTTTCAGGAATTGACAAAATCGCATCGGGCGATGACATGCTGCTGATGCATAAGATCCGGAAAAAATATCCCGGTTCGGTTCATTATCTCAAATCAAAATCGGCAATTGTTATTTCTGAGCCGCAGAAAACATGGAAAAGCTTTTTTTATCAAAGGATCCGCTGGGCAAGCAAAGCAGGGCATTATGATGATAAAAGGATTCTGCCGGTATTATTATTGGTTTATATATTCAATCTTTCTTTTTTGGTCCTGCTCATAGCAGGGTTTTGGAATTATCATTACTGGCTCTATGCCGCCTGCTTCTGGGTATTAAAAACAATAATAGAGTTCCCCTTTGTCCATTCTGTTTCATCCTTTTTTGGCAAGCGGTCGTTAATGAAATATTTCTTCTTTTTGCAGCCGCTTCATATTTTCTACACCATTCTTGCAGGTTTATTCGGGCAGTTCGGAAAATACGAATGGAAAGGAAGAAAAGTAAAATAGCGGAGAATTCTCAGATACAGATATATTTGTAACCATTGTTAATTTCATTTCTTCATCAATGGAGCAGGCAAGGTCATTTCAGTCGGCAGCATGGCACAGGTTAAAAAAAAACAAGGGAGCTGTCTTCGGCCTTGTTCTGATCATTATCTCCGTCATCACTGCAATTATTGCTTATTTCATCGCTCCGGACCATTCTCCTTTTGCCAATAGGATCATTCTTGAGATAGGTGGACGGAAGCCCGGATTTGAACAGCAGTTCATCAAAGTGAAAAAAGAAAAGGATGTCACAAACCCCGGATTTTTCGGCCAACTGTTATCAGGAAAAGAAGATGCTTATTACTACATACCGGTCACAGGATACGAAAAAAAAGGTGACAGCATCATCGTTCAAAAGTATATTGATGAAAAACTGAGTGAACGGCAGGCTTACGATCTTTCCCAACTTGCCCCGGATCCTGTCACTACCAAAAAGTTTTTGCTGGGCACCGACAAATACGGCCGAGACATTTTAAGCCGTATTATCATCGGCACCCGGGTAAGTTTGAGTGTTGGCCTTATCACCGTGATCATTTCACTCAGCATCGGCCTGATACTCGGATCACTGGCAGGATACTATGGCGGAAAGACCGATAACATCATCATGTGGTTCATCAATGTAATCTGGAGCATTCCCACGCTTCTCCTGGTATTTGCCATCACACTGGTACTTGGAAAAGGCTTCTGGCAAATATTCGTTGCCGTCGGCCTTACCATGTGGGTGAACATTGCAAGACTTGTAAGAGGACAGGTATTGGGAATCCGCGAACTGGAATATATTGAAGCAGCAAGAGCATTGGGATATTCCGATATCAGAACCATTGCCCGCCATATATGGCCCAACATCATGGGGCCGGTGATGGTGATCGCTGCTTCCAATTTTGCTTCTGCCATCATTATCGAAGCGGGTTTGAGTTTTTTAGGAATAGGTGTTCAGCCGCCGCAACCCAGCTGGGGTTTAATGATCAAAGAGAATTATAATTTTATCATTACACAAAATCCGATGCTGGCACTGGCTCCCGGATTTGCCATCATGCTGCTGGTACTGGCATTTAACTTATTGGGAAACGGACTCAGCGATGCACTGAATGTGAAGAGTAAAAATTTTTCCTGACCCGTTATTTTACTGTTTTTCTTTCCAACGCTTCGCCTGAACTTATTTTATCATCAAGAACAATCAGTACTGACAAACACAGAAAGAAAATACTCCCGATCTTATCAGTTTCAATAAGATCACTCAGAAAATTTAAAACGACCAGCATGGTAATAATTGCGCCTGCAGTAGCGGCAGCAGTCTTATAGAATCTGCCGCCGGCTTTGCTGAATATCTTTTGTGCATAATAAAACATAGCCCCCATCAATAAAAGAAAAAAGATCAGCCCGGGAATTCCCTGTTCAATGGCGACAAGTAAAAAATAATTATGTACGGTGGAGTGTTCCTGATTATCACTCACCCAGGTCTTAAATGCAGGAATTGCATAGGGTTTGTAGTTGTCATAAAAAGTATTGGGGCCATATCCGGTAAGTGGGTTGCTTCCGGTCATTCTTACTCCGGCGATCCAGCGATAAAAACGTTCTTCCGTTGAAACATCTTTTAACCGGTAGGTGGCGATCAGGTGCTGTTGAAAATCTTTATGAAAGACCGTAGTCTTAAAATCAGGTGCATAACGGAGATAACGGTCATGATGTTTCAGCCAGAAAATACTTCCTGCAGCGAAGATGATAAAAGCAATAAAAGACAAAAACAATAATTTCCGATTGATCAGCCAATAAGAAACTAGCCCTGCAAGCAAAGCCAGCCATGCGCCTCTTGAATAAGAAAAGAACAAAGCAATCAGTAAAACAAGTACAGATAAGAAAATAAAAAAATTCAGTTTTTTGGAATCACTCAATTTAAAAAATGCAAAAAATAATGGAATGACGCAAACCAGCATCGCAGAATAATTCACATGGTTTCTGAAAAAGGGATGGACCGCATCATTCACATCAGCAAAACGAAAGTGGAGGCCTGCATGCCGGATCAAAATGATCACTGTTGCAGCAAGCATAGAAACGGCCAGGATCACGAAAGATGTTTTGATCGCTCTTTTATCTCTGAAAAGGATCGAAGGTGCCAGCACAAAAGCTCCCAGGTACCAGCATTTTGCCAACAGGAATTTAACCGAAACAAGATGACCGGTAGAAAAAAGAACGGTAACTGCAGTCCAGATAACGGATAAAAACAAAAAGAACAATAAAGTATGAGTCTTATAATTCCCTGTCAACACTTTCGGATTATAAATAAAATATAACAGGAATACTCCCGCAGTGATCAGCATCATGAATTCATCAGGAATATCGGTGCCCAATTCAGGAGTGACCTGGTACTCTGCAGAAAAAGGAATTGCTGCCAGCAAAAAAAAGAAAAGCAGGTTGCCATGCTGCCATCCGAAATAGCCACCGATGATCCCAAAAGGGATAAGGATCCAGAAATAATCTCCGGTAAAAACAGAAACAAATAAAAAGACAAGGAACAACCCTGCAAGCAACAGAAATACAGACCGGTCTTTATTGACAGAAGAGAACACTTTATTGAATTTTTCTTCTTTCCAGTATCAAAGCAATGCCAAGGCCAAACAGAAAACTGAGGACCATAGTGGCAACCAGTACTTCCAGCCGTTTCGGCCTGTCAGGCTGTATTGATTCTCTTGCATTTTCCACTATCAGCAGTGCAGGAGGCTTGCTGTCAACCATCAATTGATATTCGCCAACCAGTTGGCGGTATTTCTGTAATTGATCTTTCAATATCAGCATTTCAGAAACATCGGTGTTATTAGCTGAAGAAGACTGCAATGCCACAATCGAGTCGCTTATCTTTTTCATTCCTGCTCTTAGATCATTTAATGAAGCGATGTTACTCTCGCTTTGCAGGTCCCGGTGAATGGATTGCAATTTTTCCATAAGCGCATTGGCCAGTTTTGGTGCAATATCTTTATCCACATCCCAAACTTTCACTTTTAACTCGCCATAACCGCTCTTCTGTATTTCAGTATTCTTCTTTAACAGTTTTGCTGCTTTAAGCCTTGCTTTTTCTTTTTTCCCGCTGATCTTATAATGATCAGCCAGGCCAAACTGATCGGCGGCAGAAAGATAAATCGTATCCAGTTGACCGGTGCCAACGATCACATCCAGGTCGTCCGGAGTGCCGAGATTGGAATACAATGCTTCAATATTCTGGCTGAAGATCCTTGACTTATCTACAGCAACACTGCTTGCAGGCACAGCCGTGGCCACCGATAGAAATTGTGGCGGTTTAATGAAGACAACTGCACCCGCTATCAGTAAAGAAAGCGCCACTACTGCAAAGATCTGTTTCCACCATTTTGATATCAGGGAAAAAATATCAGGCATAAAAAATCATTTCAATTCTGAATTACGAAAAGACCCCAGCCACAGCAGCCATTCTTTTGCTCCTGTTGCAAACAAAGCTACTAAAGAGATGGCTGCCACGCCCAATAACTGCAACAAAGGTTCAACAGACATCTTACTGCACCAATAAAGGAATCCGGATAACAGAGCTGCAGTAAAAATATAGGCAAAGATGGAGCGGAAATGAATGGAAGCCATTGATTTTTTCCATGCATAGAACATGGATAATACTCCGCAGAAGAACTGGCTGATCAATGCCGCATAACAACAACCCAGCGCACCCAATGAAGGGATCAGCATCAGGTTAAGAACAACATTGATCACCACTGCATTCAGGGTGATATAGCAAAAGGGAACAATATTGCCTGTTGCCGTCAGCACGGTGCCATAAACATGGACCAAAGAATATCCGATCAATGCCGGAAGGCACCAACGCATCACCTCAATAGCTTCAATAGAATCATAATGATAAAGTGTTTTCTGGATCCACGGAGCAATGAAGAATGCCGTTACGCCAACCGCAATTGAAAACAAGATCAGGAAATGCCTTGCGCCTAAAACCACATTGCTGTAATTCTCTTTATCACTCCAATGCCTTGCCACATAGGGTAATAAAAACATAGCAACCAATGCTCCTATCATATTTGCCGCATCCAGCAGCCGGTAAGCCGAAGCATAGATTCCTGCCTCATGATCGCCGTTGACATGAATGCGTTCCAGTAAAAAACCATCCAAACGATAATGGATGCTCATCAGTAATATAATGATCCCGAACGGTAGCGCCTGATAAAATATTTGTTTCTGGATGAATACCCTTTTATAAAAAATGAATTGAATTCCTTTGTTGATCAGAATAAACCAGGATACAAGTGAAGCAAACAAAGTGCAAAAGACCTGTATTTGTAAAAAACGGCCTATAGTGATGTCACCAAATACAGAAGGAAAATAAAGCAGGCTTCCGCATAACAGGGTCATCAGGGTTTTATCCAGTACTGAGAGCCATGCATCGGTCCGGAACCATTGATGAGCAGTTATTATTCCCCGGAAAAAGAGAAATAAGGATTGTAACACCTGAATGAATACCACGCTGAAAAGAATGTCCCATCTGCTGATGCCGACCAGCCAGCCGGCGGAAAAGACAACAACGATATAGGATAAGGTGAAAATGAACTTTATATAGAGATAATTTCCCGCCCGGTCAATAAAATCTTTCTCTTTTGCTGCCAACTGACGGTTGTAAAAATTTGTATAACCCCAGTCCAGCAAAAAACTTAAAACAACAGAAAAATTAAAAAGAGAGAAATAAGCCCCATACTCAGCCACACCAACCGTATTCTGGACTGCCCGGTCAATGCCGAAGATCCAGACCGGTTTGATCACGGCATTAAGGACGATCAGTAATCCCAGTGATGAGAAAAAGCGGGAGGATCCTTTCATTTCCGGCCCTTTAGATCACTTTTACGTTCCGGTTAAAACTTTCTTCCAGTGAAATAAGTGTCTCGGTTCTTTCGATGCCTTTTATTTTCTGAAGCTGATCGTGAAGCACTGAGCGCAATTGCAGGATATCACTGCATACCACTTCGGCAAACATGCTGTAATTTCCGGTAGTATAACTAAGCCTGACAATCTCAGGAACCTTTTGCAATTCTTTGGCCACCGTATCATACATAGAACTTTTTTCCAGGTAAATGCCAATGAACGCTACAACATCATAACCCAGCTTTTTCAGATCTACATTGAGTTTTATACCTTTAACGACACCTGCTTCCTGTAGTTTTTTGATACGTACATGAATGGTGCCGCCGGAAACAAACAGTTTTTTTCCAAGATCAGCGTAAGAAATCTGTGCATCTTCCATCATGTGTTGAATGATCTGAAGATCCAATTTGTCAAGATTCAATTTAGTCGCCATTTTATCATCTGATTTTTGAAGAATTTTATTAAGTACTTAAATATTTGAATAATTTCTATAATTACAAAATTTTTATTGAAATATTTGGAAGAAAATGAGCCATTCATTTAAATTTGTTCTACAAATCTGATCAAACATCAGAAAAGTTCTTTAAGATAATTCAAAATTGTGGGGTGATGAAACCTTTCGGCAGACATGCCCTCTTGTCTCGGGGGTGGGGATCACAGGATAAACAAAAAGTAGAGCCGGCTTTTCGACTTTGTCGGGAGGCCGACCGGGGTTGACCACCGGACTTTGCTTTTCAGCTAACTGCCCCGTGGAGGTTCGAATCCTCCCCCTACAGCGAACTGAGTTTTTTCATTGCAGAGCCTTCGTGAACAGTGCGAAGGCTTTTTTCTTTTCAATACATACCTGCGACAAACACTACGATCTTCTTCCTATCCCTTCATAAATGCTTTCTTTACAAACTCATGTTCTCTGATCGCTAAGAAATCAGATTTTCCTCCCTGAACACTTGTCAAAAATCCGATAAGGTATCTTTGCGCTGCATGGGTCAAAAAAAATTACAAAGATTTGCGGAACTGAAAACTTTCCCCAATGTGTTGCAATTTCCCGAAAACATGAAGGGTAAGTGGAATGAATTTTTCAAAAATAAAAACCCGATCATTTTAGAATTGGCATGCGGTAAGGGCGAATATGCCTTAGGTCTTGGAACCTTGTTCCCGCAAAAGAATTTTATTGGAGTTGATTTGAAAGGAAATCGCATCTGGGTTGGCGCCAAAAAAGCCCTGCAAAACAATCTGGGTAATATAGCTTTTTTAAGAACCGAAATTGACAAGATCGCAGAATACTTCTCTAAAGATGAAGTGTCAGAGATCTGGATCACTTTTCCTGACCCTCAATTAAGGACTTCAAAAGCAAAAAAAAGGCTGACCCACCCTAAATTCCTGCGTTTGTATCAGCAATTTATTATTCCCGGGGGAATTATCCATCTGAAAACCGACAGTCCTGATCTTTACCGGTTCACCAGGCTGGTGATCGGAACTTATCATTGTATTTTATATCAAGACCAGGAAGATGTTTATCAAATGGAGAATATTCCTGAAGAATTGCAAATAAAGACCCATTATGAATCATTGAATATCTCACAGAGCAACAGGGTGCATTATCTCAGTTTTTCTTTGCCGGACCGTCTGCCGGGAAAAGAAAAAGATGAAGAATTAAAAAGAAGACTCTCAGGCGAGAGCACAACTGATGTTTAAAAAACAGATTATGAAAAAAGAAGAGCTGATCAAAGGAGTGCACTACTATTTTAATGAAGAAGGTTTAATGGTCTTTACCAGGCAATATCATTTGAAAAAAGGTTATTGTTGCGGTATGGGCTGCCTGCATTGTCCTTACGGATACGAGGCAGTGTCTGAGCCCAAAAAGTCGGCACTACTCAATCAAAGAGAGAAGAATAAAAAATAATTTTAAATATGCCTGTACGCAAAAGATCGAATGCCCAATTGAAAGCTGTAGTTCCATCAGGGAAAAGTGATGAAAGCTTTTTTGAACTGGTATATGATGTTACCCGGCAAATCCCGAGAGGCAGAGTGACTTCTTACGGAGCCATTGCTGCATGCCTGGGAACCAAAATGTCTGCAAGAATGGTGGGCTGGGCGCTGAATGGCTGTAGCAGAATACGGCCCAAAGTTCCGGCACATCGTGTTGTGAACCGTACCGGTTTACTCACCGGTAAACACCATTTCACTCCCCCGGGGCAAATGAAAAAACTGCTCAACAAAGAGGGTATCAAAGTAAAGGATGACCAGGTCGTGAATTTTGAAAAACTATTCTGGGATCCCACAAAAGAACTGGGATTAGAATAAAATCATACCTGCTCACGCATCGTCAAGCGGACGTTCCCTGTTTCGCTTTTTTCTTAAAAAAATAAAGAAAGGCTGCTGCTCCTCCTACTACAAGAAGTAACGAAACAATGATCATTTGTAATTGCCCTGTAAGACGGCTTTTTGATTTAGCGCTTTTCTCCATTGTGAGCCACACAATATCTTTGGAAAGTTCTGCAAGATCCATAGAATCCAACCCGCTGTAATAACCTCTTATTACCCTGTTTTTATCAATTAGAACGAATTTATCTGAATGAGCATAGTTGGTATCCACTCCATCGCCATCTATCATACCAAGTTTCATTTCATTGAGCGCCAGATCATAAATCTCTTTTTTATCACCTGTCAACAACCACCATTTTTCCGGGTTGATTTGAAAACGGTCAGCCCAATATTTCAACCGGGGTACAGAGTCTCTTCCGGGATCTATACTAAACGAGAGAAAATGAACATAAGGGTTTGTGGTATCGCCCGTCTTTTGTGCATTGGTGATGGATTCCTGCAACCGTTTCATATTCTTAGCCATCGGTACGCAGATAGTAGGACAATGGGTAAAGAAAAAATCCGCTACAACAATTTTACCCTTCAAACTATCCCAACTTACTTTATTACCCAGCTGATTGGTTAGTGAAAAATTGTGAATGCGGTGCCAAATGGTGTCAGTATATTGTTTCCCGTTCCGGGTAGTCACCGCCACTGAATCCACATAATAATGAGGAGGCATTACAGTAGCCTCATCACTAAATCTTTTCATGATAAAATACCCGACGAGCGGCAGCAGCAAGGCAATCATTACGGCGTATAATGCTTTTGTATTCACTTTTGGTACTCATTTAAAAACTACCGTCCCGCCATAAGCGGGACGGTAGTTTTGGTTGTCAATAAAATTTTTCAAATCTCAGTAAATCAGCCATCAATTCACTTCAAAGGCACCGTTTTTCCTTTAGGCGCCTGTTTTTGCGGCAGATTCATAGTTTTCGTATTGAAACTCTTGTCATACCTGTTCCGCATTTGTTTGTATGCGGTGCCATCTATTAAAAAAGCTACAATGACCCAGATGATCAGTAACAAAGGTATCAAAATAGACAAAATCATCTTGCTCATCTCATCACCCAGGTGCATGAATATGGCCACAATAAAATAAGCCTTGGCAAGAGATAGGATGATAATCACTCCTTTTATCATCATCCTTTTTGTATTATCCGGCAGATCAAGCTTATGTAATAAAAGTCCTAATGCCAGCTCAACGATTGTAATGATCAGCAATATCCAAAAAGTTTTCCAGATACGCTTTACCAGGTTATCGGCCGGGGCATGATGAAGGGTTGCTTCTACTGTTACATTTTGATTACTCATATTTATTAAAGGCTTTTATCAGATTAAATAGAAACAAAGGAATACAAATACCCAGACCAGGTCCACAAAGTGCCAGTACAATCCAGCTTTTTCGATCATCAGGTAATGCCCCCTGCGCTCAAACACTCCCTTGGTCGTCATCACCAGCATCACGATATTGATAACTACTCCGGAGAATACGTGGAAGCCATGGAAGCCTGTGATACCGTAAAAGAAACCACCAAATCCAACTGGGCCCGCTTCATGCACATGCAGCTTAGCTACATTGACCATCTTAGCCAGTTGATCTGCCGGCATGGCCGTTAGCTGAGCCATTGACATGGATTGGTTATGTTCATAAACAAGTTTTGCCAGAACATCAGGCGAAGTATTCTTCAATGCATCAGCAACTGCACTTCCTTCTACCAGATGACCCCAGGGATTGTGAGACATGGTTTGTGCCAGCAGTTTGATCTGCCCATTTATCAAAGTAGGGTGCTCACCGGTCAATAAGTGGGTCCATTCCCATGCCTGACAGGATAAGAATGCCAATCCACCGACAATGGTCCATGCAAGCCATTTGACAACTCCTTTTTTATTACCCTGATGCCCTGCATGAACAGCAAGCACCATAGTAACAGAACTCATGATCAAAATAAATGTCATCAAGCTCACAAATGCAAGTGGCAGGTTAGCTTCGCCGGCTCCAGGAAATGTATTAAATACATCGCCTGGGTTGGGCCAATAATTCTGACTGAAGCGAATAGTACCGTAAGAGATCAGAAGCGCTCCGAATGTGAATGTGTCGCTCATCAGAAAATACCACATCATCAGTTTCCCATATTCCACATTGAAAGGGCTTTTTCCGCCACTCCACCAGCTTGTTTTATGCACTGTTGCAGTTGTAGCCATGTTGGTTTTAAAGTTTTATTTTCAGTTAGTGTTTTTTTATCCTGCCCAAAAGAAAAATAACATTAAGTAGATCCACAGTATGTCCACAAAATGCCAATAGGTTGAAATCAACTCCACGGGTACTGCCGAGTATTGTTTTACTTTACCCACCAAAGCCTTTACAAACATAATCAGTAATGCGACAACTCCACCGATAACATGAAGGGCATGCAAGCCAAAGATAATATACAGAAACTGCCCTGCCCCCGATCCTTTTAATGTCACTCTTTGCTGATACCACAATTGCAAAAATCCCATCCATTGAAAAACAATGAACAAAATACCGAGGCCTAAAGTAATTCCCATCAGCAACCGGTATGGGTTCATTGCCCTCTGTTTAAAAGATCTCAGCGCCATTTGTATGGTCAGGCTGCTTACAAGGATCACTGCTGTTGATGCCCAAAAGATCTTTGGTATCTCCACTCCCTGCCATCCCGACTGATTGCTCTTCACAATATAAGCGCTCGTCATACCTGCAAACATCATTATCATGCTTGCCATTGCCACCCACAAGGTGAACTTGTGGGGATGTATCTTCTTTCTTTGTTGTGTGCTCACAATATCCATCTCACTTTTTTATTTAATAATATCATGCTTTACTAAGTAAGTAGGCCAGCAATACCACCGCCAGGTATATGTAGCTGCCAAACATCACTTTCCTTGCCGATGATACATCCATCCTTCTGTAAAGTGTAAAAGATCTCATAACCATAAACACATTGCAAAGGATCACCAGTCCAAGGCAAATCATTCCCTTTATTTCCTCAAAACGGCACATCCCAATATAAAAGGGAAGTAAGGAAACCGGAAACAAAACCAGTGAATACACCACTGTCTGTATTGCCGTGAATTTTGTTGGTCCCGACGTACTGGGCAACAACTTGAATCCTGCCGCTGAATAATCTTTGTGAGCGACCCAGGCAATAGCCCAAAAATGCGGGAACTGCCATAAAAATTGGATCGTAAACAATATCCACCCGCCTGCGGTCAACTGATCATTACCGGCTGCCCAGCCAATCAGGCAGGGAAGTGCACCCGGAAATGCTCCTGCAAATACAGCCATTGAATTCACTTTCTTCAACGGCGTGTAAATGAAACCATACAGGAACAAGCTGAATGCGGCTAATCCTGCCGATAACCAATTGAAAAAATATCCGAGAATAAATAATCCTGCCACTCCGGTAATGATTGCAAAAGTCCAACCTTCTTCCTGCGTCATCCTTCCGGCTGCCACAGGTCTGTTACGGGTTCTTTTCATTACCGCATCGGTATCTTTTTCTTTTGTCTGGTTAATGGCATTGGCGCTGCCTGTAACCAACATCCCACCTGCAAAGAGCAATCCAACCATCTTCCATTCAAATTCCACAACTTTCGGCGCCAGCAAATAACTGATCACGCTGCTGAACACCACCAATATACTCAGCGAAGGTTTGATTAAAAGAAAGTAGTCTCTTATTTTCTTCATTCCTTCACTTTATAATATCAAGAACTATTTCGAAATACTACACAAATCCGCTGACCGGCATATCAGTGTTCAATTTTTTCATTAGCCCCAACCGGTTCTGTTTGCGGAATAAAATCTCTCCCGTCTTTGCTGTAATCATAAGCCCAGCGATGTACTTCAGGAATTTCTCCGGGCCAGTTTCCATGTCCGGGCTTGATAGGAGTCGTCCACTCCAATGTATTAGCTTTCCATGGATTTAGTGTTGTCACTTTTCTTCCTTTGAAGATCGAGTAAAAGAAATTGAACACAAACATCAGCTGTATGGCAAAAACAATAATTGCAACAATAGAGATCATTCTATCCAAATCACCAAACTGGTTGAAGGAAACCCAGGGGCTCTTATCCAGATATCTCCTGGGCATCCCTGCCAGTCCCTCATAGTGCATCGGCCAGAAGATCAGGTATGCCCCGATCAGCGTCACCCAAAAATGAATATACCCCAAAGTAGGATTCATGTAACGGCCAAACATTTTAGGAAACCAGTGATATAATCCCGAAAACATTCCAAAGAATGCTGCCACTCCCATTACCAGATGGAAGTGAGCTATTGAGAACATGGTATCGTGCAACTGAATATCCAGGGTAGAGTTTCCAAGATAAATTCCTGTCAATCCACCGGAGATGAACAAGCTTACAAAACCGATAGAAAACAACATTGCAGGAGTAAACCTGATATTTCCTCTCCACAATGTGGTAAGCCAGTTGAACGTCTTGATGGCAGAAGGCACAGCGATCAGCAAGGTGAGCAACACAAAGAAAGATCCCAGAAGCGGATTCATTCCGGAAACGAACATGTGGTGTGCCCACACCAGGAATGAAAGGGTTGTGATCGCAAATAATGATCCGATCATTGCAATATAACCGAATATAGGTTTGCGTGAATTGATACTGATCACTTCGGAAACAATTCCCATCGTTGGCAGTATTACAATATAAACTTCCGGATGACCCAGGAACCAGAATAAATGCTGGAATAATATAGCGTTTCCTCCTTCATTCGGCATGATCTGCCCGTTCACTACGATATCACTCAGGTAAAAGCTTGTGCCAAGGTTGCGGTCAAAGAACAGAAGAATCAGTCCCGATAAAAGAACCGGGAAAGCTAACACACCTACCATAGCCGTAAAGAACACCGCCCAAATAGTGAGCGGCAGCCTCGTCATGCTCATGCCTTTTGTACGTAAATTGAGCACGGTGGAAATGTAATTAAGTCCCCCCATAAGTGTTGAGATAACGAACAGTGCAATGGAGATGATCCATAGATCCATTCCCAGCTCTGACCCGATGGAGGCATCGTGCAATGCACTCAGAGGCGGATAAACGGTCCAGCCTCCTGCCGCAGGGCCTGTTTGAATAAACAATGACGACATCATAACAACACTGGCTAAAAAGAAAAACCAGTAAGAGAGCATATTCAAAAACGGTGATGCCATGTCTCTTGCACCTATCTGCAATGGAATTAAAAGATTGGCAAATGTTCCGCTAAGGCCTGCAGTCAGCACGAAAAATACCAGGATGGTGCCGTGCATGGTGATCAGGGCATAATAAAATTCAGGCTTGATGGTGCCGCCCGGTGCCCATGTCTTTCCAAATACAGTTTCAAGTATCGGAAATGATTCCCCTGGAAAACCTAATTGAAGCCGAAACAGAACAGAGAATAAGCCCCCGATAATCGCCCAGATCATCCCCGTAATCAGGAATTGCTTTCCGATTGTCTTATGATCCTGGCTGAAAATATATTTGGTAATAAAGCTCTGATGATGCTCATGATGCCCATCATGCTGAACATCATGAGTCGTTACCACTTCAGGATTTGCATGCATAGCGTCCATATTATTCTGATTTGTTGGCAATTTTTATTGCCTGTTTTTTCTATTATTGTCTTGTTTTTGCCTGGTTATTTCCTACTGATACTGCAGCACTTCCTGCTGATGTCGAATCCGGCTTAAATGCAGGATTGGACGGATCTTTATCAGGGAATGCAACATAATATTGTGGCTTTTGAGAAAACATCCAGGTATCAAATTCTTCCTGCGTTTCAACTATCACCACACCTCTCATGCTCCAGTGTCCTTTTCCACACATCTGATCACATGATATTTCATACACAAAGTCAGGATTGCCGGTGATCTCTTTCATTTGTTTGGTAGTGTACTTAGGAGTAAACCACATGGTAGTCGGTGTTCCGGGTACTGCATCCATTTTCTGGCGGAAATGTACCAGTCCCACATCATGGATTACGTCTTTTGCTCCAATGATGAACTTCACGGGCTTGTTGACCACAATATGAACTTCTCCGGTGGTGTGAATGTCATCATGATTTGCCGGGTCGTCCCATACTTGTCCAAGAGGATTATTTGTAGCCGCATTTATATTCTTGTAATATTTCTTGCCAAGAATTTTATCTTTTCCGGGGTAACGGAAATCCCACTGAAACTGGCTACCGGTCACTTCCACCACCATTGCATTCTTTGGAGCTTCCCCTGTGATTTTAAACCAATAGTACAAACCGAAACCTATCATCACTGTCAACGTAACAGCAGGAATCACGGTCCAAATAACTTCCAAAGTACTGTGGTGTGGAAAATAGTACGCAGTTCTTTTATCGGACTCTCTGTATTTGAACGCAAACCAGAATAAAGCAATCTGGGTTATTATAAAAACAAATCCGGTAAGTGCGGTTGTGATCCACATCATAGTATCAATATTCTCGCCTTCTACTGATGCAGATACATACAGGATTTTATCTTTCAGTGTTTCATTACAATAGTACACACCGAATAACCCAATGATCAGAAACGCCAATAAAAGGAAAGCATTGATATTGTTACTTTGCCTGCGGGACTTTTCTTCGCCTCGTAAGACTGAAACATATTCGCTGGTCTTGGCAATCTGAAAGGTGATCAGAAAACCAAGGACTAATATCGCCACAATGAAAAAAGTCTGCATAATTTACTTCAATTGATGATTATAAATTATTGTTCTTAGCTCTTACTTATGTATGATGAATGATACTTTCTTTGATCAGCGGATGATTCCTGACTATCAAAGGTGATTTACTCAATACATTTCCTGTCACATACATGATCAGTCCCGAAAATCCAAGCGCCACACCAAAATCATAAAGGATCATCGGTACTTTATCAGGATTAGGTCCCGGAAATACCATCTGGAAAAAGTCAAGCCAATGGCCAAACACTAATGATATTGAAACAAAAGTTATCGTTGCATAATTTCTCTTGGATCCGCGGCTCATCAAAATCAGTATCGGACCCACAAAATTGATGATAAACATCAGCCAGAAAATTCCGCTGTAAATTCCGTAACCACGGGGCATGAAATAAGTGGTTTCTTCAGGAATGTTGGCATACCAGATCAGCATGAACTGGTCAAACCATAAATACGCCCAGAAAATTGAAAAGGCAAAAATGAATTTTCCAAGATCATGCAAATGCTCCTGGTTGGTCAGCTCGAGGTAATCATTATTTTTGAGAAACACTACAAACAATGTAATTAAAGCAATACCTGCAACATAGGTACTTCCGAATGTGTACCAGCTGTACATGGTACTGAACCAATGTGCATCAATACTCATGAGCCAAAGCCACGGCGTGGAAGACAAGACTGTTAATGCAAACACTACAATATAAATGGCAGACCATACTGTAGTCTTCCACATATATTTTTTTCCGGCCTCAACACTTTCCAAAGGTTTTTCATCAAGGCTGTGCGACAACTTTCTCATCTTCCACCCGATCAAAGCCCAGGAGCCAATTGTAAATATGGTCCATCCGACAAAAAATCCTTTATTCAAAAAACCGGACTTGAACTGAATGATCTCATCTTCATTAACCACTTTTGCATCTGCCCAGCGGTATATCTCGTGATTATTACCGAAGACAATGGCAAAAAGTATAGCTGCGCAAATCACTCCGATTACGGGCACACAAGCCGAAATAGCTTCAGTGACCCTTCTAAACGACATTTGCCAGCCTCCCCATGATAATATGGTGGAGCAAATGAAGAACATGGCAGTATTTACCAATAATAAAAAGTAAACGCTGTTTTGTAAGAGTGATCCCCAGAAACGGGCTTGTTCCTTCGGATCGCTTTTAGATCCATGTGCGAAGTACAAAGCAATTATAGCCAGAATTCCGATACCCATCAACAGCATCGAAATCATTTTGTACCGCTTTGTGACTATGAATTGTTCCTTAATGACCATCCGTTTTTGTTTAAAAGTTCAAACTAATTTCTTTTCGTCGTATCGGCTACCGTTGCCGGTGAAGCAGTAAGCTTTCCCTGTTTTGATTTAATATAAGTGATCACCATCCAGATTTCTTTTGTGCTGAGCTGCGATGCATAGCTGCCCATTGCATTCTTACCATACTTAACAGAATAGAACATCTGGCCTTCAGGCATATTTTCATAAGTAGCATCTCCAACCAAAGTAGCCGGTTTTGCGGGATAAGGCCCATCACCTCCTTTATATAAAGGTCCGTTTCCATCTAATTTGGCTCCATGGCAAATGGCACAGTTCACAAGAAATAATCTTTCAGCTTCAGTCATGTCCACAGAATCAGGATCCAAAGGGTTTTTGACCTGACGGGAAGCAAAATAGTTTGTCGTATCTCCCATTTTATCCTGAGCTATAGGAAAAGGGCTTTCATCTCCTCTTGCCATTGTACCTTCCACAGGCCTTGCATTATAGAAGATACCCTTTTTCGTCAGCGCTTCAGTAGATGCATAGCTTTCATAAGCCCGGCTGAATCTCATATCGGGCATATAATCCCTTCCGGGAGTACGGCGTACCCTGTTGCAGCTTGATGTCATCAGAACAGTTATAATACCCGTGGTTATGATCAGAAATTTCTTCATCATTATTTTATTAATTCAACTAATGAACTTTTTCTGCTTTAGGTTCAAATATTTTTCTCTCTTTATCATATCGTCCCCACCACCAACCGGTCTCTTTATGCTGTACCTGCACATCTTTGGCACCCAGGCTTTGTAAAAAAGATAAAGATTCAGCTTCGTTGGTCTTATCGGTACACTCCAGGGCCATCACAAACAGATCGTCAGTGGACCGTGGATTGAAGTGGTCTTTTTTTACAAATGGCGCCAATTGGCACAGCCAACAAAAAGTCCATACCATTCCTACTGCTGAAAATAACACCGTCAACTCAAAGGTGATCGGTATCCATGCAGGTAGAGAGAAAAAGGGCTTACCGCCAAAATTGATCGGCCAATCATAAGTCAGCGCCCAGGTGATGAACCCCAAAGCAGTAGCAGTACCGGTAATACCATAAATAAATCCCGCTACGTGCAGACTGGTATCCCGAAGACCCATTGCTTTATCCAACCCATGGATCGGGAACGGTGTAAAGACATCATGGATCTTATATCCTTTTTTACGCACCTGCTTCACCGCAGGAAACAAGACCGCCTCATCATCAAAACATCCTGTAATAAATTTTTTTACCGCCATAATTTTTCCGGTTCTGGTTTTAATTATTTGTTCTATGCTCCATGATCATGACCATGAATATTTGCAAAATCTTCCATGCTCTCATGTTCCAGTTCGCCCATTTGATTTTTATAGCTTTCACCGCTCCTTTTTAAAATATGTTTGATCTCCGCAAATGCTACTACAGGGAAGAACTTCACAAACAGGAAGTAGCAGGTGAAGAACAATCCGAATGTACCGAGATAGAAACCGATCTCCCAGATGGTAGGCGAATAATACGGGCCCCACGCTGAAGGCAGGTAATCCCTGTGTACCGAAGTCACGATGATCACAAAACGTTCAAACCACATACCGATGTTGACAATAACGGACATGAAGAAAGTAACCATCAGGTTTCTTCTCATCTTCCTGATCCAGAAGATCTGAGGGAAAAGAACATTACAAGCCATCATGCAATAGTATGCCCAGCCATAAGGGCTGTTCAGATTTGCACGGGTATCCCAAAAAGCAAAGTTTTCGTAAGGATTGGCGCTGTACCATGCTACAAACAACTCGGTCAGGTAGGCAATACCCACAATAGAACCGGTCAGCAGGATAATCTTGTTCATCACATCAATATGCTCAATAGTAATGTATTCTTCAAGATTCAATACTTTTCTTGTTACTAGCAGCAAGGTCTGTACCATGGCAAAACCTGAGAACACGGCACCCGCAACGAAATAAGGAGGAAAGATGGTAGTATGCCATCCGGGAACAACGGAGGTTGCGAAGTCGAAAGACACGATGGTATGAACCGACAATACCAGCGGAGTACTTAAACCGGCCAATACCAGAGCCAAAGCTTCCAGTCTTTGCCAGTGTTTGGTGCTGCCCGTCCAACCCACTGCAGTCACACCATAAAACATTTTTCTCCATTTCTTCTTAGCCCTGTCGCGGAGTGTGGCCACATCCGGAATCAGGCCGCTATACCAGAATAATACTGATACGGTGAAATAAGTGGAGATTGCAAATACGTCCCACAACAATGCCGAGTTGAAATTAGGCCACAGCGGACCCCTTGTATTCGGATAAGGAAGTACAAAAAAAGCATCCCATACACGACCCATATGCCAGATAGGGAACTGACCTGCACACATCACCGCAAAGATGGTCATTGCTTCAGCCGCACGGTTCACTCCTGTTCTCCATCCTTGTCTAAATAAAAGTAAGATCGCAGAAATAAGTGTTCCGGCGTGACCAATACCGATCCACCAGACAAAGTTGGTAATATCCCAACCCCAGCCGTTCGTCCTGTTCAGGTTCCATTGACCCACGCCGTATGTGACCTCACGATACACGGAATATATGCCAAAGCATAAGAGAAATACGGAGATGATAAATCCGATCCACCATAATTTAGTAGGCCTGGCCTCAACAGGGCGGCAGACATCTTCTGTCACCTGGTGATAGTCTTTATCGCCTACAACCAGTGGTGGTCTTACCTGTGATTCGTATCTGATTAATGACATATTTTCTTGCTTTTAGCGCTCTTGCAATGGTGCTAACCGTTATTTATTATTCCAGCTCTTCGGTTTTTTAACTGTTGTGTGCCGAAGGAATTGCTTCCTTTTTGGCTTCGTCATGATGCCCTTCAACTATTTCATTCGTATTCCGGACTTTAGCCAGATAACTCACATTGGGCAATGTATGTAACTGCTCAATGACATAATACATTCTTTGCGGGTGCACTTCACGCTCTTTGCTTATCTGGCTTTCCGTATCATGAACATTTCCGAATACTATTGCTTCTGTAGGGCAGGCCATTTGACATGCTGTCCTGGCTTCTCCATCTCTTAATGGGCGGTTCTCTGCTTTTGCATCCAGCTTTGCCGACTGTAATCTCTGTACACAGAAAGTACATTTTTCCATAACACCACGGCTTCTCACTGTAACATCCGGATTCAATACCATTCTTGTCAGATCATCATTCATCTGGCTGACAACAGGATCCAGTTCACCCACACCGGTAAAGTTCTGATTATTGGGGAAGCTGTCAGCGCCATTATAATCGGCCCAGTTAAAACGCCTTACTTTATAAGGACAGTTATTGGCACAATATCTTGTTCCCACGCAACGGTTGTAGGCCATCATGTTCAGGCCTTCAGCGCTATGGCTGGTGGCGCTTACCGGGCAAACATTCTCGCAGGGTGCATTATCGCAATGCTGACAAAGCATTGGCTGAAATACCACTGACTTCAGGTCGTCTGGGTTTTCGGGAGAGGAAACAAAGTAGCGGTCAATGCGCATCCAATGCATTTCATGAGCCCTCATCACTTCATGCTTGCCCACTACCGGTATATTGTTCTCGGCATTACAAGCCACCACGCAGGCGCCGCAACCGATGCAAACATTCATATCTATACTCATTCCCCACTTAATGCCCGGCTGTGCATGTTCAGGATATAAAGTCGCATTGCTGCGATAATTCCCCTTAGATTGATCGTAAAATTCTTTAGCAAGTTCTTCCCTGTATTCAGGAATCACTTCCGGATCTTTTTTGAAAGTAGCCAGCGTTGTTTCACGAACCACTTCAAACCGGTTCTCATAAGTATTATGCAGTTGTGTACGGGCCAGCTTATACGTTTTGTGCTGGTCGGTTACCGACACATCAGCAACTGAATAAGAAATATTATTTCCGTCAAATGAAGCAAAAGGATAAGTATTCTTACCGACACCGGCAGCTGCTTTTCCCAACTTTTCATTCCTTCCATAGCCTACAGCAACGGCAATAGTATTTGCATTCATTCCCGGAATAACAAGTACAGGCAATTCCATCTCTGTTTTGCCTGCAGAAATTTTAATGACCGGTTTCTCCGGGAAATACTCATAATTAACGTCAAGCTTGATACCCAGGTCCTTTGCCATGGCCATGGAGATCATAGCATAATTATCCCATGTTGCTTTTGATACGGGATCAGGCAATTCCTGCAGCCAGGGATTACCTGCCTGGGAACCTGTACCGATAGATACTTTCTGATAAAGTACCAATTCATTTTTTCCGCCTTTTTTCGCCGAAGAAATGACTGAAGCCGAATTAGAAATGGCAGCGTCATTGAATGAGCCGGCACTTGATGCAGCAGAAGCTGATTCTATGATACCATCCTGCAATGCTTTCTCATATGCAACAGTAGAGCCGAGTTTCTGTGTCCAGTAATTCTTAAAATAATCTTCGTATGTAGTATTATTTCCTGACCATGCCATTAAAGAGGTCTGATAAGGACGTGTTTTGAACAACGGGTAGATCGTAGGCTGAATGAAAGCGGTGCATCCTGTTTTGGGAGATGCATCACCCCAGCTTTCCAGGTAGTGATGAGTGGGAACCACATAATTGCAAAGCTGAGTGGTCTCATCCATCTTCTCTCCAAAGGAAACGCTCAATTTTACTTTCTTCAATGCAGATTTAAAACGCTCTGCATCATAATAATCATAAGCAGGGTTAGCACCGTATATAAAAATAGCCCCTACCTGGCCTGCATCCATTTTATCTACCAGGTCACGCATGTCTTTATCAATTCCTTTGCGGTAATTGAGTGACACCGACCAGTCAATGGTATTTCCATAAGCGCCGATCAGGTTGTTGATCGCATTCACGATCACCTGTACGTTCACATCATTACTTCCGCAAACCACCAAAGCTTTTCCATTGGCAGCTTTCAGGTCGTTTGCCACTTTAGCGATTCCGTTTTTAAGTTTTTCATCAGCAAGAGCAGGAGCTGAAGCATTTCCACCCAATGCAGCATATAAAGCAAGCGCCACGGTACCCGTTTCTGAAGGACGGTGAGTAAAACGTTCATCAGCGCTGCTGCCTGTTGTACTCAGATAGCTTTCGAACTGATAATGCTTGCTCATTGCCGGATTCTTTTCATCTATCCTGCGACCCTTTGCATATTGATGAGCAAACTCCACAGGACTCAGCCATGTGGCCAGGAAATCAGCGCCAAGGCTGATGATCAGGTTCGCTTTATCAAAATTGTATTGAGGAATTTCTTTTTTGCCGAAGGTAGCCTGGTTGGCTTCCAGCATTCCGCTGTACGAAACACCATCATATTGAACATGTGTCCCATTGTATTTTTTCAGAAATGCATCAATGATCTCCTGGGAAGAAGGAGATACCAATGTGCTGGTGAGCAAAGCAACAGAAGTTCCTCCCAATCCTGTCAATGCATCACCGATCATCTTGTCCAGTTGCTCAAAAGTGGGAATCTCTTCAAACTTTCCGCTCTGAACTTTTCTGCTCGGATACCTGTTGCGATACATATCATACAGGTCAAGGACTGAAGCCTGGGTACGGGCAGAAGTTCCGCCTTTGGTGAAAGAACACAATTCATTTCCTTCAACTTTGATAGGGCGGCCATCACGAACCTTGGCAACCACCGGTACCACATCGCCATCCTGAACATAAGTGGTTGCATAATACTTAGCTACTCCCGGAACTATATCATCCGGTTTGTTTGCATAAGGAATAGCTTTGATGACCGGCATTTTACAGCTTGCGGCTATTGTTGCTGCGGCTGTACTAAAGCCCAGATATTTTAAAAAGTCCCTGCGGGGCGCTTTGGCATCCAGCAATCCTTTGTCTTCAAGATCTCCAAAAGGCAGATCTTCCTGAAACTCATTTTGCCTGTGCTTTTGAAGTTTCTCCGGTTCATTGAGTTCTCCGAATCCCTGCCAGTATTTTTTTTCGCTCATTATATCTGTTTGATAGTATGTTGATCAATAGTGACATTTCTGACATTCCAGACCACCAATATCTTTTACAGTTACGCTATCCATTTTCCCGGATTTAATATCCTCATGGAATTTTTCGTATATGCTGTAAAATTTATTTCCTTTCGTATCGTCGTAGTTGAAATTCACTTTGGTTTCACGATGGCAATTGATACACCATCCCATACTTAATTCAGCAAATTGTTTTACTTCATTCATTGAGGTGATCTCGCCATGGCAGGTCTGGCATTGTACATTGCCCACTCTTACATGCTGTTCATGGCTGAAGAAAACATGATCGGGGAGATTGTGGATCTTGGTCCACTCTATAGGTTTGGCTTTGGAAGGATCCCAGCTGTTTGCATTATTGGGATCAAAGCCTGCATAAGAATATAATTTTTGAATTTCTGCAGTTCCGTCCACCTTTTTACCATCGGCATCAAAAAGTTCAGGCCCTTTTTCATAAGTGTTGATGGACTTGTGGCAGTTCATACAAACATTTACCGAAGGGATAGATGCCTGTTTGCTTTCCCAGGCGCCGCCATGGCAATACAGGCAATTGATCTGGTTAATGCCTGCATGCACCTTGTGAGAATAAAAAATGGGCTGAACTGGTTCATAACCTATCGTTCGCCCTAATCCGATACCGCCTTTGGTAATGTAATAACCTGCAAGGATAAAGAGAAGAATGGCGAAGATTGCGATATAGGTCTTATTCTTATAAAAAGGAACCGGCTTGGGTTTCACAATGCCTTCCGAATCTTCACTGAGTTTTTTCAGATTGCTGTTCACCTGCCACAGGATCAAAGCTACGACCGCCATGATCAGGGAGATGATCCCAAAGAATACTGCGTTATTGGAACTCTTGGCTGTTGCTTCACCTTCTGTCGGCGCTTTAGGCGCATTCTTGGCGGCTACTTCAGCATCAATATAAGAAACAATAGCATCAATATCTTTTAAGGTCAATTCAGGAAAAGGAGTCATCACTATTCCATACTGAGCCTTGAGGCCAGCAGTGTAAGGATCTTTCTCCATGAAAGCTGCCGGGTTATGCACCCATTCCAGCAGTTTATTATGATCTGCCCAGGGGCCTCTTTGTTCCATTCCCATCAATTCAGGACCCGTCATAGGCTTGAAGATGTTGTGGCACACAGCACATTTTTGCTGAAACAATGCTTTACCATCTTGTGCTGATAACTGAATTTCCGAAAAAACAAAAACTAAGAAAAATAATAGTGTTAGTTTTTTTGTCGTTGGCTTATGTGGACTCATAGCAGCAATTGTTCTGAGGTATGTGGATAAATTCCGTCTTAGGCACAAATGTAAGTAAGGAAAGCATTAAAAGAACATTCGTTTTAAAAATTTTTTAACGCCCTGCCACACTGCATTTCACAAGGGTTACAGCTTTTTTATTATCAATAAACTTGATTTGTCACTGTAAAGTAAATGTCCACACACAGAAATAAACTCAGCTTAATTTCCTAACACTTGGAGGTTTTTCGTGATTTTTACTTTATTAAAATATATGAACACTTCTTTTTATTAAAAAGATAATGATGAAATGTTTGAAAAACTAAAACAAAGATGGAATGTTAACGGACTGCAGCTAACGATCGTTATTCTCACTTTTGCCACTGGCGGAAGCCTGACAGGATATGTGGGTAAAAAATTAATGGGTCTTCTTCCGATCAGTAATGGCGTACTATGGACCATTATTTATATAATAGTGATCACGATCATCTGGCCGGTGATCATATTGGCTGTAAGTGTGCTGACTGGTCAGTTCCGGTTTTTTCTTAATTATGTACACAAGATCGGAGTGAGACTTCGACTCATAAAACCGGGCATTGACAAAATGAAAGACACAAAAGACCTAAAAAGGATCGCCATTTTTGCTTCCGGTGCAGGATCCAATGCTCAAAAGATCATTAATCATTTCAGAAACAGTGATTCCGTTAATATAGCGCTGATCGCCTGCAACAAACCCGGAGCAGGGGTTTTGAATATCGCAGACAAAGAGAATATCCCGGTATTAAGGATCGAAAAAGAAAAATTTTTCAGGGGCAATGCTTACACCGATGAACTGAAGCAGCAAAACATTGACTGGATCATACTTGCCGGATTTCTATGGAAAATTCCTGAACTGTTGATCCGCTCTTTTCCCCAAAAGATCATCAATATCCATCCTGCCTTGCTTCCCAACTATGGAGGAAAAGGAATGTACGGACAAAAAGTACATGAGGCCGTTTTGGCCAATAAAGAAGAAGAAAGCGGCATCACCATTCATTACGTTGATAATTTATATGATCATGGCAAGATCATTTTTCAGGCAAAATGCCCCGTACTCCATAATGATACTGCTGAGTCCCTGGCACAAAGGATACACGGACTGGAACATCAGCATTTCCCTCTGATTATTGAGCAGTTGGTCACATATAAATAATTTACCGGTTATTTTGTTACTTTATTAAGCAATCAAAACTCTACAGGATGTTTAAAAAGATTTTCTTCACATACATTTTTATTATTAGCCTGTCAGGCCTGCCGGATGCACAGGTAATACAGGTAAACAATGCAAAACAAAATACTTCGATTGATTACCGTAGGCTGTCACGTATTGATTCTTTGATGAATGAATATGTAAAAAATCATTGGCTTGTAGGTGCAGTAACCCTGGTAGTAAAAGACGGCCGGTTGATACAATACAAAGGCTATGGCTACTCTGATGAAGAAGCAAAAAGACCTATGGCAAACAACAGCATATTCCGAATCATGTCGCAAACAAAAGCCATTGTGAGCATCGGGGCAATGATCTTATATGAAGAAGGAAAATTTTTACTGGACGAACCTATTTCTGATTTCATTCCTGAATTCCGTCATCCCACTGTGATCGAAAAGTACAACCGGGCCGATACCACATTTACCACAGTACCGGCAAAAAGAGAAATCACATTCCGCGACCTGCTTACACAAACTTCCGGCATCGGTTATCCAGATATCGGCAACGACAGCATGATGGCCATTTATGCCAAAGCAAAAATATTTTCCGGCCTCGGGTATTCAGGTGAAAGCCTGCTGGCGCAAATGAAAAGCCTTGCAAAACTGCCTCTTGCTTTTCAACCAGGAACGCAATGGATGTACGGGTTGAATTCAGACCTGCTGGGCTGCCTGATCGAAGTAATCAGCGGAATGAACCTGGAAGATTATCTCAGGAAAAATCTCTTTGACCCTTTGGGCATGAAAGACACTTATTTCAACCTGCCCAAAGAAAAAGCGAACCGGCTGACTGCTGTTTACACCGAAGATGCTTCCGGCAAGATCATCAGGTGGAGCCATAGTTTCAGAAACATTGATCCTGATTATCCTTTGATGAAAAAGAATTATCTCTCTGGCGGAGCCGGGCTTTCCTCCACTGCCTGGGACTATGCAGTTTTCCTGCAGATGCTGCTGAATAAAGGGATCTACAATGGCCACCGCATCCTGTCGCCACGCACCGTTGAACTCATCACTCAAAATCAAATCGGCGATATCTGGATTGCACAGGATAAGTTCGGACTTGGTTTTCAGATCACCACGGACAAAGGAGCTGCAATCGGGCCACGCAGCACAGGCACCTTCTCCTGGGGAGGTTATTATGGCACAAAATTCTGGGCCGATCCTGAAAAGAATCTTGTCTGCCTGTTCATGATCCAGCAAACACCCAACAGCCATTCCGATATTTCAAAAAAATTTGAGGTGGCAGTGTATCAATCGTTGATAAAATAGAATGCATGATTTATCAATCATTTTAAATTTTCTTTTGTTACTTGCCTGTTACAATTCTGTGTTCTGAAAAATTTTCTCATCATATTTTTCATTATGGTGTCCTGGCTCATAGAGATGACGGGTGCTTCAGCCCAGCAATTGTACACCATAAAAGGAACCGTATATGACAGCTCCCGGAATTATCCCATGCCCGGTGTCAGCGTGCTCACAACATCGGGCAGAGGCACTTCCACTAATTCCAACGGCCACTACGAGGTTACTGTTATGGAAAAAGATTCGATATGGTTTTCCTATCTCAACAAACCGACCATCAAATTCCCGGTGCTGTCTATAAAAACCCCTCTTCAGTTCGATATTGCTTTACAAATAAGTATTCCTGTGCTGGGTGAAGTAAAGATCAGGCCACCCGATTACAGGCTCGATTCCATACGCAACAGGCAGGAATATGCAAAGATCTTTGATTACAAAAGGCCGGGACTCAAAGTAGGACCCTCCAGCTTTGGAGCAGGAGTGGGAATTGATCTCGATGAACTGATAAACGTCTTCCGGTTCAAGCGAAAAAGAAGCATGCTCAGTTTTCAGAAAAGGCTGATCCGGCAGGAGCAGGATAAATTTGTGGACCACCGTTTCAGCAAAGCGCTGGTGCGCCGCCTGACGAAACTGACCGGCAATGAACTGGATAGTTTTATGTTGCTGTACCGCCCTTCCTATCTGTTCACCAGCATTGCTTCCGATTACGATTTTCAAAAGTATATCCTGGACTCCTTTCACAGGTTTGAGAAAGGATTACCACCTTTGAATGAATGGAAAATGGAAGAAGATGAATTCTGATCAGCGTTCATAGTAACTAAAAACATAGTAATTTAACTTTTGCAAGTTATGAGCGATAAGCTGCACCATGAAATAAGAAAAGAGTTTCAATTGGGGCGCACGTTCTTTTTCAATGAAGCGATAGTTGAAATTATCATCACCATTGTCAATGGACGGAATGGAAAATTATAAAACAACTTAAAAAACATCAATCCAACTGATATGCGTAAAATCTTTTTTGTCTTTTTGGTTTTGATCTCACATCAACTGTTTTCACAAAACGGAAGCACTCCGGCTTTCATAAAAGACAGTCTGGATGCCTACGTAAAGAGGGCCTTGACCGATTGGCAAATTCCGGGAATTGCAGTCTGCATTATCAAAGACGGGAAAGTCGTTGTAATGAAAGGATATGGAGTGAAAGATTGGGACAGTAAAGAACCTGTAGATGAAAATACACTGTTTATGATCGGCAGCAATACCAAAGCTTTCACGGCTACCGCATTGGCAATGCTGGATGCAGAAAAGAGCTCGGAAAACGGAAAAGAAAAATTTTCACTCGATGATAAAGTGACCAAATGGATCCCGCAATTCAAACTGGATAATAAGGCTGCAGGTGAACAGGCCATCATCCGCGACATGCTCTGCCATCGCATAGGGTTTGAGACTTTCCAGGGAGATTTTACTTACTGGACCAGCAATCTTACCCGCAATGAAGTGATCGAAAAAATGAGCCACATAAAAGCTGTTTATCCTTTTCGCACCACCTATGGTTATACCAATGCGGCATTTGTGGTGGCCGGACAAATAATTCCTAAAGTAACCGGCATGGAATGGGAAGATTTTCTGAAACAAAAAATATTTGACCCGCTGGAGATGAAAAACACTCTGGCTTTGAGCAAGGATTTTCCCAATGCCCCCAACAAATGTTTTCCATATACCATGAAAGACGGGAAAATTGACAAGATCCCTTTTTGCCTTATAGACAACCTGGCACCTGCCGGAAGCATAAGCTCATCTGTAAATGATATGAGCCATTGGGTGATGATGCAACTGGATAACGGTAAATACAACGGTAAACAGATCATTTCTCCTTCCGCTATAGCACAAACAAGATTGCCACATTCTATTATGGGGAACGGAGGCGCCTTATTCAATGAAGGGCATTTTGCATTGTACGGCCTTGGCTGGAGGTTGCAGGAGTATTGCGGCAGAAAAATCATTTCTCATACCGGTGGTGTGAATGGATTCGTCACCAGCGTGACGCTGATCCCGGAAGACAAACTGGGCATCCTTGTTTTTACCAATACCGATCAGAATAGTTTTTATGAAGCATTGAAATGGGAGATCATGGACGCCTATTTTGACAAACCTTACCGCAATTACAGCAGTATTTATCTTAAAGCAGGCAAGGTCCAATCTGCTGCAGCAGAAAAAAAAGACAAGATCATCAGGGATTCGGTAGCCATGAATTTAAAACCAGAATTGCCGTTAAAGGATTATACCGGAAATTATTTTAGTGATGTTTATGGAAACATGAAAGTGGTTCTGGAAAACGATGAACTGAGAATGCGGTTCTCCCACCATCCCAATATGTATGCAAAACTGGAACCGCTCGGCGGCAGTCGTTTCTATGCAGTATTCACCGACCCGGAATTCAGTAAAGCAATATTTCCTTTTCATGTAGAGAACGGCAAAGTAAAATCTGTAACGGTGAAAGTGGCTGACTTTGTAGAATACAATCCTTATGAATTTTATAAAAAATAAAGACCATGGATCAAACAACACTTGGAATCGGAACCAGACTACAACACACACAGCATGGCCCCGGCGTGATCGTAGGAGTGAAGTATGCCACTTATCTTATTTCATTCATCAATGTGGGCATTAAAGAAATTGAAAAGACTGACCCGCAGTTGGATGAAATCATTCCTGAAAACATAACGGAAGAGATCGAAACACATTCGGAAGTTGAAAAATCCTTGCTGAAAATTTTAAGACTCTGGGGCGGCATCACAGAAACGGTGCCTCTTGGTGATCGCTGGAAAAACGGTATGATGCTGTTGCAACCAGCAGACAAATCTCAAAAACCAAAAGAAATACCGATTGATGTGTTTTTTCACAAGATCGTAATGCTCCGGGACCGCTTAAGAGTATTGGAGCAAAACATCAACAGCCATAAGCAACTCAGCGATGAAGATAAGGTGAACCTGCAGCAATATATTACAAGAGTTTACGGCTCATTAACCACATTCAATGTATTGTTTAAAAATAAAGAGCATTGGTTCATTGGTGAGAAAGGGAGTAAGGAAGATTGACCTTTATCCATAATAAGAAAATACGACGAGTACGATAAAAAAAATCGTTCAGCTGTATCCTTATGGAATGGCCGGCAAACAGCATTTCGTAACTTACGGCTTCTTCAGTGAAAACCTAACCTCTTTTAAAATGAAAAGAACATTTCTCTTTCTTCTGTTATTTCCTTCTTATTTATTTGCTCAGAATTTTTCCCGTCAGGAAATTGCCCGCTGGGAAAACGAAGCAAAGAACGTGACCATCATCCGTGACAACTGGGGCATCCCGCATGTGTATGGCAAAACGGATGCTGATGCTGTGTTCGGGCTGATGTTTGCCCAATGCGAAGATGATTTTCCAAGGGTTGAAATGAATTACGTGGAGAAACTGGGAAGAATGGCGGAGGTAAGAGGTGTTTCTTCTTTATATGATGACCTGCTGAACCGGCTGGTGATTGATACAGTCGCTTCGATCAATGATTATAATCATGCGCCTGCCTGGCTTAAAAAATTATGCAATGCATTTGCCGATGGCATCAATTATTATCTCTATAAACATCCGGAAGTGAAGCCCGCCTTACTGTCCCGCTTCTATGCCTGGTACCCGTTGATGTGGACCGACGGAAGCATCGGCGCCATCAGCACTGCCGATATCAGCATGCAGGAACTTCAGAATTTTTACTCCGGTGAAAAACCGGTTACCATTAAACAAAAGCCGGTTGAAGAAAAAGTGACCGGCTCCAACGGTTTTGCTTTTTCTCCAAAGATCACAGCGGCCGGAAATGCCATTCTATATATCAACCCGCATGTAACTTTTTATTTCCGGCCGGAAGTGCACATGGTCAGCGAAGAGGGGCTGAATGCATACGGGGCCGTTACCTGGGGACAGTTCTTCATTTACCAGGGATTCAATGAACATTGCGGATGGATGCATACGTCCAGCTATACCGATGCCGCCGATTCTTATATTGAAAAAATTTCACCTAAAGGGAGCGGCTATGTTTACGAATACAACAAGAAGCAACTCCCGGTTACGGAAAAGAAGATCCTGATACAATATAAAACTGAAAAGGGAAAAGCCGGCAAAACTTTCAATGCCCTTTTTACTCATCACGGTCCTATCATGGCAAAACGCAATGGTGAATATCTGAGTATGCGTGCCGATAACCGGATCATGAACGGCCTCATTCAATGCTGGCAACGCACTAAAGCAAACAACTTTGCTGATTTCAAAAAGACATTGGAACTGAAAGGAAATATTTCCAACAATACTGTTTATGCGGATGCCGAAGGAAATATTGCTTACTGGCACGGGGACCGCATTCCCATCCGTGATACAAAATATGACTGGAGCAAACCGGTGGATGGCACCACTTCTGCCACCGAATGGAAAGGTTATTACAATATTAATGACATTGTTCACAGCATCAACCCACCGAACGGATGGTTGCAGAATTGCAATTCCACTCCATTTACCTGTGCCGGGCCTTACAGTCCCAAAAAAGAAGACTATCCGCCATTCATGGCGCCTGATGGAGAAAATTTCCGCGGCATCAATGCAGTGAGGGTGTTATCGGAAAATAATAATTATACAATAGATAAAGTCATCAAAGCGGGTTATGACACCCGGCTTGCTGCATTTGAAGTATTGATGCCTGCATTGGTGAATGCATTCGAAAAAAACATTTCTCCTTCTGATTCTTTGTATGCCTGGCTGGCGGGTCCTGTTGCCGTGTTGAAGAACTGGGATATGCGCTGCGGTGAAAATTCCATCGCTACCACGCTGGCAATAGAGTGGGGACAAAGAATATTGCCTGCAATCTTCCGGACAAAGATCGTTGACGATGAAGAAGCGGACCAGGTAACCAAAACACATCAGTTTGCCGCCACAGCTTCTGCAAATGAATTGCTGCAACCGCTTTTAAAAACGATCCTTGATCTGCAAAAAAGATTTGGCCGCTGGCAATTGCCCTGGAGTGAGATCAACCGCTTTCAGCGTATTTCGGGAAATATTGAAAATGTCTTCGATGATCGTCAGCCGAGCATTCCTGTGGGATTTGTTTCTTCCACCTGGGGAATGCTTCCTTCATATACCAGCCGGACTTATCCCGGCACTGAAAAACGGTATGGAGTAAACGGGAACAGTTTTATCTGTGCTGTTGAATTCGGAAAAAAGATAAAAGCAAAATCCCTGTTAGCGGGAGGAGAAAGTGGCGATCCTCATTCGAAACATTTCGCCGACCAGGCATTGATGTACAGCAAAGGGCAGTTCAAAGATGTGCTGTTTTACAAAGAAGATGTGCTGAAGCATGCGGAAAAGAACTATCATCCGGGGGAATGAACAATTAATATCATGTCTTAACTCTCTTTAAAATCCTATTCAGGTAAAAGTCCTCGAACCTGATTCAAGCTCTTCTGTCTTTAATAAATAAAGAAAGAAAAAGCATCATATAATCTGCATTCTGCATTCTTGCCCTAAAATTCATATTTTTTGCACGAAAAATCCTAACAACCCCCATTCTGAGGGAGGTAAATTCGTTGGTACACTTCTCATTTGATGTCAAATAAAACCAAGAGTGTAGAGCGTTGAAATAAAAGGGCATTACAACTCTTCAAAATTTTATAATATCATGTCAAACATTCTCATCACGGGCTGCAGTTCAGGAATTGGCTTTGCTACAGCAGTGTTACTCGCTAAAAACGGGAATATAGTTTTTGCCACCATGAGACATCCGTCTGAGAATACGGAACTCCGGGATTTGGCAGATAATAAAAACCTGCCCATAATCATTCTTTCGCTGGATGTCACCAATGATGACTCTGTCAAAAATGCCATGGCACAGGTGCTGTTCCATACCGATAAGATTGATGTACTCATTAATAATGCAGGCATCGGAGCCATGGGCGCCGTGGAAGAATTACCCATAGAAGAGTTTATCAGAGAAATGGATACTAATTTCCTGGGGGCAGTCCGATGTACAAAGGCGGTATTGCCCCGTATGCGCCAACAGAAAAGCGGATGCATTATCAATATTTCTTCTGTTGGAGGAAGGGTTTTCAATTATTTTAATGCCCCTTATTGCAGTTCCAAAGCTGCTCTGGAAGCTTTCAGTGAATGCCTGGCATTGGAAGTGCTACCCTTTGGTATTCGCGTTGCAGTAGTGGAACCCGGAGTGACTGACACTCCTCTTCAGGATAAATGTAAAAGCCAGATCAAAGAATCCGTTTATCCTAACCTTGAGAGGTGTGTGGCATTTTTTTCAGCAGCAAGAGATCATCATATACCACCTGAACTGGTGGCAGAATCTATTTTGAAAATAGTAAACGGAGAGAGCACCCACTTTCGCAATCCCACCGGGCTGGATAGTGTACCTATGCTTGGTTTCAGGGCATCTATGAGCGATGAAGACTGGATAGCCGCTGCGGGTGTGGATGAAGATACCTGGATAAAAATGATGGAAGGAATGAATCTGGATGTGAGGAAATATATGATAAGCAGGTAGGAAATAAATTAAGAATGTTTTGAAAATTCATCGGCAGCAATAGAATGGAATAATAAAATAGAAAACAGAATTATTTGCCCGTTTACTAAACAGGTGGGCTTGTTTACTATTACAAATGATAAACAGGGAATGGAGAAAACGAAAATGATTTTAAAAATTAAAAACATGAAATCAATAATCACTTTAGCAGCCATTTTAATTACTGCAGCAAATACCTATGCCCAGCGGCCTTACTCTGATTCGGAAAGAATACATGATCACAATATAGAAGAAGGTATCACTACTTTACAATTGCAAACCCTTGCGGGTAAAGTGCCCATTCTGTACAGCAAAGGATATCTGGTTCGGGCAAAAGCCATTCAGTCTATCATGCAACAATGTGTGGCGTTTTATGAAAAGAAATTCTCCGGCGCCCCGTTTGATTTCCAGATATTCCTTTTAAATTATAATGACTGGCAGAAGGCAAATTTAAGTGAATTGGTATCTTATGGCATGTCGGATGCAGAACCGCTAATAAACAAAATATTTATGGCAGCAGATAAAAAGGCAGTTGGTAAGCTATTTGGTGAAACGGATAATTCGCCCGACAGTGTATTGTCTGATTTTGATTGCATTGCCTTACATGAGTTGGGTCATATTTTCCTCATAAGATATAATCATACTAACCTCTACAAAATGTGGGCGAATGAATTTTTAGCCTCCTATTTCGCAATATGTTTTTTTGAACAAAATAAAAATTACCCCGGTTTGCCCCAAGTAGGTGAAACCGGTTATACACCAAAATACAGAACCCTCGCAGATTTTGAAGGATTATATACAAATGTAGGTGCACAGAATTATGGATGGTACCAGGCCCAATTTCAAAACCTCGGTTATGAGTTGTATCCAAAATTCAAGACAAGGTTAATCAAAGAATTTATCAATAATGCTTCACCATCCGGGAAGAAATTAGATCCGCAGGTGCTGCTTCAGCATCTTGCGCCGGAGATAATGAATCAATGGCTGAAAGGAATGGAATAAAAAAAATAAAAAAATGAAATCAACTGTCACTCTCGTCATATTTCTACTCTTCGCACAAAGCATCTTTGCCCAGCAGGCAATTAAAATCCGACAGGATGGTGAACAGATTTATACACTCAGCTATGATGGATTTCCTAACAACATTTCTATTGATATTCGTTTGCCCAAAACACACAAAGGTTCTGTTCAATTAATTATTCCCCGATCGGCTCCCGGCGATTATGGAGTTGTTTTTTATGATCATTATTTATCCAACATAAAGGGATACGATGATAATGACAATTTAATACCTGTAACACGCGGCGAAGGTCCGCGATGGATAATTGGAGGTACTTCATCCAATGTTTCTCACATTACTTATGAAATGGATTTGAAAAAGATGGAGAAAGAAGAACCTTCAGGCGCTGATGCTTCCAAGATACGGCAACATTATGTGGGCCTGTTAGGTTATTCCGTATTTGGGTATGTTGACGGTTATGAATACACGAAAATAAATCTTCACATAAAAGCGCCGGATGGATGGCCTGTTTTCACAACTCTTCGCCCCACAGTTCCCTTGATAAAAAATAAGATGGATTTGCAGATTGATAATTTTGATTTGCTCTCAGATGCACAAATCATGATGGGTTCTGCCTTACAGGTAAAGAGATTTGATGGAGGCCCCGTTCCTTTGTACGTGGCACAGTATGCCGAAACATATTCCTCTATTGATGAAATGGGGAAAATCGGTGTGTCGTCTATGAAACTGCTGCATCAATATTTCGGACAAACCCCCTTTCCCTATTATACTGTTTATGTAGAATACCTGAAGCCGCTGGATGATCAACACAGTTATAACTTTGGAATGGAACACCTGAACAGCTACACAGGATTCAATGATGTATCACAAGCTATTACTACGCCATTAGATTCTGCCTCTTTTATAAAATACCAGATTCCCGTTTTGCATCACATGGGGCACGGCTATATTCCATTGAGGTGCTATGGGAAAGGATACAGGCCATTTACCTGGGAGATGGCGCCAATTATTAATACCATTTGGTTCAACGAAGGTTTTATCTGGTACATCACCACACAATTATTAAAAATAAATGCTGACAGCATTTTTGATAAACGCGTTTATGAAGCCCCTGATTTTTTAAAAGAACTATCTATGAGAGACCTTTCTGCACTTGCCTCCACCCAGTATTCTGCAGATTTCAGAATTGGCAGACATATCTATTCAAGAGGAGCATTAATGGCGGGAGAGTTGGATCGCCTTATCAATGAAAAAAGCAATCATAAGAAATCGCTCAGAGATGCTTTGATATACATGCTCAACTGGACAAAGGAAAATACAAGAGCATTTACCATTGAAGAATTACCATGCCTTTTTCAAAAGGCAACAGGCGTAAATGTAAATGCAGTTTTTGAAAGGTGGATGAAGCCGGTGCCAGAATTAAAAATTGAAAATTAAAAAACATGAAATCAACTATCATTTTTGCGACATTCCTGCTTTGTGCAAATACCAGCTTTTCACAGCAAAAATTTACCGGAGCAAAAGACTACTATCGTTTTGAAGCCAGAGAAGCTGCACGAATTGGCGCCGCCATCAATTCATTCCACTGGGATACGTTGCCGGGAAAAATTCCTGTGTTATACAGCAAAGGGTATCAGGTGCGTGCTAAAGCCATCCAGGCGATGGTAGAGGAATGTGCTGAATTTTATAAATCGAAATTCCCGAAAATAAAATTTGATTTGTATATAATGGTGCTCACGCAAAAAGACTGGAATAAGATTCACCTGACCAGCCTGAGTTCTTACGGAATGCCTAATTATATTCCCGAAATCAGAAAGTTATTTATGGCGGCTGATAAAAAAGCTGTCGGCGAATTATTTGGCGAAGTAGACAATACTCCCGACACTCATTTATCAAAGTATGACTGTATCGCCCTGCACGAATTGGGTCATGCTTTTCTGCAAACCTTTAAAAAACTTTATACGGGAAAACTTTGGACAGATGAATTCTTAGCTTCCTATTTTGCCATTTGTTTCTTTGAGCAACACAAAAATTATCCTGGTCTGCCCCAGGAGGGCGAAAAAGGATATACACCGAAATATAAAAGTCTCGCAGATTTTGAAAGTTTGTATTCCAATGTGGGGGATGAAAATTATGGTTGGTACCAGGCCCAATTTCAGAACCTCGGTTATGAGTTGTATCCAAAATTCAAGACAAGGTTAATCAAAGAATTTATTAATAATGCCTCACCAGCCGGGAAGAAATTAGATCCGCAGGTGTTGCTTCAAAAACTTTCACCAGAGATAATGAATCAATGGCTGAAAGGAATGGGGTAGTAAAATAGAAAACAGAATTATTTACCTACGGCGGGCATGCGTGATTCAGACAACTTATGATATTGTAAAATCACACAGAGGGGAGATATCTGTCAATAGCATTGATGGGGAGGGGACAGAATTTGCAGTGAGGCTGCCTTTATAAAATTTAACCTTCACTGTTTTACCGGGCAGCAAAGCCTTCTCTCAAATCTCAACGATTTTCAGATCAATAATTATCCGTAAGTTTGAGCCTGCTTCGAAAACAACGAAACGATAAACTAAGATTTTGATGCTGTCCGGGGCATAACAACCCAATTCATGGGAATCGGAAAATTTATCCGGCTGATTCATCTTCAAATTCCAAAGAAAATTATTCTGTGGTTATCAGCATCTCTTACACTTTCCGTAAGTGCCCAGCAATTGATAAACCCTCATTTCTCCCATTTTACAATTAATAACGGCCTGTCTCAAAATCTGATCTACAGTATCACTCAGGATACTACCGGCTTTATGTGGTTTGGAACCAAAGACGGACTGAACCGTTTTGACGGATATGAATTCAAAATTTTTCATCACGATCCCTTCGACCCGGTTTCGATAGCAGACAATGCCATATCTGCATTATTTACGGACTCAAAAGGAAGGTTATGGATCGGCACTATGAACGGTAGCCTGGATCTTTATGACAGCAGAAGAAACAGGTTCCGTCATTTTCTGAAAGAAAATATCAACAAAGGCAATATCAATGCCATTACCGAAGATCCTTCCGGAAATCTCTGGATCGGCACTTACGGAAACGGAATCTTTGAATTGGTTTTTAATAAAACAAATCAAAAAGAAATCGTCGACACTGTTTTTCATTTTATCAACAGGCCCGGAGACAGCACCTGTATTAATAACAATCTTATCATTGATGTTTTTGCCGACAAAAAAGGAGGGTTATGGGTCTCCACTACTGAAGGGCTTTTTCAATATGCTATACCCAAGGGATCGGAACCCCGGTTTTCAGCGCCTTCTTTGCAGGTTTTAAAAGCAGAAAAGACTTTCATTCCACATGGAGTAAAATTCAGTCTTTCTAAAACAGTGCCCATCCCATTCAATTCTTTTAAATTAGGAGGTGCAAGATTTATAGAAGACCCGCAGGGACAGATCTGGATGGCTACTCCTGCCGGATTGTTTTTGCTGGATCAAAAAAGACAGAAGCTTTTTTTCTTTGATCCTTTAATGCCCGGGCTTGATAAAGGAAATATCCGGTCAATTTCCAAAAACTCTTTTTCAGGGAAGGAAAAAAATTCGGATAAACTCTGGCTGGGCCTGATCGGCGGAGCAGGAGTTTTGGATACAAAAAACTTTACGCTTCAGCTCATTACCCACGATCCGGGATACTCTAAAAGCATATTGCCGGGAAGTATTCTCAGCATTTACCAGGACCGTACGGGTTGCACCTGGTTTGGCACCAGCGGATCAGGATTGAGTGAATTCGATGCTCATGCCACATTATTCCCAATGCCCGAGTTTCATTCTGCCGACGGAAAGATCAGGACTGAAAACCTGAGTGTCCGCTCTTTCCTTGATACAAAAAATTACCTGTTTATCGGTACTCAGGATGCATTGATGATGGCGGACAAAGAAACATTGCTGATGAAGCAGATAAAATTCGGGAAAAGTGTACCGGAATCTTTTCTCATTTTCAGTATACTTTCATCAGATTCTGAAAGTTGCTGGATAGCCACCAATTCCGGACTGTTTTTATACAATTATAAAAAACGCACCTCCAAAACATTTGCCCCGGACATACAGAAAAATAGCCAGGCTGATAACCGTATTTTTAAATTATATAAGGACAAACAGAATAACCTGTGGTGCCTGACTCCTTACTCTCTCAGTTTTTTTGACATCCGGCTGCATACTTTTAAACATTATTTTTTTGATGAACGGCCGGTCAATGGTTTTACCGAGCCCACTTATGGAGACATTTATCAGAATGCAGATGGAAACTTTTGGCTGGGAACAGGCAACGGGCTTTTGTATTTTGATGTAGCCGCCAAAAAGTTTACCCGGTATGTTACCAACACATCGGATCCCAACAGCCTGAGCTTTGATGCAGTGCGATGTGTATTGCCCGATCCAAAGTACCCGGCTAAATATTTATGGATCGCCACTTCAGGCGGCGGATTGAATAAACTGGATCTGCAAACTAAAAAGTTTATTCACTTTACCGAAAAAGACGGACTACCCAATAATGTTGTTTATGGAATTCTATCCGACGAAGATGGCAATTTGTGGATGAGTACCAATAAAGGTATTTCAAGATTCAATCCTTCCTCGCAAAGTTTCATCAACTACGATGTAAACACAGGGTTACAAAGTAACGAGTTTAATTCCGGCGCTTTTTATAAAAACAGTGAAGGCAAACTTTTCTTCGGCGGTATTGAAGGATTTAATGCCTTTTTTCCCGCCAATGTCAAAGGTGATGATAATATTCCTCAGCTGGCATTCACCGGCTTCAGCCTCTTTAATCAACCCGTATCCATAGATGACAAGGATTCCCCTTTGGAATATACCATTACCGAAACAAAAAAAATTGTGCTTCCCTACCGCGATAATATCATCAGCTTCAAGGTGGCAGCGCTGGATTATTCCGATCCCGATAAAAAGCAGTATGCGTATATGTTGGAGCCTTCCAATACAAGCTGGATACAAATGGGGAGTAGCCGGTTGATCACATTCAGTAATCTGTCACCCGGAAATTATACACTACGGGTAAAAGCGGGAAGCCTGAACGGAGCATGGAATGAAACCGGGATATCTTTAAATCTGATCATTCTGCCTCCCTGGTGGAAAACCTGGTGGGCCTACCTTTTCTACATTTGTATTATTGCTGCATTCCTTTATTTTATCCGCAGGTATGAACTCAGGAGAGTGTTCCTGCGAAACCGGCTCAAAGTAGAACAAATGGAATCGCAAAAGTTAAAAGAACTGGATCACCTGAAATCACGTTTTTTTGCTAACATTTCACATGAATTCAGAACACCGCTTACCCTGATTATGGGCCCGGTGGAAGACCTGTTAAAAACAGGGAACGCCGAGCAGTTTAAAAAAATTTTGCCAGATGTTCATCGCAATTCCGTCCGGTTATTACATCTGATCAACCAACTGCTGGACCTGTCAAAACTGGATGCAAAGAAATATCGAATCAACACGAACAGGGAAGATATCATTCCGTTTGCAGAGCAGATCGTTCACTCTTTTTATTCTCTGGCTGAACGAAAAAATATCAACCTGAAATTTGAAGTAGATCCGGGTTTAAAGGAAAAGCTGCAGGACGGCGAAACAAAATTTTATTTTGATGAGGACATGATCGAAAAGATCCTGAATAACTTATTGTCCAATGCTTTTAAATTCACCGGGGATTCGGGCAATATCACCGTCATAATGAAAACTGCAGAAAAGAAAACCGGTTTCCTGGAATTGTCTGTGCAGGACACCGGCATAGGGATCCAACCTGAAAAACTTGCCCATATTTTCAATCGTTTTTACCAGGCAGATGATACGGATGAAAGACGTTATGAAGGCAGCGGCGTAGGCCTTGCCCTGTTAAAAGAACTGGTGGACCTGTTGCAAGGCGAGGTATCGGTAAAAAGCGTACCGGGCAAGGGCACTACATTCTTCTGCTATCTGCCATTTAACAATAAGATCATTTCAGAGAAAACAACAACAAGTTACCAAAAGCCCCAGGCTGCAATTACGGAAAGTTCCTTTCTTGAAACAGAGTTGCCGGACCAACCTGCAGGAGCAGAAGACAAAGAACTCATATTAATAATAGAAGATAATACAGACGTAAGAAAATATGTCAAAGGGAAATTAGATAATTCTTATTCGGTAATTGAAGCGGGCAATGGTTCGGATGGGCTGCAAATGGCCCGTGACCGGATCCCAGATTTAGTGATCAGCGATGTGATGATGCCCGGAATGGATGGTTTTGAACTTTGTGAAAAACTGAAGACAGATAACATGACCAGCCATATACCGGTGATTTTACTCACTGCCAAAGCAGAAGAAAGCGATAAAATGACAGGGCTGGAAACCGGCGCCGATGCTTACCTGACCAAGCCCTTCAATTCACAAGAGTTGGATATCCGGGTTAAAAAGCTGATAGAACTCCGGAAAAGACTGAGAGCCAAATTCAGTAATCAACTGGTGGTGAAACCGAGTGAAATCACGGTGACTTCCATAGATCAGGAGTTTATGAAGAAGCTGTTATCGGTGGTGGAAGAACATTTGGGCGATGCAGGATTTTCCGTAATCCAATTGGGAGGTGAAATGAATATGAGCGTTTCACAACTCAGCCGCAAACTAAAAGCGCTCATTGACCAGTCGCCTCAGAAATTCATCCGTTCTATCCGGATGCAAAGAGCTTTGGATTTGTTGAAAAATGGAAGTGGCAACGTTTCAGAAATTTCCTGGGAGGTGGGATTTGAAGATCCTGGTTATTTCACCCGGGTATTCAAAGCGCATTTTGGTTATCCTCCTTCGGAAGTTAAAAAGTGAATGCCTTGTAGTAAAAAGCCCCTCTTCATTTCCCGGATGCATTAAAAATCCCATTTTTTGACCTGAAAATCCTATCACTTGCCTCATTGCACACTCTAATTTCACTAACGATTTCTATCACAATTAAAATAAATCAATAATGAAAAAAATTATGCTCTTCGGCATCAGTTCATTCCTGACTGTATGCTTCTCCATGAGTGCCACTCAAATCCACGCTCAAAAATCTGACGAAACAGCTATTAAAACTGTTTTGAATCAGGAAACCAATTATTTTTTCCATAAAAATTATGACGCCTGGGCCACCACATGGTCTCATGATACTGCCGCCAGCCTGCTCGCTATAGGCCCTGCCGGTTTCGGCCAGATAACCGGGTGGAATGCCATTGCTTCTAAATACAAAACAGATATCGAAAACCTCCGGCCGCGAACAGAATCCGAAATTGCGCCTTTCTTAAATAAAACCGATTATCATATTTATATAAACGGGAATATAGCAACAGTAAGCTTTAAAGAAGGAGATAAGAGTCCTAAAACAGAAATGCGCACAATGATAAAACAAAATGGCTCATGGAAAATTCTTAATTATACTTTAGTCAACAGCGACAAATATGATATGAACCATATCATGGACAACATGAAAATATTTGTAGGTAAATGGGTGCTGGATGGAACACCGACAATGGTGCCCAATATCGGGGGAACACTGAATTCTGCTGAATTTGAGTTGTGGGAAACTCCCACAGGACTGGAACAAACCTCTAAATTTATGTTTACCGACAATAAAGGTGTAACTGCTGCAAGACCTACCTCGTACGAATATTTTATTCCGGATAATAATACAAGTACAATTTTCTACCTGAGTGTAGATAAAAATCTTGCCGGGCAGACTTTTACCGGGAGGGGAACAATTTCCTCTGAAAAAATGAATTCTTTTACTGTTACCTCAACATATCCCGATAAACCGGACGCAATTGAAAGCGAATACACGGTAACCTTAGAGAACGGTAAATGGCACCAGGTAGGCAAGCGCTTTGATAGAGATGGGAAACAAACCAGTACCAGCACGCTTGATTTGAGGCGGTTGTAAAAAATCTTCAGGGAGTTAATTCCAGGGAATATTCTTTGTATTAAGATAGCCGGCCCTATTTCATAACACAATTCTGAAAATTATAAGGAATTGGTTTTTGATATGCATATTCTTTTATTCAGTCTAAAAACATAAATTATGAAAAAGACAATCTTCATCGTTTTTATTTGCGTTTCCTCAATTCTACTCTTTCATGAAAATACAAATGCCCAATCGGCAAAACCTTATTCCGACGGGCCGGTCTGGACGCTTGAATTTATTAAGGTGAAAACGGGTATGAATGATATATACCTGAAAGACCTGAGTGAACACTGGGCTAAATTTTACAAAACGGCAAAAGATCAGGGTATTATCATGGACTATAAAATACTTGGGTCAGATGCTTCCGGCCGGTCAGACTGGGATCTAATGCTGATGACCGAAGTCAAAAACTATGCAGCGCTGGATGGCTTAGGTGATAAGATGAATGCCTTGGCAAGAAAGGTTCTTGGTTCTGATGATTCACAGCACCAGTCTGCCATTAACAGAAATGATATGCGTGAAATAATAGGTGGGAAACTGGCACAGGAGATCATCTTTAAATGACAAGCCCGTTTCATTTTTCCTGATAGAGTTTTAATAACACTCTTATGTCTGAGGTACCGGAGAGGGCAGCTCTGCCCTTTCCTTTTTCTTAAAAAAATTGAGGTGATAAGCTAATCGCAACCCCTGATTGAAAAACATTTGTATGGAAGTACACCATCATCCGAAAATTGAAAAGAAAAGGTTTAAAGAATATTTCTTTGAATTCATCATGATCTTTCTTGCGGTAACGCTGGGGTTTTTTGCGGAAAGTATCAGGGAACATTTCGTGGCAAAAAATATTGAAAATGAATATATCCACTCTTTGTTACAGGATTTAAAAAGCGATTCATCCGACTTTGATAAAATCATTGCCCGTAATGACGCCGGTTTAAAAAATATTGACGCTTCCATCCACCTTCTCAATGCTCCTGTAATTACGGACAGTATAAGTAAAATGCTGTATTATTCACACAGAAGCAATCCGTATTTCGGTACGTTACTTTTTAATCTTCGTACCATTACACAATTGAAATCGGCAGGCGGTTTTCGGTTAATATCCAATCAGCAGGTTTCTGACAGTATTGTTATATATAATGAGGGAATAGAATGGGCAGCATGGTTAAGAGAAGAATTGCTTGCAGCGCTTAAAAACGACAGGGAAAGCGGATTTTATATCTTCAACGATGCCCTGGTAAGTGAATACAACTCTGATTCGGCTATATTAAGTTCGCCTAAACAATTCAGGCTATTAACCACTGACAAGAATATTTTAATTCCCTACGCAAATAAGCTGATGATTCGATACGACTGGCTGGCATCTTATAGAGGTCAACTGGCAAAAATGCAGAGGCAATGCAATAATTTAATACAATTAATCAAAGAAGAATATAATGTACATGAAGAATAAAAAACAAGCAGAAACAAAAAACCAGAACTAGACAAATAGACGTCCATCATCATCCTAAAGTAGAAAAAAAGAGATTCAAAGAATATTTTTTAGAATTCTTAATGATTTTTCTTGCGGTAACATTGGGCTTTTTTGCAGAAAATTTCAGAGAGCACCAGGTGGAGCATAAAATGGAGAAACAGTATATGCAATCGCTTGCTGAAGACCTTAATACCGATAGGTTACAATCCCAAAAACTTGAAGTGCAATTACAAAATCTTATTGCCCGGCTGGATTCCCTGTCCGATGAATTTAATCGCACCCATGATGGCAATCCGCCTTTTATTGCTTTTAAACAACTATCTCAAAGTATCGGCTTCCCTGATTATATCTATACTGACCGTACTATGCAGCAATTGAAAAATGCAGGCGGTATGAGATTGATCCGGAATTTAAAAGTTGCAGACAGCATTGTACATTATGATGTAATGGTGCGGCGTGGGTTGGGGCACCAGGAACTTCTCAATTCCATTTATATGCCCAGGCTCTTTGATAAAATAAATTCATTAGTAAATGTTTCCGTACTTAATAAGTTGACAGCAGGCATTCATCCCGATTCCGACACAAGTATTTTTAAAAGTACACTGCTTTTATCTCATGAAAAGCCGGAACTGATAAAATTCAGCAACCAGATTATAGACTACAGATTAAGTATTAATATCCTGTTCACGTATGTTCGGAATAATAGTGAAATGGCAACACGCCTTTTATCACTGATAAATAAAGAATATCATCTTAAATAACATTTTATGGAAGTACATCGTCATCCGCATAGTGAAGGTAAAGGAATCAAACATTACCTTTTTGAGTTCTTTATGTTGTTCCTTGCTGTGTTCTGCGGATTTCTGGCCGAAAACATAAGGGAGCACAGCATTGAAAAAAAGCAGGAAAAAGAATTTATAGTTTCCCTTATTTCAGACCTGGATGACGATACGCTGATTATTGCAAGCCATATTAACGATATGGAAAAAAGTATTCGGTTATTTGATACATTAAGCCATTTGCTCGAGTCGCCCGACTCGGCAAAAAAACATGGAGCCGCTATTTACTATACATCCAGGATGGGAATCCGTCAATCTCCCCTTGCCAACAACAGCAGGACATTTGATCAGTTAAAAAATTCCGGTGGTTTCCGCATCATCCGAAAACAGGAAACCTCCGGCCGCATTATGGATTATTATTCCCTGTTTCCCGAACTGCGGATGATGGAGGGGATATTTAATACTGAAAACACGGCTTTTAAAGCAGTAGCATCACAAATTATGGATCATGCCATTTACCAGGACCAGGTAAATCCCGACGGGTCAGTAAAAAGGATTCCCGGTAATCCTGCATTGCTTACCTATAATCCGCCATTGCTGAGGCAACTTGGATTTTATACCGTTGAAATGAATGGCAGCCGCCAGGGTATGATACCCCTGTTACATAAAATGAAACAAGCTGCCGGCGAATTATCAGCATATCTTAAACAGGAATATCATCTTAAATAATTTTTATGGAAGTGCATCATCATCCTCATGTCTCCTCCGGAAAGAAAAGGGTTTTAAAGAATATTTCTTTGAATTCTTCATGTTGTTCCTCGCAGTGTTTTGTGTTTTTTTAGCTGAGAACTTCAGGGAACACCAGGCAGAACATCAACAGGAGCAGCAATACCTGTACAGCATGGCAGAAGATCTGAGATCAGATACGGCTCAGCTTCACAGGGTTATTGCTTACCGTGAGACATGGCAAAACAAAATTGATACTGTGCTGAAATGGCTTGCCAGTGGGGAATGTGACAGTCAACTCAATGAGATATACGATGAATTCAGGTGGGTAAGCGGTGGCATGCGTTTCCTGAATAATGACAGAACTTTCCAGCAACTAAAAAATGCAGGCGGGCTAAGGCTTATCAGGAAAAGGGCCGTCTCTGACAGTATCATTTATTATGACCAGGAACTACGGAGATTACTGTACCTGAGCGAAACAGAAACCCAGATGAAACATGACAACAGAAAAATTGCATATAAAATTTTCAGGTGGGATGCTGAAGGCAAAACAGATTCTTCTTCAAACCAAAATCGTTACAATCATCTTTCGCTGTTGAGTGAAGATCCTGTTTTGCTGAATGAATTTTGCGGTGATGTAAAACATATTCAGCAGTTAGATGACGGCCTTTTATTTAATGAGAGAAGAATTGAAAAAAATGCAACAGACCTGATCGGGCTGATAAAAAATGAATATCATTTAAAATGGCCCATTGTGAAATCTATTTCCACTCACACACAGAAGTCCGTGCCGGTCAGCAGATGAATTATCACATTTGTTAGCTTTGATAAAGTAAATAGTGCGATTGGTAATAAAATGTTTAATCCTGAAATTTGTTTATGAAACGGCGGTATTATCAAATAATTATTTTTTCGCTTCTGCTGTCAATCCGGTGTCCGGCACAACAGGTTTCACCGGTAGTAAAGCAATTCATCAGCGTAAATGCGGATACATTGGCTTTAACTCATGTAAAAATCGTTGACGGCACCGGCGGTCCTTCAAAAGCTGATCAAACCATTCTGATCATCAAAGGGAAAATTGCAGCGGTTGGAAAAAATGTTCCAGTTCCGGCTAAGGATAAGACATTGGATTGTTCAGGAAAGACTATTATTCCCGGTATGGTGATGATGCATGAACACCTGTTCTACGGGGAATGGGTTCCCCCGTATTACCTGGGGCTGGCCATGCCCTTTTCATTCCCGAGATTATATCTCGCCGGCGGTGTGACCACCATGAGAACAACCGGGACTGTAGAACCACAGACAGATCTGAACCTCCGGAATGATATCAATGAAGGCAAAATACCGGGGCCCGATATTGATGTAACAGGTCCTTATATTGAAAGAGCCGGGGCGCCCATTCCTGAAATGCTTTATATAAAAAGCCCGGAAGAAGCCGCAAAAGAAGTGAACTATTGGGCAGACATGGGATGCACTTCGTTCAAATTGTATATGAATCTTACAAGAGCCGACGCCAAAGCAGCCATTGATGCCGCACACAAAAGAGGATTGAAAGTTACCGGGCATTTATGCTCGATTACATTTCGTGAAGCTGCCGACCTGGGCATTGACAACCTGGAACACGGATTCTGGGTGAGCAGCGATTTTGATAAAAATAAAAAAGAAGGCCAATGCAACAGGTTCGGGCAAACAAGTTCTGTACAGGCGCTGAACGTTAACAACGCTGATATGAAATCTTTGATGCAATATCTTATTCAAAAGAATGTTACCATCACTTCAACACTTCCGGTATTTGAGCCATCAACCGGCTATGAAGTTTTTCCGGGGAATAGTGGCGATGCCCTGGTATCAGGCATAAAAGAAAAAATTGAAAACGAATACAACGGTACTGTTGGAAAAGATTCAGCTACGATCAACATGTTCAAAAAAGAAATGGCCTGGGAAAAACAATTCGTGGAAATGGGCGGGCGGCTGATGGCAGGCATTGACCCCACCGGTGCGGGAAGAGTAATTCCAGGATATGCAGACCGGCATGTACCTGAGCTGTTGGTGGAAGCAGGATTTACTTTTTCGCAGGCAATAAAGATCTGCTCCCTGAATGCTGCTGAATATCTCGGAAGAGACAAAAAGATAGGAACAATTGAAGCGGGAAAAAATGCAGATCTTGTACTGATCAATGGCGATCCGGAAAAGGATGTAAAAGAAATGCGCAATACAGAAACGGTTTTCAAAAACGGGATCGGTTTTGATTCCAAAAAATTATTCGATTCGGTAAAAGGCAAAGTGGGCTTGTATTAAACACATAAAAAAGTATGAATATAAAAGCGGTAACTGAAATGTACCTGAAATTTGGACCCCTGTTCTTCATTTGTTTCTGTTTGAGTTTGCCTGTTTTCCCGCAACAAAAAATTCCCTCTTATTTCAAACAATCACGGAAGTTTTCCCGCACATTGCAACAAATCGTTCATGAGGTGGGGCTCGACAGCACTTATGATGCCGGAGAGGATGGAATGGAAACCATATCGTTTGCAGTCATTGACCTTACAAAGAAAAAGCCCGTGATAGGAGGAGTGTATGCAAACAATTTTATTTATCCTGCCTCGGTATATAAAATGTATGTGGCCATGGAGGTTTTAAAACAGGTAAATGAGGGAAAATATTCTTTGTTTGCCCCGTACATTGTCCGCTCACCCAATGACGTGGATAAGGGAAAAGAAATTGATTATGACCCGAGGCCTTTATTACAGAATAACGATACGGTCACCATTGATTACCTGCTCGACCTGATGATCACCCGCAGTGATAACTCGGCCGCCAATTGCCTGATAGATGTAGCTACCCGGCCTGCTATCAATAAGACCATGCTGGAACAAGGATGGCAGGGAAGTGAAGTGACCCGGAAATTTTTATCAAGAAAATACGAGGATCCCGGTTACGACACTGTAAGAGGAACCGAGACAAGCGCCTTGCATGCTGCTGATTTCATGTACAAGATCTACAAAAACCAACTGATCAATCCGTGGGTGAGCATGCAACTGAAAGCATTGCTGGGAAGGCAACTGGATACCACCAAGCTCTCTATCGGCCTGCCTTCATCCGCAATGTTCTATCACAAAACGGGATGGTGGGATATTTATACCAACGATGTGGGAATTGTGGAAGACGGGAAGATCAAATACATAATATCTGTATTCACACCCATAACAGAAGAAAAAGTGAGGCCAAGGCTTAAAGAATTATCACGGAGGGTTTATGAATTGATTAAGGAAATGCACCGGGGCAAATAAACTATCCGCAAAGTAAATCCGGAATCAAAAATTAAGACTGCAGCAGGTTTAAAATTCATGTTTCCTTACATCCGTATTAAGAAAATTAAAAAAGTGTAACTTTAACTTAGCCACGGAGTGCTACTCCAAAGGCACCTTTTACGCATGTACCATTAAAAAAATATTATGTTACAAGGAGCATTATTCGGAGCAATCGGTGCCGTCATAGGCATTCTCATCGTTCTTATTGTGAGAAACCAAAAGGTAACTTCTTTAAAAAGAAACATTGCCCATCTCGGCGCAGAGTATTCCGGATTTTTTTATTACGCTTCTCCCAAGAGATATAAAAAAGCCCTGAAAGTCTATGATTCATCCGGCATTCTGTATCTTATTGGAAATGTTCTCTATTATAAAACAGGTACAGCTGCCGCCCCGATAGCCTTTAATCTTGCAGAATGTACCTTGAAAATGGAGCCTGACTGGAGAAAACTCAAATGGTTTTCCATTACCACTCCCGCGGGAATAAAATATTATTTTGATTCTTATAAAATGGGAGCATTCTCCAATAACAGCGAGGAAACATTAAGAGCATACAATATTTTTCAATCGAAAATTCCTGTGCACATACAACAGTCTTCCGGCCCGCCACCGCCACCGCCCCCTCCTGCGAATTAAATCATGTTGATTTGCACAACAGAGTTTCCTTTATATAAAATGCTTTAAAATGAATTACAGGTATTCAGGACTTCTGATCGTCTTTCTTTTTTTTAATTTATTTACATGGTCGCAGGTAAACATTGCTGAGGTCAATTATGATCCTCATGAATTGTTTTCCCAGAAATTTTACACTAAAAACGGAAATGAGTTCCGTTCTGCTGACGGATCCCCCGGCCCGAAGTACTGGCAAAACAGGGCAGACTATACTCTCAATACCACCATAGATACGGTTACCAACATACTTGATGGATCAGAAACCATTCATTATACTAACAACAGCCCCGATCAGCTTCCCTCTTTGTGGCTGGAGCTTGCACAAAACACTTACCGTGAAGATGCCCGTTCCAATTTTTACACTTCTTCACTCCGCAGATTAAAGTGGACAACAACAGGCAACACAGATGGTTACATTTTCGACAGCATCACCATTACTTTTAAAGGAAAAACAACAAAAGCAGATTATATCATCAATGATACCAGAATGCAGTTGCGGCTGCCGGTTCCTTTATCATCGCACGAAAAAATAAACATCAGGATAAAATATCATTACACTATTCCGGGAACATTCGGAGGAAGGACCGATTATTATTCCACCAGAAACGGAAAAGTATATGAGATCGCCCAGTGGTATCCGCGGATGAGCGTTTATGATGACCTGCACGGATGGAATACACTGCCTTTTTTAGGGAGCGGGGAATTTTATTGTGAATACGGAGATTTTGATTATACCGTTACCGTTCCTGCAGGCATGATCGTTGCCGGCAGCGGTGAACTGCAAAACGAAAAAGAAGTATTAAGTACAAAACAAATTGCAAGGCTTGATGCTGCAAGAAAAAGTGATAAGACCGTCGTGATACGCACGGAAGAAGAAGTGAGCAATGAAACAGCTTATCCCGGAACTAAGAAAACGGTTAGCTGGCATTTTAAAATGTTCAACACAAGAGATGTTGCTTTCGGCGCTTCCAAAGCTTATATGTGGGATGCGGCAAGGGTGAACCTTCCCGCAGGAAAAAAATCATTGGCTATGTCCGTATATCCGGTAGAAAGCGCCGGGGAAAATGCGTGGGGAAGGGCAACAGAATATTTAAAAAAATCAATTGAATATTTTTCTGAAAAATGGTTTGTATATCCCTATCCTGTTGCGGTGAATGAAGCAGGACAGGCAGGAGGAATGGAATATCCGGGAATAGTGTTTGACGGATGGCGGTCGAAAGCCGGCGAACTGTATTGGGTGACCGCACACGAAATAGGCCATAACTGGTTTCCCATGGTGGTAGGAAGTAATGAAAGGCGATATCCATGGATGGATGAAGGGTTGAATACGTTCATTGATGTGTATGCCGCCGATGAATTCAATCACGGTGAGTATGCTCCCAAACGCGATGGTGAATATGCGCCGGGAAAAGGAAATCCTGCCGACGAGATCATTCCCCTGCTCAAAGATGCCGCAGCTCCCAACATGATGGCAAGGGCCGACATGCTTACGGAAAAATACCGCCACCCTCTTGTTTACTTTAAGCCTGCATTTGGACTGGTGATGCTGCGGGAAGAAATCTTGGGAAAAGACCGCTTTGACTATGCGTTTAAAAAATACATTGAGCGCTGGGCATACAAGCATCCATCGCCGGATGATTTCTTCAGAACCATGGAAAACGAATCGGGAGAAGACTTCTCCTGGTTCTGGAAAGAATGGTTTTACAATAACTGGCAATTTGATGTTGCCATCCGTTCGGCATCATATACAGATAATGATGCAAAGAACGGCGTTGACATTACCCTGGTCAACCTTCAGAAAATGGCTTTGCCGGTGAGGCTTCATGTTGTTTTCAAAAACGGAGAGGATATGAATTTATCTTTACCTGTGGAAACCTGGCTGCAGGGAAGCACACATTATCTTCATCTAACGACAACTCAGGCCATCCGGTCAATAACCCTGGATCCTGATAATAAACTACCCGACAGCAACAGGCAAAATAATATCTGGGAAATGAACTGATCTGAGATAAGGGTGTTTGGCAGGAAAAATATTTTCTTAATAGCTGATCAGTCTTTGTATGGATTCATCCAGCCTTGACTTTGCCAGGAAGTTATTTTCCAGTTCAATGGAAAAAGGAACCGGAGTATCCAGGCTTGCACAACGCATTACCGGTGCATCAAGCATTTCAAAACAATGCTCGGCGATCCAGGCTGCTATTTCACCGCCTATGCCACCGGTCAAAGTATCCTCATGAAGTATCAGAACCCGGCCGGTACGCTTTACCGCTTCACGGATGGCATAAAGATCCAGGGGCAACAAAGTTCTCAGATCTAAAATATCAATGGAAATTTCGGGATGTTCGGCAGCATAGTCTTCTGCCCAATGCACTCCGGCTCCATACGTGATGATGGAAACTTCATCTCCTTCCCGTACATGCCTTGCTTTTCCGATCTCTATCTCATAATATTCTTCGGGAAAAGAACCGCTGACTGAACGGTACAATGCCTTGTGTTCAAAATATAAAACCGGGTCGGGATCGTTGATGGCAGCTATCAGTAATCCCTTTGCATCCATGGGAGAAGAAGGATATACCACTTTCAATCCCGGAACATGAGTGAACCATGCTTCATTGCTTTGCGAATGAAAAGGCCCGGCGCCCACACCGCCGCCTGTCGGCATGCGGATGACTACATCGGCATTCTGATCCCAGCGGTAATGGATCTTGGCAAGATTATTCACGATCTGGTTAAAGCCCATTGTCACGAAATCGGCAAACTGCATTTCCACCATGCTTTTGAATCCTTCGAGGCTCAATCCCAACGCAGCACCCACTGCTACGCTCTCGCTGATCGGAGTGTTTCTCACTCTCTCTTTCCCGAATTCATTCAAGAAACCCTCTGTGATCTTAAACGCTCCGCCATATTCTGCAATATCCTGCCCCATTAAAATAAGATTGGGGTGAACTTTCATGCTTTGATGTAATCCATCTTTAATGGCGTCTATGAATCTTGCCTCTTTCCGGTTTCCGGTAAAGGAAGACGGCGCTTTTTTATTAATAACGATCTCATGATCAATGGCAGAGTTGTCAATAAGTACAGGCTGTACTGATCCCGGATTCTGTTTTGATAAATTCCCGTTTACACTATACACATCTTCCAGTTCCTTCTCCGTATCAGGCACAGTCATCTTATGATCAAACCCGATGGCCAGCTCGCTTTCAATTTTGTCTTTGAACTCATTCCGTATCTCCGCCACTTTCATTTCATTGATCACATTATTCTCTATCAGCCACTGTTCATAATTTTTGATCGGGTCTTTAAGTTGCCATATTTCAAAAAGTTTTTTCGGAACATACTTGGTGCCACTTGCTTCTTCATGCCCCCGCATGCGGAAAGTGATGCACTCGATCATGTAAGGCTTCTGATTGCGGACACAATAATCCCGTACTCCTTTTACCGTATCATACACGGCCAGAATATTATTTCCGTCTATCTGCACTCCTTCCATTCCATAACCTTTGGCTTTGTCCACCAGGTTGATGCAGCGGTATTGTTCTTCTGCCGGTGTACTCAATCCGTAACCGTTATTTTCAATAATAAAGATCACCGGCAGGTCCCAGACAGCAGCGAGGTTCATTGCTTCATGAAAATCACCCTCACTGGTTCCGCCTTCGCCGGTGAAAGCGAGTGACGCTTTTTGTGTGGCGCCGGATGAACTGTTTTTTAATTTATATGCCAGGGCCACTCCGTCAGCTATGGCCAGTTGCGGGCCGAGATGGGAGATCATGCCGCAGATGTGATGATCCCTGTTGCCAAAATGAAAACTTCTTTCTCTTCCTTTGGTGAATCCTTCCTGTGCTCCCTGCCATTGTTTGAACAGGTCGCTCAGGGGCATGCTGCGTGTGGTAAATACGCCGAGATTCCGGTGCAGGGGCATGATCCATTCATCCTGCTGCATGGCCAGTGTGGCACCAACGGCGATGGCTTCCTGACCGATGCCGCTGAACCATTTGGAAATCTTTCCCTGGCGCAGCAGCACCAGCATTTTTTCTTCGATCATCCTGGGCCAAAGTATGCTCCGGTAAAATTGCACCAGTTGTTCTTCGCTCAGGTCTTTACGGTCAAAATACATGGTGCGAATTTCACGCATTCAAACAGAATTAACAAAGATTCCCGGTCAGCGCTTCTGATTTCTTTGACGGTCTTCTTCCCGGAATAGCAGGTAAGTGCTTCCCGTAAGAAGCAGGCTGAACAAAAGGCCCCAGCCAAAACTGTCTATTTGAAAACCTTTCACCCAATCACTGGCAAGCAATACAGTGATGGTATTGATGATGAAAAGAAATAAACCAAAGGTCAGTACCGTAAGTGGTAAAGTAAGGATGATGAGTATGGGCCTTAAAAAGATATTCAGGAACCCCAGGACAACAGCAAACAGAATTGCTGTTCCATAATCAGCTACATGAACTCCCGGCAGCACCTGCGCCAGGATGAATGCAATAGCAGCAGTAACGAGTAGCCGGAGAATGATGCGCATGTTTAAAATTTTTCAGGTTACCACCAATTCATAAAATGCTTCGGGCTGAAGGTATTTTATGGCAAGTTGTTGCAGTTCTTCCGGTGTTACATTCCTGATCGCATTCACCGAATCATAAAAATAATTTTCATCAAGATCATTCAGGATAATGTTTTTCCAGCGGGCAATGATCTGGAAGGGTCCGTCCAGTTCACCCAGGATCGCACCCATCAGGTAATTACGTACCAGCTTCAGCTCTTCTTCACTCACGGGTTCATTTTTCAGCCTTTCCATTTCATGATACACTTCATTGATCGTTGCTTCACACACATCTCGACCCGCTTCCGTAGAGATCATCCAGGCAGAATCCCGTACATGGTTTTGCAGATAACTGTAAATACCGTACGTGTATCCCTTGTCTTCACGGATATTTCTCATAAGCCTGGACCCGAAAAATCCTCCGAATACCGCATTCAGCACCTGCGCTTTCAAAAAGTCAGGATGATGCCGGTTAGGAAAAGGCCTTGCCATGCGCACAGAGCCCTGCACACTGTTCGGGTCATTTTGTATCCTGAATTTTTTTTCTTTTTCAGGATCTAAAGGAATGTCGTTTATCAAAACAGGTTCGTCCGGCAGGTCGCCAAACTGTTCATTGAGCAATGACTCCAGGTCCTGCGGAAGTTTTCCTGCAGCAAATACAATGAACTTCCCCTGCCGGTAATATTTATTGTAAAACCGGATCAGCGATTCACGGTTCAGCCCGTCAAAGTCCGCATCGGAAGTGTATTTTCCGTAAGGATGATCTTTCCCATACAAATAAGAATCAATCAGCCGCCCTGCAACAAAATCGCTTTTCTGCAAATTCACTTTCAGCCTTTGCTTCACGTTTTGCCGGTAGATGGCCAATTCATCTTCGGGAAATACAGAATCGGTGATCAGTTCCCTTACTGCGGGCAGGAGTTCTTTTACATGCCGGGTAAGGCTGTGCAAAGTGATGGATGCCGTTTCGTTATAACAACTGCGGTTGAGATAAGATCCGTAATATTCAAAATATTCATTGATCTGGAATGCATTTTTCCGGAAAGTGCCGTTCTTCAGCAAAAAATTGGTGGTGGCGGCAATCAGGTTCTGCTCTTCAAACCAGTTGCCTGCAAAAAACACCCATTCGATGAGCATTACATCCTCAGCGCCTGCATCCACCGCATACACCTTCACTCCATTCTTCAGAGTGAATAATCGGTACGACCTTAAATGAAGATTGAAATGTACCGCATCAACGATCGGGGGTGGCTGTTTCCGTTCCGGCATTCAGTTTCGTCTTTTGTATGATGATCAGTTTTCAGATAAATAATAAATGGTGCTGCAGTTGGAATCCCTGAAGATATTCCGGCTTTCCTGCAAAATATCTTCCGAAGTGACCATGCCATATTTATCCAGTTCAAAATTTATCCATGAAGCATCTCCCATCAGTTCATAATAAGCCAGGCTGTTGGCCCTGTTGATGAGGCTCATGTCTTCGAAGGCGATCATGCTTTCCACTTTGTTTTTCACTTTCTGTAATTCATGATCGCTCACTTTTTCATTTTTCAGCTTATCCAGCTCTTCTTCCACCGCCTTCTCGGCATCTTTCATAGCCACTCCTTTGACGAGTTTCCCTTCAATGGCCAGTAAGCCGCTGTCCGTACTTCCGAAATGATAACATTCGATGGAGCTGAACAGTTTTTTTTCTTTCACCAGCGACTGGTATAGCCTGGACGATCCGCCACCGCTCAGGATGTCGGTGATCAGGTCGGTGATGTAATAACGCTGATCCATCCTCGGGTAAATATGCCAGCATTTATACAATGCATCCAGGGGAACATTGCTTTTTATCTCCAGTTTTCTTTCTTCAGTTTGTTCGGGTTCCTGTGGAATGTTGTGTTCATATTTTATGCCGGATGGAATATCACCGAACCATTTTTCTGCAAGCTCTTTCACCCTGGCAGTTGTCACATTTCCGGCGACTACCAGTATGGCATTGGCCGGCCGGTAATGTTTGAAAAAGAATTCTTTTACATCTTCCAGCTTTGCTTTTTCCACATGCGAAAGTTCTTTGCCGATCGTCATCCAGCGGTAGGGATGCACTTTAAAAGCCAGCTCTCTCAGCTTGTGCCATACATCGCCATAGGGTTTGGTGAGATAATGTTCTTTGAATTCCTCACACACCACTTTTCTTTGCACTTCCAGGCTTTTTTCACTGAAAGCCAGAGAGAGCATGCGGTCACTCTCGAGCCAGAATGCTGTTTCCAGGTTTTCTGCCGGAAGCTGAATGTAATAATTGGTAAGGTCGTTGGTGGTATAAGCATTGTTCTCACCGCCTGCCATCTGTAAAGGCTTGTCATAATTGGGAATATTCACTGACCCGCCGAACATCAGGTGTTCAAAAAGATGGGCAAACCCGGTACGTTCGGGGTTCTCATCCCTGGCGCCTACATCATATATGATATCCATCACTGCCATGGGTGTGGAATTATCTTCATGCACGATCACTCTTAGCCCGTTCGTTAAAGTAAATCTTTCAAATTGAATCATGATCCCCGGTACAATTCTTAAAAATTAAAGATGGTAAAATTATCGAAAAATAAACTGCCGCTGAAATGAAACCATTTAAAGAAATGAAGAATCAAAGGATGCTCTTCACTTTGAATTCCACCATGATCAATTCTCCGTTTCTCCTGATGAAGATTTTTACCTTCTCCCTGATCCGCTCCAAGGCGATCTTGTAGGATGTAAGGTTTTGAGAAAAATCTGAATTGATTGCCACCACAATATCTCCTTCTTTTAATCCTCCTGCTTCCGCCGGTGATCCTTTGGCTACATCACCTATCAATATTTCATTATTGATCTTATAAAGTTCAATACCGGTATAGGAATAATCAAACGGCTCATTGATATGAGAGTTGGGCTTTAAATAAATATCCCTTTTAGGATAATTCAGGATCAGATTGAACCGCCGCAATACATCATTGCCGATCAATCCCCCGAGAAAAGGGTAAGAGGTAACATTGAAGTCATCATCAAAGATCAGTACCGGCACTCTCCTGAAATGATACGGACCGATCTTGAGTTCTTTGATCACGGTCAGGTCCAGATCAAGTTTACCTCCCAGCCCTTCTGCCTGCTTTTTAAAAAATTTTCTTTTCTTTCCTATCAGGGCGCTGTCTTCAACAAAATCCCGGTTCAACATAAGACAAAGCCCTGCACCAATATCAAAAAGAAAACGGGTGGAAGCTGTTCTCGCATCTTTGAGACGGAGGTTGGTGACCGGTAAAGTGTTGAGCATAGGTTTAAACAGATAACCACCTTTCGGATAACGAAACGTACCGCTGCTGTAAAAATCGATCCTGGAACTGTCATAGTTCACTTTCACAATGTAGCGGTTCAGCAATGAATATCCAATGATGCCATCAACCCGCACACCGTACACCTGGGTCAGTATTTCATAATCGTTCACATGAAAATCAAGATTGGTGGTTGTAAGCCCGTTAATATGCAAGGTGTGATTAAAAAGAAAACTCACCTTTTTTATCCCTGCCACTCCCCTGATGGTCCGGTCGGTAGGCTCGGGTTTTAACTGAAGATATTCGGCTGTCGTTGAATCGAGAGAAATGCCGCTGCTACCGGTATCAAGGATAAAATTCAGAGTGTCGGGAAAATTATCCAGTTGTGCTTTCATCATGATGACACCACCGATGAGTTGTTCAAAAGGTATGCGGGTTAAAAAACGGGACGGAGCTTCAATAAATTCTTCCTGCCCTTTCACCCGCACAGAAACGGATAAAAGAGAAAAAAACAGAATAAAGAAAATGAACCTTTTCATAATGATGGTTTAAGCGTTCAGGGCTCATTGAATAATGACAATATTTTATATGTTATTGCTGCAGCAATTTTATCCCCTTACTAAATTTAACCCCTTTTTTTACAGGTATCAAATTCTTTTAGTATCGTTATATGTTTATCTGAACTGAAAAAAACATCACGGTTTCCGGCAGCTCAGGTTTCTGATCTCCCGCCGGGAAACAGATTTAATATTCAATGCCGGTATGATCTCAATCGTGGATCTGGTCTTTGTATGAGAGTGGTTATTTATCAAAATTTAAAATCTAATTTTAATCACTATTTTTTCACTTCAAAAATCCATCAGGATGCATTTAGCAAAGATCAGGATCGCAACAGTCATGCTGACCTTTATCATCTTTTTTATCAGTTCCGGCAATTCTCAGGCACAACCCTCCAGGTTCAGCGCTCTCAGGTATATTAAAGACGGCGACACTTTAAATTACCGTTTATTGTTTCCCGACTATGACACCTTCAGAAAATATCCGCTTGTTGTCTTTCTGCACGGTGCCGGTGAACGTGGAAATGATAATGAAGCTCAACTCAAATGGGGTGTTACCAATTTCGCCACCGATGAAGCCATGTCGCATCATCCTGCTTTTGTGCTGGCGCCGCAGTGTCCCGAAAAAATGCAGTGGTCCAATACCACACCTTCGGCAAACGGAACGGATCTCCGGTTAAGTGCCGAGCCGTCAAAGCCCATGTCGCTGGTGATATCGCTCGTTCATGAACTGATCAGACAAAACAGGATAGACATGAACCGGATTTTTATCACCGGACTGTCTATGGGAGGTTATGGAACTTTCGATGCCATCATGCGTTATCCCGGTCTGTTTGCTGCCGCAGTGCCTGTTTGCGGAGGCGGCGACACTTCAAAGGCTTCTCTTATAGCTCACATCCCGATATGGATGTTTCATGGAGCAGATGATACGGTGGTAAGCCCTGAATTTTCCATCAACATGACAAGAGCCTTGTTCCATGCAGGCGCAAGGCCCGGGTTCACTCTATACCCCGGAGTAGGGCATTTTGCCTGGCTGGCTGCTTACTCAGATCAGCAAATGATTGAATGGATGTTCAGTCAACATAAATAACCGGAATCGCCTGTTGAGAAAAATTATTTTATAAGATAACCCGGACAACATCCAGGTTGTTGTCAAGTACCGTAAGATTTGTTGCATATCCTTTCCTGATTCTTCCCAGGCTATCACCCATCTTCATTACCCGTGCCGGATACAAACTGCACATGCGCAGCGCTTCCGCCAGATCTATATGACAATGAGATACCAGCTTTTGAACTGACCTTGCCATGGTCAATGCCGAACCGCTTAATATTCCTGCTGACTCATATTTATCACCGGACAGGTGATGCTGATAATAACCTCTGTCTGTTTCAGTCACAGCATCAGTAATCACAAACAAGCGGTCGCCCATTGCTTTTTTGGCAATACGTATGGCTGCAAAGTCAACATGGTATCCATCAGGGATAATGCTTGCCATTGCCGAAGGATGATCCATAATGGCTCCCACCAATCCGGGACTACGGTGCTGCAGTGGGCTCATGGCATTATACAAATGAGTGGAAGTGGTGATAGCGGCATCAAATCCTTTCATCGCCTCTTCATAAGTGGCATTGCTGTGGCCTGCAGAAAGAATGACATCATAAGAAAGGATCAGTTCAATGATTTCCCTGCTGCACACTTCCGGAGCCACGGTGATCATTTTGATCACTCCTTTTCCGTAATTCAATAATTCTTTTACTTCCTCTTTAGTTGGGACTTGAATTAATGACTCTATATGTGCTCCCCGTTTTACAGGATTAAGCCAGGGGCCTTCGATATGCAATCCTAAAATGCCTTCTCCTCCCTGTTTCCAATAATCTTTCACCGCATCAATGCACTTAAAAAAAACTTCTTTGGTATTGGTGGCCACCGCAGCGAGGCAATATGCTGTTCCGCCTTCCCTGCAATGTTTATTCAGCAATGCCAGGGAATCAGCATCCGGATAAACTGCCAGTAGTTTTCCATAAGCGCCGTAGATCTGAAGATCAATAAAAGAAGGAACTATAATGTTTCCTGAAAAGTTTTTAGTAACCGGTCCCGGCTTCAACTGTTTCAACGGAACCACTTCTTTGATAACCCCGGCTTCTGCTATGATGGCATGATCCACCAGCCATTCCTCTCCCGTAAAGATCCTGTCTGCAATATAGATTTCCTGTCCCTGCATTTTTTTACAAACAAAAATAGCTTAGTTCGGCCTATGTTATTCTCCTGTAAAAAATATCACTCAAAGTTTTTTATTCTTAATTTCATTTGCATTTTGTAAAACAATTTCAAAATGCTCTTGCATGAAAGTTCAAAATACTTTCTGGAAAGACAATATTGACATCTGGTATCATCGGTTGAATTCTTCTGCCGCAGGGCTCAGTACTGAAGGTGCGGAGGCTGTTTTTAAACAGAGCGGTCGTCAGAAAAGAAAAGCAAGTCATTTTGAAAAAGATGTTCGTTTGTTTTTAGGGCAATTCAAAAGCCCTTTGATGTTGCTGCTGATTGCCGCAGTGATCCTCTCGGGCTTCCTCGGCGATCAATCCGATGTGTTCATCATCTCTTTTATCATTCTCTCCACCACGATTATGAGTTTTTTCCAGGAAAGAAATGCAGGGAGGGTGGTGGAAAAACTTCAGTCACTGATCTCAATAAAAAGCACGGTATTGCGTGACGGCCGCCCGGCGGAATTACCTGCCGACCAGATCGTTCGCGGTGATGTTCTTTTATTCAAAGCCGGAGATGTGATCCCCGCTGATTGTCTTCTTATCGAGTCCAATGAGATACACGCAAATGAAGCAAGCCTCACGGGTGAATCATTCCCTGTCTCAAAAAAAGCAGGAGCAATAGATGAAAAAACGCCATTGGCAAAACGAAAAAACTGCCTGTGGGAGGGATCCAGTGTGGTAAGCGGAACAGGCAAGGCCCTGGTGATACAAACCGGTTCTCACACCGTCTTTGGGGGTATTGCACAAAGTGCATCCTTTTCTGTTGAAACAAGTTTTGAAAAAGGGATCAAGCACTTCGGTTATTTCCTGATGAGAATCACTCTTGTTTTATCCATCTTTATCCTTGTTGTCAACCTGCTGTTTCACCGCCCGCTAATAGATTCTTTGTTGTTCGCCCTGGCATTGGCAGTGGGCATGGCTCCTGAACTGCTGCCTGCCATCAACACCATAGCCATGTCTGCCGGAGCCAAGAGGATGCTGAAGAAAAAAGTGATCGTAAAAAAATTATCATCCATCCAGAATCTCGGAGAAGTAAATCTCTTATGCACAGACAAGACAGGCACTATTACGGAAGGCTGCATAGTTGTATCAGGGGTTTATGATGCCGCGGGAAAAGAGAGCGATCTTGCAAAACAACTGGCTTTTCTGAATGCCGATCTGGAATCGGGTTATGAAAACCCCATTGACGGCGCTCTGAGAAATTTAAAACTTACGCTCCCCTTTCAACCTAAAAAACTGGGTGAGGTTCCTTATGATTTTACCCGGAAATGCCTGGGCATTGCGGTGGACACCGGTACTGAAAAATTATTGATCACAAAGGGAGCTGTGAAAAATATTTTAGAGATGTGCAGCAGGGTGCAGATCAATAATGATGAAACCGGGCCCATAGAAAAATATTCGGAGCAAATCCAGGACCGGTTCGTTCAATTCGGGCAAAACGGTTTTCGGGCAGTAGGTATATGTTATAAAAAGATCACCACGAACAAAATAACCAAAGACGATGAGACCGAAATGATCTTTGCCGGCTTTATTGCCTTGCAGGATCCGGTAAAATCAGGGATTACAAACGCATTGGATGCTTTGAACAAACTTCAGGTGGGAGTGAAGATCATTACCGGCGATAACAGAATAGTGGCTTCCAGTATAGGGAAAAGCATTGGCATTCCTTCTCCCGTCATTTTATCGGGAGATGAAATTGATTCGATGAGTACGGAAGCCCTGGAGATTAAAGCCATGGCCACACATATTTTCGCCGAAGTGGAGCCCCGCCAGAAAGAAAGGATCATACAGGCGCTCCGGAAAAATTTTTCAGTGGCCTATATGGGTGATGGTATCAATGATGTGGGCGCCATCAATGCGGCAGATGTCGGCATCTCGGTGGATAATGCCACCGATGTAGCCCGTGAAGCAGCAGATTTTGTATTGCTGGAAAAAAAACTGATGGTCCTTGCTGACGGAATCAGGGAGGGCAGAAAAACATTTGCCAATACCCTGAAATATATTTTTATAAACACAGGAGCAACATTCGGTAATGTATTCAGCGTAGCCGGCGCATCGTTGTTCCTTCCTTTCCTGCCCATGCTGCCCAAACAAATTTTATTGACCAACTTCCTGACCGACTTTCCGTTTTTGTCCGTTGCCTCAGACAATGTAGATGAAGATCAACTGGAACATCCGGGCAAATGGAACATGAAGCTGATCCGGAATTATATGGTGTTCTTCGGCATTCACAGTTCTCTTTTCGACCTGATCACTTTCCTTACCCTGCTGCATGTATTGCACGTCAGGGAAAGCGTTTTTCAAACCGGATGGTTCATCGAGTCTTCGCTTACCGAGTTGCTCATACTTTTCATTATACGCACCCGGAAATCTTTTATAAAGAGTTTGCCGGGAAAATATCTTATCTGGCTCGGGCTTCTTGCCCTGGTGCTGACGATCGTATTACCCTATCTTCCTTTTTGGGACGACCTGGGCCTGGTGCCGTTGACGGCAAAAGTTCTATTCACAATGACAGGCATTGTAATATTATACGCTCTCACCGCCGACCTGCTGAAAGTGTGGTTCTTCAGAAAATTTATCTGAAAATTTAAAATCATGATAAAAGTTTTTACAACGGTTCTGTTATCCTTTTTATTCTTCTCATGTAATAATGATTCTTCAGGCATAAAAAAACTGCAATCAAGGATAGACAGCCTCGAACAAAAAGTTAACAACAGTTATAAACCCGGATTCGGCGAATTCATGTCTGCCATTCAGGTTCATCATGCCAAACTGTGGTTTGCAGGCATAAATGAAAACTGGGACCTTGCCGATTTTGAGATCCATGAGATCATGGAAAACATTGATGATATCAAAAAATATGAAACAGATCGCAGTGAATCCAACTCCATCTCGATGATCGAACCGGCATTAGATACCGTGAATGCCGCGATCCGGAAAAAAGATATAGCCCGGTTCAAAAACAGTTTTGTTTTGCTAACTAATTCCTGTAATACCTGCCACCAAGACGTGAACTATTCTTTTAATGATGTGAAAATTCCCGATTCACCTCCTTTTTCCAACCAGGTTTTTAAGAAAAAAGAAAAATGATCTGCCTCAGGAAATGACAAAGCGGTAACCGATCCCTTTAATGGTTATGATCTCCAGCGAAGGATCATCTTTTAAATAACTACGGAGTTTGGTGATATACACATCGAGGTTTCTTGAATTGAAGAAAGAATCATTTCCCCAGAGAAGGTTAAGGATGTCTTTCCGGTCAATGACCTTGTCCCGGTTCAGGTACAGGAGTTTCAAAAGTTCACTTTCCCGGTAAGAAAGTTTTTTCTCTTCCTTGCCATGACTCAGTATCTGGCGGTTCACCTGGAAACTGTATTTACCCATCGTCACTGTGTCGCCACTGATCTTGTTGGGGCTTTCGGTTTTAGTGCGTAACAGGTTTTGAATCCTGACGATCAGCTCTTCCATGCTGAAAGGCTTCCGTATGTAATCATTCCCTCCCATGTTGAAACCTTTCACCACATCTTCCGTCTGTGTCTTTGCTGTCAGAAAAATTATGGGAACATCTTCATTCATTTCCCTTATCTCATCAGCAATGGTGAAACCGTCTTTATTGGGAAGCATCACATCAAGCACACAAATATCCGGCTGTGATTTTTTGAACAGGTCAACCGCTTTTCCTCCGTCACTTTCCATGATCACTTCAAAGCCGCGGCTCTCCAGGCTTTCCTTGACGATCTTGCCGAGGAACAGTTCATCTTCCACATAAAAAACTTTTGTCCTGCTCATACATTCAATGAATATGGATCATGCCGTTTTGGAATCATGGCACAGCCCTTTATGCTTGTTGCCTGGGCAATGTAATGATAAATTTACTTCCTGCCTCCGGCTGGCTTTCCACATGTATCGTTCCCCTGTGTTTTTGCACCACTTGCGCCACATAGCTCAACCCCAATCCATAACCCTTGGCATCATGCTTGTCGCCTGTCGGCACTCTGAAGAATTTTTCAAATACTTTGTCTTTGTATTCCTGCTGTATCCCGATGCCATTGTCGGAAACACTCAATACAACATTTGTTTCATCTCCTTTCATTTCCACTTTTATCGAAGGATCATCCTTGCTGTATTTTAATGCATTGTCCAGTAAATTAAAAACCACGCTGAGCAGATGAAGCCTGTCGCCCTTCAGGTGCAGGTCGCCATCAGCAGTTATGGTACAGCCGGCATGATATTTTTCCAGTTGCAGCCGCATGGAAGAGACCACTTCATCCACGATCTCTTTAAGATTCACTGTTTCATATTTCAATTCAATCTCTTTCTTTTCAAACATAGAAAGCTTGAGCACCTTATCCACCAGCAGGCTGAGCCTTTGCAACTCATTGGAAGAAATATCCAGGTATTCCCGGGTACGTTGCGGATCCTGGATGGCATTAAAATTTTTCAAAGCCTCAATGGCCACACCTACAGTTGCGATCGGTGTCTTCAGCTCATGGGTAATGTTGCTGATGAATTCATTTTTCAACAGTGCCAGTTTTTTCTGACGGATCAGGCTTCGGTACAACAACAGGAATGATAAAATGGTAATCCCTACCAGAAAAATTGAAAAGATGACCGGTGAAATGATCTGTTTTATCAGGTAAGGGAACAGGTTTCCCAATTCCATTTTATAAGTGATCGGGTGCAGAAAACCTACTGTTACCACATTGGAGCCGGGCTCATAAAAATGCATTTCGGCACTGTCCAGCCGGATCACGGTGAAAGGCACTTTTATTTTTTGTTTTTGCAAGGCTTCCGAATAAGCTGCCGTAATCTCTTTTACCTTCAGGGTGTCCTGCAGGGAATCTACATCTGATAAAAAACGCATCATGTATTCTCCACGGCCCCAATCACCTCGCATTCCCGGAAATCTTTTATAAGGAGAAAGTGAATCTCCTTTTTTATCCATGCTTATATCCATTTGAAAGTTCATCCCCGGCTCACGGGGAACCTTCTTGAAAAGCGAATCCCTGATCTTGTCCTGGATGGCCTTGATGGTATTGGCCAGGTTTTGTTTGGTTTCCGTATCACGGTCAAAGAATTCCTGCGATCTTTCTCCGTTCATATTCCGTCCTCTCATAAAAGCACTGTCCGGAAAAAATTTACCCAGCTTTATTTTGGAAGCCTGAAGGTTCCGTACTGTTGAAACAAAAGCCACTTCGGTCTTAAACTTAAGGTTCTTTTTCTCCCGGTCATAGCTTTGCTTCAGCCAGTATACCTGGAAGCCTGCAATACCGATTATGGTAATCGCCATCAAAACTGCCAGCCAGTAAAGTCTTTTCATAATTAGTTTTCAAATTTAGAATATAGTTCCCTGTCGTTCCATTTCAATTAACCTTTATTAACCTTAATGAAAGGTGGGTTAACATAGACTGCGAGGACGGCTAAATTTTTTGATTGAAAATAAAAAATAAGAGGTGGCTATCGGCCACACTGAATTTTATTGGATATTACTTTTCAATTGCTTCGTGCCGCCACTAACCGGGATCGCTTTATCGTATTCAGAACAGGTGTTTTTACGAAATTTTTAAAGAATATCATTTTTAACTTTAAAACAAGAGTAAAAATTAGCGCATCAAAAAATTATTGTATAATTTTCCTTTCCTTTTTTCGTTACATAGAAATTAATGACCGTAATTATGAAGAATAAACGTATCGAACATGCCTATGAACAGGCAAAGATCTATCATCAGTATTACAAACCTTCCCTGAATGTCTTTCTTTTGCTAAAATCGGTATTGGCCGTCCTCATCACAGGCTCTTCCAATGCCGCTGAAAGTTATACCAGGAGAAAATAAAATACTTCTTACTAATCCATACATTATAAATGTCCGCTGGTTGGCGGACATTTTTTATTCTTTCCCGGTATTTTAAGGTTTTCAGGGCAGTGTTTAAGAACAGAACTCGAATTTCACACACAGAGCCGGCTATCTTATTAAACGGAAAAAAAATCTATTTAAGTCCGTAATCCCTGGCCCAAAATAAAGCTGAGGTGATAATGTAAATATTCTTAACTGAACAGATATTCCACATCTTCTTTGGTCAGGCTCTTTACAAAAGAGGTATCGTCTGCAATCAGATCTTTGGCCAGCGCTCTTTTCTTTTCCTGTAGTTTCAGAATTTTGTCTTCTATGGTATCCTTGCAGATCATGCGGTAGGCAAAAATATTTTTAGTCTGACCGATGCGGTGTGTACGGTCAATGGCCTGTTGTTCCACCGCTGGATTCCACCAGGGATCCACGATATAAACATAATCGGCTGCCGTCAGATTCAAACCCACTCCGCCCGCTTTCAGGGAGATCAAAAACACCCGGACACTTTCATTATTCTGAAAACTCTGAATCGCCGTTTCCCTGTCCGGAGCTGAAGTGCTTCCGTCGAAGTATTCATATTTCACACCCAGCTCTTCCAGCTTCCCTTTGATGAGTGACAACATGCCCAGGAATTGTGAAAAGATCAGCGCTTTGTGATTACTAATGTTTTCCGTAATCTCCCTGGCCAGCTCTTCCAGCTTGATGGAATGATTCTCGAATTTTTCAGGTTCATTCAGTATGGCAGGCGAATCACAGATCTGCCGCAGCTTCATCAATCCCTGCAATATGGTAAGCTGCGAACGCTGGATGCCCTGCTCTTTTATTGTTCCCATGATCTTGTCACGAAAATCATTGCGGTAGGCATCATATATTTTTCGCTGGTCGTCTTCCATTTCGCAGAAAAGGATCATTTCCTGTTTTTCAGGAAGGTCTTTTGCTACCTGCTCTTTGGTACGGCGGAGTATAAAAGGATAAAGGATCTTCCTCAAATGATCTTTGCGGTCCTCCTCACCAAACTTATCAATGGGTATTGAGAATTCCTGGCGGAAAAATTCCATAGTGCCCAGCATGCCGGGATTCAAAAAATTCATTTGGGCAAAAATGTCAAATGTATTGTTTTGAAGCGGCGTGCCGCTCATGCAAAGGCGGTGTTTTGCATTCAGCAGGCCCGCAGCTTTGGTCACTTTGCTCAGCGGGTTTTTGATCGCCTGCGATTCATCCAGGATCAGGTAATCGAATTCAATTCCTGTCATTAGCTTGATATCGCTTCGCAGAGTGCCATAAGTCGTGATGCTTATGTCATGATTCAGAAATTCTTCTTTTGCTCTTGTCCTTGTGCTGCCATGATGTATCCTGTAGTTCAGCGCCGGAGTGAATTTCCTGATCTCATTTTCCCAGTTATAAATAAGAGTAGTAGGGCAAACGACCAGCGCTTTTATTCCGCCATTTTGTTTTTTGTATTGTTCCAAAAAAGATAATGCCTGCACCGTTTTCCCCAATCCCATGTCGTCTGCAAGGATTCCGCCCCAGCCCACTTCACTCAGATAGTTCAGCCATTGATAACCTGCTACCTGGTAGGGGCGCAATATCTTTTTCAAATGCACCGGAGGAGGGATTTCATTGATCTTATTGAATTTCTTTAGCCGGTTGTATTTTTCTTCCAGTTGCATCACCAGTTCATTCTCGTTACGTGATTCATACAGTTCATCCACCACACTAAGGTGATAGTGGGAGAGTTTCAGTGAATCCGATTTTCCTTCTCCCATCCTGAAGAGCAATGAATACTTTTTCACCCACTCTTCCGGCAGTATGCCAAGGGTTCCATCACTCAACTGAACGAACTGCTGTTTATTGGCCAGCGCTCTTTTCACTTCTGCCACGGTCACTTTCTGATCGCCAAACACAATGTCCACTTTTGCATCGAACCAATCCGTATTGCTGCTGATGAAGATCCTGGTCTGGGGCTTGGCAGTGTTGAACCGGAAATTCTTTAACGCTTCAAAACCGAATACCGGTGTCTTCATTTCTTTCATTGCATCCACAAACAGGAAAAACCAGTTATTCTTCAAAACATCCGTACCTTTCAATGCCAGCGACCGGTTGTCTTCATTATGAATGAAATTGGAATGAAGCGCCTGTAGTTTATGTATAAATGTATTTTCCTTTTCCCTGTTTCGATACACGATCACCACCTCATCTCCCGCCGGCACCACTATCGCATCCCTGTCCCTTGGTTTGGTCTCATATCCTTTATAAGAAAATAAAGGTTGAAAAACAAGGAAGTCTCCTTTTTCGGATAAAAATAATTTTACATCGGGATTGCCGTCTTTTACTTCAAGGATCAGCGATTGTTCAAAATTTACTTTGTATTCTTTGGCAAGAGGCACAATGAATTGGCTTAGTGTTTTACTCCATTCTGCTGCAGGGGTCTCCATGATGCCATCAGGTAAAAACTTTTCCACCAACTGAATCACATCAATATCTTTCCATAAAAAGATCTGATGATTATAAAGAAAGAAAAGAGGGCAATTACTTTCGTTGTATGCCAGTTCATACTCCATGCCGGCTGCCTTCACCCGGCACTGAATTGAATAATATGAATTCTTCTTTACAAAAAAATATGGAACCGCTTCATCGGTCATGACCTGTAATGATTCCAGGTTATTTGATTTGAATGATTTTCTTCCGGGCAATAAAAAGAAAAGGGGATTGTGAGCGGATTCAGCAAATAACTTTTTTAGTTTGGGTAAAAGATATTCCGCCATCAACTCTTTGGTTTCGGCAGGCAGATCTTCTTCGTCCTGATGAATAATATTTTCCCAGATTCCGGAAAAAGGAGAATTGCGGCTGATGTATTTGTTGATCTCGCCATCCTGCAGCTTGCGAAGTAAAGTAAGTACCTGTTTGTCTTCTTCACAAAGACTGTTTGTATTCACAAACCGGCTAAGGTCCAGTTTTTCAACTTTGCCTTCAAACTCTGTTCCCTTATCATCCACTTCACCAATGACCGCATCTATACTGAAATAGGGATAGCTTTTTCTATTAAAGTTGAAAACGACACCGATCCTCTCGGAAACACCGTTCTCTTCCTGTTGTACTTCGGGTTCTGTAATTTCAGGTTGCGGCATGACAACGACAGGCCGTACCGGTTGCGGCACGGGCGCCACTCTTTTGATATTGCTGTCCAGCACCCGCAAAAAAGGTTTTCCCTCCTTATAAACAAATTCAAACTTTCCGTTCAGGTCATCATTCAGCGAATATCCATAAGCTTCCAGCAGTTTATTCTTTTCCTTGTCCCAGTTTCTGATACTGTCAAAATAATTGGAACCGTATGAATTCAATAGTTGAAGGAATACTATAACCTTGGGCAGGCACAAAGGATGCTCCCTATCCTCATAATCGCAACTGGTGTCAAAATTCCTTTCTTCATTTTTGTTGATGATCACCCTGTATTCTTTACCGTGAAGATGAACGATAGCTTTCACCCTTTCATTTCCGGCAGATTCGATCTTGGCTTTTTGAACTCTTAAATATCTTTCTGCATCGGCAAATACTTCGGGGGAAGAAAGCAAACGAAGTGACCTCAGGTCAATGGCTTTCATTTTTATCACCGTATGCCGCTGATCGTATTGCACTTCGCCGGGATACAACTGGCCTTTATCTATCAGGTCCTGTAAAAAAAATAATGCGGCTGCTTCGTGGCGGCAAATATCACCTAAGTTGTACGGGCATCCGCAACGGAGAGATACAAACTTTGGATCTTTTATTTTCTGAACATACACTTTGTAATAAGTGGCGTAGCTGTCATCTTTCACCCGGAGTATTGCAGAGCCAAACAGGTCATCATAATCCGCCAATTCCACAAACCCGATGGCATGGATCTTTTTTCCTCTTCGTATCACTTCATCAGTTCCATGGGTATAAACGTACTTGATAAGGTGCGGTAAAGCCAAAACTTAATTTTTTATTCGATTATATCAGAAAAGGTTAATCTGCAAAAGTAGCAGGAAGCAGGGAGGATTTTCTTATTAAGAAAGGAAAAATAAAAATAATTTTATTCAGGAAAATTGAGAGTAAAATAAAGTATCTTAGTAGATTTTTCTTTTCTCAGATCTGCCCCATCAAATAAATTCATTTCGTCATTGGTCTGTCCGGATATCCGGTTCCGAATGCCATGAATTATTGAACGGTCAATTTCCCGTTATCATATTTCGGAAGCACATTGGCCAAATCAGGAGTGAGGCAATAACGGATATCTTTTTCCAAACCGAATCCCATCAGCCTGTGATAATGAGAAGCATTGTTTTTTTGCATAAATCCAACCAGGTCCTCTTTTGCGCTTTCATACATGGACCGTGCTATATTCGACGAATCGCAGTTGATGGAAAAATATTTTCCCACTTCATGAATGACCGCCCCTGCAAACAATGAATCTTCCAAATTAATCCTGTCTCTCCAGGCAGCACATGCCAGAACCACATTCCGCTTCATCACCATGAGATAATCACAAAGTACTGATATGTTTGAAAAAGCTCCTGTTACGATTTCTGTTGCGCCCTTGTCCAGCGCCATCTGCAGAAGCCGGGTGCCGTTGGTGGTGGTGAATACCAGCGTCTTTCCTTCAACAAATTCCCTCGGATATTCAAAAGGGGAATTACCATGTTGCAAGCCTTCCGCTATTTTTCCATCCCTTTCACCTGCGGTTATTCCCTCTATCTGTCTTCCCAGTTCGATGCAACGGCTGATACTGTCAACAGGTATCACTGCTTTTGCACCATTGAAAAGTGCAGTGGAGATGGTGGAAGTAGCCCTTAAAATATCAATGATCACGACAATGCTGTCGCTGAGATCATACAAATGCAAAAGTGCCGGGGAAAAAGATGTAAAAAGTGTTGGTTGTGTATTCATGTACAGATGAATACAAAAATAACGGAATAAATCGAACGGGAATCAAGCCTATTTTATAAGCAGCATTTTCCATTTTTCGCTCTCGGCATATTCTTTAATGGCATTATTCCTCTGCTGAAGCAGCCGTGTGAGATAACGGAAGAGATAAAAACGGTCAAACAGTTTTCCGAAAAAGCCATAAGGGATATCGTAATGAAACATGTCGATCATAATGGTCCCGTTCTCGCAGGGCTTAAAAAAATGTTCGTGTTTCATTGTCTTAAAATCACCACTCAGTTGCTCATCAACAAAATGATCGGGTTTTTGCAGATCCGTTACTTTCACTCGCAACAACCTTTTTTTAAAAAGGTGTTTTGCTTTCCAGGTCACTGTTTCATCTCTTTCCAGCAATCCGAACCGTGTACCAGCCACTGCCTCTTCATTATAGGAGGTCATGGACCGCTTGTGTAACTCTATGTGGCGGCTGAGATCAAAAACGATCTGTACCGGCGCCTTAATGAATGTAGTGAGATGAATGGTTTGCATCAGATATTCAGATATTCAAAATTAAAACTTTAAAGACGATATCATAATCCGGCACTGATTTCCTTCTCCCCTTTCGCAGTTTTAATTCAACTGAATGGTAGCTTTACCACTTTTGCTTTTAGCAATTTATCCCTTACCGAAATGAAGATCTCCGAATCAATCATTGAATCTTTTACATCCACATATCCCATTCCTATGGCTTTATTCAGGCTGGGAGATTGAGTGCCCGATGTCACAACACCAATGTGTGATCCCGAAGCATCTTTTATCTCATAACCATGACGGGGAATGCCCCGGTCTGTCATTTCAAAACCAACCAGTTTCCTTTTAATTCCTTCTGATTTCTGTTTTTCCAAAATCGGCCGTGCCGTAAAATCTTTGGTAAATTTAGTGATCCATCCCAGGCCGGCCTCCAGTGGTGACGTGGTATCATCAATATCATTCCCATACAGGCAAAAACCCATTTCCAGCCTCAATGTATCCCTGGCGCCAAGCCCCGCAGGTTTTATTCCTTCAGGTGCACCGGCCCCGAAAATGGCATCCCATATTTTATCTGCATTACTTTGCCCTCCTGTTTGCAGCTCTTCAAAATATATTTCCACGCCGCCTGCGCCGGTGTATCCGGTAGCGCTGATCAGCACATTGTCCACCCCCGCAAATTTTCCTTTTGTAAAAGTGTAGTATTTCAGATTGAGGATATCCATATCAGTAAGCGGCTGAAGGATCTTTGTTGCATTTGGCCCCTGGATTGCCAGCAATCCGGTTCTATCAGAGATGTTTTCCATCTCCACTCCTTTACTGTTGTGCTTCATGATCCAGTTCCAATCCTTTTCAATATTTGCAGCATTCACCACCAGCATATATTCGCTGTTCTCTTTAAAGCAATAAACCAGCAGGTCATCCACTATGCCTCCTGAATCATTGGTGAAGCAGCTGTATTGGATCTTACCTGCCGTAAGTTTGGAAGCATCATTGGAGGTAACCCGCTGAATGAGGTCCAGCGCATTTTCTCCTTTTAAAATGAATTCACCCATGTGACTCACATCGAAGACACCCGCATTTTTCCTCACGGCATTATGTTCATCATTGATGCCTGAATAACTGATCGGCATGTTGTACCCGGCAAACTCAGCCATTTTCGCACCCAGCATAATATGTTTGGCAGTAAAAGGAGTAGTTTTCATTCAGCAATTTAAAATTGCTGCAAATGTAGAATAAAAACTTTTGCGTACCTGTCCATCAAAGGTTGAGAAAGCCGGGGTGTTTTTTTTTACTTCAAATTGAAAATACTTCAGATGATACCGTTACCCGGTAGAATTTATTATGGAACTTAATAAATTAATTTTTCTGTTCTTTAATGAAGTATCCTTTTCTTTTTCCTAATTGAACTTCCCGAGCAGATCTAGGATCGGCGATGGAGCTATAACAGCCATTCCCATTTCTGATCCGGCAGGAATATTGTTTAAAATACCAACCGGACCATCTTGCTTCTTTTCCTCCTGCATTTTCTTCTTTTCTTTCAGGTCATTCAACTCTTTTTCAGCATCCCTGATCTTTTTATCAATATCTTCATTATTTCTGCCGGGGCTATAACGATAATCTCCGTTGCTCTTTATACTACTTCCGTCAGGACCTATCAGTCTTCCATCATTGCTCATTGTATAATCAGTATTTACGTCCCAGAGAAAATTATTATTATCATTTATTTCAAGACGGAATCCATCTTTCCAATTGCGGTATTTCATGACTCTGAAATTAAAAGGATTAAGACGTTCCTTCACTGTTTCATCAAACCGGATCTTTTTTCCGGCAGGCACTCTTATTTCCACATGAACTTTTTGCCAGCGGAATTTGCTGTTCTTATCAATGGCATATCCGCTTCCAAGATCAAGAATACTGTCTTTATAAGTAACAGGGTATTGGATCTTTTCTGCTCTGGAGCGTGCATCGGCCAGGTCCCTTCCCGAACTGAATTTTTTCAATACAACATGATAATCGGAATCCTCACTTAAAACCACATCAAACCTCACTCCTGAAAGCTTAAGTGTATCATCTGACATATCCCAGCCCGCAGAGCCTTCGTCTATCCAGGCAAAATTTCCCGTATATCTCAATTCAGGTTCGGGAACTTCCACAATCATTTTTCCCCGTACAGGTTGTGTTATGGAAACAGGGGAATCTATATGTCCATATACTCTGACATCTCTCGAAATACTGTTTGCAAACAGGGTTACTGCAACCCATCCTATTACCCATAATCCTCCGAATATCCATCCCAGATAGCCGCTTTTTGAACGTACCCTGAGAATGCGACGTATAATCCATGTGATGAATGCTATCAAAGGAACCCCGATAAAGAATAGTAAAGTGCCCCATGCATATGCCTGCTGGCTGCTACTGGTCCATAAAAAATTGTTGACCGGCCACCAGGCTACCCCGCCAAACAGTAATGCGATAAAGGCAACAAACAATGCAAAGGCAATGGAACCGGCGATGAACAAAAAGAAGACCCTGAACAGTACTCCGATAAAGTTTCCAATACCCTGGCCGGTCCTGCGGGCGGCTTCACCTGCTTCGGAGGCGAATGCTTTTCCCCTTGTATTGGCAAAAGCTTTTGCTTTATTACCTAAATTTTGAGCAGTCTCTTTTACTTCGTTGCCCCATTCTCTCAGGTGATCCCTGGATTGCTGAATACCTTCCTGCACATTTTGCCTGATTGAATTTACATCCACCTTTTCACCACGCATCTCCATTTTTTCATAGGGACTTCTTGCCTCAGGCAATACAATCCATAAAATGATGTAAGCAAGGAAAAATGTTCCGCTCAATGATCCGAAAAAGATATTAGGAAAGAAGTGGAAACTATGTCCCCAGCTAAATACATTAAGAATATTAAAAAAGATGTTCAACAGGATCGGAGCTGCAAAGATCAAACGGAGTGTTGATGCTTTCATATTGAAATATGCTGCCAATCCGCCTGCAACACCACCGATCACCCTGTCATCGGGATTCCGGTATAATCTTTTTCCCGAAAACCCTTCGCTTTGCCGGGAAGGCAACACGATCCATAGAAGAAAATAGATAACGAAGCCCAGGCCAAAACCACCAAAGGTTATAATGGCAAATAAAATACGAACGATGGCCGGATCAACATTCAAATAATTGGCAATACCCGAACAAACGCCTCCGATAATCCTGTCGTCCGAATCACGGTAAAGCCTTTTACGTTCAGTCTTTTCGGAATAACCACTATAAGACGACCGCTCTTGTTGTGATCCCTGACCTTGTGTTGATGAAGTTTCTTCCATATCAAAGTCTTCGGGCCTTCCCATGGAAGCAGCAATCTCATCAACATCAGCATCCACAATATGGTCGGCGCCTTTTCTTATTTTTTCATTCATCAACTCTGCAATACGGCTTTCAATGTCGTTGATGATCTCATCACGCCCGGCTTCGCTGGCGAAATGACGGCGCAGGCTTTCTACGTAGGCCTGGAGTTTTTCGTAAGCCGATTCTTCTATCGGTATCACCCGCCCGCTGAGATTGATATTAATGATCCTTTTCATTATGAACTTTTTTCTTGTTGAAAATGATTATTGATGGTCATTTGGTTTTTCAGGCTTTTTATTGGTAAGAGTATTCACTCCATAAGCCAGTTCAGTCCAGGTTTGTTCCAACTCCTTATAAAATCTTTCTCCCTTTTCGGTCAGGGAAAAATATTTCCTGGGCGGGCCGGAACTGCTTTCCACCCACCGGTAGGTCAGCATCTCTGCATTTTTTAGCCGGGTAAGCAGGGGATAAAGCGTTCCTTCAAGTATCTTAAGATTGGCAGCTTTCATGTCTTCCACAATGTCACTTGGGTATGCTTCGCCTCTGCGGATAACAGAAAGGATACAAAATTCCAATATCCCTTTCTTCATCTGGCTTTGTGTATTCTCGATATTCATATGCCTGTTTTTTCAAATCCGGAACAAAGATAGGGTGATAATTGGTACTATGTATCATATAGTACCATATTTTTAAAATAACTGAAGGGGTACATTATTTTTTATTATAATATATTAATAATCAAATTGGTAGAGTAGAAAATTTTTGATTTTTAAAAATCAATTCAATTTGATTAAGCCAATGTTTCGATTTTCCGGCTCAACTAACTCAAAGAATAATCACCTCTGTTTTGAATTTTTAGCACATTATGATCCCGGTATGTACAGGTATCAAATAGAATTATATAATGACAAGCTAAATATTATCTCACAGGAAATATCTCTTAGGAGTTTATCGGAAAAAGGAAACATGATCAAAATATCATAATGAGAATTCATGTACCGACAACAAACAGTCATCTTTACATAATCAAACAGGCCAGTTTATACCGAGGGTTGAATATTTTTTCTTTATCGGATCTTTGAATAATAAAATCATTGCACCGGCTGACGCCGATCATCCTGTTATTCCGCTGTACCTGCCTACTTTTACTTCAACAAATTATTATGAAAACAATAATCATCCCCACCGACTTCTCTCCCATTGCCACCAATGCAATGAACTATGGAGTGGATATGGCAAAAGCGATCAATGCCAACATTATTCTGATGCACGTTTACCAGGTACCGGTCAGCGTTTCTGATGTTCCTGTTGTTGTAGTATCACTGGATGAGATCAGAAACAGTGTTGAAGAAAAACTTGCAGACCTTAAAGCATCTGTTGAACGCATTACTTCCGGAAAGATCAAAGTTTATACCGAGGCAAGACTGGGAAATGTGGTGGATGAACTGGAAAATTATTGCAATAAGATCAATCCTTTTGCTGTAGTGATGGGAACAAAAGGCGCCACAGGCCTCGAAAGAGTCATGTTCGGAAGTGTGACATTAACTGCCATCAGGCATCTTAGCTGGCCGGTATTCTGTGTGCCTCCCGGAAAAGAATACGGACAAGGAATTAAAAAGATCGGTTTTGCCTGTGATTTCAAAAAAGTGATCGAATCCACTCCCATTCATTTTATAAAAGATATTATCAGTGTATTCAATAGTGAATTATATGTACTAAATGTAGATTATGAAAACCGCAGGTTCAAACCGGACACACCGGAACAGTCTTTATTACTGCACACCATGCTGGAAGACATCAATCCTTCTTACCATTTTATAGAACATCAGGATATTGAAGATGGTATTAACAAGTTTGCCGAAGAAAATAACCTGGACCTCATCATTGCCATTCCTAAAAAGCACAAACTTCTGGAAAGCATTTTCAAACCAAGCTCCACCAAGCAGCTTGTATTTGAATCAAAAATCCCGATCATGTGCGTTCATGAATAAAGGAATCAGAACTCTGCATTTCCGGGAGTGCGTGGAAAAGCAATGACATCACGGATATTGCCCATACCGGTCACAAACTGGACTATTCTTTCAAAGCCCAATCCGAATCCTGCATGCGGAACAGTACCGTATCTCCTTATATCAAGATACCACCACAAATCTTTTTCGGGAATATTCATCTCTTTCATTCTTTGTTCCAGTTTGTCCAGCCTTTCTTCTCTTTGTGAACCTCCTACAATTTCACCGATACCAGGAACAAGGATATCCATAGCCGCTACTGTTTTCCCATCATCATTTTGCCGCATGTAAAATGCTTTGATCTCTTTGGGATAATTTCTGATTATAACGGGCTTTTTAAAATGTTTCTCAACAAGGTAGCGTTCATGTTCGCTCTGCAGATCCATTCCCCATCCTGTAATGGGGAACTGAAATTTCTTTTTCTTGTTGTAATTGCTTTCTGTTAAAATATCGATCGCCTCCGTATAAGTGATACGTTCGAATTGGTGCTGAAGAACAAACTCCAGTTTTCCCAGCAGTTTCATCTCATTTCGTTTTTCCAGTGGCAATTGTTTTTCTTCTTCTTCCAGGCGCTGTGTCAGAAATTCCAGGTCTTCCCTGTTATGATCAACAGCATATTTTATAATGTATTTGATAAAGTCCTCAGCCAGGTCCATATTATCTTCCAGATCATAGAAAGCCATTTCCGGTTCTATCATCCAGAACTCGGCAAGATGCCTGGCCGTATTGGAATTCTCTGCCCGGAAGGTAGGGCCGAAAGTATAAACGTTTCCAAAAGCCGTTGCCCCCAACTCCGCTTCCAGTTGCCCGCTTACAGTCAGGTTGGTACTACGCTGAAAAAAATCCTCATTGAAGTTTACGGAACCATCCTCATTCTTCGGAACATTATTGAGCGGTAGAGTGGTCACGTGAAATAACTCGCCGGCACCCTCTGCATCACTCGCCGAAATAATAGGAGTATGCATGTACAAAAATCCACGGTCATTGAAAAATTCATGAATGGCGAACGCCAGTGCATGGCGAACCCTGAACACAGACCCAAAAGTGTTGGTACGAAACCGGAGATGTGCTATTTCCCTTAGAAACTCAAGGCTGTGTTTCTTGGGCTGAAGCGGATATTTTTCAGGGTCTGAATCACCAAGGATCTCTACAGAGGTTGCTTTTATTTCCAGCTTTTGCCCCTTTCCGGGAGAGGGAATTACTACACCATCTACCTTTAGTGCAGCGGAAGTGGTGATTCGTTTCAGCAACTCATTATCAAACTTTCCCAGTTCCAATACCACCTGAAGATTCTTATTTGTTGATCCGTCATTCAATGCTATGAACTGATCGTTTCGAAAAGTGCGAACCCATCCCATTACACTCACTTTTTGATTATCGGGCTCCAGGTTCAGCAGATTTTTTATTAACACTCTTTTATTGAACATATTAAAACATAAATAAGAGCCGCAAAGGTACAATACGGAACTGAACCACAGGCTCCTCCGGCATGCCTAATGCACCTATAATCAGCTTTTCAGAAACAAAAAATTTTGGTTTTTCTGATTTTCGCCGTATCATTGCAACGGAAAACAGCTGTTAAGTTCCTTTCATTTCCTGCAGCTTACCAGTTTAATTTCAAATTCCGTTCACTTAAATACAAATCGTTTTCAAACTTTAAGATTGGTGAAAGAGGTTCAGTGATAAACTTTAATATTTTTTATGTACGACATTCTCCAACTGAACGATATGCTCGTTCCTGAGTTGCTGGATATAGCCGAGCAACTAAAAATTCCTAATGCAAAAAAACTGGAAAAGCAGGACCTGGTTTACAAAATTCTGGATCGCCAGGCATTGATCGCCAGCGAAAAAAAGAGCAGTAGTGACGACAAGTCCAAACGGAAACGCATTATTAAAACCTCCACAAGTCTTACCACGGAAGAAGCATTGGTGGAAGAGCCTGAAACAGATAAAAAATCTTTTAAAAAACCCAATATGCCCCCTAAAAAAGAAAGCAGACAGGAGCCCGTTTTAGAAAAAGTACAACCTAAAAGAGGTCGCAGAAGAATTGAAGAAAAAGAAACTATTGACTTGAAAGAGAAAGCAGCCCTCCAGGAAGAGTTAAGAAACAAACATGAAGCCGATGAAATTTCAAAGGAAGGCTCCGATGAAGCAGTAACTGAAAAAGTTGAAACTGAAGCCCCGGCAGAAGCAACGCAGAAAGTATATCCGCCACGGCGTGACCAGGTTTTCAATATAGAGTTTGATGGCGTGATCATGTCAGAAGGTGTATTGGAAATGATGCCTGATGGTTATGGATTTCTTCGCTCTTCTGATTACAATTACTTGTCTTCTCCTGATGATGTTTATGTATCTCCATCTCAAATAAAACTTTTTGGATTAAAGACAGGGGACACTGTTTTCGGAGCGGTAAGGCCACCCAAAGAGGGAGAAAAATATTTTGCCTTATTAAAAGTGGATACCATCAATGGCAAAAGCCCCGAAGAAGTAAGGGATCGTGTACCTTTTGATTATCTGACTCCGTTATTCCCTTACGAGAAACTGAATCTGTTCACCAGTCCAAGCGATATGTCAACACGTATCATGGATCTATTCACTCCGATCGGTAAAGGGCAAAGAGGATTGATTGTGGCGCAGCCAAAGACCGGTAAAACAATGCTGTTAAAAGCGGTGGCCAATGCTATTGCGGAAAACCATCCTGAGTGTTATTTAATGGTAGTGCTGGTGGATGAACGTCCGGAAGAGGTTACAGATATGGAAAGAAGCGTGAAAGCAGAAGTGATCGCCTCCACTTTTGATGAACCGGCAGAAAAGCACGTTAAAGTATCAACCATCGCATTACAAAAAGCAAAGCGCCTGGTAGAATGTGGTCATGATGTAGTGATCCTGCTCGATTCCATAACCCGTCTTGCCCGTGCACATAATACCGTTGCCCCTGCAAGCGGTAAAGTATTATCCGGAGGTGTGGAAGCAAATGCAATGCAAAAACCCAAACAGTTTTTTGGTGCAGCCAGAAAAATCGAAAATGGCGGCTCACTCACTATTCTTGCAACAGCTCTTATTGATACAGGCAGTAAAATGGATGAGGTGATCTTTGAAGAATTCAAAGGAACCGGTAATATGGAATTGCAACTGGATAGGCGTCTTTCCAACAAACGCATTTATCCTGCCATTGACCTCACAGCATCTTCTACCCGTCGTGATGATCTGTTGCTCGAAAGAGATGTACTGCAACGCATGAATCTGCTTCGTGTTTATCTAACAGACATGAATACTGAAGAAGCCATGAATGAATTACTGAAGCGTATGCGGGGGACCAAGAGCAATGAAGAGTTCCTGGCAAGCATGAATGGTTAAGGCTATTACATTCCTGATCTTTACAGGATTTAAAAAAATTCAGAGTTCGCAAGATTAGCGGACTCTTTTTTTCAAAATCAATTAACTTCCGGTAAATATTTTGATCCAGATTTCTTGCCTTTTGAAAAAATACATATCGAACAATTTCTCGGCTTCTCGAATGATCATATTTTGATAGATGTACGTTCCCCTTCAGAATACAAACATGCTCATATCCCCGGAGCATACAATCTACCCCTGTTCACCGATGAAGAAAGAAAAGTTGTTGGTACTGCTTATAAACAGGAAAGCCGTGAAGCTGCCATAAAAATTGCTTTGGATTATTTCGGGCCGAAGATGAGAAAGATGGTCGAAGAGATCAGCACATTAGCAACCCTTCGGCAGGAAAGCCCGGAGCCTCTGTTCATCTACTGCTGGCGGGGAGGCATGCGCAGCGCTGCCGTTGCCTGGCTTATGGACCTATATGGTTTTAAGGTATATACACTGATCGGTGGTTATAAAAAATTCAGGCATTTTGTCCTCGATACTTTCAAACAGCATTATGATCTCAAGGTTTTGGGGGGATTCACGGGTTCCGGAAAAACGGCATTGATCAAAGAGCTGGAAAAAAGAGGGGAAACGGTCATTGACCTGGAAGGAATAGCTAAACATAAAGGTTCTGCTTTCGGAAATATTGAAATGCAGGAACAGCCCGGCCAGGAGATGTTTGAAAATCTGCTTGCACAAGAACTTAGAATAAAAGAAGCAATGGCCAATGAAAAGGCTGTCCGCGGTAATTCAGAACCTTCCATCTGGATAGAGGATGAAAGCCAGCGGATCGGCCTGGTCAATCTTCCAAACGATCTCTGGGATACCATGCGGCGCTCCCGGATTTATTTTTTAAAAATACCTTTTGAAGTGAGGCTGAAACAAATTGTTGATGAATACGGTTGCTTTGACAGAAAAAAACTGGTGGAGGCCATAGGCAGAATAAAGGATCGGCTTGGCGGGCTGAATGCAAAGAATGCCACTCAATACCTTATGGATGGAAATATTTCTGAAAGTTTCAGGATACTGCTGAAGTACTATGACAAGCATTATTTAAAAGCCTTACACAATCGAAAGGAAGTTCATTCGTTATTGTATGAGGTTGATTGTGATTCAGTAACTATAGAAAACGCCGATAATCTTGTCTCTGCATACCAATATCATTCTGAAGATAGCTAAACTAACAGCCTTCGCATTTTTCCCCTGCCTTCTCTGGGGACAAAAACAATTAACCGGATTATGGACCGGAACTTTAAGCAATGATAGTTCCACTATCCGAAAAGAACAGTCTTTCGAGATCGCACTAACCGAATACCGGGGTAAGGTATATGGCTACTCACGCAGCGAATTCATCATCAATGATACACTCTATTATATCCTGAAAAGGGTAAAAGGCAAAATAGACGGGGATGTATGCGAAGTGAAAGATGATGAGATCTTATCCTATAATTTCCGCGGTAAACTGGACAAAGGAGTTAAGGTGACCAGTATTTTCAGAATGAATAAACAGGATAGCACCTGGCATCTGGACGGCACCTGGAAGACCAACAAAACCAAAAATTATTATGCATTAACCGGCACTGTCTCTTTAAAAGAGGAAAATGACCTGAGTCGTTCAAAAATATTCCCGCACCTGGAAGAAATGCAACTTGCCGAAAAACTTCCTTTTTATAACGAAGAAAAGAAACATGTTGAACAGTTGGCAATAAATAAACCCAACAATTCAAAAGCCACTGCTATTTCAGGTACTGCCACTCAAAAAAATAAAGCTGAGATCACAAAAACAAATATTCCAGTCAGCAATGAAGATGCAAATAAAAACATATCAGTATTGGCAAAATCGGGTGTAGAAACAGATCCGGTGAAATTACCTGCAAGAGTAAAAGAAGATCCGGTCGCATTGAATAAAACGGAAAGAAGAAAAACAGACCCGGTTGGAAACAATAATATTTCTCTGACTGACAGACCCGTGATCGTCAGTAAAGACGGTCCCGCTGCACTCGTTCAGGAAAGAAGTTTTGTTTTCACACCTTCTGTTGATATAAAGTCGGACAGTCTTGAACTCTCCTTATACGACAATGGTGAAATTGATGGCGATACGGTAAGCGTTCTTCTCAATGGCAATATAATCATTGCCAAAGAAGGATTAAAGGCAACCGCCATTAAAAGAACCATTCATCTCATACCGGATATGGGAGACTCTATAATTCTGGTACTCTATGCAGAAAATTTAGGGAAATATCCGCCCAATACGGGTTTACTGGTCATACATGATGGTGATGACATACATCAGGTACGGTTCAGTGCTGACCTGAAGACCAATGCAGCCATCATGCTCCGCCGGAAAAAGTAACATTTTGCTTTCAATAATTCATCGAGATTTGCAGGATGATCCACGATTCAATTCCCGCAACACAAAAACCTGTATTACTCACTCATTATTCCCATGGTGCAGGATGCGGATGTAAAATATCTCCGAAAGTTTTAGACGAGATCCTCAAAACGCAGATCACAATTCCGGCGAATGATAAACTCCTTGTCGGCAACAGCAGCAGAGACGATGCAGCAGTGTATGACCTCGGGAACGGGACAGCGCTGATCTCCACCACTGATTTTTTTATGCCCATTGTAGATGATGCTTTTGACTTCGGAAGAATAGCCGCAGCCAATTCCATCAGCGATGTATTCGCCATGGGAGGAAAGCCGCTCATGGCCATTGCCATTCTTGGCTGGCCTGTTGAAAAACTTTCAACGGAAATTGCCCAAAGGGTAATTGAAGGAGGAAGATCTGCTTGCCACGAAGTGGGAATCCCTTTGGCCGGAGGACACAGCATTGATGCTCCGGAACCGATATTCGGTTTAGCAGTTACAGGAATTGTTTCTAATGAAAACCTGAAAAGAAATAACACTGCAGAGGAAAATGACCTTTTGTTTTTGACTAAACCTCTCGGTGTCGGAATTCTTTCCACTGCACAAAAAAAGGGAGTTCTGAAAAAAGAACATCAGAAATTAATGATTGGGCAAATGACAAGACTGAACAGCATTGGTGAAGACCTGGGAAAAATCAAAGGAGTGACCGCAATGACCGATGTCACCGGTTTTGGATTGCTGGGACATTTGATTGAAATGGCGGAAGGCAGCGGGCTGAGCGCCGAGGTCTTCTATGATAAAATTCCACTCACAGACGGAGTGAGAGATTATCTGTCACAAAAAATATTTCCCGGAGCAGTTACCAGAAACTGGAACAGCTATGGTGAAAAAGTAAGTTTTGAAAATATTGATAATACCCAGGAAGCTTCATCCTTGTTATCCGATCCTCAAACCAATGGCGGATTATTGGTCAGCGTGAGGCCGGATTCTTTAGATGAAGTGAGGGCTGTGCTGGGAAAAAACACTCCTCTGATCGGAAAAATGATCAAAGCAAATAAAAAACGTGTCCGGATAAAACAATGATTTAAATTTTCCCTCAGATAAACATTGTCTCCTCTTAAAATCTTTTCTATTTCTTTTCTAAAAAGATTTCTGCCATCATGCATCTCACACTGCCCCCACCGATATTTTCAATTGTAGGAACAGCAATAGGTAAAATTTCAGCAAAGCTTCCCAAAGCCTGTCTTTGATCATAATGTAAAGAATCAAAAGCGGAACGGCTCATCACCAGTAAATTTTTTCCTTCCTTGTTTTTAACTTCCATCATATTGCCCGCAAATGATATCATCTGATCCCTGCTGATCGGTATGATCTTATGGTCTGTGGATTCCAGTAGCTGCCGAACGGCAATAAGCTCCCATTCCTCTTCAATAGCTTCTTCGCACAGCACTGCAAAGTTTTCTCCCAGCGCCATCACCACATTGGTGTGATACACCGGGTTTCCGTTTTTATCGGTTGCAAGAAAGACCATTGCCTGATAGCTATTTGCCCCTGCAAATTTTTCCAGAACAAAAAGGTTGGTCCTTGGAGAAATAGCCGCATAGATCATTTTATTGTCGTGGTCTACCACCATGCTCCCTGTACCTTCCAGGAATCTCCCTTCTGCTTCAAATTCACTCCAGTCCTGTATATCCTTTACTTTAAAATTATCGTTGAGCCATTTTAAGATATCATCTCTTTTCTCTGCTCTGCGGTTGACCGCATATAAGGGAAAAACAGAAACAATACCATCAGGGGAAGTGCTGAGCCAGTTATTTGGAAAAACAGCGTCAGGCTTGGGATCATTGACAGTGTCTTCAAATACGATCACTTCAATATCATGGCTTCGCAATACGTTCACCATATTCTCAAACTCACTCATAGCCTGCTGTTGCACCTTCTGAGTTTCAGAGGTCCGGTTTTGAAAAAAATTATTTGCGGCCGTCTCTTCATTGAACCCGAAAGTGACCGGACGTACCATCAGTATGGTAGATGACAAGGGCATAGTTTCAGTATGAGTTAAGACTGAACCAGAGAATCAATTTTTTGAGCAAGCAATTTATCCTTTTCGGTTACCATATCACCGGCATCATGAGTGGACAACCAGATCTCTACGGTATTATATACATTGGTCCACAGAGGGTGATGATCCATTTTTTCTGCTTCTATTGCAACTCTTGTCATAAAGGCAAAAGCTTCGCTGAAATTTCTAAATTGAAACTTTTTATACAGCTTATTATCAGTTTCCTGCCACATGGATTTTGCTTTAGATGAATAAAGAACTAAAAAATTAGATGCCCTTTGTTTTTGATCTTTTCATTGGTAAGCTCCACGACCAGTTGTACTCCCATGATTGCCTTCACCGATTCAATCCTTTGCTGAAGGATCTCTTCTGCAGTTACCGCATCCCCTTTCATCAGCCATAAAAAATCGAGATGCCTGAATTCGGGTAATAAATACTCGCCATCAAAACGGTTATTATAAATATAGTGAGAAAGGGTTCCTGCGGGTTCTGTAAATTCATACACAGAAAAAAAATAATTCCTTTTTTTCCGTGTCAACTGAATTTCGATCTCATTATTTACCCGTAGGTCCATGGACAACCTGTTGTTCAGATGCCAGCATATCTGATAGTCTTTGATGGGAGCAACGATCCCCAATAACCGGGTGTCTTCAAAAAACTCCCTGATCATCTCTTCACTGTCGAGCAGAAGCTTTGGATATTTTTCTGCCATAATGGACCGATTAATCTCTCATTTAAAATTCCACTTCAGCTTCCATTGTTTTATCTCCCCTGTTGAATTTCACTATGGCCTTTTCGCCTTTTTTGAACTTGCCCAATGCCTGCATATAGTTTTCAATTGTGGAGACGTTGAAATCGCCCAGTTGTATGATCACATCACCAGCCTGAAGGCCTGCTTTCTGTGCCGGCTTCCCATCAATTACTCCGTCTGCTTTTACCCCGGACCCCGGATAAGTATAGTCCGGCATAATGCCCAGAGTGACACTGAACCTTGCAGAAGTTGTTGTTTGAGTCTCTCTTGTTTTGGTAAAAGTCAACCTGCTTTTGTTATTAAGGTAACTAATCACGGCAAATATATTTTTGATCACTTCCAGTTCGCCGTTATAATTTATTTTATCATAATCATCGGACGGCTTATGGTAATCCGGATGAAGTCCGGTGAAATAGAAAAGCACAGGAATGTCTTTTCTGTAAAAAGAAGTGTGATCGCTTGGCCCGGTACCGCTGCTGTCAAATTTAAAAATGAGGCCTGATCTTTTTTTATTGAAAGACGCAAACACAGGGCCCCATTCCGGTGAAGTGCCGTATCCACCTATGGTAAGAACATGAGTGCTGTCATTCAATCTCCCTACCATATCCATATTGATCATATAATCTGTTTTCTCCAGATCGATTGTAGGATGGTCGGTAAAATATTTGGAGCCATATAATCCCAATTCTTCTCCGGAAAAAGCAATGAATAAATAGTTATTATTCTTTAGTTTGGATGATTTCAGCATTCTTGCCAGCTCTATCAATGCCGCTGTGCCGCTTGCATTATCATCAGCACCGTTGTGGATCAGGTGCGCTCCTGAAGCCAGTCTTGAATTGCCGTCTTCTCCATAACCCAGATGATCAAAGTGGGCTCCGATGATTACTGTTGTGGCAGCACCATTATCAATATACCCGATCACATTATGTCCGGTACGCTTCTTTTCTTCCAGTGTGAATTTTAATTTCAGATCGAAAGAGGCAGAGGCATCTTCAAAATACTTTGAGGCGGCATTTTTTGTAACATATACTACCGGAATGCTTACTGTTTCTGAACGGTCTTTCGGCTCGTAGCGGAGTTGGTCGTCTATATCGGAAGAATTGTAAAAGAAAAGTGCAGTGGCTCCTTTTTCTTTTGATCCTTTCACTGTCTTTTTAATAAAATCATATACATCAAAGTGTGGATTGCTCTTGTTTTCCTCTAATGCCTCACCCAGGTCAATGAACCAGGGCATTCCGATCTCTTTGATCGCTACGGAAGGAGAAGCTTCGAGTGAAGTATTGGGGCTGAAAGGAAAAACGAAATAGTCTTTCCCCGGTTCCAACTTATTGTTATCAATGATAAGATAGGAAGAGGGGCTCAGTTGTTTTCCGTCATCTACTTCAAAGGCCTGATAATAACCATCTGTACCCTTTGCGGTTAATCCGGTATTTTTAAATTGGCTACTGATATACTCCATGGCCAGTTTTTCTCCCTCGGTACCGGTACGCCTCCCCTCGAGCTTATCGCTGGCCAGATATTCGATATGATGATGAAGGTTGGAAAAAATTGCTTTGTCAGCCTTCTTTAACTTTTGAGCTGTACTAACCTGAAAAGAAAGCGATAAAACAGCAACAACACAAAAACGAAAACGATTCATAATTTTTGATTAATTAAGACAAAGGTATTAAGGGAGAAACTTATAGCGGGTCAAAAAATTATAATATCTGTTAAACCCGCCCTTTGAGCTTTTCGGTCTTCTATGCCTTCGGTCAGAGCATATTCCATATATCTAAGAAGCTGCAGTTAATATTCTTTAGTTTAAACCTTCTTAATTTGACAACTTATATTTTCCCTATTTCATATTCATGTAATCAACTACAAGATCACAAAATGCCATAATACCCGTTTTAAATCCGCTTTCATCAATATAAAATTCAGAAGTATGGTGAGGCGGAGCTTTTTGGGGATCCATTCCTTTGGGCATACCTCCCAAAAAGAAAAAGAAAGCAGGGGCCTTGGTACCATAATAAGAAAAATCTTCGGCCCCGGTCTGCCATTCTGATTCTATCACATTGTCTTTCCCTGCTGCAGTTTGCAAAGAGGGAAGCATCTTTGTTACCAGGCCGGGGTCATTGTATGTCACCAGCGTTTTTGTATCAATCACAACTTCTGCAGTTGCTCCCGATGCCTCTGCAATATTCGTTACCGTTCTTCTTATTTTTTCATGAACTTTTGACTGCATTTTAGGATCGAGTGTTCTTATGGTTCCATACATGGTACAATCATCTGGTATGATATTACTCCTCACGCCTCCTTCAATTTTACCGACCGTTATGATCACCGGTGCTTTTGTAAGCTCCGATTGGCGGCTAACAATAGTTTGCAATGATTCAATGATCTGTGCAGAAACAACAATTGGATCTACTCCCTGCCATGGTGAAGCGCCATGGCTTCCCTTACCTTTTACTTTAATGGAAAACCAGTCGGATGATGCCATGAAAGAACCCGGTTTGTAATAGATCTTTCCTGCTTCCAGTGATGACCAAATATGCAAGCCGAATACAGCATCTACTTTTGGGTCGTCCATTACTCCTTCTTTTACCATCAGCTTTGCCCCACCCTCTTCACCTTCGGGCGGACCTTCTTCTGCAGGCTGAAAAATAAATTTCACCGTTCCTTTAAGGTCCTTTTTCATATCAGAAAGAACTTTTGCGACACTCATCATAATGGCCACGTGCGAATCATGGCCACAGGCATGCATTACCCCTACTTCCTGGCCATTATATATTGATCTTTCTTTTGAAGCAAATGGAACGTTCGATTTTTCAGTGATCGGCAAGCCATCCATGTCTGCCCTTAATGCAATGCAGGGTCCGGGAGAACCTCCTCGCAAGATCCCAACCACTCCTGTTTTAGCAATCCCTTCTTTTACCTCCATACCTAAACTTTTAAGAAAATCGGCAACGATCTTTGAGGTTCTGAACTCATGATTACCCAGCTCAGGATGTTGGTGCAGATCTCTTCTCCACTCTATGCATTGCGATTCTATTGCATCAGAGGCAGCTTTGATCTTTTGTTTCAACAAAGCAATATTGTTCTGTGCATTCAGCTGTATTGCAGCCAATACAGATATCAAAAAAACGATCCGGACCTTCATAAAAAACTTTTTATGAATTTAAAGATTATTGTGGTTCCCTTTTTTTTATTTTCCAACTTTGTTGAGTTGTTTTTATATTTTTAAGGTCCGATGCTGATTCGCCATCTTCATTTTCTCCGTTCTGTCTTTCTGAACAGCATTACTGCTTTTGGTGGCCCGCAGGCACACATTGCAATGATGATGAAGACCTTTGTCCGTCAGCGCCCTTACATTACCGAACAAGAACTGATGGAATACACTGCTTTTTGCCAGTTATTACCCGGCGCTTCATCCACACAAACAATTACACTGATAGGATATAAAAGAGGGGGGGTGCCTCTGGCCGTACTTGCATTGATTATTTGGATATTACCTGCCAGTATTTTGATGGGGGCTTTGTCCTTTGTACTTCACTATATTGATAAAAACGCTTTGCATTCCGATATTTTCAAATTCATTATTCCCATGGCTGTCGGATTCATGGTTTATGCTTCTGTTGCCGCCTTTCCTTTTGCAATTAAAAATCAGGTCACGTGGATCATAATGATCTTTTCCACGATTGCAACTTATCTCTTTTTCAGACAACCCTGGATCTTTCCTGTTTTGATCGTTCTTGGTGGAGTCACCACCAACCTTAGCAAAAAACGTATTCCCCAGACCGAAGTAAAACCTAAAAAGATACGATGGTGGAATTTCTGGCTCTTTGGTATCATCTTTATATTAGCCGGAGTGCTTAGTGAAAAAGCAAGAAAAGAAGACTGGCATGAAAGAAAACCAATAAATCTCTTTGAAAATACTTATCGTATGGGTAGCCTGATATTTGGAGGCGGACAGGTACTTATGCCTCTTATGTATGAACAGTTCAGCGTGCGCCCCTTAGAAATGACAAGAAAAGACCCTAATGTGATACAGATCAACAAAGAGGATATGTACACGGGTATGGGAATCATTAGGGCTATGCCCGGAGCCGTATTTTCCATTGCTTCATTTGCCGGAGGCATGGCGTTAAAGGATATGGGAACTGGTATGCACCTCTTGGGTTGCCTGATCGGCACCATTGCCATCTTTTTACCAAGTCTATTATTGGTGTTATTCTTCTTTCCGGTTTGGAGCCATTTAAAAAAATTTGCAGCTGTTTACCGATCGTTGGAAGGGATTAATGCAGTAGTAGTAGGCATTATGATAGCAGCTACATTCTATATGATGAGGGATATTTCTCTGTTGGAAGCGAAAACGATCAGCTTTCTGAACCTGGGTGTAATCCTTGGAACTTTTTTACTTCTGAAATATACACGTATCCCCTCGCCTGCAATTGTTGTCGTTTGCCTTTTACTAGGTTATTTTTTTACATAATATCTTCCTTTCAATATTTCTTCATACACTTTATCAGGAACCAGGTAACGGGCAGATTTTTTCTGAGCAATGAGTTCCCTGATCTGTGTTGAAGAAATTTCCAGTAATGGAGCTTTGAGAATATTAAATTTTGACTGAATGTCATTTTCAATTTTAAATCCGGGCCTCAGGTAAACAATGATCTCATGGTTTGAAACAATGGATTCCCAGTTTTTCCATTTCTTGAGGTTTTGAAAACTGTCACTGCCCATTATGATCACGAAATTGTGTTCCGGATACTTTTCCTGCAGATAAGCAAGCGTATTTGATGTATAGGATGGCCTTGTGAGGTGAAATTCAATATCAGATACCCTTACTCTATTATCATCTTCTGTTGCCAGTTTTAGCAAATGAAGTCTATGATATTCGTTTAGAAGGGTTGACTCGGCCTTAAAAGGATTTTGTGGTGAAACAATAAACCAAACTTTATCCAGGTCGGTCTCATTTAAAGCATGATTTGCAATTATCAGATGCCCAACATGAACAGGGTTAAAAGAGCCAAAATATAAACCTATTTTCATTTAATATGCTGATTATCAATGTGTTATACAGTGTGTTGTCTATGAAAGCAATATTAATTATATGATGTTTACTTTCTTTTATAAATCATTAATGATCTCTAATAGCTTTTCCTAAAGAAATGCTCATTTTAAATTATTTGATTTTTTATTCCGATGCGGCAAAACTAATATTGTATTTCGTCCTCTGTTTAGAAATTTTGCCATTATGCAAAAAAGAGCATCAAAACCCGTAATCAATTTCTTTTATCCTTATAGGAAGTGCTATATAAGAAACAGTACTGGTCTTAAATCTTTTATCACTATGCTTTTCATCAATGAAGGAAAAAGACTGGAGAGCATGAATTATGTGTTTTGTTCTGATTATGAATTATTGAAAATTAATAAAGAATACCTGGGCCACAACTATTTTACAGACATAATAACTTTTAATCTTTCGGAGCATTACAGGCCAATCAAAGGCGAAGCTTATATGAGTATTGACAGAGTAAAGGCAAATGCTTTTCAAATGAAGATATCGTTCAGAAAAGAACTTCTAAGAGTAATTTTTCATGGTTCGTTGCATTTATGCGGCTACAATGACAAAACAAAAAGCCAGAAAGCTAAAATGAGGAAGAAGGAGGATTATTATCTATCTCTTTACCTAAATAAATGAGAATCATAAGAAGAGGCTAATGTTTCACGTGAAAACTGTAATCAATCAGCCATTATCCATCTGTTTTCCTTCTATGAGAGTAACTTTGCAGTCCTTAATTCGAAAACAGTGTTTCAGGAATACGATGTAATTGTAGTAGGGGCAGGGCATGCGGGAAGTGAGGCTGCCGCTGCAGCCGCAAACATGGGCTCAAAAACGCTTTTGATCACCATGAATATGCAGGTTATTGCCCAAATGAGTTGCAATCCTGCCATGGGAGGCATTGCTAAAGGGCAGATAGTGAGGGAAATAGACGCATTGGGCGGATATTCCGGAATTGTGAGTGATCTGTCAATGATCCAGTTCAGAATGTTGAACAGGTCGAAAGGGCCCGCCATGTGGAGCCCCAGAACTCAAAATGATAGAATGCTTTTCTCCCAGAAATGGAGGGAAATGCTTGAAAATACCCCTAATCTTGATTTTTACCAGGATATGGTAAAAGCATTGCTGGTAAAAGGCAACAAAGTGACCGGAGTCGTGAGCGGTTTAGGTCATGAAATACGGTCAAAATCAGTTGTTTTAACTAACGGTACTTTTTTGAACGGGATCATTCATGTCGGAGAAAAACATTTCGGAGGAGGCAGAATGGGAGAGAGGGCTGCAACCGGGCTTACCGAACAACTTGTTTCATTAGGGTTTGATAGTCAAAGACTTAAAACTGGAACACCCCCAAGAGTGGACGGGAGGAGCCTGGATTACTCAAAAATGGAAGAACAGCCCGGCGATACGGAGATCACAGGCTTTTCGTTTCTACAAACTCCAAAACCGCATCAACAAAGAAGTTGCTGGATCACTTATACTAATCAAAAGGTTCACGATATACTGAAAACCGGGTTTGACAAAAGCCCCATGTTTACCGGCAGGATAGAAGGAACCGGTCCGAGGTATTGCCCAAGCATCGAAGACAAAATAAACAGATTTTCAGAAAAAGAAAGGCATCAACTCTTTATTGAACCTGAAGGATGGAACACGATTGAGATCTATGTAAACGGTTTTTCTACTTCATTACCTGAAGAAGTGCAATACGAAGCAATTCGTATGATTCCGGGTTTTGAGAATTCTAAAATGTTTCGGCCGGGATATGCCATTGAATATGACTACTTTCCTCCCACACAGCTTCATTACTCTTTGGAAACCAAACTGATAGACAATTTGTTTTTTGCGGGCCAGATAAACGGAACCACCGGATATGAAGAAGCCGCATGCCAGGGAATAATTGCCGGAATAAATGCCCATCAAAAGATCAATTCTCGGGACCCGGTCATTTTGAGGCGTAGTGATGCTTATATCGGCGTTCTAATAGACGACCTGATCAGCAAAGGGACAAAAGAACCTTACAGAATGTTTACTTCAAGGGCTGAGTTCAGAACTCTTTTAAGACAAGACAATGCAGATCTCAGACTGACCGAATTAGGTTATCGTCTTGGTTTGGCTTCCCAGGAAAGAATGGATAGGGTAGATGCTAAAAGAGATGCTGTTGATGAGGTTAAAAGAATTCTGGAAACAATGCTGATGGATCCGGAAGAAGTGAATCCATATCTGGAAAAACTGAATTCTTCTCAGATCAGTGAAAAGCAAAGAGCTCACAGGCTTTTATTACGTCCTGAACTTGAATTGGAGGATCTGATAAGAATGGCGCCGGAACTGGGATCTAAACTTATAGGTTACGAAAAAGAAATACTTGAACAGGCCTCCATTCAGATAAAGTACGACATCTATATAGAAAAGGAGAAGGATCTGGTAAAAAAAATGGCTTTGCTTGAAGAACTTCAGATACCCGAAAACTTTGATTATAAAAAGATCGTTGCGCTAGGAAATGAAGCAAGGGAAAAACTGAATAATGTGAAACCGACGACTCTTGGCCAGGCAAGCAGAATATCAGGTATCAACCCTGCGGATGTTCAGATACTGATGGTTTATATGGGGCGATAGGACGTTTGTTTTTTCTACCCACCTTTTTTGCCTGTTCTTTTTTAGTAACCGACATATCCCTGATTCCTGTGATCAATCCCCTGCAATTGGGTGAACCGCAACTGCAACTGAATGGTTCCATGGTTTCATCAAGAAACCGGGCATAATCCAAAGTCAGCTCTTCGTCTTTATTAATATTTTTAATGGCGATCACATTCAATCCGTCAAATTCAGTGTTTGGATCACAGCTATGATTTTGCGGGGCCCACTCTGCCGGATCTTCATCCCATAAAATGTAAACCTCTTTACTTATAGGATAAGCATAACGCCTGAAGGTCTCTTTTTCTTTTTCACTCCAGGTCTTTTCCATATGCCTCCTGGTAATGATCCTCTGTGCTTTCTCTTCTCCTCTGAAAACTATTTCTCCCCTTGAAATTTCTCGGTTGGCATAGATCCCGAAACCTGAAATAGAGTTTCCTTTTATCTCAAAAGGCTTTTGTTTTCTTTTATGCCTTGCAATACCTTCCGCAATGATATGGCGTAAAAATCCCGATTGTCCGATGCCGTCAAATTTTAAAATAAAATCTGCAGAGCCTTCCCATCCGTCAGAATAAAAAACGGAACATGTAAAATTCAATTCGAGAAAATAAATCTCTTTTTGATCATTCACCCTGAAATCCATCCTGCAATATCCAACACCACCGAAGGCCTGAAATATTTTCTTAGTCGCATCTCTCAGCCCAACTTCCAGTTCAGCATCATTACAGGGATGGTTGCAATCGGGATGAAGTTCCCATGTTTTTAACGCATAGGTTTTAAACTCCAGTCCTTCCGGAAATATATATTCTACCGGCTTAAATGTTGTACACTCCCGCGGATCATCTGCGTTGGCAGCAACCAGTACTGTGAATTCCCTGCCTGCTATATATTCTTCTACCAAAAGGCTATTGTGTTCTTCAATGATCGCTGCACACTTTTCCTTCAGTTCATCAAGGTTATGAACCAGTGAATGTTCATCAATACCCCGACTGTCGCCTGCATGTGCAGGTTTCACAAATAATGGATATTTTAAGTGGCGAGTTTCTTCTTCAATATTCTCAAGTGAGTTGATCAATGCATACACAGGCACATTCACTCCTTCCGAATAGGCCACATATTTCATCAGCTTTTTGGGTATATCGAATAAACGAGTTCCGGGCCCAGTAATGGGCAGGTTCAATAATTCTGCATTGAAATAAATATCATGGCCCGGCACTTCCCAGTCGGGATAACCTTCGCAGAGATTAACAAAGATGTCATAACCTTTTTTACCCAGCTCCCTTAATTGTTTATAAGTGGTCAGCTTATTGATGAATACATGATCCATTTGAGATTCAGGCATCAATGCTGATAAAATCCGCACAGGATCATATTCTTTATAATCAACCGAAGTGGTTGAATAATCGGGTAGCAACACACATATCTTCATATAGAAATTACCGGTATTTGCCCCGGTTAGCAATGGTGTCATAGATTATTTCTTCGATGAGTTGGGTAAAAGACCTGCCGGCAAAACGAAGTATCGCTCCAATGGAAGTATAATCCTCATCTTCACTCAATCCGCATTGTGCATTTACTTCCAGAACATACAATTCCTTGGTTGTAGCATCCATTCGGATATCGATCCTGGTGTATCCTGTTCCCTTGACCGCACAATAGGCATCCAGGCTTAATTTACAGATCTTTTCGGCCAGTTCGGGTTCTACGGTTTCATAATGATAAAAACTTCCCCCATTGGGCATGGGCATTTCATCTTCATAGATCTCCCAAAGCCTGTCAAAAGATAAAAACCTTTCTTCTTCAGAAAGCGATTCATGAAATATCCTTTCTACCGGTTTATATACAATACACCTTTCCGGGTGTTTATAAGATCCCACGATCATGGAGGTAAACTCCGGGCCTTTAATGAACCGTTCGACAAACAATCCGCCCGTCGTCAATTGCCATCCTCTGTATCCATTGTTCAGCTCCCTGATCCTTTCAATAGCCTCTTCATCAGTATGAACAACATTCTTAACCGAAACACCCATGCTCCCTCCGGAAACAGCGGGTTTTATTAATAGAGGTTGACCCAGTCTTTCACAAATCCCATAAACTGATTCTTCAGTACCGTCAACGACCGCCCATTGAGCTGTTTTCACTCCGGCTTTATCAAAGGCTCTCTTCATCGGTATCTTGGAAGAGGTTACATTATAGAAATAATCATCTGAACCGGAATATAAAAGTTTATGTTTTTCCAGTTCATGTATCACCGACACACCGGGAGTGTTATTGATCTCATCACCATCACAGATGTTAAATACAAATGGGATCTTGCCTTTGGATCTTTTCCTGATGCCGCTGATCACCTCTTTGAAATCACTCATGGTCACCGGCTGCCACACCCAATCGGCATTCAACTCTTTAAATACTTTAGTGAATTCACCAAGGCTTTGTGTGAAATCATAATAGTGTTTTAGATTGGGGTCCTCCGTTTCGAAAAAAGGGTAGAGCACCCATATTTTCAACTGGTCCAGTTTAGGAGCTGTTCTATTATGCAGTATTTTCCTATGCCCTTTCTTCGTTTGAACGATCATGCAGTTGTTGTTGAATGAACCGGGTAAGTTTATATTGATTTAAAACACTCTTTGCAAGATAAGCGGCCCCTTTGATTTCACCTAAACAATTTGGACATCCGCAATAACATTGGAATGGTTGAGCCATATCCCATTCACCGGAGGGGTAAAACCACGTTAACTCTTCTCCTCGTTTTATGGGTTTTAGTGTGATCATACGCAATGCGTAAGAATCGAAAAAAGTATTGGGGCTGCAACTGTGATTAATATATTGCAGGAATTCCGGTTCGATCATTATGTGTTTACCGGAGTCTACCTGAAACGTAAGGTAACTGGGTTCACTAAATATTTCCTTAATAGAAAACGTGCAGAACAACTCGCCGGCCCTAAAGGGTTTCAATGCAAACAACGCCTTTTGATTGTTAGCGAGATTTAATCTCACTTCCACGTTTCCATGGTTACTTATTATTCGATAACCGGTTTCAGTAAGTGTAGTCATATTGATTTGTTATGAAAAGATATATAATAAAACAAATCAAATAAATCAATACATAATAAATGTGAATAATTAAGGTAATTTATAAATCAATAGATAAGGCTTCTATTGGAGAACGAAGCCAATGTTATGCACATTAATAACGTTTATAAAGCGTCGTAATTTATATTAAGACCCGATAAGGGGATTCTTTTTTTGATGTTCCATCCAGGCAATCGTAAGACGTATTTCTCCAAAACTTACAGCGTCTCCAATATTTTCTTTTAAAGGAGTTATTGAGCTTCCGTTAAATTCTTTTAATGCCGGAACGATCAATGAAAGCTTATGAGCGCTAACCAGTTTCTCAATAGGGATACTACCGTTCCGAACATAATATTCGAGGTGACTTTCAATAGTTTGAACGGCCAATTTCCGTTCTTTAGAAATTTCCAATACGGACTTTCCTTCATTAAACAGTCTGAATGATTCAGCTTTTGTATCAGAAGGCCGGGAATTGTCTTTCTCTTTTCGCTTTTGTTTGCTTTCCTTTTCATGTATTTGTGATCGCAGTCCATGCTGATCACAATATTGTATTATAATATCTAAAAACCGCTGCCCGTATGACGTGACCTTTGATTTGCCAAATCCGCTTATCTGCATCAACTCTTCCGGTGAGTGCGGTAAGAATCTCGCCATTTCCTCTAACGTTTTACTACCTGCCACTAAGTACACAGGTAAATTCTTTGGGGCGCAAATACTGTCCCTGAGCTTCCGAAGCTCAATATAAAGTTCCGGGTGGGGGTTCTCGGTTTTTAATGGCTGATCTGTTGTTCCGGAATAAGCGTTAACCGGAATAGGCGGAACGATGATCTTTCTTTTTAACTGGTGATAGGCCTCTATATTGAATTGACCATTATAAGCAGACATCAAATATTTTTTTGTAAACAGTTCTGTATATAATTCCTTAATACTTTCATTATATTCCTTTGCATGTTGCCGGCTATCGGTTATAGCCGGGGATTGCAGGATAGTACGAAGTAATAGGTCAATTTGACCGGCAAAATAAACAGCTGCTGCCTTAACTCTTTCCCGTAAGCCGTCGTATTTCTCCGTATCCAGTTCCTGAATAAAAAAAGAAAAAAGTTGAGTATGGAATTTTTCAGCAGTAACCTGCATGGCGGAGAAAGTACCCAGCAGATGTTCCAGCCATGTCATTAATCCTTCATTAAAAGACTTATGATGTTCTGCCAGATAATTAAACAGTCCTTTACCGTGCTTAACAACAGATTTGAAATCAAATAAAGAGACTAAAATATCCTGCAGATATATTTTCCCGGATTCTTTCAATTCTTCTTTCAATGTGTCTATTGTGGTTTTGTTTTGAGAATAGCGAACAATCCGTTCATCGCACTGAAGGCCTGAATGACCGATCCTGCTTTGCAATATCATGCCTTCGAGATTTGTGCACCGGCTCAGAGCGACATATACCTGGCCCGAAGAAAAAGCTTCTTCTGCATCAATGATCGCCCTATCAAATGTGAGGCCCTGGCTTTTATGAATAGTTATTGCCCAGGCAAGCCGTAAAGGATATTGCCTGAAAGATCCCAGCACGTCTTCATCAAGATTCCGGGTGTTCTTATTCCAGGAATACCTGATGTTTTTCCATGTTTCCTTTTTTACCTCAATTTCCGGTTCCTCGCCGGCGCAGCGGACAAATATCTTATCATCTTCCAGCCTGGTTACTTTACCAATTTTCCCATTAAAATATCTTTTGCTCTTATCCATGTCATTTCTCAAAAACATCACCTGCGCTCCTTCTTTTAGTTGTAGTATCTCGTCTGCGGGAAACGATCTTTCCGGGAATTCGCCTTCTACCTCTGCCGTAAACGAAACTGTTCTCCCGGAAATATTTTTTAATTCTTCCAGGTTAATGGCATCGGCCTTATAATTGTGTGTGGTCAAAATGATATACCCATCGTGCAGCCGGTTTCTGAATGCCGGCAGAAATCTCTTTTCGAGCAGGGAGATGCCTTCAGCATTGAGGTCATTGTTGCGTACCTGGTTCAAAAGATCAATGAATTGATCTTCGCTCTGCCGGTAGATCTTTGTAAATTCAATGTACAGTGGTTGATCCTTCTGCAACACACGGCTATCAAAGAAATAAGGGCCATTATAGAATTGTGTCAGCAATTTCCATTCATTATCGGGTATTATTGGCGGCAACTGAAACAGATCTCCGATAAACAAGACCTGCACGCCGCCGAATGGTTTGTTGTATTGAGAGCGCACATGCCGTAAAATGGTATCAATGGCGTCCAGTGTATCACAGCGGACCATGCTGATCTCGTCAATGATCAGAAGCTCCAGTTCCTGAAATATCTTTTTCTTTTCAGAGGTCAATCGAAGACGGCTTAATAAAATATGACGATTGGTAGTTTCGTTTTCATTTCCCAAAAAACCCTTTGCCTCAGGAATAAAGGGCGATAGGGGTAATTGAAAAAAAGAGTGTATGGTTGCCCCACCGGCATTGATTGCCGCTACCCCGGTAGGAGCCACTACAGCGGTTTGTTTAAAACAATTTTCACGGATATATCTTAAAAAAGTGGTCTTCCCGGTTCCTGCTTTTCCGGTGAGAAATAAATTTCGGCGGCTTCGATTCACCAACTGAACAGCCAGAAGAAACATTTCATTACTTATATCAGGAGTGAATGTTGCCACAGATGTTTGGGTTTAACTGCAGATGGACACAGATGAACGCAAATAAGAAATACATTTAACTTCATTGTACGGTTGATAATACCAATCTTTTATATTCAGGTTTTCTTTCCCAAAATTAATTATCAACCCTATCTCACCATCAGAAACCCGAAGATAATTGAGCGTTTGTGCAATATGATTATCTGTAATTCCCTCATCACAGGATTTGATCTCAACGATTTTTTTCAAAACAATAAAAAATCTGCAAAAAATTTATGTGAAAGAATTTTCCCCTTATAACAAACAACCAATTCGGCTTCTCTTAAAAAGGGAATATCCGTATTAATGAATTCTATTTCAATTGCAGCTTTATAAACAACCTCTTTGCGGCCATATCCAGGCGTTCTTTGCACTTACATACAGAATCCGATTATCAGGTAGGTTTCATTCTAAAAAGGAAAGTTTTCCATGGTATCTTATTTTAAAAAAAGCCACAGACAAACACCCCGCATGTATATCTGCGTGAATTTGTGTTCATCTGTGGCGATTTATTTATTCCTTTGCTGCTTTTGTGCCGAGCAGGAGCAGCTCGCTCACCTGTATCTCAGTGATGTATTTTTTATTCCCGCTTTTATCGGTATAGCTGCGATTGACCAGCTTTCCTTCAATAGCCACTTCTTTTCCTTTGTCCAGAAATTTTTCTGCTATTTCAGCCAGCTTGCCCCAGGCAATAACACGATGCCATTGTGTTTCGGTTACTTTTTCGCCTTTGGCATTTCGGTAACTTTCGCCGGTAGCGATACTGAATTGTGCCAGCTTCTTTCCGCTTTCGGTATTCTTTACTTCGGGTCTTGCGCCCAGGTTTCCGATCAGTTGTACTTTGTTTTTTAATGCGTACATAGTTTTAAAATTTGTGCCCCGGTTAAATCGGGACGGTTTTAGAATTTTGTTATCTCAATCAACCGGCGATATCAATTTTTTTCCGGAACCGATTGACAACACAAAGATGTGGTGGTAAAAAAACGGGAGTCGGTTTTTAACCGTTTCTTCCCGAAGCTAACCGGTTAAAAGCGTTTGCACACGGATATTTTTTACTACCTTGTTCTTATAAAACCTTTACCATGCCTGCATTTACCGAAACCAGGGCCTGCTTATACTGCGGTAAGACATTAAAGGGGAGAATTGATAAAAAATTCTGTGATGATTACTGCCGCAACAACTATAACAATCAGCAAAAGGCCAAAGGGAGCCACAGCAACTACGTCAGAAATATCAATAACGCTTTACTCAAGAACAGAAAGATCCTTGAATCCCTTTTGCCGGACGCAGAAGAAACAGCCAAAGCATCCAAAGAGAAATTAATGAACCTCGGCTTCCAGTTTAAACACCTTACTCATATTTATACAACCAGGAATGGAAAGAAATATTTCTTTTGTTATGACTACGGCTACCTGCCGCTGGACAATGATTGGTTTTTGATCGTCAGGAAAAAAGAAGAGTAATTCATTGCTCTTACATTTGCACTATGTCAAAACCCGTCATTTGCATCGGAGCATCGTTGGTGGATGAACTATTCCACGCAAAGGAAGAATTGCTCCTGGCTACCACAAATAATGCCTCTGTTACAAAGACTGCGGGTGGCGTAAGCAGAAATATTGCACACCAGCTTGCGCTTTTGGATGTTCCGGTTCAGCTGATCAGTGTTTTCGGATATGACAGTGATGGAGATTGGCTTAAACAAATTTGCAGTGCAGCAGGAGTGCAATTAGATGCCTCCATCACCAAAGAAGGGCTTTCGGGAAAATATACAGGAATATTAAACCCGGATGGTTCTTTGTTTTCTGCATTTTTAACCAACGCTGCAAATCACCTGATCACTCCTGAACATTTGCAAAGCCATATTGACCTGTTAAATGGTGCCTCATATTTGCTGGCTGATGCCAATATTAATGTAGATACAGCTGAATGGCTTCTGGGTTTCAGCAATAAAACAAAAATACCTTTTGTGTTAGAGCCGGTTTCTGTTCCTCCGGCAAGAAAATTCAAAGATGCCATTCTTAATGGGCTTTACCTGATCACTCCCAACGAAGATGAACTACCGGTGCTTTGCTCTGAAAAATCTTTTTTCACTCAGCAACAGGTTGAGGAATTGTTGAATCGGGGTGTTCAGAACATCTGGCTTCACAACGGGCAACACGGTTCTGCTTTATATAATAAAGAAAAAACGATCACCTTAAATGCTCCGCAGATAAACGTAGTGGATTGTACCGGTGCAGGGGATGGCTCGTTATCCGGTTTCATTCTCGGAAAATTTTTAGAGAAAGATAATCTGGATTGCCTGAAACTTGCTCACACCCTTTCTGCCGAGATATTGCAGGTAAATGGGGCTATTGCCACTCATCTGAACCAGGAAAAACTATTGACTTTAGTCACCAAATATTATCCTGATTGAACCAGTTTTTAGAAATACACACCGAAGTCAGGCAGGCACTACTTGATAAGAAACCGGTCGTTGCACTGGAATCCACGATTATTTCTCACGGAATGCCCTACCCTCAAAATGTGGAAACAGCATTGGCGGTTGAAAAAATTATCCGTGATAACGGTGCGATACCCGCCACCATTGCCATTATGAGCGGGAAATGTCTGGTGGGATTGAACAGCGAACAATTAGAGATACTGGGTAAAGAAAAAAATGTGTGGAAGGTCAGCATCCGTGATCTTCCTTATGTCGTTTCTAAAAAATTATATGGCGCTACAACTGTTGCCGCAACCATGAGAATAGCATCCATGGCTGAAATAAAAATCTTTGTTACAGGGGGGATTGGCGGTGTACATCGTGGTGTCACAACCACAATGGATATTTCTGCAGACTTAACGGAAATGGCCCAAACTTCAGTTGCGGTCATTTCAGCCGGAGTAAAATCAATTCTCGACATTGGTTTAACGCTGGAATACCTGGAAACAATGGGCATCCCGGTAGTTACTATCGGCCAGGACGAGTTTCCGAGTTTTTATTCCCGTAAAAGCGGTTTTCTTTCTCCTTTAAGACTGGATTCGCCGGAAGAGATAGCTCAAATGCTCGGTACAAAATGGAAAATGGGATTAAGGGGTTCGGTATTGATCGCAAACCCGGTACCCGCAGAGATGGAAATACCTGCAGATGAAATGGAATTGCATATTCATAGAGCATTGGCTGCAGTTAAAGAAAAAGGGGTCACTGGAAAAAATGTAACTCCTTTTGTACTACAATACATTGCCGATCACAGTCATGGAGAAAGTCTGGAAACAAACATTGCGCTGATAAAGCACAATGCAAAAACCGGAGCAGAGATCGCGAAAGCATATAATTCCATCTGATCTTATACTCTCTATTATATTCCGGTCTATTTCTGATATTGAGCAAGCATAACTGGATCTTTAAAACAGACATTCCGTAACTTTAGTTTCCTCCCAAAATTTTTTTATTATGGATTCACGAAGAGAGTTTCTCAAAAAAATGATTCTGCTTTCCGGTACCGGTAGTCTAACTTATGCTATTCCGCCTGCTATTCAACGTGCCCTTGATATTGATCCCGAAGACGGCAGCACATATCTAGATGCAGATCATATTGTTATCCTGATGCAGGAAAACCGTTCATTCGACCATTGCTTCGGAACACTGCGTGGTGTAAGAGGGTATAATGACCCCCGTGTTATAAAGCTTCCCAATAAAAACCTGGTTTGGCTTCAAAGCGGTGAAAACGGTGACACATACGCTCCATTTCATTTTGACATTGAAACCACTAAAATCACCTGGATGGGTTCCATCCCTCATTCCCGCTCCAGCCAGGTGGATGCATTTAATAACGGCCGTTACGATAAATGGATAGATTCGAAAAAATCGGGCAACAAAAAGTTTGCAGAGATCCCGCTCACTATGGGATTCTTTAACAGGAGAGACATTCCCTTTCATTATGCCATGGCAGATGCATTCACTATTTGTGACCAGCATTTCTCTGCAGCTATGACAAGCACCTGGCCCAATCGCCTGTATTTGTGGGGCGGAACTATCCGGGAGCAAAATAATATCAATGCAAAAGCGTATGTCAGAAACAATATTCCCTGGGGAGAGGCGGCCTGGAAAACATTTCCGGAACTGCTGGAACAAAACGGGGTCTCCTGGAAAGTATATCAGAACGAGCTTAGCAATGGGGGCGGTTTTGAAGGCGAAGAACGTTCCTGGTTGGATAATTTCGGTTGCAATCCGATGGAGCATCAGGCACAGTTCAATTCCCGGTTTTCTTCCCGTTATGTTAATACCTTAAAAAAACGTGCTGAGGACATGCCAGCAGAAATTACCGCTCTTGAAAAAGAGCTTGACGCCATTCAACCGGAAGATAAAAACTATGAAAAAAAGAAGATTGAGATTGGGAAAAAGAAAGAAGTGCTGGCCGATACCCTGGATCAGCTGCAGCAATGGAGTAAAGAAAATTTTGAAAAACTTTCCCAATATCAGAAAAATCTTTTTACAAAAGCTTTCACTACCAACGTGGGAGATCCCGATTATCTTTCATTGACCACGCTTACTTTTGATGCAGACAATGAAAAACGGGAAGTAAAGATCCCCAAGGGAGACGTTTTGTTTCAATTCAGAAAAGACGTGGACGAGGGCAAGCTTCCAACCGTATCCTGGATCGTGCCTTCCCAGAAACTTTCTGATCACCCGAGTGTACCATGGTACGGTACCTGGTACACTTCTGAGATTTTGAACATCCTTACAAAAAATCCGGAAGTATGGAAAAAAACCATTTTCATTCTTACTTATGATGAGAACGATGGCTATTTTGATCATGTACCACCCTTCGTTCCGCCGGTTGCAAACAATCCTCTTACAGGAATGTGTTCTCCATCCATAAAAAACTTAGGCGGAGAATACATAAAACTGGAAAATGAGTTGGCTCAGGGATTAAATAAAAAGGAAGCAAGGGGCGGCCCCATCGGATTGGGATTCCGTGTGCCTCTAATAATTGCCTCTCCATGGAGCCGCGGAGGAAAGGTAAATTCTCAGGTGCTGGATCATACATCAGTATTACAGTTTCTGGAAGTGTTTTTAAATAAAAAGTTTCAAAAAAATATCCGTCAGGAAACCATCAGCGATTGGAGACGTACGGTATGTGGCAACCTAACCGCTTCATTCAACTCATTCAATTCAAAAGAAGAAAAACTTCCTTTCCTTGCAAAAGATCCATTAATTGAGAAAATCTTTAATGCCCAGTTTGAAAAAATTCCGGAGTCTTATAAAAGCTTAAGTGCAGATGAAATAAAAAAGATCAACGAAGACACGTATTCTTCTGAATGGATGCCCCGGCAGGAGCCCGGTATCAAAACGGCCTGTCCCCTGCCTTATCAATTGTATGTTGATGGCCTTTTAAGTGATGATAAAAATTCAATAAAGGTAAAAATGAAAGCAGCAAAAGATGTATTTGGTGATGAGTCTGCAGGATCTCCTTTTACTGCTTATGCCGGTGGAATTTATAAAACCTCATTGACAGATCCGCAGAACAAGCCACTGCCCGAAGACGGGAGGGTGTGGCATTTTGCGGTGGCAGCAGGTGAAGAAATAGAATATGAATGGCCGGTATCAAATTTTGAAAATGAAACTTATGACCTGAAAATTTTCGGGCCTAATGGTTTTTATCGTGGCTTTGCAGGTAATAAAAACGATCCTACGCTTAAGATCGAGTTGGGCTACGAGCAGAAAAAATTTCCCGGAGCCGGGCTCAGTGGAAATCTTCAGTTGAATTTGTCCAATACAGGAAAATCATCACCGCTTACCATAACCATCAAGGATGAGTCTTATAAAAACAGACCGGTAACAAAAACAATAGCTCCCGGAGCAACAGAAAAAGTGATCCTGGATCTTAAAAAGAGTTATGGTTGGTATGATATCAGTATAGAGGTATCCGGTATAAAATCGTATGTCCGGGACTATGCTGGCAGGGTGGAAACAGGCAAATCTTCATTTACCGATCCGGCTATGGGGAGAGTGAGTTCTTAAAAACCTGTGGTTAAAAAATAAAAAAAGAAGTAGATGCTTTCCCTACTTCCTTTTTTCGTGGTGTGGGGCGGAATCGAACCGCCGACACAAGGATTTTCAGTCCTTTGCTCTACCGACTGAGCTACCGCACCTAATTCTTGACCCTCCGCTACACCAAAAGCGGGCAGCAAAAATAAGGTTCTATTCTTAATGTTGAAAATCTAAAACAAGAATGTTTGTGTCGCAATATTGTAGCCGTTGGTTTACATTCCATACTCACTCAAAAACTTTATCCTCATGATCTTAAGCTGCTCCCAGTTAAAATTATGATCTGCCAGTTCTTCCTGAGCAACCTGCAGTGAGGAGGTTTCGCAGCTTTTGAAATATTCAATGATCTCTTCCTGTTCATAAACGTCCAGCATTTCATCAATAGCATAATCGAGATTGAGCCTTGTGCCGCTGGCAGCAATGGTTTCCATTTCTTCCAGCATTTCATCGATACGCCACCCTTTGTTTTTGGCAATGGTTTCCAGGGGCATCTTTTTATCCGTCTGCTGAATGATAAATACTTTATTACCGCTCTTGTTTACCACACTGCGCATTACAAAATCATCGGGCCGTTCAATGTTATTCTCTTCAACATAACGGGCAATGAACTCCACAAACGGTTTTCCGAACTTTAAAGCCTTTCCCTTGCTTACACCATGACACTTTTCCAATTCACCCAGGTTGGTGGGATACATGGTTGCCATATCCTGCAATGAAGACTCCAGAAATATTACAAATGGAGGCAGTCCCTTTTTCTTTGCCTCTTTCTGCCGCAACTCTTTCAACATCTCAAAAAGCCTGTCGTCTGAAGCTCCGCCTGTTGCCACTTCCGCACCTTCTTCATCGTCTGCATTAGCATCTTCATAAAGATTGTTGAGTACGATCTTGAACGATTTGGGTTTTTTCAGAAAATCCTCGCCTTTTTTCTGCACCTTCAAAACCCCATATTCCTCAATATCCTTTTTCAGTAACCCCTCCAAAAGCATTTGGCGAATTAACGAATTCCAATAGTATGCCGGCTGATCGTTTCCAACACCAAATACATTTAACCCGTCGTGGCGGAACATCTGAATCTGGGGCGTCAGTTTACCCACTATGATATTCACCACATAGTTGGTGGCGAACCTTTCATCAAGCGCTTTGATCACTTTCAGTGCCGCTACCACACTTTCTTTTGCTTCCTCCTTTTCTTTGGGGTGTTTGCAGTTATCACAATTACCACAGTTTTCCTGCTTGTATTCTTCTCCGAAATAACTCATCAGTGTTTTACGGCGGCATACTCCGCTTTCTGCATAAGCCACTGTTTCGTTGATCAGCTGTGCGCCAACCTCTCTTTCGCTTAATGGTTTATCACGCATCAGGTGCTCCAGCTTGGCAACATCCTTATGGGAATAATATAAAACGCATTTCCCTTCCAGCCCATCTCTTCCTGCTCTGCCCGTTTCCTGGTAATAATTTTCTATGGACTTGGGAATGTTGTAATGAATAACAAAACGTATATCGGGTTTATCAATACCCATTCCAAAAGCAATGGTCGCTACGATCACCTGCACATCTTCATTCAAAAACTGGTCCTGCCTTTCAGATCTGAGCTTACTTTCAAGACCGGCATGATAAGCAACCGCTTTGATACCATTGGCCATCAGAATATCGGCAAGCTCTTCCGTTGTTTTCCGGTTCAGCGTGTAAATAATCCCGCTTTTATTCTTCATTCCCTTTATAAAGCGGACAATGCTCTCGTCTGTCTGTGATTTTTTTATTTTGGGTAGTATCTCGTAATAGAGATTGGGCCTGTTAAATGAAGAAATAAAAATGTTAGGAGATTTCAGGTCCAGGTTTTTGACGATATCACTTTGTACTTTGGGCGTTGCTGTTGCCGTCAGTGCGATCATCGGAATATCCGGGTCTATCTGTATCATCATTTCACGCAGCCTGCGGTATTCGGGCCTGAAATCATGTCCCCATTCAGATATGCAGTGTGCTTCATCAACAGCAAAAAATGAAATCTTCAGGTCACTGAAAAGTTCGAGGTTTTCCTGTTTGGTCAGTGTTTCCGGTGCCACATATAACATTTTGGTCCTGCCGGTTAACAGATCATCGTGTACTTCCCTGATCTCTTTTTTGGTCAATGTAGAATTCAGAACGTGAGCCACGTCATCTTTACTGCTATAGCTACGGACCAGGTCCACCTGATTTTTCATCAATGCGATGAGGGGTGATACGATGATCGCGATGCCTTCGCTGATCAGGGCGGGCAGCTGATAACACAAGCTCTTTCCTCCACCAGTCGGCATGATCACAAAAGTATCTCGCCCCGCAAGTAATGACTCTATTGCTTTTTCCTGATTGTCTTTGAACTTGTCAAAACCAAAATGCTCCTGTAGTGCCTTATGAAGATTAACTCGCTGACCATTTAAACCCTTCTTGCTTTTTGCGGTTCTTTCCATTTTAGAGCTTGTGGTCGCTTTTCGTTTCGCTGTTGACGTTGCCATTACTCATTCACTCCTTCTCTGCTTTGCAGTATTTAATTCAATAAGATAAGGATTTCTTCATGAATACACATCATAAAAAGGATAATATTATTCACTTTGTTATGTGCGGCCTTTCTATATGCCGGTATTTCAAAAAAGGATAACGAATTTACGAAAATGCTGCCTTTGCACTTCATTATTATCAGTTAAATTTTGAAGTATATCGTTTGCATAATTAATTCTTCTTGTGAAAAACTCTAATTTTGATGCCTTAAAATGAATGTTTCCGTAAAAGAGATTGCACTGCGCACTATCCGGCTGGAAGCCCAATCTGTTTCCGGCCTCGCTTCGTACATCAATGAAAGTTTTGAAAAGGCCGTATATGTCATTGCCCGTTGCAAAGGCAGAATTGTGATGAGCGGCGTAGGCAAGAGTGGTGTTATTGCACAAAAAATAGTAGCCACCCTGAATTCCACCGGATCTCCATCTATTTTTATGCATGCCGCCGATGCTATTCACGGCGATCTTGGGATTGTTCTGGAAGATGATATCGTAGTGGTACTCAGCAAGAGTGGCAACAGTCCCGAAATAAAAGTCCTGGTTCCTTTGATTAAAAATTTTGGGAATATACTGATCGGCATCGTTGGAAATATGGATTCTTTTCTGGCAACGCATGCTGACATTGTTTTGAACACAACCGTAGAACAGGAAGCCTGCCCGAATAACCTGGCGCCTACCACCAGTACGACTGCACAGCTGGTAATGGGAGATGCTATTGCGGTGGCATTAATGGAATTAAAAGGATTTGGAAGTAATGATTTTGCAAAGTTTCACCCCGGGGGTACACTGGGAAAGAAGTTATATATGCATGTCGAAGATCTCTACAGCCTCAACGAAAAACCCAAAGTGCTTCCCAATCAATCTTTGAAAGAAGTGATCATTGAAATGACTAAAAAAAGGCTGGGTGCAACTGCGGTGGTGGATGAACAAAACAATCTGATTGGGATCATTACTGATGGTGACCTACGAAGAATGCTGGAACAGAACAGTGACATTGAAAAAAAACAAGCCAAAGACATCATGACCACCACACCCAAAACAATTACTGCAGATGCCTTGGCGGTGGAGGCGCTGGACCTGATGAGAAAAAAAGAAATCACACAGCTGATTGTTGTAGAAAAAGGAAAATATTCGGGCTTTATACATTTGCACGATCTTATAAAAGAAGGTTTAATATAGACAATAAGTTAAAAGCATGAACAAACATCATTATGTGGCTATTATGGCGGGAGGAATCGGAAGCCGCTTCTGGCCAATGAGCCGCACCGACCACCCCAAACAATTTCTGGATATTCTGAATACAGGAAAATCTCTGATACAACAATCCTTTGACCGTTACAGCAAACTGGTGCCTGTAGAAAACATTTATGTGGTTACATCAAAAGAGTATGTCAACACAGTAAAAGAACAATTACCTGAAATTCCTGAAGAAAACATTCTTGGTGAGCCTTTCAGAAAAAACACTGCTCCTTGTATCACTTACATCGCTCTTAAACTATTGAAGAAAGATCCTGATGCATTGATGATCGCCGCACCGGCTGATCATCTGGTATCGGAAACTGAAAAATTTTCCGACACCTCCAAAGCCGCATTGAATTTTGTAAATCATTTCAATGCATTGGTCACTATCGGGATCAAGCCGCATAACCCAAACACGGGATATGGTTATATACAACATGATACGCTTGAAGCGGCTCCGGGAATTTTCATGGTGAAAACATTTACCGAAAAGCCCAACCTGGAGCTGGCAAAAACATTTTTGGCCAGCGGCGATTTTTTATGGAATGCCGGCATTTTTGTGTGGAAGGTGAAACATATTGTGTCTGCTCTTGAAAAGTATTTACCGGAGATCTATGAAGTGTTTGCTGCCGAAAAAGACAACATCAACACACAAAATGAGCAGGAAGCAATTGAAAGAATTTATCCGCAATGCACCTCCATTTCCATTGACTTTGGAGTAATGGAAAAAGCAGATAATGTATATGTGATCCCCGCTTCATTTGGCTGGAGCGACCTGGGCACCTGGAACAGCGCCTGGGAAAACATGGAAAGGGATTACCTGGAAAATGCGGTGGCCGGTAAAAACGTTATGATCATTGATTCTGCCAAATGTATGGTACATGTACCGGACAATAAATTGGTTTTACTTCAGGGGCTGGAAGATCATATTGTGGTGGATACAAATGACGTTCTACTCATTTGTAAAAAAGACAAAGAACAGGAAATTAAAGAATACGTAGCTGAAGTAAAACGTCGTAAGGGCGATAAATATCTTTAAAAACAATGCCGTCCGGGTCTTGTTTAGATTTTTAAAATTCTTTTCTATGGCCGGTTTTCCTGTTGATACTATTCTGTTTCTTGATATAGAAACCGTTCCCCAACAACCATCATATTCTGAACTTTCACCGGAATGGAAAACATTGTGGGATCACAAAGCTTCTTTCCTGCTTCGTAATAAAGAAACTGAAACGGCTGAATCTGTTTATCCCCGTGCGGGAATTTATGCAGAGTTCGGGAAGATCATTTGTATTGGATGTGGACTCTTGTCCGGAAACAGGGAAAACAGAAAGTTTTTTGTAAAATGTTTTTCGGGTGATGATGAAAAGTTATTGCTGAAAGGCTTTTCCGAAATGCTGGAACGGTGGGCACCATCCGGTGTAAAATTTCTTTGTGCCCACAACGGAAAAGAATTTGATTTTCCCTATCTGTGCAGAAGGTTTGTTGTAAACCGTATGTCCATTCCCCCGGAGCTTCAGCTTTCTGGTAAAAAACCCTGGGAGGTAAATCATCTGGACACTTTGGAACTTTGGAAATTCGGTGATTTTAAAAGTTATACCTCTCTTAACCTGCTGGCACATGCTCTTGACATTCCCACACCAAAAGACGATATAGATGGAAGCCAGGTCTGGGAAGTGTATTGGAAAGAAAAAAACATAAACCGTATTACGACTTATTGTCAAAAAGATGTGATAACCGTTGCCCAGATCTTTCTCCGGCTTCAAAATGAACCGTTGATCAAAAAAGAAAATATAGAAATAAAATCATAATGGAAAGGATCAATTATTCTTCCGGTGCTATATGGGAAGATATCGTTGGTTACAGCCGTGCAGTAAAAATCGGAAATATGATCGAAGTGACCGGCACAGTTGCCGTTGATGAAAATAATATTCTTGCTGGTGGTGACAGCGCTTATGAGCAAACCCGGTTTATTATCCAAAAGATAGAAAGGATTTTACAAAATGCCGGCGCCTCTTTGAAAGATGTAATACGGACCCGAATGTTTGTTACCGACATTTCCCGTTGGGAAGAATATGGCAAAGCACATGGAGAATTTTTTAAAGATATCAGGCCTTGTACCACTATGGTGCAGGTCTGTGGACTGATTGGGGCAGAATTTTTAATAGAAATAGAAGCCACAGCTATTATCAGCTAAAATGAATATAGAATCGCTGCGTGAATATTGCCTGTAAAAACCGGAGCAGAAGAGTCTCTTCCTTTTGGGCCGGATACATTGGTGTATAAAGTGAATGGTAAAATATTTTTACTTACCGGCCTTGATGAAGAACATCTGAGTTTTAATGTAAAACGTGACCCTGAGAAAGCGGTTTTATTAAGAGAAGAGTTTTCTTGTGTACTTCCCGGATATCACACCTGCCTGCCTGCCGGCAGGTGAACAAAAAAACACTGGAATATGATCCTTGTTGATGGTTCTGTTTCTGAAAGATAACTGAAAGAATGGATAGATCATTCTAATAATCTTGTTGCCGGTAAAAAATTCAAAGAACTTCTAAGAAGAATATCGGTTAATTTTATATTGCATTCTATCCGATCAATTAAAATCCTTTTCTTTTGTCACAAATACCGATCCGATCAAAACTTCCAGATGTAGGCACCACGATCTTTACTGTAATGAGTGGTTTGGCCAACCAATATAATGCTATCAATCTCGGCCAGGGATTCCCCGATTATGAAATGAGCGAAGAGTTGATGAATAAGGTAAGTGAAGTAATGAAAAAAGGATGGAATCAATACGTGCCGATGCAGGGGTATATGCCTTTGAGGGAATCTATTGCAGAGAAGATCGGGTTTTTATATCAAACAAAAATTTTTCCCGACTCACAGATCACCATCACACCCGGCGGTACTTATGCTATCTATACTGCATTAACCACCATACTTCAACCCGGGGATGAGGTGATCGTCTTTGAACCGGGTTATGACAGTTATATACCCAATATAGAGATCAACGGCGCCATTCCTGTTTTGATCAACCTGAAATTTCCCGGTTATGAAATAGATTGGGATGAAGTAAGGAAGAAGATCTCTCCTAAAACAAAAGCCATCATTCTGAACTCTCCGCACAACCCAACAGGTTCAGTGATCAGTGAAAAAGATATTAAAGAACTGCGTTCTGTTGTGGCCGGTACCAGTATTTTCATTATCTCGGATGAGGTGTATGAGCATTTGATCTTTGATGGCCTGGAACATATGAGTATTCTTCGCTATCCTGATCTTTTAGAAAGGAGTTTTGTTTGTTTCTCTTTTGGTAAAACATATAATTGTACCGGTTGGAAACTTGGTTACTGCATCTCTTCACCGGAATCAATGATCGAGTTCAGAAAAGTTCATCAGTTCAACTGTTTTTGTTGTCATACTCCTTCACAGGTGGCGCTGGCTGAATTTCTGAAAAACAAAGAAGCATATCTTTCCTTAAGCCACATTATGCAGGAAAAAAGAGATTATTTCATCGAGTTGATGAAGCAAACGAAATTTGATTTGCTGACAAGCCATGGCAGTTATTTTATCGGTGCAAAATATGATCGTATCAGTAATGAAGGAGATAAGGATTTTGCGATCAGGATCACTAAAGAGCTCGGTGTTGCCGCTATTCCGGTTTCCGCATTTTACAGGAACGGAACAGATAATAGAGTTCTTCGTTTTTGTTTCTGCAAAAAGAAAGAAACGCTGGAAGCTGCTGCTGAGAGATTGGCCGGGATAAGATGATCATCACGTAAAATCAAAATCCCGGTATTTGTTTTCAGTTTTATTTCAGGTACTCTATCGGTTTGTTCGGTATCATTAAGACAAATCTTAACTATTTTATTTTTTACAGGAAGACGATTCATTTCATTTTCAATTCAGGCGGCAATATTCAATCAACTATTCAAATTTTCAAAAATAATTTTTCAACCGTATTTATTTGTTTATAATATTAATAGTATAATTTTTTTAGAAATAGCTTATTATTATTACACCTGTTGATTTGTTGAAAATAATTTTTATTTATAAAATAACTGATCTTATTTAACAGTAATTCACAAAGGTTCGGGAGAAATCCACAGGGTTGAAAACATATCCCGCTTCAAAAAAAATATTTTGTAACATCACTGTTGAAAAAATAAAATTAGGAGTGTTTATAAAAAAACACATCGGAATATTGTGGATATGATGGGGAATAAGCCTTTTAAAATCACGAAAAGAAAATAAAAAGTTCAATTTGGAAATTATATAGCTTTTCTTCATGTTTCATACTAACGTTTCACAATAGAATATTCACAAAAGATCACGATTATCCACCACAAAAAGTGCAAAAAAAGTTGTGGCAAAAACCGTAAAGCACCCAAATACGGATTTTGAATTTCCTTAAAACAAGGCTCAGTAAAATCTGCTGAAACATACCAAAATCAAGGGTTTTAGCCGATTTTCACCTCCTCAAAAGCGGAAATCTCACCTATTTTATACTATTTTTGCCGTCCTTTATCAAATACAATGTACTATGTCTGTAATTCAGAAGATCAGGGATAAATATGCTCGCATATCTGTGATATTGATTTCTATAGCAATGATCGGCTTTATATTGATAGATTATATTTCAGGAAAGGGCAGCGGCCTATTCAGTGGCAACACCACCACAATCGGTGTTGTGAACGGGGATAAGATCAATGCCGAAGAATTCCGGATAAAAGTAAAAGAGCAGGAAGATTTTGAACAGCAGAATCCGCAGCAGTTTGGACAAAGGGATTTGGGTCAAATAGTTGACGCTGTGTGGAACCGTGAAGTAAGCCAGATATTATTAAATAATGTGGTTGGAAAACTGGGAATGCAGATTGGAACTAAAGAGCTGAACGACCTGATGTTTGGCGCCAACCCACCCGAAGACATTAAAAGACTGGGAACTGACCCCCAAACCGGTATTTATAATAGCGCTCTGGCAATTCAACAAATTAACGCTATTAAAAAGAACGGAACAGCAGAGGATAAAATCAGATTGAATGAATTTATCAACCAGCTGGAAGTTCAACGCTTTTTGGATAAGTACAATTCATTATTGGCCAACAGTACCAATTTTCCAAAATGGTTTTTAGAAAAACAAAATACCGATAATAGTTTACTGGCAAAGGTTTCCCTGGTAAGGGTTCCTTATACGGACACCATGTTTGTTGACAGCACCATTGTTATCAGCAATTCAGAAATTGCAGACTATATCAAGCAACACAAAAATGATTTTAAGCAAAAGGAAAGCCGGAGCATTGAGTATGTAGCATTCAATGCCTCGCCAAGTTCGGCAGACACTGCAGCAATCAGAGAACAGGTTGCCGCTCTGAAACCTGCATTTGACACCATCACGGACGAACATTCTTTTCTTGCCGCCAACGGAAGTGTGATTCCATATTTTGATGGCTATGTGCCACAGAGTAAAATGCAAATGCCTAATAAAGGCGAGATTATAAGCCTGCCTAAAAACGGGGTTTTTGGCCCCTATGAAGATGGGTCAAGTTTTGTTTTGGCCAAGATGGTTGATACGAAAGTTTTGCCTGATTCTGTAAGATGCCGCCATATACTCATTGGCACAGTAAATCCTCAGACCGGCCAGGCGATTATGGATGATTCCGTTGCGCACAGAAGAGCAGATAGTATTGCATTGGCCATAAAGAACGGAGCTAATTTCGATACACTGGAGACAAAATTCTCCACTGATCTTGCCGCCCATGCAGACAAAGGCGTGATGACCTTCTCTTCTGTAGATATACAAGGAGAAAATTTTGCCAAAGAGTTTGGACAATTTATTTTATTTGATGGTAAGCCGGGAGATAAGAAAGTGGTGAAGACCTCATTTGGCTGGCATTATATTGAGATACTCAAGTTTATTAATCCGGAGCCGCAATATAAGGTAGCTTATATGGCCAAGGAGATTGTTCCTAGCATAGAGACGGATAATAATGCCAACAACCTTGCTACACAATTTGCCGGAAACAGCAGGGACCTGAAATCTTTTGAAGCGAATTATGAAAAAGACCTGCAACCGAAAGGAATCAACAAGTTTACAGCCAACAATATTGACCCCAACGCATATAACATTAACGGCATAAACGGAACTGACCGGCAGTTCATAAGAGATATTTATGATGCAAAACTCGGCGATGTGCTGGAGCCTGAAAGAATAGGAGACCAATATATCGTTGCTGTGCTAACAGAGATCAACGAAGAGGGTACACAAAGTCCCGAACAGGCAAGGCTACGGGTGGAACCGATCTTAAGGAACAGAAAGAAAGCAGAGATTTTCAAACAAAAACTCGGACCCATTACCACTCTGGAAGCGGCAGCAGATAAACTCAAAGCAACGATTGAAACAATTGATAGTCTGCGAATGCAACCCGGCCAGACTGTTTCTATTTCCGGGCATGATCCCAGGGTAATAGGAGCTGCTTTTAATCCTGCCAATAATGGAAAGGTGGTTCCTGTTCCTCTTGCCGGTATCTATGGAATTTATATAGAGAGGGTTGATAATGTAACGGCTACGGCAGTTGAAAACGCTGATATTTCAGCACGCCGTCAGTCGCTTTATCAAAATGCATTACAAATGGCCAGGTTCTCAGATCCTCTGGTTCCATTGCGCAATGCAGCGAAAATAAAAGATAATCGGTCTAAGTTTTATTAATACTTGTGTGACCAAAACCAACTGCGACCCCGGGGCTTGCTCCGGGGTTTTCTTTTATGATAATATTTGGGTGAAAGTATTATACAGGCGGATCACGTTTGTACTAAAACCATCCTCTTTTTTTAAAGAACCACAGCATCCACACCGGGATGAACAGCATCATTCCTACCGCAATAAAAAACCCGTATGGACTGTGGAGCCAGGGAATATTCTGAAAGTTCATTCCGAAAATCCCACCAATCACAGTGGCAGGAGCCAGGAGGCAGGTTACTATCGCCATCACCTTCATTACCTCATTCAGCTTCAGATTTACATTGTTAATGTACAGATCGTGCATATTGATCATCATATCACGATAGTTTTCGGTAAGATCATTGGCCTGAACGATATGATCATAAACGTCTTTAAAATATTTGGTAGTGTTATCGTCCAGCAGCTCACTGTCGTTTCGTACAAAACCGTTGACCAGTTCTCTTACCGGGGAAATATTTCTTTTTAAAATAATCAGCTCTTTTCTCAGTTGGTTGATATGCCCCAGCGTGATCTTGTTGCTGCTGTGCACCACCTCTTCTTCCAGGGCCTCAACACGGTCACCAAGCTGCTCCATCACCAGGAAATAATTATCCACGATCAGGTCGAGCATGGTGTAACACAGATAATCGGCGCCACGCTGCCTGATACGGCTGTTGTTCATACGCAGCCGTTCTCTTATGGTATTGAAGACGTCCCTGGTGGCATCCTCCTGGAAGCTGATCACATAATTTTTTCCCAGTACGATACTGATCTGCTCCTGTTCTACGGTTTGATCGTTTTTATTATAGTAAAGCATGTTCAAGAGGCAAAACAGGTGATTATCCACTTCGTCCATCTTGGGCCGTTGGTTTTGACTAAGGATATCTTCGGCTACGAGCGGATGGATGTCAAAATAATTACAGACCCGATCCACATCTGACTTTCTGAGACCGTCAATGTTGATCCAGCTGATGCGTTTACTGTCCTTGTAAGGCAAGCAACCCGAAATGTCAGAAAATTTTTTTTCTTCCACGGTTTCACTGTCATAATCAAATACGAGTACAGAAACCGTTGCTGCTTCTTCTCTTTTGGGGGCAATGGTGGGGTTTACCGAAAGGATCTCTTTGGTTCGCTGAGTGGCAAATAAACCGGACGGATACAGGTACCTGAGATATTTTTGGGGTTTTATTTTTTTTACATTTACCATAAGCCGGTCGGTATTTATTCTTTATAAAATCGTACTCCCGATTCCCGGTTGACAAACTACAAAAAAAATCATTAAAACGATACCCCAACTCATTTCTTTAGAAATTTAAATTAACCTTAAAAAGAAAACATCTAAACTGATACAGGACTATGGTCAACTTGCAATGAATGTTTGGTAAAAATTGTATTTTGTTTTTGAATCAAAAGATATTAAAAGCATGAAATTTAAAACAATCTCTTCCTTTTTCCTTTTTTGTTGCCTGAATCAAACCTCACTGGCACAAAAAGAAAACGGGCGGGAATTATTTTTTTCAAAAGCAATTACGCCGGTAAACAGTTTTACCGAAGGAATAGAGGGGCCTGCCGTTGACAAGGAGGGCAATTTATATGTAGTAAACTTTCAGCGGCAGGGGACCATCGGAAAGATCACACCCGGAGGAGAAGCAACAGTCTTTATAGAACTGCCTGAGGGAAGTATAGGGAACGGGATCCGGTTTGGCAGCAGGGGCAATATGTTCGTTGCAGATTATACGGGGCATAATATTTATAAGGTTGATATGATTACAAAACGGATCAGGATATTTGCTCATGAAAATAAGATGGTACAGCCCAATGATATCGCCATCACCAAAAGAAATACAATTTTTGCCAGTGACCCTGATTGGAAAAACAACAAGGGCTCTATATGGTATATTAATAAAAGAGGCAAGACCCGCCTGCTGGAAAAAAATATGGGAACAACAAATGGCATTGAAGTAAGCCCTGATAATAAAAGATTGTATGTAAACGAATCGGCTCAAAGAAAGATCTGGGTGTATGATATTTCTAAAAAAGGAAGAATCAGGAATAAAAGATTGCTGACCGAATTCCCGGATTTTGGAATGGACGGAATGCGCTGCGATCAAAAAGGAAATCTTTATATTGCCCGGTATGATAAAGGGGTGGTGGCCATTGTTTCACCGGAAGGAAAAATGATAAGAGAGATTTTTCTGATCGGAAAAAAACCAACCAATATTGCATTTGGCGGAAATGATGGAAAAACCGTTTATGTAACACTTCAGGACAACAGGAATGTTGAAAGTTTCCGGACAGATATTCCAGGTCAGGAATGGATTTTAAGACAAACACAAAGAAATTGATCTTGTCAGCCGGCAACTAAAGCAGCAGCGCCAAACACACCGGCACTATCACCGAGAGAAGGCTTTAATACAGGAACATCAACCCTGTTATTAAAAATGAAGGTTCTTAATGATTTCAGCCCCTCGGTATAAATTGAATCAATATTTCCGACACCGCCACCCACAACGATCACATCCGGGTCCAGGATATTGACAACAACAGAAATTGCTTTTCCGAAAAAGTAATGAAGGCGTTCAATTGTTTTTATTGCAGCCTTGTCGTTCTGCCCGGAGCGGTTCACAATTTCCTGCAATGAAATATTTTCTCTTGTAATATCCAGGTAAAATTTTTGTAAAGCCGACCCTGAAATAACCGTTTCCACGCAGCCCGTTTTTCCGCAATAACAATCTCCGCCTGATTCATCCAGAAAATTATGTCCCCACTCACCGGCAATTCCATGAAGGCCATTCCATATTTTTCCGTTTATCACAATGCCTCCGCCAACTCCGGAGCCCAGGATGATGCCAAAAACAACAGTGGCCGGAGAAAATTTTTCTTTTACAACACCCCAATGTGTTTCTGCAAGCGTGAAACAGTTGGCATCGTTGGCTATGCTGACAGGTACCCCTAAAATATTTTCAAGATCTTTTTTCAGTGACCTGCCGTTTAATGCAGTGGTATTGCAATTCTTCATGACCTGCATCAGAGGATCTAAAATGCCCGGAGTTCCGAACCCGATCTTTTGGGGAGTAAATCCCGATTCTTCTTTCATTGAATCAACAAGTACTTTGATTTGTGCAAGAATATGATCATATCCTTTTTGAGATCCGGTATCAATTCTTTTCCTGACAATGGGAGTGGTATCATTAAGAGAAGGAAGAATGATACCCTCGATCTTTGTTCCGCCAAGATCAAAACCCCACAATGGTTCGCCCATATCATACATTTTACTGGTTCAACAAAAAAATTATAAGAGGTCAATAGCTTTTTTAAGATCCTCGGGAGTATCAATGGCCACACCTGCATGATCGGTGATCGCCATACGAAGGGGAATTCCGTTTTCCAGAAAACGGAGGCATTCAATTTTTTCTGCAGCTTCAAGTGGAGTTATTTTCCATTTAGAAAATTCCACTAAGGGCTTTTTACGGAAAGCATACACTCCGATATGTCTGTAATAAGTAATTGGAATAATTTTTTCTCTGGGATAAGGAATAGGGCTGCGACTGAATAGCAGAGAGTTCATTTTATTGTCCACCGCCACTTTTACACAATTCGGATCATTGATCAGAGACAAATCTTTTATTACCTGCATCAATGAGGCTACCTGTACCAACGGATCTCCAAACAAACCGAGAAGTTTTTCCAACGGTTCCTTTTTTACAAAAGGTTCATCACCCTGAACATTAAGGAAAACATCCGCATCAACGTCAGAAGCGGCTTCAGCGATCCTGTCTGTTCCGCACTCATGATTTTTTTTGCTCTTAATGGCCCTGCCGCCATGAGATGTTATTTCATTAAAAATAATATCGCTGTCGGTGACCACCACCACCTCGTCAAACAATCCGGTGGCAACCGTTGCTTCATAGGTATGCCGAATCACGGGTTTATCTCCGAGCATTTGCATCAGCTTGGCGGGAAACCTTGTTGCGGCGTATCGTGCCGGAATCATGGCAACGACAGAGCCGTTATTTTTGGAATTCGAGAGACTGGAAAAAGAGGGTGGATTTTTACCTTGCACTTTAGATTGTTTTGGTGTAATGGATAAAAAGTTTTTAGCTTAGCCACTTCAGTAAAATGATTGAGAAACCAAGAACAATTTCAACAACCATGATGATGTCAAAATAATTGCCCGCCGGGCAGATTTTTAATCGGAAATACAAGCGCCCCAATCCGGAAAACACGACAATAAGCCCCAGGAAATAAATAATGTTTCCCAAACTTTCTGCATGAAATGATGCATAAGCACAAAGAAATCCGGAACCTAAATATATCCCGGTTAAAAAGCGAACTAAATTATCTAAAACCAATTGGGCCGGAGTCTCTTTGGGTAAAAAATGCATCGCACCCTTGATCATAATATTTGCGCTTCCTAAAAAACATATTATCCCGACAAGTCCCAATAAAATACTAATTGCCAGTGCCATAAATTATTTTTTATTTTACAAACGTAATTTCCGGTCACGGAGCAATAACTGGTTGTTGCTGAAAACAAATACTGTATTTCTGTCCGCAAGCCAGGTTATAAGCTTAAATACGCCAATAAAGTTAATTAGTATTCCCATTAGAACACCAATGAAATAGTCGGTAAAGGTGGCCAGGTTATCTTCGTGGATTATTTTGAAGAAGAAGAAAACACAGGGTGCAAAGAGCAACCAACAGGTTACTAATCCGGCATTGTAAAAAGTCTTCCCTTTAATATTAAATATAAATGTATGCGCAATAAAATTACCTAATGATATCATAATGGAGGACATGCCAAGCCAAATAAACCGCTCACCCGTGATTGCTGCAAAAAAATAAAGGGTCCACCCGATCCATACATTAATTATTAGTGAGGTATTGCTGTTTAGAGGATATCTGTCCGGCCAATCACTGTGAAACATTACCCGGTTGATCATTCCGGGAAAAGTTCCGGGTATTCGGTATTCTTCCATTTGATGAATAAAAAGAGAAACCAGGCTTAGCCACATTAATAATTGATAATTTGAAAATTCAGAACGAAAAGAAAAAACAGATATAAGTGTTATTACTCCTAAAACCCCACCAAGGTCAAACCAATGTTTCTGTAAAAACCTCACACTAATATATTGCGGTATTTTTTAAAAATTCTTTACGGTCCGGTATGGAAAAAAGGTGGTCGGCATTCAAAGGAAAACTATTCATGGTTTTCAAAAGGAAATTTCATCAATTTTACAAAATCCTCATCTTTCTCTTCGGGGTAGTAACGGTCAATACCATAACGGATTTTCTTTGGGTCCAGTTTTGAAAATGTTCCCAATAATCTGTCCCATATTGAAAACACAGCGCCATAGTTGGTGTCTGTATAAGGCTGTTCACGGTGATGATGTACCTTGTGCATGTTGGGAGAGATCAGGATAAAACTAAGAGCATTATCCAGCCATACCGGGAGACTGATATTGGCATGGGTGAATGCGGTTGCCAGCACCAGCAGTGTCTGATAGAACATAACCGCATAAACGGGTGCGCCGGAAACGAAATTCAACAGCAGGAAAAATATTCCTCTCAGGATGCTGTCTCCGGGATGATGGCGCAGGCCGGTCGTTACATCTACGTTGTTATCTGCGTGATGGATCAGGTGGAAACGCCACAGGTAACCATTTTTATGCATCACCCAGTGCACCAGCCAGCTGCTGAAATCAAGAGCTAACACACCGATCAGTATCGTCATAGGTATATTAGCATGAAACCAGTAAACAAGGCCCCACGATTCTTTTTTACACCAGTCTGCCAGCAATACAATCAATATGGCCAGGAAAGTGTGAATGATCAGGTGGATGACGGTAAAACCAAAATTGACAGCGGCATGCCGCATTTTGTTCTTTCGGTAATGAAGAGGAAAAAGAGGAATGGCACCTTCAATGATCCAAAAGAACATTATGCCTGCCACCAGGAAACTAAGTCTCAGAAGAGGATAGTTCTCCAAAGTTTCAAAAAAAGCGGCAATACGGCTCCACATGAATTGATGAATGAAACAACAATTTACGAATGAAAAATGGTAAGACGAATCAATCGTCTTCGGGTTTCCTGTTGAAAAGCTCGATCAGTTCCAGTGCTCTTTCCACCTGGGACTCCGCTACCATTAATCTGATGCCACCTATGGGTATGGGAGCGAACATAGCGGAGTTTTCATTTTTCAGCCAGCAACTGATCCCTTCATTCTGAAGCCGCCCGAGAATGATGTTAGCCTCAATATAATCGTTGAAAGATTGGACAAATACATATTCCATTTCCTAAAAATAAAGAATCTCCGCCTGATAACAGGGAGATCCTTTGTGAAGGATATGTATTAAAAACGGAGCTTATTGGTTCAGCATAAGAGGCATCACCAGCATCAGAAGATCTTCATCTTCGCTTTGCTCAGATGGTTTCAGCAGGCCGGCTTTGTTGTGAGACGAAAGTTCCATTTTCACTTCACTGCTGTCGGTGGCGCTCAGCATTTCAATAAGGAAGCGTGCATTGAAAGCGATCATCATATCCTCGCCGTTGTACTGGCATTTCATTCTCTCATTTCCTTCAAAGTTAAAGTCAACATCCTGTGCTGCCAGTTGTAACTCACTTCCGGTGATGCTCAATGCAACCTGGTTGGTGCTTTTGTTGCTGAATACGCTTACCCTTCTCAGGGAATTCTGAAAATCACTTCTGTTCACCGTAAGCAGATATGGATTATCTGTAGGGATAACAACTTTATAGTCGGGGAATCTTCCGTCAATCAGCCGGCAACTCATTTGGGTGTTGCCGTGGTTTATGAATAAGTGGTTATTGTTGTAGCTGATGGTGATCTCTTCTTCGCTGTCCGGTATGGCCGATTTTAAAAGATTCAATGGTTTGCGGGGAACAATGAATGTATCGCTCTTCGGGCAGTGCACATCTTTTCTTTTATAGCGGACCAGGCGGTGTGCATCAGTAGCAACGAATTGCAGGCCTTTTTTATCCAGTTCAAACAAAACCCCGGTCATGGCCGGACGAAGATCATCATTGCTGGTAGCAAAGATCGTTTTGTTGATAGCGGTCACCAATGCAGAGGCCGTCATCTTAAAAGATGTGGCATCATCGGCAGCAGGCTCTTTCGGAAAGTTGTCGGCGCTTTCACCCATCACTTTGTATTTACCGCTGTCACTGGTGATTTCAATGGCCGAGTTGCTGTCAATATTGAATGTGAGAGGTTGGTCGGGAAGATTTTTTAAAGAATCTATCAATATCCGGGCAGGAATACAAACCCTGCCGCTTTCTTTGGCTTCTATATCCAATTGAATGCGCATTACTGTTTCCAGGTCGGTAGCAACGACAGAAAGCTTGTTTTTTTCTATTTCAAACAGGAAATCTTCCAGGATTGGCAAAACGGTATTGGCGCTGATGACACCAGATATATGTTGCAATTGTTTCAGTAAGGCTGAAGACGATACGATAAACTTCATCTTGGAATTGATTTGGGCGAAACTACTGATTTTTATTTTACAGCCAACAGTCATAAGCCCGTTGGGGATTATTTGTTTTTTGAAATTTACTTATAGAAGACCGGTATGGAAAAGCTAACAGAGATGGCGGATTCTACAATGCAAGTGTGTTTTATTGGCTATCCTGAGAAAAGAGCCGGACACATATTGAATTTTGGGATGTTTCTTCCATTTCCTAACCTTTGAAAACAGGGGCTTACGGTATTTGTTTTTTAAAACGGGATTATAGGAAAACTCTATCAGGTTATTGAAATAAATGATCTTTTGCGGTAAAGCCCGATCCCCGAAATGGAGCAATTTCTGTTAGATTTGTTGCATGCTGCAACGGAAGATACTCACTGCCGAACAAGCGCTGCAAAAACTCAGGCATTTCTGCGGCTACCAGGAGCGTTGCCATCAGGATGTAAAAGAAAAACTGTTTCAGCTTGGAGTAAAAAGGAGTGAGCATGACAGGATCATTGCGACCCTGATCGAAGAGACTTATCTGAACGAAGAACGGTTTGCCATGGCTTTTGCACGAGGTAAGTTCAGGATGAATGAATGGGGACGGGTGAAGATCAAAGCAGAACTGAAGAAGAAAAAGATCAGTGACTACTGCATCAGGAAAGCGATGAATCAAATAGATGAAAAAGAGTATCGGCAACTGTTGAAAAAACTGGCTGAAAAAAAATATGCCTCTCTGAAAAACGATCAATACCTGGTTCGTAAAAAGAAAACCATGGACTACCTGTTGCAAAAAGGATTTGAAAGCCCGCTGATATCAGAAGCTTTAAAATTTTAAGTTCAATGCGGCCTGTTCTCATAATATTTCAGATGAACGGACCCTTTTCGCACCCGCTTCTTCCATTTCTTTCCATGCTTTGGCAACCGAATTATCCAGGTTGATTCCTTCAACTGCATCTTCGATCACGTATACTTTGAATCCTTCACGGATGCCGTCAATGGCCGACCACTTAACGCAAAAGTCGGTTGCCAGCCCGCAGAAATACAGTTCATCAATTCCCAGGTTTTTCAGATACCCGGTAAGCCCTGTGGCAGTCTTTTTATCATTCTCATAAAAAGCAGAATAGGAATCTATGGCCTTGCGGAAACCCTTCCGTATGATAAGCTGCGTGGCGGGGGTATGAAGCCGGGGATGAAAGTCTGCTCCTGCGCTGCCTTGTATGCAATGGTCGGGCCACAGCACCTGCGTGCCGTAAAACATCTCAATGGTTTCATAAGGTTTCTTCCCCGGATGTACGGATGCAAAGGAAGAATGGCCTGCCGGATGCCAGTCCTGAGTCTGGACCACCGCATCAAAACGGCCTGAGATGCTGTTGATCACGGGAATGATCCTGTCACCATTCTCTACAGCCAGCGCCCCACCCGGGCAAAAATCATTTTGAACATCTACAATAATAAGAGCTTTCATTTCTATTCAATACTTTTATTAGGCTCAGAAAAAAACTATTTCAGAAATTCACCTTTTCCGGCAGCAAGATAGTGAACTCCAAAATTGTAGCAATTGATGTGCGGCGAAGATAATGCAGATATATTCCAATGAACAGACCTTAGATTAAAGATGGCTGAGAAAGCAGGGAGTCGCAGTCCGGCAAATAAAGGATAACCATAATTTTCATTGAGCATAGCCGGGGCTGGACAATCTTAGGATAAAACATTATTTTTATTCAAAATTCGTATATGTTGCTCAGGATAATATTTCTTATTGCATGCTGCATTAGTATGAAAACCCCGTTTGCCCAATGCCTTAGTGGTGATTGTGCTAATGGGTTCGGAAAATACAAATTCAAAAATGATGATGTATATGAAGGGAATTGGAAAAACAGTTCTTCTAATGGCAAAGGGAAAAGAATCTATTCCAATGGCGATGTATTTGAAGGAGACTGGGTAAATGGTTACTGGAACGGAAAGGGAAAATATACCTGGAAAGACGGAAGGGTGTATGAAGGAGAAGTAAAGGACGGATATTTTGAAGGCTATGGTATTTTTAAAGGGAGTGACGGAGGTACCTATGAAGGCTATTGGAAATTAGGCAATAAAGAGGGTCAGGGAAAACAAGTTTTTCCCTCAGGAAACAGCTACGAAGGAACTTTTGTAAAAGGCAATAGGGAAGGAAAGGGCAAGTTTATCTGGAAAACGGGAGGCAGTTATATTGGCGATTGGAAAGATGATAAAATAAATGGCTATGGAAAAAGAATATACTCCGACTCTTCATGGTACGAAGGCGATTGGGTAAATGAAATGCGCGATGGAAAAGGGAAAGAATTATATAATAATGGCGATACGTATGAAGGAGCATTCAAAGAGAATAAAAGAAATGGCTATGGAAAATATGTTGTTAAAAAATCGGGTGATGTATATGAAGGTAACTACTATAATGGCAAAGCAAATGGAAAAGGAAAATTGTTACTGGGAAATAAAGATTCTTATGAAGGCGATTTTGTTGACGAACTAGCCGAAGGTTTTGGTGTAGGCACTTATGCCGATGGCCGAATATATACAGGACAATGGAAGGACGGCAAATGGAATGGAAAAGGCAAGGCCACCTGGAAAAACGGCGATAGTTATGAAGGCGACTGGGTGAATGAAAAAAAAGAAGGCAATGGAGTTATGAAATATGCCAATGGAAATACAGTAACCGGTACATGGAAAGATGATATGCTGAATGGCAATGCCACCTACACCTGGAAGAATGGTGATGTATATAAAGGCGATTATCTGAGAGGGCAAAGATCAGGACAGGGTGTGATGACCTGGGCAAATAAAAACAGGTATGAAGGGAAATTTCAATATGATTTTGCCAATGGCCAAGGAAAATTTTTCAAAAATGATGTTTTGTTTTTTGAAGGAGATTTTTCAGGCGGAACTACAAGCACTTATGGCAAAAACTGGATTTTGGATGATGGAACATTGGCTAAAAGAACAATTTATGGTGACGGCTCTTTATTTGAATTATACTTTCCTGATGGCAGGGTTTTCTATGGTGCCATTAAAAATATTGGCAGTTATATGCCCACAAAAGAAATTGAACCGCAGGAAGGATTTATGCTTTATCCCGATGGAAAACAAATAATAGGTCAATGGGAGAAAGGAGAATTAAAAAAAACATCTTCTGTGATGAACCTGAAAATGAATAATGCGGTTTATGATTATGTAAAAGGGAAGGCATTTTATGGATATCAGAAATATGCAGACGCAATAAAATCTTTTAATACAGCCGCATCTAAAAATTGTAAAGAAGACAGCCTGAGACTTTACAGGGGGCTTTCCTATTTCAGTATTTCAAAGAATGATTCTGCCATCATAGATATCAGCGCTTACCTCAAAAAAGTTCCCAAAAGCAAAGAAGCTCTGGAATACAGGGCAAAATCTTTTTTTGCCAAAAAAGATACAGCATCAGGTTTGGCAGATTTAAATTCATGTATCAAAAACTATCCTAATGACACCAGTGGCTATTGGATGCGTGCTGTTATCTATCACAATCAGAAACAATATGCAAAAGCCATTGCAGACTACAGCAAGTATCTTGAGTTTGCAAAAGCAAAATCGGATAATGTATATTACTATCGCGGTGTATGCTATGAAAACCTGGGGAAGACAGCGGAAGCCTGTGCTGATTATAAAAAAGCAAAAGAGCAGGGAAATAAATATGTTGATGACAAAATAAAAAAATTGTGCGACCCTGCCACCGGCGGTACTTAGCATTCTTTAAGAAAAATGGCTTAGATGAATTAGTATCATCCGCCTATGTTTTTATATGCTTCATTGATTAAATATTTTGTTTCTTCAAAGTCGGCCAAATCTTTTATTGTTAATTCAAAATCGCCTGTTCCAAAGTGCCCAATGCCCTTAACATTTCGTCCTTGTTTAGGCATTGGATTTACTTCTTCGGGATTTAATTTCAGATATAAGGTCAGTTTTTTCCTGTATGCTTGCAAACAAACGAAGTTTTGACTCGTCTTGTAAGCAATATAATTTTTCTTTGGGGTTTCTTGTATGGAGCTATCTAAAGTCACTATATAGTCCCGGATTACATAAAATAATTCGTACATTCTTTTATTAAGATTCTTATAATGTTCTTCGAGTGTATAAGTTGCCGTTTTTCTTGTCAATGCCGCTTTTTTCCCGGCTTCTACCATAACCGGGTTTTTACCCGTGGACTCTTCAGTATTTTGGTTTGCGGATGAAGTTGTTCGTTTAAAAACCTCATCTATGTTTAATATTCCATTTTCATAAATTTTGTATTGCCATAGCTCAATGTTAGCTCCCATTACCTGAACTGCATGTATATCGTATTTTTTGTATTCTGGGGCCAAGCAAATTACTCTAATATCAGACCAATCAACGTCGGTAATATTTCCCAAAGCATTATTTGCTGCGATTTGAAAGTCGCCTTTATGGTCTCTGATCCAATGCAGATAGTAAAGGCTTTGATTTATCAAGTCCGAGGATGCCGCTTTTTTATATTCAATAATCACGGGGTTGTTATCCTCTGAAATGGCTAAAGTGTCAATTCTTCCGGAATGAACGTTCCCTGTTGAGAATTCAGTTGCAATAAATCGGCAATTGAAGATTGTTTCTAAATTTCCTTCTATCAACTTTTGCAGATCTTTTTCAAGCTTAAATTCACTTAATCTTATCCGTTTTGCTTTTCCTTTATCAATTTCAAAAATTGCCATTTCCTATATTATGATTGTTAGTTTTAAAATGAAACCTAACTAATAAATGTACAATATCATTTTAAAAATTTTTTATTACTCCATTCTCTTCGGGTTAATATAGACTGTTTTAATATTTACTGCGTAATATATTTTCTTACGCCGAAAGAAACCCTCCATCCACAGGAATAATGGACCCATAAACATAGCTGGACAGGTCGCTGGCAAGCACCAGGATCATCCGTGCAATTTCATCGGTGTTTCCCAACCTTCCTGCAGGAAGCCGTTGTAAAAATTTATATGAATCAGAGATTAGTTGAAAGTCAAGAGTGGCAATAGCTTTCTTTGCCGCACCCTTTGTTCCTGATGAAATGATACCGCCGGGTACCACTGCATTTACCCTGAAACCTTTTTTACCGAAATCACGCACCAGGTCACGGGTCAGCGCAATCACTCCCACCTTGCTTACCGAATAATGAGCAAGGTCGCTTTTGAATGGCATGATGGCCTCAATAGAGCCCGTGTTTACGATCGTACCGCCTTTTTTGATCCTGCTTTTTATAAAATGCTGGCACATCCAAAGAACAGAAAGAAGATTCACCTGCATCACCTTGTTCAGGTATGCTTCATCAAGGTCCAGGAATTTTTTAAATGGATAAATGCCCGCATTGTTGATCAGGATATCAACAGAGCCCCCATGGATATTTTTCCAGAATTGATCAATGGATTTTTTATCCGAAAGGTCGAATGCAAAGAAAGACACATTGATGTTGAATTCCGACAATTGAGTTTTCAGTTTTTCAAGGCCTTTGGCATCTTTGTCAATAAGAACCAGGTCTGCACCGGCCTCGGCGAATCTCAATGCAATGGCATTGCCGATTCCATTGGCAGCGCCGGTGATGATCGCTTTTTTATTTTTTAAAGAGATCAGATCAGCAAGAGGAACATGTTTCATGGTGCTGAATTGAATGAATTAAAAACTCACAGGTGATCAAAGGAGCCTGACCGGTCAGATCTCGCCTTTTTCAATCTTGATCCGGATCAGCTTCTTGTCAATTTTTCCCACGCTTGTTTTGGGTATCTCCTGCACAAAGCGGAACTCTTCAGGCACGGCCCATTTGCTTAAATGGCCGGTGTTCACATATTGCTGAAGGTGGTTTTTCAGATCTTTCACACCGATATCTTTTCCTTCACTTAATACCACAAGCGCCAGTGGCCGTTCACCCCATTTTTCATCGTGTATCCCCACGATTGCGGCTTCTTTCACTCCGGGATAAGCAGAGATGATGCTTTCCAGCGCCAGCGATGAAATCCATTCACCACCGGATTTGATCACATCTTTTTTGCGGTCCACGATCACCACGGTTCCATTGGGTTCCACATAAGCCATATCGCCGGTATGCATATAACCGTATTTCCAGAGTTCTTCGCTCCGCTCCTGTTCTTTATAATAAGTTTGAGTAAGCCAGGGCGCCCTCACCACGATCTCGCCGACCGTCTTTCCGTCGAAAGGCAAAAATTTTCCGGCTTCATCCATCAGCTTCAGGTCAACCATTAAAACAGGGCGGCCCGTTTTTATTCTTTCTTCCACCTGTTGCTCCGCCGTTAATTTTTCTTTCATGGCGGCCGGCAAATAAGGAATGGTAAGAACAGGACACGTTTCGGATAATCCGTAACCGGCAATGATATCAATTCCCATATCATTGGCTGCCTGTGCCAATCCTTTGGGAAGTGCAGAGCCGCCAATGATTACTTTGAAAAAGGAGAGGTCCAATTCTTTTACTTTCGGATTGTTCACCAGCATTCCCAGGATAGTGGGCACACAATGAGAGAAAGTGACGCGGTGGCCGAGGATCAGTTTCATCAGCATTGCAGCTTCGTATTGCCCGGGATAGATCTGCTTCATGCCGAACATAGTGGCGGCATAAGGCATTCCCCATGCATGAACATGAAACATGGGTGTCAACGGCATGTACACATCGGTGGAATGAATGCGGACAGGAGAGTCAATGGCGCTCAAAGAACCGGACAATGCCAAAGTGTGTAATACCAGTTGGCGGTGGGAAAAACAAACACCCTTGGGCTGGCCTGTTGTTCCGGTAGTGTAAAACAGGGTGGCCATGCTGTTCTCATCAAAATCAGGAAAATCATATTCTTCCGGATGGCCCGCCAGCAATGTTTCATATTCCGCATCAATGAAAGAGATTCCTTCCGGCGCTGCATCATCATCTTTCATCAGAACATATTTTTCAACCGTCTGCAGCGTAGGTTTTACTGCGGCGAGCAGGGGAAAAAAGGTTTTATGGCAAAATACCACTTTGTCTTCTGCATGATTCATGGTATAGCTGATCTGTTCCGCAGACAAGCGATAATTGATCGTGTGCAATACGGCGCCGATCATGGGAATGGCAAAATAAAGCTCCAGGTAGCGATGGCTGTCAAACTCTAGCACACCGATCACATCTCCTTCTTTCACGCCGATGGATTTCAGGCCATAGGCCAGTTGTGCAATACGGCCGTTAAGCCGGCGGTAATCCATGCGTACCAGGTCGCGGTAAAAGATCTCCCTGCCGGGTTCATACTTCAATGATTGCTGCAAGATGGATTTGATGAGCAGCGGCGGGTCATAAGCGGACCCGGTAGGAACTACTTTACGTGTTTCAGCCATTTCGGGAATATTTAAGGGTGAAAAAGTTTCTTTTAAAGATAACGAACTTATGGATTATTTAAATGTGAGTAAGATGATTGGAGTGGGGCTTTTTTGTCCATCCCGAAATGAAAACGATTTTGGTTTTTGATACCTCCCCTGCCGGTGGGGGATATAAAAAAGGCTTCAATACCGAAAGGCTTTTTTACCACAATCTACAAATGTTGTTTTGCCCACATAATGATCAGTTCATTCCAGTCGGAATTCCAGGCCTTTTTATAAAGTTCTCTCACCACTTCCAGCCATTTCTGTTTACGGTCATTCTTATCGCCTACATCTTCTTTGCCGCCGCCGGCTTTATAATCCTCGCGGGTGGTACTGGAAATTCTTCCGTACTGCCCCGTTTGCGGTTTCAGGTCTTCGTTGGTAATGCGCAGGTAAAAATCGAGTTGTTCGGGAGTGCAGGTCTTATCAGCCGGCCACATGGCACTGTCTTTAATGTAAACGGTCACTCCGTCTTTAAAGACATAAGGTTCATAAAAATCTTTGGTGTACATGTCTTCATACACCACACCCTTCACCGGGAATTGGGCATTGGACTGGTAGTCTATCCAGTTCAGCAATTTGTGAGTATAGGAAGTATCCACGCTGTGCTTCACCTGCCAGCAGGCAGTGGCCACCCACCATGCCAGTTTTTCGGGCGAAGGATTCAGTAAAAACACTTTCCCGGTCTTGGGTTTTTGAATGTACTTGTCAATGCCCGTTCGGTATTCGTACAGTGTGACAGGAAAACCTTCCCATCCGGGAATGGTGTCGGTGGTGTATAGCAGGTCCTGCACCATGTATGCATGGCCCAGGATTTCTTTTGACTTTTCAACCAGTGCCGGAAAATCTTTTTTGAAATACTTTTTCGGTATCCGTTTTTTTTGAGCTATTGATGAAAAAGAAAGCAGGGCGGCAATAAAAAATGTAAGAAGATATCGCATATACTTTGAAGTTTATGAGGATAAAAAGAGAAAAGAACCGAAAGCTCTTATCAAAACTAATGGATCGCTCTCATTACTACGCATCTTAATTTTATTGAAACCTGCATTTTCCGGGAAGGGATTACTATTGGAAACCTCCTCTTAATTTTGCATTATGTCCACACTTACCATTACCACCATTCAGTCCAATCTTCATTGGGAGGACAAGCCATCCAACCTGAACATGTTTGAACGGAAAATACGTTCCATACAGGAAGAAACCGAAATAGTAGTGCTGCCCGAAATGTTCAGCACCGGGTTCAGCATGAATCCGGAACCCCTGGCAGAAACCATGGAAGGTGAAACGTTGAACTGGATGAAAAGAGTGGCGGCCGACAATGGTATCATTCTCACGGGAAGCGTGATCATAAAAGAAGTGATCCCCTCTCTTTCGGGCGAGGCGGGAAAAGAAGTTTATTTTAACCGTTTGATATGGATGCTGCCCAACGGGCAATTTGGTTATTATGATAAAAGGCATCGTTTTGCTTTTGCGGGAGAAGATGATAAATACACCGCCGGAACAAAACGCCTCATCGCTTCTGCAAAAGGATGGAAAATTAATTTACTGGTATGTTATGATCTCAGATTTCCTGTGTGGAGCCGACAATCAACTTCTTCTTTTGGCGAAGACAGGAAGGGCCCCGAATACGATGTTCTCATCTATGTTGCCAACTGGCCCGAACGCAGAAGCATTGCCTGGAAAACCCTGCTGGTGGCAAGAGCTATCGAAAATCAATGTTATGTCGTGGGAGTGAACCGTGTGAATAATGACGGGCTTAATATTTATCACAGCGGCGACAGCATGATCGTAGATCCTTTGGGAGAGATCTTATATCACTGCAGTGATGATGAAGATATTTTCACCATCTCACTCGATAAAACACACCTGCAGAATGTACGGGAAAAGTTTCCTTTCTGGAAAGATGCCGACCGCTTTACCATTCTGAATGATCCCGAATAGTTTTCAGCGCAGGGTTTGTTCATTCATTTTTTAGCAGTATTGATCAGTTCCATCACCTTTTCCATTTTGTAATCGGCTCCTTTGCGGATGGCATTGACAGAGGGATGTGCTTCCACATCGGGCAGGATGCCTCTTCCGTTCTTCGGATAATTTTTATTCATCACAAGCCGGAACAGGGGCAGGCGGAACTTTATTCCTGTTTCGGGAAGAGTCACATCGGGTATCAGCCAGGCATTATTTCCATAAGCGCCGCCGCCGGTCTCTTCACCCACTATGACCACATTCTTCTGCCTGAGTACAGAATTGATGAACAGGGTAGTGGCTGAAAAAGAATTTCCTCCGGTGAGAATGTAAACGGTCCCTTTAAAACTCTTGTTTGTTTTGGGTCTGAAGTAATGACGCTCAAAATAACCGAAGTGATAATGGCCATCTGATTTCCTGTGTGCAAAAACCCTGATGAAGAGATTATTCCAGAAATTATTCTCAATATATTTTCCGTATTTGCTTTTCCTGGAAACGGCGTACAAAGAATCGGCTACCTTGAAACGATGGTCTGCCAGGAATCGGGAGAGATAAGTGGAATTGTTCACGCTGCCTCCGCCATTTCCTCTCACGTCAACCACTAAATTTTCAACATGATTTTTTCTTAAATACCGGAAGGAACGCCGGAAAAATCTTTTGAGATGGAACTTGCGGCCGAAAGAATTCAGGTCCATAAAAGCAGTTCCTTTGGTTGAATCCACTCTCAGTGAACGGACAGAAGCAAGCTCTAATTTCTTTCTTTCTTTTTTTGTGAGTTTAGGGAATTGTGGAAAAGGACGGGCCATTCTCTTTTGCGTCGTGTCGGCTTGCGGATCATACACCGGCAGCATGGTGTTGCGGACCTGACCGTTACTGTCGAGATAACTTATCTCATATTTTGAAGAAAGGCCGAAAACGGAAGAATATAGCTGGCCGAAATTAAAACGGTTGCTCAGCGACTGGTATTTATGTGTCAGATTGTGCCCGTCGGCAGAAATGAATTGAAATAATGAATCGAGGATAAAAGAAACCGGCCGGCCATTGATCTTTTCAATCACGGTGCCTCTTTTCAGGATGCTGTCATTACGGATCATATTGGCGGCCACCACTGCGGTGTCGGGCCAGAATTTGATGCTTAGCGGAAAAACTTTCAAACGGGCTGTGTCAACATAACGCAGATATTTTTTTGAGCTCCGCACTGTTGTATGCCCGCAATCAATTTTTGAAAGAACGTAGGCCAGTATGTTTTTGAACTGCGGTTCTGTGAGCGAATCATTAAGTCGTTCCTCCCCTTCCCTGAAAAAGTAATCCATACTGTCTTTGGGAGTGTACCAATAAAGCCCGGGATGTGATCCCTGTAAAATATTTCTGAAAATGGAATAGTCCTTCTGCAACTCTTCCGAGGAATATTTTTTTGCAGGGTTGTAGGCATGCTTTGTGGTGGAACAGGCAGCGCCCAAAACGATCAGAAGAGAAAATAATACGATCCGCATGATAGGTCAGCTTCCGTTCTTGTTTAAATGATTCCAGCCTTGTGCAGTAATGGGATGTTTTCCTCCGCCTTTTGTTATGATGTATGCACCCGCTTCGGGTTCTGTCATGTATCCTACCACACTGATGTTCTCATTCAATACGATTTTATCATAGTCTTCCTGCCGGAGAGTAAAAAGCAGCTCATAGTCTTCACCGCCACTGAGGGCACAGGCGGTGGGATCTATTTCAAACTTGAATGCAGCTTTTCTCATTTCCTCCGCTATCGGAATTTTTTCTTCATACAGCACGCACCCAAGATTACTGTCGTGGCAGAAGTGAAGGATCTCCGAACTCAATCCGTCGCTGATATCCATCATGGAAGTGGGAACGATATTTTCTTTTTCAAAAAACTCAATAATGTCTTTTCTTGCTTCGGGCTTCAGCAATCTGCCTATCACATACGATTCACCTTCCAGGTCGGGCTGTACATCCGGGGATTCGAGAAAGATCTTTTTTTCTCTTTCTAAAAATAATAAGCCTACATAAGCAGCGCCAAGGTCGCCGCTGACGCAAAGCAGGTCTCCTTTTTTTGCCGTGCTTCTTTTAATGAATTTTCCCGGAGCCACTTCTCCCAGTGCGGTTATTGAAATGATGAATCCTTTTTGAGAAGAATTGGTATCGCCGCCGACAAGGTCAACACCATACTTTTCACAGGCAGCATAGATCCCTTCATAAAATTCATTCAATGCCTCCACGCTGAACCGGTTGCTGATACCAAGGCTGACAATGATCTGGGTGGGTACTGCATTCATGGCATAGATATCACTCAGATTGACGATCACGCTCTTATAACCCAGGTGTTTTAATGGGGTGTAAACGAGATCGAAATGAACTCCTTCGATCAGCAGGTCGGTAGTCACCACCGTTTGTTTTCCGAAATGATCAATGACCGCAGCATCATCGCCTACGCCAACCACGGAAGAGGCATTTTGCAATTCAATGTTCCGGGTCAGGTGTTCAATCAGTCCGAATTCACCAAGAGAAGATATTTCTGTTCGTTGTTCCATAAGATTTACGGCTTACCGTCTATAATCTTTTTTCATTGTTGATTACTGCCAGCATATCATCGTGGATTATTCCGTTTGTGGCCAGCACATGCGGCTGATAAGGAGAAAATTTATTTCCCCCGAAGTCAGTCACTTTTCCCCCGGCTTCTTCCACGATAAGCCATCCGGCAGCACTGTCCCAGGCCTCCAGTTTATGTTCATAAAATCCGTCAAATCTACCGCAGGCAACCCAGCAAAGATCAATACCCGCAGATCCGAGGCGGCGGACGGGCACCCCTTTCCTGATAAATTTTTCAAAGATCTGCAATGGCCCGTTGGGAGTGTCCAGGTAAGTATAGGGAAAACCGGTGACCAGGCATGCTTTGGCCACTTCTGTCTGCCTGCTTACGTGGATGGGTTTATCGTTCAGAAATGCACCATGACCTTTTTCTGCAAAGAATAATTCTTCCAGATGCGGATTATATATAGCTGACATCACTACTTCACCATTGTGTTCTATAGCAATGCAGACGCAATTCAACGGTATTCCGTGGGCAAAATTCACGGTGCCGTCAATAGGATCAATGATCCATTTATAACTGGAATCCCGGGCCATTACTCCTGCTTCTTCACTTAAAATATAGTGATCCGGAAAATTTTTTTTGATCACGGCCAGGATGGCTTTTTCTGATGCATGATCGGCTTCGGTGACCAGGTTGTTGATGCCTTCTTTATTGCTGATTTTAAAATCTCTGTGGAAGAAACGGCGGATTTCAACAGCACCCGCTTGTACCGCATCTATCAGTGTGGATTTAAACATGAGCAAAGATAATGATCCGAAGGCCGCCATTAAGAACAATAAATTTCACAATGCTGTAAGAGAACTGTTATTTTTGACAAAATCATCAGAACGGCCTGCCGTGCGCATGCAATTATCTGTCATTATAGTAAACTACAACGTAAAACATTTTCTGGAGCAATGCCTTTATTCGGTCCGCAGGGCTTCCCTGGGTTTACAGGCAGAGGTCATTGTGGTAGACAATCATTCCGAAGATAACAGCCTTGCCTATTTGCAACCTCTCTTTCCTGAAGTGAATTTTTTAGTCAACAAAGAAAACCTGGGCTTTGCCAAAGCCTGCAACCAGGGATGGCAGATGGCAAAGGGAGAATATATCCTGTTTTTAAACCCCGATACGATCATTCCCGAAGATTGTTTTGAAAAATGTATATCCTTCTTTATGTCTCATCCTGATGCCGGTGCGCTGGGAGTAAAAATGCTGGACGGTTCCGGCCGGTTTTTAAAAGAATCAAAACGCTCTTTCCCTTCTCCTTCGGCGGCTTTGTATAAACTGTTTGGGTTATCAAAATTATTTCCACAATCAAAAACGTTTTCAAAATATCATCTCGGCAACCTGAGTAAAGATCAGACTCATGATGTAGAAGTATTGGCAGGAGCTTTTATGATGATCAAAAAAGAAGTACTGGATAAAACCGAAGGGTTTGATGAAACTTTTTTCATGTATGGCGAAGATGTGGATCTAAGCTACAGGATCCGGAAAGCTGGGTATAAAAACTATTATTTTCCCGGAGTCAGCATCGTACATTTCAAAGGAGAGAGTACCCGCAAAGGAACCTTGAATTATATACGGATGTTTTACAGGGCCATGAGCATCTTTGTGAAAAAACAATACGGAGGCAGCAGAGCCAGAATGTTCAATTTGCTGGTTCACTCTGCAATCTGGTTCCGTGCCATGATGACTGCCGTTGCTAATTTTATCCGCCGGCTGGGTCTTCCCTTTGTTGATGCAGGAATCACTCTGGCCTCTTTCTGGACCGTGAAATATTTATGGAATGAATATGTGCGGCCCGATGTGCAGTACGACAACAAACTTCTCTGGACATTGTTTCCTATCCTCACTATTGCTTTTCTGGTCATTGCCTATTATGCGGGATTGTATGACCGGTATTATAAACGGCCGAGACTGATACGCTCTGCAGTGATCACAATTGTGGTGTTGCTTGCCGGTTATTCATTGCTTCCCGAACAATACCGTTTTTCCCGAGCCATTATTTTGTTCGGCTCTTTCTTATCTTTTGTTATAATCGGACTACTCAGATGGTTTTTTTCGGTTACCGGTATTATAAATAATCCGCGGAAACAAGATGAGGAATTAAGTACAGTGATCGTTGGCACAACCGAAGAATATGAAAATGTGTCCCGCATTATGAAAGGAGCAGGCTATGCAGAAAGAGTGATCGGAAGAGTGGCCGTTTGGGAAGATGATGATGCTTCCATGGCGAATTGGAAAGACCTGAAAAAACTGCACAAAAACACCGGCTTCCGGGAAATAATTTTTTGTATAGGAAAATTGCCTTTTAAAGAAGCAATTGGGGTTATTCCCATATTACCCCATTCTGTCAAGTTAAAGTTCAGTATGGACCAAAGCCTGAGCATTGTGGGAAGTGATTCAAAAGATACAAAAGGCGAGGCGTTGTCATTAGAAAATGGCTTTGCACTGAGTGATCCTTATCATTGCCGTATGAAACGGCTGGCAGATGTTGCAGTCTCGGTATTGGGATTGATAACTTTTCCCTTTCATCTGATCTTTATGAAATCGCCCTTTCATTTTTTTGCCAATTGTTTTTCGGTATTGTCCGGAAAAAAAACATGGGTGGGTTATGCCCGAGGAGAAAAGCCATTTCCCATATTGAAGCCCGGTGTACTTGCCTGCAACGGAGAACCGCTTTCCTCTGCCGGCGAATTGCCGGAAGAAAGTTTCAAAGCCATGAACTACTGGTATGCCCATGATTATGAGGTGATGAAAGATATCAGGCTTCTGTGGAGGAGATATAAACAATTAGGTCAATGATGGTTTATAGAATTATATTCGCAGCGGCAATGAGCAACATTGCTTAACTTTAAGTTCGAACCCGCTTCATGGCAAATATTATTGAGTTTAAATTACCGAGAGCTGTTGCTGCAGCGCTTCGTATTCCGCAGAACGATCCCCGGCGCCAGCAGATAAGGGTACTGAAAAAACTATTGAAGAAAGCAAGGTTTACAGAGTTTGGCCAGAATTACCGTTTTGACGAAACTTTATTGAGCCGCCATCCGGCAAAAAAATTCCAGGATACGGTTCCCGTTCATGATTATAACAAAATCTATAATGAATGGTGGAAAAAAACGCTGGAAGGAGTTCCCGACGTTGCATGGCCGGGCAAGATTAAATATTATGCGTTAAGTTCAGGAACTTCGGAAGCTGCCAGCAAATATATTCCTATAACCAAAGAACTTCTGCGCAGCAATACTATTAATTATGTCCGCCAGTTCGTGACACTTCTCGGTTATGAAAACCTGAATCGTAAAGCAATGACGAGAGGGTTTCTGATGCTGGGCGGCGCTACAGACCTTAAAAAAGGAAAAGCCGGTTGGTACGAAGGCGACCTCAGCGGGATATTGGCCAAGAAAAGGCCGTTTTGGTTTCAGACCTTTTATAAACCCGGCGGAAGAATAGCAGCTATCACCGACTGGAATCAGAAACTTCATGAGATCGTAGAACATGCCAGGGAATGGGATATCGGATTTATAGTGGGGGTACCCGCATGGTGCCAGATGTGCATGGAAATGGTGATCGAACATTATAAAGTTAAAAACATTCATGAGATATGGCCCAACCTTGGATTTTTTGTCCACGGCGGCGTGGCGTTCGAGCCTTATAAAAAAGGATTTGAAAAATTACTGGGTAAACCGATTATTTATATTGAAAACTATTTATCGAGCGAAGGTTTTATCGGTTATAAAACAAGAGAGCATGCCAAAGGAATGCAACTGATACTAAACAACAATATTTTCTTTGAGTTCGTTCCTTTTGATCATAATAATTTTGACAGCGAAGGAAATATTGTTTCCAAACCGGAGGCAAAAATGATCCACGAGGTGGAGGAAGGAAAAGAATATGCTTTGCTTATCAGTACCAATGCCGGAGCCTGGAGATATTTGCTTGGCGATACACTGAGGTTTGTAGATTTGGAGCGGAGTGAAGTGGCCATCACCGGAAGGACCAGGCATTTTTTAAGCCTGGTGGGCGAACACCTGAGTGTGGACAATATGAATAAAGCCATTGAACTGGTCAGCGATGAAATGAACATTAGTATTCCGGAATATACCGTGGTAGGAATGCCTTACGGAACATTCTTTGCACATAAATGGTACATAGCCTGCAATGACACCTGCGATACTGAAGTAATCTGTAAAAAAATTGATCAGCACCTCAGAAAACTGAATGATGACTATGCCACAGAAAGAGACAGCGCTTTGAAAGAAGTTTTTCTTGAAAAACTGCCGGAAGAAAAATTCATTGAATTCATGGAATTGAAAGGCAAACTGGGCAGCCAGAATAAATTCCCCCGTGTGATGAGAGGAAAAATACTGCAAGACTGGAATACGTTTTTAGAAACAGGCAGGATCTGAAATTATTTTTCATTTTATTAAGCCGCCTCTTTTAATTATGTGAAAGAGGTTTTTTATTTTTAGACATCACTTATAAATTTTTATGCTTGAGGCTTTACTCAAAGGGATCACTTTTGGCTTATTGCTAAACCTTTCGGTAGGGCCTGTATTGTTTTCCATCATCAAGCAGAGCCTGAGCAGCGGGCATAAGGGAGGATTGGCCTTTGCGTTCGGAGTTTCCGCCAGCGATATCACCCTGGTGCTGATCAGCAATGTGTTTACAGAACTTTTCAGAAACATGATCGCACACAAAGACATTATTGGAATTGCAGGTTGTGCTTTCCTGATTTCACTGGGTGTTTATTTACTGTTTTTTAAAAAAGTGGAAGCAACCCCCGAAGGTAAACAGGTCATGAAATTCAGCGCAGGCGATTATGTACGGATATTTTTCTCAGGTTATTTAATGAACACCCTGAATCCTGCCGTATTTATTTTCTGGATCACCACATCAACAGCCGTCATCACCCACACTATTCAACAACGTATCATCATTTTTGCTACCTGCCTTGCCCTTACTTTGGGAGGAGATATCCTGAAAGTGATGCTGGCCGGAAAGATCAGGAACCGGCTTACCCCACATAATATTCATATCATTAACCGCATCAGCGGAATGATCCTGATCGGATTCGGCATTGCCCTGATCTGGGGACTTCTGATCTACAAGTAAAGAATATAATGATCTCTTAACAACATCACGATAAGGGTATTTGTAAGTTTGGCACATGACCCGGCTGTTGACCATTACCATTCTGCTGTTTTTTTCTTTCGTTTCCCGGTCACAAATGGCTTATCTGTTTGTGAAAAAAGGATTACAAAAAAAGAAAGTCTATGTGGAAGAAGACCGGATCATTCTGGAAGTGAAGAACGGAACTATTTACCGGGGATTGATCACTCACCTGAAAGATGATACCATTTTTGTAAATGGTAAACCTATAGTGGTGGATTCGGTAAAGACAGTGATCATCAGGGAAGGGGCAAAAAAATCTTTACAGGTAGATGGTAAAACAATTCTTCTGATAACGGGAGGAGTGGCGCTGACCACATTCGGGCTTACGGCCAGTAAGCAGGCAAAATTCAAGGAAGCATTGACGGCGGGATTGGTCATCGGCTATGGACCATTACTGGCTTATTACGCCGGATCAAGGATATCTTTCAAAAGAAAAAAATTTATGATCGGGAAAAAATTTCGTTTGCAGTTGTTTGACCTTCGTGTGCCTCCAAAGCGCAGTTTTTAATTTTTTAAAGTGAAATTTTTGGATATTGCAGCCGATGATCAAACGAAGAGGATTGGTTCCAAGAATGTGGCGGAAGCTAAAAAGACTTTTTTTCATTGTTTTTTTCCTTCAGCTTTTATACATCATGATCTTAAGATGGGTGGATCCTCCTTTTACCATTACTCAATTGGCCAGTTGGGTGAGTGGCAGCGGATTGAAAAGGGACTATGTAAGCAGTGATGATATTTCGCCTAATGCAAAACTTGCCGTGATCGCATCGGAAGATCAGTTATTTACCGATCATGAAGGCTTTGACTGGCAGAGCATCAAAAAGGCGATGGCCTATAATAAAAGAAAACCCAACCGCATCCGCGGAGCCAGTACGATCAGCCAGCAGGTTGCAAAAAATGTTTTTCTCTGGCAGGGGCGAAGCTGGTTCCGCAAAGGACTGGAAGTGTATTTTACCTTTATGATCGAAGTGTTTTGGGGAAAGGAAAGGATCCTGGAAGTTTATCTGAATACCATTGAGATGGGCGATGGGATATTCGGAATTGAAGCCGCCTCCGAAACATATTTTAATAAACACGCAAAAAATCTGACCCGCAGTGAAGCGGCAATGATCGCAGCCTGCCTGCCTAACCCGAAGCGTTATAAAGTAAAACCACTTTCCAGGTATGTGGCAAACCGTTCACAGTGGGTGATGCAGCAAATGAGTTTTCTGGAGCCAGACCCTGATATTCAGAATATTATTGGCAAATAGCGTTCGTCACTTTACTTCCAGTTTACAGAAAGTGCTGTTAAGACTGGGAAAGTTGGGAATGGCAGATGGGATGGCGAACCTTGCTTCATATTTTCCGGTAGGTAAATTGACAGGTTCTGCAGAATGGATTTCCCATGATAAAGAGTCCGGTAAAGGTTTTGCAATAAGCTTATAGTTGGCAAGTACAGTATCCGCACGGTACACATACAGATACGGATTGAAGGGATCGGGCGGGAGCTCGGATCCCGGAACATATCTTAGCAGGCTCTGAATTTCATTGTTTGTAACCGTTATTTTCTTTTCCGCTATCAGGTTGACTTTTGAATATGAATAAAAATCATTGATCGCTCTTCCACGGATGATTTTTTTTCCTTCCTTACTTATAAGGTCAGAGAAATAGGTTGAATCTTTCAACACAACTGCATAAACATTTTTCCTGCGGAAAGAATCTTCCAATGGCCAGAAGTTGAAATTGTTTCTGCGGTATAACGGTGTGTTCAGTGAGAAAGATCTTTGCCCGGTGTAAAACCAGTATTTTGAAGGTTTTTGGTAAGTATCAATGAAAACCACAGGCAAACCATTCGCTTTTTCTTTTATCAGTTCTGCCCATTCCCTGTTCTTGTGAAATTCATCTTTGGGCATCCACCTGAATGGTGAAACATCGGCGGCCATATAGATCCTTATGGCAAACACCAGTATCAGGGTCACCGGCATCCATTTCCATAACACTTTTTTCCAGAATTCTTTTTCCTGCAATGCCTGTGATGAAAGAATGATCAGCGGTATCCATGCAGGATCGGTCCAGTTGGCCTCCACACGTCCTTTGAAGGAAGCGAGAAAAAAGAAAATGTAGATTCCTGCCAGGGAAAATTTCAATCCTCTTTCAAAAACATTTTTGGCTTTGTATCCGAATGATTGCCATAAGAGCAGCCAACCCATCACCGGGCCGGCCAATAATAGTTGGCCTAAAATATAATCAGTGGTGAAAGAAAATTTGTAACCGGAAGAACTTCTTTCGAACAGATGATATTGCACAGAAGGAAAATGATGCCGGTATTGCCATAATAAATGCGGAACAAAAAGAACGAAAGCGGCAAGAACGGCTACATATGCTTTAGGCTGTTTTAATAGTTTCAGATTGGATAAAAGTGTGAACAGGATGATCAGAACCCCGTGATACTTGCTGTACAACATCAATGACATTCCCAAACCAAGCAGTAAAGAGTTGGATAACGAATCGTTTTGTAAAAAACGGCGGTACAGCCAGAAGAAAAGGGCAGTGAAAAATATCAGCGGGATATCAGGCACTGCTATCATCCCACCGATCTGCAGCACACCCATGGAACAGGCGATGGCAATAAAAAGTTTTTTGTTTTTACAGGGTATCAGGTCATAAATGATGATGAGGCTTGCCGTACTCATCAATACTATGAACAGCCTTACTCCCAGTTCATTGTGAAAAATAAAATAACCGGCACGTATCAATAATGCGATTATCGGCGGATGATCATAATATCCCCATGCGGGAAAACGGGAATAGACCCAGTAATAAGCTTCATCATCAAACAGCTCAGTGGCGAAAGCCTGGATCAGGTTGATGACCAGCCAGGCTGTAAAAAATAGAGGAATGATATTCTTTTTTATAAAGCTCATTTCAGGACGATCATTTTGACAAAAGCCTGTCCACTGCCTTGATCGCTTTTTTAAGTCGTTGATCATGATCGCCGCTGATATCTGCCCAGGGAACAGATTGATTGATCATGATGTCTTTGTAAATGGAATAAAGTTTTCTTCTTGTTTCAAGATCGGGATACTCTCTCAATTCATCTTTCACCCAGGGAAGGTCAATGTTGCACAAAAGATAGAGATCATATTTCCGCTCTGCTATCTGATCCAGTACATATTTGTGGCATTTGTTGAATACAAATTCACACCATACTTTCATGACATACATTTCTGTGTCAACAAAAAGAAGTTGTTTCCCGCTGATACCGGAATTTTTTCTTTTTACCCTTGATTCAAATTCTTTTTCCATTTCTATCTGCTCTTTAGCAATGACAAGCAGGTCATCATAAGAATATTTTTTTCCGTGTTTCAGCAAATACTCTCTTGCATATTCGGGGCACCATTCAGTATGGTAATGCCTGGCCAGTTGTTCACTTAGTGTGCTTTTTCCTGTTGACTCAGGCCCGGTGATGGCAACTTTCATTAATTGCATGACAACAGTTTCTTGATTGTTTAACAGAAGTTCAACAGATCAGGTTTGCAGGACCGGATTTTGCAATGAAAAATTGTGCCTGAAAAGTTTTGACCATACATATCCGATGAATAGCCCGACAAAGCTTCCGCAGATCACATCAGCAGGATAGTGTACTCCTACATACACCTGTGCATAGGAAACCAGAAAAGCCCATACAAGAACCAGGAATGCCCATTTCCCCAAAACATTTTTCATGGTCAGGTAAATAAAAAAAGAAAGGGCAAAATGATTGACGGCATGGGAGGAAACAAAGCTTGAACTGACGGGACAATAATGAACCAGGAACCGTATATGCCCCGACAAAAGTTCATCCCTGCAGGGGCGGGCACGGTAGATCAGTTCTTTAATTCCCCAGCTGCTGATAATGTCAGAAGAGGCAACGGTGAGTACAGCTCCCAAAACCCAGTATATTCCTGTGCGCCTGAAATTGATCAGGGCAAATACAATGAAAAAAAGATAAACAGGAACCCAGGTATTGGGATTGCGGGTATAGGGTAGAATGGTGTCAAAAAGAGAATTGGTCCATTGGCTGTTTACCTCATGAAACAATTGCCTGTCCCAACGCAATACTTCCTGTAAGACTGTTAGTACCATAAAGTTCCTGTAACTTGCGGCCTCAAAATTAAGTATTGGCTTCCAGCATTTGTTATGAAAGCAATAATACCTTCCAGGGTTTTGCGATGGGCTTTGTACACCGGAATATTTTTCCTTGTGCTGATGAGTTTGTTAAGAGTGTTGTTTTTTATTGTTTTCAGGCAACTTCATCTCACCTGGGGCGAGGCAATGAGTTCCTTTGTTCTTGGTTTCAGATTCGATCTCCGCTCAGTATTCGTACTAATGATGGTCATGCTCATCTTCGGGAGCATACGGCCTTTCGACCCGTTCAGATCAGCTGCTGCAAAGAAAACCTGGTTTTGGTTGCTGGGTGTTACCGGCTTTTTATTCACTCTTTTCTACATAGTGGACTTTGCTCATTATTCTTATTTGTCACAAAGACTGAATGCAAGCGTATTGAATTTTTTACAGGACGCCGGAATTTCCATGAACATGGTATGGCAAAGTTATCCGGTGATAAAACTGATCCTGTTACTGGCAGCTTCAACTTTTCTGATCGTATCGGCGGTGAAATATTTTTATAAAAAAGCAGCCGCTGCGCCGGTTACTTCAGGCAGAAAGAAAAGGAACATCTCTTATATCATTGCCTTCCTTCTTCTGGCCCTTGGCATTTTCGGAAGAGTTGGGCAATATCCTTTGCGATGGAGTTTTGCTTTTGCCCTGGGAAATGAGGCCAAGGCAAATCTTTCCCTGAATCCGTTTCAGAGTTTTTTCAGCACATTAAAATTCAGGAGCTCTACTTTTGATCTTGCAAAAACAAAAAAATGGTACCCGTTGATGGCAGCTCAATTGGGTGTGCAGCATCCTGACGTGAACAATCTGAATTTTACCAGAAGTTATCCGGCAAGAGACACTTTCAATGGAGTGCGGCCCAATGTTGTTTTAGTGATCTGCGAAAGTTTCAGCAGTTTTCGTACCTCCATGTGGGGAAACCCGATGAATGCCACTCCTTATTTCGCAGAGATGTGCAGGAACGGAATCTTTTTCAAATATTGTTTTACTCCTTCATTCGGCACGGCAAGAGGTGTGTGGGCAACGCTAACCGGGATCCCTGATGTGGAAACACCAAAAACCGCAAGCCGCAATATGGCGATGGTGAACCAGCGGATGATCATCAATGACTTTAAAGGATACCGCAAGATGTATTTCATTGGAGGCAGCGCCAGCTGGGCCAATATCCGCGGTTTCCTGATGAATAATATTGACAGCCTGCACTTGTATGAAGGAGATGATTTCAAGGCGCCCAAGGTGGATGTATGGGGCATCAGCGATAAAAACCTGTTTCTGGAGACCAATGAATACCTGAAAAAGGAAACACAGCCTTTTTTTGCCATCATTCAGACGGCGGACAATCATCGCCCTTATACGATCCCGGAAGAAGATCAAGCGTCTTTTAAGAAAGAATCTTTCCCGCTTGATACATTACACAAATACGGCTACGAGGATAATGACGAATTCAACGCTTTCCGATATACCGATTTCAGTATTCAGCATTTTATTGAAGCAGCAAAAAAAGAGAACTATTTCAGGAACACGATCTTCGTTTTTGTCGGGGATCATGGTGTACGGGGCAGTGCCGGTGATATGTTTCCCCGTGCCTGGACTGATAATGGATTGACGACCGAACACGTTCCTTTACTTTTTTATTCACCTTCATTGCTTCAGCCTGAAGTGAGGACAGATGCCTGTTCCCAGCTTGATATTTTTTCGTCGGTCGCCTCGCTGACAGGGCAGTCATTTCACAACTATACGCTGGGAAGGAATTTATTTGAAAAAGCAGTTACGCCTTCACAGGGAGAGGCTCCGCAATGTGCTTTTATCTTCGATCCGGATTTCCGGCAGATTGGAATTGTGGACAGCAACTATTATTATTACCGTCCGATCGCTTCCGGCAAAGAAACCATGGTCTCAATAAAAAATAATGATCCCGTTGGAAATTCAGCTCCAGTTGAAAAAAGAAAAGAAGAACTACGGGACCTTACAAGCGCTTATTATGAAACAGCCCGGTATATGTTGTTTAACAATAAAAGGGAATAGAGATCTTTTTAAATCGCTTTTTCAAACTCAAATGCTTTTTGTTTTTTTACTTTCCGGGCACGTCTCATCCATTCGGTAAGCCCGAAAATTGCCATGACCAGTAATATCAGGTAGTAAACGCTGGTAAAAACATAGTGCTTGATAAAGTATAAGGGTATGGAGGCAATGTTGGTTGCGATCCACCAATACCAGCTTTCCACTTTCTTTTTTGCCATCAGCCACATTCCGGTAAAGGCAGTGGCGCTGGCAAATGCATCTGCAAATGGAATGGCTCCCGGAGCGAAACTTTTTTTCAGGTAAGTAAGAGAAAAGAAAATGGTAAAATAAAATGCGGCAAAGAATAAGATCTGGTAGGTCCACCATCGTTTATCCGAGAATTCAATGTTCACCACGTGGTGTTGTTCCTTGTCCCTCTTCGACCAGAGAATCCATCCGTAGATGCTCATTACTGTGTAATAAAAATTTACGCTTGCTTCACCGATCAGGCTGCCTTTGATGCTGAGATAAACGTAAAAAGTTGTGTTCAGAAGTCCGGTGGGATAGACCAGGATATTTTCTTTTCGGGAGAACCATACGCTTACGATTCCTGAAAAGACAGCAACATATTCCAGCCAGGTGGTTTCTTTCATACCATCCAGAAACTGTTGCCAAATTTCCTGTAACTCCATAACGAATATTATACTCCGAATCTGGTTTTGTGAAGTTTTGAATAATGATAAGATTGCAAATTATGGATATTGTATTTATAAATCTACTTTCAGATCAAAGATAAAAGTGAAGGTGTTTTGTGCGGATGAATCAATTCACTCTTCTTTAGCCACCACATCTTTCAGCTCGGGGATCATTCTTTTCATTATGCTTTCAACGCCGGCTTTTAAAGTAATTATCGAAGAAGGGCATCCACTGCAGCTTCCCTGCAGTTTCAGATTGAGGATTCCGTTATCATAACTTCTGAACAAAATGGCGCCGCCGTCCATTTCAACAGCAGGACGTACATAACGGTCAAGGATCTCCTTGATCTTTTTTACGATGTCCGGATCACCTGAATGGATAGCATTACCATTACTTAACTTATCAATTTCTATTTCATCTTCCCGGATTACAGGCTTGCCGCTTTCAAGATATTCTTTTAAAAAATGTTTAAGTAAAGGAATAGCCTCATTCCAGTTTGCTCCAGGGGTTTTCGTCAGTGTAACAAAGTCGACGGCGATAAATACAGACCTGATGAAAGGAAATTTGAATAACTCAGTTGCCATCGGCGATGAGTCAGAACTATTTGCATCCGGGAAATCAATACTGTTTCCGGGGTATATGAGTTGGTTGGTTACAAACTTCAGGGTTTCCGGATTCGGAGTTGCTTCCGTATAAATTCTGACCATATTTTTTCCCCTTTTGATCATTGCCGGGTTATTGCAATATAAAACTAATAAGAAAACCGGCGCTGTGTTTACCAACACAGAAAACATCATCTTGCGAAAAGCGAATAAAATAATGAGGTTGAATGATAAATAAGTCTCTTATTATAAGGGATTTACGCAGATGCAATTCAAACAAGGAATAAAACATGGTATTAACAGAATATCAGGGGATATTTACATGGGCTGTTCTATATTTGCCGCAATCAAAGAATCACCTTGACCCGATAACCGCTAATTGTTTATTTTAAAAGTATTTATTATGAAAAAGTTGTATTCGCTTCCATTGTTGATTCTTTCCGTGTTTTTGTTTTCCTGTGTCAGCACTAAAAAATATAAGGCGGCTCAGGCGCAATACGGAGAACTGCAGACCAAGTACACGCAGTTACAGGGTGATCTGAATAGTTGCAATGATGCAAAGAATGATCTTGCCCGGCAGAAATCAGATCTTGAAAATGATAATGCCAATCTTAAAGGCAAAATTTCTGACCTGAACAAGCAGATTGATTTTCTGAAAGAGAATAACACAACCGTATTGAAACAACTTCAGGATCTTTCTGTACTCTCCTCTCAGCAGGCTGAAAGTATTAAAAAGTCATTGGATAATATTGGCGCCAAAGACCTGTATATTCAAAATCTGCAGGAGTCCATGGCCCGTAAGGATTCTCTCAACATGGCATTGGTGATGAACCTGAAAGGAGCGATTGGCAACCTTGAAGACAATGACATCAACATTAAAGTTGATAAAGGAGTTGTTTATATTGATATTTCAGACAAACTTCTTTTCAAGAGCGGAAAATATGAAGTGACCGATAAAGCAAAGCTGGTTTTAGGAAAAGTAGCCCAGGTTTTAAAGAATCAGCCTGATATTGAATTCATGGTAGAAGGACATACCGATAATGTTCCTTACCGCAGCGGTGTATTGCTGGACAACTGGGATCTGAGTGTGAAAAGAGCAACTTCTGTCATCCGCATTCTTCAAAACCAATATGGCCTGGATCCGGCAAAGATGGCGGCAGCGGGCCGCAGTGAATACCTGCCCATTGCTTCGAATGACACAGCCGAGGGCAGGGCAGCTAACCGCAGAACCAGGATCGTGATATTGCCTCAACTGGATCAGTTTTTCAAACTGCTGGAGCCGAAAAAAATGTAGTAATAAAAATTTACTGATAATTGAAAAGCCATCAGGATGATCCCGATGGCTTTTTTAGTGTGTCAGGCATGTATATCAGCTATAGGGTGCAAGTCCCGAATACACTTTACAGTAGGGAGTATTAGCCAAGGGCAAGGGTGTCCATCGTGAGATGGAATCTGAAGGAAGCAGGCGGCAAACATTCGAGCCTACGAACAGAAACTGCATATAAGGCAGGGTAGTGTGGGTGATGTTGCTAAACAAACAAAAGCCCGATACTGTACAGAACGCTATCATGTAAATGCAGAGGCTACATGAATGGAAAGCGGATATACTTACCCTGAGAGATCTGAGAATAATCCGGCAGAGACATGAGGGAATGTCGAAGCGGAAACAGATGTTAGAACAAAGAATGACATCATGGTATTTTCAGAAGTCAGCAGAGGTCATAGTAAGCCGGAAACGAGCCGCACCCGAAAAAAAAAGGTACAGGCGGAAGTCTCACAGAAGGACGAAGGACTGAATGTTAGAATGGTGAAGCAATCAGGAAGTTTATGGTACAGCAACAACAACCGAAACACGTAAGAGAACTTTCTGTGCAAGGATAAGCCGGAAGCTGAAAGGAACACAGAAGGAGTTGAGCCAAACCACACAACCAATGAGAGCAACACCGGGAAACCTGTCTGCCGAACAGGCAGGAAAGTTTTTTTTAGTAGTATGCTTGAAGAAATATTAGACATCCGCAACGTACAAAAAGCCTTTAAACAGGTAACTGCAAACAAAGGAGCCGGAGGCATTGATGGTATGCAGACCGATGAACTTCGCGACTACCTCAACGCCAACTGGCAAACGCTAAGGAAAGATATTTTGGAAGGCAATTATCGTCCACAGGCAGTGCGCAAGGTAGAAATACCCAAACCGCAAGGCGGAAGGAGAATGTTAGGAATACCCACGGTAACAGACAGGCTACTGCAGCAAGCCATTGCCCAATGGTTAAGTCCGAAGTATGAAGAAGAATTTTCCAATTACAGTTATGGGTTTAGAGAAAGGCGCAATGCACACCAGGCGGTATTGCAGGCACAAATAAACCTGAATGAAGATTATGAATGGATAATAGAACTGGATTTGGAGAAGTTCTTTGATAGAGTAAACCACGACAAACTCATGGGGCTGCTAACAAAGAAGATAAGCGACAAGCGAACACTAAAGCTAATACGGAGCTATCTCAACAGTGGCATCATGGAAGAAGGCGTAATAATACCACGTACAGAAGGCACACCACAAGGCAGTCCGTTAAGTCCGCTGCTATCCAACATTGTTTTGAACGAACTGGACAAAGAGCTTGAAGCAAGAGGTCATCGCTATGTACGCTACGCAGATGATTGCAGCATTTATGTAAGAAGTGAGAAATCCGCTAAAAGAGTAATGGGAACTATCACAGCCTACATAGAAAACAAGCTGAAATTAAAAGTAAACCGTACAAAGAGCAAAGTAAGTCGCCCAAATGAAAGTACACTACTTGGATTTTCTTTTTACAAAAGCGAAAAGGGATGGGAAATACGCATCGCTCCAAAATCTTTAAAAAGAATAAAAGAAAAGATGAAGGAGAAAACAAAGCGCAACGACCCATCTAATGCGAGGGAGAAGATAAAGAAAATGGAAGCCGTAATAAGAGGATGGGTGAACTACTTTTGTATAGCCAAAGCTAAAAGCAAGATGAAGGAATTAGATGAAATGGTAAGAACAAGATTACGAATAGGGATATGGAAACAATGGAAGAAGCCGAAAACAAAACGGATAAACTTAGAAAAGTCAGGCATCAAAAGCGGCAAGGCTTATGAATGGAGCAACAGCAGAAAAGGCTATTGCAGAGTAGCACACAGCCCCATATTATGTCGTGCGTTAAACAACGAATATTTTACACGACTGCGATACGTAGGCTTTACTAACTACTACTATTGGAAAACCGAACACCAAACAAAGTTATTCTAACAAACCGCCGTGATACGAGACCCGTACGTCCGGTGGTGTGAGAGGACAGGTAGCCAGATAATGGCTACCTTCCTACTCGATTGGACCGTACTTAAACACAAGGATTATTTGTTTTTTGCGATGTCAGGCTTTTTGAACGGATGCCAAACTACGACTGCGGAGTCACCCATGACAAGGACGTATTTGGGAGTAACCTCTCCGGCCTGCCTGCCTGTTGGGGTGGATCTCTGTCCGTTTCCCCAATGATAAATTTTTCTCTGATCCATTTGACGGAAGGTCATAAGTTGACCGTGCTCAACTGCCGGGTTTTTCATTTCAGGGATATCTTTTTTTTCAACGGGGCTTTCTTTTTGTGCCATGATGATTGCCGGAATCAGCAGGAAGGCGGCAACAGGAAGTATCTTTTTTTTCATAACCTGATGTTTACAAAAAAGACAGCAAAATCATTGCCTTAAAATCAGGCTATAAATGAATGGAGTGTATTCTTAATCAGTATTTGTCTTATTATGAATAAGAAAATGATCTAAGACAGGGATCTAAGACCTTTATAATAACATTCCGGTTACGTTTATTAGCAATTTTTGATAAAGTGATGTCATTAAGTCATGTAGAAATTATGAAGAAGCCTGGTTTCCCAATTTTCTGATCTTGAATATCTGGAATACGAGATAGATCAAGGTTCCCCATACAATCCCGATAATGCCATATGCCATGAATAGCAGCCATGCCGGGGACTTTCCTCTTGTTGCGTATAAAGATCTTATGCCGAAATCACTTTTTGCCAGATATTAAGGTATTCTCTAATGAAGGGTTTTTTAGAAAACAAAGGAATCCAGAATAAAAGAGAAAACAGAGCCCAGATCTTCAGGAAGGAATGATCAAAGAAATTCACGAAGGTTTCGATTGAGTAAGAGGGATAAAGATCTTTCAGTACCAGGCCGAGATAAAGTGTGCCACATAATGCATAAGAATAAGGAAGGAAGGAGCGTACCACAGCAGGAAACCTCAACTGTTTTATTTTTTTATCATTGAATAAGACCGATACGATTGCATAGGCCAGCGGGTATCCGGAAAAAAAAGCCAGTAGTACCAGCCGGTCAATATATTGCAGGAAGTCATTGTTCATGATCGTGTATTAGATGTAAAATAAAAGATTATCGTTTAGTTATTTGAAAACGGAATGTTGTTTTTTGTCATCCAGTAAAACAGGGAGTATTTCCCTGATATTATTTTCCTGGAGAATCTGATGGCCTGAGTTGATCACTTTAAGAGAGCATTGATCTTCGATGCCTTTCCGGAATTCTTCTCCCCGCGAGGGTAAAATAATGCGGTCGTATTTTCCGTAAATAAGCTGAACGGGAGTATGGTATTGCCTGATCTCTGTTTTTATTTCTTTTAGTGAAGGTTTTAATTTTCTGAAAGCGGTCCAGCGTTCATATAACCGGCTTCGCACTTCTTTATCGCCGATATAATGGTTGACAAATTTGAAGACACTTGCATTGACGAGGCCAAGTTTATTCACGGTTTTTAAAAATGTAAAGAACCATCCGGGATGCTCCATGGTAAACTGAAAAAGCCTATTGCCTGCACTTGTCTGTGTAGTCAGCCAATACCAGAAATTTACTTTTAACCCATCAGGTGCCAGCAGGATCATTTTCTCCACTTGCTGAGGAATGGCTTCGTATAAGCTGAGTGCTATGCGGCCTCCAAGGCTGTAGCCGATCAGTGTGATCTGCCGGCCGGAAAAACCGGGAAGCTCGTTCAGTATGTTCAGCAGGTCAGATGAGTTGAAATTCAATCCTTCTTTCCAGGTAGTTTGGCCATGAAAGGGCAGGTCAATGGCATAAAAACTGTATTTATCGCCGGCAAATTTTTCCAGGATCGAGAACGAACCGGCATCCTGCCCGTAACCATGAATACAGAAAGCCATTTTACTTCCTGTGCCAAAGCGTCGGTAGCGGATCGGAGAATTTTTATAAAGAAGAAGGTCGTCCATAACACCCCGGAAATTTTCAGGATTAAAAAAATTGGCTATATCAAAAATAACACTAATTTTGATTAGTTGTATAAACAACTATATGCATAACAACCAATTTAGAAAAGGCGAGCTGTACAGCTTTATCACCGGCATGGCTTCTACCGCCATTGCCCGGAGACTGCAGAAGAAGCTGAACCAGGCCGGTTTGAATATCACCATTGAGCAATGGAGCGTACTTTATCATTTATGGAAAAAGCATGGATTAAGCCAGCAGGAGTTGTGCAATGCCACTTTTCGTGACAAGCCGAGCATAACAAGACTGGTGGACAATCTGGAAAAGCAAAACCTGGTAAAGAGAGTACCATCGCAAAGCGACAGGCGTATCAATCTTATTTACCTGACCAAACATGGGCAGAAACTGGAAGAACAGACCATGCGGCTTGCAGACCAGACATTGACCGAAGCATTAAAAACAGTGCCGGCATCAAAAATCGAGATGTGCAAGGAGGTGCTGCAAGTCGTGTATGATAACCTGACATAATTTTATTGACTCAATAAAACCATTTTATGCAAACATCAACAGAGAAAAAAAATGTTTTAAAAGGCGGCGAATGGCTGATCAAGGAATCCTCGCCGGCAGATACTTTTATTGCGGAAGAGTTTACCGAGGAGCAAAAGATGATCCGCGACATGTGCGATCAGTTTCTGGACAAGGAAGTGTATCCCATCCTCGACAGGATTGACAACCTGGAGCCGGGGCTGATGCAGTCGCTGGTGCAAAAGACGGGAGAGCAGGGCCTTCTTGCAGTTTCTTTTCCCGAAGAATATGGTGGAATGGGAAAAGATTTTGTTACCTCCACCATAGTTAATGAATATCTGGGAGCAGGACATTCTTTTTCTGTAGCAATTGCCGCTCATACAGGCATAGGCACTTTGCCTATTTTGTATTTTGGAACGCCGGAGCAAAAACAAAAATATCTTCCCAAGCTCATCACCGGTGAATGGGCCGGATCATACGGGCTTACCGAACCCAACAGCGGAAGCGATGCATTGGGAGCAAGAACAACTGCCAAACTGAGTGATGATGGCAAGTATTATATTCTGAACGGACAGAAATGCTGGATCACCAACGGCGGCTTTTCCCATGTATATACGGTCTTTGCCAAAGTAGTGGGAGACAACCTGCCTGATGACAAAAAGGGATTCACCGCTTTTATCATAGAGAGGGGAATGGAAGGATTTACACAGGGACCCGAAGAGCATAAAATGGGTATCAAAGGTTCTTCTACCGTTCAATTGTATTTCCAGGATTGCAAGGTGCCTGTTGAAAATGTATTGGGTGAAATCGGTAAAGGGCATAAGATAGCGTTTAACATCCTGAACATAGGCCGGTTAAAACTGTGTGCTGCTGCCGTTGGGGGTTCCAGAAGGGCCATCACCGATTCAGTGCAGTATGCAAAAACAAGAGAGCAATTCAAACAACCAATTTCGAACTTTGGCGCCATCAAGCATAAACTGGCACAAATGGCCATTGAAATATTTGTTGGCGAATCTGCTTTGTACCGCACGGCAAAATGGATAGATGAAAAAGAACAGGAACTGTCGGCAGAAGGAAAGCCCTACAACGAATCATTGCTGGGTGCAGCAGAAGAATATGCCATTGAATGTGCCATGCTGAAAGTGTTCGGAAGCGAGGCACTGGATTTTGTCGTGGATGAAGGAGTGCAGATACATGGTGGTAACGGATTCAGTGCAGAGTATAATATTTCCAGGGCCTACCGTGATTCCCGCGTCAATAGAATTTACGAAGGAACTAACGAAATCAACCGCCTGCTCACTCTGGACATGACCTTAAAAAGAGCGATGAAAGGAAGGCTGGATTTGATGGGACCTGCAATAGCCGTTCAAAAAGAATTGATGAGTATTCCGGATTTCAGCAGTGACAATGAAGCACCTTTTTCCAAAGAAAAAAAACTGGTGGCCAACCTTAAGAAAGCGATCTTAATGACAGCTGGCGCTGCCGTTCAGAAACTGATGATGAAAATAGACAGTGAACAGGAAGTGTTGATGAACATTGCAGATATGGCTATTCAGACATTTCATGCAGAAAGCATATTGCTCCGTGTTATGAAAATGGTGGAAGAGAAAGGAGAAGCTGCATGTGGCGAATACCTCGATATCATGAGGACATTCCTGTATGATGCTGCCGACCATGTAAATAAATCTGGAAAAGATGCTGTCAATGCATTTGCAGAAGGGGATGAACAAAGAATGATCCTGATGGGATTAAAGCGTTTCACCAAGGCAGAGCCTTTCAATTCAAAGGAAGCAAGAAGGAGAATTGCCGATAAAATGATCGCTGAAGGAAAATATTGTTTTTAAACCACAGGTCTTTTTCAACTTACTGTTTGAATGAAACAGTGGTCACTGGTTGTGAATCGTCGTAGATCAGTTTTAATTCTTTACGGGTCCTTCTGAGCTCCAGAAGCTTTTTGATCCTTTTGTTTTCGATCAGAATTCCCGACGAAAGCATCAATGTAGATATTACTGTAGAGAAATAATACATGGTGAATATATCATTGAGTTCTTTTGAATCCAGGACATAAAAGAACACATAAATGATCGCATAACTTCCATATGCAAATAACAGAGAGGTAATCATTAATGCTTTCCCTATTGTTTTTCCCTGAATGATAGCAATCTTGATATAGCGCAGCGAGAACCACACACTGAAAAAGAGCAGCAGGCTAATTTCCGGAGCCATGATAATTGTCATGGAGGTCCGGTTGAAACCAAAGGCCAAAACAATGATCAGCTCAAATAGTAAAATAGCAACAACAGAGATTCGTATTTTTTTTGCAAATTTTAAGGAAGGGCTGAAATAAGAAATGAAGATAAACATTAACGGAAACTCAAGAAGATTGGTGGTAATTCCGAAAGCTCTTCTGAAATTTTCATTTACAGGAATATAACCTTCACTCATCACATTAAAACAAAAGTCAAGAAGATAATAAATGGCTAAAGCAAGAAAGCATTTGGAACGATACAATTGCAAAACCAAAACAAGGACAACAGGAAATATTAAGGTTATAATGGAAATGATTGCCATGATTTTTATCCGACATATCGGATTATTTTTTCTAATGGATATGGATCTTGTTTACCGGCAACACGGATCAAGTTGCACTATGATATGAATGTAAACGCCATAAGCTTGCTAAAAGTGCTTTATAATAAGAGTTTGCACTAAAATTCAGTAAAACTGATATGTTAATTAGTAATATTACTGCCGGATCACTTAAGTGTTTTTTTATTAACTTTCTGAAATGATACGATTGATTTTACTTCTTTCGCTTTTTCAACCTTTTATAGCTACATCACAGTCCAATACAGGCTATATCACAGGCAAAACGACCGGACCATTACCTTTTCTGAACTTTGGTTTGGGAGAAGACCGTCTTGGTGGGGCAAAAATGGGTTATCTCGATAGTAACATCATTATAAAAGTGGTGGACAGCGTGAATGATGTCTATAAAATAGAGTTGTCAAAAAATCACTTTGCTTATTTACCTAAAGTGAATTTCAAAAAAGACAGTTCAGTTGTCATACGCCCCTATTATCTTACAAACAGCTGGAAAGTATATGGGGATGATAAATATGATTATGTAGATGTTTCAGTAGATGAACATTTGCCTTACAGAAGTATTCAGGAAATAGATCCCGCTGCAATTGTTGTGGATATTTTCGGTGCCACCAGTAATACGAACTGGATTACCCAGCTTTCTACCGTAAAAGAAATAAAGAATACATGGTCCGAACAAATAGAGGATGATGTATTCCGTATTCATATTGAATTGAAACATGACCAGCATTGGGGTTATTTCATTTCTTACGACAGCAGCAAATTGGTGATCCGGGTAAAAAGACAGCCGCCTGTTCCTATATTAAGTAAAATGAGAATAGCAGTAGATGCAGGACATGGAGGTGAGAATACCGGCGCTTCGGGAATAAAGAGCAAAGTACTGGAGAAAAATTATACGCTGCTGATCGCTAAGGAACTGGAAAAAGCATTGAAGAAAGAGAAGGCTCAGGTGTTTATGACCAGAGAGAAGGATACCACGCTCAGCATGATTGAAAGGACTCAGATGCTGAGAGAATGGGATCCCGATTTCCTGATCAGCATTCATTTGAATTCGTCGGGAAAAGATACAATCAGTGGGGTCAGCACTTATTACCGTTATATCGGATTCCGGCCGCTGACTGAATTTATTTTAAAAAATATGAAAGGACTTGGATTGAAAGAATACGGGAATGTCGGCAATTTCAATTTTTCACTAAGCGGACCGACGGAATATCCCAACTGCCTGGTGGAAGTGGCTTTTCTGAGCAATGTTCAGGATGAGAAAAAAATCCTGAGTCCTGCTTTTCACAGGGCCGTTGCAGCAAAGATCGTTTTGGGAATAAAGGACTGGCTCCGCTCTCTGAAAAGATAGACCTTACAGCAATTCAGAAGCCGCAGCCTTGTCTGTCCACCAGTACAATACATCATTGAAGGGCTGAATAATCTGTGCCGGATATAATTCCGGATCGTGTTCTTTGGTAAAGACGTTGTACAGCGCTGCAGATTTTGCAGAACCGCTTACAAGAAAGGAAACACACCGTGCTGCATTGACCACCGGTGCTGTCAAAGTGATCCTGTGAATATTTTCTTCTTTCAGGAAAAAGGAACTCACCCATTTTGTTTTTTCAAAAACCACAGGATATCCAGGGAAGAGAGAAAGAGTGTGTGCATTATCTCCCAGACCTAACAATACCAGATCAAAAGTGTTATCGCTGCCTGAAAAATATTCCCTGAGAATATTTTCATATTCTGCTGCAGAAGTTTCGGGATCAGTATCTGTCCGCATCAAATATATCTGACCTTTTTTTGCAGGGATGACATCCAGCAGAGTCTCATGGATCATTCTGCCGTTGTTCCTTTCGTTTGAATAAGGAACATATCTTTCATCGCCTATAAAAAAATGAATACGGCTCCAGTCTATCTTATCGCGGTATTTTTCTGAGGCTAATAACTGATATAATTTTTTGGGTGTGGAACCTCCGGATAGTGCGACGCAGAAACGGTCATTGCCCGTTAAAGTGTTTCCGATATAAGCCACCATCCAGTCAGCAAATTGTCTGCTCAGGTCATCAATATCATTGGTTACTTTAAAGATCACTGTAAAGTTATTTTCTTACGACAGGCGGCAGGTTGACCCAATGATGCCCTTCTCTAGCAATTAATCCTTCTGCGTCTTCGGGACCCCAGCTGCCGGGAGCATAGTTAGGAAAATCAACAGGCGGACGTTTTTGCCATACATCCAGAATAGGTTCAATGACCTTCCATGCAGCTTCCACCTGGTCGGCACGCATGAACAAGGTCTGATTTCCGGAAATGACATCCTCCAGTAAAGTCTCGTAAGCTTCCGGTTCTCTTTCCTGATAAGCTTCAGCATAACTGAATACCATGTCCACCGGGTTCAGTATCATCTCCTGGCCGGGTCGTTTTGCCTGAAAGCGTATTCTTATGTCCATTTCCGGCTGTATGCTGATCGCTAAACGGTTTGGCCTCCATGTATCTGCTGCTTCGGCGGGAAATGAATAACTCGGTGCATCTTTGAATTGAATGGTGATCAAAGTTGTTTTTTCCTGCAGCATCTTTCCGGTACGAACATAAAAAGGCACATTGCGCCAGCGCCAGTTGTCAATAAAGAATTTAGCAGCAACAAAGGTCTCTACATTCGATTGCGGACTTACATCTTTTTCCTGGCGGTATCCCTGGACTTTTTTTCCATTCATCACTCCGGCTGTATATTGTCCCCGCACCGTATTGGCAGCCACCTGATCAGGCTCCAGTTTACGGATCGCCCTTAACACATCCACTTTTTTATTACGTATCTCATTGGCATCAAAAGATACGGGAGGCTCCATGGCGATCATGCAGAGTAATTGAAGAATATGGTTCTGAACCATATCCCTCAATGCTCCTGCCTGCTCATAGTAACCGCCCCTGTTTTCCACCCCCACTGTTTCTGCCGCAGTGATCTGCACATGATCAATATAATTGTTGTTCCATATCGGTTCGAACAATGCATTGGCAAAACGGAAAGCCAGGATGTTTTGCACGGTTTCTTTTCCCAGATAGTGGTCTATCCTGAATATTTGTTCTTCATCAAACATGGTGCTTAGTATCTTGTCCAGGTCTCTTGCACTTTGAAGGTCGTGCCCGAACGGTTTTTCAAATACTAAGCGGGTATGTTCGGGATTCTCACAAAGTTTTTGTTCGAAAAGTTTACGGGCAAGTTCCTGTGCCAGTTGAGGCGCTACTGCAAGATAAAAGATCACCACCGGAGTCTCATTCCAGTCTTTGGTCCTTTCGTTGATGTCATCTTTAATCTTTTGATAACTGCTGTCATCGGTAAGATCGGTAAGATGATAAAATATACTGGAAGAGAATGATTGCCATTTCCCGTCCAGCTCATCTTTTCTGCTGGAAAATTTCTGAACGCCTTCAAATAATTTCTTCCTGTATTCATCGTCCGATGCAAAAGGAGTGCGGCCGGCTCCGATTACCACGAATTTTTCAGGTAGATAATCATCAAGGTATAAATTATATAATGCAGGGATCAGCTTGCGGTTAGTGAGGTCGCCGCTTCCCCCGAATATGAACATGATCGTTGGCGATTGATTCTTTTTTCCTTTCATGAAATTTTGTTTTTAAAAATAAATTTTCAAAAGAGGCTTGTGCATGTTACCATTCGGTATGAAAGATTCCTTCTTTATCGGTACGCTGGTAAGTATGTGCTCCGAAATAATCCCGTTGTGCCTGTATCAGGTTAGTGGGAAGTGTTTCGCTGCAGAAAGCATCAAAATAAGATAAGGCACTGGCAAGTCCGGCTGCAGGAATTCTGGCCGAAGCACAAAGCTGGATGGTCCTTCTTAATGCAGCAGTTCTTTTTTTGACAAGCGATGCCGTTTTTCTATGAAGTAAAATATTGGAGAGACTGGAATCTCTTCTGAAAGCAGTTGTGAACAATTCCAGCAGGGAAGACCGGATGATGCACCCTCCACGCCAGATGCGCACCACATCTTTCAACGGGATGTCCATGTTCAGTTCTGAAGAAGCTTTGTGCAACATAGCCAGCCCCTGTGCATAACAGATAATGGTTGCAGCAAAGAGGCTGTCGTGCAACTGGTCAATGATTCTTTCTTTGTTTTTTGTAATCGCTTTGATCTTCGGTTTGTATAATGAAGCTGCTTTTACCCTGTCATCTTTATAAACGGAAAGATCTCTCATGGAGACGGCTGTATCAATAGTAGGTACCGGCACAGGAAGATCCATTGCATCCTGTGAGGTCCATTTTCCTGTTCCCTTAGAACCGGCTTTGTCCAGGATCATATCCACCAGGAGGTTACCGGTGAGTTCATCTTTTTTCCGGAAGATCTCAGATGTGATTTCAACAAGGAAGGAACTCATTTCACCTTCATTCCATTTTTTAAAGATTTCGTGCATCTCATCATTGGTCAACCCCAGGCTTCTTTTCATGACGTCATAAACTTCGCTGATGAGCTGCATGATGGCGTATTCAATTCCGTTATGCACCATTTTTACATAGTGGCCCGCAGCTCCTTTTCCCATGTACGCAACACAAGGCTCATTTTGCGGAGGATTCACCTTGGCAGATACGGCTTCCAGTATCGGTTTCAGTTCACGCCATGCTGCCACATCACCTCCCGGCATAATGCTGGGGCCCGTTCTTGCACCGTGCTCGCCACCGCTGACGCCCATCCCAACAAAATGCACTTTCTTATCTTCCAGGAATTTTATTCTTTTCAGCGTATCAACATAATGCGAATTGCCACCGTCAATGATAATATCCCCTTCTTCCAGCAATGGCAAAGCCTCATTGATCACCTGATCTACAATGGGGCCTGCCGGCACAAGCATCATCAGCTTGCGGGGCCGTTTTAACTGCCTGACCATTTCCGCTAAAGTGGTAACCCCTTTCACCGTAGTGCCGGGAGTGGCAAAGGATTCGAGGCTTGTGGCTTTTGCCTGGTCTTTATCAAAACCGACTACATGATATCCGTGGTCGGCCATATTTAATAATAAATTGCGGCCCATCACTCCAAGGCCTATCATTCCGAAATCAAAAGATGCTGTTTCCAATTTTCTGTTTAAATTTTATTGATATATGAACAAAGAAATCCAATAAAAAGTTTACCCGTCAGTGACAGTATCCTCTCTTTTTCGCCGGTTATCTGATCCATCTTTCAAAAAACTCATATGTCCTCAGCATCTGGTCAATACGCTGTCGGTTGTTGCCGCTCCTGGTGATCTCATGAGTGGCGCCCGGATGACGGACAAACTCAACCGGCCTTCCCAAAACCTTCAGACTGCGGAACATCATTTCATCCTGAATGAATCCGGTACGCCGGTCATTGGCTCCGTGAAACATGATATAGGGAGTGGTAATATTCTGTACATAGCTGAACGGAGATTCCCTGTCCAGTATTTTCTTTACCTCCGGTTCCCAGGGATATCCTCCGAAATAATTTGGCACCAGCCTCCAGGCATTGCCTTCTCCAAAAAATGTTGTGAGATCATATACCCCTCTTTGTGAGCAGGCAGCTTTAAAGCGATGATCATGACCAACGATCCACCCCACCAGGTAGCCGGCATAGGATCCTCCGGTAACCAATAATTTGGAGGTGTCTGCCCAACCTTCTGCTTTTGTTGTAAGGTCTAAAGCAGTAAGGACATCGCTTGTCGGTCCGGCACCCCAGTCTTTGATATTGGAACGCAGAAATTCTTCACCATAACCACCACTGCCTCTCGGATTACTGTAAACCACGCCATAACCTTTACTGCAGAAAAACTGGTATTCATGCCACATGCTTGCTTCTCCCGGCCCCCACATTGCGGACGGACCGCCATGGATCTCCAGCAACAAAGGATATTTTTTCCCGGGCTCAATGAAAGTGGGCTTCATTACCCAATATTCAACGGTTTCGCCTTTGCTGTTAGTGAATGTTCTTTTTTCAGGAAAAGAGATTTTTTTCTGTGCCAGCCATTCTGTGTTGAAATTGGTGATCCGTACAGGATCTTTCATGGCAGCATTGGTGAGATATATTTCCGAAGGATCGGCCACTTCTATTTTTGAAAATACAAGTTTGTCTCCTGCAAGATCAAAGCTTGCAACACCACTGTTGTAATCGCTCAGTTGCTCCACCTGTTTTGTTGCGATATTGACACGATACACAGGTGCTCCTCCATTGCTTTGTGAAGAGAAATACAGATACCTTTCATCCTTGCTCCAGATAAAATTTCCTTTGTTGCGGTCAAAAGGAATAAACGTCATATCCTTTAATGAACCATTCATGGGCATTATGGCCAGCTGCGGCACATTCACAAAAGAGGTCTTGCCGTATTGGAATGCGAGCCATTTTCCGGAAGGAGAAAGCGAAGGGGAATTGAAGTTTTTATCTTTTTCCCCGAGTATCTGATGAAAATCATTGCCGTCATTGCGAACCAGGAAAACTTCACCTTCCAATACCCGGTCAGGATGACGGGTTGGATCCATGCTGCCCGTGATAATGACCTGTTTTCCATCCGGTGTAAAATCTGCCTGATTGAAGCGATAAAAGATCCTGGTCAATAATACGGGCTTTGAAGGTTCGGCAGTATTGATAATGAAAAATTGATTGAATCTCATTTCAGAATTTACATCCATTTCATCCTGAAAATTCAGTTTATTCACCACGGTTGCTTTTTTATCGGCAGCATTGTTCTCCAGGTAGGCACGTATTTGCTCTATGTTCCCGTCGGGATCCGGTTTTGCTGTGTTGGCTTTTAGATTTTCATTGTGATCGAATCCGGGTTTTTCAAATGGCCATGCCGGCACTTCTTTGTTTGGGTTCAATAAAGAATCCTTCAACAAGTCTTTCAGGTTAATGTTTGAAGAAAAGAGGATCTGTTTTCCATCGGGGCTCCATTTGGGGCCCGAAGCGCCATACCTGAAATGAGTGAGCTGAATAGCTTCTCCGCCGTCCATGGATAATAAAAATATTTGAGGCTTTCCTTCGGCAGTACGCACAAAGGCAAGTTGCTTGCCATCAGGACTCCATGCCGGTTGAGAAGAATTTTCTTTGGTGGTCAGCTGGCGCGGAGAAGAACGTCCGTCTGTTTCCACCACCCAGATTTGTGTTACATATTTATATTCCCATTTTTTATCAGTCTCCGGTTCAATGGAGGTGACAGTGAAAGCAGCTTTTTTGCCATCAGCGCTCAATTTTACATTTCCGGTGGTTTTTATTTTCAGCATATCGGTTATTGTCACCGGATCTTTACCATTTTGTGCCGGCGAAACATATACTGCTGAAAGAAAAATGAAAGCAAATACAATTTTTCTCATATGAAAGAGTGTTTTTGAAAAAATGAATATACGATTTTACTATGGATCAGATCCGGAGAAAAAGCAGGAGGGGTTGTGTTGTTCCATGAATGATATTATCTAAATTTGTGAAGAACTTTTTTTTATGGCAGAAACAGCAACAGCTCCATTGACCGCAAAAGATTTTCAAACAGACCAGGAAGTGCGCTGGTGCCCGGGATGTGGAGATTATTCCATATTGGCACAGGTACAAAAAGTAATGCCCACTATCGGTGTGCCGAGGGAAAATATTGTATTCATTTCAGGTATCGGATGCAGCAGCCGTTTCCCATACTACATGAATACGTATGGCATGCACTCGATCCATGGAAGAGCTACGGCCATTGCCAGTGGATTGAAGGCTGCAAGGCCCGAACTGAGTATATGGATCGTTACCGGCGATGGTGACGGATTGAGCATCGGGGGAAACCACACTATCCATATTTTGCGCAGGAATTTTGATGTGAACATTTTATTGTTCAACAATCAGATCTATGGTTTAACGAAGGGCCAGTATTCCCCTACGTCGGAAGAACACAAGATCACCAAGTCAACTCCTTTCGGTAGTATTGATCATCCCTTTAATCCCCTGGCACTTGCCCGTGGCGCCGATGCCACTTTCATAGCCAGGACCATGGACAGAGATCCCAAACATATGCAGAATATGCTGTCGAGGGCCAATAAGCACAAAGGAGCTTCTTTCCTGGAGATCTATCAGAACTGCAACATCTTTAACGACGGCACATTTGAAATATTCACTGAAAAATCTTCAAAAGCAGAAGAGACCTTGTTCCTGGAACATGGCCAGCCTCTGATCTTTGGCGCCAATAAGGACAAAGGGATCAGGCTGGATGGTTTCACTCCCGTTATTGCCAATCTGAATGACGGAAACAGCGCCGATGATCTGTGGGTGCACGATGAACATGATATGTACAAGGCACAAATACTTACCCGCATGTTTGATGACCCGTTTACCGCAGGGCATTTGCCAAGGCCGTTCGGAGTGTTTTATGAAACAAGCCGCCCCTGTTATGAAGAGGTGATGGCACAGCAGATCGACGATGCGAAAGCTAAGAAACCAGCTGACCTGGACAAGCTGCTTCGCGGCAATGAAGTGTGGACAATCAATTAAAGAACCGGAAGTATATATAAAAAGAAAAAGCGTTTCATCACCGAAACGCTTTTTTTAATGAGTTGAATTTCCAGAAAGATATCACGAAGGATCACTCTTTGGTCTCAACAACTTTGCCGCAACTTAACATGGAAGAACCATAGTACGGGTTCTCGATCTTCTTTTCTTTGCTAAGCCAGTATCCTTTTGCCATCGGGCAATATTGATAGTACAAAGGCTGGCCTACTTTGTCTGCGTTTTTTACAACCGACCACATAACCGTGGAAACATTATTGAAAGCATCTCTCTGTCCTTTCAGGTCGGAAGCTTTATTCAATGCATCAGCAGCTTTTAAAAGATCAGCTTTCTGAGAGAAATCTTTTTCCTTGTTTACGGCTTGGTAAAAAGTTTTAATGGCCTCTGTGGAGGTTTTAACATCGCTGTTCACCAATGCATTTTTTACACTGAGATAATCCGTGACCAGATCTTCTGTTTTCTGGGAAAATACCGGATAAGCAAACAGCATGAGGGCAAAGGCTAATAGAGTCTTTTTCATTCGAGTGTTGATTTAATTGTTTAATGATTCGATTTTATAACCTGCTTTCTGAACGGTGTCCATGATCTGTTTTTCAGAGATTCCATCAGATTTGACGGTAAGGATCTTGTCTTTGTTGCTTGTGTCCACATTCCATTCATCAATGCCCTGTACCTTGTCCAGGTAAGGCTTGACGGTCGCCACGCAGCCGCTGCAATTTATGTTTGTTTTAAATTGAAAAACCTGATTTTTATTTTCCATAACAAATAATTTTGAACTACAAAGTTGCAATATTAAAATTAAAAGGTTGTTACACTATTTCAGGTTCGATTTGTGAAATTTACAGTTTGATGCAAAGATGATTGGATAGAAATCAGCAATAACAGGCAGATTCAAAATTCCTTTTATTATTTCACATAACATTTCTTCTTATCGATGTTTTAACTTTCAAACATTCCGACAAAATCCCTGAAATTTTCTTTCGTAATAATCTTTACCTCAGCTTTATATGTTTTCACAAAATCAGCCGGAATATTTGTCTTTGCTTTAGGATTCCATTTGAATTCAAAACCTGTAATTTTTCCGTTTGTTTCTTCTACATAATCTATTTCCTGTTGTTGTTTTGTTCTCCAGAAATATTTGTTGCAATAATAACTGTGATAATGATTACGCTTGAGCCTTTCCGTCATTAAGGAATTTTCCCACAATGCCCCAATATCATTTCTTAAAGTTATAGGATTAAAATTTTGTATAATGGTATTGCGTACACCATTATCATAAAAATAAATTTTACGGTTTGTTTTAATTTCATTGCGAAGGTTGCGGCTAAACGATGTGATGGGATAAACAATATAAGACAATTCCAATAAACGTATATAGTTTGCAACCGTATTTTTATCTATCCCGGTTAATTGTGCGATTTCATTAAAGCTGACTTCACTACCTATCTGAAATGCCAATGCCTGCAAAACTTTTTCTAGAATTTCCGGTTTTCTGATGCCGGCAAAAGACAAGATGTCTTTAAATAAATAGCTCTGGGTAAGCTCGTTTAGAATAGCTCGTTCTTCTCCTCTGTTATTGATTACATCCGGATAAAAACCATAAATCAACCGGTGATTCAAATCTCTTGAAGCATCTAAATAACCTACTGAATTTTCATATTCCTCATAAGAAATAGGGAAAAGGTTGTACTCAATTTTGCGCCCTGTCAATGGCTCATTGGTTTTATTGCTTAATTGAAAAGAAGAAGAGCCACTCATGATTAATTGTACAGTTTTAAATTGGTCGTGAATGATTTTTGCAGTTAAACCAATATTTTCAATACGTTGTGCTTCATCAATAAAAATAATTTTATTCTTTCCAATGATTGCACTTAATTCCCTGGTGTTCGGATGATGGAGACGCTCCCTTACGAGTGGATCATCACCATTCAAAAACAGATATTTTTTACCTTCCAGCAATTCCCGGATTAGCGTTGTTTTACCCACCTGTCTTGCCCCGGTAAGGATGATCGTTTTTTGTTTAAATATCTTTCCGGAAAGCCTGGATTTTAGAATACGTTCTATCATGAACTTTATCTTATTCACCAAAAGTAAAGCTTTTTGGTGAATATATTCACTAAAAGTTACTCTTTTCTGTGAATGATAGAATTGGGGTTAAGAGTTATGAATTATGAGTGATGAGTTCAATCCTATAATTACTTTTTATTTTTATTGATATTGTTTTTAGTGGTAAGTATAGCACTGCGAAGCATTTTTAAAAGTGATGTTGCTTCTTCATTAATATTTTCGAATTCTTCTTGTGTTAAATATTTTGTTTGATACAATAGTTCAAGCAATAAATTGTTTCATCACATTCTTTTTGCGCAATACCTAATTTATGAATAAAGTCGGTTTTGCTTTCTGCATTTTGAGCTTCTCTAATCAATGCCCCAACAGCCGTACCACATCTCAGCAATTGTTTACTTATTACAAATTCATGTTGATCGGTTTTCAATTGTTTATAAAGATTTATAATGCGAATAGCAAAAGCAAAGCTCTTTTCTTTTAAAATACTATTTCCCATAATCTGCTATTTGATTACAATTTAAAAACAAATTCTCAATAAACCATTCATAACCCATAACTCATAACTCATCCCTCATCACTACCTAAGTTTCAATCTCAAACTATTCCCCACCACACTTACGCTGCTCAATGCCATTGCAGCACCGGCAATCATTGGGTTTAATAAAAAGCCATTGATTGGATAAAGGATGCCCGCTGCTATGGGTATGCCCACTACGTTGTAGATAAATGCCCAAAACAAATTTTGTTTGATAGTGGCTACGGTTTGTTTAGAGAGTGAAATGGCTTGTGGAATTTTTGTTAAGTCTGAAGAGATGATAGTCATCTTCGCAACATCCATTGCAATATCACTGCCCTTGCCCATGGCGATACTCACATCAGCCGTCGCCAATGCGGTACTGTCATTGATGCCATCACCCACCATGGCAACCACTTTGCCTTGCTGTTGTAACTGCTGAATAAACTCCGCTTTCTGATGCGGCAACATATCTGCTTTGAAATTTTTTATGCCCGCCTGTGTTGCGATGGCTGTTGCCGTAGCTGCATTATCACCGGTGAGCATATACAATTCTATACCCATCTCCTGCAACTGTTGAATAGCTGTTGCAGATGATTCTTTTACTTTATCCTCAATAGCAATTACCGATAAAGTTTTTTTACTGTCGGCAAACCAGATAACAGTTTTGGAAGCTGCACTCCAGCCATCAGCTTGTTGCTGCAGTTCAGTACAACCCATGATATGATTTTCCAATAACAATTTTTGGTTGCCTATATAGTATGTTTCTCCCTGATACATTGCTTGAACTCCTTTACCCGTAATGCTTTCAAAGGAAGATAAAGCAACACCGTTGTTGTTTTTAAAATAACTCACTACTGCTGCTGCCAATGGATGTTCGGATTGCCTTTCCATACTCACTAAAATTTGCTGGGTACTGTCATCATCATTCAACCATTTGATACCGGTAACCTGTGGTTTGCCTTCAGTGATGGTACCAGTTTTGTCCAACACCACTGCATTCACTTTTTTTGCCAGTTCCAGGCTTTCCGCATCTTTGATCAGGATCCCTTTTTCAGCTCCTTTGCCTACGCCGACCATTATTGCAGTTGGCGTGGCCAATCCCAAAGCGCAGGGACAGGCGATCACCAATACGGAAACTGCGGCCAGTAATCCATGAACCAAATTGTTGTCGCCACCTAAGATCATCCATAAAATAAAAGTGAGAACAGCAATGCTGATGACCAAGGGTACAAAGATCGCAGCCACTTTATCTACCAGTTTTTGAACAGGAGCCTTGCTTCCCTGCGCATCCTGCACCATTTTGATGATATGAGCCAGCATAGTATCCTTTCCGACTTTCAATGCTTTGTATTGAAAACTTCCTTTCTGGTTGATGGTGCCGGCAAAAACTTTTTCATTTTCTTTTTTCAGAACAGGAACAGGCTCGCCGGTAAGCATGCTTTCATCCACATAAGAGTTACCTGAAATAACCAGGCCATCCACGGCAATTTTTTCTCCTGGCTTTGCCAGCAGGGTATCACCTTCCACAACCTCTTCAATGGCAATTTGCTTTTCCATTCCATCCGGCTGAACGGCCGTTACTGTTTTGGGCTGAAGGCCCATCAGTTTTTTTATTGCTGCCGAAGTATTCCCTTTTGCTTTTTCTTCCAGCATTTTTCCGAGAAGTATGAAGGCGATAACCACTGCTGCCGCTTCAAAGTATACATGAACTTCCAGCCCTCTTTTTAACCAAAACTGCGGAAACAGCATGTTGAATACACTAAACAGGTAAGCAATGCCGGTGCTCAGCGCCACCAGTGTATCCATATTGGCAGAGCGATGTTTTGCCTGTTTCCATGCATTGATAAAAAAATCTTTACCGAACCATAACACTACCGGAGTGGCAAAAGCCCACATGATGAAATTGGAATAAGGAAGGTCCATAAAAAACATTCCAATGATAAACACCGGAATGGAAAGAATAATGGACCAGATGGTCTTTGTTTTCAAATCATTGAATTTCTCTTTGTGCAGTGATTCCAGTGAATCCTGTTGTTTGCTTTCATCCTCAATAAGCAGATCGTATCCGATAGACTGCACTGCTTTTTGCAAAGCCTGAGGTCCGGTCATGTTAGGAAGATATTCCACGGAGAGCAGGGCATTCGCATAGTTCACCGATGCATTCACTACGCCTTCTGCTGATTTAACGATACTTTCTGCACTGACTGCACAGGATGCGCAGGTCATATTCAGAACAGGAAAAGTTCTTTTGACGGTAGTTACTCCATAGCCAAGATCTTTTATTATTTTAACTGCGTCTGCCACCACTTCATTATCATCCACCGTAATGACAGCCCTGTTGTTGTTCAGTTCCACTTTATGGCTTTCAATACCTTTCACCTGCGAGAGGCCTTTGTCCACTATCATGGCACAATGTTCACTGTCCACATCTTCAAGCGGGAGATAGATGGTATCATTGTTATTTCCTGTCATGGTCCCGGAATTTGATACCACGAAGTTCGCAATTTGTCCAACCGGGGCTGTTACGCTTTTTTAGAAATGATTTGTAAGATTTACACCTTGTCCAGTGGCTTTCTTTTCTCTTTGCCGATCTGTTTGAAATGACTGGGAGTAAGCCCGGTAACTTTTTTGAACTGGTTGCTCAGGTAGGCAACGCTGGAATAATTAAGCTGATCGGCAATCTCACTTAAAGAAAGCTCTTTATAGACCAGCAGTTCCTTCACTCTCTCGATTTTCTGGGCAATGAAATATTTCTCGATGGTAGTGCCTTCCACATCGGAGAACAGGTTGGAGAGATAGTTATAATCATGATGGAGTTCCTTGCTGAGTACATCAGAGAGTTTGTTTTTGGGAGCATCATTACCTCCTCTCACATATTCAATAATGGTCTTTTTTATTTTTTCAATGGTCCTGCTTTTCTTGTCGTCAATGATCTCAAAACCCAGGGAGTTCAACGATCCTTCTAATTGTTTTCTCTTTTCTGCTGTTAACTCTTTTTCCAAAATGGCTTCGCCCAGGGTGACGCTTTTTGTCTTTATTCCCAGTTTATCAAGTTCGTTCTGCACCACCATGATGCACCGGTTGCAGACCATATTTTTTATGAAGAGTTTCATTGTATCCGTATTGTCTTACATCTTCTTCAGCACCTTCACAAAAGTATTCATATTGCGGGAAGTAAAAGAACCCCTGAATTTCTTATTCCCCAATATTTTCCCGAATTCCGAATTAAGGGTGTTCCCTTTTGAAATTCTCCAGTAAAAATTTCCGGATACGATCTTAGCTTCTTCACCTTCTGATCTTACGGACTTTTTAAATTCCTGTATCAGTATTTTTTCAATGCCATCTGTTCCCGCAAAGCTGTAAATATGAAGTTCAGGATGGGCTTCAAATGGATTGTTGCTGACAATACTTTCGATCTCTCTTTTGTCTTTCACAAAAAGAAAAGCCTCATAACTGAAATATTCTGACATTACTTTTTCCAGGAGCTTTTTTAAAATGCTTTTTGTTTTATCTGATGAGAAAAGGATATTTCCTGAGGCTAAAAAGGCAGAAACATTTTGCATTCCGTTTTTTTCAAATAAAGAACATACATGTTCCATTTTCATTACAGTTCCGCTTATGTTTACTCCTCTCAGAAATGCGCAGTATCTGATTAACGGTTGTGTTGGTTTTTATAATGGCATGTGGCGAGCTTGGCTGGCAGAATGAAAATTATTTTTCTTTAATATACTTTTCATATTCAGTTATCTTTTCACTCAATCTTTTTTCGAGATATGAATTAGATCCTTTCAGGGCCTGCAGTATCTGTATGGCTTCTATCCTGTATTTTTCTTTTTTGGGAGTATCCCAGGTGTCGGGAGGTTTTTGAAGATTGGTGATACGGTCGGCAAGCTTTACCACACCCACTTCTTTGGGTAAGATCATGATCCGGTTCAGGCTGTCTGCCATTCTTATTTGTTTGGGGAGGTCTTTATTCTTGGTCAAAGCAGAAACGCCCCGGGCTACATCAATACCAAACTCTCTTGACAGATCCGAAAAGGTAGTAGATGTATCTTCCAGCGTATCGTGAAGCAGGGCAAGAGTTATGGCAAAATCCAGTTTGAAATCCGGAAGGTTCTGATAAGCAATAAAAATTTCCATGGCCACATTACTCAGGTGTACCACATAAGGTAAATTGGAACCTGGGATCAGTTGATTCTTTTCAGCATGTCTGGCTGCTGCAAATTTTATGGCCAGCTGATAGGTTGATTGTATGCTCATTGATGTATTGAAGTTAATTGAATTATTATGTTTCATCCGGCCCAATGCTGGTAATCCCGTCATTTCATCGGGTTGAATTTTTTTAAAATTTTAATGACTAAGTCGTGGGGCAATGCATATACTTTATTACCGTTGATTCCTTCCATTGTATCAGCGGCAACCATTGCGTTGATGATCGCTTCTTCCACAGCCTGCACGGTTGCTTCGAAGAGAGGGTTGATCTGGTCATTCGAAATTTGTTCCACCTTTGAATTGGCTTCCCTGCTGAATGCGTTTGGATTGGCAGTGGAAAAGGCGATAAAGATGTCTCCCGAACCATTTTCTCCCCGGCCACCTGTCTTACCCACACCTATAGGAACTCTTGCTGCAATTCTTTTTAACTGGTGCGGTAACAAGGGTGCGTCCGTTGCCACAACAACAATAATGGATCCATCACCCGGACTGTAAGAAGGGGGCGCTTTGAATTCGATCTTCATTGTGTCCATTAATTCTTTCCCGACAGGCACACCTGCAATGGTCAGATTTTTCCTTGCTCCGAAATTTGATTGCACCAACACACCCAAAGTGTACGTTGAGTCTTTGATCTTTACTATTCTTGAAGAAGTTCCAGTTCCGCCCTTGAACCCGAAACAAACCATACCCGTTCCTCCGCCTACGTTTCCTTCTTTTATCGGACCGCTTTTTGCATTATCCAAAGCTTCGAAAGCATTATTCTCTTTTACATGAAAACCATAGATGTCATTCAGAATTCCATCATAGGTCTCAGCAACCACCGGATAAGTGTACCAAAAATCTTCTTTGTACCAGTTTGTTTTTACAAACCATTTCAAAACCGCATCTCTTACCACTCCCACACTGTTGGTATTGGTGATCATGATCGGTGTTTCCAGGAAACCGGATTCCGTTATCCATGTTGTGCCGGTCATTTCTCCATTGCCGTTCAAGGAATACCAGTTGGCAAAAACGGGATTATTGTTTCTGCCTCTTGGTAATATCGCGGTAACTCCAGTTCTTACCGGGCCTTTTCCCCTGATATTTTTTCCTTCTCCCGAAATGATAGTGCTGTATCCGACCTCCACCCCTTTCACATCTGTAATTGCATTAAATTTTCCCGGAGCACCTTCGAATGGAATACCGATATCTCTTGCTCTTGGTTTTTGTGCTGCGGTTTGCATGTAAACCGCCAACACCATTATAACAATTAAAAGTTTCTTCATTTAGATAGTTAAATTTTCATTAGGCGAGTATTTCTATGCCGTTGGTTTGATGAAGGCCAGTTTGTACATCAATCCGTTGCAAATGATTTCAGATTTTATGTCTTGCATTTGCAGCGGAATTAAATTGACCGGTATGGATGCTTTGGCTTCATCGGTAAATCCACCTTTCAGGAATGGATTTTTCCGGTAATTCTCTCTTACCAGTTTATCCGTTTCATCAACGATCAATAGCTTCGTTCCGGATTTTGCCACCCTGATCATTTCAAGAATTGCTTTTTGCTTATCATTAAAATAATTTATTCCTCCGCAATGAAAGACCACATCAAAATAATTGTCTTCAAATGGCAGATTTTCTCCTTCGCAATGAACCAGGGTTGCATTTATTTTCCATCTTTTCAAATGTCTTTTTGCCTGCAATAGCATTTTCATGGAAATATCCACTCCGGTATAAACAGCTTTTTTATTCAAAAACCGGAAATTATCTCCGGTGCCGGTTGAGACTTCTAAAACTTTATCATTGTCGCGGATGGTCAGTTCACTTAAAAAAGGTTCTCTAAACTTTTTTTCTCCGCCAAATTTTATCCGGAAGAAAAAACGTTGTGAAAGGTTATAAGCCCAGGCTATTCTGTCGTAGATCTTTTTGTATTTGAGATTGTCACCTGTCAGTTCCTTTTCATCAATGAAGGAACAGATCCCGTTAACAAGCTTATATTTTTTCTCTTTTAAGAACATGGATTTACAAAATAAAAAACCGGATCAATATACTATAATCTCATCTGCAAAGATCCATGCGGGCTTTCCTTCGCCCGGATGGTCTTTGGGTAACCCGTCTAATGCTTTTGCCCTAACACGGATATACCTTGCTTTCTGCTCGGGAAAATCAGCCGAAAAATCTTTTATTGAAGACTGCACATTGGAAGGAACCGTATTGTTCACTGTTTTTATTTCTTTAAAATTTTCTCCATCGTCAGAGATCTCAAACTTCACCCATAGAGGCATCATGATCCAGTCGCGGTAATGCTGCAGGCATCCAATAGAGATCGTATGAATAGTTTCTTCTTTTCCTAAATCAATAGTGGCTATAAGATCTTTGCCCTCAAAGCCGTGCCAGTACTTACTGATATCAGAATCTGTTCCTCTTATGCCGTCCGTTAAAGCATTCGGCCCGTCAGCGCTGTAGTTCCTGCTTACGGGGTTAGCATAGACAACATTTTTGCCGGTTGCTTTATCCATCTCGAATGATTGTTGTGCCACCGTCTTGCTCAGCACTCTTCCGTTCACAACAGTGATCGCTTTCAGCGTGACGGAAGAATCAATTTGTATGGGATTTGTATAAAGTTTTCCTGACGGTGACGGATCACTCCCGTCGGTGCTGTAATAGATCCTGCCATTGTATATTTCAGTAAACAATGTTGCATATAGTTTTCCATTTTGTATAAAAGGCTTTATTTCGGGAGTTAAGTTGCCCGGACTGTAATTGACGCCTGACTGGCCGAACCGTTTGAAATGATATTGCAATCGTTCATTGAAATTATTCCAGTTTTTTTCTTCTTTCGGTGTCCAATCCACTTCAGCTAATGCCAGCATTCTGGGCAGCATCATGTATTCCGCGTGGAGTGCAGTGGAGATGTTCTCTGTCCAGAGATTTGCCTGGGCGCCCAGGATGTATTGTTCATAACCATTCTCCAGTTCTTTAGGAACGGGATCATAATCATACACCATCTTCAATGTATTAAAACCACCGAAAGCCACAGGCTCTGTGGAAGGATCCGCCTGGTAATGGTCAAAGTACAGAGGTTTGCCCGGTGACATTACCACATCGTGTTTCATTTTCGCCGCAGCTATGCCTCCTGATTCGCCACGCCAGCTCATCACAGTGGCTTCAGGTGCAAGGCCTCCTTCCAGGATCTCATCCCACCCGATCATCTTTCGGTGTTTGCTCACTATGAATTTTTCAATGCGCTTAATGAAATAACTCTGGAGCTCGTCTTCATTTTTTAATCCCAGCTTATTTTTCAGCGCCTTGCATTTAGCACAGTTTTCCCAGGATGTTTTGTCCACTTCATCACCGCCGATGTGAATATACTTTGACGGGAAAAGTTCCATTACTTCTGTAAGTACATTTTCCAGGAATGTAAAAACGCTGTCATTGCCCACGCAATAAACAGAAGTGATGTTGGCATAGTTTCCACCCGTCATTGCTGGCTGAGGCTGCTGCGAACAACTTAAAAACGGATATGCGGCAATGGCTGCAGCGCTGTGGCCCGGCATCTCGATCTCCGGTACGATGGTTATGTTCCTTTCTTCAGCATATCGGATAATTTCCTTTATCTGTGTTTGTGTATAAAAACCTCCGTATGTCGGAAGGCCGCTTATATCTTTTTCTGACCTGCTTACCCAGCTTGGTCCTTCATCAGGGCGCCAGGCAGCGACGGAAGTGAGTTTCGGATATTTTTTTATTTCAATACGCCAGCCCTGGTCATCGGTAAGATGCCAGTGAAAAGTGTTCATCTTATACATAGCCAGCAGGTCAATATATTCTTTTACAAGTTCCGGGGAGAAAAAGTGGCGGCTGACATCAAGATGCATTCCCCTCCATCGGAAGCGTGGAAAATCTTTTACCTGCATGCAGGGCACCTGCAAAACGGCATTGGTGCGGATGGCAGGCAATGTCTGAAAAATGGTTTGCATTGCATATACCACGCCTTTTTTTGTATTTGCGGTAATGGTAATGGCATCCTGGGTCACCTTCAGCAAATAACCTTCATCGCCGATCTCACCTGTTTTTTGTATTCTGAATTCTATGCTTTTGCTTTTATGAATATTTGCAGGCAGGCTGATACCTGAAATATGGTTGATATAGGAAGTAAAAAACATTGCTGCGGCCTTAAGGTCTTTCCTGTTTGCATCGTATTTCAGAGATGTGTTATGGTCAATGACAAAATTCCCTTCACTGACCTGCAGGCTTACCGGTTTGGGAATGATGTTTATCTCCTGTTGTGCATTTGTAAACAATGAAAGGAACAGGATAATTGCCGGGAAAACTGATCTTGCCATTTCTTTGATTTGAGAATGATCTGATAAGATAAATTATGTGCAGTAAAATTATCGTTTATTCACTTACCGCAATGATTAAAGCCTGCATCAGTTCATGATAAGTAGGGCCATGCAGGAAAAAGATTCTAAGCTTTCTTGTGTTTTTTATAAAAATTCATTTTGAGACCATACTAAAACCTTACACTTTGATATATATTTTTTTCTTGTCCAATTGGTAGGCTACGGCCCAGCATAGAAATGTAAAGGATAACGCAAACAAAAGGGATCCGAGATATGCACCGGCATGACTGAAAACGTTTACGTATAACCACCTGAAAAAATTTATTTTTCCTACCGGAATTGTTAATAAAACGACAGCAAGCAATTCGGAAAGAAGATAGACAAAGAGCGTGTTTTTCCCGAATATCTGAAAGAAGCCGGTCCATTTTACTTTTTCTTTTATTTGTATCAGATAAACCAGCAAACCTATGATGACACAGTCAATGCCGACAGTATAAACAACGTAACTGCTTGTCCATAATTTTTTATTGATCGGGAAAAGCAGGTCCCAGAAATAACCGCACACCATTAATGCAAACCCCCAGAAGACCAACTTCACCACTCCTTCATAATCGCTTTTCTTTTGTATCCATTTGCCGGCAAGATATCCGGCAACCACGTTACTGATAGCGGGCAGTGTACTCAGCCAGCCTTCGGGATCGAAAGCCACTCCTTCTCCGTGGTACATGTGTTTTTCTCCCATAAGCCACCTGTCGAAATAAAATCCTGCATTTCCCTGCATAGATAAAGGGTTGGCCGGATTACCGAATACATAAAGGATGATCCAGTAAGCGAAAAGAGAGATCACACAAATGATGACGGTTGTTTTTTCTTTCAGAAAATAGATCATCAGTGAAGCGATGCCATAACACAATGCGATCCGCTGCAGCACGCCCATGATCCTGGTTTCTGATATCGGAAACGGATGGATGTTATGATTGGCATCGAGCCTGAAAAAGGGGAACCAGTACATCAGATAACCGAGAAGAAAAATGATGGCGGTCCGTTTCAATATTTTCCATACCACGTGCCTCGTGGTCCATGTTTCCCATTTTTTCCAGACAAAACTCATGGAATTGCCAACGGCAAAAAGAAAAGAGGGAAATACAAGATCGGTAGCGGTAAAGCCATTCCACTGTGCATGAAGCAAAGGCGAAAAGGTAGTGGCTTCATTGCCCGGCGTGTTCACAATGATCATGAAGCAAAGCGTCATTCCCCGGAAAACATCCAGTGCAACATTCCTTTTTGGCAAGGAGAGACCGGGAGATGAAGCTGGCATCAGATGAAAATTTTGTAATGGTTGGTCGTTTCTGTATTAAAAGTACACCATCCATTTTGTATCGTGAGAGAAAATTTGTTTACTTCTCAGTTTGCAGAATGAAACAGATCGTCTTTTGTTTTAATATTCAAATTTTCTGAGAGGTTAAAATTTGAAAGCGTAATTAACAAGCCTGAAGAGTTAACGGAAAAGATGCCTCACAAATTCGTAATTATGGCCTTTTTTAAAAGGGGTTCTCCCTTTCAGAGAGAGCTCATAATTGTGTGCACGGATGCTTTCATAAATGTTTTCATTCTCCACGAAAGGAAAATAAGAACCAAGCGGCATGAAGGCTGCCAGTTGTTCATCAATGCCGGTAACAAAATGGTATCCCGGATAGAAGAAAAGCCCTTTTACTTTACGTTCCGCTTTGCGCAGTGATGCATCAGTGAAATAATCCCGGTGCACAAACACCATGCATTGCAGGTCATCGGTGTGGCCGAAATAGGATCTTGCAAAGGCGATATTGAAAACTTCGGGAAACCAGATGCTCACTCTTACCGGAGAGCGGTCCGTGGAAGGGAAGCAGGAAATGATCCAGTATTCATTTTCATTCTGTACCGGGTCGGGAATGAAATTGCTGATGTAATGTTTGCAAATCATGGTGATCAGTTCTGCATCTTTCATTTTTAACAGACGCTCCAGCCGTTTTGCATTCTTTTCGTTTACATCAAATGGTTTGAAAAGGCGGTCGTTGATGCCAAACTGGTATGGAATATTTTGTTTCATTTTATCGGATCGCTGCCGGATCTATCATTCCTCTTATTTTTTTGGTATCGCTATCATCAGTGATGCCTGTACTGTTTATTTCCAACGGTTGGTGAGAACTATAAGAATTTTTAAGGCTTCATAACCGGTTATTGAATAATACCTGCTAATTTAGCAAAGAAACTAACCGGCGATCTGTTGAAAAAAGGAAAATTTCTTCTTGCCTTGCTGACTGTTCTGCTTTATCTGAGTGCCTGTAAAAAGGAACACACTCCGGAACCGCCTGTGCATGTTGATATTCATCCCCCTGTAAAGCCGGGTTTTCTTGTGGTCGGATATTTTCCATCTTACCGGACGGTAAATGAATATCCCGACAGAATGTTCCGTATGTGCGATGTGGTGAATTATGCTTTCTCAGATATAAATTCTTCCGGCACATCAACGATCCAGGATCTGCAAAAATTCGATTCCGTTTATAAAAAGGCGAAGTCAAATGGTGCGATGGTCTTTCTTTCTGTTGCCGGCGATCCCTCGCTGTTTGCCGTCATGAGCGGTTCTTCGTCAGGCAGGACCACGTTTGTTAAGGACATCATGCAAAAAGTCCGGCAGTATCGTCTTGATGGTATTGATATTGACTGGGAGTATCCTTTGAGCAGTGACGGGTCAGGCCTTGGCTTCAGTGCCTTAATGAAACAACTTTCCGATTCATTGCATGTGGACGGAAAATATTTTTTGACTGCTGCCATCACTCCCGGTAAATATGCAGGCAGTGTGCGGGATGGTATCGGCAACGAAGTATTTCAGTTCATTGACTGGTTCAATGTGATGACCTATGATGATTTTACCACTAATCCGGCAATTCAATATCAGCAACACAGCCCATTTTCCTTAGCCAGCATTTCACTTGACTACTGGATCAACACCAGGGGAATGCCGAAGGATAAATATTTGCTGGGCATCCCTATTTACGGCCGCCCGTCGGGAATGACTCAGAAAAATACCGTATTAACCTATAAAACCATTTTGTCGCAGGGCGGAAGCCCTCTGTCTGATTCTGCCATTGTATCTTCAGGCGGATTTACCAACTATACGATCTATTATAACGGACAGCCCACAGTAAAAAAGAAAGCGGCTTATGCCCGCTCGGTTGCCGGAGGAATCATGTTCTGGGAAATAGGCCAGGATGCAACCGATGACCGTTCACTTATCAAAGCGGCATGTGATACATTGGGAAAACAATATTGAATGGTCGTTCTGCTGAAATGAATTATCGGTTTTGATATATAACATTCCGGACCTTAATCAGGGTTAAAATATTTCAGGAAGTAATGTTTCAGGGAAACTAAACTTTACCTGCCAGTTCTTTTTCTGCACTTTTTTTGATCTTTTTCTGTTTCCAGTTGTACCAGGTCTTGGGCATGGTCTTTTTCATCATGGTATCAATGTTGCGCATGCCAAACAGGTTCCACGCACCATGGATCTTACCGCCCAGTGAAGATTGCAATGCACGCAGGCTTAGTGCAAATCCACTGTCAAGATATTCCATATGATGCCAGTAACCGGCGGGCATAAATAAAGTATGGCCATGTTCCAGTGTTACGTCCAATCCGTCAGCCAGTTTCAATGCGGGGAATTTTTCATAGTCAACCTTACTGTTGTCCTGGTAGTAACGGGAAAAATCGGCAAGTGTCAACACTTCAAAAGGTTTGCGGTACAGACGGTGTTGCTGTTCAAATGGAAAAAGTAATATTCTTTTTCTTCCCGCAAACTGAGTGTGTATGATGTGAGAAAGGTCAATGTCGAAGTGCATGTGAGTGATGGATCCCCCACCGCCGACGAACAGCATGGGGAATTTTTTTACAAAGCCTTTCATGTATTCTTCAGGCCAGGTAAAATCTTTTACCAGTTGTGGCGCATGAGTGAGGATATTAAAAAGAAAGATGCGCAATTCCACCGGGCCTTTCTTCACCATGTCCAGGTAGTCACCGAATTTCATGTAGCCATCCGCTTTGTTGATGGGAGTGTAGGCGTTGCTTTTTATATTGTTATAAACAGCAACTTCTTTTTCTCCTACCAGCTGTTTGAAATAATCCCAGTTCCATTTTTCCCTTGCAGGCCAGTCTTTGGAGAGGTTTTTAATTACGATCGGAGTATTGGTCCTGTAAAAGTCTTTTTTAAAGTCCTCAGGACTGATGGTATCGACAACGGTAACCGGCTTTAGTTGCATAGTAAAACCTTTTTATCGAACGAGGCCGAAAATACAAATTGTCCGGTAAATAGTAGAAGCCCTGCTGTTAATTTGAAAAAAAGGTTACCTGAGTTCAAAAATAAATTGACAAACCGGAAGCAACTTTTCAAAACATAGTTCATTCCGGTGAATTTTTCTTAGAAGTTTTTCTTTAACCGTCATAAAGACTGGCTCAGCTCCCTATTTATACCAGTGGCGCTTTAATGTCCCGGGATCCTCTTTGTAAATTTCTGTAAACGTCTTTGTTTGAATTGATTTAGCTTTATTTTTACTGATAAATAAGATCAGCAACACAATCATTTTTCAGACAAAAGGAAGTTCGATCCCAATCTTATACATAGTATCTTTTAAAAGGAATACATGAATTTTAAAAATCAGATTTTATTCTTACTGTCAGCCATACTATTTCTGGCTGGCTGCAAAGAACAGTCTCTTTCAGAGAAAATTGAAGCTGTGGCAGAAAAAATCTATCCTGCTACGCAACCCGGACTGGCATTGTTCATTTCCGATGGCAACGATATTCTGATCAATAAAGGTTTCGGGATCGCCAATATGGAAACCAGGGAAAAAGTAAGCCCCGATTCTCATTTCAGAATGGCTTCGGTAAGCAAGCAATTTACGGCCATGTGTATCCTGATTTTGCAACAGCAGGGAAAGCTTGATATCAATGATGCTGCCCTAAAATACCTTCCTTCGCTTCCTTCTTTTGCATCTGCCATCACTATCAAAAATTTATTAACGCATACTTCGGGGATTGCAGATTATGAATCGTTGATACCGGAAGATCAGAAAGAACAGGTTTCTGATTCAGATGTATTGCGGCTCATCAGCAGGTCCGACAGCCTGTATTTTGCTCCCGGTACAAAATTTCAATACAGCAATACCGGTTTTTGCCTGTTGACACAGATCGTTGAAAAAGTTTCCGGAATTTCATATCCGGAATTCATCAGGCAGAATATTTTTCTTCCGCTGGGAATGGAACATTCAGCCATTTACCGGAAAGACAGCCTGATCTTTGAAAGAGCTTACGGTTATCACAAGGAAAATAACCAATGGAAATTTGCCGATCAGAGTGTCACAAGCGCCACTATGGGAGACGGATCCGTTTACACTTCACTAAATGAATACAGAAAATGGATACAGCACCTTTGGGAGCAATCATTCCCCGACAGTAATTCCAATCCACTATTACCTCATGCCTCCGTAAAAAAAGGGCTTGATTATGGCTATGGCTGGTTCATTGCCCGGAATGATGACGGCAACACGGTTTATTTTCATTCCGGAGAAAGCACAGGGTTTCATAATATCGTTTATCATGACCCAAAAAGAAAACTGATGATCGTGTTGTTCTCTAATAGTGATGATGACAGGGTATCTAAAACATTCGGGCAAATCATGTTCCTGCTGAATGTAAAACTGAAAGATGTTCCCGAAAAAGAATCATTGTTCGATTTCCTGAGTAAAATCTATGACGATTAAAGATGCGAATAAAAATTCTTTTTATTATTAATCAACCATCAGGCATTATAAGGCTGTGCTCTTCTTACCCGGCGATAAGTATTTCTTGCATGAAGCCTTTTTAAAATATATTCAGTAGGAAAAGATTTTCCTTTTGTAAGCCAGGCTATTCCGAAGAAAATTAGCATGACGACCTCCATGATATAAACGAATTTTCCCCACAGCCACTTGCTTCCTGAGGGAGAGAAATTGTAAACGGAGAGAAGCAAAATGCATCCGATGATCCCCCAGCCGCATATCAGGTACAGCTTTCCCTTTTCATCACTGAGTAATTTTTTGCCGGGATGCCGCCTGAAATTAATAATACTCATGACTGCCATGGATAAGAAGAATAAGACAGCAAAGGTCAGGTGCAGCCTCCCGATTTTTCCGGAAGACACGAAGATGTAAATGTTATCGGTGATCTTTTGTGCCGAGTCGGTCGGGAAAATGACGATCCCCAATGCACAACAAGCTGCAAAAGCCGTGATCTTTTTATCGGTGAGCCATGCCCAACGATCTTCTTCCTCGTTTTTAGGGTAACCGGTATAACAAAAAAGAAAAACCGATACCGTGATCAGTATGCCAGTGAACAAGGGGCCTGATACCGTATAATAAAAATGGCTGATGGAAGGTTTGAGATCCGGCCCGGCTACATACACTGCTGTCTGATTTTTATCAACGAACCAGGGGTTGTCAAGCAAGCCGATATGATTGACAAAAGTATTGATTGCCCAGCATAGGAAAGGTAACAGGATCCCTAGTATGCCGATAAGTTGCCGGAGTGAGTGGTACGAGATCAGGTAATCATTTTTACGGAACTTCATGATCAAAAAAGTTTGTAATAAAATAAGATAAAATTAGAAGTAAAAGGCTCTGCTGTCAAGTATGAAATTTTATTTATACCTGGCGAACCATTTTCCGTATTTAAAAGCTTAAACTTTTCTAATACCCATGCCTTGAATAATGATTTCTAAACATGATCTTTTTGTTTGCAATAAAGTTTCATCAGAAAATAAACAGTAAGAGGTTTGCCAATTCGGAATTTTTAAAAATGCAAATACCGACCCTGATTTTATTTTGATATTGAAAAGGAATTTTTTAATCTTTATTTTTGCCGCTATTCAAAAAAAATGAGTTCAACGGTTCAAAAGATCATTATCATAACTGCACCATCGGGTGCCGGCAAGACTTCCATCACCCGGTATCTGCTGAAAACATTTCCGGATAAATTGTCTTTTTCAGTTTCTGCCGCCACCCGCCGGCCGAGAAACTATGAACAAAACGGAAAAGACTATTATTTCATCAGCGTTGAAGAATTCAGAAGTAAGATCCAGCAAGAAGAATTTGCAGAATGGGAAATGGTGTATGAAGGGAAATATTACGGCACGCTCAAAAGTGAACTGCACCGTATCTGGAATGAAAACAAGATCCCTCTATTGGACATTGATGTAAAAGGAGCCATTCATGTACAACAGCAATACCGGAAAGAAAGCCTGTCCATATTCATTCAACCCCCTTCCGTTGATGAATTAAGAAGAAGATTGGAATCAAGGGGAACGGAAACATCGGAATCCCTGCAGGCAAGACTCAACAAATCGGCGTACGAGCTTTCCTTTCACGATCATTTTGACCATATTATTATCAATGATGACCTGGACAGAGCATGTGAAAAAGCAAAGCAGATCGTTGAAAATTTTATGAAGTAAGATCTCTTACCCGACATTCTTATACTTTAAGATATTCACCAGGCTTATCTGCAATTCCTGATCAATAAACTCTTTTCTATCTTTACTCCATGATCGATTGGAAGACATTAACATGGTTTATACTGACGCTGGTATTGATGGGCTTTTTTTCAGGTATCGAAATGGCTTTTTACAGCGCTAACCGTTTAAACCTTGAGCTCCGCAAAAAGCAAGGCAGTACAGGCAGCCAGATCCTTACCCGTTTTGTTGAGTATCCGGCCCGTTTCCTGGGTACCACACTTATCGGATTCAATATTTTCCTGGTGTTCTTTGGGTTGCAGGTAAGCAATGTGCTGCGCCCGATTTGGAATTACCTGCATGTAGGGTCTGACCTGGTTCATATTCTTGTAGAGATCACAATCGCCACATTCATAGTTCTGATATTTACTGAATTCATACCGAGAGCCATCTTCCGGGCAAGAAGCACCTCCATATTGGGCAGAATGGTTTATGTCACCGACTTTTTTTATCAAATGTTTTATCCGATCGCATCCGGGCTGATCGGTCTTTCAGAATGGATTCTTAAATATATTTTCAATGTAAGAGTACACGAAACCAAAGAAGCTTTTAAAAGAAGCGACCTGAAAAATCTGTTTCAGCACAACATGGATGAAGATAAACAGGGGCGGAATACACAGTTGCTGGAAAATGCACAGGAATTATCTAAAATCAGGATACGTCAATGCCTGGTACCACGTAAAGAAGTTATCGGGCTCGACATCAGCTCTTCGATGGAAGAAGTGAGAAAAAAATTTGCTGTAACAAAACTCAGCAAGCTGATCATTTTTAAAAATGATATAGACCATGTTGAAGGCTATCTTCATCAGCTGGACCTTTTTAAAAGACCCGTGACCATTGAAGAGATCCTTTTACCGATTCCGGCAGTACCGGAAAGTATGAGTGCCAGCGACCTGATCAGTAAGTTTAACAGGGAAAGAAAAAGTATTGCCTGGGTGGTAGATGAATTTGGCGGTACGGCAGGCATCATTACCATGGAAGACGTGCTGGAAGAACTGTTCGGCGAAATAAAGGATGAATACGATATTGAGAAATTCATTGAAAAGCAACTGGCCGATAACGAATACATTTTTTCAGGCCGCCTGGAGCTGGACTACCTGGAAGAAAAATACGGGTTTGAATTCCCAAGAGAAAAATCTGAGACCTTATCAGGGTATATCGTTAACTACACGGAAATGATTCCCGGTCAGAAAGAACGGATCATTATTGATGATTATGAGTTTGAGATTGTAAGCGTTAGCGACACCCGTATTGAAATGGTAAAAATGAAAAAGCTAAAATAAACAGTCGTTTTTAATTCTGCTTCCCTGCAATTTCTTTCATTTTAGACCGGCCGGTAAATCTTTCTAAAACCCCTTAGTTCTTATCTTTGCTGCCTCAATTTCAGGTGTAATGGCATTGATGGATTTTTTCAATAAGAGGAACAAGGATACTCAGGGTGAGATGTCATTCATAGATCATCTTGAAGAACTTCGCTGGCATTTGATCCGCTCAGTGATCGCCATTCTGATTGGGGCAATAGTTGTTTTTTATTTTGCCAATTTCATTGTAGATAAAATTTTATTAGGTCCAGCCCATGAAGGCTTTATTACATATTCATGGTTTTGCAAACTGGGACACTTAGTAGGCATCGGGGACACCTTATGCTTTAATTCGGTAAAGACCCAGTTTATCGCCACTGCAATGACAGAACAGTTTGTGACCACTTTCACTATTGCCTTCGTGGGCGGATTTATCATTGCTTTTCCTTATGTCTTCTGGGAATTCTGGCGTTTTATCAGGCCGGCTCTTTCTGAAAAGGAAGCTCAAAAAACAAAAGGGGTTATTTTCTGGGTGTCTCTTCTTTTCTTCTCCGGGGTGGCCTTCGGATACTTCATACTTACTCCTTTTATGGTGAACTTCTATTTCAATTACAAATTAAGCCCGATGGTCACCATCATGCCTACCTTCTCGGATTATGTTGAAAACCTGGTGTACACTACTGTAGGCATTGGCGTGTTGTTTCAGATGCCGTTACTGGTTTCACTTCTTGCCCGGATTGGATTTCTGAAAGCAAGCTTTTTGAAAAAATACAGGCGTCACGCTTTTGTGATCGTTCTGATCGCTGCCGCTATCATCACTCCTTCTACAGATCCTTTCAGCTTAATGATCGTCACCATTCCTCTATATGCTCTTTTCGAAGCAAGCATTTCACTCGCTTCCCGCATTAATAAGCGTCAGGAAGAAGAAGAAAAAAAGGAATGGAGTTAAGAAAAGCCGGGAATAAGAGGTTCACTACCTTTAGCCCCGTTTTTTAATAAAAAACAACATGCAATAATATGACTTCTTCTTTTGTTAAAAACAAACCGGTTGCCATCGGCAGCGACCATGCAGGATTTGACTATAAAGAAAAGCTGATCGCTTACCTGAAAGACAAAGGTTTTTCTTTTCATGATTACGGTACGTATTCAAAAGATTCGGTTGACTATCCGGACTATGCTCATCCTGTTGCATCCGCAGTTGAAAAAGGTGAAGCATCCTTTGGAATCCTGTTATGCGGAAGCGCCAACGGAGTGGCCATGACGGCCAACAAGCATCAGGGGATCCGTGCAGCCATTTGCTGGAATGAGGAATTGTCAAAGCTGGCAAGAGAGCATAATAACGCCAATATCATTTGTATTCCGGCGAGGTTTGTAGAAGAAGAAGCAGCAGAAAAAATGGTTGATGTATTTATTGTCACTCCGTTTGAAGGAGGAAGGCATCAACGAAGAGTGGAAAAAGTTGCCTGCGTTTAAAACCTGAAATTTTATTAATAAGACTTACCGCTTATCAAATTGCGATTCCGTACTTGTGCAATTGCTTTAAGTTTGAAATAACTTTTTAAAAACACATACATGAAAAAATTTCTATTGATTTTCCTCACCTGTATCACTGTAGTGGCGGGAGCTCAGAAAAAAGACCCTGCTACAAAATATGCCAACCTGATCACCGCTGATGATATGAAGCAACGCCTCTATTTTGTGGCTTCAAAAGAAATGGAAGGCAGGGAAACTGCAACACCGGGACAGAAAAGAGCAGCAGCTTATATCGAAGATCAGTTCAGGTCTTTTGGATTGCTTCCCGGAAACCACGGGCAGTACCAGCTTCATTTTGATGTTTTTGAAGATTCGTTGGTCAATGCGGGAATTGAAGTGAATGGCAAAGCTTATGAACTGGATAAAGATTTTTCCATTAATGTGGGACAAAGTAATAATGCAACCTATAAGTTTTCAGAAGTGGTGTTTGTAGGTAATGGCATCAGCGACTCCACTCATGATGATTATAAAGGCCTTAATGTAAGAGGAAAAGTGGTGCTGGCTCTGGGAGGCCAGCCTCAGGGTGGCGGAAGACAGGGAGGATTCCGTTTCGGAAACTTTTTTGCCAAAGCAGATGCAGCACAGAAAAACGGAGCTGTGGCATTGTTGGTGATTGCGACGAATTTTCCACACACCATGAAGACCAATCCCAAAGGCAATATGTACCTGAATGCCTATCATCCGGTGATAAGGCCTAATCAGTACAGTGTTTCCGAAGAAATAGCCCGTGCCATCATGGGTCCGGATTATGATGTAGCAAAAGCAGGGAAAATAGAACCGAAGACTTATAAGGCCAATGTAATGTTGAATTTTGAAAAGGCATCACTGAACCTGCAAAGCAGTGATGTGTTGGGTGTTCTTGAAGGCACTGACCTGAAAGATGAATATGTTTTTGTTACGGCCCACTATGATCATCTCGGAAAGAGAGACACAGTTATTTATTACGGCGCCGATGATGACGGATCCGGAACGGTAAGCATCATAGAAATCGCAAAAGCATTTGCCAAAGCAAAAGAAGAAGGAAAAGGCCCTCGCCGCACCATGGTATTTATGACCGTAAGCGGGGAAGAAAAAGGATTATGGGGCTCTGAATATTATACCAATCATCCCGTATTTCCACTGGATAAAACAACGGTTGACCTGAATATTGACATGATCGGCCGTATTGATCCAAGCCGTAAGATCGGGGATTCAACAAACTATGTTTATGTGGTAGGGGATGATAAGCTGAGTACCGATTTGAGAAAGATCAGTGAATCGGTGAATAAGAAATACACTAAACTGGAACTGGATTATAAATTCAACGATCCTAAGGACCCGAACCGCATTTATTACAGGAGCGATCACTTTAATTTTGCGAGCAAAGGCGTTCCCATCATTTTCTATTTTGATGGAATGCTCAGTCCCGATTATCACAGGCCCACCGACACTCCGGACAAGATCAATTATAAGCTGCTGGCTAAAAGAGCACAGCTTGTTTTCTACACGGCATGGGATATGGCCAACCGGAATGAAATGCTGAAACGTGATCTGAAACTGGATTAACCCCTGCAGATGTTAAAGCTTTTTAAAAATCTCTTCTTAAACGGAGAGATTTTTTTTCCCCTAAATGTGTGGACAATTTTATTTTCTGTGGTACGTTATTTGAGTAATATTTTACGTGTGTCAGAACCGATGATCCTTCTTTTGAAAGCCCGATCCTTACCTTTTTATTATAAATAAAGACCCCGCCAATAAAAATGACGGGGTCTGTTTTTTTAAAGCGTCAATCATTTACCAGCCCAATACCCAGGCAAAAATCAGCGGAGCCACAATGGTGGCATCACTTTCAATAATATATTTCGGAGTATGGATATCCAGTTTACCCCAGGTGATCTTTTCATTGGGAACGGCTCCTGAATAGGAACCATAAGATGTGGTGGAATCACTGATCTGGCAGAAATAACTCCAGAAAGGAACGTCATGCCATTCCAGGTCCTGGTACATCATCGGCACCACGCATATCGGGAAATCCCCCGCTATGCCACCGCCTATCTGGAAAAACCCAACTCCCTTGCCGGAAGAGTTTTTCCGGTACCAGTCTGCCAGCCACACCATATATTCAATTCCGCTTTTTACGGTGGAAGCTTTCAGTTCTCCTTTGATCACATAGCTGGCAAAAATATTTCCGGTGGTACTGTCTTCCCAGCCCGGTACAACGATCGGAATATTTTTTTCTGCGGCGGCAATGATCCAGCTGTCTTTAGGATCTATCTCATAATATTGTTTCAGGTCACCGCTCAGGACAACTTTATATAGGAACTCATGCGGGAAAAAACGTTCTCCTTTTGATTCAGCTTCTTTCCATTGACGAACCAAATGTTTTTGCAAACGCCGGAATGCTTCTTCTTCGGGAATGCAGGTATCGGTAACCCGGTTGTAATGATTCTCCAGCAGGTTCCATTCATCCTGGGGGGTCAGATCACGGTAATGAGGCACCCGCTTATAATGTGAATGAGCAACCAGGTTCATCACATCTTCTTCGAGGTTGGCGCCGGTGCAGGTGATAATATCAATTTTTCCCTGCCGGATCATCTCCGCTAATGAGATTCCCAGTTCAGCAGTACTCATGGCGCCGGCAAGTGTTACCATCATTCTTCCGCCATCCAGCAGATGTTGTTCATATCCTTTTGCCGCATCCATTAATGCTGCAGCGTTAAAATGACGGTAATGATGCCGGATAAAATTAGAAACAGGGCCTTTGTTCATATTGACTTTCCTTTAAATGTTCTCTATCGGGTTATAAAAAATTTTGCTGCGCAAAAATACAGATTTGAAAAAATAAAAGCCCTGTTTTGAAACAGAGCTTTACTTTAGTTCCCGCAGGGAATAATTTACTTTCTGACCTGTCCTGTTTTTACCACATGCCCTTCAGGTGTGGAACTTAAAATGATCGTTTTGTTCTTTTCATTTGCGGTCACCCTGTAAGTTGTGCCTTCTTCATTGGTGATCTCCAGGATCTCAATGATGTTTGCAGAAGGATACTTGTTGTTGATACCTTTCACCACAATTAAAGGCAATTGGCGGAAAGAAAGGTTGCGTACCGTTCCCAGTAATTTTCCTTCTTCATTGAACCATGCTTCCATTCTGAAATAATTCATCACAAATGTTGCTTTAAAATAATCCTGGTCTTTGCTCCACATGATACTTCCCACCTGCGGGAATTCTTTTTTAAATGAATTCATAATTCTTGAATTCACAGCCGGATCTGTCCCGGCAAATACCGTTGTCATTCCGATAATCATCGCAAACGACAAGAATAAAAAAATCTTTTTCATGGCTTTAGTTTTTATTTTTTTTCGTTTCTTTTATTTTCTGAGACGGATTAATCTGAAAGTCGGTTACAGGTTTTTTCACAAGATTTTGTTTTTAACAGCCGCAGAATAAAAAAGAGTTTTACGCCCTGATAAAAAAAGCCCCACTTGTGATGAGGCTTTATGGTATATACATCAAAACTAACGCTCTATTCTTTAACTGCTTTTGAGTATAAGGTCCACTCACCGCCGGCATCTGCTTTCAGAACGATCGTGGATTCCGCTTTCTCCAGGGTAACATAATAGCTGGTGCTGTTTCCGTTGGAGAGTTCGAAAAGATCAGAGATCCAGTAATTGGAATAATCTTTCTTAAGATTCCTCTGCAGGCTTACGGGCAGGTCCAGGGAACTGATATTCCGGGTTATCCCTAACAGTTTGCCGTCAGTGCTGTAGAAGGCAAAGACATAACTTCCGTTAAACACGAACGTTGCTTTGAAATAATCCATGCCCGTAGTCCACTCAACTTTTCCTGTATTTTTAAAATCATTGTTAAATGCAGCAAGCACTTTTGGATTTACGGTAGACGAATCGGCGAAAGCACTCATGGTGCCGAATGTTACAAACATTGCGATTGATAAGATAATCTTTTTCATGACTTTAATTTTTATAATTGTTTTTAAATTTTGTATTTGTCTTGTTTGACGTAACAAAGGTAGTTTGGGTTACAGCCCATGACAAGTGAATTATGATTAATGGGCAGCCATGTTAAACACCGTTAACAAAAGTTGAAGAATGCAACCGCCGGACATTTTTTAAAACCATTCATAGCCCCGGTGTACGGTTTCGTACAAAGCGGACAAAATGGTGAACGGAAAATTTGCTGTTTTCAGTAATTATTTAGATATTTGTCTAAATATACAATCGTAGCTCCCGGATGAATATTATTTTCAAAGCGCTGAATGATCCTACCCGGAGAAAGATCCTGGAATTGCTGAAAGAGAAAGATATGACTGCCGGTGAAATAGCAGATCGGTTTCAAATCTCGTGGCCCAGCATTTCACATCACCTTGACCTGTTGAAACAGGCAAACCTGGTGATGACAGAAAAAGAAGGTCAGTATATTTATTACTCTTTGAATACAACCGTTGTTGATGAGATCATGAAGTGGCTGATGCAATTCAAATCCAAAAAGAAATAGTCATGAAATACCCGAAAATCCTTCAGTGGACATTTGTTCTTGTTTTAGTTAGCCTTCCCTGGATCTACCTGGCAGCCATCTGGGAAAAACTTCCCGAAACTATTCCGACTCACTTTGGCCCATCCGGAGCCCCTGATAAATTTGGTGACAAAAACAAACTGATCTTTATAAATGCTTTGCTCACCGGCTCGTTACTGGTCGTATATCTTATAGTGACCAACATATCAAAGCTGGATCCCAAGAGATATGCCCTGAAGCAACAGCCTGTTTTCAATAAAATTGGAATTGCTGTCGTTTTGTTCCTGGTATGCGTCAACCTCTTTGTTTTGAACTGGACCATTCAGCAACATGTTGTCGGGTTAAAAGTATTCCTCATTCTTTTCGGGATTTTATTTGCCTACATGGGGAATATTATGCATTCGATAAAGCCCAACTATTTTGCCGGCATTCGATTGCCCTGGACGCTGGAAAGTGAAGCGAACTGGAAAGCAACACACCGTTTTGCAAGTAAGATCTGGTTTGCAGGCGGTATTCTGATTGCCTTGTTGGCAATTTTTATTGAACCTACAGTCATGCTCTTTATAATGATAGGTTGCATTTTTATTATGGTTCTCATTCCTGCTGTCTATTCATACCGTTATTTTAAAAAGGAAAAATCCGGGCAGGCATAATAATGGTAAATTGCTTTCCGGTAATTAACGAAACGGAATGAACTATCTGGCCCATGCATATCTCTCCTTTAATCATCCTCAGATACTCGTTGGAAACCTGATCAGTGATTTTGTGAAAGGGAAAAAGAAAACTGAATTTTCTTCCGCCATACAAAAAGGAATTGAACTTCATCGTTCCATTGATCAGTACACCGACTCACACCCTGCCACCAAAGAAGCGAAACAGGTTTTCCGCGAAGTATACCGTTTGTATTCCGGAGCTTTTGTAGATGTGGTGTATGATCATTTCCTCGCCAATGATGAGAATGAGTTCAGCGAATCATCATTATTAGAATTTACCCGCCGGGTCTATCAGACCATGGAGGGCTGTCTTGATCAGGTGCCTCCGCCATTTGCAAGAATGTTTTATTATATGAAAAAAGAAAACTGGCTTTTTCATTACCGCTCTGTTTGGGGTATGGAAAAAAGTTTTGGCGGACTAGTGCGCCGGGCAGCTTATCTTACTGAAAGTGAAACTGCCTGTAAATTATTTGAAACACACTATCAACTTTTAGGCGATTGTTATCGTCAGTTCTGGAAAGATATGAAGCCATTTGCCTTTAGCATTTTCAATTCCTTGTTAAACCCGGCTGATGGCAGGGATTCTTAGTAAAGGCTAATGACCAAATAATTTACATTTGTAAACATTCTTATTATGAAGAAGTACTTTTTTTTCTTAATGCTGTTTGTATTAGCTACAGGCTATGTTTTTGCACAGCAGGAACAGTCCATCCCTCCTTTGGATAAATCACCGATGGACATGAGTTATTTCCCGAACAACTATCCGCTTCAGAAAATTCAGGGAAAAGCTACGGAGCCCCTGCTGGCAAGGGTCATTTACAGCCGTCCGCAAAAGAGTGGCCGCGTTATCTTTGGAGACCTTGTGGAATATGGGAAAGTGTGGAGGCTGGGAGCCAATGAAGCAACCGAGCTGGAACTCTTTAAACATGCACGGATAGGAGACAAGAAAATTCCCAAAGGCCGTTATACATTATATGCCATTCCTTATGAAAACAAATGGACGATAATAGTGAACAAAGAGACGGATGTATGGGGAGCTTTTAAGTATGATCCCAAAAAAGATATAGTCCGCGTAGATGTGCCGGTAGAGAAGATCAACGACATGGTGGATGCTTTTACCATGAGTTTTGAAAAAAGAACAGATGGCGCCAACCTGGTTATAGTCTGGGATAGAATAAAAGCTACCTTGCCTATTATTTTTTAAAATCTTTTTATGAAGCGAATTGATGGCTTGTTTTCTTTGGGTGTTGCTTTGTTTGTTTTGTGCAGTTGCAATTCCGGCAGCAATTCTTCTCCTTCCACTGATTCTTCAGGAAGAAAAGAAAATATCATTGTTCAGAAAGAACCTTTCCGCAATCCTTATGCACCCGTGGATATATCTCCCATGGATATGAGTTATTTCCCCGTGGATTATCCTCAGCTCAAGATGACAGACAGCATTCACACTCCTCCTGTGATGAGGGTTATCTACAGCCGGCCTCATTTGCAGGGACGCACTTTATTTCATAACCTGTTGAAGTATGGGGAGCCCTGGAGGCTCGGAGCCAATGAGGCAACCGAGATCCAATTTTACAGGGATGTGAAGATTCAAAACAAAAAGATCCCTGCAGGCAGGTATATTTTATACTGCATCCCCGAAGAGCATGAATGGACCATTGTATTGAACAGTAATGTGGACACCTGGGGACTGAAGATAGACAGCACCAAAGATATTGATCGTTTTCCGATCCCTGTTACCAACGGGAACAGGAAGGCCGAATATTTTACCATGGTGTTTGAAAAAACAAAAACCGGAGCTGAACTGCTGATGGCATGGAGCGATCTTGTTGCCAGGCTGCCGATCGAATTTTAATTCTACCGATTTTATTTCTATCCGCACAGGATTATTTTGGATATTTACAGCATGTGCGGTATTGCCGGAATAATTTCTTCGGACCCGGATAAGGTCACTTCATTAAGATTAAAACAGATGACCGGTTCTTTGGCGCATCGCGGACCGGACGGAGAAGGATTCTGGATCAATGATGATTCTACAGTTGGGTTGGGGCATCGCAGACTGTCCATCATTGACCTGAGTGACGCAGCATCGCAGCCGATGGCTTTTATGGGCCGCTATCATATCATTCACAATGGAGAAATTTATAATTACATCGAACTGAGATCCACTCTTCAGAGGTCCGGATACAAATTTTTTTCCCGGTCGGACACTGAAGTGATCGCAGCAGCATACGACCAATGGGAAGAAGATTGCGTGGATCATTTTGATGGCATGTTTGCTTTTACCATCTGGGATGAAAAAGAAAAAAAATTATTTGCCGCAAGGGACCGTTTTGGCGAAAAACCATTCTTCTTTTATTCAGATGATGACCAATTCATTTTTGCCTCCGAGATGAAAGCATTGTGGGCTGCCGGTATTCCGCGGAAGGCCAATCTTAAAATGCTTTTCAATTTCATCACCATCGGGTATGTGGATAATCCCGGCCAGCCTGACGAAACTTTTTACGATCAGATAAAAAAACTGCCTCCTGCCTGCACTTTGAAATATGATCCTCCCGGCCAAAAGATCGAGGTTGAAAAATACTGGGATATAGATCTGAAGATTCAGAATAAAAAAATAACGGACCACGAGGCCATCGAACAATTTACCGATCTTTTTTCTGCTTCGGTAAGAAGAAGGCTCCGGAGTGATGTGATGACGGGAACATCTTTAAGCGGAGGCCTGGACAGTTCAACTGTAGTTGCATTCAGCCGGCATGAAGATTCTGCCACCAATAGCCATAAATGTTTCACGGCTGTTTTTCCAGGTTATGAGAAAGATGAATTTTCATTCTCCGATAAAATTGCAAAGCAGTTCAAACTTAAGCACCATACAGTTGCCATTGAGGCTAAAGACCTCATTCATCAGTTGGAGCAGTTGTTTTATCACCAGGAAGAACCTTTCGGCTCTGCAAGCATCCTGGCCCAGTTCAAAGTTTTTGAATCGGCAAAAGATAATGGGATCAAAGTATTATTGGATGGACAAGGAGCTGATGAAGTCCTGGCGGGTTATCATAAGTATTATAAATGGTATTGGCAGGAACTTTTTTTTAATAGAAGATTGCTCAGAAGCGGGGAATTGAAAGCCGCACGAACGAATAATGTGCAGGAACAATTCGGTTTCAAAAATATTTTTGCATCCTTGTTTCCGGATCTTGCCACCACGGTACTGGAACATCAATACCTGATCAATGCATTGGCACATAAAGATCTTACAAAAGAATTTGTCCAATTGCAAAGCAAGGAAGCATATTATGCCACTCCTGCCATTTCCAACCTGAACGGAGCTTTATATTTTAATACCTGTACACATGGACTGGAAGAATTATTACGTTATGCCGATCGTAATGCAATGGCGCATGGCTGTGAAGTCCGCTTGCCTTTTTTAAACCATGAGTTGGTGGAGTTTCTGTTTTCTCTTCCTTCCTCGTTTAAGATCAGGAAGGGGTGGACCAAATGGCTGCTCCGGGAAACCATGAAAGGTGAATTGCCTGCTGAAATAGTATGGCGAAAAGATAAGATCGGTTTTGAACCACCGCAAAAAAAATGGATGGCAGATCCTGCGGTACAGGAACGGATCATCAGTGCCAGGAAGAAATTGGTTGATGAAAAGATCCTGAAACCCGAAGTGTTACTTAAAAAGATCCAACCTGCTTCTGCGATCGGAGCAGACAGTTATGACTGGAGGTATCTCACTGCTTCTATGTGTCTTGGTAAATCAACCTTTATCTGAAGCTTCCAAACGGAAAATATCTTCAACCTTTTTTCCAAGAGCTTTTGAAAGCTTTAAAGCCAGTACTACTGACGGAATATACTTATTAATCTCAATGGAAAAAATTGTTTGACGGGAAACACCCACTAAATCTGCTAATTGAACCTGGGTAAGCTCTTTTTTAAGACGTTCTTCTCTTACAATATTTTTCATTGCTTATACTTCACATGAAGAATATAATTGAAACGGGCAATAAAGGAAATCCAAAATAAAATGATAAAAAAGGCCAGAAAAAACATTAATCTGCTTTCACCCTTTTCGCCCATAATGAGAATAAACAGGAATCCTATTATTACTGCAATGAGTTGAATATAAGCAGCAAACTGGAAGCTATCCAGCCTTGTCCTTTGTACCATTTCGTCCTCTACTCGTTCTTTGGAAAATGTAATAAAAAATATTCCAGCCAGGAATGAAAAAAAACCAATTACTGCAGCTACTGCATTCACTATATTATATACAGTACTTACGTAGTTCAACTCCGGCTCACCAAAAAAATAGACAAGGATTTTTTTTATATACCCCAATTGCATTAGCATTCACAAAGTAAAACCCAATGGAATCATAATGGCGCCAGGTCTTTTATAGCGGTGAGGAATAAAAAACTTCATGGCTCATTTAATTAACAAACCAAATGTTAAGTATACTTTACATATTTCAAAATTTTTTATTACTAAACCTTTATCTTTTTTTTTCAGATTCTGAAACATTACTCTCTTCTGATCAATCTTAGAATATTCCATTCGCTTATATTCCTCATCTTTGTACCTCTGATCAATAAAAAACAATTATGAAGCTTGCTACAAAACTAATTCATGCCGGCGCAGAGCCCGACCCTTCCACCGGCGCCATCATGACGCCGGTTTATCAAACCTCAACTTATGTTCAGTCGGCTCCCGGGAAAAATAAAGGCTATGATTATTCCCGTGCCGGAAACCCCACACGTACAGCTTTGGAAGAAGCGCTGGCCACTACGGAAAACGGAAAGTTTGGTTTGGCCTACAGCAGCGGTGTGGCCGCCACCGATACGGTGATCAAATTATTAAAGCCCGGCGATGAAGTGATCGCAGCAAGCGACATGTATGGCGGAACATACCGTTTGTTCTCCAAAGTGTTTGAAAAGTTTGGTATCCGGTTTCATTATATTGATATGACCAATCCGGAAAATGTCTCAAAGCATATAAATAGCAACACAAAACTGGTATGGACGGAAACTCCGACCAATCCTTTGATGAATATCTGTGATATCGAAGCCATTGCTTCCATTGCCAAAAAACATAAGGTACTGATGGCAGTAGATAATACATTTGCTTCTCCTTATTTACAAAACCCGCTCGATCTCGGCGCTGATATTGCCATGCATTCCGTTACCAAATATTTAGGAGGTCATAGCGATGTGATCATGGGATGTCTTGTGATGAATGATGCAGACCTGAGAGAAAAATTATATTTCATCCAAAAAAGTTGCGGCGCTGTTCCCGGGCCGATGGATTGCTTTCTGGTATTGAGAGGGATCAAAACATTGCATGTACGCATGCAGCGTCATTGCGAAAACGGAGAAAAGGTCGCTCATTGGCTGCGCAGCAATCAGAAAGTCGGCAAAGTGTATTGGCCGGGATTTAAAGATCATCCTAATCATGTTATTGCCAAAAAACAAATGCATGGGTTTGGCGGCATGTTAAGCTTTACGCTTAAGGATGACAGCGTGGAGAATGCTATGAGAGTTTTATCTTCCACAAAAATATTTTCACTGGCAGAAAGCCTGGGAGGAGTGGAATCACTCATCAACCACCCGGCAACAATGACACATGCTTCCATTCCCAGAGAGGAGCGGATCAAAAATGGTCTGACCGATTCATTGATCCGTTTAAGCATTGGCATAGAAGACGCTGATGATTTGATCGGAGATTTGAAACAGGCGATCGGATAATGCATCAATTTGAAAATGTGCTCCTGTGCAAACGAGAACTGCTCTGAAAGAATTTTTAGACAAAAAAGCAGCTGAATACAACCGGCCATCTTTCATCAAAGACGATCCTATTTCCATTCCGCATCTTTTCAAAAAAAAGCAGGATATAGAGATTGCCGGGTTTTTTGCAGCAATTTTTTCCTGGGGCAACCGCAGCACAATCATTAAAAAATCAAAGGAGCTGATGAGCCTGATGGACATGTCGCCCTATGAATTTTGCCTGAATCATGATCATAACGAACTAAAAAGGCTTTTGCAATTCAAACACCGCACCTTCAACGCCACCGACCTTTTATATTTCATAGAATTTTTTCGATGGCATTATTCTCATTACGATACACTTGAAACCGCATTTACCAGATGGATGAAGAACACTGATCCGACAACAGAAAATGCCCTTACAGGCTTTCACCATTATTTTTTTTCTTTGGAAAACATACCTGAAAGAACCAGAAAACATATTGCCACACCGGAACGGAATTCATCCTGCAAAAGATTGAACATGTTTCTTCGCTGGATGGTGCGGAAAGATAAGAACGGAGTGGACTTCGGGATCTGGAAAAATATTTTGCCTGCACAACTCGTTTGCCCGCTGGATCTGCATGTAGTAAGAGTGGCGAAAAGACTGGGCATCTTAAAAAGAAAACCGCCCGATTGGAAAGCTGCATTGGAACTCACCTCCTTTCTCCGTACTTTAGATAAAAATGACCCGGTAAAATATGATTTTGCTTTATTCGGGTCGGGAATCATACCCGGCTGACCGGACGGGCAGAAAAAAATTTAATGAATAATTCCGCACTGATAAGATCACTGAATAAAGACATGGCTATTGAATTGCCGGAAAAAATTACACTGGAAGAAATAAAAAGAATCCTTGGTACCAGGATAAATGATTTGATCCGGACTGACTTTAATAAACTGGTTTATCTGCTGTACCGTATTGATGTCAGTGAGTCTAAATTAAAATATTTACTGAAAACAACTGCCGGTGAAGATGCAGGTGATATAATTGCAGCGCTGATCATTGAGCGGCAATTGATGAAAATAAGATCACGAAAAGAATTTAAACATCCCGATACCAATATTCCCGACGAAGACAAATGGTGACCCTGTTTTATCGGGAAAACAAAATTACCTTTGCACATTACAGTAAAGTTACCCCATGCATGTTATTGAAGTAACTGAAAACAGAACGGCAAGAAAGTTCCTGGCGTTGCCCCGCAAAATTTACCGCGACGACCCGAACTGGATCTGTCCTTTGGATAATGACATTGAATCCATATTTAATCCCCGTCATAATCATTTTTTTTCCAATGGAGAATGTGTGCGATGGATCCTGGAGCAAAAGGGTGAAGTATGCGGCCGTATTGCCGCCTTTGTCAATCGTAATAAAGCATTTAAAAGTTCAGTTCCCACAGGAGGAATTGGTTTTTTTGAATGTATCAATAACAGGGAAGCGGCATTCATGTTGTTTGATACAGCTAAACAATGGCTGAAAGAAAAAGGAATGAAAGCAGCGGAGGCCCCTGTAAACTTTGGCGAAAATGACAGGTATTGGGGTTTGCTGGTGGAAGGCTTTAAACCGCCGAGTATCGGCATGAACTACAATCCGCCGTATTATATTGATCTTTTTGAATCGTATGGTTTCACCAAACTCTATGACCAGTACACCAATATTTTAAATGCCACCGTGCCATTACCTGATCGTTTTATCCGCATTGCGGAATGGGTGATGCAAAAGCCGGGTTATTCATTCTGTCATTTCGATAAAAAACATTACAGCAGGTTCGCTAATGATTTTATGGAAATTTACAATGATGGCTGGAGTGATTTTGAAAATTTTTCCCCGATAAGTATTCAAACGATCCGGGATTCATTTTCCCAAATGAAACCTGTTATTGATGAAAAAATAATCTGGTTTGCATATTACAATCAAGATCCGGCAGCTTTTATCCTGTGCCTTCCCGACATCAATAGAACAATGAAACACCTGAATGGTAAAATGAATTTATGGGGCAAATTGAAGTTTTTGTGGTACAAAAAGACAACGAAGGTCAAACGCATCCGGATCATCGCAATGGGCTGTAAGAAAAAATACCAGAACCACGGATTGGAGTCAGCTCTGATCAGATGTTTGCAAAAAGAAGTGTTGCCCCGGAATACCATTACCGAAGTGGAATTAGCCTGGGTGGCCGACTGGAATAAAAGAATGATCTCCCTGCATCAGGCCACAGGCGCCGTAAGAGACAAGACACACCGCACTTATAAATATGTATTTGAGCATTGAAATGGGAAATCAGGGAACTACTTATTGACTACTACCCGGAAATATTACAACCATAATCAAACTATCGGGCAATCGGGCCATTTACTTATATCTCAATTCTTTCACCTTCTCTTTATCTTCTTTTTCTTTTTTCAGGTCGAACATGGTTCCGAATATGCGATCCCATAAGGTAGTGCTCACACCAAATCCCTGGTGTTCGTCTTTGTAATGGTGCAGATGATGATTTCTCCACAGCGGTTTCATCCATTTAAAAGGAGGGTTCCAGGCATGAATAGCATAATGAATGCTGCCATACAGGAGATATCCGAACATAAATCCCGGAAAGAATACAAACGCATTGTTGTGCATGGCCAGGTACATCAATCCGAAAATGGCCGATGCAATAATGAGGCTTGGCACCGGCGGCATAAATAATCTTTGCTTGTCTCTCGGGAAATGATGATGGTTTCCATGCATCACATAAGCGAATTTCTGAATCCGGGGATTGTCGCTTATCCAGTGAAACAAAAAACGATGAGCCAGGTATTCAAAGAATGTCCAGAAGAATATACCCGCCAGGAAGATCAATGTGATCCTGAGAAAAGGATATTCCAGTTTGGTGTTGCTGAAGTACAGCATGTAAATGATGATGGGCAGATAGATGCCCCAGATCACGAGGGGATGTGTCTTGGTCAGCATTTCCAGGTATTGATTCCTGAATAACTGTGCCTGGCCTTTATTATGAATTTTATCGAATTGCATGTTGCAAAGATAAATTGAAATTCATTTTCCGGTTTATGAGAAACGGATCTTTGTCATGGTTGCAACAACTGATCAACCCTTTGAAATTGATAGCCTTTGTTTTTCAATAATTGAATTAATTCCGGTAATCGTAAATAAAATTTATCGGTTCTTTTAGGCCCGGCGCCGATATGCATCAGAAGAATAAAACCGTTCAGTCCTGAAGGATTAGTTTGCTCATACTGAACGATCGAATTGAAGATATCATCACTGGGCCTGTAATTTTTCATATCAGGCGTGGTGTAATCGGCAGTATTCCTCATTCCCCTGGTAAAATTGATCAGTTGATGGCCTGTTTCCCTTGCCCATGCAGAAATGGTATCATTGTACCATTCATACGGCGGAATGAAATAGGGAACTTCTTTTTCTTTGATCCCGAATTCCTTCATAGTCTCAAATGCATGGCGCAGGTCTTCGGTAAATTGTTCTTTCGTTACCAGTAAACTATCTCTTTTGGTCCAGTCGCAATACAGTAAATGCTTGTCCGAATGTGTGGAAAGGTAATTACCATTCTTCTTCAATCCTTTTATCGTCTTTTTAAATTCAGGATTCCTGTAAAAATTACCGGTCAAAAAAAAAGAAGCATGGATATTTTCCTTCTTCAATACCTTTAAAATAAAATCGCCGCCTTCACCGAATTCATCACCTGTGAAAACAATAGCGATATTTTTTTTAGTCGAGTCTCCTCTTACAATGGCGCCATACGAATAAGAAAAATTATTTCCCGGTGAAGTTGATGAACTCGTTTTATTAGTAGCAGAAGAAGCTTCTTTGGCTGCCAGTAAATAAACCAATGAAGCAGTGCCGTCCATTGTCGGTTCGTTCGAACTGTAATCTCCGTAATCGTCATGATATACGGCAAGATCACTTTGAAATGCTGCATATTCATCCGGATCGTGCAGGGTGATGCCGATAAGATTGTTGTAGATATTGGTATAGACAGGTCCATCCACTAAACCACCGTCAATCGGGTAATTTTTTAAATGAGTGAATGCCGAATGCGGATCAACAGGCGTGTCGCCGTATGCCGGCAGTCCGTAAACAAAACTTGTTCCCCAGGGATTGCAACCAAATAACCAGTCTAAGTTTGCCTGTTCCAGTTCTGAAAATGCCTGATCGTTGGTGAGTTGTTTATACCAGTAACACTGAATGGCAAATGAAGTGGTTAGATTGTTGCTGCACCAGATGAATGGAATGCCGCGGTAAAATGCATTGTGTTTTGCTTTGTTCCATACCCTTTCAATTCCTTCTTTGTAATAACCAATGATTGTATCTCTTCTTTTTCCTTTCAGTTGTTTGGCCAGCTCATAATGTCCCAGGTTGATAAACGGATACCACTGATAGTGATTCGCAGTATCTTTTCCCAACCAGGGTGTGACCGGTTCCTGTTTTGCAAATTCGAAAGCTTTACTGTCAAGATCACTCTTGTTCTTATTGATCAATTGCATGGATGCAGCCGCCAGTTCCATATCATCCACCCAGTTATCTTCTGCGTAGATATAAGGTCCGCGAACTGATGCCGTTTGAGTAACCCCTAATTTTTTGTGTGCATACGCAAAGGCGGAAACTGCTTTTTCTTTAAGGAGCCGGGAATAGTTCTTGTTGTTATCAAATAAAACACTCCCCAGTGCAAATGCACTTGAGAATTTTCCGGCCGTTGAAGAAGTTCCGGTAGTATTGTTCATGAAATCGCCACGCTGCTGTGGTTCGCCGCTGACAAAATAAACGGGCCGCTCAAATCCTCTTCCGTAAAAACTGTCTTCTTTAGGGAGCCGCATTCCTCTGTGATCGCGGCTGTCTGCTATCTGATTGAACATCCAATCAGGTCTTGGATGCATTTTGAGCAACCAATCCAATCCCCATTTGGCTTCATCCATCACATCGGGGATACCGTTGCTTCCATCCAGCCCGTTGGCTTGTTTTTCGTCAGTAAAAACTTCCGGGAAATCTCTGTAGGCTGCAAGCAAATGATAGGTAGCATTTGCAGATGTGGTGGAATACTGTAAATAATCGCTTGCATCATGCCAGCCACCCACAACATCAATATAAGTACTGTCTTTGATGCCTGCTTTTTCGCCGTATAACACATAACCGTCGTGGGTATGACAACTGTCTTTTAAAAAAGGATTGAAGCCGGTACGTTGCTGACGCATGTATCTCAGGCAAAAATCTGCAGCGCCTTTATATACATCATTTCCGATTTCAAACTCAGGAGATTGGGCATTGCCGGCCTGCAAATAATATTTTCCCGGTTTATCAAATGATGTAAAATTTAATCTGTATGTCTGTTTGAAAGGCCCGTAAGCTCCAAAAGGTTTACCCGCATCTCCTGAAGCAACAACTTTTCCCGAGCTGATTTCAACCAATTGCCATTCGCTGATCCCCGCATGGTCTTTGCTGCACCATACGGCTACTTTGACTCCATTGGGCAAATAGCCTAATTGGTTAATACGGATCCATGAAGAATCATTCTCCTGTTTTCCGGAGAACGCAAAAAACAGCAAACAAAACGGTAATAAACGATGCATTGGAAAAATATTTATCAAGTCACAATTTAATCCATTTATCTGTTTTGTCCTCCTTATGTTTGTAATAGAAATGACATTTGTAATTGCCATAGATCTCGGCGGAACCAAATCTGCTGCTGCTGTTTTCAACAGTAACGGCGAAATAGTTTTTTCTGAGACCGGTTTACTGAAAAAAAGAAATGGGAGAGAGGTCGTTGATCTTTTGTCTGACCAGATCGCTACATTGATGAAAAGGTCTGCAGAGAATAATCTTATCATTTCTTCCATCGGTATTTGTGTTCCGGGTATTGCTTATGAAAAAACAGGAAATGTGTGGTGCCCCAATATTCCCGGATGGGATGATTACCCTTTGCTGGAAGAATTGAACAATATTTTTCCGGGAATAAAGATCAAAATTGACAGTGACCGTGCCTGTTACATTTTAGGAGAAACCTGGAAGGGGAATGCTAAAGAATGCAGCAATGCAATTTTTCTTGCAGTAGGCACCGGAATAGGAGCAGGGATTCTGATAAATGATCAGATAATAAGAGGAGCTCATGATATTGCCGGAGCAATCGGGTGGATGGGATTGGATCGACCTTATAATAAGAAGTATGATTCATGTGGATGCTTTGAATACAATGCATCGGGAGAAGGCATTGCCAGAGTTGCTGAAGAATTGATGGCATCCGGAAAGTTCAGCAACAGCGAACTGATGAAAAAGAAACCGGGGCAGATCACTGCAAAAGATGTTTTTGAAACCTGTGATAAAAATGATCTCTTGGCAAAAGAAGTGATTAACAATGCCATTGAATGCTGGGGAATGGCAGTTGCCAACCTGATCAGTCTTTTTAATCCCGAAAAAATAATTTTTGGCGGCGGTGTTTTCGGGCCGGCTGTCAGATTTCTCGATGAAATTTATGAAGAAGCAAGAAAATGGGCACAACCAATCAGTATCAGGCAGGTTTCACTGGAAGCATCTGCTTTAGGGAATGATGCCGGCCTTTATGGCGCTGCAAGGCTTGCCCTTAAAGAATAATTTATATTCACTTTATTATGTATCATTTCAAACAGGTCTTTACGGCTGCGTGTATCGGAATGCTGGTTTTCGGCGTCACATACATTACACTGGGCTCTATTTTACCTTCTGTTGCCGACAAGTTTGATCTCGATGAGATCAAATCAGGAACACTCACTTCCATTTTACCGATAGGAGTCATGGTCGGGTCATTGCTGTTTGGCCCCATTGTGGACCGCTATGGTTATAAAATTTTATTCATCATCACTACGCTGCTGATTATTCCCGCATTTGAAGGAATAGCTTTTACAGAATCTTATTTCTTATTACAGGTTTGCATTTTTGTGATCGGTTGGGGCGGTGGAATTCTGAACGGCGCCACCAATGCCCTGGTGTCGGATATCAGTACCGGCCACAAAGGAGCCAACCTGAGTTTGCTGGGAGCTTTTTTTGGTTTCGGCGCACTGGGAATGCCTTTTTTATTAGGCGCTTTATCCGAACACTTTAACTATACCGATATCTTGTCTTCGGTAGGCATTGTTCTGGCCCTTGTTCTTTTCTTTTTTCTTTCCATCCGGTTTCCCGCTCCTAAGCAGGCACAGGGTTTCCCGATAAAGGAAGGTGTCGGGCTACTGAAAGATCCGGGGCTTTTATTGATAGGATTATTCCTTTTTTTTCAGAGCGGTACCGAAGCGCTGGCCAATAACTGGACTACAACTTTTCTTCAAAAAGGAATCAGCATTACCGGAAAAGATTCTTTATTCATTCTGACATTTTACATAGCCGGCCTCACTGCGGCAAGGCTGGTGCTTGGTTATATTCTGAAAGTGATCTCCTCTTACTACCTGATGATGATCTCGCTAGTCCTTTCAATTATCGGCGGGGTGATCTTACTTACAGCACACACTTATTCCCAATCACTGATGGCCTATATTATAAACGGAATTGGTTTTGCCGCAGGCTTTCCTGTCATGCTTGCTTATGCAGGACAATTGTTTCCCGCTTTGTCAGGAACAGCTTTCGGAATTGTATTGGTAATAGCCCTGATCGGGAATACGATCGTTAATTATTTATTCGGAATATTATCTCACAGCTATGGTGTGTATCTGCTGCCCTGGCTGCTGATGATCACTGCCGTGTGCAGGATCATCATTTTATTTCTATTTAAAAAAAATGTCTCATCAAAAATTAAATTTTAAACTATGCTGGCAAAAATATGGTTGCAAAACGCAAGGGAAGTGATGGATAAGATCGAGAACACTCAAATGGAAAATATTCAAAAGGCGGCAGCCCTGATGGCGGATACGATAGAAGCAGGCCGCTGGGTGCATACTTTCGGATGCGGACATGCCACTCTTCCCATTGAAGAAATGTATCCGAGGATCGGAGGCTTTGTCGGGTTTCACCCGATGATAGAACTGCCCCTTACCTTCTTCACCAATATTGTAGGCGGAATGAGTGTGCACAATTTTGTTTTCCTGGAAAGGGTGGAAGGTTACGGAACCGAGATCATGAAGGGATACAACTTTGATAAAAGAGATTGCATGTGGCTTTTCTCTCACACCGGCATCAATGCGGTGAATATTGATGTGGCGCTGGAAGCAAGAAAGAAAGGAATGAAGGTGATCGTATTCGGATCGGCAAAAGAAGCCGAAGGAAAACAATCGAGGCACAGCAGCAGGAAAACCATTTTCGAACTGGCTGACATAGTGGTGGACACCTGTGTGCCCATACAGGATGCAAGTGTCCCTCTCAAGAATCACTTTGATAAAGTCGGGCCTGTTTCCACCATGGCATTTGTAACAGCAGTATGGATGACGGTAACCACCGTTGCAGAAATACTGGCGGACAGAGGAGTGAAGTTATTCATTCATCCTTCGCACAATGTACCGGGAGATACTACGGCAAAAGAAAGACTGGAAGAAGCGCTTACGGAATATAAAAGAAGGATCGCAGGCGTGTGATTGCAAACAAAACTTTTTCTTTTCCTTTGCTCAAACTAAAAACAGTGTATGAAACTGATTACTTACCTGCAGGATGAACAGGAGCACCTTGCCGTGCTGATCAATGACCTGGTGTATGATATGGATGTGCTGCATCCGGACCTGCCGGGTACCATGAGCATGTTTCTCCATTTCTGGCAGGATGTATTTCCCATTGCACAGGCAGGAGAATTGATATTGAAAGAAGGGACAAGAAGCAGCAGCCGCGGTATTCCGCTGAAAGATGTTTCTTTGTTGTCGCCGGTAACTTTTCCGGTTTCCTGCCGTGATGCGTATGCATTCCGCCAGCATGTGGAGACGGCAAGGAGGAACAGGAAGGCGCCGATGATACCCGAATTCGATCAGTATCCTGTTTTTTATTTCACCAATCATCACAGCATTCAGGGACCGGGAGCGATCCATTTTATGCCCGATCATTTCGAGAAACTGGATTTTGAACTGGAAGCCGCTATCGTCATCTGCAAGCAGGGAAGGAACATCAGGGCAGAAGAAGCGGATCAGTATATCGGCGGATTGATGATCATGAACGACTGGAGTGCACGGAAACTACAGATGGAAGAGATGCTGCTGAACCTGGGGCCGGCAAAAGGAAAAGACTTTGCAACTTCATTGGGCCCCTGGCTGGTGACGCTGGATGAACTGGAAGACCTGGTAGTGCCTGCAAAAGAAAATCATGTGGGTAAAAGCTGGAATTTAAAAATGAAATGCAGGGTCAACGGAGTACAGGTGAGTGAAGGAAACCTTGCAGACATGAACTGGACCTTTGCAGAAATCATCGAAAGGGCTTCCTATGGCGTTACCCTGCAGCCGGGTGATGTGATCGGCAGCGGCACGGTAGGCACCGGATGTTTTTTGGAATTGAACGGAACAGGAAAACTGAATGACCCTGATTACACGGAGCAATGGCTGCAGCCCAATGATGTGGTGGAAATGGAAATTGACCGGCTCGGAATTCTGAACAATACCATCATTGCCGAAGAAACGGATTGGAGTATTTTGAAGAGGAAGAAAATTTGATCAGGCCGGAATTTACTTTGATTAAAAAATATTTTCTGATAATACAGTAAGCCTGACAAATGAATGGTGAATATTAGGATCAGGCATTCACTTATGTGAAAAAGGCCTGCTAATGAAACCTGCAAAAAAACCATTTATATCAGCCCTTTCAAAATTTGAGGGTTATCCCGCTTTTACGATTACAATTTATTTTGTATCATTATAAAAAAATTACATGGCACCCTTTTCCGTACCGGACAGTCCACGAATTACACACAGGAAACTCCTTTTTATTTTATTGGCCTTTACTTTAATTTTCAGCGCACAGTCACAAGAGAAAAAATTCTTCTTAAAAGAATATAGTTTTGACAAGTATGGCTTTAAAATACCATTTTATAGCCGTGCTGAACTGAACAAAACTAATGTAGGGAAATCCAACGAATTGGTTGAATATAGCTTTATTCACAGCACCAAGTATGAATACCTTGGAGCTAAACTTAGAATATATCCAAATGCAGGCTGCCAAAGGGTGGATTCTTTCTATGCTTCGGTAGAGAGATATGCCAAAGCAATGGATTCGGTTCCCGATGCCTTTGGTGTTTATATGTCCGGCTCCTATACAGGACCTTTCGGCTGGACTTACTACAGACTTTCGGGAGGTGATAACTACCAAAAATACAGAAGGGACTATCGTTACTCCAGAGATATTTTAGCTGCCACCAATGGGAAAATCATTTTTATAGCTGATATTATAGTCAGCAAACTGAATGAGGATAAAAACGTAGAACAGATTCTGGATGATCCGGGCTTTTCTTCATTACCTGTGCCTGTAACACTGGATAAGTATAAATTAAAGATGAACCTCAAAGGAAATGTTACAGCAACTTATAACGACAAGGATAAATCATACTGGATAGGACGATGTGATAGGCTGGGTACCGTTTATCCCTATGCACGACTAATTAAGATGCCTTCACCTCCTTCCGAATCAGAGATTAATAAATATCTGGCATCATTGAAGAGCGACGCTAAGAAGACTAAAGTAGAATACTCAGAAATTACGAGTGACACCTTACTCAAAAACATGAAAGGAAAAGTATTCAGAGTGGCATATCAGGAGAAAGTAAAGTATGATGAAAAAACTGAAGCTCAGACACAGTTTGTTTTATACTTTTTTTCTGTTGATGGTATCGGTTACAAAACAGAATTATATATACCCTTTGTTAAGGAAGATAATATGGTTATGCTCAAATCGGATCAGGGTGAAATAAACGAAAAATATGTACCCGGGTATGAATCGAGACTAAGAGAGTTTATAGGCTCACTCAGGAAGTAATCAGCTCTTATCCGCTATTATTAATTCCTGTTTCTTAACACAACTGCTTTCACGAAAAATTTTAACGTGACCGCCATTCCTGTGTGAAAATTGATGGACGAGACAGCAAAAACAGAATAAATATTTTACTACGATCTGCCGTTGCTCCATACTTCAATTGATCAATATAAAGTATGGCGTGACAGGAATAGAATGACAAACCGTTATTGCTTCACTTTCCCGCTGCTTACAGGAATTGGGCAGAAAACCTGATTCTGTTTTTCTTTTTTACTTAGATACGGAACCGAATACCTTTCTCAGTATGTCCGTGGTCCTTGCCAGCGGGTTTGCCCTGATGTTGGCCTCTTCCTTTGCCACCTGGTCAAACAAAGCGTCCACTGCTTTGCCTACTACAAAAGAAGTAAGATCGGGATTTATTTTTTTAAATGTAGTCGGGAAGTTATTGTAGGTGTTGACAATATCGCCATAATATTTTGTGGCGTCGGTTTTATCTAAAGAGCTTTTTACAGACGGAGTAAATGCGTCAACCAGTTTTTGGGTGGTCTTTTGTTTGAAGTATTGGGTTGCCGCATCTTTCGGGCCTTTCACAATATTCAAGGCATCGGTTACGGTCATCTGTTTGATGGCCTCTACAAATATCGGCTTGGCATAGCCCACTGCGTCTTCCGCACCACGGTTGATGGCCAGGATCGCTTTATCCACCTGGGCTCCCATTCCTATATTCCTCAAAGTGCTTTCGATCTTTGCCGCATCGGGTGGCAACAACACTTTGTAGATCTCGCTTCCGAAAAATCCATCTGTCTTATTCAGGTTCAGCACCGCATTGGTCACACCCTGCGTCAATGCTTCTTTGATACCCTGGCCCGCCTCTGCTTCGGTAACCCCTGAAGAACTTTCCTTTGAAAGGATCTTGGGCAATTTTAGTTTGATCTGCGATTGAACTGAAGTGGTAAGAAAAAAGGAAAATAACAGTGTAGAAATAATAGTTTTCATCATACGTTTTGTTTTTTTCAATTCACCAAAATACCTGCCAGAATGGAGAGTTCCAAAAGATGGCCGGATTTTGACTCTTTTTTAAGAGCTTTTCCTGTTATTCGGGCAGTACATAAACGATGCACGTGAGAATTTATTTTCTCAGCGGTAAAAGAAGAACTTGGGCGATAAAACAATTTTCCAGTTTAAATACTTACTCCCGGCCGGCTGTAATGTTCATTGCTCTTCAGGCTTGCATTTGGTTGTCTTTCGCTTTTGTTTTCCCCACCGGCATCATGTAATTTTGACCGCTTTATCATGAGGATGAACTAATAAAATCTTTTGAATTTTTACCAATGCAAACGCAACATTTATCAGAGCAGGAACTGCTGCGCAGGGAGAAACTGGCAGAACTGATCAAAATGGGTATTGATCCCTATCCGGCTCCCTTGTATCCGGTGAACAGCAATTCGGCATATATAAAAGAAAATTTTTCGAAAGAAAACCTGCCTGACGGTCAGGCAGGGAAAACAGAATTTTCAGATGTCTGCCTGGCCGGCCGTGTCATGAGTGTGCGGGATATGGGCAAAGCCAATTTTGCCGTGATACAGGATTCGCATGGACGTATTCAATTATACATCCGCCGCGATGATATTTGCCCGGGCGAAGACAAGTCTTTGTATGACATCGTCTGGAAAAAATTGATTGACATCGGTGATATCATCGGCATAAAAGGATTTGTCTTTGTCACTAAGACCGGCGAGATATCCGTTCATGTAAAAGAGCTGAACTTACTCACCAAATCATTGCGTCCGCTCCCGGTCGTGAAGGAAGCAGAAGGACAAACCTTTGATGCCGTCACCGATCCTGAATTCAAATACCGCCAGCGCTATGCTGACCTGGTCATCAACCCGGCGGTGAAAGAAGTGTTTGTGAAAAGAACAAAGCTGTTCAATTCCATGCGTGAATTTCTCAATGCAAAAGGAGCGTTGGAAGTGGATACACCGGTATTGCAGGCCATTCCGGGCGGAGCTGCTGCCAAGCCGTTCATCACTCATCACAATGCACTGGATGTTCCTTTTTATTTGCGCATTGCCAATGAACTTTATCTGAAAAGATTGATCGTAGGCGGCTTTGACTGGGTGTATGAATTCAGCCGCAACTTCAGGAATGAAGGAATGGACCGAACTCATAACCCGGAGTTCACCATTCTTGAATTTTATGTTGCTTACAAAGATTACCTGTGGATGATGGAGACAACGGAGCAACTCCTGGAAAAAGCTGCACTCGATGTCTGCGGCTCCACCGATGTTCTGGTTGGAGATTCTTCCACTTCAGTAAAAACAATTTCTTTCAAAGCCCCTTACAAACGGATCAGCATTTATGATTCGATAAGAGAACATACGGGTTTTGATGTCAGCAAGATGGACGAAGAACGTCTTCGTTCAGTATGTAAGGAGTTGCATATTGAAGTGGATGAAACTATGGGCAAGGGTAAACTGATCGATGCCATCTTTGGCGAAAAATGTGAAGACCATTATGTGCAGCCCACATTCATCATTGACTACCCCGTTGAGATGAGCCCCCTGACCAAAAAACATCGCATTGAACCGGGCCTGGTAGAAAGATTTGAGTTGATCGTGAACGGAAAGGAAATTGCCAATGCCTACAGTGAGCTGAATGATCCGATTGATCAGCGGGAGCGGTTTGAAGAGCAGTCAAGGCTGATGGAGCGTGGCGATGAAGAAGCTATGTACATTGATTATGATTTTCTGCGTGCACTGGAGTATGGTATGCCGCCTACATCAGGCATCGGGTTTGGTATTGACCGCATTTGCATGTTGCTGACCAATCAACCCTCCATACAGGATGTGCTTTTATTCCCCCAGATGCGGCCGGAGAAATTTTAGAAAGAAAGTTTTAAGGTTTGTTGATTCAATTACTGTATGACCTGAGGAAGTCCCATACAGTAGCGAAATACGATCTTATTTTTTTCTTCTGAAAAAGATCAATCCCTGTAGTTCAATGCAGGTTTTCTGTTTCCCAGCAACGGTTCATATTTGTAATCGCCTTTCATTTTTTTAAACTCCTCCTTAGCCTTAGCAATGTTTTCAGGATTGGTAAACAGATCAATTGCAGTCAATGCCATTGTCTTAGCCGCTACCATTAATCCTTTGATCCCGATATCAGTCCCGCCACAGGAAACAGCCTGCCAGCTATGTGCCGGTGTGCCTGGCACCCATGTGGCTGCACGCATGCCCACTGTGGGAACGGCATAACTTACATCGCCGACATCGGTAGATCCTCCACCTGCATCCATTACTATTTTTAATGGTTGTATCTCTGCCGCAGTCTCTATTGACGGGGCCTTATAACTTAAAGTGGATTGAATCTTTTTTCCGAATTCTTTTTCTTCCGGAGTATAATATACACCTCCCGTTTTTTCAAGGTTTAGTTGCATGATATCTGCCAGTGACCTGTTCAATAAAAGGTCATGTGTACCGCCAATGATCTCATAGTCCATTCTTGTTTCTGTTCCCATGGCAGCGCCGTTCGCAGCTTTTACCACCCGTGCAAAGATTTCTTTCACATCTTCCTTTTTAGGATGGCGGACATAATAGTAAACCTCGGCAAAATCGGGCACCACATTCGGAGCCTTACCACCATTTGTAATCACATAATGTATCCTGGCTTCCTGCGGTATATGTTCCCGCATCATGTTCACCATGTAATCCATTGCTTCCACCGCATCCAGCGCCGAACGCCCTTTTTCGGGAGCAGCAGAAGCATGTGCAGACAAACCATAAAAACGGAATTTTGCGGATATGTTGGCCAATGCACTCGTCATGGTTATGGAATTGGCATCTCCCGGATGCCAGTGAATGACCACATCCACATCGCTGAACAGACCGGCACGTACCATATAAACTTTTCCGCTACCTCCTTCTTCTGCAGGGCAACCGAACAATTTTACCGTACCCTGTATCTTTTTTTCAGTGATCAGTTTTTTTATTTCAATAGCTGCCGCTACGGAAGCGGTTCCGAACAAATGATGGCCACATGCCTGTCCTGCATTTTTTCCTGCAATTGGCTTACGTTCTGTTGCCACTTCCTGTGACAAGCCCGGCAGTGCATCAAACTCTGCCAGTATCCCGATCACCGGTTTGCCGCTGCCATAAGTGGCAACAAATGCAGTGGGAATATCTGCAACATTCGCTTCTACAGTAAACCCGTTGTTACGCAATGTTTCCTGGAGAAGAGCAGAACTTTTTATTTCTTTATATCCCACTTCAGCATAATCCCAAATCTTAAGAGCGATATTTTTATACTCATCATATTTAGCCTGTATATCACTGAGGGCTTCCTGTTTTGCTTTCTCTGCATTGTTTATTATTTCTTTTTGTGAAAGTGCAGGAGAAGTGATCATGAACAAAAAGGAAAGGATCAGAAAATTATGTTTTCTCATTTGCAAAAATTGTAGTTGTGATTTGATGGTGTTGATTTCCAGATAAGCGATTTATCGGAAAGATAATATTTTTAAGATCTCAATTGTTACCGGTCAATCCAGGAACAGATCTTTAAATAATCCCGATTCGGGATCAACGGCATACTTGCGAAGGTCAGTGATCCCTTCTGCTGCAAAAACATCTTCATCAAGAAAGCAATTACCGGTGCATTGCGTGGCAGGTTTGCTGAAAATGTGAAGCGCTGCATCCGCCAGTACCTGTGGGGTACGGCTCATTTTTGCCAGAGCTTCTCCGCCTAAAAGATTCCTTACAGCGGCGGTATCAATTGTGGTTTTGGGCCACAGGGCATTGGATGCAATATTGTATTTCTTTAATTCGGCAGCCCATCCCATTGCCATCATGCTCATATTATATTTAGATAGTGTATAAGCAAGATGTTTGGAAAACCATTTCATATCCATATTTACCGGCGGAGATAAAGTGAGTATATGCGCATTTGATGATTTTTTCAAATGAGGAATGCAGGCTTTGGTTACAAAAAAAGTTCCCCGCACATTGATGTTGAACATAAGATCGAAACGCTTTGGTTCGGTTTGTTCTGTTGGTGTCAATGAAATAGCAGAAGCATTATTCACCAGCATGTCAATGCCTCCGAATTTCTCAGTTGCTTTCTCCACTGCATTTTGAACCTGATCTTCAAAACGGATATCACATTGCACCGCCAATGCCTTACCTCCGGCTTTTTCCATTTCTTCTGCTGCAGAGAAAATGGTTCCGCCCAGTTTTGGATTTTCTTCAATGGATTTTGCAGCGATGACAATGTTTGCACCTTCCTGTGCTAATCTCAGCCCGATAGCTTTGCCGATACCCCGGCTGGCTCCTGTAATAAATACCGTTTTATTTAAAAATGACATGGTGAATTGGTTTAACAGAATGAAGATAACAAATCAACCGGTTCTTATACGATGAAGTTTTCGTATGATTACTAAAAAAGAAACAGATTTTATCCGGTCTTAAATGAAGCATTTTTTCTCTATTACGGCAGAGATCGGGAATATATATTTGACCTAAGTTGATTGGTACGGAACCCTGTAACAACCAATATCCGAGAAGCCAAAAAAATTCCAAAATCCGGGAAAACCAACTGTAAAATCCATATCAATCAACTTTCTTTCCTTTAGCAAAGAGAAAGAAAACTCTGAAAAACCACAGCCCGTTTCTGACCAATATCCCGTTTCTGCCTGAATATTCAGTGCAGTATTTGAAAAAACCGCCTTGAGCCGAATGATCTTGTTAACCCGGGAAACACCAAAGGTTAAGACTTCGAACTCAAAGTATTGAAACAGCCTTGTAAAACGGGGCTGTTTCTTTTTCCAGTCAGTTCATTGTTGATACAAGGAATCATTCACCAGCACCGTGCCGGTCGGTTCTTTGAAGATGATACTGCTCAGGTCCTGAGTGGCCTGCAGGCCTTTACCTCCTGTTATATGCTTGTCACTGGTGTGATATTGAGCAACGCTATCAGAATAAAACAGGGCTGTACTCTGATCCCACCAGAGTTCCGGCGTCAGCAATGTATCGCCTTTGATATTGATAACAATGACATTTCCTCTCAGGTAAGCCTTGTTTAAGGATTCAAAATATTTCCCGTAATCCGCATCCAGCCGGGTTTCAATTTTGCCGGTGCTGTCATAGAAATCTATATGCAGGGAATCAGGGAATTCCAGGAAAATTGTATCGGTCAATACCCGGTACATATATGGCGAGGTCAGTTTGGCTTTCATCACACCTCCGTCGCTCAGATAACTGACGATACCCGTTCCTTCTTCGGTCATTGTTTTATCTTCTGTCCAGGCTTTTATCTTTTTTGTGTCATTCTCGCAGCCAATAAATAAAAAGCAGCCGGTGATGATGGCTGCTGCAAAAAGTATTTTTATTGAAAAAGGATATCTGTTAATCATACTTCCTCTTGATGAACCAAAGGTCACTCAATGCAAAACCAATGGACAGCCTGAATAGATTTTCTTTGAGCAAGTTACTGTTATTTCCTCTTTTGATATATTCAGCCGTGATGTTGATCATGGTTGCCTGATTGGGATTCTGTCGGGTATAGGAGAGAGGTAATCCCATTCCTAATGTGATCCCGTACTGAGGCAATTTTTCCTGCACTTTGATATAATCAGGACCCATAAAGAAACCTGCACGGTAAGAAACATATTTCCAGTAGCTCCTTCCTGAAGAGGTCAATACGGGCCATAGCTGTGCACCTACTCTTAATTCCCACTTGTTCTGCACAGAATCTTTTGCTCCATAATAACGGTAATTGCTCCATTTGGCCTGCACCAGATCCATACCGAACTGCCATCCTCTTTCTTTTCCTGCAGAAGGTCTTCCTAAAGTGAAGCCTACTCCCAGGGAGGAAGGATAAATGATCTCACCCCTGATATTCTTTTGTTCATAAACACTATCCAATCTTATATCGCCCTGTACAGCATCTCTTACAAATGTTTCTGCAATAAAATTCCTGTTTGCCCTAAGCCTTTGCTCCCAGTTTCCATAAGCGCCGATGGTCAGAGTAATCCTGTTGCCCAGGTTGGCATAATACTGCATACCTACATTGAAAAAAAGATTTCCGAATGATGTTTTTGTCTCGTTGTTGGAACGTTCGTAAGCAACCGAGTCATTCAGAAAAGTTCTTTTTGTAGAATAATCTTTTTCGCCGAATAAATATCCGCCATTGATCCCCACACTCAGGTTTTTAAAGATCTTATATCCCACTCCGATGGTTGGAAGGTAAGCTCCTCCGTCGCCGGTGAATTCGGTCAATGCACTGTCAATGGGCAGTTGTGTGTTAGGGTCATACAACATTCCTGTTTTACTGATCTTGTAACTGATGCGGGTGATGGGTCTTAATCCAAAACTTACCCCCAGGTTCCTTCGTATGGGAAGTCCTACCTGCAGGTAAGAGAACAATGCATTTTTTGCTACGAACTTGTCTGCAACATTTTGTTCTATAAGAGAACGGCTTTCAAAATTCACGCCTACATCAAGAATAGCTCTTCCCCATGCAAGTTTCCGGGATGTTTCTTCTTTAGCCGATTGAAACAATGCATAGGTAGAAGGATTGCTGAAATTTATGGAAAGGGGATCTGAATATCCCGCAGCAATTCCACCCATGGCCCGGTTGCTGATATTGGTGGGAGGTACAATATCGCCAAGCCCATACCGGGAATAAGGAGAATTATCCTGACTCCGCCCGGCATAAGGGGTGGTCATTAAAAAAATAATGAAAGCAGCAATATAAATTTTACAGTCGGAAAATTTCATTTGGGTCTTGTCAAAGATTGTTGACTTCACTAATTGCATAAAGGCCTTTAAAGATTAGTTCTGGGTTCGCAAATATCTTGCTTTTCAAATGGGGAGCCAAATACACTAAATCGCCACCGGTTAAAAGCACGTTAAAGTTCCTGTACTTTTCCTTATATGAACTGATAAAACCATCAATCTCTTTTGCCATGCCTAACACTGTGCCGCTCAGAATATTGGTGCGGGTGTCGTAGCCGATCAGGGGAACATTGCTGTCGGGGGCAACAAGCGGAAGTTTCGCCGTGAACTGGTTCATGGATTTCAGTCGCATTTCCATTCCGGGAGAAATACCGCCGCCCAAAAATTCATGATACTTATTGATGAAATTATAAGTGACACAGGTTCCAAGGCTGATCACCAGGTTATTTTTCTTTGGATAAAACTTTACGGCAGCTGCAGCCAAAGCCAGGCGGTCGGCGCCGATAGTTGCTGGCTTTCCCACCGGAGCGGTGAATGGTACTTTGGAAAGATGGTTAAGTTTGTGAAACTGTGTCTTTGAAGAAAGAAGTTCTTCAATTGCCGGATCATGTTCTACCACTGATGACAAAATTGATTTCTGAGGATGATACTTTTCGATCAGTGAGCGAATATTTTCCGGTGATGCTTCGTCAATTATTTCTATCGGTCCGTTTATCCTGGATCCTTTGAAGACAGCGGCTTTTTTTCTGGTGTTTCCAAAGTCAATACAAAGTGTTATTGCCATGAATAAAAGTATTATGGTATTTTGTTGAATGTATGCTCAGATATCAAAACCTTCCAGGTTTTTAAAATGACCATTCAATTTGATCTTATCTTTTAATTGGTCCAGCTCAGAAAGAATCGGGATCACTTTTGCCAGATGGCGTCTCAGGTATTCCTGCCGTTGTCGCTCATGCATCAGGCTGAGCAGTTCATATTCTTCCTGCATGGAAAAGCCTACATGATGTGCTACGTCGTAAGTGCTGATCTCGCTTCCTTGTTTTTGAAAATCTTTGTTTATCTGCAAAAAGCGGTACATCTCCCTGATACCATTCAATATCTGCCTCATGATATCCAAACTGCCCTGTAAGTAATTTTCAGGATAGTGTACAATAGCGCCATTGTATAATTTATCCGGCACTTCTTTGATCAGCTCCAGTATCCGGAACACTTTTGCTCCTGTTGTCTTAATATCCATTTCCCCATTATCATAAACTTTTGTCACCTCTGTGATCTCAACCAATGATCCGTAATCCTGCATTTTATTATCAATCACCGGCGGAATGCCAAAGGCTCTTTTTTCTCCGTAGCAGTCAGTGATCAGTTGTTTGTATCTGGGTTCAAAAATATGCAGGTTCAGTTCTTCTCCCGGATAGACCACGACACTTAAAGGAAATATGGGAATGAAATTCGTCACAGCCGGATACTATTCATTTTGTAAGCGGAACCATTTCCACCACCACAAAATAGTGAAACAATAAATAAAAACTCCAAACTGGGTTTCCAGTGTGGTTTCCAACAGGCATACGATAATGGAGACAACGATCAGCATGATCCAGAAAAAATGATGTCGTTCCATTTTTACAAATAAAGGGAATCCGATGGCAAAGGTAAAGAGTAAAACCGCAGGCCAGCCCGCCATATCACCATAAACCATCCATTCGCTGCTGGGATATAACTTGTCTGTAGTTGTTATATCAGGGAAATTTTTATCATACCACTTATTTGCTTCATTACGGACATCACCTGCGCCTACTCCAAACGGGTTGTGTTGTAAAATCAGCCATCCTGCTTTTAAAGAAATAAGACGGTTGGCATCACTGGTGCCGGGAGTAATTCCATCTTTTGCGAGCGAAAGATCATAACGAACATATCTGAACCTGTTTTGCAGAGTCGGGAAAAACTGCCAGCTCGCCCATGCAGCCGCTGCGATCGTAATTAACAGGAATATCGAATACTTCTTTTTTTGGAACAATAAAAAAATAAAAAAACAAAAGAAAAAAAAGTATAAAGAAATCAACCCGGTCCTGGCAGCCAGTATATGCAGATAAATGACCATAAAGGCCAACGGAATTATTAAGAGCAAACTCTCTTTTTTCTTATTGGAAGCATAGATCAAATACACATTGACCATAACTGCGATGCACACCAGCCAACTGAACCGGACATGATCATTGTATAAAAGGGTGGGGATGGTTTTGGCTTTGAGATAGCTTTCATTGATTGCTTTTATATCTGAAAAATATTGCCAGAGGCTCCAGCTACAACTGATCAGTATCAACGAAATAAAAATATATGCAATGTCCTTCCATTGTTTATCACTCAATTTCCAGTCGCCGGCAAATGCCAGGGGCAAAAACAAAAAAGGCAGCTTAATCTTTACCACGTTGATCCATTCACCATGGTCCTCACTCCACAGCCCGGATATTAAAGGGATAAAAATCAACAGGCTGATGCTGATCAATAAAGGGGTCTTTAAAAATTTTTTTAACTGTAATAAGATGTTTTTATGAAGAATGGTCAAACTCAGAAAAAGAATAACGCTTGCCGACAAAAGAGCACGGGAAATGAAAAGACAAACCAGCATGATGATCACGGCTGCAAAAATGGCAAGGTTGCTTCTCACATTCTGAAGGATAATCCTCATACATTTGTAAACATACAATTAGTTTTTCATGTGGCAGGACTTATTGGAGCGATTAAGATCGGGTGATGCAAGGGCTTTGGCCCGCAGCATTTCTATGGTGGAAAATGAATTGCCGGAATACGAACTCATGCTTCGGAATCTTCCTTCTTCCAATACAAAGATCATCGGTATCACAGGCCCGCCGGGTTCGGGAAAAAGCACATTGACGAATGCACTGATCGGCTATATGATCGGGAATAGAAAAAAAGTTGCAGTGATATGTGTGGATCCTTCTTCCCCTTTTAATCATGGTGCCGTACTGGGCGACCGTATACGCATGAATGAGTGGTACACTCACCCTGATGTTTACATACGTTCACTGGCATCCAGAGGTTCTTTGGGAGGTTTGCATCCTAAGACTATTGAGATCACCGATCTGCTGAAAGCTTCCCGCTTCGATCATATTATTGTTGAAACAGTGGGAGTGGGGCAAAGTGAAGTGGAAATTGCGGGATTGGCGGATATCACCATCGTTGTGGTGGTGCCCGAGGCAGGCGATGAAGTGCAAACAATGAAAGCGGGGCTTATGGAGATCGCCGATATTTTCGTGGTAAATAAAGCCGACCGACCTGATGCAGATCTTTTTGTAAAAAACCTGAGGACGATGATGGCCCCTGCTTTTCATACACGTTATCATGAAGTGCCGGTTATAAAAACGATCGCCATTCAAAAAGAGACCGTAAAAGATTTGTATGATGCGGTGATTCACGAGCTTCACAAAGCACATTCTTCGGAAAAAAGACTTCACCTTCTTGCAGAAAAAGCTTTCTGGCTGATACAGCAAAAAAGGATGAAGGATGTGGACCGTGCAAAACTCAGGCAAGAAATTGAGCAGCTATCCCTTCAGAATAAATTCAACCTTTACAGATTTGTTGACCGTTTCTGAATAAAAAAGCTGTTTTGCTTTTTTGCAGAAAACAAAACAGCCTTCTTAAAATTATTGCCTGTCAGAGTTCAGTCAAAATACTCATCCATATCACAACCTATAGGTGCTCCGGGAGGCATTTCTTCGTGAAGAGTGGGGGTGGCTTTCTCAGGGGCTTTCATTCTTTCCAAAGCCAGCATCAGGTGTGCTTTGTACTGGCTGTTCGAAGAAGATCTGAGTTGCTCTTCTATAAATGATTTGAGATCACTCACTGCTTTTTGTACCACAGCTTTCACTATAAAAGAATTATTATCACTGATGCCTGAAGAAAGAAGATAGGTCAGCAGTATCTGTTCATTCTGCATCTGGATCAACCCTTCCATCCCTGTCCGTCTTGGAGCTTTCCATGTTCTGCCAACAAGAATGTTGATCATTTCTTCCACGCCCAGTCCGCCATTCTCAGCTTCATATTGTATCATACGGTTCAGCCTTTGCGAATTGAATAGAAATGAAAGAGGAAAATCTGCAGCGGTCTCCGCGGGAGACAAAGCATCGAATGCCAGGCCGGTTCTTTTTTTGAATAGTTCCTGTGAGGGCCTGTAGCCTGAAGGCCTTGGCGGAATGAGTTTCAGAATATTTTCAGGTAGCGCCAGCACTTTCGGATCAATGCAATCAATGACCGCATTCAAAGCATTCAGTTGCTCCTGTTTGCTTACCGCTTGTGTGGCAATTCTTCCATCACCTCTTACAGTGTATGTGTAGTACATACCGCCCACTGTTTTCGTTGCGGCTTCCAGTTGATACCGGTGAAAAAGATAAACCGGCACCAATACATCTTCCAACATGGCCATGGGTGTGCCGGGGCGAATGTTATTTTCTCCGAACTGTGCCAGGGCTCTTTCCCTGATTTTCATTACATCTTTCAATTCATTTTCAGCATTGGAGCCAAGGTCCCAAAGATGAGTCTGAGGATGAATGCTGCCTGCCGGCCTTGCATCCTGATCGGAAAGAAATTCGAGGTGCCTTTTCTGTGCATCATTCAATATCTTATCCAGCGCTGCTTTTTCATCGGTGCCCTTGGGGAAATCCTGATAACCCCACAGGATCGTAACTTTATCCCACTCTCCGATCTTTGTTCCGTAAGCATCATCCACACTTATCTCCCCTTTTTTTATGGAAACTGCAGGAGGAGGATAGTCCATCACACTGGCATTGCCGTCCGCACTTGCAATATAATTGTGTTGCAGCCCAAGAGTATGCCCTAATTCATGGGCAGCCAGTTGCCTTAATCTTGCCAAAGCCATTTTCAGCATTTTATTATCGCCGGGTATTCCTTTTCCGTAAGGGGCCAGTAAACCTTCTGCGATCAGATAATCCTGACGCACACGGAGTGAACCCAATGATACATTCCCTTTGATGATCTCACCCGTTCTCGGATCGGTCACGGCAGCGCCATAACTCCATCCTCTTGTCGAGCGGTGTACCCAATTGATCATGTTGTAACGGATATCCATCGGATCGGCATCTTCAGGCAGTATCTTCACCTGGAATGCATTTTTATAACCTGCCGCTTCAAATGCCTGGTTCCACCATGATGCGCCTTCCAAAAGGGCGCTGCGTATTGGCTCAGGAGTTCCATTATCGAGATAATAAACGATCGGTTTTACTGGTTCGCTCATTTTAGCATTGGGATCTCTTTTCTTCAGCCGGTGACGTGCAATAAAATATTTGTTGATTGGTTCTGATACCGGTGTGGCATAATCCATGTAAGAGATATCGAAATATCCCGAACGGGGATCAAATACCCTCGGCTGGTAATCATTATCCGGTAACTGAACAAAAGAATGATGCATGCGTAAGGTGACCGCATCTGCAGAAGGAGCGACCGTTTGAACAAAACGTCCGATAGTCCCATCCGTATTGACAAAAGTGATGGTAGTTTCAATTTCTGTATTCAATGGAAAATTCCTTGTGTAAGGAAGATAAAATGCAGAACGGCTTTTATCTACTGAAAAATTTCCCTGCTTGTTGAAGCGCAGGGTGTTTGATACCTGCATTGCATCCCTTAATAAGAAATCTGTTGCATCAATGAGATAGTGATCACCGGTGGCTGCCTCAACCGGAAATCCCCATAGCGCTGATTGCGCAAAAGATTCTTCAACTGCTTTTTTTTCATTAATGTCGTTGGTAATTGCCCTGAAGTTATAATTGGGTTGCACCAATAAAATTTTCGGGCCTGCTTTTACAAATTTTACTACACGACCTCTGCCCTGAAGGCCTCTGTCCAGACCAACATCATTGGAGCCCAATCCTCCGGGTAAGGATACCTGGTACAATATCTCGGTATCCAGCTTATTTATTTCAAGGAATATCTTTCCGGTAGTTTGGTCCCAATAATAGTTCAGGAAGCCTTCATGTTTTTCGAGTCCTTTGGTTTTATCTTCTATGGATGGAGTTCCCTGTTTGCCCGGTTGCTGATTCTGAGCAGGAGCGGCAAAGAAAAAAGAAAGTGCCACCGCAAGTAAAAAGAGATTCTTCATAAGCGTTTGTTTTGTGGCGCTTAAGTTATGAAATAAAAGAACAAACCCGGATCCCGTTTATAAAAATCAGGCAGACTTATTACTTCTCCACCAGCGGTACCCGATATATCCGCCGATGGCAAGAGGAGTGAAAAGAAGATAGAGGATGCCTTCATTGAGCCCCTGCGCCGGCTTTTCGCCCAACTGCTGGGCAGTTTTAGTGCAGATAGAACATTGCCCTTCCGCAAATTGAGGAGCAAAAAATAGTAAGAGTAATGAAAAACTTAATATGATAAGCACTTTTTTCATATTACCGGGTTTAGGCGAAGTTACAATACAATTGAATATGCCCGATGTAAAATTCCCGTTTCCTGTTCTTTCCGGTAACTATCAAATTAAACGATTTCAAATGGTTAGGCTCTTCGCATGATTATTGGCCATGATTCTCTATTTAGTAAATGTGCCGTCATGCTGAAAAGATTATTCCGATCAAATTTTTTAAAACAGTAACAGCAGCTGATTTTATTGCGTAACCAACTGATCATCCCTTCTCCTTATCTTAGTAAAAATCTTTATAGATGAGGTCCCTTCTTTTTTCAATTACGCTGATAGCCTGCCTGGCATCTTCTGCTCAAACCAACAAAACGGTTCAGGCATTGGATTCAACCCTGTCGTTACTTTATAAAACCGGCCGTTTTAACGGCACAGTATTGTATGCGGAAAAAGGGAAAGTGCTTTATAAAAAAGCATTCGGTATTGTTGACAGCCGAACGAATCAACCTTTGACCACCGGATCTTCTTTCAATCTTGCATCAGTGACCAAGCAGTTTATAGGCATGGGTATTTTGATATTACAGGAACAGGGAAAACTGAAGCTTGATGATGATGTCAGGTATTTTATTCCCGAACTTCCTTATCGGCATATCAGCATCCGTCACTTGTTGACGCATACTTCAGGCATACCTGAATACTTTGATATTTTTCAGCGTTACCGCAGTCCGTTGGATACATTGACCAATGACATGATGATACAAATGTTTGCAAAATACCGGCCATCACTGGATTTTGGTACCGGCTCAAAATGGGAATACAGTAATACCAATTATATACTGCTGGCAAGCATCATTGAAAGAGCATCCAAAAAATCATTAAAAGATTTTATTGCAGATTATATTACTATGCCGCTGGGCATGAAAGACACTTATGTTTACACAGACCTCATGCCTTCTGTTCCTCAGAACCATGTGTATGGTTTTTCTGAAGTTGACGGGAAGAAAAAGCTGAATGACCTGACGAATATGGATGGTGTTGCGGGAGATGGGAATCTTTATTCCTCTGCAGAAGATCTTTTCAAATGGGACCAGGGCCTTTACACTGAAAAGCTGGTGAAGAGGTCAACACTGCAACAGGCATTTGCTCCAGTCCGCCTGAATAATGATTCTACTTATCCCTATGGGTTCGGCTGGATCATTGAAAAAGAAAATGAGATCTACCTGCACACCGGCGGATGGGCGGGCTTTGGAAATATCATTTGCAGGGATGTAAAGAATAAAAGAACACTGATTATTCTGAGCAGCGGAGATAATCCGCTTGGAATTCAAAACGGGAAGTTCGCCTTTCTGGGTAAAGAGGTCAGTATTCCGGCAACTTCTCTTATTACAAATGTTCAGCTTATTGATGGAACCGGAACACCGGCAAGAAAAGCATCGGTCCGTATAGAAGGAAAACGGATTATCGCCATTGGCAACCTGACTCCGTTTGAAGGAGAAACAGTGATCAACGGGAACGGAAAAGTATTGGCCCCCGGCTTTATTGATACGCACAGTCATCTTTTTGGTTCCCTGTCAAATCAATCTGATGCAATAGCTGCGCTTAACCAGGGTGTTACCACCATTGTCTCGGGACAGGATGGGGAAAGTGATCCGGTTGATAGTGTAAAAGCATTATTACATCGTGTGCCTGTAGCCGTTAATGTGGCAACTTATACGGGCCACAGCACTTTACGTAAAGCAGTGGTGGGTACAAATGACCTGCACAGGATCGCAACGGCAGATGAAATAAAGAAAATGTCGTCCATGCTGAACGAAGAGCTGGATAAAGGTTCCCTTGGTTTGTCAACGGGCCTGGAATATGAAGCTGCTTTTTACAGCAATCGTGATGAGATCATAGAACTTGCAAAAATTGCCGCGATAAAAAAAGCAAGATACATCAGTCATTTACGAAGTGAGGACATAAACCTGAATGATGCAATAGATGAGATCATAAACATCGGTAGAGAAGCAAAATTACCGGTACAGGTTTCTCATATAAAAATTGCATTAAAGGATAATTGGGGTACTGCACCGGAATTGCTGGCACAGTTGCAAGCCGCCCGTGATGAAGGAATTGATATCACTGCCGATTGTTACACGTATGATTTCTGGAACAGCACTATTCGTGTGCTGTTTCCGAAAAAAGATTTTACAAGTCTTGAAGGAGCCCGGTTTGCCACCGAACATTTATACGATCCTTCCGGCTCCGTCCTGGTGCGTTTTCTTCCTGAACCTGAATATGAAGGTAAAACGGTCAGTGCCATTGCTGCCATGAGAAAAGAAACGCCGGAGCAGACATTACTTGCCCTGGTTGCTGCTGCAGAGGAGTTTGAAAAAAAACATCCCGGTGAAGATGCAGAGGGCATTATGGGTAAAGCGATGAGTGATGATGATGTTTCCCGATTCCTTTCCTGGCAGCATACCAATATCTGCTCTGACGGGGCTATCGGTGGTCATCCCCGTGCTTATGGCACATTTACAAGATTCCTGGGAAGATATATCCGTGATAAAAAGATCATGTCTTTGGAAACAGCAGTCAATAAAATGACGGCACTGGCTGCAGAACACACAGGCATCAGGATGCGTGGTGTTGTTGCAGATGGTTTTTATGCGGACCTTGTGTTGTTCGACCCTGAAACTGTCATGGACAATGCGGATATCAATAACCCGAAAACTTTATCGGATGGTATTCTGAAAGTCTGGGTTAATGGAGTGGAGGTTTATAGCAATAAACAAATGACCGGTAAATACCCGGGAGTATTTATTAAAAGATGAGATCAAATGATGGCAGGTCAAAAAATCTGTGATAAAAAAACCGGCCATTGATCTGTTGTTTTGCAGATTCTGATCCATTACGGTATCTTATTTCAATTCTTATCTTTATCCGGATGGAAAAAGAAATTTTATTGGCCGCAAAGACCTTATGGAATTATCACCTGATGCACCAGCCGCTCCAACCAGCTGAATGTATCCTGACATTGGGAAGCCATGATCTTCGTGTAGCAGACAGAGCAGCAGAATTATTTTATCAGAATATGGCGCCCCTGATCATCATGTCAGGCGGGTTGGGCAATCTTACCAAAGAGCTTTGGAAAGAAAAAGAAGCAGACCTGTTTGCAAAAAGAGCTGTCAGTCTTGGTGTACCGGAAGAAAATATCCTGATAGAAAACCGGTCAACCAATACCGGGGAAAATATTCGCTTTACCCGTGACCTGCTTGCTTCGAAAGGTATGGATCCGGAGAGTTTCATTCTGGTACAAAAACCTTATATGGAGCGGCGGACGTTTGCCACCTTTAAAAAACAATGGCCCGGAAAAGATTTTTCAGTTACTTCTCCGCAGATCAGTTTTGAAGATTATCCTTCGCAGGAGATACCGGTGGAAAGAGTGATCAACATCATGGTGGGAGACCTTCAGCGGATCGTTGAATATCCCGCAAAAGGATTCCAGATCCCACAGGAAGTGCCCGAAGCAGTCATGGATGCTTTTCATGTTTTGATTCGTTCGGGATTTGACAAGCATTTGATTCGGGAGGATAGGTAAAAATATTTCTATACCTTATTTCTGTTCTTTTTAAGAAAATCAAGCCGCATGAAAAAAGTGAATGTTCTGATCCTGTTTTTTCTTTTTTTTATCACTGATCTTCCTGCTCAGCAAAAGACCTTTCAGGTGGTGCCGCTTGGAGTAAAGGGAGGACTTGATGAAAGCAATTTATCTTCTTACATGGTTGCACCGGCGGGTTCGGATAAATATATATGCCTGGATGCAGGCACCTTGTATTCAGGTATCCGTAAGGCAAGGGAAAGTGGCGCCTTCCGTAAGCCGGTATTATCTGTATTGAAAGAAAACATAAAAGGCTATTTCATTTCACACGGCCATCTGGATCACCTGGCCGGAATGGTAATCAATTCACCGGATGATACAAGCAAGAATATTTATGCGCTTCCGCAAACAATAGACATTTTGAAGGATCACTATTTCACCTGGGAGGCCTGGGCAAACTTTGCTGACAAGGGAGAAAAACCAACTTTAGATAAATATCATTACGTTGAATTAAGTGAAGGAAAAGAAATTTCAGCAGACAATACAGAGATGTATGTCACTGCTTTTCCGCTCAGTCATGTAAACCCGTATCAAAGTACCGCTTTCCTGGTCAGGTATAATGATGAGTACCTGCTTTACCTCGGGGATACCGGAGCTGACCCGGTTGAAAAGTCAACAAAACTGGAAGAACTCTGGAAATATGTTTCTCCCATTATTAAAGATTCGAAACTTAAAGCGTTGTTCATTGAGGTTTCTTTTCCTGACAGTCAGCCGGATTCCAAACTCTTTGGCCACCTGACTCCCAAATGGCTGATGAAGGAAATGGAAGTATTAAGCAGCTATACGGGCAAAGTGGCTTTGAAAGGTTTACCGGTTGTGATCACTCATATAAAACCTTCGGGAAATAATGAACCGGTAATTAAAAAAGAATTGAAAAAAAATAATCTGCTGCAACTAAAGATCATTTTTCCGGTACAGGGGAAAAAAATGATCTTCTGATTCGTCCCGGGTTCTGACGCTTTTCAAAAAACCGTACGAGGCACTCTTATGCAAATTAAGGAATTGCGAAAGTAAAAATCACAGGGATGCCTATAACTGCAAGAATCCTTTTCACTATGGCTAATTTAGGGCAAAGTCATAATAAAACGGATAAATGATCGTTCTATAAAATCCGTGCCTCAGGGTTTTATGGCTTTAGTCAAGCAATGTAATATCAATATATAAAACACCCACCATGAAAAAGTACCTGTTCGCCCTCTGCCTTTGCAGTCTTTCTGTTGTTTATTGTGCAGCACAAACCACTGCAAAAGAATGGTTTGATAAAGGAATCTCGCTTAAAAAAGATACTAAATACAAGGAGGCTATTGATGCATTTAAAAAATCAGTGGCACTTCAATCTTCTTATTCAGAAGCCTGGCACCAGTTAGGCTGGTGTTACAACGAGCTGGGACAATATAATGATGCCATTACGGCATTAAAGAAAGAGGAATTAAATAATCCGAAAGACAAAGCCTCAACCAATTTTGAAATGGGCTATGCCTATGAAGGCCTGAAAAAATTTGATGAAGCAATAACCCGTTTTAGCAATACAATAGACCTGGATGATGAATATGGATCTGCCTATAAAGAAAGAGGCTATTGCTATTTCAAGAAAAAAGATTATGAAAAGGCGCTGAGCGATTTCAACGAATACACGACCCTTACAGAAAATATTGAAGATGCCGATTTCTATTACAGAAAAGGATGGTGTGAAAATGAAGTGGGCGAATACGATAATGCAATAGAATCATTGAAAAATTGTGTAGCAATAGACGATACCTATTCGGATGCTTTTTCCGAATTAGGTTATGCCTATAATCAACTCAATAAGAATGACGAAGCTATTGCTAATTACCGCACCGCAATGAACCTGGACAAAGGAACAGATTCCCGCTCCATACTTGGCATTGCAGACGTATATTACGATAAACTGAAAAATTATGATTCGGCTACTGTCTATTATGAAAAAGGATTGCAGCTTCAGAAAGACAATAAAACCGCTTATTACAAGTTAGGCTGGTGCTATAACGACAAGGAAGAATATGCCAATGCTATTTCTCCTTTAAAGCAGGCCCTGGCGCTTGATCCGGACTACAACGAGGCAAAAACGGAGTTAGGTTTTGCTAATTATAAATTGGGCCGTTATGATGATGCGTTGGATCTTTTCCGCCAGATTAGGAATAAAAATTCCAAAGATGAACTATCTCGCTACTATGCTGGTTTTTGTTATTATTACAAAAACGACCAGCTGAATCTGCAACAAATGATCACCCAACTTACCAATCTTAATACTACCCAATCGCTGAAATACGCAGAAACGCTGAAAAAGTATATCAAGTAATCTTTTCTTAATAATGCCATGATTTGAAATCAGGACACTGCTAAAGCTTAAAATAAAAAATATTGGAATAAAAAAGAGGCTGCCTCAAAAGGACAGCCTCTTTTCACACTATGTGGAAACAAAAAGCGATGTTTTGAGGCATCGCTTTTTTCATAGACAATATCTATGAAGTACTTGTGTAAAACAAAGATAGTCTTTAAGGCATACAATCAGCAGCAGGCCATACTTTTGCCTCCTGATTGGAGGAATTAATTGATAGCAATTATCTGGTACGAGTGATTAATACATTACTTGACAATCTGGATATAGAAAAGATTACAAAGAAGTATAAAGGTGGAGGCACTTCCAGCTATCATCCTCGTATGCTGCTCAAGGTTTTGGTATATGCGTATATCAGCAGTTAGTACAGTAGCCGGCGCATAGAAGCACTGCTCACCCTTGCTGTACAATTTATGTGGTTAGCGGGCATGAGTAGGCCGGATCACAACACGATCAACCGCTTCCGCAGCGAAAAGCTCAAAGGCGTACTCAAAGATGTGTTCACTCAAATTGTAATGTTGCTTGTAAACAGCGGGTATATTGATTTAAAAAACATTCATGTGGATGGGATCAAGATAGAAGCCAATGCTAACCGTTATACATTTGTTTGGGGCCATGCCATAAAAACCAATAAGGAAAAAATGGCCGCTCAACTACAGCAGTTATGGGACTATGCAGAGGGCATTGCCGCAGCAGAACTAAAAGATAAACGCCCTACCAGTTTTGAGCCTATTGATCCTGATACTGTCAAACATACTATTGCCCATATCAATGAAGCGCTTCAGGGTAAGGAAGTGGATAAAAAAGTGAAGCAAAAGTTGAAATATGCTGAAAAGAACTGGCCGGCCAATACGGCAAAGTACAACGAGTAGGAACAGATCCTGCAAGGTCGTAACTCGGTTTGCCTCCATAAAAATTGGTGTCGCTTTCTAAAATGCCAAATTCATTTTGAATGAAGGAATCATTTTTAATAGCATACCAGGTTGCGGAATCAAGTATAACGTTTATATGACCGAGGTCAGAAACAGGACCATTCACAGGTTTTACCGGCTGCGCTGAACATCCCCAAAAAGCAATGGAAACAACTAATGCGCATGAGATGATTTTATTCATATTAAAATGCTTAAAGTGTGAAATTTTTATTTGCATCCTGAAACTGTTTATTCAACTATTGTTCCTTGTGAAGCAACTGCTTTCCAGGTGTTGTTCCTTTTTATCCAAACGTCAAAACATCTTGTCTTGGGTTCTGCTTTTATTCCTTTGTCTCTACGAAAAGTATGAATGATAGAAGTTACCACTGCACTGTTTTGATAAAGGTTGACGATTGCATCCTCAATTTTAAATGAATCAACTATTATAGAATCTTTTATTCGCTGACTGATATTTTGGTACATGTTAAAAAGGGCAATGTCTTTACCATGAACTTCATTTGCTGAGATATCTATAAAGCCGGTATCCATGATGTAAGATAAGTAAGCGGTGTCTAATGCAAACTCTGCGGTTAACCATTTTTCTTCAAGCGACAATATTTGGGATTTGTCATTTTCTCCAGAAATGTTAGTATCCTTACTATTACAACAAATCAAAGTCGCCAATAGAAAAGAAACAATGCTGAAAAAAAATAGTTTATTCATAATTTATTTTTTAAATCTACATAAGGAAATGTATTTTGTTGGCTGAGTTTGGTTTAAATATTTATGTGCTGAAGGTTATTTCCATTGAAAACCCGGATGCCCCGTCTGCCATAAAGCAAATTTTAAAATATAAATGGGTTCATTGGGGTCGGCTGTTGCATGTCCGCCTTCCCAGTTTACCAAAAACAAAACCGGCCTGTCTCCTTTTTGTGAATCCTGGTATTTGGCAACATATCTTGCTGCGGGTTGCATGGACAAAATATAATCAGTTGCACCATGAATGATAAGCATAGCCGGTAATGATTTGCCTTGTGGGATATGATACAAGGCACTCATCTCATAATTGGACATAAACCCTTTTGCCGTATTCTTTGGACCGATAGATTTTTCTTCTCTTCCGCCTGCTGCATCTGTGTATAAAACCATATCAGGGAGACCAGCCATATAAATACCTGCAGCAAATAAATCAGGCCGTTGATTGATGGCATTGCCTACTATAAAACTTCCGGCACTGGCGCCCATCAAAACCACTTTTGAAGGGGATGAATAATTATTTTTTGAAAGCCATCCGGCAATATCTACCACATCATTTACAGAATTTATTTTTTGTGGAAACTGTCCATCTTTGTACCAATCTTCTCCCAACGCACCACCTCCACGCACATGTGCATAAGCATAAACACCTCCGTTTTTCACCCACGGATAAATGTAGGGATCAAATGATAAATCATGTGAAGCGCCACTATTGCCATACGCTTCAATGAGCCAGGCATTATTATTTTTCAGGTTGGTGGTCTTTGCATATACCAATGATACAGGGATAGACTTACCATCCCGGGAAGTCACATAGATGACTTCTGTGTTCAACTCTGCAGATTTATCCAATGCCTTATCTGCAAATGGAAAATTATTTATCGTATCCGCATCGTAATCATAGTAACGAAATAATTCACTTTTAACAGGAGATGACTGGCTAAACAACAAATCATTTTCATTGAACAAAGACAACTGCTTAAAGGTAGCGTTGGGTGGAACGGGTAGGGTAGTTACTTTCTTCGTTTGATAATCCACTTTCAATATTTGCATATCACCTATCTTCCGCATCAGTACATACAATACATCTTTTCCTGCAATGATGGCTTTATTGTTGGCATCATCAGTTCCGGCAATCACGTATTTTTGTTCCGGTAAGAATGTATCGGGAGAAGAGCCGGTGGACATATCTATCTGCACAATCCTGTACCGGTTAGCTCCGGTTGTTGCTGCATATAACCAATTGTCTTTTGCATCAAAACCATCACCCAGATTGACATAGTTTTCCAGTTTTTTCCAGGGAGTTTTGGACCCGTTTAATTTAGAGTAATGAACAGCATACGCATAATTATCGCCCTGTCCTGAACGAATACGGGCTATTAAATAAGGTGAGTTTTGAAAGCTATAGATATAAGGCGTTTCCTGTGGAGTCAGTTTAATAGCATCATTCACACCAAAACCAAAAATCGGTTTGTCCTGCATTTGTGGTTCGCCTATCACATGCTGCATAATTTTTCCCCTGAAATATTTTTCTGATTGGATAGCTGTGGCCGGTGCCTGTGTATAAAAAAGCATGGCATCATCCGGTGACCAGGACATGGAAACACCCCTGGAATCATTGAACATAACAGGGGCAATACTGTCTTTCAGAAATTCCTTTTTGTCTAAATCATAAAATCTTATCTGTGGATTGGCTTCACCCTTTTGTGTGAGCATCAGGGCCACTAAAGATTTGTGAAAAGCAAAAGCCCTTTTCCGGGCAGAATAAGATTGGCCATTAATTTTTACACGGCTCAGCAATGGTTCTTCTGCTGCATCCATTGTCTTTCTTCTGCAAAGCGTTGGGCCGGTTTCGGGGATATCCCTGTAATAATATAAAAACCCGCCAGCCGGTTTCATGCTCCAGATTTCAGGTTATATTTCGCCAAATACCTCATACAATTGCTGCCCTAAAATTTCAGTTCCGGTAACACTGTCAAGCACTTGTTGGGTAAGCTTACCTTGCTTTTTGCTAAACTCCAGCATCTCTGCTTCATTTTCTTTGCGGCTCATCCAATAGTATTCATCACTGATATTTTGATGAAAGAGGATAGTGTCAAAAGGCACTTTTCTAACAGTCGGATATGCAAATTGACTTTTTGCCGGGATGCAAAACAAGAAGCTTATCAATATTCCGAATAGGATTGAGGGCTTTTTCATCAAGCAGATTTATATTATAAATTAAAGAGCCCTATAAAGGTTTTTTAATTTAAAGTTATTAAACTTTTATTATTCAATCGGTGTTTCTTGTGAAGCAATGGTATTTCAAAAATCGCTCAGGAAATACCCACGCATCCCCTATATTTTCTAAGTACAAATTTTCCCCGTTTTTTCTTAATCCGGGATACAATTAATATTGTTTAGGAAATTTATTTAGGCGAATAATGGGTATAAAAAATACTTTGATTTCAGCTCAACAATTGCCTGATTGTAAAATAGAATTACAAATGTTGAGTTTGCCGCTGTCAGCCCTGCTAAGTCAAGCCCCAATATTGACAAGTATCCATGTAACCCTAAAAACTGTTGAGGCTGTTAAGAAAGTAGGCTAATAAACTTGCTACACTAACATTTAATTTTCATTAATAACACCAATATTGATGAACAAAACTAAAGCAAATTTCATGTACGTTTGAGATAAGCCTGTCTGCCGACAGGCAGGGATATACAAATGGATTTCTTAAAGAGAATTTTTTGTCACATATGCACAGATGTAAATTGAAAAATGCCACAAATGCTCAAATGAGTGTTTTGAAAATGAATATCACTTGTATTTTATCTGCGCATCTGTGGAATATAAAATCATATCAGTTCACTACTTTTCGCAAACTTTCAAAATCAAATTGCTTTGTAAAGTTATTAAACATCCTTAGAGATGCAGGCATGGTTACATACCGGAATACAATGCTGATAAACTGCGGCTTTGCCGGTGATGCGGCATCTGCTTTAAAATATTCAGGATTGTATTTATACAGTGGCTGGCTCTTATTTTCATTGTCATAAAACTTCCAGAAACGGTTGTAATTGGTTTGTTCTGTTAGCTTAGCCTTATAGTTTTGTGAGACATCTTCTGACTTATTTACTATTGCCTGCTTTGCCAGCCATTCTTCCGTATTTTCTTTTAAAGCCTTATTTACAACAGCAATTTTATCATTCACATCAGCTTGCCAGTTGCTATAATATTTTATATCATTGCTACGGTCAGCAGTAAGTTCAGCAATTAATTTTTGAAAATAGATTTTTTCTCTTTCATAATATTCCAGCAAACTTTGTAAATATTCTTTACGGCTCACAGGGATGAGAACGGGTAAATCATTTTTCTTTACAAACCAATACCGGTAAATATAATTACTCTGGTTATTTGGCTTGATGTCCTTTTCTGCAACATCCTGAAAATAACCATTACCACTGTTGATGGCTTCTAAGAGTGAAGAATTATTACAAGTGATATAAGTAAACAGGTTAATCAGTTTTGCATTTACATCAGCCGGTTTATGATTTTTCCAATCGGCAAATTGCAGATCAAAATCATAACTACCTAAACTGCTTCCAAAAGGGCCTGACAAAAAACGATCTAATGTGGTAAGTGGTAGCCGGTTTACATAGATACGCAATACCGTGCTGTATTCACTGTTTCTTTTTGCCTTTCCATTTGCACAAAAAAATTCATACAAGGCAGCCTGAAATGTGTATTGACCCAGCTTTGTGTTTGACAAATATTGATAGCCGGTAGTAGAAAAAACATTTTCCCAATTGCCTCCGGTGAGATTAAAGCCGGCATGGCTTTGCTGTTCTGTTTTTTCTATTTGCTCCAATGTTTTTTTTGCCATTGCTTTGTCAGCAGCAGTTTTCATGTTGTTAAAATATTCTGCTCTTGCAGCAGGCCAGGGATATTGTGCCGCTGTGAGATACTTTCCAGGAGTGGCGTCTAAGTCTGCATTGGTTTTGCAGTCTTGGGCATTGACATTTTGTATTAATAATAAAAAACAAAATGATACGACACTTATTTTCCATTTATGATTCATACTACTCAAATTAGTTTGTTTATTAAATTTATTTTCCAAAACCACTGATGCTGCCGCTCATATTTCCTGAAATGAGGCTCATGCGCCCGGAAGCAGTAATGCTTACACTTGGGTCGCTAACAATACCTGCAGGGTCACTCACAGTATTTGAGCCGATTGTAACTTTTGCTTCTCCGGTAACATATACATCTTCAATGCCTTTAGTTGTAATTTCAACACCAACCCCGGCTTTTACATTTGCTCCCATTTGCACCGGTCCCTTTTCTATTGATTTTTCAATGTTTATTACTGTAGCTTCCAGATTGCATTTAACAAAACGATCTACTCCTTTATTGTCTGATTTAAAATCAAATTTACCACTCAGTTTGCCCGCATCAAATTCTACATGCATTTTACCACACTCTACTATTTGTTTATATACACCAAAATCAAGTACTGAAATATATTTACAATGCATCTCATCAAAGTCAGCCAGTTTGTACCTTGAACTTTTTACTTCTTCCACCTGGCAATCGCCATATATATTGGTAGCAATATACTTGGTATCATAAAGAGCGCTGAGCCATTCCTTTTGAGCTGCAATTTTTGTCGCTTCAAAACTGGCATCATCCTGTATAAACTGTTTCCAATAGAGTTCTTCAGTAATCTTCAGGTACAATTGATGCAGGTAATTTTTGTATGCTTCTTCCAAAGGTTTATTATATTTTGTATAAACCCATTCGCTGTATTTTTTTTGTGCCACACAATTATCAAAGCCAATGTCTTCACCCTTTTTGGCATCTTCCGATTCAGCAGTAGCCTTTATTGAATTTTCTTTTTCAATTTTTTTTCGTTGTGTTTGATTGTTTGCTTCAAAGTCTTTTCTTAATAAATCAATTTCTGCTTTTGCTTTCCTGAGCCTATAGGCAGCGCCACCATCTTTATTCATGGCTTCCAGGTATTTTTCTGCTGTTTTACTGTACAGTTTATCAGGTGCAGCAGCGCTTGTTTTCATATTAGCAACTTTACCATTGGCTTTTTTGTACTGGTCGTAAAATTGTTGCGCTTGTTGTGCATTTGCCTGTTGGTAAGGGATTAGTGATTTTCCTAATTCTATTGATTTATCATTCACTTGTTTTTGAAATGCATCCCAATCGCCGATTAAACGTAATTCTTCTTCGTACGAAGTAGGCACATCCGGTCGTATAAATTTTCTCAAACCCAGCGGATCAGGATCGGGACGAAATGGAATACGCATATCGCTTGCTTTTACGCTATATCCGAGTTTACGCAGTTTGTTTACTTTGTCCAGGGAATAACTGTAGTGTAATGAGTTTTTCATTTTTTCAATAGCTGCCGTTTTGTTGCCTTTGCTTTCCTGAATCAAACACTGTGTATAGTTTGCCTGCGGATGATAAGCAAATGCTTTTACTACTTTATCCAACTGTGCATTGGCTTTATCAATTTCACCAAGATAAAACCAGGCTTGTCCCAGGTTGTTTTGAATAGTGGTATTGTCGGGATATTTTTTCAATAGGTATTCCAATACAGGAATGGCTTTATGTGGTGCACCACCCATACTCAGCATGGCTGCATAGTTGCTAAGCATATCATCATCAGCGCTGTTATTGCTACAGGCTTTGCTCATCAAAAAAACAGCAGGCTCTAAATCTCCATTAATCCAATAACCCAGTGCAACGTTTCCAATTTCTTCCGGCCTGTATTTATTTTCTTTTAAAATATCATAAACCTGTTGCCCGAATGTTTTTGCATTTTCACTGATAGATTTTTCTACATACGCATTAAGCGATTTGATATAAGCATCCACAGTAGTAGCAGTTAACGGAATTTTCGGAATTGCATTGATCAAAGACTGGTTCTTTTTGGGAACAGCATCACCGCCCACAGCCAGGCTAATCTGATCATCAGAATACATTTGTTGATTGGAGGGCATATTGGTTGACATGCCCATTTGCTGCATCAGTTTCTTTTGTTCCGGTGTGAGATTATTTAATTGCTGTTGCGCCTGGTTTATTTTATCCTGCAGTTCTTTATTATTGGTAGGATTGGTTTGCTGAGTAAAACCTGTAATACAAGAACACAGTGCGCAAACAAATACAATGACTTTTTTCATACTAAAAATTTGTAGGGTAAAAATAGGAGAAGCATTAGGGAAGGGGTATCATTAAAAAAGATGATTTTTTTTTGCCACACCTGCCTGTCGGCAGACAGGGATGCACAGATATAAAAAAACCTTAGTGAACCTTGGTGTCCTGGTGTCTTCGTGGCGAAAGATATTCTTGCCACTAAGGCTCAAAGACACGAGGTAACACAAAGAGGGTTTTCATCTATATTCAGAAGTTTTTCTTTAAGTTTAGAAAAAAAGTATGAAACAGTTTGAACAACTATCAGAGGAAGAAGAAAGAATAGGGAAAGCCGTAGTAAACGCAGCTTATGAAGTGCACAAAGAGTTGGGGCCAGGTTTACTAGAGAAGGTTTATGAAGTTTGCTTTTGCCATGTTTTAAGAAAAAATGGATTTAATGTAATAAGACAACAAGACATACCAATCACTTTTGATGGAATTTATTTTGAAGAAGGTCTTCGTTTGGATGTGATGGTAGATGATTTGGTAATATGCGAACTTAAAGCAATTGAAACAGTTAACCCTGTTTGGGAAGCACAACTCTTAAGTCATTTAAAACTAACTGGCAAAAGACTCGGATATTTAATAAACTTCAATGTGCCTTTAATAAAAAATGGAATTAAAAGAATGGTTCTGTAGTATTTTGTTATTTCCAGGTTGGACGTAAAAAATCTTCGTGAATCTTAGTGCCCTGGTGTCTTCGTGGCGAAAAACCTTGCCACTAAGGCACAAAGACACGAAGTAACACAAAGTAAAACCTTCGTGAACCTTGGTGTCCTGGTGTCTTCGTGGCGAAAAATCTTGCCACTAAGGCACAAAGACACGAAGTAACACAAAGGAAAAATCTTCGTGAACCTTAGAGCCTTAGTGTCTTCGTGGCGAAAGTTATTTTTGCCACTAAGGCACAAAGACACGAAGCAACACAAAGGAATAATCTTCGTGAACCTTGGCGCCTTGGTGTCTTCGTGGCGAAATCATTTTCTTGCTTCTAAGAAGAAGAAAACAGCCACACCTGCCTGTCGGCAGACAGGTGTGGCAAAATATATTTCTCTGTCCACCTCACTCCAACATTTTCCGCAAAGCCTCCATATCAAAGTTTTTTGAAAAATTAGTAATAAGCCGTTCTGAAAAGCCTTTGTCTTTACTCAATTCGTAACGAAACTGTACTTCCATTAAAATCGGTTTGGTTGTTGTACCTGATGTGGTATTAAAATATGCCGGGTTTAATACATAGAGGGCAAAAATATTTTTATCCCTATTTTCTGCTTCGTAAAAAACACCGGTTTGCTCCAGGCGATTTTTTGCATCCTGTGTAGCATTATTGCCGGCTACTATAGCAGGTGAGTTTAACCATGCTTCGGTTTGTTTGCCAACAAATCTTTTACCCGCGCTTTTTTTGCTTCGTAATGTTGGCTATATGCTGCTTTGTGGGCTTGCCAGGTTTGTTTTTGCTTAAGTGCAAAATCGCTATTATTCGCCGCCGAATTTTTGAGCAACTCATCTACGGTAAAATTGAAATTTGCTTTCTCAATTTCAAAATACTCCAGCATATCTTGCAAGTATTGTTTACGGGTAACCGGTATCAATAGCGGAATGCCGGGCTTTGTAATGAGGTAATGCCGGTCAATCCATCGGTAGCTATTTTCAGTAACCTTGTCATAAGGGCTTCCGGCCATATAATTTTCTACATAGCCGGTACTGTTATTTAATTTTAAAAAATCCTGGTGATAGCTTTTGTAGGCATTAGATCTGCCTGCCAGTAAGTTGCTTTCAGAAATATACTTTGACACCTTACTGGAGTTGCTCACCCGGTTTTTTTCGTAGTTGGGACCCAGCAGGGCATCTGCCGGAAAATCATAACCCCACATAAGTGTGGTGGCTGTTTTATCAAATGAAATATTGCCGGTGCCGGGCCTTAATTCAGAGCTGGCAATTACTAAATCCGGATTTATATTAACACACAATACGGTTCTGTACTCATCTACTATTTTAGGTACATGTTCGGTAACATGGCATACGTAAGGATAAACCCCTAATTGGTAGCCATACTGGGCATACACATTTTTGCCATAATTACTTTTGTCCCTTTGTGCAAAGCTTACCCGGGCGGCGCATCCGGTTAGTTTAAAATCTTTTCGGCTTGATTCTTCTAATTGTTCAATGGCGATGAGGTTTTTCATCATGGCAGCTTTTTCAGCTGCATTGCCTTTAAAACTAACAGGTCCATACTTGGTATTGTTGTGGTTGGTATAAATTCCGGCTACATCATCCGCACTATTATTGCATGGCACCTGTGGTGCAGTTATCTTTTTGGATTGCGAAAAGCAAGTACAAGCAACTGCAATTGTAAAAACTACTATTGACACTAACTTTTTCATGACTTTGTTTCTGAGTTTATTTTAATTAAACATTCCGGTTCCTTGTACAGATCCTCTGCCTGTGATAATGCAGGATAACAAAGCCAGGTTGAGCAACAATAAGTATTTGTTCAGTTTCATTTGCTTTGAATTTTGATATGGTTTGATAGCCCTGGCTATTTCTGTTTTCAATTTTCGTTTAATACAATAAGTTGGCTATGTCAGAAAGTGTAAAACTAACTAGCTGGCAACTGAATTCACCTCATTAAAAAAGATGATTTTAGGTAGCTGCATGCCACAACGAATAAGGTTAGACGCAGATGCTCTTGATATGCCACACCAGCCTGTCGGCAGACAGGGATGCACAGATAAAAAGTTTTTGTTTCTACTTACTTCATTTCCTAAAACATCATCTGCGTCAAAAGATATTTTGCATTATAGGCATTTATACATTCAGAATTTGGTGATACATTTCATGATTCTTGTTTTTAAATTTATTTGATTGTAAATCCCGGTGGGTTATCAATCAACGATTCCTGGTCACGAAATGAATAGCGAAATTCATAAGGATCGTTCGGTGCATTAAATTTGCCGCCATCTCTGTTAGTTGGTTTACCCGGCTTTAGTATGATCCCATTACCGTAGGTAGGGTCATTTATAATTTCAAAAGTATAAGTGGTTTTCTCCAATTTATAGTCTGTGTATTTTTTCAGCTTGCCCCATTCTTTAGAACTATTCGTCTTTGCCCAAAAACCACCTTTTCCATTCGCAGGAATAATGGTTAATTGATTGCCGCTTACAGTATAAGTACCTTTTTCGTATAAGAATGTAATATCAGGCGCTTTGGTGAGCCATTGTTTGTTGCGAAACGTATAAGTGCCATTTGCATTAAACTGATATTCCTTTCTCAGATAACCGGCGGTGTATTGTGGCATTCCACCTACATTATATCCGGTAGTTTCAAGAATATAATTTGTCCATAAACCCACAATGGAAGAATTATTTGAATTAGATACAGGCTGATTATTTCTTATTGAAGTATTGTTGTTTTTGGCAGCAACGGCAGATAATTTTATTGAAGAGATAAAATTATTCAACGTTGTGGTATATGAATCCGCATTAAACATTACCAGCATATTCACCATTTTGCTACTGTTGGTTGCTGTTACCAGCATGGCAATTCCAGCCAATCCATCTTTATTAAACTGTGCTGAACCGGTTTGAAGCTCCCAGCCATCTTCAGAACTTATGTGTTCCATTTTGGCATCACCTGCACCTAATGGATCTTGTACAATGCTTTTCCAGGAATTATCAAAATTGATTTTGCTGTCTGCATCTCCATCCAGTGATGGATACAATCTAATAATGCAAAAAGTTCCCTTTGCTTCATCCATTGATGTAAAAGTTACCGACTTATCCGTCTTCTCTTGCTTCCAGTTTTTAATCGGCTGATAGGTAAACGCATCAAAGGTTTCTTTCTGGGCGAAGAGATTAACAGTAAGCATTGCAAAAATGAAAGAAAGATAGATTGATTTCATAATCATAATTTATGATGTAAAAGTAGAAGAGGGAGTTGTGTGTGGGTATCATTTAAAATGATGATTTTTTTTGCCACAGATGCACAGATATAAAAAAACCTTAGTGAACCTTAGTGCCCTGGTGTCTTCGTGGCAAAATCATTTTCTTGCTTCCAAGAAGAAGAAATAAGCCACACCTGCCTGTCGGCAGACAGGGATGCACAGATAAAAGAATGTGGAAGAGGGGGAGCCACTTCTAAAACCTATTTAGACAATAAAATTTATCTGTGCATCCGTGACAAAGAATTATCCAGTAGCATTTGTTTGTGCTAATTTTTTTCACCGCTCAGGCAGTTCTATCATTGGGTTATTTTGTGCATTACAAGGCTTGAATGCCCATCCGTTAGGGAAATCCTGCATGCTGCCAAATGCGCCTTCTCTTTCCGTGGGTTTTGCAGCCTGCAATATCAAATCGGTTTCTTTGATTCCTGAAAAATACTGGAGGGTAAAAGTGTAGGTTACTTTTTCTAATTTTCTTTTGCCGGTTTTCAAAAGTTTGCCCCACTGGTCAGGATGCACATTGTCCTTGCTCCATTCTTCATCGCTGCCACTTGCCGGTGAAATAGTAATTTGGTTACCATTTACTGAATAATTGCCGCTTTCGTATTGCAACAACAGCACATTCATAGTAGATGAAAAAACTTTATACACAAACTTGTAGCTGCCATCATTATTAAAAGTGTATTGACGGGTGCTATACCCGGTTGTTGATGAACCAAAAGCTGATTGAGGTATGGAATAACTCCAGCTTCCCGAGATTGCAGGGTTGTTCGTTGAAGTAATTTCATTGGCTGAATCTTTTGAAATAGTACTTGCATCTAAATCTACAGAAGCTATCAGGTCTTTATAATCTTTCAGGTAAGGCTGTGCGGTAGCGTTGCATAATACAGCAACACAAATGTTGTTGTTTGAATAAATGGTAAGAATGGTGGCCACATTTGCACCGTTGTATTGCCACACGCCGCTTCCGCTCATCAGCGTCCAGCCTTCTGCAGTTTGGGGTTCTGTCTTATCAGGGGCAGCAATAGTTTTATTGGATGCAACTAATTCATTCCAGTCTTTATCAAAATCAGTTTGTATGTCTCCTTCACAGTTGCGATGCTGATAGATAGCAATCTGCGCCCAGGAAGCGCCATCAATCCGGGAATAGGTAATATTGCCTTCACCTTTTTTTTCTGACCAGTCTTTTGGAGCATTGTAGGAAACAATGTCAAAGGTTTGTTGTTGGGCAAAGAGGTTTGCAGTAAGCATGGCAAAAATGAATGAAAGAAGAATTGATTTCATAATGATGATTTATGACGCAAAAGTAGAAGAGAGAGTTGTGTGTGGGTATCATTAAAAATGATGAATTTTAGAAATATAGCCACAGATGTACAGATAATATTTAAAGAAATTAATGGCCACAGATGCACAGATAATATTAAAGAAATTAATGGCCACAGATGCACAGATAGCTTTTAAGAAGCATTGTTTTTCATCTGTGCATCTGAGGCAAAAAAATTAAACTTGCATTATTTCAAAAAATCACTTCCAAATCCAGGTATAGAAGGGCCGGCAGCATTGAAACCACTGCTCACACTGATTTCTTCTGTGAATAAGTCCATACCAGCTTTGCCGCCGTTAGGACCGCTTACTTCGGCACCAACTGTTCCTTTCACTCCTAAATCTACAGGATTCATATTGCCATCAAACTTAATCGTCGTTTCTAACGAAGCACCAATGTTTGCCTTTATTTTACCAATCTCAAATTCTTTATCCTTGCCTGCCTTTGCCGAAATACTATGGCCGGTTGTTTGCCAGGTTACCGGATCTACGCTGCGCTCATATTTAAAGGAACCTTCTTTAAAATCAGCATAAATTGACCATCCTTCACAATTCATTTTAGCGCCGGTAACCATCAGGTCAATTCCAAAATCCACTTCACAATGTTCCATTTCCCAATCGTGTATTTTCCCTTTGGTAGAATTGTCTTTTTTTAAGTAATCACCACAGGGTTTTGATAAGCCACCATCAACATAAATTGGATACAATGATCTAAAACTATACAGGTCTTTCATATATTGTACATAAAACTGATAGTTGACAGCCGTAGGATCCTGCAGGGATTGCATCACCACAGTATTCCAGAAAAGATATTCCTGCAAACGCTGATTCAGCAGGTCTTCCATATTGTGGATATACTGCTCATTTATTTCAGCGCTTTTCTCTAACCATTTTTGCTGCCTGTCTTGTTGTAACTTGCATACCTCTTTTTCAATCTGCTCCATTCTCTTATTGGCTGCATCTTGTCCTTCGCCATCCTTTAATGTACTCTTCTCTTTCAACAAGGCGTTTATCTTGTTGTCAAAATCGTTTTTCAATGCCTGCTTCAATTCATTTTCACTGTTCAGTCTGTTTGCAGCTTCTGTTTTCATCCTGGAGAAATATGATTTACTGAACTGCGGATTGTCAATGCTTGACATCATGAGCGCTCCCTGTGCCATCAACGGATTGCTCATTGAAGATTTCATATCCTGCATTGACTGGGCAAATCCGGGCTTACCTGCATTTGCCATCATTTGCTGAATCTGTGCCATTGTTTTTGCCTGGTTATTCTGCACTTGATTTTCATATTTTTTTGTCAATTCCATTCCTGTTTTTGATGCTGCATTAATAGTGGCATCAAGGTCTTTAAAAAAGGCATCAATTTCCGGGTACTTGTCCACTGCTTCTTCATAGGAACCAGGTATTGGCGGTAAAATAAAACGTTTGGTAATGCTGTGATCTTTATAAAACTGTTTGAAGCGGTTACGAATAAATTCCGACATATCTTTTCCGGGTGTTACGGAATTCAACAGGTTGATAGCTTCTGATGTAGCGCCGCCATGTGCAATGGCTTTTTCAAGATAACTGCCGCAAAGTGTATTGTTGCCTTGCTTCTGTGCAATAAGTGCCAGTGAACGATAAGTCTCTGCATTGTTTGTATCTTTTGATGAAGCAGAAATTAAAAGGGATTTGGCCTTATCTACATATCCCAAACTCAGGTAAGCCTGCCCGATATTATTGAGCAACGTGCCACTCTCGGGTACAAATTTTTGTGCATATAATAAAAGCGGTAATGCCTTATGTGCATAGCCGGACAAGGTAAGCAGCGCAGCTAAATTATTTAATGACAAATAATCATTGGGATTGGTGATACAGGCATTTTCCAAAAGATACAATGCTTTATCCAATTCATTTTGTGTCCAAAACACCATTGCCATTTGCCCTGTTAGTTTGCCCTGATTCAATAAACCTTCAACTGATTGTACATGATCCGGTTTCATGGCTTTCTGTGTTTCAGAAAATATGGGCTTGAGATATGCTATCAATTTTGATTTATCAGTTGGTGTAGAAGGTATGGACAAACTGGAAATTGTTTCCGGAATTTTATTGGGATCGCCGGTGGGCATCATCACTGCACTTGATTTTCCCTGTTGCATATTTTTCTGGACAGTTTGCATGGTTTTATCAATGCCCATTTTATCCAAAATGGCCCGCTGTTCCGGGGTCATGTTTTTTTTCAATTCTTCCATTTTCTTCATGGCATCATCCATGTTTTGAGTTTGTTGTGCTACAGCCATTACAGGAAGCATAAATAGAAGAAGTATTATCTTTTTCATTTATAAATTGTTTGTAATAAAAGTAGTTTGGCTTACTATGTGGGGGTATCATTAAAAAAGATGATTTTTAGAAATATAGCCACAGATGCACAGATGATATTTTAAGAAATTAATTGCCACAGATACACAGATAATATTTTAGGAAATTAATTGCCACAGATACACAGATAATATTTTAGGAAATTAATTGCCACAGA
>JAIXKI010000002.1:459408-460266 GCA_026936105.1 Chitinophagales bacterium
TAATATTTTAGGAAATTAATTGCCACAGATGCACAGATGATATTTTAGGAAATTAATTGCCACAGATGCACAGACGATATTTTTAAGAAATTAATTGCCACAGATGCACAGATGATATTTTAAGAATAAAATTATCATGAATGCACGGATAGCTTTTAAGAAGCTTAATTTCGTTTGTAAAACATGCAAATTGCATTGTTGCTTATCTGTGTATCTGTGGCAATAATATTTAATTTTGATTCATCTCAAAACCTATAATCATGAACGAAAACTTTCCCTTAAAAGACGAGACCTACCAAATTATTGGCATTTGTATGGAGGTGCACAATCAACTCGGCGACGGTTTTCTGGAGATTGTTTATAAGGATGCACTAGAATACGAATTTAGAAATACTGAAATCCTTTTTGAAAGAGAAAAAGAATACGCAGTTAATTACAAGGGAATCATTTTACCGCATAAATTTTATGCTGATTTTGTTGTTTTTGATAAGGTTATTCTGGAAGTGAAAGGAATTAAAGCTATTGCAGATGAGCATGTAGCCCAAGCAATTAACTATCTAAAGGTTTCAGATAATCGGATTGCATTGATTGTGAACTTTGGTGAGTTGAAATTGAGTTATAAGCGGTTGATATTGTAATGATAAAGTTGTAAATGTGTTTTTTAAAATATTGCCACAGATGCACAGATGATATTTTTAAGATTTTATGGCCACACCTGCCTGTCGGCAGACAGGGATACACAGATGATATTTTAAGTAGTTACTTGCCACAGATGCACAGATGATATTTTTTGATTTTATTGCCACACCTGCCTGTCGGCAGACAGGGATACACAGATGATATTTTAAGTAGTTACTT
>JAIXKI010000002.1:460366-461065 GCA_026936105.1 Chitinophagales bacterium
GCCACAGATGCACAGATGATATTTTTTGATTTTATTGCCACAGATGCATAGATGGAATTTTAAGAAGGTCTAATTACTACATAAGATTAAACAAGTAAAATGGTGTGGTTTATATCTGTGCATCTGTGGCATTGATATTTCTTATTTTACAGCAGGGTTGCTCTTCACATAAATATTTCCAAGGTAGATACCCGGATCGCCACAATACCAGCCAATCCTCTTAAAAGATTTTCCGGCGGGCAATGCATTATCATCACGTTTCACTTCCTTACCATTTACTAAAACGGCAATGGAAGCGCCATTTATTGAAATGCTGATATGTGCAACATCTTTTGCTTTAAAAGGAGTAGCGTTTATTTTGTTGCTTACTTCATCCATGTTGGCACTCATGTATCTTTTGTTGGTTTCTCCTTCACCACTCATAGCTATTGCAAATTGAAAACCTTCCCTATTGATGTCGTGTAAATCTATCGGGTTACTTTTTTTAGGATTGGGGTCTTTAGTATCTATCCTGAAATAAAGAGGTGTTCTCTTATTTGAAATATTGCTTCCAAAATACACATCGTAGCTTATAGTAAATGCTGCAGGAAGCTGCTTTGAGAAATCCGGATAGAAAGTATATGCATCCGGAATAGAAATCCATTTGCCTGGTTGCCCGCTTATAGTATTTAAAGTGGCGTTTTCAAAACTATGCCCATC
>JAIXKI010000002.1:461176-462164 GCA_026936105.1 Chitinophagales bacterium
CCCTGCATCTCCATATTTTTTGGTGTTAAATTGAAATATACCCAAAGCGGACTGTCTTTTTTTGTAAGGTCAATGGTTTGTTGTGTAGCAGAAACGAGCATAAAATATTCTGGAAATGTTTTGTCTGTACTTTTTCCGTTGATAATATCAACAGGGCTTATAGCCGAATGTTCTTTATCATCAGTAAGTATAGTTCTGTTAAGAATTTTTGCCGGTTCATTGTAATAAGGTTTTAAACGTTCTATGGCTTCGTTAATTTCTTTTATACGGTAATCGTAATCATACTTCAGCAAATCGGGGTAGGCAGCCAATTGCTGACGATAAAAAGCAATGGCATCTTTTACCAATACCGGTTTAAAAGGCCATTCGCCATTTTTAGGAATGACGATTCCAATTTTATTGAAGGGCTGGCCATTGTTATGAAAATGGTCAAGGTAAGTGCGGTAAGGATATACATTCGGTTGAATTTTTTTATCAACTCCTTCTTCGGATAGTTTTTTTTCATCGTCACCGGCACTGAACGAAGCCTGTTCTGCAAAAAAATACATACCACCGGGATTAAAACCTTTTATATATACACCCGGAAAATCATTGAACCCAGCTACTAATCTTAGCCCCTGTTCGCAGCAATGAAGGTCAATTTTACCATTTACAAAATGCGCATCGTATCCCAAAAAGTTTACACCATAGCTTTGCAAAGGCCCATTGACATCTACATACCAGCGCTGGTCATTTTTTGCGATGGTACGCATCACCATCCCGCGGGGCAGGTAAGATTGTTGTATCCAATTTATCAACACATCTGAAGCCTGCTGCTGCCATGCTGAATAAGTAAAACCGTACTGACTTTTGATGGGTTTATAAACTGCTTTGGGATTGATGGGGTTACTGATATATTTCCAGCCTACAATAGAATCTCTGTTTAACTCCTGATCACTGTATTGGGCATTTATTTGTAAACCCAAAAAACAAAGAACAATAAACAAAC
>JAIXKI010000002.1:462174-463247 GCA_026936105.1 Chitinophagales bacterium
TCACTGTATTGGGCATTTATTTGTAAACCCAAAAAACAAAGAACAATAAACAAACCAAGATGTTTTAGCATTGCATTTAATTTAGAAAATAGGAATGTAAAAATAGAATAAGTATAAAGGGAGCGTGGTCATTAAAAAAGATGATTTTTTTAATTGCCACAGATGCACAGATATAAATAAAACTTCGTGAACCTTTGTGCCTTAGTGTCTTCGTGGTGAAAGTTATTCTTGCCACTCCTGTCCCGTATGCAATCGGGGAAGGCACAAAGACACAAAGCAGCACAAAGAGAAAATCTTAGTGAACCTTGGTGTCCTGGTGTCTTCGTGGCGAAAAATCTTGCCACCAAATCACAAAGAAAAAATCATTAAAAAAGATGATATCCCGTTCCTTCTGATTTCTTTCTTTTGTAAATTGGTTGTATGAACTATTGTAAAATGATTAGATCAATTTTATTAATACTGGCTTTAATAACTGTTACTCAATTTAATGCAAAAGCGCAATCCGAATTGAAGAAGGATAGCCTGTTGAAACGATTATCAGTAGCCAAAGAAGATACCTCAAAAGTGTTATTGTTAATTGATATTGGAAATGAAATTGAATATAATGACCCCAATCAGGCCGGCATCTATTATTTACAAGCCGGCAACCTCAGTAAACAGCTCAATTATAAAAGAGGCATCATCAAATTTGCTGCAAACTATACTGCAATACTAAATTCTAAAGGCGCTTATGACAGTGCTTTATTGTTGAACAAACAAGCCATTGAATTAGCAAAAGCATTGAAAGATGATTTGCTCACCGCAAAAGCGATGGCAAATACCGGTAATAATTTTAATTATTTGGGACAGAATGATAGCGCCGTTTTTTATTATGAAACCGCAAAGCAATATTTTGAAAAAATAAATAACGAATATTATGTAGCCCGGATGAATGACCTGATACAGAATGCATATTTAAATCTGTATCAGTTTGCCAAAGGAGTGGCTTATGGCAAATCTGCGGCACAATATTTTAGAAAAGCAGGAAATGAATTGGAACTGGGGCAGGCATTGGTAAACCTGGCTAATAATTA
>JAIXKI010000002.1:463500-464548 GCA_026936105.1 Chitinophagales bacterium
GATTTTGCAAAAGCAAAAGAATACATATCTGCATCTTTAAAAATTGCTGATAGTCTGGATATGAAGGCAGATAAAGTGGAAGGATTTAAATTAATGTCCAGCATTTTATTTGCCATGCACGATATTGTAGGAGCAGAAAAATACTTAGATAGTACAAAGAGCATTGAAAATATGTTGACAGGCGAGGAGGTTCAAAACAAAACACTGCTTTTGGAAAAAAAATTTGAAACCCAAAAAAAAGAATCACAAATCCAGTTACAACAATCACAACTCCGTCAAAAAAATACACTTAACTATATACTTGCCGGCAGTGCCGTTGCTTTACTTTTAATTTCACTATTAAGTTATCGCAACTATAAAAACCGCCAAAAACTTCAACAGGCAAGGATTGATGAATTAGAAACAGAAAAACAACTCACCGCTACGGAGGCTGTTCTAAAAGGAGAAGAACAGGAACGCACCCGCCTTGCCAAAGATTTGCACGATGGATTGGGTGGCATGCTCAGTGGCATTAAATTTTCATTAAGCAATATGAAAGGGAATTTAATCATGACGCCTGACAACGCACAGGCTTTTGAACGCAGCATTGATATGCTGGACAGCTCCATCAGAGAAATGCGCCGGGTGGCACATAATATGATGCCCGAAGTGTTGGTGAAATATGGATTGGATACTGCGCTAAAAGAGTATTGTAATGAAATAGACAGAAGCGGCGTCATACATACCAGTTATCATTCCATGGGGTTGAATGAAACAGAAATTGAACAAACTACTGCAGTAACCATTTACCGCATTGTACAGGAGTTGGTAAACAATACGATTAAACATGCTGCAGCTAAAAATTTATTGGTACAGGCGCAGTATGCAAAAGCAGAAAAACTTTTATCGGTAACAGTGGAAGATGACGGAAAAGGATTTGATATTGCCATATTAAAAAATGCAAATGGCATTGGCTGGAGCAATATTCAAAACCGGGTTGATTTTTTGAAAGGAAAAATTGATGTGCAGAGTGGTGAGGGCAAAGGCACTTCGGTGTTGATTGAAATAA
>JAIXKI010000002.1:464712-717466 GCA_026936105.1 Chitinophagales bacterium
ATTGAATGGATGGGCCATGCTACCAATGCAGCATCCTGCCTGGGTTTTTTGAAAAACCAACAGCCGGATATTATTTTAATGGACATTAACCTGCCTGATATGAGTGGGATAGATTTGTGCAAGGAAGTACGGCAAAAATATCCTTCGGTATTTGTACTGGGATTAAGCACTTTCAATCAACAGGCATTTATCCGCAACATGATAGACAATGGCGCTTCGGGTTATGTGTTGAAAAATGCAACGAAAGAAGAATTGTTAGATGCGATTGAAGCCGTTCAACATGGAAAAACATATCTTAGCCATGAAGCCAATCTCTCCCTTCGTGAAAAAGAAGATAAGATGCCTCCCATTTCCCGGCGTGAAAAAGAAGTGTTACAGTTAATTGCCGAAGGATTAACCAATAATGAAATAGCAGAAAAATTATTCATCAGCATACCCACCGTAAATACCCACCGAAAAAGCCTGCTGGAAAAATTTGATGCAAAAAATACAGCGATACTTATTGGAAAAGCAACAAAGCTGGGGATCATTTAAAACATCAATATCGTAATTAGCTAATCATACTGCTTCGGTACTGAGCCGCTTGGCCTGTTTCTTTCTTTCATCTTCATCCAGTATCACTTTTCTCATACGGATGAATTTGGGAGTCACTTCAATGCACTCGTCCTGCTGGATGTATTCCATGCATTCTTCCAGCGTCATCAGCCGTTTGGGTGCAATATTGGTAGCCGCATCGCTGCCGCTGGCCCGCATATTGGTAAGTTTTTTTCCTTCATTCGGATTCACCACCAGATCGCCGGGCTTGCTGTGTTCTCCGATGATCATTCCTTTATAAACATCTTCCCCCGGATCCACAAAAAAGAATCCGCGGTCCTGAAGTTTATCTAAAGAATATGCGGTCGTGGCTCCCTGTTCTTTAGCAATCATTACCCCGTTGGTCCTGCCTGGTATCAAACCTTTCCAGGGTTTAAATTCGCTGAACCGGTGATGCATCACCGCTTCTCCTGCTGTATTGGTTAGCATCTGGGTACGCAGGCCCGTCAATCCTCTTGAAGGGATCTCGAATTCGAGGTGTTGCATATCACCTTTGGTTTCCATCACCAGCATCTCTCCTTTTCTTCTTGTCACCAGATCAATCACTTTAGAGGCATATTCCTGTGGCACATCCACTACCAGTGTTTCATACGGTTCGCATTTCTTTCCGTTGATTTCTTTGGTAATTACCTGTGGCTGCCCCACAGTCAACTCATATCCTTCCCGGCGCATCGTTTCAATAAGAATTCCGAGATGTAAAATACCTCTTCCATAAACCAAAAAACTATCAGCACTCTCAGAATCTTCAACCTTTAATGCAAGATTTTTTTCCGTTTCTTTCATTAACCGGTCACGGATATGACGGGAGGTTACAAATTTGCCATCCTTGCCAAAGAACGGGGAATTGTTGATTCCGAACTGCATGCTCATGGTCGGCTCATCCACGCTGATCACCGGCAGCGCTTCAGGTTCTTCCGGATCTGCAATGGTGTCACCGATATTGAAATCCTCAATGCCGACCACAGCGCATATATCGCCGGCTACCACTTCTCTCACTTTTCTTTTCCCTAACCCTTCGAATACATAAAGTTCTTTTACTTTCAATTTTTTTACAGCACCATCCGCCTGCACCAATGATACCTGCTGAGTTTCTTTGATCACTCCTCTGTTCACCTTGCCGATGGCGATACGTCCCAGGAAAGATGAATAATCCAAAGAGGTGATCTGCAATTGCAAAGTTCCTTCTTCCACTTTCGGGGCAGGAACATATTTTAAAATACCATCCAGCAGGGGGTTGATATTATCTGTTTTCGTCAGTGAATCATTAAACCATCCGTTCTTACCGCTTCCGTAAAAAACAGGAAAGTTCAGTTGCTCTTCTGTTGCACCAAGGTTGAAGAACAGATCAAAAATGGCATCGTGCACTTCTTCAGGGCGGCAATTGGGTTTGTCCACTTTATTGATCACTACGATGGGGCGCAGATTCAGATGCAATGCTTTTTCCAAAACAAAACGAGTTTGAGGCATCGGCCCTTCGAAAGCATCCACCAGAAGCAAAACACCATCAGCCATTTTTAACACCCGCTCCACTTCTCCACCGAAATCTGCGTGACCGGGAGTATCAATGACATTTATCTTAACTTCTTTGTAGGTTACTGCAGCGTTTTTCGAAAAAATGGTGATTCCCCTCTCCCTTTCCAGGTCGTTGCTATCCATGATCAACTCACCTGTTTCCTGGTTGTCACGGAAAACTTTTGTAGCCCGCAGGATCTTGTCCACCAAAGTGGTTTTTCCGTGGTCCACGTGTGCTATGATCGCTATATTTCTGATATCCATAAAAAGTTAAAAAGTTAAAAAATCAAAAACCCATCTCCCTCATCTTCATTCTTCTTTGTACTGCAGTTAAAGTGGTGATCTTTCAAATTAAAAAAGAGGCGCAAAGTTACAACAAAATTGCGGGGACCACAAATGAAATATTGATCTTTGATAACCGAAGTAGAAATGCTCCGGTATCAATAAAGGTCGGTCATACAACAGGCCTTTGTTTAATACTTTGTAGATTTATTGAGAAATGTCCTTTATGAGATTCCTCAAAATTTTGGGAGGGCTATTAATTCTGCTGATCGTCATTAATTTCCTTGGTCCGCAGCCTTCTGCACCGAAATTTTCAAAAGGTCTTCCGGTTGTTCCCGCAGATGCAAAAGCATTAGAACAATACATTCAGGCCGGAGAATCTTTACATCAACTGAAACCGGATAATGAAGCAAGGATTATCTGGGCCAATGATTCCCTGAAAAATCAGACAGAATATTCAGTTGTATATCTTCATGGTTTCACAGCAAGCCAGGAAGAAGGCAATCCTGTTCATATTGATTTTGCAAAAAAATTCGGATGTAACCTGTTTCTTTCAAGGCTGGCAGATCATGGAATAGACACTACAAATCCCCTGGCTAATTTTTCCGCAGACCGTTTATGGAATTCGGCCAAGGAAGCGTACGTCATTGGCAAAAAGCTGGGGAAGAAGGTGATACTCATGTCCACATCTACCGGAGGCACACTTTCCCTCATGCTCGCATCAGAATACTCCGATATTGCAGCGCTTATTTTGCTTTCTCCCAATATCGCTATCAATGATGAATTTGCCTGGTTACTGAATAATCATTGGGGACTGCAAATAGCTGAACTGGTAAAGGGAAAACACATTCATGGCAGTGATACATCATCACTTGCCCGGCGATACTGGTATCAGACCTATTCCACTAGATCGTTGGTTCAGTTGGAAGAACTGCTGGAAGACACTATGAAGGAATCCACTTTCAGAAAGGTAACGGTTCCGGTGCTGCTATTGTACTATTATAAAGATGAAGAGCACCAGGATCCAGTTGTGAAAGTGAGCGCCATGAAAAGGATGTTTGCCCAACTGGGAACCCCGGACAGCCTGAAAGAAGAAGCAGCAATTCCTGATGCAGAAAGCCATGTGATCGGGTCTTTCATTAAATCCAAAGACGTAAAAGAGGTGGAACAAAAAATTGACAGTTTTGCAGAAAAAATATTACACCTTGGCCCGGTGATGGATGCCGGAGAACAAAGCTTTTATAAAAGAGATTGAATCGCACAAACTTCTACAACAATTCTATGGTATAATCATGCCTGCTATGATTTCAGTAATGCACCGGTAAATTCTTCCCCAGACATTTCCTGTTCTCAATAATGGTACCCGGATAAATAAACACCTTCAAATACCCGTATGTTGTGTTTCAGAGGTACTTCATTGTTTTCGTATTTTGTAAAAATATTTTCCTGTAACCGGAAGGTTAAAAAATTTACGGGTTGTTGTTTTGCACAGTAAAGAAAAAAATTCAAACAATTTTTATTGATGGAGGATTTCAGACTGGTCACCCTTAAAAAAAATGAATTTAATTCCTGAAAAATCTGATTGTTTTACTGTAAACAGCTTTCCTAAATAGAAAAATACCTCTAAAAAGAATATTTCTTTAAAAAATTATTACTAATTAAGCAAAAACTATGTCAAAGGCAACAACACGAAAAACCTGGTGGCAAAGAACAAGAAAAATTTTTATGAATGCTCATCTATGGCTGGGACTCTCAAGCGGCCTGATCGTTTTTGTCATTTGTCTTAGCGGCACTATTTATGTATTTAATACTGAGATAACTGAAAACGCATCTCCGCAGTTGTACCGGGTGAGCTATTCGCCCGGTAGTATCAGGCTTCCGGTTGATTCTCTGATTAAAAAAGTGGAGGCTGCCAGCGGGGGGAAGATCAGTAGTTTGTCTGTTCCTGCCGCACCGGACCGCACCTATCAGTTTAATGTAATAATGAAAAGCGATGATAAACGGAGTAGCATTGGTTACTTTTTAGATCCTTATACAGGAGCCATTACCGGTACTACAAAAGATAAAAACCGGGGACGTGAGTTCATGGGTACAATGTTTAGCCTTCATCGCTGGTTATTACTCGATAAAATCGAAAAACCCATTTTTAATAATATTACAAACAGGGAACTGGGAAGTATGATCACCGGTATCGCTACTATAATCTTTACATTGGGATGTATCACCGGACTTATCATCTGGTTTCCACAAAGAATAAAATCCTGGAAACAAGGCTTGAAAATAAAATGGAATGCGGGTTGGAAAAGAACGAATCACGATTTACACAACACACTTGCCTTTTACGCTTTGTTCTTCTTATTGCTGATGGGTCTTACCGGCCCGCAATGGTCTTTTGGATGGTATCGTACAGGGATGCACAAAATTTTAGGAACTTATAAACCCCAAGATGCCCCTAAAGAAAAACCGGTTCAGTCCGCCATTCCCGAAAATAAACTTAGTGCCCCGGTTCTGGTCATAGATGATCATATAAAAACGGCTGACAAAATATTGGCTTATGACGGGAACTATTCTATTTTACTGCCTTCCGATTCTGTAGCTACAGTGACAGTATCAAAATCCAGAACCGGTTTTTTTGCTCCTGCTGCTTCTGACCGATTAACAATAGACCAATACAGCGGTAAAATATTAAAGTCAGAAATTTTCAGAGAAAAACCATTTAATGAAAGAATTTCCGGATCAATCAAAGCAATACATGTAGGTACTACTTATGGAATGTTTTCCAAAATAATTTATTTTCTCTCCTGCCTGATCGCCACCAGTCTTCCGGTTACCGGCACTTTAATCTGGCTGAACAAACTAAAGAAAAGATTAAAGCGGAAAAAGAAACCTGCATTGGAAAGAAACAGGATTGCGGTCAGGGAGCAATTAGCCTGATTCTTCCGGCATAATTGAAAACTCTTCTTCAGTCCGGATCATTCCGTTATATTGAATCAGCTCACTTTGCTTTTGTAGTTTTTTTTATGAATAGGAATAAAGCGGGGAAGTTCCCGGAAAATATTTCTCGTGTCCTCCTATGAGCAACCGGGGTCACTGGATTACTTTATAAAAAATCAATCAGTGATCTTTCATCCGGTATAATATGTATGCATGACATATTAAAAAAATAAATATATTCCGGACTATCATTGTATTTTTGTAACACAACCGATTTTTATGAAATCAAAAAGCTTTCTCCTCAACCTTGAGGAAGTAGGAATGAATGATGTTGATCTGGCCGGTGGCAAAAACGCTTCTCTCGGTGAAATGCTTCAGAATCTCGGCAAGCTGGGTGTCAATATTCCCGGCGGATTTGTAATCACAGTGAACGCTTATCGTGAATTTCTGCGTGCAAACGACCTGGAAGAAAAAATAAAAAACATTATCAATGCTATTGACTACAACGACATTGAATCATTACGCCGCGGTGGCCTGCAGGTAAGAACGTTGTTGAAAAATTCAAGGTTTCCAAAAGAATTGAGTGAATTGATCATTGAAAAATATTATGAGCTGTCAAAGAAGTACGACCAGGACCAGACCGATGTAGCTGTTCGTTCTTCTGCCACTGCCGAAGATCTTCCGGATGCATCTTTTGCCGGCCAGCAGGAAACTTATTTGAATGTAAGGGGCCCTGCATCGTTGATCAACTCTGTCCGCAATTGTTTTGCATCATTGTTTACAGACAGGGCGATCAGTTACCGGCAGGGCCTTGGGTATGATCATTTTGAAATCGGGTTATCTGTCTGCATACAGAAAATGGTAAGAAGCGACCTGGCGGCTTCCGGCGTTGCATTTTCACTGGACACGGAAAGCGGTTTTAAAAATGTAGTAGTGATCAATGCATCTTTCGGCCTGGGTGAAATGATCGTACAGGGATCTGTAAGCCCCGATGAATATCTGGTTTTCAAACCGACACTGAAAAAAGGTTATAAGAGTGTAATAGAAAAAAAGCTGGGAAATAAAGACCGGATGATGGTGTATGGAGATAACCCTGATGAAAGAGTCAAGGTAATACCGGTAGAAAGATCTTTACAGCAGCGTTACTGCCTGACTGATGCCAGGATACTGCAGTTAGCTGAGTGGGTGATGGAAATCGAAGAGTATTATTCTAAAATAAGAGGCCGTTGGTGTCCTATGGATGTTGAATGGGCCATTGATGGGTTGAGTAAAGAATTGTTTATCGTTCAGGCAAGGCCTGAAACGATTCACTCGCAAAAGGATTATACAAAAATCAGCGGATTTGTCATTGATCAATCTGTGCCCCGGACTCCTTTGTTTAAAGGGATTGCTGTGGGAGACAAGATTGCAACAGGGGAAGTATCCATTTTATATTCCCTGGATAAACGGGTGACAGAAGGCCATATATTCAAAGCCGGCGATGTATTGGTAACGGATATGACCGATCCCGATTGGGAGCCGGTTATGAAAAAAGCCTCTGCGATCATTACGAATAAAGGTGGCCGTACCTGCCATGCTGCGATCGTGGCCAGAGAATTGGGAGTTCCTGCAATTGTCGGTTGCGGCAACGCCACTGAAATTTTAAGCGAAGGCCAGTTGATAACCGCATCCTGCGCAGAAGGGGATGATGGTATTATTTATGATGGCGCTGTTCCTTTTCAGAAAACTGTGACCGACCTCCGGGATCTGCCAGCGTTGAGAACACCGATCATGCTTAATGTAGCCTCGCCCAGCCTTGCATTCCGTTTCTCACACATGCCTAATGCAGGCGTAGGTCTTGCCAGAGAAGAATTCATCATCAACAATTATATCCAGGCCCACCCGTTGGCATTATTAAAGCACAAGGAGCTTAATGATAAAGAACTTTCCGATGCAATCAGAAAAATGATTGTGGGTTTTGAGAATGAGGAAGATTTCTTTATCAGGCGGCTTTCTTATGGTATTGCAAAGATCGCCTCGGCATTTTATCCAAATAAAGTGATCGTACGGTTCAGTGATTTTAAGAGTAATGAATATTACAATCTTTTAGGTGGAAAATATTTTGAACCGCATGAAGAAAACCCGATGATCGGATGGCGGGGCGCCTCCCGGTATTATTCCGAAAAATATAAACCGGCCTTTGGTTTGGAATGTAAAGCAATTAAAATTGTGCGTGAAGAAATGGGTTTAGAAAATGTGGTGGTTATGATCCCCTTTTGCAGGACGGTGGAAGAACTGCACCGGGTGAGTGATGTCATGAAAGAATTCGGTTTGGAAAGAGGCAAAAACGGACTTGAAATATATTTAATGGCGGAAATCCCCTCGAATATTACTCTGGCAGATGAGTTTTCAAAGTTTATAGATGGATTCTCAATTGGCTCCAATGACCTTACGCAATTGATGCTTGGGTTGGACCGCGATTCATCCCTGGTGGCACATTTATATGACGAAAGAAATCCGGCAGTAAAAAAAATGTTGCACAAACTGATACAGGTCGCCAAACAAAACAAAGTAAAAGTGGGTATCTGCGGGCAGGGGCCTTCGGATTTCCCGGACTTTGCCCAGTTTTTGGTTGAAGAGGGAATTGATAGTATATCTGTAACGCCGGATTCGTTGATCAAAACGATTAAGGCCATTTATGCTGTAGAGAAAAAATGAACGTACAGATCTGTATCGAATATAACTTTTTTATTTGCTACAGCTAAAATATCTTTCTGATCATTGAAATAATAGCCGTAATAAGAAGGCTTAGCAGTATCATGGTCGTAACAGGGAAATAAAAGCGGAAGTTTTCTCTTTCAATCCATATATCACCCGGTAGCCTGCCGATCCATTGAAGCTTGTCATGAAAAAAATAAACAATGATTCCGGCCAGCAGCAGTATCCCGCCTGCCACCATCAGGTATTTTCCCGTATCGCTGTTCATAAAATGCCGATATAAAATACAAAGCTCCCTTTTTGAAAATACCGGACTTTTATAAATATTTTCCAAAATAATTAGTTTATAATTACTAAATCATTTAGCTTTGAAGGTTCAAAAAATATTTAGTGGCAGCCCGCCCGAAAGGTTAACTTTGGCTGCTGCAAGTCAGAAATTAAAAATCATTAATCAAATAAAATTTTCATTATGGCTACTACCCCCAACACCGAGAAACTAAAAGCTCTGAAGCTTACCATAGACAAGATCGAAAAAGATTTTGGCAAAGGCAGTGTAATGATGATGAATGAGAAGGGCGAACAACAGATGGAGGTGATTTCTACCGGTTCCATCGGGCTGGATATTGCATTAGGAATCGGTGGCCTGCCGAGAGGAAGAGTGGTTGAGATTTATGGTCCTGAATCTTCCGGTAAAACAACCGTTGCCACACATGTCATTGCTGAAGCACAAAAGAAGGGTGGTATGTGTGCCATCATTGATGCAGAACATGCTTTTGACAGCGCTTATGCTCAAAAGCTTGGGGTGGATGTTGACAATCTCCTCATCTCTCAGCCGGATTATGGTGAACAAGCTTTGGAAATTGCCGATCGCCTGATTCTTTCCGGCGCACTTGATGTGGTTGTGATAGATTCTGTAGCAGCTCTGGTTCCTAAAGGCGAACTGGAAGGCGAAATGGGTGACAGTAAAATGGGATTGCAGGCCAGACTGATGAGCCAGGCGCTTCGTAAGTTGACGGCCACCATTTCCAAAACGAATACCATCTGCATTTTCATCAATCAGTTGAGGGAAAAAATAGGTGTGATGTTTGGCAACCCCGAAACGACAACCGGAGGTAATGCATTGAAATTTTATTCATCGGTACGGCTTGATATTCGTCGCATGGCACAGATCAAAGATGGTGATGAAGCGATCGGTAACCGTGTGAAGGTAAAAGTGGTAAAAAATAAAGTTGCCCCTCCTTTCCGTACAGCTGAATTTGATATCATTTTCGGAGAAGGTATTTCCAAGACGGGTGAAATACTTGATCTTGGTGTTGATCTCGGCATCGTTCAAAAGAGCGGAAGCTGGTTCAGCTATAATAATGACAAACTGGGACAAGGCCGTGAAGCAGTGAAACAACTTTTACTGGATAATCCTGAACTTACCAATGAAATTGAAACTAAGATCAGGGAGAAGGTAAAAGAATCTCAGGCCGTATAGTTCAAAAAGATGTGTAAGTTCATATAGCCGTCTCTCCACCTGCTAGACGGTTTTTTTGTACCTTTTCCTTTCTGTTTTCAAAATCAGCTTATGGATACAAGAAAAATGAGCACAAAGAAAAGGGTCGCTTTGGTAGCTCATGACAATAAAAAAGCAGAACTGATGGAATGGGCTGAATACAATAAAACAGTTCTGTCCCGGCATTCACTGTATGCCACCGGATCAACGGGCACCTTACTTGAAGAAGTACTGGATCTTCCTGTCACAAAATTGTTGAGCGGACCATTGGGTGGCGATCAGCAAATGGGAGCAAAGATCGCAGGGGGCGAACTGGACGTGCTGATCTTTTTCTGGGATCCAATGGAAGCACAACCTCATGACCCTGATATAAAAGCTTTACTTCGGGTCGCTGTGATCTGGAACATCCCGTTTGCCTGTGACCGGGCAACAGCAGATTTTCTCCTGACATCCCCGTTGATGCATGAAGAATATAAAACATTGCTGACAGACTATTCAACATACATTCACCGAAAACTGAACCAATGAAAACCCGGTTACGAGAATGGAGAATAGAAGATGCAGGGCTATTGACAAAGTATGCTAATAATAAAAAGATAGCCGATAACATGAGAGATACTTTTCCGAATCCCTACACCCTGGGGGATGCCATGTTTTGGATTACTGCCAATGAAAGCAAAATTCCTCAATACACTTTCGCTATTGAAGTGGACGATGGCCTTGCCGGCAGTTGCGGTGTTCATCCTAAGGAAGATGTTTATAGCTGCTCGGCAGAGGTCGGATACTGGCTGGCTGAACCATTTTGGGGTAAGGGAGTGGCTACAGAGGCAGTGAGGTTATTGCTGGATCAGACCATTCCGCAGCTCACCCATATTTATCGTTTGTATGCAGAGGTTTTTGAACATAACAAAGCTTCCATGAGAGTGCTGGAGAAAAACGGCTTTTATCTGGAATCCATCCGTAAAAAAGCGGTGATCAAAAATGGTAAAGTGATGGATGATTATGTTTGGGTGAAATTATTGAAGTAAGAGCGAATATTGGTTGCATGATTTGGGTTAAAGGTTATTAAGCCAAGTATTACCAATACAGATTTTTTACGAAATATGATACACGATGGTGATGCGACCCATGGCAAAACTATCTCGTAAATTTGCAGACCGGTCCTTATGCCATTTAAGCTTCATGCATCATATAAACCCGCAGGTGATCAACCTGAAGCGATCCGCCAATTAACGGAAGGAGTTCTTTCGGGAGAAAAATACCAGACTTTACTGGGCGTGACAGGAAGCGGTAAGACTTTTACCATTGCCAACGTGATCCAGAATGTACAACGCCCTACTCTTGTAATAACACATAACAAAACGCTGGTAGCACAACTGTACGGCGAGTTTAAACATTTCTTTCCTGAAAATGCTGTGGGGTATTTTGTTTCGTACTATGATTACTACCAGCCTGAAGCTTACTTGCCTGTAAGTGATATATATATTGAAAAAGACCTTTCCATAAATGATGAACTGGACAAATTAAGGCTTCATGCCACTTCAGAATTGTTAAGCGGGCGAAGGGATATCATTGTAGTGGCAAGTGTGAGTTGTATTTATGGTATGGGAAATCCTACCGAGTATGAGAACGGGATCATTCGCATTCATAAAGGACAGGTTATTTCAAGGCAAGGCTTTCTTCATTCTTTGGTAGATTCATTATATAACAGAACGACAGTTGAATTTACAAGAGCAAGTTTCCGGGTCAAAGGCGATACTGTGGATATTAACCTCCCTTATGTTGATTTCGGATACCGCATTACTTTTTTCGGGGATGAAATTGAGGAGATCGAAAGTATTGATGTGGTAACGGGTAAACGCATCGGAGTGATGGAGAATGCTGCGATCTTTCCTGCCAACCTTTACCTGGCGCCGAAGGATATGATGCAGCAGATCCTTGCGGAGATTCAGGATGAGATGGCAGCCCAGGTAGATTATTTCAAAAGCGTCGGAAAATATATCGAAGCACAGCGATTGACCGAACGGGTAAACTATGATGTCGAGATGATCCGAGAATTAGGTTATTGCAATGGAGTGGAAAATTATTCCCGTTTCTTTGACCGCCGCAAACCCGGAACCAGACCTTTCTGTTTGCTGGATTATTTTCCGAAAGATTATTTATGTGTCATTGATGAAAGTCATCAGACCATCCCGCAGGTAAGCGGTATGTATGGTGGTGACCGCAGCAGAAAACTCATTCTCGTTGATTACGGGTTTCGTTTGCCTTCTGCGCTGGATAACCGCCCGCTGAACTTTTATGAATTTGAATCCATGCTGAATCAAACCATTTTTCTTTCTGCTACACCGGACACTTATGAATTGGAGAAGAGTGGCGGTGTGATCGTGGAGCAGGTGGTAAGGCCTACCGGTTTACTGGATCCTCCCATTGAGGTCAGGCCAAGCGTGAATGAAATAGATGATCTGCTGGACGAGATTGACAAGAGGGTGAAGAAAGGCGATCGTGTTCTGGTAACCACTCTTACCAAACGGATGGCAGAGGAAATGGATAAATATTTACACCGTATCAATATCAGGTCAAAATATATCCACAGTGAAGTGGATGCTTTGGAGAGAGTGGAAATACTCCGTCAACTCCGGTTAGGAGAAATAGATGTATTGGTGGGCGTAAATCTTCTTCGTGAAGGCCTGGACCTGCCGGAAGTATCATTAGTTGCCATCCTCGATGCAGACAAGGAAGGTTTTTTGCGAAATGAAAAATCATTGACACAAACAGCGGGACGTGCAGCAAGAAATGTAGATGGCCTGGTAATCTTTTATGCAGACACTATGACCGGGAGTATGCAAAAGACTATTGATGAAACAAATCGCCGCAGAGAAAAACAAATCGCTTATAATATTGAACATCACATAACTCCAAAGACCATTAAAAAGAGTAAAGAGCAGATATTTGAGCAGACATCCGTATTGGATGTAAAAGGATATGACCCCGCAGATACTCATGCTATAGGACCGGATGAAGAACTCGTTACGGTAGCAGCAGAAGATCAGGTAGAATATAAAACCATTCCTCAGATGGAAAAAGCCATCGGGAAGATCAAAAAACAAATGGAGCATGCAGCCCGTGACCTTGATTTTATGGAAGCGGCACGGTTAAGAGATGAGATGTTTATTTTACAGAAAAAATTAGAAGAGATGAAGAAATAATATAAAACCACAGGGTTACACGTTCATTCATCATATTTCTGAATTTGTTTTTCTTTGTTTCACTAAATTTACTTTCCGTTTAAACACGCTCCAATATGAAAAGATCTTTATTTTTTATCCTGTTTTTTATTTCAACTCTTTTTGCTGTTGCACAGCCGGTAGATTTTAATAAAGAAGAAAAAGCGTTTTCCAATGCAGCGCTGCCGCAGGGGGAAATTCCGATAAACAGGTTACAGTGGTTACCCGATTCACATGATTTCTGGATAAGTGAAATGGGAAGCATTTATGTTTACAGCGCTGATGATCTCAATAACAAAAAACTTATTCTGTCTGCAGATCAGATCAAGGCGGCAGGATTAGATTCAAGGACAGAGGCTATTGTATGGAGTACGGATAGAAAAAAAATTTTAATCTATACCAATTCTAAAAGAGTTTGGCGGGGAAGCACACGCGGCGATTACTGGTACTTTGATCTCAATTCTGTTAAGGGTAAACAGCTTGGGAAAGGATTGCCTTCTTCCTCTTTGATGTTTGCAAAATTTTCTCCTGATAACAGGAAAGCGGCTTATGTAAGCAAGCATAATTTATATGTAGAAGACCTGGCCACCGGGAAGATAACTCAACTTACCAAAGACGGAACAGACAGGATCATCAACGGAACATTTGATTGGGTATATGAGGAAGAATTGAGTTGCCGGGATGGATTCCGCTGGAGCCCGGACAGCAAGAGTATTGCTTATTGGAGAGTAGATGCAAGGCCTACCAAGAATTATTTGATGATCAATAACACAGATTCTCTTTATCCTTTTGTGATACCTGTAGAATATCCTGTTGCCGGGGAAAAACCATCCAAGGTAAAGATCGGTGTCATCTCGCTTGCAACAAGAATCACCAATTGGTTACAAATACCAGGCGATCCTGAAAACAACTATTTACCAAGAATGGATTGGGCAGGAAATAACAGGGATATCATGGTGGTGCAATTGAACCGGAAACAAAATGAAGCAACTCTTTATATGTGCAATGCAATTACCGGAAAAGCAGGAAAGATTTATACAGACAGTGATTCTGCATGGGTGGATGTGGTAAAGCCATTTGGTTGGGACGGCCCCTCCTGGACCTGGGTGGAAAACGGGAAATCTTTTTTATGGACCAGTGAAAAGGATGGCTGGATGCATATTTACAAAGTATCAAGAGACGGAAAAAATGAAACGCTGCTTACAAAAGGGAACTTTGATGCTGACATGGTGGCCTATGACAATGCCGGGCAGAATATCTATTTCTATGCCGCACCTTATGATGCCACACAGAAATATTTATACCGTGTCCATCTCAATAGTACAGATACGGTCAGGGTTACACCGGCTGTATTTGAAGGGACCAATATGTACCGCTTGTCTCCCGATGCCAGATATGCTACTCAGATCAATGGAAGCATCAATAGGAACTATAACATCCGTCTTGTTTCTTTGCCGGATCATAAGAAAGTTTATCCTGAAGGAGAAGACAGGTTCACAACTCCTGAACTGGGTTTCAAACTGGAAAAATTCAGGGTCAAAACAGTGGATGGTGTAGAGATGGACGGTATCATGGCTAAGCCTAATGATTTTGACCCGGGCAAAAAATATCCTGTTTATTTCTATGTATATGGAGAGCCTGCTTCAACGACAGCAGATGATGTGCCCGGTTTTGATAGATTTATTTCCCAGCTTATTCCGGATGGTTATATCGGGATTACACTGGACAACAGGGGGACACCGGCATATAAAGGGAGAGAATGGCGTAAATCTATTTACAGAAAGATTGGCGTGATCAACAGTCATGACCAGGCAATGGCGGCAAAAGAAATCTTTAAATGGCCTTTCATTGATACCAGCAGGGTAGCAGTGCATGGATGGAGTGGTGGCGGCGCTATGACGTTAAATTTATTGTTCCGTTATCCTGAATTATATAAAACAGGGATCGCAATCGCAGCCGTTACCGATCAGCACTTTTATGATAACATCTACACGGAACGTTATATGGGATTACCGCAGGAAAATGAAGCTGATTACAAACAATCTTCACCAAACACTTTTGCCAAAGATCTTCGCGGTAACCTGTTATACATTCATGGAACAGGGGATGATAATGTTCATTATAAAAATGCCGAAGTGCTGATCAATGAGCTGATCATAAGCGGAAAAGTGTTTCAATTGATGGTCTATCCCAACCGGACACATGGCATATCAGAAGGGGCGGGAACCGCCAATCATCTGAACAGCACTTTCATAAAATTCCTGAAAGAGTATTGTCCTCCGGGAGCACGGTAAATGATTTTTTTCGGAAAACTGAAGCAGCGACCGTAGTTATACGAAAAAGGCAAAAGTACTTGTCCTTAATTTGACTAATCATATCCTCTTAACACTTGCAGCCTGTTAAGTATTAGCCTACTTTAGCATCTGAAGTCCAGTAATCCAATTGTAAAACTTAAAATCCGATATATGAAAAAGCGTGTTCGCAGAGCCTTGAATTTTTTTGCTTTCAATCTTTTATTTTTTGCTTTGTATCTGAACTTTATTCATAAGGATAAAGCATCGGACAACGGATTATCAGCTCCGCAAAGCACGGCTGCTTTCAACGGAACTGTATCGGTTGAAAACGCTGCGAAAAATTTTGAAAAGAAAACAACTGCTATTAATACTGTCGAAGATCAACAGGCCATTCCTTTAAAAACAGAAACAAAAGCAGCACAGAACTAAACTATTCCATTAATTATATAAAAGGCTCAGTTATGGACTCCGGTACATTCTGCCGGAGTTCTCTTTTTACGGTTTTGCCGTGCTCGGCTTGAAATAACTAACTTAGTGGCATGGCAAAAAAATTATTTCTGCTGGATGCTTTTGCACTCATTTTCCGTGCTTATTATGCTTTGATCCGCAATCCCCGCCTTACTGCCAAAGGAAAGAACACCAATGCTCAGTTTGGCTTTACCAATACATTAGTCGATCTGATCAATAATCAGAAGCCGACTCATATAGCCGTGTGTTTCGACACTGCCGCCCCCACTGAAAGGCACACTGATTTTGCAGACTATAAAGCCAATCGCCAGGAAACTCCTGAAGATATCCTGGATTCGGTTTCCGATATCAAAAGAATTATTGAAGGATTTAATATTCCTATTGTTGAGGTGGATGGATATGAAGCAGACGATGTGATTGGAACCTTGAGTAAACAGGCGGCCAAAGCAGGTTACGAAGTGTACATGGTCACACCAGATAAAGACTACGGCCAACTTGTTTCCGATAAAATAAAAATTTATAAACCGCCTTATCAAAAAGGAGATGCAGAGATCCTTGGACCGGAAGAAGTATGCGGAAAATGGAATATTAAAGATGTGTCCCAGGTCATTGATGTACTCGGACTGATGGGTGATTCTTCCGACAATATTCCCGGGATTGCGGGAGTGGGAGAGAAGACTGCCGCCAAACTTCTGGCAGAATATGACACACTGGAAAATGTTTTAGCCAATGCAGAAAAAATAAAAGGCGCTTTAGGAGAAAAAGTGAAAAAAGGGAAAGAGGATGCCCTACTTTCCAAAAAACTGGCAACGATCATTACTGATGTTCCCGTAGAGTTTCATGAAGACAATTTCAGAATTAAAGATCCGGATAAGGAAAAACTGAAACAGGTGTTTTCAGAATTAGAATTCAGGACATTGGGAAAAAGAATTTTGGGTGAGGAGTATTCTTTATACGAAGTAAAACCAAAGTCAGTTGTCGAAAAAAAGATACCGCAGGGAATACAAACCGACCTGTTTGGAAATATCATTACTGAAGAATCTTCAACTGCAGGACCTGATGCAAACAAAGAAACGCCCTTTGAAGAAAAAACTACAAACGAAGGAGTCCTTTCCGTTTCTAAGAATATTCACAACACTCCTCATAAATACGAAGTGATTGCTAATATTGATTCTATAAGAAAACTGGTTTCCCTATTAAAAAAATCCGGTGAGATATGTTTCGATACAGAGACCACCGGGCTTGATGCAAATGATACCGAGCTGGTGGGCATGTGCTTTTGCGTGAAACCAGGTGAGGCTTATTATATTCCCTGCCCTCGGGATCAGAAAAAGACAAAAGAAATCCTGTCACACTTTGAATCTGTATTCAAAGACAAGTCCAAAACTTGGATAGGACATAACATTAAATATGATTTGTTGGTGCTGAAGTGGTATGATATGGAAATGAAAGGGCCTTTGTTTGACACCATGCTGGCACATTATGTGATTGAGCCGGATGGCAAAAGAAGTATGGACCAGCTTAGTGAAAAATACCTGCTGTATGAACCGGTGCATATTGAAGAACTGATCGGAAAAAAGGGTAAAGCGCAGGGTAACATGCGGGATGTAGCGCTGGAAAAAATCAAGGAGTATGCATCCGAAGATGCCGACATTACATTTCAGTTAAAAAAGATTTTTCTTCCCGAGCTCAGGCAGAAAGAAGTGGAGAAAGTCTTCTATGAAGTGGAAAATCCATTGGTAAAGGTGCTGGTAGAAATGGAATTCACGGGAGTGAAGATTGATGAAGAGTTTTTGAATGAATATTCAAAAGAACTGGACCGTGAAGCAAAAAAATGTGAAGAGGCTGTTTATAATGCAGCCGGAGTTCGTTTTAACCTCGCTTCGCCCAAACAATTGGGTGAAGTCTTATTTGAGAAATTGAAGCTGGATCCAAAAGCAAAAAAAACAAAGACAGGACAATATGCCACCGGGGAAGAGGTACTGTTAAAGCTCGCTCATCAGAACAAGATTGTGGATGACATCCTTGCTTTCCGGGAATATGCGAAGTTGAAATCAACTTATGTGGATGCACTTCCCCAGATGATCAATCGTAAGACAGGGAGAGTGCACACCACCTATGGCCAGGCTGTTGCTGTGACGGGAAGGCTTGCCAGCAACAACCCTAATCTTCAAAACATACCAATACGCACAGACAGGGGAAAAGAGATCCGTAAGGCATTTATCCCGGGAGATAAAGATCATGTATTGATCAGTGCCGATTATTCCCAGATCGAGTTACGCATTGTAGCCGCAATCAGCGGAGATAAAAACATGTGCGATGCTTTTTTTGCTAAAAAAGATATTCATACTGCCACTGCTGCAAAAGTGTATGATGTGGATGAAAAAGAGGTGACAAAAGAGATGCGTTACAAGGCAAAAAGTGTAAACTTCGGTATCATCTACGGGCAAAGCGCCTTCGGCCTGGCTGATAATTTGGGCATTTCAAGATCAGAAGCAAAGCAGATCATTGATACATACAAACAACAATTCCCCGGTATTCAGAGATATATGGACAATACTATCAATTTCGCAAGGGAAAATGGTTATGTGCAAACTCTGATGGGAAGAAAGAGATGGTTGCGGGATATCAACTCAGCTAATTTCACGGTCAGGGGTTTTGCAGAAAGGAATGCGATCAACTCGCCTATCCAGGGTACCGCTGCCGATATGATCAAGCTGGCCATGATAAAGATTCACAATTCCTTCATGGAACATAAATTTAAATCTAAAATGATCCTTCAGGTGCATGATGAATTGGTCTTTGATGCATGGAAAGATGAAGTGGCTCTGATCCAACCTGTGATTATTGATTGCATGCAAACCGCATTACGTTTGCCGAATGACCTGCCGGTAGTTGCTGAGATAGGAACCGGTAATAACTGGCTGGAAGCCCACTGATGATTTAAATAGTTTATTTTCCCACCACAACCAGCTTCCTGGTTTCAATTATCCGGCCTCCTTCTCTTACAAATCCGACAAAATAAGTTCCAGGTATTGATAACTCCATAGGAATGATATTACGACCGTTGGTGCTTTCCTCTTTTATCTTCTGTCCTATTGCATTCCATATCACAATAGTTTGAATCTTCCAGACCGGATCACAGCTTACATAGAAAGGCCCTTGTGTCGGATTCGGCCAGATCAGATTAATGCCGGTTCCCGGCATTCCACCCACCGCCACAGTGTTGGAATAAAAATAAGTGCCGTCAAGACTAACTACTTTCAGACGATAGAAACTGATTCCGGTATAGCCATTTGAATCTATTGTAGCATAGTCCAGCTGTGATAAACTGATAGCCCCGTTTATCAATGACAAAACCGTATCCACCTGTATAAAACTGTTTTCATTGCTCAACATCCTTTCGAGTACAAAGTAACGGACACTCACTTCCGGTTTTGTATCCCAGTAAGCAAGTACGGTATTATATCCGGTTCTCCTGGCATTGAACCAAAGAATTGTCTTCAGTGCAGAAGTTCCGGTGCCGGTAAGTTTTGTAAAGTAGGATGGCGAACTTATGCTGTTATAAAAAAGCCTGCTGTTCACGCCACTGCCATTTAAGCTGCTGCCGGTTGTAATGAACCCAGGTACCGGGGTACTTTGAGGAGCGCTGGTATCCCATGCATTTCCATTGTAGAATGCAACATAAGCATTATTTCTGTTTGCTTTGAATTGTGTTCCCTCATCCCTGGTTAAGTGTTGTAAAAAAATTTCTTCATCATCCAATCCGGGCTTTGATCGTTTTCCGATTTCCCATGTTTTATTTACACTTTTGGGGAATAAATTAATACCAGTAAGTCCGGCGGCTTTTACACTGTCAAAAACGTTTACATAATAATCATCTCCGGCAGATACGTTGTTTAAAATAGCGGCTGGCGTATAGGAATCATCATGGCTACCGACAGGAAAATCAATTCTTCCGTCACTATTCCTGATATTTTCACGGATGAGATACCCGCTGCCGGGTTTATTGGCCGTTACAAAAAAGCGAAGCGAATCATAACCGCTAAGGATCCCGGGATTATGATCTCCTATGATCATCATGTAATCAGACAAATACATTCTCCCGGATGAAAACAACAATTCTTTCCTGACTTTGGCGCTGCTTTCATTCAACAATACTCCATTTTTATTTTGAAGCATCAGATGGGAAAACAAGGGGCCTGATTTGGCAGCGGCATTATATCCGCCTATTAAAACCTGGCGAATGCTGTCTGAAATAAAACGGATCCATCCTCCTGTTCCCGTGACACCGCTTCCTGAAAAGCTTTCATCGGTGATTAGCGACTGAGGGTCATTTTCCCAGGTCTTTCCTGAAAAATTCACAAATGCATTTTTACCGACACCAAGGTTTCCGTAATTAATTACATCGGAAAAAATAGTGGCCGTATCCCCATTGAAAAATACTTTAGCTGATTTAGGGACATAAAACCCGGGTTGTGCTGTAGCAATATGGCAGCAAGCAATCGCTATTATGAAAAAAATATTTTTTATCCCTTTCTTCATTCATTTTTTATGAAATCAATCTACAATTCAACAATGGAAATGCTAATATCGGATACAGAAGCAGTTCCACCGGTAACGGGAGCAAGACTTAAGTCAATCCAATATGTGGTCCCAATGGTCAACCCTGATACAATTGCATTACAGCTAAAAGGCGTAATGATTGCCTTGTTATTTTGCGCCATTTGAATCTGTGAGCCTGCAGCCGTTCCGGTAATAACCGCACCATTAGTAGGTGCAGATCCTGTGCCGTATCTTATTTGTGTAATTGCTCCTAGCTTATTTCCGTTATTTCCCATATCGCCAGATATGATGATCATGATGATCCCGCTATAAGAGGGGGTTATTGATCCTGCTAATCCCATCATTCTGCCCGCTGTCGAATTTGTCCCCTTTGGATCAGCAGGTGTGTCTTGATAAGTATTTGTTGTTTTATTTACATAGTCAGTGCCATCAGATCGTAATTGTTGCCCGGTAGTACCAGCGGCTGTGGGTAATTTGTATGCTGTATATCCTAATTCATTAGCACCGGCCTGTAAAACCTGGCCTTGTGACCCCAAAGCTAATCTTGCCCACTTTGCAGATGCTCCCTGACCAGTAATAAGATCTCCTCTTACAACCGAAGCTGCAGTTACATCCGAATGAATTGCAGAAAGAAGATTATGCGGTGAGTATGCAGATGATGAAGTGATCCATGTTGGAATGCCGGCGCTGATATTTAAGAACTGACCATTCGATCCAATAGGAAGTCTTGTTAAGATTCCTGAGCTGTTTCGATAGTAAATGTCACCGGTTGCATCGCCACCCAATACCATAGAAACAGCGCCTAATGAATTTGTAGATCCCGAAATGATTTTGTTGGTAAAAGTTTCTGAACCTTCCAGTGTTGCGAACTGCCGGGTAGTAGTATTAAACCTTCCTTTAAATACATTGCTTGTTGTGTTGTACCAAATATCCCCGGATGCCAAAGAAGAAGGATCTGAACTGTTCCCCAATAATCTAATATCAGCATTTGCATTGCTGGCATTGAATATTTGCTTACTGCCCAAAGTATAAGTATTGCTTTGGTTATTATATACTACAGAAGAAGGAAGGTATGTTGATGTTAATGCGGTGCCATTCCAGGTACCAGAACTTATAGTTCCTAATGTTGTAATAGAAGTTTGCCCTGTATAGGAAGAACTGATGTCAATTGTTGGATTGCCGCTTACACCATCACCATTGTTAATAGCAATACGATTCGCTGTACCGGTAATTGTTCTGTTAATCGTAGTATTCAACGCTGTTCTCGATACAATTCCATTTCCACCAGGATCAGTTAAAAAATTTCCAGCTGCTTGTTTACTATTAAATGTATTCCAATCGGTACTGCTTAAATATCCATTCGTGGATGTTGTCGCCTGTGTAATGCCAATCAGGCCTGTAGAAGAATTATACGTAAGCGGCGAAGATACGGTATGTAACGACCGGACCTTTAAATAAAAATTTGAAATGTTTGATGTGTCAACAAAAGTCAGGTATGAGGGTGTTGTGTTTACCCACCTGGTGCCGTTATATTGAAGCATTTGCCCGTTTGATGGCGATGTTATTGTTACATCATTCAGGTTTGCCAGGGTAAAATTTCTCCATGTTGGCGCTGCGCCAGCTCCGCTTGATGATAATACATAACCGGAAGTTCCGGCATTATTGTTTGGCATTAATGCTCCGCTGAAACGGATATTACCGGTTACATCCAAAGCCTCTGTTGGAGTATTATAGTTTCCGATCTTAAGATTGGTATTAAATGCGGCATAACTATCCCCTACTGCTAAAGTAGGATTATCAGGACTGGCGCCTCCGATATGAAATGATGGTGTTCCTGCTTTGACATAACCTGGTCTTGCTTCATACCTGATATTTCTCTGGCTGGCTGCCGTTTTAAAAATAAAATCAACTAATGTAATAGAAGGATCGGTGGTTTCAAAAATGGCGCCGTTCTCCGCTGTCCTGTTTCTTAATCTCAAAATGGATGATCCATAGGTATCACCATCCTGCCTTAATACCAATTCCTTTGTAGCCCGCAATGTTCCGGATGTTGCATCACCAACTTTAATATCTCCCGTGCCGGCAACGATCCTTGCTCTTTCTGTATTATTGGTTTTAAAAACCAAATCCTGGTTATCAGTAGTGCCAATAAAATTATTTGAGGGATTGGTTCCTGAATTACCTGATATATTCCAGAAATTCCCGGTATTGATCGTTGAAGAAATAACGCCGGTGCTGTTATTATAAGATATGCCTGTACCCGCTGAAAGCAGGCTTCTCACTTTCAGGTAAAAATTGGAAATATTCCCTGTATCAACTGTAGAAAGTTTGTTATTAAATGTATTCCAATCTGCGCTTGACAGAAATCCGTTTTGCGAAGCAGTTGCCTGCCTGACCTGGATGGTTGTTCCGCTTCCTATTACAGCATTGGATCCCCCGGTAATGGTTAAGATACCTGACCCGGTTTCTGATAAATTACCTCTGGTAAAAGAATTTGCCTTGTTATTAAAAGTATTCCAGTCAGTACTGCTAAGATAACCGTTGCCGGAAGAAGAAGCCTGTGAAATTCCAAAAACACCTGTTATGCTATTATAATTTAGTGGCGCTGTTGCACTGTGTAAACTTCTTACCTTAAAATTGAAGTTGCTGATATATGAAGTATCCATTGTTAATGCACCGGTGTTCCCGTTTAACGAGGTCACCACTGCATTATTTACTGCCAGGCTTTGCCAGGCGCCGTTTGCACGTGCCAATATTTTCTTTTCGGGAATGAAATAAATGATCATTCCGTCCGGGGGTATCAGTGCATTGATCAGGCTTGTATCTGCAATTCTTGGAAGTAATAAGCCCTGGTTGTCTGAATACAATTCAAGAACGGCAGATTTTTCAACACTATAAGGATCTTTTCCCAACCTTAGCTGTTGTGAAAAACCAAGTTGAGTGTATAAAACGAATATCGCCGCTACTGCAATTTTGGACACCACTCCCATAATTAAATACCATTAAAGATTTCAGCAAGGCCATTTTGCAACAGCTTAATTTTACTTTTTAATAATATACCAGTTCGTTCCGTCTGTTTGCAAAGTCACGTAGGTCCAGTCATTGTAAATTTTATAAGAAGAGCCTCCGTCAATTGTTCCGGAAGTGGGGGTTATAGTAAGGTCATTGTCTATTCCTCCTGTTCCGATCTTTTTGATTGTGTAAATACGGCCGGAAAATGTTCCCGGAGCGGGTAAGGTGATGGTTAATGGCCCTGATGTGGTATTGGCTAATACCGTATTATCTGTGCCGGTAAGTGTATAATTAGAAGTTACTGTTGTGATTGCCATGGCCACAGAGCCATTTATTTCCATGGTAGAATTAGCATTTCCTGAGCCGCCTACCAATACCGCTTTTGCAGCTGCTACACTATCCTGAAAAGTTTTACTGCCTGCAAAAGTTTGAGCCGTTGTGGTTACCACGCCCCGGCTTCCCGTTCCTGCATCCGGCACATTCAAAAAAATGGAATCTGCGTTATTAGTGCTTACCGTCAGATCTGTTCCGGTATTTTTAAATGCGATTCCCTGTGCTGAATCCCTGTTCCCGTTAATGCTTCTGATTGCATTGCCAAAAGCAGAGGCGCTTACTTGTCTTTTTTCCACTACGCCATTATTTATTACAAGTACTGAATCAGCGCTTGAATTATTGGCAACACTATTCAATGTAAGCGATCCATTCATTGTAGTATTTCCTGCAAAAGTTTTATCTCCGCCGAATGTCTGCGTTCCTGCGGTAACAATACCGGGATTGGTTGCATCAGCCGGTTGTAATATGATCGTGCGGGAGGTGCTGTCAACAACGATAGTAGCGCCATTTACATTGGGAGTTGAACCTACGGCTCCGATAGCAATAGTTTGTACAGCGCTTTGAATTTTTTGCCAGTCAGTGTAAGTTAAAAATCCATACGGTTTGGAAGCACCGGCAGATCCGTTTTGTACAGGTAAATATATTGCAACCGTACTATCAGAAGTTCTGTTTTGTACTAACACATTATTGGAAGTATCACTGGCTTGTGCGGTAATGGATAATTGCTGCGACTGAATTCCATTAATCGCCTGAATTGCATTAACAAATGCAGAAGCAGACATGGTTCTTTTCAGAACAGAGCCATCTGCCGCCAGAACCAATACATCTAATTCATTTGTTCCTGAAGCAAGGCTCTCTAACTTCACGGAACCATTTACATTCAGTTTTGCGGTCGGGTTGTTTGTGCCGATCCCAATATTGCCGCTTGCATCAATTCTCATGGCTTCATTATTATTGGTTCTCATCACCAATGGTTGTCCATCTACAGTTCCTATAAAATTGGCAGAAGGGTCTGTGCCTGCATTGCCGGATAAAGACCAATTGGAAGTGGCGGTAGCCAAATCGGCAATTTTTTTCCATGATCCGTTGCTGCGCAAACGAAGACTGTTATCTGCTGTCAAATAAATGATCATTCCATCCGGAGGAGTGAGGGCATTTATAGCCGCTGTATCTGCTAATCTGGGAAGCAAAAGACCCTGGCGGGTACTTTCCAATTCGAGAATGGAGGATTTCTGAATGCTTGTCGGGTTGTCTCCGATTTTTAACTGAGCCTGGGATAAAATACCGACAAGTAAAAAAGAAATCAATAATAGAAATCTCTTTTTAAGAAGAGCGAAGAGCCTTGACATAATTTTGGTTTTTTAGGATTGGAATTTTATTTAAAAAAGGTTTTCAATAGGACGAAAACGTAATTATTGTATGATTATTTCTATTAATTAAGTGTTTTGTTCATTTTTGGGTAGGTATAATATATTTCTTGACTTTTTTGGACTTCCTTAGACTAAAAACAGTAAAATTCCCTGGTAAATTTTCGGATTTTTATGACCAATAAAAAGATCAGGGAAGTTTTATTTGAGAAAATGAAAATTCTTTTACCAACCGCACTCATTGTCTCCTTGTTTTCTTAAAAAAAGACCCCGGAATTTCCGGGGCCATGGATTTAAAAGATTTTTCATAGACATAATTCTGATTAGTTGCCGCCACCGCCACGGCGTTGCGGCCTCATGGAAGGCTCGATCTGATCTTTCCAGACCTTGAAGTTATCGTCGCCCAAAATTGTTTTCAGTTTATTATCCCTCTCTTCTATTAACGGCTTCATTTTTTTACGCATTGCCTGGAAATCAGGACGCTCACCTCCACCCATCAGCTCCTGTCTTACCTTATCCTGCGATCTGTAAAAATTGGCAAAGACCGAATCTGCATCCGCCAGTTTCCTGCTGTCTAATTTTAGTGAGCTTTCAATTTTTTCATGAATCGTTTTTACTCTCTCTTCAACGGAACGCCGTTGAAATTGCGCATTGACCGAAATGATGCCTGCTAACATTATTACTCCCAGCATCAGACCTTTTCTTTTCATATTAATGTTGTTTTAATTATTGGATTATTCCGGATATTTTTGATCTTTTCACTTATTACTTGTAGAATCAGTCCGTGACCTTAAATTCCCGGATGATCTGCCATAAGAACGGTTTATGATCCTGCTGATCAGTGAATCGAATTTGGGCTTTTGTTCCTCTGTACACAGATCCCTCACTTTTTTAAAATGACGGAAGCTTTGAAGTTCCTGTGCCTTTTCTTTTTGAGCCAGATTATCTGCTGCCTTTTCCACCAACGAATCCGGAACATCAGGCAAGCGCATGATGCTGAATAAGCTGTCTTTGGCCAGCCTGACCTCTCTTAAAATAGGTCTCATATTTTCAAAGTGCTTATCCCTCATTTGCTGAAACCGGGCTGACTGCTCCGGGCTAAATCCAAGCTGCTGTTCAAAATAATCTGTAAAAGACTTTCCTCTTTCACCAGATCTGCTGTTTCCTTTCTTACCTAAAAACATAATCCCGAGTAATACAGCATTCGATATCAAAAGAATTATAATGATCAGAAAAAGAACCTTATTAACTCTGCCCGATACCATTCTATTCAGGATTTATATCATACAAAGATGACACCGAAAGTCTGTATTCATTGTCAGAGATCACGGAAGCGGAATCGTCATGAGAAGGGGTAGTCGAATTGGAAGAAAAGTGAAATACCACTGCTAAATTAATCAGCAAAAAAAGAGTTATGGCTGCAATTGTAAACGATGGTTTTGAAATGATCAGTATGAATCTTTCCAACCCGGATCCTGATTTTGACTCAGCCAGGCGAGCCATGATCCGGGTGTATAAGAACGGCTGAGGAGATGCCCTCCGGATCCTATCAAGGCTATTCATCACTTCTTCCATATTTTTCCTTATGTCCGGCTTTTTGCTCATACTTCTTTATTTGACGTTATGAGCTTGTAAAACTTTTGTCCTGATCTAAAACATGTGCATTCCCGGGCCGCCGGGGCCAAACCTATTATTATTCATATTCATATTAGGCTTACCGAAGTTTTTCAAGCTATAGGTAAACGTCAACATAAAATATTGTTGTAATACCTGGGTCTGAGAATCCTGAATAAAGTTCTCAGAAACTGTTCTTACAAGACTTTGATTTTGCTTCAACAGGTCAAACGCAGTAAGTTTTAATTCCCCCTGCTTGTTTTTCAGGAATTTCTTTCCAATGGATGCATTCCAAAGCCAATAATTCTGGTTCAATCCTGCAGAAAGTCCATTGTAATTCTGGCTCGTCAAATCGTTTTGGAAGAACCATCCGTTTTTGCTGAGTAAATTGAACTGTACACCGGCAGACTGGTTGACATAGTTATTGTCCATCTGTCCTTTTGCATTGCTCTTTGCCTGATTATAACTTACATTATAAGATAGATTAAAGTCAACATATTCGCTGATATTGCTGGCAATGACCAAGCCGCCATTGTACGCATAGTTATTCGTATTTGTTTTTACTTGATTGATAAGACCCGGCAAACTGGAATAAGTGAATCCGGTACTCAGATTTACATTCGATTTGATAAATTTGACAGGAACGCTGTAAGTAAAGAATGTCCTTAAACTTTTATATCCATTCATGTTTACAGGTTTGGTCAGTTGAGATCCGTATTTCAGGACTATACCTTGCTGAATAGTCGAGTCAGCGCTTGGGCTGAAAGTGGCATTGGAAATATAATTCTGTGCAGTCTGCAGGAAAATATTCGCAAAGAAACTCTTCCCTTTTACCGTATTGGTGAAAGTATATCTGCCTGATAAAAAGTGGGTGTAAGATTGTTTCAGGTCCGGATTACCACTACTTACTCGTAATGGGTCACTTGTGGTTACAACGTCCTGCAACTGAGATACCGAAGGAAAATTAGTGCTGGCCCTGTAAAATATTCTCATGCTGCCGTGTGCAGAAAGTTTTTTCATCCACATCATGTTAGGTAATACGGTGCTGAAAGATTGATCAACTTTCCCTTCTACCGGAAATATCCTTTGGCTTTGCAGGTGAGAATATTGATAAGACACTCCGACGGAGAATTGATTATCCCTGCTTTGCCCCAGGCGATATGTGACTCCTGCATTTTGAGTGGATGTTGTATTGTCGAACTTATTTGAAAACAGCGTATCAAACTTTGTGTATTTCTGACCCACCTGGTCATAGGAAAAGGTCTGCTGATCCGCTTTATTCTTATTAAAGGAAGGAGTGTAATTGAACTGCAATTGTCCTTTTTTTCCTACCGGTTCTGTGTATGCAAAATTTGCCGAGATAGAATGGCCGTTGGTAGGATTGGTTACAAATTGATTTTGCAATGAGTCGGTGATGATTTGAGTAAAGGGCTCAAAGAAACGGTATTGGGAATAAATGAAATTCTCACCATTATTTTTATTGAATGTAGTACTCAGGTTTACGGAAAATGTTCTTCCTTTTTTGGCGAAAGAGTGCCGGAATAAAATATTATTACGCAAATTATAACCGTCCCTGTTATTATTATTGCTGTTATTAGCAGTATTCAAAGAATCGTTGGTACCATAAAAGGTCTGAGAAATATTGGTTGAAGTTGTCTTGTTATTTTGAAAGTTCAGATTTGGCGTAATGATCAATGAATTCTTAGGATTGATCTGATACTCAAATCTCATATTTATCCGGTGATTGAAACTCTTCCCGACTGAAGCGCTCTCCTGATTTGCAAATTGGGTTTTGCCACTGAACAAGGTCTGGTTTTTCAGGATCTGGTCATTGATGTTTTTACCATTGCTGAAAAAATAACTTCCGGTTACGTTTAATTTCTTTGACCATTTGTCAGAATAATTGATCCCAAATGCATTGGTGGTATTGATACCACCCTCCTGGCCGAAATTACCAAATCCTCCTCCGAAGCCTCCTCCAAACCCTCTGCCAAAACCGCCTCCAAATCCTCCACGGCCGCCCATGCCGGAAGCACCTAAAATATCCTGAGAAGCAAAATTCTGCTGATTAATGTTATTGAAGTTTCCGATAAATGAAACACGACGGTCACCTTTGAAAAAGCTGATGTTTCCACCTCCGGAATATCTGTCATCCGTGCCATATCCGGCAAAGACTCTTCCGAATTGGCCATTTTTCAAACCACTTTTAGTGACGATATTAATTGCTTTGACCGAATTACCATCATCAAAACCCGTAAATTGAGCCTGATCACTTAAACGATCGAAAACCTGAATTTTATCCACAATAGTAGAGGGCAGGTTTTTCAAAGCAGCTGAGGCATCATCACCAAAAAAATCTCTTCCATCAACGGTCACCTTTTTTACCTGTTCTCCCTGTGCGGTTACTGTTCCGGTTTTGTCCACGGTAATGCCCGGCATTTTCTTTATAAGATCTTCTGTGGTGGCATCCGGGTTTACTTTAAACTGGCTTGCATTGAATTGGGTAGTATCCCCTTTTTGCTGTACAGGCGCTGTTTTTGTTACCATCACCACTTCGCCCATTTGTTTTACTTCTTTTGAAATGGATAATGAACCAAGATCAACGATCTTATTGCCTGATGCTACCATTTTAGTAAACGGGTCGTATCCAATAAAACTGACTTTTAATAAAAATGAATCAACGGGCAATGACTTGAATTCGAATACGCCTTTACTGTCGGAAACAGCCTCAAACTTAACGGTTGAATCTTTTATAAGCGAAAGCGTCAAAGTGGCTCCTGCCAGAGGTTTGCTGTCGGCAGCATCGGCAAGCTTACCTTTAATACTTTGAGCCTGAGCAGCTACTGAAAAGGTCATGAAAACAAACAAAAAGAATCTAATTCTCTTCATAAAACTTAGTTATACAGTTTAGACGCCCAATATTAGTATAACCTTCGTATTTCAAAAGAAAAACAAATCTGATATTACGGCTGGTAATTTAAGGCTTATGAGTGGTCACAATAAGATACTAAATTGCTTTTACCCTGGTATTATGCCTAATTGCATGAACTCAATTATCTTGCAGCTCCTTTAATAGATAAATTATATGGAATATTCAAAACTGGTGTCAGTAACTGGGTTACCTGGTTTATTTGAATTGATCAACAGCAAAAATGATGGAGCTATTGTCCGCTCTGTTGAAGACAGAACAACACGCTTTATTTCAGGCCGAATCCATAATTTTTCACAACTGGAAAGCATTGAAGTCTTTACTACGGGTGACAATATAAACCTGGTTGATGTTTTTAAAACTATGGAGAAAAGCGACACGGCGCTTCCTGATGCGAAAGATGATGCTGCCATAAAAAAATACTTTGAAAAAGTATTACCTGATCTCGATTTTGAAAGGGTCTATAAAAGTGATCTGAAGAAAATGATACGCTGGTTTGAGATATTGAAAAAGAACAATATTGAGATTAAACTTACCGAGCCCGAACAACCGGTTGAGGAATCTGCTGCCAAAGAAACTCAGGAGATAGAGGAAAAGAAGCCTGCTAAAAAAAGTACTTCTAAAAAGAAGTAAGCTTTTTCGTTGATAACTTTTACAAGAGCTATTTATGAATCATTCTGCAGATATTAAAAAAATATCACGTTATTATTTGCCCAAAGATTTTTCTATTAGCAATTGGGAATCACTGGAGCCATATTTGAAAGAACTGGAAGAACGAAGAATTATTAGTGTTCAGGAGTTGGAGCAATGGCTCAAAGATATCAGTGAAGTGGAAGCTGTCATCAGTGAAGACGCAAGCTGGAGGCAGATACGGGTGACCTGTGATACGGAAAACAAAGAACTCAGGGATTCCTATACATATTTCATGATGGAAATCCAGCCAAAGATTCAGCCTTACACGGACAAAATAAACAGAAAGCTTATTGAAAATCCTTTTACCGAAAAGCTCGACAGTGAAAAATATTTCACTTATCTGCGTAACATAAAAAAGAATATAGATCTGTTTCGTGAAAAAAATATCCCCTTGCTTGCTGAGCTAAATGTGGAATCACAACAATTCGGAGCCATAGCAGGGAAAATGACCATAGAGGTAAATGAAGAGGAATACACTTTGCAACAGGCCGCTAAGTTTTTAGAGAACCCCGACAGGAGTCTCAGAGAAGATGTGTACCGGAAAATAAATGAAAGAAGGCTGAAAGATAAAAAGGAATTGGGTGAACTATTTACAAGCCTAATCAAAAAACGTCAACAGGTAGCGTTGAATGCCGGCTTCAGAAATTATCGTGATTTTAAGTTTGTGGAAATGGGTCGGTTTGATTATACCAAAGAAGATTGCTTTCTTTTTCATGACGCAGTTCGTATGCATGTGATGCCCTTAGTAAATGAGATATACGAGAACAAAAAGAAAAAGCTTTCCCTTACCTCACTTCGTCCATGGGATATTAATGCAGAACCGGAAGGGACCGAACCTCTGCATCCTTTCAAGACAGGAACTGAACTGATAGAGAAGACCATCACCTGTTTTAAAGAACTGGATCCTTTCTTCAGCGGTTGCCTTGCAACAATGAAAGAGATGGGTCATTTGGATCTTGAAAGCCGCAAAGGCAAAGCTCCGGGAGGATACAATATGCCCTTGCTGGAAAGCGGGGCGCCTTTTATTTTTATGAATGCTGCAGGCCAGATGGATGATGTTACCACGATCGTTCATGAAGGAGGGCATGCGGTCCACTCTTTCCTGTCACATAACCTGGAATTAAGCAGCTTCAAAGAGGCTCCGACCGAAATGGCTGAAGTAGCCAGTATGTCTATGGAGCTATTGAGCATGGACCATTGGGATGTATTTTTCAACAATAAAGAAGAGTTGAAAAGAGCCAAAGAACAACAGCTCGAAAGGGTGATCACTCTTTTTCCCTGGATAGCGACAATTGACAAATTCCAACATTGGGTCTATGAAAATCCTGATCACACGGAAGAGGAAAGAGCAGAAGCCTGGATGCGTATCCTGAATGAATTCTCTTCTGATGCCATAGATTTTTCGGGCCTTGATGAATATCGCAGATATTCCTGGCAGCGCCAGCTTCATCTTTATGAGGTTCCTTTTTATTATATCGAATATGGGATTGCTCAGTTAGGAGCCATTGGTCTCTGGAAGGAATTCAAGGAAAACCCAAAACAGGCTCTGGATAATTATGTGAACTCCTTGTCTTTAGGCGGAACGAAAACGCTTCCTGAACTTTATAAGGCCGCGGGCTTAAAATTTGACTTTTCTTCCCAACCGATAAAGGAACTGATGCAATTTGTGAAAAAAGAAATGGATCTGCTGAAGAAAGAGTAAAAAATACCCGGAAAGTGGTATGCCCTAAATTCGGAAGATCAAAACAAGGCACTTAATTTTAGGATAGATCAGAAGACACCTGACAGAACAACTAATCAGAGCCTTAACCTTAAGCCCCGCTGTGTTTACACCGGGGCTCGCTTTTTCACGGGCTTCAATAATTCAGATGGGCTTATAATCCTGCTTACGATTCAGTGTGATCAGGGAATAATTTATTTTGGAGAATTATAGAAAAGATTTCTTACGATCGCTTATTCAGCAAGGTTTCAATATCATCTATCATCTGATTCACTTCACTTGGCTTGAGGCCATCATAGATATGTTTCACCTTCCCGTTTTTATCTACCAGGGCCCAGAACTGGGTGTGCATAAAATCATCATCAATGTTTTTCAGATTATTTTTGGGGTCATCGATCTGATAGCTCAGCCTTGCATGATAATAGAGGCTGTCTTTTCTTCCTGTCAAAAAGATCCATTTACTGGTGGAGACACCCAAAGAGTCAGCGTAATGTTTTAAACGGGCTGCCGAATCAGTTTCCGGATCGCAGGTGTACGACAAGATCAGAAAGTCATCTTCATTTTTAAAACGATTATAAACCTTCCTCATATTATTGTTCATCTTCGGACAGATTCCATGGCAGGTAGTGTAAAAATATTCTGCCACATACACTTTCCCTGCCACATCTTTATTGGTAAAGGGCTTTCCGTCCATGTTGATAAAAGAGAAAGGCAACACCTCACTGATCGTTGTATCTTTCTTTTTGGTAAATCCCGGTATAACTTTTCCCATTATAAAATAAAATGCGAAAAAGAGTAAAATAAAGAACAGAATGTAATATAGCGACTTCTTTTTCATTCCAGGAAATTAAACCGTAAAGTTAACCATATCGAAGCATTTGTCCTGACAGTGTTGTTGTAATGGACAGAACAGTGCTCCGTTTTTTTTATATCTTGTAAAAAAATTTTATGCGACTCTTTTTCTTTCTGACCCTGATGCTATTTGCCTCGGTCAGTTCTTTCTCACAATCCAAAGATGAAGCCGCTATCCGTCAATTGCTTGCAGTGCAAACAAAAGCGTGGAATGATGGTGATATAGCCCGTTTCATGAAAGGGTACTGGGAAAGTGATTCCCTGATGTTCATTGGGAAAAGCGGAATCACTTATGGATGGAATAATACATTAAATAATTACAGGAAAGGCTATCCCGATACCGCTTCGATGGGAAAATTGAAGTTTGATATTCTGGTTGTAAAAAGGTTATCACAGCAATACTTTTTTGTTGTCGGAAAATGGCACCTGAAAAGAAGTATCGGAAATGTGGGCGGCCACTTCACCTTACTTCTCCGGAAGATACAGGGTGAATGGAAGATCATCAGCGATCACAGCAGTTAATCCATCACAGGCTGAAAACTGTTTATCAATTTACTGAAAACAAAGTAAGAGGTGGATATCCCAACTGCGGAAAAGAAGATATCGTAATAGTCAAATGTTCTGCCGAATACAGGAATAAGCTGTAAATATTCATTGATCACCAGCAAAACAAATCCTAAAAAGCACACTATTCTAAGATCATTCAAAGTACGTAAGCGAAAGATCCGGGCTATTAAAAAAGTTTTGCCGTTAAAAAACCAGTAAGCACCGAAAGGGATCAGAAATGATCCGAACAGATTGGGCGCTACTCCTAAAAAGAAATTAGCGGATCCCTCAAATAAATGAAACGGGCGGATCACAAACTTGATGATCCAGATGGCAAGGGTGCCGGTAATGACAACTCTTTTGCTGGTTTGTTTTATTTCCATTTGATTAAAATCAGAACAAAATAAAAAACTTAGATGTGATTTTAAAATGTAATGCCTTTTTTTTCAATAAGGCAGGTCATTTACCCCAGGTCTTGTAAAAGAAGCGAAGCAGAAACAAAAGGGATACTAAGACGAACAGGTAAAATAGAATATTTGCATAAATCGGCACTTTACCTATTATGGCAAGCTTGAAGTAAACCCCTGCAATAATATTGGTGAAGAGCCAGGCAGAACCGAATAAATAAGATAAAAGGATCTTCTTGAAATGTTTTTTAAGCTTGGGGTCAATTCCGCGTTCCATAAAATATTCTTGGGAAAGACAAGGTACTATAAATATTGACAAACCAAACCATAATTATTTACTCAACGAACCAACAGATTTTTAAAATCAACGGAATCTCCGCTGAATACATTAAAATCTACTGCCGATAAGATACCATTGACCTTGCCTTTGTCACTGTGTTGCCAGAAAGACCATGCCCTGCTGATACGCGGCTGCTGAGGTTGATAATAGTGAGCGATCCATAAAGGATACTCATCGAAGTCATGACCCAGCTTCTGGTTATAAAAGTCAACATTGGTATAGATGATCGGTTTAACGTGATAATAGTTTTCTATAGTCTCCAACCATTTTTTTACTTCATGTTGCAGAAATGCTGTTCCTGTTCCATTTGCATGTTCTACATCCAAAACGGGCGGAAGGTCGCCGTTTTGAAGGTCCACATTACGGATAAAGTTCTCTGCCTGCATTTTTCCGTCTTTTGATCCGATAAAAAAATGGTAGGCGCCACGGGTGATTCCGGCTTCTTTTGCTTTTTTCCAGTTTCTTCTGAACTGAGGATCTGCATTGCCGATGCCTTCAGTGGCTTTGATGAAAGCAAAACCCAGTTTCACGTCGTTTACGGTCATGGCCTGCACTTCTTCCCAGGCTATCATTTTCTGATATTTCGAAACATCGATGCCATGAATGATGTAATCCCCGGGAATAGAGATGCCGAATTCAGGATAGCGGATAAATTTTGACCTGACTTTTTGCCCTAACGAATAATACAATATCAGGATTATCAATACAACCAATGAGGCAATTGCTGCATAAACCACTTGCTTTCTGATCTTCTTTTTTAGTTTCCGGAAACTCATTGAGATGGGGCAAATTCGGATGCAATGTTACAAGCAATTTAAAAGAACCGGTAACACTGACAGGTAATTTAGCAAAACCTAAAGCATTGAATTAAATATTTTTTGAAAGAGATAACAAAAGGGCTGCACACGGCAGCCCCGTTCCGCCCTCATAGGTAAGTTCGCCGGGGCGAACTATAACTAGTTGTTCCAATGTACATGATTTATTTCAGGAGGCCGGAGTGTAGTCTTTGATAGTGTAACGGGAGTGGTTATGTTTATGAAAACACTGTGCCAAAGTTATATTGGCATTAAGTTATAAACAGAAATGTGGGTAATTCCTGAAGATTATTGATTCAATATAGGCCACTCTGAAAAGATCATACTCAAGGCATTACTAAAATAAATGATATTAAATTCAGAGAATGCAGAGGAGTATAAAAAATTATTCTACTATACGTAAACGGGCATAATGAAGCATGATCTTCTTCTCACCATTCTTTTCAAACTTAATTGTGGCAACAGGATTATGTACACTGCCTTCAATTTTTATCACTGATCCAAAGCCAAATTTTGCATGTTCCACTTTTTGGCCTGCTTTTAAGTCAGATGTGTCACTGGCTGCAAAATCAGAGGAAGGCACATGCTCTATTGTTTTGTTTTGTTTTTTGGTTGAGAGATAAAAAGGTTCGGATGACCTTGCTGCCGGCTGTTCATTGAAATAAGTTCCTTTCTGCCGGCTTACCTGGCCGGATTCCCCGTCCCATCCGTTGTTTCGATCCAATCCTAACCCTCTTCCCCAACTTACACGTCCCTGATTTTTTGAGCCTCCGCCACCGAAAGTTTTGTTTAAAAATGAAGCCGGTAATTCTCCAATGAACCTGCTTGGTTCATTTTGAACTAAAGAACCGAAGCGGTATCTGCTATTAGCATACGTAAGCCAAAGCCTGCTCTTTGCTCTGGTGATGGCTACGTAAAACAACCTTCTTTCTTCTTCCAGTTCTTCTCTTGTATTTACACTGAGTCCATTGGGGAAAAGCATCTCTTCCAATCCTGCTACGAAAACACATTCGAATTCCAGTCCTTTTGCAGAATGAATGGTCATCAGTTTCACCACATCTGCATCAGGATCTTTCTGATCCTGGTCGGTAAGCAAAACGATCTGCTGCAGGTATGCAGCCAGGCTTTTATCGCCCACTTCTCCATCTTCTTCATTCATCGGGGTTTCAATCCATTCTTTGATAGAGTTCAGTAATTCCTGTATGTTCTCATACCTTGCCACCCCTTCCGTGCTCTTATCATTAAAAAGTTCTTTGACGATATTGGTTTGCTTACCTACATGAAAAGCCACTTCATACGCATTTTGTTTTTCAAGCATGCTTTGAAAACTCCTGATCATTGTTACAAAGCTTTCGAGGGCTTCAATAGTTCCCGGTTTGAATTGTAATTGTCTTGTTTTGCCGATCGCCTCCCACATTGAGATATTGTTTTCATTGGCATACAGGATGACTTTGTCCACGGTTGTCTTTCCGATACCTCTTGCCGGAAAGTTGATGATGCGTTTCAGTGCTTCTTCATCTTGCGGATTCACGATCACCCTCAGGTAAGCCAGAAAATCCTTGATCTCTTTTCTCTGATAAAAACTAATGCCTCCGTAGATTATGTAAGGGATATTCATTCGTCGCAGGCATTCTTCAAATGCCCTGCTCTGTGCATTGGTCCGATACAAAACGGCGAAATCCTTATGATGATAATGGTTGCGCAGTTTCTGTTCCTGGATTGCATCAGCCACAAATTTTCCTTCTTCATTATCGGTCATAGTCCGGACCACTTGTATCTTTTCTCCTTCCAGGTTTTTCGTCCACAGGTCTTTCGGGATCTGGCCTTTATTATTTTTAATCACTTCGTTGGCAACATTCAATATGCTTTGAGTGCTCCGGTAATTCTGTTCCAGTTTAATAATGGCGGCATCTTCATAATCTTTCCGGAACTGCAGAATATTTTGAATGGTAGCGCCGCGAAAGCTGTAAATACTTTGTGCATCATCACCCACCACACAGATATTCTCGTGCTGCGCAGCCAGTAATTTTATGATCTCATACTGGGCCGGATTGGTATCCTGGTATTCATCTATCAGGATATAACGGAACTTGGTCTGATATTTCATCAGCGCCTCAGGAAACTCTTTCAGCAACCGGTACATGTTGAAAAGAAGATCGTCAAAGTCCATTGCCCCGTTTTTGAAACAACGTTTTGCATAGGCGCTGTAAATGGAAGCAATGGCAGGCCGGTTACTTCTTGAATCCTCCTGCTGAATGTAATAATCATTGCGGTATTCTTCAGGCCCGACCAGTGCATTCTTGGCAGCAGAGATACGGTTGTAAACTATATTGGGCTTGTAATGTTTGTCATCAAGATTCAATTCATGAATTACCGTTTTTATTACAGATTTGGCATCGTCTGTATCGTAAATGGTAAAATTATTGGGATAACCTAAACGGTGGGCTTCACTTCTGAGAATGCGGGCGAATACACTGTGGAAAGTTCCGATATACAGATTCCTGGCTTCATGATTTCCCAGGATATGCTCCACTCTCTCTCTCATCTCCCTTGCGGCTTTGTTGGTAAAGGTCAATGCAAGTATGTTAAACGAATCAACACCATTGGCCATCAGGTGTGCAATGCGTGTTGTCAGCACTTTAGTTTTCCCGCTTCCCGCTCCGGCTACAATCATCAGCGGCCCGTTGATATGGAGTACAGCTTCCTGTTGTTTCTCGTTCAATCCTTTCAGGTAATCTTGCATGGCTGCAAGTTACTCGATTGCTTCAAGTTGAAAAGGGGCAGATGCCATTTTATCCCCGAAAAGATCTTCTGTGATGAATTTAAAGGCTTCTATTTCAATGAAAATTTTTCATAACTGCAGATTTGATAATTTTAAGGCCAAAATCTTTAAATGGCAATCCGCATTTTTGTTACCGGCGGCACTTTTGACAAAGAATATAATGAGCTGACCGGCTCCCTTTTTTTCAATAAGACCCATCTTCATGAAATGTTGCGACTGGGCCGCAACCATGTTCCGGTGGAGATAACCACCTTGATGATGATAGACAGTTTGGAAATGACCAATTCTGACCGTAATACCATTGCAAGGCATTGCAAAGGAGCCAAAGAAGATAAGATTGTTATTACGCATGGCACAGATACCATGGCAGAGACCGCAAAAGTGCTGGGCAAGAAGATTAAAAACAAGACCATAGTGATCACCGGCGCCATGGTGCCTTATAAATTCGGAAGTTCGGACGGATTGTTCAATCTGGGCAGCTCACTTGCCTTTGTACAGACATTGCCACATGGAGTGTATGTCATCATGAATGGCCGTTGCTTCAACTGGAACAATGTGAAAAGAATAAAGCAAAGGAACTTTTGAAGAGATCGAATAGGCATACTTTTCCCCGAAATCATTTAAAAATATTAATAGGATATTTTATTTTCAACCAGTAGCAAAATAGGGAAGCAGGACATCTTCAAAGTTGTAAAGTCCTTTTTTCTTGCTTGCCAGGTTTTGCGCAATAAAAAGAACGCCGTTTCCAAATGCCTCCCTTGAGATGGATTCATGGATCAGCCGGACAGTCTGTGAAGGAAATCCAAATATCACTTCGTGCCTGCCAACAATACCGCCGGCTCTTACAGAATTGATGACCGATTTTTTAAGATCCAATGCTTCAGCAATTTTGATGGCGGTTCCCGAAACACCTTTTTTTTCTTTGAAGTGCTCTTCTATGATCTCAATATCCACCCAGGGAGCGATTTTCTGAAGGAACTTTGCAGCAAAGAGCAGATAATTAACCCCCAGAGTAATGTTTGGGCTCCAAAACACGACCGTTTTTTCAGATAATTTTTTCAATAGTTCCTGTTCTGCTTCGCCATAATGTGATACCGCGGAAATAACCTTAACTCTGCGCTCACCTGCTATATCATAATAATTGTAAATGCCTGTTTCGGATGAGAAATCAATGATAAGATCTACCGGATGTTTATCGAGCAGCTCCGGCATTTTTATTTTGGAAGTGGAATAGATAAGCCCGGGTTCTTCAGATTCAACTCCTAAAAATTCCGGAACACTTCTGTTTTCTAAAAGAGTGCTGCGCCTTAAAACCCATTCCAGGCTGAATTCCTCATTTTGTAAGATCACCGTAGCAACGGCTTTGCCTGTTTTTCCGAATCCGATCAGTCCTACTTTCATTTCTTGAGCGTTTAAGTGGAGAAAAAAATTACATCTCAATATTCAAAGAATAAATAAGCGATACGGCTGAAGGTAATAAAAAACCATAAAAAAGCAGATCGCTTTTCTTTAAAATTCATTGATGATCATGAAAAATTATTATTAAAATGAAATAAGATTTTCCTGAGAGTATTCAATAATAAAAATGTCCGGACATTATTTGTTCCGAAGAACCCATCAGGCATAACAAAAAGCTACTGCGATAAAATATTTTCATCTGATCTGTTAAACTTTTCTGACCTGTTGTTGTCTGAATCTTTCATGAAACACCTGTTTTCCCTGATCGGCTGCTCCTTGCTGATCATTGCCTGCAAAAAATCCGGAACAATAAGTCCGGTTACCCCTCCTTCAGCAGACAGCTTTACGGTAACAGTAAATAATGGTTATGGCAGCGGTAAATATAAGGCCGGAGATACGGTCCATATTTTCAGTAAGGCCTATCCATCTTCACAAGTATTTGGCTCCTGGTCAGGCAATAATGTTTCATTATTGAATGCTCCGGAAGAATGGCATACCTGGTTTATCATGCCTCAAAAAGATGTGGCCTTTTCCGGCAGTGTACAAAATATCCAATCATTCACTCTGAATTTTGAAAATATAAGAGGAAGAGACAGGATGAAGCGGGTGTATTACTATTTTCCTGCCGGGCATAAAGGCATTGTGTACTTGCTTCATGGAACCGGGGGCAGTGCTGCTTTTCTGGTGGCTGACTATGAATGGCAGTTGTTGATCAATGATCTGGTGAACGAAAAATTTGCGGTGATTGTTACCGAATCAGAAGAATCAACAACCAATTCCGATCTAAACGGCGATGGCGTATTGCGATGGAACACCGCTCCCTGGGATACTATAACTAATGTTGACTATGCCAATATCCGGATCATTACCGATACATTTTATAACCGGGGACTTGCCGGCAGGGCTGAACCAAAATACAGCATTGGCATGAGCAATGGAGGGAATTTTTCTACAGCACTTTCTACTATCTATAATTATAAGGCAGGGGTAAGTTATTGTGCTCCTGCAGGAACGCCTATTGCACAGATTACCAACACACCGTTGCAGTTTTGCATGGCAAGGTTTGATAATAATCCAAATGTAGGATCAGCGGGCAATGCGAATGCACTCAATAATTCACGGTTGATGACCGGACGGGGCATTTGCAGTAAATATTTTATTAAAGAACGTTCTCCGCTTTATCCGGAACGGTTTGCCCGCCGGGGTGATATCAGCACATCTCAATCCACTGCTGTATTCAATGAAATTAAAAAATCCGGTTTGCTGGATACGAAAAACTATTTCATCGGCTATTCGGACGCATTGAGATCTGCTATGGATGCCAATCCATCTGCCTTTCCTCAGCTAAACAGTTTGAGTTTTCCTCAGCAAAATTTTGTGATGACCCAGATAGACCTGGCTGTTTCCGATCACAAGATGTACAGTGATTTCAACAGGGCCACCATTCAGTTCCTCAATAAACAATGCCAATAGTATTTTACTTGTTTAAAAGATCTTCGGATGCCCATACTTCTAACCGGGGTGTATTTTCCTGCGGTTTAGTAACTTTATCAGACTGAAAAACAGATTTTATGAAATATATTTTTTCCATCGGCTTATTACTATTTATAAGCAACATCAAAGCACAGGAAATACTTCCTGCAGATATTCAGATCAAAACAGCTTTACTGGCAGCGCCAGCCGATCAGAAAGAAACTGCAACAGTATTGGGTTATGATCAGGCTGGTAAGCTGGTCACTTTGAAAAAAGGAACCGGCAACATGATCTGTCTTGCCGATGATCCCGCTAAAAAGGGGATCAGTGTTGCCTGTTATTCTGCCAACCTGGAACCTTTTATGGCCAGAGGCAGGCAATTGCTGGCTGAAGGAAAAACAGAAGAACAAAAACAGGAGATCCGTTCTAAAGAGATAGATGAGGGAAAATTAAAAATGCCGAAAGACCCGAACATACTTTATGTGCTGACTGGTTCAGAGGAGAATTATGATAAAACCACAGGAGAGCTGAAAGATGCCAATATGCGGTATGTGTTTTATGTTCCTTATGCCACGCTGGAATCTACCGGAATGTCAGCAAAGCCGTCCATACCCGGTATGCCCTGGCTGATGGAACCTGGCACGGCCAAAGCTCATATTATGATCGTGCCGCCGAAAAAGAATTAGCGGCAAAAATCTATCATTTACAACTAAAGTAAAGCATTGATCATTTGAAACCGCAGGTTTTAATAATGAAAAGTAGTGTGCCTGGACCCAAACCGGAATCTGTAAACAGGAAACTGATCAAATGAGAAATAATTTTTTAAAGCTGATTCTCAGAAGGCCTCTTTACGGAATCAGTATTTTTCTATTTCATCAGTTCTTTCAAAGCACCGGCAAGCATGTTCACATGATTGTGTGTACAGCTTTCACCCATGATGCCGATCCTCCATAACTTGCCTGCAAAATCACCTAGTCCGCCACCGACTTCAATATTGTATTGATTCAGTAAAGCGTTTCTGATCTTCGCTTCGTCATAACCACCAGGAAGGAACATGGTATTCAGGTTGGGCAGCCTGTATTTTTCTTCCACCAGAAAACGGAATCCCATCGGCTCCAGCTGGCTTGCGAGGTATTGATGCACTTCATGGTGGCGGGCCCAGCGTTTTTCAAGTCCTTCATCCAATACCAGTCTCAATGATTCATACAAAGCGAATATTGCAGAAACGGGAGCAGTGTGATGATAGGCTCTTTTAGCGCCGCTCCAGTAATTTTTTACCAGGCTGAGATCAAGAAACCAGCTTTGCACTTTGCTCTTTCTGTTCTCAAGCGCCTTTACAGCTTTGGCAGAAAAACTTACCGGCGATAATCCCGGAGGAGCGCTCAAGCATTTTTGTGAGCCGGAATACACAGCGTCTATATTCCATTCATCAACTTTCAAAGGTACACCGCAGTAAGAAGTGACGCCATCCACCATCAGTAAGGCTCCTGCATCATGAACCATTTCACTAATCTCTTCCATTGGCTGCAATGCTCCGGTTGATGTTTCTGCGTGAACTAATGCCACCAGTTTCGGATGAGGACATTCGTCCAGTGCTTTCTTCAATTGAGAAGGCTCTGTCACCTTACCCCATTCCGTATTCACTTTATGCACTTTGGCGCCGCAGCGTCCTGCAATATCGGCCATGCGGCCACCGAATACTCCGTTAATACAAATGATACAGTCATCACCCGGCTCCAACAAGTTTACCAGGCAGGTTTCCATTCCGGCGCTGCCGGGACCTGACACGACAAAAGTGAGAGGGTTCTTTGTCAGAAAAGTGTCCTGAACCATTGCTTTCACGGTATCCATCAACTGTACAAATTCGGGATCCAGATGTCCCATCAGCGGACTGGACATTGCTTTCAGTACTTCAGGATGCACATCAGAAGGGCCGGGGCCCATTAAAATTCTTGGAGTGGGAGTTAATTTTTCAGGCATGGTGATCTTTTTTTTTAATCATAATAAAGGCTGAACCGTTCCGATAAATGATCTGTTTGGTTTGTCGTGCTTCAGCATTTTATCAGAGTTCAAATTTATTATTCCTGATCATTATTAACACAAAAAAATGCCTGACAATTCTCTCGCAAAAAGCCGCAAACTATATGGCGAATAATATTTAGAAGATTGAAATAAAAATATCAATGCAATAAGTAAATAGAATGTCTGCAGATAATGAGCAAGAGAAGAGAACAAATTAATCAGCATCATAAAAAACTTTTACCGTTCTGAAACACATCGAATCGGATTGGATTTAAGAAGAACTTCTTTTAAAAAATAAACATCGAACTAAGATTCCATCAAAGGATCAGTTTACGAATAAAGGAAATCAAAATATTCCCGATTTGGCATTTAAAGCAGATAAAGCATCAATATTTTGCGCCTGGTTAAAATGCATGATATGAAAAACACAATAGAGGTTTTGAGAAGAATTTACCTTATCGGAATAATATTTTTTACAAGTTGTCTCACGTCATTGGCTCAAAAAACCGGAGTGATGATCATGGCTCATGGCGGCGGTCCGCAGTGGAATGCACTGGTAACAAAAGCTGCTGAACCTCTTGCCAAAGGCTATCCGGTTTCCATAGCGTGGGGAATGGCAGACCCGGTTACTTTACAAAGATCAATAGATGAACTGGAATCGAAAGGCGTGACTAAGATCATTGCTATCCCGTTGTTTATTTCAAGCCATAGTGAAGTTATACGGCAAACAGAATACCTGCTTGGCCTTCGTGATAAACTTGCCGATCCTCCTATGGCTCCGATGGACCATTCAGGAGGTTCTCACCAGATGTCGGGTATGGGTGGAAGTTCCATGCATCGTAGCCAGGCAGATCACGCAGCTGAATTAAAGCCTTTAAAGTTCAAGGTAAAACTGATCATGACGCATGCGCTGGATGACGACCCTGTTGTGGCAGAGATCCTTCGTGACCGCATTGATGAACTCAGTTCCGATCCTTCCCGTGAAACAGTTATTCTCGTGGCTCATGGCCCCAATAGTGAAGAGGATAACCGGAAATGGATCGCCAGTCTTGAATCTTTATCCGGGAAGATCCAGAAACTTCAGGAAGTTAAAAGCAAAGGATTTAAGCAGATCTTTTCCGTAACGGTTAGGGATGATGCCGATAAAGCGATTTTTGATCAGGCCAAAGAACAACTGAGGGCTTTGGTGCGTCAGGCAGGTGAGTTTGGCAATGTCATCGTTGTTCCTGTATTCTTATCTTCAGGAGGAAGAGAGCAAGCCGTTGCCGAAAGATTAAAAGGATTGGCTTATAAATGGAATGCAAAAACTTTACTGCCCGACAGCCGGTTGACTGATTTTTTAAATGAGTCTGTTTATCAGGCTCTGAAAAAATAGTTTTTTGCAAGTAGAATCCTATTAAGCCCGATCAAAACTTTGGGATCTTTTTCATTGAGATAATGAGTGTAATAAGATCAAAACCCTCTTTGCTGATTCACTATATTTTCTTATTTCTCGGAATAAGGGTGAGTTGGTAAAAAATCGAGAGATAAAAAATGATTTTACCGGTGCAGCGTATAATTCGCAGAGAGATTTTTAAGTACAAGAATAGTGAACAGGGAGAGCATTTTTCATGTTTAAATTGATCATCCTTCTGTTCTTTTGATCTCAGCTCCCAATTTTTTCAATCGCTCGTCAATGAATTGGTAGCCCCTGTCTATTTGTTCAATGTTTTGGATCATACTTTTTCCTTCAGCGCTGAGTGCGGCTATTAATAAGGTAACACCGGCTCTTATGTCGGGAATACTCATGGTGATCCCTCTCAACGGTTGTTCTCTTTTTTCTCCGGCAACGTCTCCCCGCAAGCCCTGTGTGATAGCCGGGACGTTGCGTCGGGTAAACCAATAATTTCATTTTCTTGATCTGCCAGTCCTGCATTTCTCAGAAATTTATTTATTCAAGTAAAGATTTCTTTTTAAAAAGAATATCCTGAGTCACAAACTCAGGATAACAAACGGGAAATGTTGCCAGGAAGAAAGAAGAAATAGTCAGTAAAACCTGAATGAAATTCCTGTGGTTAAATACGATCTTGACTCTCCGGAAAAAAGCGAATGACCTGCAGCAATGTCCAGCTGGCAGCGGTTATTAACCAGGAATAAAACCCCTGCGTCAATATTATGTTCAGGTAAAAAATTTTTTTTAAAGTCTGCAAAGTACTCAGTGTAGAAGGAAAACCTTTTTTGTGTAGAATAGCCGATGTTAGTTGTCAGAAACAGGTCATTGAATTGTACAGAAGTTCTGACGTTATAGGTTAGTGTAATTTTTCCGGTGATATCGTTCTCAAAAGCCAGTTCTATATTCGCCGGAAAAGCCCGCCCGGAAAAATTTTTGCTGGCCAGCATTTCAAAACCAATATAACCTATAATAGTTATAGCCGGAACTATTTTTTTCTGGTTGATAATCCGCTGTTTCATACTTAATGACAGGGGTAGTAATCCGGTTTGCCCCTCAGCTTTCCCGGCAGCAATATCTAATCTCAACTCTGCGCTCCCGGTCAATCCGTACCGGAGCATCAAATCGTTGTATAAAGTGCTGTCACCTGCTACGATCCCGTTTTCTATCTGAAATTTATTTTTTTTCAGAATAAAAACACCATCGCTCTGATCCGGCCTGTCTGTATCTATAGACTCAGTTGTTTGGCCGGAGGCCACGGAAAACGCCGACAATGAAAGTAATATGAAAAAAAATTTTTTGATGGCCGGAATTTGTATCAAAAGAATACCACAGGCAGATTGAATATGTATCAGGTTTCGGGAAGTAAATTAAAATTTTTTAACAGTACCTTTTAAAAATTAAAGAAAAATTTTTTAAAGCATCAATTTTTTTCAAAGGCCGTTCCGCCTGGGTTCGTAAGACCCGGATCAAGGCAAAGGAATCTTTCAGGAATCGGTGTTGCGTTCACAATCATGTAATGTTTCTGCCGGCACACAAAGTAGGGGAGGAGACGTAGCAACAGAAGAAAGATAAAATTTATTTTTCGGTTCGTTTTATTGCTGCTCCCAGTGTTCTCAATCGTTCGTCAATGAACTGATAACCTCTGTCAATTTGCTCGATGTTCTGGATCACACTTTTTCCTTCGGCGCTCAATGCAGCAATTAAAAGAGCTACGCCGGCACGGATATCCGGTGAACTCATAGTGATTCCCCGCAATGGTTGCTCTCTTTCCAGGCCGATTACTACGGCACGGTGCGGATCGCAAAGAACAATGCGGGCTCCCATGTCTATCAGCTTATCTACAAAAAACAAACGGCTTTCAAACATTTTCTGATGCACCAGCAACGAACCCTTGGCCTGTACCGCCGTTACCAGGACAATGCTGAGCAGATCAGGTGTGAAGCCCGGCCAGGGATGGTCATATACGGTCATCACTGAGCCATCAATGAAAGTCTGTATCTCATAAATTTCCTGTTCGGGAATATGAATATCATCTCCTGAAAAATTCATTTGAATACCGAGCTGCCGGAATTTTTCAGGAATGATGCCCAGATGATCTATGCCGGCATTCTTTATGGTGATATTACCCTGGGTCATGGCAGCCATTCCGATGAACGATCCCACTTCGATCATATCCGGCAGCAAGCGATGTTCCGCACCACCGAGATAAGACACACCTTCTATTGTTAGCAGATTGCTCCCGATGCCGCTGATCTTTGCGCCCATCTTATTTAACATGCGGCAGAGCTGTTGCACATAAGGCTCGCAGGCTGCATTGTAAATGGTGGTCGTTCCTTTGGCCATTGCCGCCGCCATGATGATATTGGCGGTGCCTGTTACTGAAGGTTCGTCCAGCAACATATTTGCTCCTTTCAGATGAGGAGCTTCCAGGTGAAAGAAGCCATCTTCTTCATTATAATTAAAAGAAGTTCTGAGTTTTTCGAATCCTGTGATATGAGTATCCAGCCTTCTTCTACCGATTTTATCTCCACCGGGCCTGGGTATATAAGCTTTGCGAAATCGTGACAACATCGGCCCGGCCAGCATCACGGATCCACGAAGCCTCCCTCCTTTTTTCTGAAAGGTTTCACTGTGCAGATAGTCAAGATCCACATCAGCAGCCCTGAAGCTGCAGGTGTCCCGTTGTAGCCGTTCTACCGTTACATTCATTTCCTTCAGCAGTTCTATTAGAAGGTTTACATCGAGAATGTCAGGAATGTTGGAGATGGTAACTTTTTCAGGAGTCAGCAAAACGGCGCTGATCACCTGCAGCGCTTCGTTCTTGGCTCCCTGCGGAACGATCTCTCCCGAAAGTTTTTTACCGCCGTTTACTTCAAAGGAATGCATATTATTCTAACCCTTAAAAGGGAATTTTTAGTTAATGATGAAAAACGGGTTTTTAGTTCAGAAAAATTAAAGAACATATTGCAAATTCTTTGACCGGAACAAAGCCAATTATATTGAAGCAGGGGTTAGGTAAGTAAGATAGACTATTATTTAAATCTTACTAAGGTGAATGGAGATTCAGTATCTCTTCTTTTTATATCCGCCACCGTTACGGTTATCATTTCTTCTTCCATTGCTGCCTCTGTGCTGAAATTTTCCTCTTTGTTTTCCGTATCCGCCTCTGTCGCGGCTGTCCTGCTGTGGACGAAATGCTTTTACAAAAGGCGTGGTAGTGAAAGTTAGCTGATGATCGGTAATGTTTCCCAGTTCATTTTGAATAGCATCATCATGCACTATTTCTTTGTGCCAGTTGCTGTAGGCGAGCTTCATATAATAGGCTACTGCATTGGCAAAACCCAGTTTCTTGTCGGGATTTTCTTCCTGCAAAGCTTTTTTAATTACCAGCTCCAGGTTCTTACCCAGGTGGGAATATTTAGGATGGCGTTTGGGATAAGGAAGAGGTTCCGGTCTTGCTTTTAATTTTTCCCTGGTAGGAATGGGATAAGGAGATTTCACTTCCAGTTTGAAATCCGAGATCAGGAAAAGATGATCCCAGAGTTTATGACGAAAATCTTCCACATTTTTCAGATGGGGATTCAGAAAACCCATCAGTTCGATCACTGCCTGGGCATTGCGCTGGCGCCGTTCAGGATCTTCAATGGTTAAAAGGTGTTCGATCATTTTCTGAACATGCCTTCCGTATTCACGCATGGCCAGCATATTTCTTGTTGTGTTATATTCCATGAAAGAGTAATGTAAGGCAACAAAAGTAGAAAAAGAGTTTTATAAGTGGAAAGATTGTTTTCTTTCCTGCTACTTATTTAGCAAAAAAGAAGGGACTCTGAATCAGAGCCCCTTTTACAAGCCACCATCCTCTTCCACCTAAGAGGTCATTTAATAAAGAGTTGACTGGTGGAGGACATGCGGCTGGTAATATCGGTCACTTTCAGCCAGTACATTCCTTTCTGCAGCATGGTCAGTTGACGGTAGGATGAGCCCGCCGCTTCAATTTCTTTTTGCAACACTCTTTGACCTTGTGAATTGAATATTTGAACCACTAATTGGCCGGACTGGATATTATCAAATTTGATACCAACAGCGCCTTCGGAAGGGTTGGGATATAAAGTAAATTTCGGAGAGGATGACCGGTCAAGATCAATGTATTTTATTTCACTGAAACGGGTGTAGCCGTTGGAATAGATCTGTTTCAATCTGAAGAAATAACGTCCGCTTGCATTTTCCCCCATTACGTATAAAAATTTATAGTCGGGACTTACAGGATTCACCGGTAATGAGCCTACGGAAGAGAAATGATAACCATCCTTGCTGACTTCCACTTCATAATGATAATTGGAACCCGGATCATCCAGACTGGTCCATTCGACTGAGGCACGGTCATCGCCTTTTTTGATCACCGAAAAGTTTTTGATATTCAAAGGAAGGACTGCAGTGGGGCAGTAGCAGTATTGCAGTTTGTAATTCACGCTGCCTTGTGTGGATACGCCGAAATTGTAATCTCCGCTTCCTGCTACATTTGCACTTGCATTGATCTTGTAAGTATAATTAACCGAATCCAGGCCGTAAAACGGCACCAGGTCAATAGAATCGGTCAGAGTGATACAGATACTTACAGACCTTAAAACAGTGTCAGGCCCAATCGTCATATAATCAGGTCCTGAATTTGTTGTTCCGTCTGATGCCGCAAGGAGATATGGGCCGTAATTAACCGTAATATTGTTTTTCATTGGAGAACTTAATCCCGGACCGGTTAACGTATCATTTCTGTTATAAGTGATATCATAAGTTGTTGGAGCGTTCACATTATTTTCGAGAAACATAGACACTCGTCCTGTGATGGTAAGACAAAGTTTGACACAGGTCACCATCCCGTTTGACGGATCAAATTTGGGAAAACTGAATACAGAGCTGTAATTACCGCTGCCGGTTGTCACGGTAGTATCATAAGCCACGTCTCCAGGTATTACACCACCGTGACATTGTGCCTGCAACGATAGGCCGTAGCATTGCAGCAGGAAACTGAACAGTAATGTAAAAAAGATTTTCGGGTAGAGTTTTATCATAAGGTGGATTTTTTGTTTTCACTTAGATGGATTTAATGATAAAAATAGAAAGAGGTCTCAATGAAAACAATTGTAAAACCGCTTGTTTTAATTACATAAAATTTACAATAAATGAGGGCAAATGTTCTTGCAGAATAAGCGGAAATCTGTGACAATAAGATTTTAAATACTTCGTAAAATAATTATACCGGAATTGATGGATTTCCCTTCTGTTTTGCAGAAAATACTGCTTATTCAATGCCATAATGTTGTTTTTGAGCAAAAAATGATACAACCGGAATTTATCTTTGCTTTTTACAAATGAGAATAGCAGTCAATACAAGATTTTTACTGAAAGAATACCTGGAAGGATATGGCCGTTTTATTTATGAAATTTTCTTTCGTATCACTAAAAACTATCCTGAACACGAATTCATTTTCATTTTCGACAGGCCTTATGAGGAAAGATTTATTTTCAGCGAAAATATAAAACCGGTAGTCATCGGACCTCCTGCACGCCATCCCTTGCTCTGGAAATTGTGGTACGATGTGAAGATCCCTGCGGTTTTAAAAAAGTACAAAGCGGATGTTTTTGTTTCCTGTGATGGTTTTTGCTCCCTGAATACAAAGACCCCTCAATGCCTGGTGCTTCACGATCTTGCATTCCTTCATTATCCTTCGTTCATCAGGAAGTCGCATTATTTGTATTATAAAAGATATACCCCGAAATTTTTAAAAACAGCAGCATCTGTTGCCACCGTTTCTGAGTTTTCGAAGAATGATATTCTTTCGCATTACAAAAACATCGCTTCATCAAAAATAGATGTAGTATATAACGGGGTGAGTAACGGTTTTCATCCTGCAAGCGAAGAAGCCAAAAAGAGAATCAAGGAAAAGTTTACGGACGGAAAAGAGTTTTTCCTTTATACAGGATCCATTCATCCGAGGAAAAATCCTGAGAGCCTGCTGAAAGCATTTTCTGTTTTTAAAAAACGGCAACAGAGCGGAATGAAGCTGCTGCTTAATGGAAGGCTTGCCTGGAAGTCTGATCCGTTTATGGAGAAATTGAAGACTTATAAGTATAGAAGTGACGTGGTCATGACCGGTTATCTTGAAAATCCTGAACTATGCGACGTTATCGGTTCTGCCTATGCCATGGTTTATCCTTCTTTGTTTGAAGGGTTCGGTATCCCAGTAATTGAAGCAATGCAATGTGAAGTGCCGGTGATCACTTCTTCAAATTCATCCATGCAGGAGATTGCCGGCGAAGCAGCGCTCTATTGTGACCCTTCTGATTTTAATGACATAGCAGAAAAAATGATGCTTATTTACAAGGATGAAGGGCTTCGGAAAAAGCAAATCATACTTGGGAAGGAAAGAGCCGGGCGATTCACATGGGAAAAATCTGCCGATGCATTATGGCAATGCATCCTGAAAGCAGTCGGATGATTTCGGTTAACTTTGCCCCGTTAAAAATCAGTTATGAGTAAATCTACAATAAAAATTGATGTGACACTGGATGAAAGCCGTACTCCGCAGGCAATTGAATGGTCTGCAAGCGATGTCAGCCATGATGATGCCCAGCATGCAAGGGCCATGCTCTTATCTTTTTGGGATGGAAAAGACAAGACAGCCCTGCGTATTGATCTCTGGACCAAAGACATGATGGTGGATGAGATGGCCGATTTCTTTTATCAAACCTTTATGACCATGGCCGACACCTACAGCCGGGCTACCCGGCATGATGACCAGGCAGATGAGATCAAAAAATTTGCAAGCGAATTCTTAAATAAATTCCGGCAAAAGCAAACCCAGCAGAGTAAAGCATAAAATATTTTTTTATGAACCTGGAACAAAAAATTATGGCGGAACTGAAAACCGCCATGCTGGCAAAAGATGAAAAAGCTACCCGTTCTTTACGTGCGATCAAGGCTGCGATCATTCTTGCAAAAACCGCCGAAGGTGCAGGCGGCGAACTGAAAGAAGCTGATGAAATAAAACTGCTTCAGAAGATGGTGAAGCAAAGAAAAGATTCATTGGAGATCTATCAGCAACAAAACAGGAATGACCTGGCTCAGAAAGAACTGGAAGAGATCGAAGTGATCGAAAGATTTTTACCCAAACAACTTACGGCAGAGGAATTAAGGCCTGAACTGTTAAAGATAATTGAACAGACAGGCGCTTCTTCTTCTGCCGATATGGGAAAAGTGATGGGAGTGGCCACCAAACAACTTTCAGGGAAAGCAGATGGAAAAACTATTTCTGCTCTGGTAAAGGAGTTGTTAAATAAATAACGACCGGTACAATAAAGCAAAATTTACTTCCGGAAGCTACGTTACAGAGTTATCCACCAAATCATACTACCATGCTCCTTGATATCATCTTTGCACTCGTGGTCATTTTAGCTATGATCAGAGGTTATCAGCGAGGCCTGATCGTAGGTGTGTTTTCATTCATTGCTCTTTTTATCGGTCTGGCTGCAGCTATCAAGCTCTCCACTGTAGTAGCAGCACGTTTAAGCGATTCGGATAAAGTCTCAGAACAATGGCTTCCGCTGCTGGCTTTCGCCCTTGTATTTTTAGTGGTAGTGCTGATCGTCCATCTTATTGCACGTGTGATAGAAAAAAGTATTCAGTTTGCGATGTTGGGATGGGTGAACAGGCTTGGGGGAATGATATTTTATATTGCCCTTTATGTGACCGTTTTCAGTGTTGTTCTCTTTTACCTGGAGCAGATGAAGTTCATCCGGCCGGCTACCATTGAAAGGTCTGTTACTTATCTTTTTGTACAACCCTGGGGCCCCAGGGCGATCAACAGCTTTGCTGCTTTGGTTCCTACATTTGAAAATATGTTTCATGACCTTCAGGACTTTTTCGGAAATCTTGGCCAAAGAATGGCTCAGGCACCTAAAATTTTCTTCCTTGATAATCAATTCTCTATCATTATTGAAGCAAAACAATTACTTTAGCAGCAAATAGAATGCTGCTTGGCATTTGATTATGAAATAAAACAGCAGGACAAATTCAGATTTGTTGAAGAAGGTACGGGAGAACCACTCCTTCTTTTACATGGTCTTTTCGGAGCGCTGAGTAATTTTTCCGGATTAATAGATTATTTCCGTAACCATTACAAAGTGGTTGTGCCCTCACTTCCGTTGTTTGACCTCGACATTTTGCATACCTCTGTAGGCGGCCTTGAGAAATTTGTTCATCGTTTTATTGAAGTAAGGGAATATGAAAATATAAACCTTTTAGGAAATTCTTTGGGAGGCCATGTTGCTTTGAAACACATATTGAAGCATCCTGAGCGGATCAAATCTCTGATACTTACGGGAAGCTCCGGATTGTTTGAAAGCGGAATGGGGGATAGTTATCCAAAAAGAGGTGATTACGAATATATAAGAAAAAAGACCGAGCTGACTTTTTATGATCCGAAGGTGGCTTCAAAAGAGCTTGTGGATGAAGTGTTTGGGATTGTGAATAACCGGATGAAAGCCATTAAGATCATTGCATTGGCAAAAAGTGCGATACGAAATAATTTGGGCGAGGAACTCAATCAAATCAAACAACCCACGTTATTAATATGGGGAAATAATGATACGATCACCCCGCCGTTTGTTGCGAAAGAATTCAACAAGCTCATTCCAAACAGCGAACTTCACTTTATTGATAAATGCGGGCATGCTCCCATGATGGAAGTTCCGGATGAGTTCAATGTGATTTTGTATAAATTTTTAAAAAAACTCAGCATGCCTGAAACAATAAACTAAATGTTGAGTAACAGGAAAAAGCCGCTATCCATATGTTAACAGGAAAATTACAATCCCAGACGATCCCCTATCTTCACCTCCATGATAAAGTACATCAGGCATTACAGCTGATGAATGAAAATCATGTCACTCATCTTCCCATCGTGGAGGGGGATAAATATATCGGAATTATCAGCGAAGAAGACCTGCTTCAATCGGAAAATGATCATGCTGAACTGGAATCATTGCAGCAATCTTTTGCCAGCACTTCCATCAAAGCGGATGAGCATTTTTTGAAAGCAATACGTGTTGCCGGTGAAAATGCCTTGAGCTTATTACCGGTAGTAGATGATGAGAATGAAATCACCGGAGTGATTATTTACAATGACTTGCTGAGATATGCTGCCGAATTCATGAGCCTGAATGAATCCGGAGGAGTGATCGTTGTGGAAATACATCAAAAACAGTATTCTTTTAATGAGATCAGTAAGCTGGTGGAAGCCAACGATGCACAAATTATTCAGCTTAACACTACCACTGATCCTTTGTCGGGTACTATACAAGTGACCATCAAGGTGAACAAAACCGATATTTCCGCACTCGTAGCCACTTTCCAGAGATATGAATATGATGTCATTTATTATTCGGGAGAAGAGCATAATGAAAAAGAACTCCGTAATAATTATGACAACCTGATGAATTATTTGAAGATTTGAGGGAGATACTTTCAGTTTTTTTTGACAGGAAAGAGATTAACTTTAATTCTTTTATTGTTTACAGCTTTTGAAACGGCGGGAAATGAAATATAGTTTATGGCTTTTTTTTGCCTTGCTGTTTGCCTGCCCAATTTTGAAGGCTCAAAGTATTGACGGAGATACACTTTCTCGCCCGGTTCCGATGGCGGATAGCCAGCAAACAGAGCATCACAATGAAAATCTTTTTATCATTCGAAGTATTTTCATTACCGGTAATAAGAAAACAAAGCCTGATATCATTTTAAGAGAGCTTTCTTTTAAGCAGGGGGATAAATACAAATTGCAGGACATTGTTGCAAAATTTCAGCGGGCAAGGGAAAATTTGCTGAACACATCACTCTTTAATGATGCTATTGTGGCCCTGAAAAGTTTTGAAGGATATAATGTGGATGTATTGGTGGAAGTGAAAGAGCGCTGGTATCTTTTTCCTCTTCCGTATTTTCGGCCAATAGACAGGAACCTTAACCAGTGGATCGTGGAGCAACATGCCAGTCTTTCCCGTGTGAATTATGGAGTAAAACTTCTTTATAATAATGCAACAGGGCGGAACGATAAATTGAGCGTTTGGCTGATGAGCGGCTACACACACCAATTCTCTTTTGGATATGACCGGCTTTATATTGACAAAGCTTTACGCTGGGGAATGAATGTAAAATTTGCATTAGGGGAAAAAAAGGAAGTGAATTATAACACTATCGAGAATAAGCAGGCTTTTATAAAGGACAGCAGCAGGTATCTGCAAAGCTTTATGGATGCCACAATAGAACTTACCTACAGAAAAGCCATCAAAACCCGCCATCGTTTTGGAATCGGATATCATGTGCAGAGCATCAGTGACACCATAGCTGAACTGAATCCTTCCTATTATCTCAATGGAAGGACTCATATCAGTTATCCGGAGTTTTTTTATACCATGAATTATTATGACCTTGATTATATTCCTTATCCGACCAGTGGATATGCTGCTGAAGTTACACTCAGCAAAAAAGGATTAGATCATGTGATCAATGCGTGGCAGCTTAATATGCAGGGGTCAGCAAACTGGCATTTGAGTAAGAAGACTTACTTTAATCTTCGTTCGTTCAGTACTATTAAACTCCCTTTTAAACAACCGTTTTTTAATCAGGGATTACTCGGCTACGGTGATGTGTTCATGCAGGGATATGAATATTATGTTATTGACGGAGTGGCAGGTGGCTATCTGAAAGCAGCAATTACAAGAGAGCTGGTTACCGTTCATGGGAATTTTCTCAAACGTCAACGGGACGAGCCGTTGCGTATTCCTTTTCGTGTATTTGCCAAAGTTTATGGGAATGCAGGGTATATTTATAATCCTCAACCCGGTAATAATTTTTTGGTGAACCGGATGCTTTATTCCGGAGGGTTTGGAATAGACATTCTCACCTATTATGATTTTACTTTCAAACTCGAGTTCACCTTTAATCAATTAGGTAAAAACGGGCTATTTTTACATAAGAAGTCAAATTTTTAAATTCATGAAAGTAGCAGTGTATAGCAGGATAATGGAAGAGGAACAGCAGAAAGATGTACAGCTCTTTTTTGATGAATTGGACAAGCAAAAAATTCAACCTGTCGTTTATGAACACTTTTATGAACAGATCGTTGAAAAGGTCCGGTTGCCTTTGAATACAATGGTATTCTCCCGTTCGGAAGAACTGACCGATGAGATAGAATTCATGATCAGCCTGGGCGGCGATGGTACCCTGCTGGACACCATCACTCTGGTCCGTAATAAGAATATTGCTATACTGGGTATCAATTTCGGAAGAATGGGATTTCTTGCAGGGATCGGTCATGATGAGGTGCAAACAGCCGTAAAAGCGATTGTAAACAGGACTTATATTGTTGATAAGCGGACCATGATCCACCTGGATGCCAGCGTTTCTCTTTTCGGCAATGTGCCTTATGCTTTAAATGAGTTTTCCATTCATAAGAGGGACACTGCATCCATGATCAAGATACATACCTATCTGAATGGTGAATTTTTGAATACTTACTGGTCCGACGGGCTGATAGTGGCAACACCGACCGGCTCTACAGGTTACTCGTTGAGTTGCAACGGGCCGATCGTATTCCCCGAAACGGGAAGCTTTGTGATTACACCGGTGGCGCCTCATAACCTCAATGTGCGTCCGATTATTGTTCCGGATAATAATATTATTTCCTTTGAAATTGAAGGGCGGACCGATAAGATCATTTGTGCGCTTGATTCAAGAAGAGAAATCGTGAGTAAGAATATACAACTGGCTGTAAGAAAAGAAGCTTTTTTATTAAACCTGATTCGTCTCAGCGAAGGCAATTTTCTGCAGACACTCAGGAATAAGCTGACCTGGGGATTAGACAAAAGGAATTAAAAAGGGCGGCACATGGCAAGAAATCGGATATTTTTTCGTTTTATATAGTTCTGAAACCTTTTTGGACGTATGATCAAGAATTTTGTATCAGTAATTTCCATATTGTTCATGACCAATATTTTCTCTGCAGAAAGTTTTGGCCAGTTTGCAATACATCAGGAAGGGGAGTTTGGAGTAGGCCTGGGGGCAGCCCATTATTTCGGAGATCTGAATACAAGAGCAAGGATCAACAGGCCCAAAATGGCAGCTTCAATGTTTTTCAGAAAAAACCTGAACAACTATATCGCAGTACGTGTCGGAGCCACTTATGCACGGGTGGGTTACTCAGACATTTATAACCGGTATAATGATTTCATGTACCGGCGCAACCTGAGTTTTAACAGCAATGTATGGGAACTATCATTGCAGGGTGATTTTAATTTCTTCCGCTTTATGCCGGGAGAACCCACAGAGAACTTCACTCCTTATGTCACATTCGGAGTGGGTGTATTCAGCTATGATCCTTATGCCTATTTACAAGGAAGAAAAATTTACCTCAGGCCCTTAGGCACTGAAGGGCAGGGAAGCCCCTTGTATCCTGACCGGAAATCGTATGGTACTACGGCTCTTTCCATTCCTATAGGGATGGGCATCAAGTATGCCGTTAATGATAGGATCAATATCGGATTTGAGGTATTGCACAGGATCACAAACACCGACTATCTGGATGATGTAAGCAAGACTTATGTCAGCCCTGCAACATTCCCCCCCAAACCGGATGGCAGCCCTTCGGATGCTTTCTTGCTAAGCGACCGTTCTTATGAATTGGGAGAACCGATCGGTATTCCCGGCCGCCAGCGGGGCAACAGCAAGCAGAAAGACCAGTTCGGCACAGCTATTTTGTATATCAGCTTCAATCTGCAATCATATAAATGTCCTACTGCGAAGTAGAGAAAGTAAAAAGCCGGGAGGCCAAATTCCTGCATACCGTAAACTTTATCATGTCTCTGAAATCTGCAATAACTTTGCGCTCTGTAAGTTTTTTTTGAATAATCATCACTGTATGTCACAACTGCTCGATAAAATAGATAAAGAACATCTTCCCCGACATATTGCGATCATAATGGATGGGAATGGCCGTTGGGCAAAGGAACATGGACAGGATCGTTTGTTCGGCCATGTGCATGGGGTGGAGAGTGTCCGTAATATTGTGGAAGGGTGTGCGGAATTGGGAATCGGGTATCTAACTTTATACGCTTTTTCCACGGAAAATTGGGACCGCCCCGAATATGAGGTCGTTGGTCTGATGGAACTGCTGGTGAATACCATAAGGGATGAAGCAGAAACCCTTCATAAAAACAATATAAAACTTCATGTGATCGGAGACATGAGCATGCTGCCCGAATATGCCCGGAATGAATTGAAGGAGGCCCTGGAGATCACTAAAGACAATACCGGACTGAACCTGATCATGGCCCTGAGCTACAGCGGCCGCTGGGAACTGCTGAATGCTGTAAAAAATATTGCATATGAGGTAAAAAAGGGGAAGCTGGAGATTGAGAATATAGACCAGGACACCTTGCAGCAATATCTCTGTACCAGCGGGTTTCCCGATCCGGAACTGATGATCCGCACCAGCGGTGAATACCGGATCAGCAATTTCTTACTGTACCAGCTTGCCTATGCGGAGCTTTATTTTACCAATGTCCGCTGGCCCGATTTCAGAAAAGAGAACCTGTACGAAGCCATCATTGACTTTCAGAACCGGGAAAGACGCTTTGGCAAGATCAGTGAACAGATCGTCTGAACTACACTATAAACCCAATTAATAGGCTGTTTTAACAAAGACTTTCGATATTTTACCTTTAATTTGCCGCCTGAAAAAATTCGGGCTCTCATAGTAACACAAGGAGAATAAATTGATTGCAGTTCTGCAGAGCAGAATCAGATTGAACAGAACAACCAAAAATGCGAAGATTTCTTTTTAGAATTTGTGCTTTTGCAACAGTGGTGATGATCTCCGCTATTTCTCTCCATGCTCAGGATACCACCCATCCTACATCCGTTGATCCTAAGTTGCTGGCCTGGGAAAATGCCAGGGTTGTAAAAGAATACACTATTGCCGGCATTGAGATTACCGGAGTTCGTTATCTCGATACGGCTATCGTACTTTCTATCTCCGGTCTTCAGGTAGGTGATCAGTTTCGTCACCCCGGTGAAGAGATCTTTTCGAAAGCCATCAATAATCTTTGGAGACAGAAATTATTTTCGGATATCCAAATCTATATCACCAGGATAGAAGGGGATAAAGTGTATATCGAGATCAGCGTTCAGGAATTGCCCCGCCTGGGGAATTTCAAATTTGTTGGGATAAGGAAAACCGAAGCGGAAGACCTGCAGAGTAAAATACAACTGGCAAAACAGACGATCATTTCTGAAAACACCCGGCGCAGGATCACCGAAGTATCCACTAAATTTTTTAAGGACAAGGGTTATCAGAATGTGAAAGTGAATATTGTTGAAAAACCCGACACCTCTTTTGCAAACTCCAACTCGCTTACCATCTATATAGACAAAGGCAAAAAGGTCCGTATCAACGATATCATATTCTATGGTAATGAGCAGGTGGACGGTAACAAGTTGAAAAGGCAAATGAAAGGCACTAAAGAAATGAGCCGGTTCACGTTGCATCCGACTCTGGATTCCACCCGTTTCGGAATAAAACACAGGCCGGAGTTCAGCACTTATCTGAAAGACTGGGGATTTCTTTCTTTCACAAAAACAAAGCTGCTCCTGGATCCCTATTTCAGATTTAAATTGTTCAGCTCCGCTAAGCTGGATCCGAAAAAGTTTGATGAAGACAGGGATAAAATATTGAACTACTATAATTCGCTAGGATATCGGGATGCTCAGATCCTGGACACAGCGATCACCAAGGCAAGCAATGGCAACCTGGATATTGCTATCAAAGTGGAAGAAGGGCATAAATATTATTTCGGAAATATCACCTGGAAGGGAAATTCAAAATATCCTGACACATTATTGAATGCCATCCTGGGTATCAGCAAGGGTGATATTTACAATATTGACATACTGAACAAACGTTTAGGCAAGCAGCTATCTCAGGAAGGAGGTGATATAGGGAGTTTGTACATGGATGACGGTTACTTGTTTTTCCATGCTGATCCGGTGGAAACTGCTGTATATAATGATACCATAGATCATGAGATCCGCATAGTGGAAGGCCCGCAGGCAAGGATCAAAAATGTGACCATTTCCGGCAATGAAAAAACCAAAGATTATGTGATCCGGAGAGAGCTTACCACTATTCCCGGAAATCTTTTCAGCCGTGCCGACCTGATCCGTTCCCAGCGTGACCTGGGACAATTGCAATATTTTAATCAGGAATCCATTGATCCCGGAGTGGTACCCAATGCTGAAGACGGAACTGTTGATATCAACTGGAAACTGGAAGAGAAATCTTCGGATCAGCTGGAATTATCTGCAGGCTGGGGAGGCGGCATCGGCCTTACCGGAACATTGGGTGTGTCCTTCAACAATTTTTCGATCCATAATATTTTCAAGAGGTCTGCATGGGATCCGCTGCCACAAGGCGACGGACAGAAACTGAGCCTTCGTATTCAATCCAACGGACGTGCCTTCCGTTCATACAGTTTCTCATTTACCGAACCCTGGCTGGGCGGCAAAAAGAGAAATTCACTTACCATCGCGTACAACAACAGCAAATACTCCAATGCTTTTGATCCGTACACAGGATTTATTGATAAAGCAAGGTCAGACTCCAGTTATCTGAAAGCAAACAGTTTTTCCGTATCACTGGGTAAACAGTTAAAATGGCCTGACGACTTTTTCAGTCTGATTTATACTTTGAGTTTTACTCAATACAAACTCAAGAAATATCCGATCTTCCAGAATCTCAGTGACGGGGTATCCAACAATTTTAATATTCGAATCGCCCTGCAAAGATCTTCTGCCGGGCCGAACCCGATCTATCCGGTAAGCGGTTCCAATTTTATGGCCAGTGTGCAGGTGACGCCGCCTTATTCTTTATTGGATCCCGGCCTGGTTGATTCAAAAAATCCTTATAAGAACCCCGAATATCATAAGTGGCGTTTTAATGCAGAATGGTATGTGCCTATAGGAAAACCCAAGGGTGCCGACAAGAGCCGCCAGTTTGTTTTGAAGGTAGCCGCTAAGTATGGTTTTATGGGAAGATATAACAAGAACCTTGATTTTTCACCGTTCGAACGCTTTCAGTTGGGTGATGCCGGACTTACCAATAACTACGGATTGCTGGGGTATGACATAATATCGCAAAGAGGTTACCCGGTTTATCAATCATCAGATCCTACGGTAAACCCCGATCAGCAGAGCGCTTCTCAATTTTTCACCATATTTAACAAATATACTTTGGAAATGCGTTACCCGCTGGTAACTAATCCCGGAAGCACGATCTTTGGTCTGGCGTTTTTTGAAGCAGCAAATGGTTGGTATGATTTCAAAGATTATAACCCGTTCCGTTTGCGCAGAAGCGCCGGTGTGGGTATGAGATTCTTCCTGCCTATGTTTGGTTTGCTTGGGTTTGACTATGGAATAGGTTTCGACCGCCTTACTCCCGGAACCAAGCTTAAAGATGCTTCACGCTTTACCTTTATGCTGGGTTATGAGCCGGAATAAGAAGATGATACAGGGGCTCCTGATTACAAAGAATATCGTTTGAGAATTTTATCAATAAACTGTTTCCGATCCGAATAATAAATTGTTCATTTTAAACAGAACGACTATGAAAAAAATAATTCTGCTGGTAAGCTGCTTCCTTTTTACAGCCGCTGTAATCAATGCTCAGAAATATGCGATCATTGATACCCGCTATATACTCGACAAGCTTCCGGAATATTCGCAGTCGCAGACACAACTGGATGCCATTGCTGCCGGCTGGCAAAAAGAGATTGATGCAAAGCAGGCCGAGCTGGATAAGATGTATAAAGATTACGACGCAGAGCAGGTCATGCTTAGTGATGAGCTTAGAAAAAAAAGGGAAGATCAGCTTTTCCAGAAAGAAAAGGATCTCCGTGACCTGCAACGCAAACGCTTTGGATTTGAAGGCGACCTCTTCAAGAAAAGACAGGAACTCATCAAACCCATTCAGGACAGGGTGTATAATGCCGTGCAGAAGATCGCATCACAGAGAGGATATGACTTTGTGCTGGATAAAAGTGAGGGAATTACAGTTATCTTTGCCGACCCCAAACTGGATAAAAGCGAAGATGTACTCAGGGAATTGGGCGTAAAGAATTAAAATTTGTTAAAATAATTGTGAGAGCAACAAATTTCCCTGTTTATTAATCTTATTACGGGAATCGGGTTCTCATCTTTTTAGACTGATAAATGATAAAGAAGATCATTATGAAAAATATGAAAATAGCAGCAGTGATCGCAAGCCTGTTCATGGCTTTTGCTTCAAATGCACAAGGGAAGATCGGATATGTCAGCGTTGATAATATGGTTCAGCTGATGCCGGAAACGGCAAAGGTGGACAGTATCGTTCAGCGTTATCATGACGACACCCTGCAACCGAGATACAATTTTACTTTGTCCGAATACCTGCGTAAAGACAGCATTGTAAATGGAAAGGATTCTTCCAAAACACCCGCTTCCGTGCGTGCAATGATCCGGCAGGAAATGCAGAACAGCGCTTATGAATTACAAAACTGGCAGGCTATAGCTCAGCAGGCCATAGAAAATAAGCAAAATGAACTGCTGATTCCGATTTACAAAAAAGTAGTGGACGCCATTAAAGCGGTGGCTGCTGAAAAAGGATATACATACATTTTCAATAAAGAAGCTTTTCTTGTTGCTCCGGATGGAGATGATATCTTGCCCTTAGTGGCTCAAAAGCTGAATGTAAAACTTCCGCCTCAGGTGAAACCGGGATTGAGTTCCCAGACATTACAACCACCCTCAGGAGGGAATCAATAAAAACAAATTGTAAATGAAAAACGGCTTCGGGTTGTTTCACCGGGGCCGTTCTTATTTTTGCGTATGCAAACTCCCGGACCCATAGGTGTTTTTGATTCAGGTTATGGCGGACTGACGGTATTGAAAGAGATCGTCAGGGCGCTGCCTGAGTATGATTACATTTACCTGGGAGATAATGCAAGAGCTCCTTACGGCAACCGCTCTTTTGAAACGGTATATCGTTACACGCTGGAATGTGTGAAATGGTTTTTCAGTCAAAACTGTTCTCTCGTTATTCTTGCATGCAATACAGCCTCTGCAAAAGCATTAAGGACCATTCAGCAAAAAGATCTCCCTGTGATCGCACCTGACAAAAGAGTGCTGGGAGTGATACGCCCCACCACAGAAAAAATAGGAGAGTATTCCGGATCAAAGAGTGTGGGGATCCTGGCTACAAACGGAACGGTTTCTTCCAATTCCTATCCGATAGAGATCCATAAATTTTTCCCTGAAGTGAAAGTGTATCAGGAAGCCTGCCCCATGTGGGTGCCGCTGGTGGAGAATAACGAATATCAGAGCCATGCTGCAGATCATTTTATCAAAAAGAATATCCAGGAGATCTTTAAAAAAGGAAATGATATTGATGTCATTCTGCTTGCCTGCACTCACTATCCGCTTCTGAAAGATAAAATTGAAAAATATTTACCCGTAGGGGTCAGGCTGTTGTCACAAGGCGAGATCGTTGCGGACAGTTTGAAAGATTACCTGAAACGTCATCCTGAGATTGAAGACAGATGCAGTAAAACAGGCAGGCGGTCTTTTTATACCACTGATTCTGTTACCGATTTCAATGAGCATGCCGCTAAGTTCTTTGGTGAGGAAATAATAGCCGGGCACGTTGATCTATAGTGGTTTAACTCATTTATTTCTTCCCATGGATTTCTCTCAAAATTCTGCTTTCTCATGTCTGTTATCTGAGGCACAACCCTTACCTTTGCCATCCTTTCACAAACAACAGGTGTGGTGACCTGTTGCAGATTGAAACCTGGTCCGTTCTCCCGGGCCGTATTTCAGATCCTCCACGGAGGATGAACAGTGAAAAAGTAAAAGATTATGAAACGTACATTTCAACCTCATCGCCGCCGGCGCAAATCCGTTCACGGATTCCGTAAGCGCATGCAAACCGCTAACGGACGTAAAGTATTGGCAAGCCGTCGCAAGAAAGGCCGTAAAAAGCTGACGGTGTCAGATGAGAGAAAATTAAAGTGATCCTCCCTTGAAAAAAGGATGGGTTAATTGAATGAATGGTCCTGCCTCAGGCGGGACTATTTTATTTTTGCAATATGGCCGGCAAATTTACATTGGGAAAAGAAGAGCGCCTGAAGAGCAGGAGGCAGATCGGAATCCTGTTTCATGAAGGCAAGAAGATCAGTGTAAGCCCGCTTTATATTTATTATCTTTTGAATGCCGGCCCTGATGAAAAAAGATATCCTCTTCAATTCGGCGTCAGTGTGCCGGCAAAGAATTTTAAAAGAGCCGTGGACAGAAACCGGATCAAGCGATTGATCCGGGAAGCCTACCGTTTACAAAAAATCCCGCTGCAGGAAAAACTGAAAGAAAAGAAGATGCAAATGCTGGTCTTTTTTATTTATACAGGAAAAGAACTTCCCGGTTCTAATCTTGTTACAAAAAAGGTATCAGTGGTATTAAATAAACTGGAGAAGACAGTCAATGAAAATATTTCTTCGGATACTTAGCCTTCCCTTCATTGCATTGATCAAGCTGTATCAATGGATCATTTCTCCATGGATAGGACCGAAATGCAGGTTCACTCCTACCTGTTCTCATTATGCCGTGGAAGCATTGAAAAAACATGGACCCTTTAAAGGCTTATGGCTGGCTCTGAAAAGAATTTCACGTTGTCATCCGTGGGGAGGCAGCGGCTATGATCCTGTTCCCTGAGAATAAAACGTAATAAACTATCATTTCACTTTTGTATTCTGGCTTCTGATCCTGCTCAGCGATTCGGGAGTGATGCCCAGGTATGATGCAATGAATTTTAAAGGTATCCTTTGCTCCATAGCAGGATATCTCTCAATGAATTTGCAATACCGTTCATCGGCTGTGAGGCTCATGGATTCAATGATGCGCCTTTGATGAGCGATGAAGGCATTTTGGAGAAGCAAACGGAAAAATCGTTCAAACTTGGGAACCTTGCGGTAAAGAATTTCCAGCGAGGGATAATCAATGGAAAGCAGCTCTGTGTCTTCTATGGTTTCAATATTCATTTTCGCAGGGGTCTGAGTAAGGAAACTGTACATATCGCTGGTCCACCAGTCTTCAATAGCAAACTGGATGACATGCTCCTGGCCTTTTTCGTTGATGGTGTATATGCGAAGACAACCTTTGTTTATGAAATACTGGTAATGGGCAACATCGCCTTCCTGCAGCAGGAATTGTTTTTTCCGGAGTTTCCGTGGTTTAAGAAGTAAAGTGAAGAAGTCGGTCTCTTCTTCCGTAAGATCAATGAAACGGGAGACGTTCTTTAAGATCAGTTCGTACATGGCCGGAGCCGTTTAAATAACGAACCGCCCCTGCTCAGGACGGTCCGTTTGAGGAGGAAATTATTTTGCGGCTGCAAAACGTTCTTCAACTTTCAACCAGTTCACCACATTCCAGAATGCAGAAAGATATTCTGCTCTCCTGTTCTGATATTTTAAATAATAAGCGTGTTCCCATACATCTACTCCAAGGATAGGAGTTCCTTTTACATCGGCTACGTCCATCAATGGGTTGTCCTGGTTGGGTGTGGAAGTCACTTCAAGCTTGCCGTCTTTTACGATCAGCCATGCCCATCCGCTGCCGAACCTTCCGGCTCCTGCAGCATTGAATTTCTCTTTAAATGAATCAAAGGAACCGAATGCAGAATTTATTGCATCAGCTAATTTTCCTGAAGGGTTATTGTGACTGCCGGCATGTTTTGCCAGGCTTTCCCAGAAGAAACTGTGATTCCAGTGGCCGCCGCCATTATTGCGGACAGCAACAGAGATCTTGCCTGCATGGGCGATCAGTTCGTCCAATGATTTTCCTTCATTCGGAGTTCCGGCTACAGCTTTATTGAGATTGTCCACATATCCCTGATGGTGTTTGCCATGATGGATCTGCATGGTCAGTGTATCAATATAAGGTTCCAATGCATCATGCGCATAAGGAAGAGGAGGTAAGGTAAATGCCATAAGTATTAATTTTTTGTATGAAAAAAAAGTTTAAAAGGATAACAAAATTATGGACACGAAGTTCAAATAGACCTCATATTTACCGGAGAAAACTCTGTTATCCTGTAATTTTCCATGAATAGTCTATTTCAAAGAAGGATCACTGAATGTATCTCCCTGATTGATATCTCCAGTCTGAAATCCTTTTTTGAACCAATAAACCCGCTGGGCAGAAGTGCCATGAGTGAAAGATTCGGGTACTACATAACCCTGAGCTTCTTTTTGCAGGCGGTCATCTCCAATGGCATTGGCTGCATTCAGAGCTTCATCAATATCACCAGGATCCAGCACATTTTTCATTTCCTGAGTATGATTGGCCCACACTCCGGCAAAAAAATCAGCCTGTAATTCCAACATCACTGAGTATTTGTTAAACTCTTTTTCACTGAGCCGCTGACGCAGGCGATCCACCTGGTCCGATATGCCTAAAAGTTTTTGTACATGATGTCCCACTTCATGTGCCACTACGTAAGCCATGGCAAAATCACCCGGTGATTTAAACCGGTCTTTTAATTCCTGGTAAAAGGAAAGGTCAATGTATAATTTTTCATCTCCCGGGCAATAGAACGGGCCGGATGCCGAGCTGGTGTAACCGCAGGCAGACTCAACCCCGTCACGGAAAAGGACCAGGGTCGGCTCGCGGTATTGTTTTCCCATTTTTGTGAAAATATCATCCCACACTTCTTCGGTATAGCGAAGGACCACTTTTACAAAATGAGCTCTTTCATCATCGGCAGCCTGCTCTTCAGGGGTCATCTGCTGAGAATTGCCCATCTGCTGGGTTATCTGCTGAGTGATGACGGAAGGGTCACTGCTTCCTCCTCCCATCAGAAGTTGAATGATCAGGAAGATGATACCGATCGCACCGCCTCCTATGGCCAGGCCTTTTCCTGTGGACATTCCACGCCGGTCATCCACATTTCTGCTTTCCTGTTCGCCGTCTATACGCATACTTACTTTTAAATTTTTAGAATGAAAATAAGCGTTATCTTTTATTTCTGAAAAAGTCTTTCATGAGCTTGCTGCAATCGTCTTTCAATACTCCGCGGATCAGTTCGGTCTTTGGATGAAAAGGCCAGTTTGGCCCTGCTGTTTTTTTATACCCGTTCTTCTCATCATCAGCGCCATAGACCACTTTGCTGACCTTGCTCCAGTACAATGCCCCGGCACACATCAGGCAAGGCTCCACAGTGATGTAAATGGTTGCATCGGTGATGTATTTTGCTCCCAAAGTATTAAAAGCTGAGGTCAATGCGATCATTTCTGCATGAGCTGTGGGGTCTTTCAGTCGTTCTACCATGTTATGCCCCCTTGCGATCACTTTTTCGTTCATCACCACAACGGCGCCTACCGGAACTTCACCATCTTCCAGCGCTTTTCTGGCTTCTTTTATGGCCTGCATCATATAGTATTCGTCCGTCATGCCGTATCGAAGTTAAATTTTTTACGGGTTAAAACGCGGTTTGATGCAGCCTTTTGTGAAGGAATTAGTCCTATATTTACCGCCCCGAAAAAAAGTCTGCAGATACAGGCCTCAAAGGGGAAAATAATATTTAAACAAGACTATTTATGAAAAAAATCTTTTTTATTTCTTTTCTTTTTACCGGGCTTTTTCTGTCATCCGCTGAAGGAAACGGCCAGCAATTAAAGGTCGGAGTGTTCGACCTGGATCTGATGGTGCAGGCCATGCCGGCTTACCGCCAGGTGGACAGCCTGGTGCAGATCTATGAGAAGGATTCTTTGACTGAAGAGTACCAGTACTACATGAATGAATACCAACGCCTCGACAGTACTTACAAAGCCGACTCCGCATTAGTGGCTCAGGGAACCAAGTCGAAGGTTCAATTGGATATGACCAATTCTGAACGCCAGAAGAATGCCATGAATATTTTATACTGGCAGCAGATCTCGCAAAATAAATCGAACAATAAAAGAGGCGAGCTGGCTCAGCCGCTTTATAACCAGGTGGCCGAAGCTTATAAGAAAGTTCTGGCCAGGAAAAAATATTCACTTATCCTGAGGCCCAACACCTATGAGATGGGATTTTCCATTGATAATCTTTTTATTTCCGTTGCCAAAGAGCTTAAGCTGACACAACTGCCGCAGGAGTTGTTATATCTCGGTGATGATCCGGATGCAGTGGCAAAACAACCTGCCGCCAAGCCACCGGCTACCAATACCAAGAAGCAATAATTGTATCAACTTTTTTCAACAGAAAAGGATGCCGTATCAGGGCGTCCTTTTTTTTGCAGGATATTATTGATTTCCTGACTAACCGGGATAAACACGATGAAGATATATATGTTGAAATATCTCACTGTTGCCATTGAAAAAACTTATTGCCGTTACTATTTGTAAATTACAGTTGTCATTACACCGATTATGATGGACGGATCTTTAAATAAACTCAGGAAATATTTTGAATCTGGCGCCACTCAGAGCTATTCTTTCAGAAAAAAGCAACTGGAGAAACTGAAAGATGCTATTCTGAAATATGAAAAGGATCTGTACAAAGCCTTGCATGATGACCTGAAAAAAAGCTCTGAGGAAAGTTGGGTAACGGAACTGGGGCTGGTTCTTTCCGACATCAGGATGGCCATGAAAAACCTGCGGCAATGGATGGAACCTGAAAGAGTGCCTACCAACCTGATGAACCTCCCTTCATCCAGTTATGTTATGAAGGAGCCGATGGGAGTAGCGCTGATCATAGCTCCGTGGAATTACCCTTTTCAACTATTGATCAATCCGTTGGTGGGAGCCATTGCAGCCGGCAACTGTGTTGTTTTAAAAGCAAGCGAGTATGCTTCTGCAACGGATGCGGTGATGAAGAAAATGATTGAAGAAACTTTTTCTGACGAATACATTCTTTATGTGCAGGGCATAGGCGCCAAAGTGGTGCCTGAGATGATGAACCGTTTTACATTCGACCTTGTTTTTTATACCGGCAGCACGGCTGTGGGGAAGATCGTTTATAAAATGGCTGCGGAAAAACTGACACCGGTCATTCTTGAGCTGGGAGGGAAAAGCCCTTGCGTGATAGAAAGCGATGCCAATATAAAAGTGGCTGCAAGGCGGATCGGCATCACCAAGTTTTCCGCAGCGGGACAAATGTGCGTGGCGCCGGATTATGTATTGGTGCATACATCGGTGAAGGAAAAATTCATCGGGCACCTGAAAGAATCCCTGCTGAAATTTTTCAGCGACCGGCCTGAGTCGAGTTATGATTATTGCAGGATCGTCAATGAAAAACAATTCGACCGGCTTGCCGGTTATCTTAAGGATGGCCGGGTGATCTACGGAGGCAGAACGGACCGGAGTAAATTATTCATTGAACCCACTATCCTGGATCATGTTTCAGCAGATGCACCGGTGATGAAGGAAGAGATCTTCGGACCCATCCTGCCGGTAATCCCTTTTGAAACCATGGAAGAAGCAAAGAGCATCATTCAGCAAAATCCCGATCCTTTGTCTTTTTATATTTATACAGGAAAAAGCAGTAAGGAAAAAGAATGGTTGACTGCTGTTCCTGCGGGAAGCGCCTGTGTCAATAATTCGAGCTGGCATTTTACCAATCATCACCTGCCGTTCGGAGGCAGAGGCTCCAGCGGCATCGGGCTTTACCACGGCAGGTATTCATTTGATGCATTCAGCCACCGTAAGGCGGTGATGAAGACGCCGGCCTGGTTCGACCCGGCCATAAAGTATCCGCCATTCCGGGGAAAACTCAAACTTTTGAAGAAACTGGTCCGCTGAATATTTTGATATTTTTATAAAAAAAGGAAATGACAGTATCCGGAAAATATTCCCGTTTGAAAAAGCTGATGATCCTGCTGTTGATGCTGGCTCTCGTCTTTTTCGGATATGTGGAATTGGCGACTTTAAATTCAACACACATGACTTACAGACAGAAAATATTAAAGACTGTTTATCCCGCATGGATGTGGTGGAGCCGTATCGTTGGGAACAATTCAAGTGAATTGGCAAACAGTAATGCAGAACCGGTAGTTCCGTTTTATACATTAACTGCCATTCTTAATAACGGAAACGAATTTGATTTCGCAACGCTGAAAGGGAAAAAAGTATTGCTGGTAAATACTGCCAGCGATTGCGGGTACACTGATCAATATGCAGAGTTGGAAAAACTGTATGAGAAGTACAATAAAAGCCTTGTGATCATCGGTTTTCCTTCCAATGATTTTAAGCAACAGGAAAAAGGCACTGATGAAGAGATCGCCGCATTTTGCAAACAGAATTACGGGATCACTTTTCCCCTGATGAAAAAATCGGTGGTAATCAAAAGCGACCGGCAGAATGAAGTATTCAAATGGCTTACTGATCTGTCATTGAATGGATGGAACAGCAAACAACCTTCCTGGAATTTTTGTAAATACCTGGTGAATGAAAAAGGGATGCTGACCAATTATTTCGGTTCAGCGGTATCTCCATTAAGCAAAGACGTACTCAAAGCCATTGAAAAATAATGAACGCACATGTCGTATAATGAAATAGTGGGAACTATTGGAGTAGGCCTCATCCTGGCCGCTTTTTTCTGCAACACCTTCCGGCTGATACCCCGTGAAGGTAAACTGTATTTTGCTTTGAATGTTGCGGGGGCTGCGCTGGCCTGTTATGCTTCGTGGTTAATTCAATTCTGGCCTTTTGTGATCCTGGAAGGCATCTGGACCCTGGTTTCCTTTGTGGGGCTGATGAAGAGATTCAAATGAACTTTCAGGTTGGGAAAGAATTTTTAATATGCTCTTCGAAACTTGCAGTTTCTAAGGTTTGTTTTATCGCTTCAGGCGATATAATAATGATGCGAGACAGGATGTCTCGCATAGCCAGAACAGAAATTGTCTAAACCATGATGAAGCAGATTTAATGATTGCGCTGATTGAATTTTGAATTAATAAGCCGCTTAAATTCCAAACTTTTACTGCCAAAATTTATCAGCAAACCAATTTCAATATTAAATGCTTCCAGATAATTGATGGCCTGGGCAAGATGCACATCTTCCAGTTTTATTACCGCCTTCAGTTCAACAGATATAACTTCTTCCACCAGGAAATCAACTCTCCTGGTGCCTATCTGATGTTCCCTGTAGTAAATGGGCATCTCAAACTCCCGCTTAAATGCTAAGCTATACAAAGGCAACTCTATCTCCATTGCCCGCTGATAAATCACTTCCTGAAAACCATTGCCCAATACCTTGTGAACCTGCATGGCAGCACCAATTATTTTTCCCGTTGTCTCTTTGTATTTATATTCTTCAACCATATTGCTTTTTCATCTGCTCAATCTGCTTCATCTACTTTAATCACAGTTCAGACATTTTCCCCAATCATGGATTTCTATGACGAAAACAAATCAGCTGCAACTGTAAGCCAGCGATTCCATTTCCACTTTCCTTCTTTCAAATTGATAGCCGCTGTATGTTTTGATGATTTCGTTCAATGTGTCATCAATTTCTTCCAGCGATTTTTGGGTCACCAGTTTCAGTCTGTATTCTTTGATATTGGGAAGTCCTTTCAGGTAATTGGTATAATGCCTTCTCATTTCATTGATGCCTGTGATCAGCCCTTTCCATTCAATGGAGCGGTGTAAATGCCGGCGGATCACTTCCACTCTTTGTTCTATAGTGGGAGGTGCAAGATGTTCTCCTGTTTTCAGAAAATGTTTTATTTCATTAAAGATCCACGGATAGCCGATGGCAGCACGCCCGATCATGATGCCGTCCACACCATACCGGTTTTTATATTCCAGCGCTTTCTCGGGCGAATCAATATCCCCGTTGCCAAAGATGGGAATCGTGATACGCGGATTCTCTTTCACTTTTGCGATCAATGTCCAGTCCGCTTCTCCTTTATACATCTGCTTCCTTGTTCTTCCGTGTATGGACAATGCTTTGATGCCGACATCCTGGAGCCGCTCCGCTACTTCTGAGATGTTTAATGAATCATGATCCCATCCGAGCCTGGTTTTTACCGTCACCGGTAATGAGGTGGACCTTACCACTGCCTTTGTCAGCCTCACCATCAGTTCCACATCTTTTAAGACGGCAGCGCCTGCACCGCGGGTCACCACTTTTTTTACCGGGCATCCGAAATTGATGTCCAGCAGATCGGGATGAACCGTATCAACAATGGCAGCACTCATCGCCATGGCCTCTTCATCACCGCCGAAGATCTGGATGCCGACAGGCCGTTCATTGTCGAAGATGTCCAGTTTTTTTTTGCTCTTGATGGCATCACGGATCAATCCTTCCGAAGAAATAAATTCGGTGAACATCAGGTCGGCACCATTGGCTTTGCATACGGCACGGAACGGCGGATCGCTTACATCCTCCATGGGAGCGAGGAGTAAAGGAAAGTCCGTAAATTGTATGTTTCCGATCCTGAGCAAGTGAATTATTTTATGGTTCAATGATTTGATCGTTTTTATAAATGATCCTGGCCGGCAATTAAACAATCAAACAATGTAACAATAACATATTTTTGTTTCTCTGCCATTGGGCAGGAGCCTGCAAATTTACCATTAAATAGCAGAATTTATGTACGACAGCAATTCAAAGGGTATTTCATACATATCGGGATTTTTTATCCTGATCGGGTTTGTGGTTGCATCTTTTATTCTTGCAGGCCTGGTGAGCATACCTGTCTGGACTGCGATGACGGGCACCGGTATGGATAAGATGACGACGGAGATGGATAATCCTGCCTATGCATCTGCCTACCAGGTGATACAGATCATCACTTCGGTGGTCGGATTTTTTCTCCCTGCATTGCTGGTTGCTTTTTTGCTGAACAGAAAACCGATGAGCCTCCTGGGTTTCAGCGGAACTCCGGCGTGGATTCAGCTTTTCATTGTATTACTGATCGTTTTGTTTGGATTATTCTCCTCCACCGGCCTTTCTTATGTCAACAGTCATATTCCCATTCCTGCAGACTGGAAAGCCGCTTTTGATAAAATGGAAGAAGAGTACAACAGTGGTGTGGAATCTATTGTAAGTTTCAAAAGTGTTCCTGAATTTCTTTTGGCATTATTCATCCTGGCCGTGCTGCCCGCCATTTGCGAAGAAACTTTATTCAGAGGCGGATTGCAGAATTTTCTGACAAGAGCAACAAAGATGCCCTGGCTGTCCATCATCATTGTCAGCATTATTTTCAGTCTTGCCCATTTTTCCTACTACGGATTTTTATCCCGCCTGTTTCTTGGTATCATGCTGGGACTGTTGTATCAATATTCGGGAAAGATATGGCTGAATATATTTGCCCATTTTCTGAATAACGGAATTGCCATTACGGTTCTTTATGTTTCCATATTGAATGGCCAGTCGGTAAAAGACGCTATGAATGAAGATGTGGAAAGTTTCTGGGGAATCCTTGCTTTACCGGTGGTGGTCTTATTGTTTGTCTGGTTTTATAAAGTATCGGTAAAAGGCAGAGGAGCAACACAAACTCCGCCACTGCCTGCTGTACCGGGCAATTCCGGTAACCTATTTTCATAATATATTTTTACACAAATGGCATTGAACGTACAAACATTCAAAACAAGATCTCTTACGGCTGCGGTGTTTGTAGTGGTCATGCTTACAGGCCTGTTCTGGAATCACTGGAGCTTTCTGATGCTGTTTTCCGTCATTCATTTCGGATGCTGGCGTGAATACCTGAAACTGATCGAGAAGATCCGCAATGTTTCTTTTCATATTTATTTTAAACTTGGATTGATGGTACTGGGCTATGGACTGATGCTTTGGTTTTGCGGTACTGAGTATATGATCGGCAAACGTGCCATTAAAGATGATATTTCACTTCCGGTGGCTGAAGTGGGTTTTGTATTGATGTGTATCGGAATTTTTTTAAAAAGAAATACCCGCCTTGCATCGTTGGGCGCTGCCTTCCTGGGGCTCTTGTATATTTCCCTGAGCTGGGGATTGATGATGGATCTTCAGCATAAATATTTTATTTCAGAAAACACTTCCGGCGATCAGGCTTTACCCGAATGGTACCGCATCGTTATTCCCTGCGCCATTATTTTTTCTATCTGGATCAATGATACCATGGCTTATATAGTTGGGTCAATGATCGGCAAAACGCCTTTATCTAAGATTTCACCTAAAAAAACCGTTGAGGGTACATCAGGCGGAATTATCCTTGCTGTGGCAGTGGCAGCGCTTATAGCATGGCTTTCTCACTTTGATGTAAGAATTTTTATGATCATTGCCGCCATAGCTTCCGTTACCGGAACACTCGGCGACCTGCTGGAATCCAAACTCAAGAGGATGGCAGGAGTGAAAGACAGCGGGCATATCATGCCCGGCCACGGCGGTTTCCTGGATCGTTTCGATTCATTGCTGCTCGCTGTCCCTGCTGTATGGCTCTATGTTTATTTTTTCTTAGATAAGATCTGATTAACCTATAGGTTGTGGTTCATTTACTACCTTTACACTCCAATTTTTTTAATGACTATTCACAGAGAAGGATATAAAACGATTGCCTGGAGTGTGATCCTGTTCGGGATCATCAATATCCTTTCTTTTTACATTTTCAGCCTGAACCATCCGGAAGTCTGCATCATTATATTGATCATCACGCTTGCTTTGCTGGTTTTCATGGTTTCTTTCTTCCGTGTGCCAAAAAGAAAACTTACCGTTCGTGAAGATGCAGTCATAGCTCCTGCCGACGGAAAGGTGGTGGTGATAGAAGAAACGCAGGAAGAAGAATATTTTAAAGATAAAAGAATCCAGGTTTCCATTTTCATGAGCCCGCTGAATGTGCATCTTAACCGCAACCCGGTGAGCAGCGAGGTTTGTTACAGCCGGTATCATGAAGGAAAATACCTGGTGGCCTGGCATCCGAAATCTTCAACAGAAAATGAACGTCATTCTGTAGTGTATGATAAAGACGGGAAAAAGATTTTGGTAAAACAGATTGCCGGCGCCATGGCAAGAAGGATCGTCAATTACCTGCAGACAGGACAGAAGGTGAAGCAAACAGAAGAGATGGGCTTTATAAAATTCGGATCCCGTGTGGATCTTCTGTTACCCACAGACGCAAAAGTGCAGGTGAAGATCGGCGATAAAGTTCAGGGAGGCGTATCCGTTATCGCAACCTGGTAAGGGAATTTCTTTCTTTTATTTCAACTCAGAAAATAGTTTCCATTTCAATTAAAGAGTGGACCGTGTAAGTGGGTTTTACATTGGGCTTAATGTTTGTATGATTTACAAACACCTGGTCTATCCCTGCATTCATAGCACCGATAATATCCATTTCAATGCTGTCGCCGATCATGATGCTTTCTTCTTTGGATGCATGTGTTTTTTCCAGAGCAAAGTCGAAGATCTCTTTATGCGGCTTCAGGCTGTTGGAAACTTCAGAAGTGATGATCTCTTTAAAGTAAATGTTCAGCCCGGAGTATTTTAGTTTACTGTGCTGGGTTTTTTCAAATCCGTTGGTGATCAGGTGAAGCACATAGTTCTTGTTTTGCAGATATTCCAGCAGTTCAATGGCGTTGGGAAAAAGAGCTTTGCGTGTAGGCAATAAGTCAAGGAATTGAGTACTCATGGTGTTGGCAAGCTCTTCATCGGCAATTTTAAAATCCAGAAGCGCCAACCTCATTCTTTTTACTCTCAGTTCTTCCTGTTTGATGAAACCGTTCCTGTACCGTTCCCACAGCTTCACATTGTATTGTTCATAATTCCTGTAGAACACTTCAAAATCCGTAACCCCTTTTTCTTTCAGGTGCAGCTCTTCATACAGTTCCCGGAGTGTGGCACGGGCATTGGTCTCAAAATCCCAAAGAGTATGGTCAAGGTCGAAAAAAAGATGGCGATATTTGCCCCGGTTAACTGCCGGAGTGTTGCCAGTCCCGTTCTCCGTGCCGGCATTTATTTTTTTATTCATAATTAAGTTTGCAAATTACATAACAATGACCGATAAAATGAGTTCGCAGGATACTTCAAGCACAGGAAGGAAAAAAAAGAATGTGATCATTACCGGCGCATCTCGTGGTTTGGGAAAGGCCACTGCTTCTTTATTTGCAGCCAACGGATATAATTTGTACCTGACTTCCCGCAATGAAGTGGCATTATATAAAGCGATGGAAGAACTGATGCTGATCTATCCTGATATTACGGTCAAAGCAAAACCGTATGACCTCAGCATCAAAGAGAATGCAATTGCTTTTGGAAACTGGGTGCTTAGACTGGGAATTTCAATTGATATTTTATTCAACAATGCCGGTTCTTTTATTCCCGGATCGGTGCATGATGAACCTGATGGCACCCTGGAAAATATGGTCAATACAAATTTATACAGCGCTTATCACCTGACGAGAACGGTTTTGCCGAAGATGATGCAGCAGAAGAGCGGCCATATCTTCAACATGTGTTCTGTTGCATCCATCAAATCCTACAGCAATGGCGGAGCCTACAGCATCAGCAAAACTGCCTTGCTTGGTTTTTCAAGAAACCTTCGTGAAGAAATGAAACCGCACGGGATCAAAGTGACTGCTGTTATTGCAGGGGCTGCCTATACAGATTCGTGGGCATCGAGCGGGATTGAGAAAAGCAGATTCATGGAAGCGGATGATGTGGCCAAAATGATATTTGCGGCTTCTCAACTTTCAGCGGATGCCTGTGTGGAAGAAATCCTGATGCGTCCGCAGTTAGGGGATATTTGAAAGTCAAAATTCAAAAGGCAAAAAAAGGAGTTTCTTTAAGGCCGCATTTTATTGTGCAGGCCTCTTTTTGATTTTTTACTTTTTACTTTTGAATTTTTAATTCTCCTACTCACTATACTTATACCCCACGCCTCTTACCGAATGAAAGTATTTGGGATTGCGGCTGTCTTCTTCGAAGTATTTCCTGAAGTTGAGGATAAAGTTATCAATGGTCCTGGTGGTAGGATAAACATTATATCCCCATACAGCCTGTAATATTTTTTCTCTCGGCACCACTTCGTTCTTGTTTTCGATCAGCAGTTTCAGCAACATGGTCTCTTTTTTGCTGAGCTGTAATCTTTTTCCGCCTTTGGTAGTAGCTTCCTGTGCTTTAAAATCAATGGTATTGTCTCCAAAAGAATAGGTGTTGCCGGTAGATGATTTGTCCTGAAGTTTTTTATTTTTTTCAATCAGCTTTTGCACTCTTAGCAGTAGCTCGGCAAGATTGAATGGTTTGGTGAGATAATCATCAGCACCCTTTTTCAAGCCCAGCACACGGTCGGCGCTACTGTTTTTAGCGCTCAGAATGAGTATGGGCAATTCATTATTGCTGAGCCGTACGGTTTCGGTCACGTTGATACCGTCAATTTCGGGAAGCATCACATCCAGTATGATCAGGTCAAAATATTCTCCCTGTATGGCTTTAATGGCAGCCGCTCCGTCAAAGGCAGAAGTCACTTCATATCCTTCCAGTTCCAGGTTCAGCTTCAGCGCCTCGTGCAGGTTCTCTTCGTCTTCCACCAGAAGGATGGAGGCCTTTTTATTTTCATTATTCATAATCAGTCATGAAATGTAACCGTAAAATTAGCGCCGTGAGGAACATTGTTTGTCACCCGAATGTCGGCATTATGTTCTCCGGCAATTTTATGGCAAAGATACAATCCCAGTCCCGTGCCCTGGGTTTTACGTGTTGACTCATTGCCGATGCGGTAGAATTTTCCGAATATCTTCTTCTTTTCTTCATCAGCGATGCCCGGCCCTTCATCAATGATCTGCAGTTGAACATTGTTGTTCTCTTTTTTCAGCGCTGCTTTCACCGGGCTTTCTTTCGGAGAATATTTCAGAGCGTTTTCCAGCAGGTTGTTGATAAGTATCTGCAACAGCAAAGGATCACCGGTCACTTCCGTTTCGGGTTCTATCTCTTCCAGTAGTTCCCTGTCTGCATGCCTGTTGCGGAAATCCCTGATGCAATCGCTTAGCAGATCGGAGAAGTTCAGGTCTTCGTGTGATGATTTGAAACGTCCTCCTTCCAGTTGTGATGACACCAGGATATTATTGGTCAGAAAATTCAGCCGGGTGATCTCTTCGAGCGTCATGCGGATCAGTTTCTGATGCTTCTCAGGATCCAGTGAATACTTCTGCATTGTTTCCAGGTTGAGCTTTGCCACCGAGATGGGTGTTTTTAATTCATGGGTGACGGCCATCATAAAGTTCTGCTGCTGCTGCTGCATGTTGAACTGCCGCCTGATGGAGCGATAGACAAAAGCGGCACCTATAATGATGAAAAGAAAAAATATACTCCCTTCGCCGATGAATTTTGTCCGGTTATTCATGTGATCCTTATTAATCTCATCAAGCTTCTGATGATAAAGCAAGGGAGATTGCAGGCTGTCGGTGGTGTTGTTGAGGTGCTGAATATTGAATTGCTTCATGGTGGTGTTCTGCTTTTCCAGCGAGATGAACCACCACACCAGTGCCGCTATGATGTATAAAAGGAGCGCCCAGTAAATGACAGTGATCCTTCTTAATCGTTTGCGGCCGGAACCGGACATGGTATAGTCTTTAAGATTGTGGTTTCTTTTCAATGCGGAGGCCCACATTCAAAACATTCTTCAAAGGGTCTTCCCTCATGATCTGCTCCAGGGTGAAACTGTAAGTTCCGGCTTTCAACAGTTCGGGATCTCCCAGCGGAATGCGGTGTTCATAAATATCATCCATGCCGCTTGCCAGCCAGCCGTTGTTATCGGCCAGCATCAGTGAACGCTGGATCTTTGTTGTGCTGTCTGCTCCCGGAGCTTTTATGTACAGGTTGACATAAATATTGGTGTAATTATATTTCTCATTGTGGCGCAGCACCAGGAAAAACTGATAAGGAACCGTAGTGTCTTTTATGGTAAAATTGAAGGTTGGTTTAAAACTACTCTTCCACTCATGGCCGGGAATGGCCACATCTTTTTCATAAAGGTCAATGGTAGTGCAGGAAGCAAGGCACAAGGCGCTGATGGCAATTATGAATAAAAGCTTTATTGATTTCATTGATCAAAATTAGTGAGTCTGTGTCCTGATTCAGCTTCCTTTACAATACATTTAAAATTTGTTCCTTGGCTTTCTCCAGTTCATCTTTCATCAATACCACGCATTTCTGTATGGCGGCGTCATAGGATTTGGATCCTGAAGTGTTAATCTCGCGGCCGATCTCCTGCAAAATAAATGATAGCTTTTTGCCTTTTGCCTCTTCGGGTTTCTGTAAGATTGTTTTAAAATAGTCACAATGATTTTTCAACCTTACCAATTCTTCGCTGATGTCAATCTTTTCTATGTAATAAATAAGCTCCTGCTCCAGCCGGTTGCCGTCATAGTTCTCTTTGCCTACATTTTCTTCCAGGAGTTTTGTCAATCCGTCCCGTATCTTTTGCCGGCGCAATGGTTCCAGCTTTACCACTTCTTCCTGTTGCTTTTCGATATTGCTGATCCGCAACAGCAGGTCACGTTCCATTACCTTGCCTTCTTCCAGGCGGTGCAGGTTCAGGTCGTTCAGCGCTTCCGATAAAATATTCTGAAAATCTTCCCATTCCTGCTCCATAAGGGTGTCGCTGGTGGGAGTGATCACTTCCGGCATTTTCACCAGAGTACTGAGAATATGCGAAGGATCCAGGTTCAGTTCTGCCGACAATTCTGCAAGAGGTTTATAGTATGCTTTGGCAAGATCGGTGTTGATCGTTACAGGCCGTGCCGCTCCTGTTTCTTTCAGGCTGATGCTGCAATCGATTGTTCCTCTTCCCAATTGCCCGGAAAGGATTTTTCGAATATCGAATTCAAATGGCTTTAAAATCGCCGGGAGTTTCAGGAGCAATTCAAATTGTTTTCCGTTGAGTGATTTGATGTCTATCAGAAATGTTTTATCGCCTGCTTTTCCTTCTGCTCTTCCAAAACCGGTCATTGATTTTAACATGGATGAATGCTTTGATAAAGTGTTATGGTAAAGGTATTTTAAATACTTCATTCATGACTAAAAGCTTTTTTACCTCTGTTTTCATTGGGGAAAATGAAAATGAAAGAAAATAAAAATCCCCCCGGTTAAGCGGAGGGATCATTTATATGGATGGGTTAGTAAGTACCGGGAATAAAATTCCCGACACAATATTAAATATAAATTTTGCTAACAAAAAAAATTTTTTGATATTTTTTATTCACACCCTTGTCAGCGGTGTGGATAATAGCACACCTGTTAACAGCATTGCTGCTTAATATAAAAATGATCCGGATCATTTTTATGGATTGTTCTTTACATCACTCTTGCGATACAATTCTTCTTATTTGATTTTATTTTTATCAGGAAGAAAAAGATTTCCCAATGAGAAGTGAGTTGTTTCTATCAATGACCGGTAGGCGAATAAAGCAATTCAGGACTTATTACCTTTACGCAAACAACAACGTATGCGTTTTGAAAAACCGGTTTCTCTTGATACAATAGCAAAACTGATCGGCGCTGAAATAGCCGGTGATGCCCATGCCCTGGCAACCGGCATCAATGAGATTCACAAAGTGGAAAAGGGAGATCTTGTATTCGTTGATCATCCCAAGTATTATGATCAGTGCATTCATTCGGCAGCCAGTTATATCATCATCAATAAAAGAACGGAGTTTCCGGAAGGAAAAGCTTTGCTGATTGTGGAAGAACCTTTTGAAGCCTACCAGGCCATCGTGGATCATTTCCGGCCTTTTTCTCCTTCCATGAAAATGCTGAGTGACTCGGCAAGCATCGGAAAAGACACCGTCATTCTTCCCAATGCCTATATCGGGAATCATGTTCAGATAGGCGACCGGTGCATCATTCATCCTAATGTGACCATTATGGATCATTGTGTGATCGGCAATGACGTGATCATCCAGGCAGGAACGGTGATCGGCAGCGATGCGTTTTATTACAATAAGAAAACCAACCGCGATATTCATTATAAAAAGATGAAGAGCTGCGGCAGGGTGGTGATCGGAGATGGGGTGGAGATAGGCGCAGGATGCACCATTGACCGTGGTGTAAGCGGAGACACTTTGATAGGCGCCGGCACCAAGATGGATAACATGGTGCATATCGGCCATGATACAGTGATCGGGAAAAATTGTTTGTTTGCTGCCCAGGTGGGAATTGCAGGAGCAACAACTATTGAAGATAATGTCATTCTCTGGGGACAGGTGGGGGTTAGTAAAACGCTGACGATCGGAAAAGGCGCTATAGTGCTGGCGCAAAGCGGTGTGCCTTCTTCACTGGCCGGGGGTAAAACCTATTTCGGTTATCCTGCAGAAGATGCTTCCATGAAAAGAAGAGAACTGGTATGGATAAAAAGAATCCCGGAACTGTGGAAGAAAGTAATGGAGAAGAAAGAGTGAAAATGATTTTTATAAATTCATCCGCTCTTCGAAACTTGCAGTTTAGAAGACTTATTTGATCGCTTCAAGCGATATAATATTGCTGCGAGACAGAATGTCTCGCAGAGCTGGGAATTGGTATGGATAAAAAGAATCCCTGAATTGTGGAAGAAAGAGATGGAGAAGAAAGAGTGAAAATGATTTTTATAAATTCATCCGCTCTTCGAAACTTGCAGTTTAGAAGACTTATTTGATCGCTTCAAGCGATATAATATTGCTGCGAGACAGAATGTCTCGCAGAGCTGGGAGACACGAACCAGGGCAACGGGGAATTGGTCCAGATAAAAAGAATCCTGGAATTGTGGAAGAAAGTGATGGAGAAGAAAGATTGAAAATGATTTTCATCATTCCGGCGGATCATAATCATACGGCAACTGATCCGCTAAATTTTTCCAGCTCCAGTATCCCTGGTTGATCCAGTCTTTCTGATCATAATAGTAACCGTTCTCATTGATGACAATGGCATCATTCAGGTCAACATAGGAAATCTGGGAGCCGACGTTCTTCGGCAAACCGAATTTTTTTATGTATTCCGGCTCCGGCCTTTTTTTCAAATACGAAACACTGATCTTTCTGGGGTACCAGATCTCTATTTCCATCGTACTGTCCAACCCGCCGTAATAGATCGTATCATAAGGATCTTTTACAGGAATAAATTTAGTGTCACTGTTTTCATCAAGCATATCAATAGTGAATCCGTTTTCGGTCAATGTGCTGTCATAATAAGACCGCATGAAATGCAGCTTGGAACCAAAATAAGCTTTGGACCTGTTGGCATTCCAGGTTTTCATTTCCTGCTCTGTTCCTTCCATGCCGGAATAAAAACAAAAACCTTTATAAAGATTTATATCGGTTTTGTAGTAGTAAACGAAAGAGTCAAGCTGATAACGGAGATTATAACCCAAAGCTTTATTTTCGATCTGAACAGGCTCTATTGCCAACACTTTCAGCTTATTACTTTTTTTATAGAAATAGAATTTCAATACTTCAGGATTCTGAATGGTGCAAAGCCGTGCATTGGGTGTGGCTCCGATAAAATGTTCCGTAAAGAAATTCCCATACTTCTCCCATCCGTCCGCAACTTCATTGCTGCTTTGAATGATCACCTCCTGAAGGTCCTTCTCCTGTTTTATCATGGGGATCATCAATCCTGAAGTATCATAACTGATGCGAATGGTTTGTGGTTTATATCCTGTATAAGTGATGATCATGTCATAACCGCCTCCTGCTTTTGTCTGCAGGCTGAACTCACCTTGCTTGTTGGTGGAGGTGCCAACCGTTGTATTATGAAAATAAACGGAAGCTCCGGGTAATGGTTCACCGGAAGCAGAGTCGGTGATCATACCTGATACATGAAACTGTGTGAATGCGGCGGAAGCAAGGCTCATGAAAAAAATAAGGAAAGCCGGATAAATTATTTTCATAGACAGTGGTTGTCTTAAAAGATATGCTTTGTAACTACGCTTGTGTGGCATTTATTGTGCCAAGGTATTTTTCGCAGGCTTTTTTTATGGCATCTTCAAGCGGGGTGAAGGAAAAACCCTGAAGCGCATTGAGTATTTTATCATTTTCAAAATAAGTATTGCTTTTCGCCACCCTGACACTTTCTTTGGTAAGCAAGGGTTTTGATCCGGTGGCCAATGAACGAATCTGATCTGCAAACAAAGCGAGCTGCATCATCACCGGAGAAGCAAGGGCCGTGGGCCGCTTTTTGCCAAATCCGTCAGCCATGGCATCCTGGATATTCCGGTAAGGCATGTTGAATCCGCTTACAATGAAGCGTTCTTCGGTTATATCTTTTTCCAGCATCAGCGCTGCCACCCTTGCCACATCTTCCACGCTGACAAAACCATTAACACCATTGCTGTACCAGCGGAAACCATGATACATCTTTTTAAAAATGGCACAGCTTGATGTATTCCAGTCTCCGAAACCCAGGACGGTGGATGGGTTCAGAATAACGGCATTCAGGCCTTCGCCGATACCGCGCCATACTTCCATTTCTCCCTTATACTTGCTGATGGCATAGTGAGTGTTGGATTTATGCTCTTCCCATTTTTTCTCTTCATTCACATGGGCGCCTTTCTCTTTACGGCCCAATGCCGCCACGGAACTGATATGGATGAAGCGCCGGATATTTTTTTCCAATGCCATATTGACCACGTTTGCCGTTCCATCCACATTCACCCTGTACATATCCTTCCTCTCTTTTTTCGAAAAGGATACTACACCTGCCGCATGGATCACCGAATCAATCCCTGTCATCGCATCTTCAAGCGCCACAGGGTCCAGCAGATCTGCTTCCACCCATTCCACTTTGTCCAGGATATCATTTGAAATATAAAACGGAAGTTTATTGCTTCGGCGGATCGCCCTCACGGGATAATTTTTCTCAATCAGCTCTCTGATGATGTAAGAGCCCACAAAACCTGTTCCGCCTGTAACTAATACCATTTAAAGATCAGGATTGGAGATGTAATATTTATAGTACCCTTCACCGGTTTTCTTTCCCAGTTTTTTCCCTTTTACTTTTTGTTCCTGGATGAAGGAAGGTCTTAACCGTTCCGGCATTCCCAATTGTTCATAAACAGAACAACTTACTTCATAGTTCACATCATTGCCGATCAGGTCCATCAGCCGGAACGGCCCCATTTTAAAACCGGTTGCTTCCATCAGGCGGTCAATTTGAGAAAGATCAACTCCTTCTTCTGCCATTCGCAATGATTCGATATAATAAGGCCTTGCCACCCTGTTCACAATAAAACCGGGCGAGTCTTTGCAGACCACAGGAATCTTATTCATTTTTTTTGCCAGTTCAACAATGGCCTGTGTTGTTTTTTCATTGGTGTGAACTGTGGTGACCACTTCCACCAGTTTCATTACCGGTGCGGGATTGAAAAAATGCATGCCTATGATCCTTTCAGGGTTTTCAATCCGCTCAGCAATTTTGGCAACGGATAAGGAAGATGTATTGCTGGCAAAAATGCAATCATTACTGTTGATCTCAGCAAGCTGTTTGAATAAAGCGGCCTTGGCTCCCTCTTTTTCAATGATCGCTTCAATGACGATGCCTGCCTTGCACTTTTGAATTTCATTGGTAAAAAGGATTCGTTCATATATCTCAGCTTTCTCTGTTGAATTTATTTTTCCTTTTGTTTCCCAATAAGATACTCCGTTGCTGATGGAGTGTTTTGCTATTTGAAGAACTTCGGTATTAAGATCATAAAGGATGGTATAGTACCCCGCCCGGGCAGCGAGTTGTGCAATGCCGCTGCCCATGGTGCCGGCGCCGCAAACACAAATAATATCGGATGAAGATCCCATGAATTAGTGGCGTAAAGATATTGTTTGTTGATCTTTGGCAGTTTATTTATCAGAAGAATCTCTTATCTTGAACGAAATTTATTTATGGAACCCATTCAACCACCCCCACCCACACCCTCTTATAGCCAACCGGTTCCCTCAAAGGGAATATTGGGATCCAGGATCCCTTCTACTGTAGCATTTGCTGTCGGGATTCTTTTATTTCTGCTTCCTTTTTCAGAAATAAAATGCAATAACAACGTGCTCATGGATAAAACAGGGATTGGATTTGTGCTTGCACAAGACTGGAAAACGACCAATAATACTTTCGGGAATGAAACGAATGATGCAACCAAAAAGACAAACTCTGAAAAAGAAGGCAATGCTCAGTATTTTGCTATTGCTGCATTGGCCCTGGCAGTTCTGGGCTTACTTTTTTCATTCGGGAATGCCCGCAGTGGCGGATCGGCAGGTATGGTAACGGGTGTTTTATCTGCAGGCTCTTTAGTAGGACTGATGATTGAAGTAACAAGATGGTTTAATGCAGGTCTTGCAAAAGAAGCTGCTGAAAAAGCCAATACGGGTAATGATACATTAGGATTTAACAAAATAGGCGATACATTGGGAAGCAGTATGCAATTGAGTTTTACCTTTTGGTTCTATATTGCATTGATTGCATTTTTAGCTGCGGCATTTTTCAGTTATATGCGAAGGAAGAATTCAAATAAGAGCTAAGGATATTTTTATCAGCTCAAAACCTAAATTATTGAATAGTATAGGTAGGCTAAAGAAGTTAGATATTGTTTAGTATTCGTTTTGGCGATTTTCTTTACCTTATCCGCTTTAATATTTAACTTACGATAAAAATTAAGATTATTTTAAATGCTTCTCATAGCCGATAAAAAAAACTATCTTTAGGGATCGGGCTTTATTCGATACCCGATGTAGCACAGATATTACTTCTGGATCCTGCTTTTGTAAGAAGGTGGTTGAAAGAATATTGGGGCAATAAATTTAAGTCAGGTAAAAAAAACTATGCATCATGGGGACAAGGAAGGAATAAAGTTGTTCATTTCTATACACTAATTGAATTTTATGTTTTTTATCAACTACGAAAACAAGGGCTTAGTGCTCAAAGTATTTCAAAATCCCGCGAAATTATTGCTGAAGAATTAGGAACACAATACCCATTTGCTTCATCAATCATTTTGACAGATGGCAGAAAAATTCTTTATAAAATTGATGATAGAATAATTAATGCAGATAAAACGAAACAATTAAATTTCGTATCCATCATCGAAGAGTTTTGTAAACAAATTGATTTTGAGAAAAATCATCTTGCCCTCAGATATTGGCCATTAGGAAAAGAAAAAAATATTGTTGTTGATCCACATCATCAATTAGGGCAGCCAATTGTGAAAAACACTAATATTCTTGCTGAGACGCTTTATCGTATGCATAAAGCTGGTGAAACTCCTGCTTTTATTGCTTCTTTGTATAATGTTTCAGAAAATGACGTTGCTTCTTCTGTTGAATTCTTCAATAAAGCAGCTTGATGAAATTCTTTATTGATGAAAATATGCCATCACAACTTGCAGAAGGGCTTGCCATTTTGTAAAAGCCAAATAATGAAGGTGTTGAGATTTTCTCCATACAAAAAAAATTTGGGAGGGGAACTAAGGATGACGATTGGATACCAGATATAGGCCAAAATAACGGAATAGTAATAACTCAGGATTATAATATCCAGCGAACACGCCAGCAATATGAATTATTGAAAAAATATAAGGTAGGTATCTTTTATTTGAGACCACCAGGTAAAGTAGGGTATAAATATTGGCAAATGGTAAAAACAATTATAAACCATTGGGAAGAGATTAAAGACCTTGCAAAAAGCACTAAATTACCTTTTGCGTTTAGAATTATGCCGAAAGGGAAAATTGAAAAAATTAGTTAGCGCCTACGCTTACTAAGCCATACTTGTAAACTGCTTCAGAAACCTTACATCATTCTCGCTGAAAAGGCGGATGTCATTCACGCCATAGAGTAACATGGCAGGACGTTCAATTCCCATTCCGAATGCAAAGCCTGTGTATTTGTTGGAATCAATGCCGCAATTTTCTAAAACTTTCGGATGCACCATGCCGCAACCCAGGATCTCCACCCATCCCGTTTGTTTGCAGATGCGGCAACCTTTTCCTCCGCAAATAAAACAAGTGATGTCCATTTCCGCACTAGGCTCTGTGAATGGAAAGTAGGAAGGACGGAATCTTGGTTTAATATCCTTGCCATACATTTCCTGTGCAAAGAAATAAAGCGTTTGTTTCAGGTCGGCAAAGCTTACATGTTCATCCACATATAATCCTTCCACCTGGTGAAAGAAGCAATGAGACCGGGCGCTGATCGTTTCATTTCTATACACACGGCCGGGGCACACGATCCTGATTGGCAAATTTCCCTGTCCACTCTGGCGGTTTTTCTCCATTACCCTTATCTGCACATTGCTGGTGTGAGTGCGCAGCAGCCAGTCGGTATGCCCTTCCAGCTGATGCTGTATATAAAAGGTGTCCTGCATGTCGCGGGCAGGATGGTTTTCAGAAATATTCAGCGCCGTGAAATTGTGCCAGTCATCTTCTATCTCGGGCCCGTCTGCTATGGAGAAACCAAGACGTTGAAAAATAGAAACGATCCGGTTGCGCATCAGGGTTATCGGGTGACGGCTGCCGGGAGTCAACGGATCACCGGGAAGGGAAAGATCTATCTGGTCGCCGGAAGACTGTTGATGTACATTAACTGCTTCTTTGATAGATTCATATTTTGTTTCTGCAAAGGCCTTCAGGTCATTCATCATCTGGCCGAACTCTTTTTTCTTTTCTCCCGGAATATTTTTCATTTCACCCATCAGGTTCTTAATGATTCCTTTTGACCCCAGGTATTTAATGCGGAAATTTTCGGCCGACTGCGGATCCGTGGCGGCATAGTTCCCGATCTCCTTTTTATAATTTTCTATCTGCTCAAGTAATTGCTCCATGGCCGCAAAGATAGGTGAAGAAAAAAGAGAGCTATAATTAAAAAAACGGAACTTTTCTTCTTATGTCCTTTGTATCTTAGCTATAATATTCAGTGGTTATGTCCGATTACTTGAACATCTCTGATTTTCTGATCCCTGTCAATATCCATGCGATTTCTCATGATGAGCCTTATAAAGACGGCCAGATAGGATTCACCATCTCCACTTATCATGAAGAGTTTCCTGACCTGGATGAAGTGCAGCTGGTAATTGTCGGCTGTGGCGAGCAGAGAGGCAGCGGGCTGATCCACGGGCAGAGCAATGCGCCGGATACGATACGGCGTCAGTTTTATTCCCTGTATTACTGGCATCAGGATGTTCCGATTGCCGACATCGGTAATATAAAAGCCGGATCCTTATACACGGATTCTTATGCAGCACTGAAAACAGTGGTTCATGAACTGGTCAATGACGGGAAAACGGTAATTATTCTCGGCGGATCGCATGATCTTACATTGGCACAATACAACGCTTACGCAGAAAATAAAAAATCTATCGAAGCCGCTTGTGTGGATGCACTCATAGACCTTGACCTCGGTTCTCCATTTAAACATGAAAGCTTCCTGATGGAAATGCTGACCGGTGAACCGAACTATATACGGCACTACAACCATATAGCCTTTCAAAGTTATTATGTACACCCCCGTATGCTGGAGACCATGGATAAACTCCGGTTTGATTGCTATCGGGTGGGCAATGTAAAGGAGAATATAGATGAGATGGAACCGGTGATCCGTAACAGCAGTCTATTCAGTTTTGATGTCTCTGCCATTGCCCATGCCTATGCACCTGCCAGCTCCACTTCACCCAACGGGCTTGATGGAGAAGAAGCTTGCTTGCTGATGCGTTATGCCGGCTTAAGCCCGAATATAAGCAGTGTTGGTATTTACGGTTATGATGTGCAACATGACAAAGACGACCTGACCGCCAAGCAGATCGCTCACATGCTCTGGTATCTGCTCGATGGCAGAAGCCGCGGCAGGAGAGAAGCTACATTGGATGAAAAAGATTCTTTCAATGAATATCACACAGCTTTTGCAGAAGTGGAAACCACTTTTTTGCAAAGCAGGAAGACGGGACGTTGGTGGATGCAATTGCCGGATAAAAAATTCATAGCCTGCAGTTATAAAGATTATCTGCTGGCCAGCAGCAATGAAATTCCCGAACGGTGGCTGAGAGCACAGGAGAGAAGCTAAAATCATTATACCGTGAAAGGAAAGCAACTGGATTCTTTTTCTCAATTTCATTTCTGAATAAACCATTGATCATTTTTTAAGTGGCTTTGCCGGATCCTTCAGAATTTTATTGGCAGGTTATCAAAAAACCTGATTTTAGAGTAGATAAATTTTCAATTCTCTTTGAGAAAAGAAGAATTGATGATAAAAATATTTGATCATGAAACCTGTGATAAAGACCGGTATCTGTTCTTATGGGATGAGTGGTAAGATCTTCCAGGCTCCGTTTATTGAGGCTCATCCCGGATTTGAATTGTCGGCGATCGTAGAAAGACATAAAAGTGATTCTTTAAAGAGATACCCTGATATAAAACTTTACCGCTCTGTGGAAGAACTGTGTGCCGATGATAACATTGAACTGATCATTGTGAATACACCCGGTTATCTGCACTTTGAACATGCCCGTTCGGCTTTATCGGCAGGAAAGAATATTCTGGTGGAAAAACCATTTACAATTTCTGTGAGGGAAGCAGAAGACCTGATGGAACTGGCAAACAAGAAAAAACTTCAGATCACGGTTTATCAAAACAGGCGCTATGACGGTGATTTCAAAGCAGTGAAAAAAACAGTGGACGAAAATTTGTTGGGAGACCTCCGCTATGTTAAGATCAGCCATGACCGATATCGTATTCAATACAGCGGCAAAGAACATAAGGAAGGCGGCCTCCCGGGAGCGGGAGTGATATTCGATATAGGCCCTCACCTCATTGATCAGGCATTGCAGTTATTCGGCTGGCCGCAGGCAATATTTGCTGATATCTGGAAAATGCGTGAAGAAGTGAAAGCGACGGATTATTTCAACCTTATCCTGTATTATGAAAAACTAAGAGTGCATCTGAGCGCTTCCATGGTAAGCCGCGAACAGGAATGGGGATATGTTTTACATGGAATGAAAGGAAGTTTTTTTCAAAAGCGTTCCGATCTCCAGGAAACCCAATTGATGGCAGGCGCAGTTCCCTCACTTCAGAACTGGTGCATACCCGCAGGCAAACCGGATGGCCTGTTACATACCGAACTCAATGGTGAAGTAATAAGAAAAGAGACTACTGCAGCTCCGGGAAATTATATGGGCCTGTTTGATGATCTGTACAGATCTTTGACTGCCGGTGAAAAGAATCCGGTTCCGCCGCAAGAGGGATTGAATACGATCCGTATCATTGATGCCGGATTCAGGAGTGTGAATGAAAGAAAGATCGTTTTGTTGAATTAAAACATCAAAATTCAAAATGAAAAAATATTTATTCCGTTCAGGATCGCAATGGTTGCCGGTCTTTTGCATATTGCTTTTCACTTCTTGTTCTGTTCCCAGGCAGATATCACGGTCGGCCAAAAAGACCATTGAAAACCCGTCTTTGGCCAATGCACACGTAGGCATCAGTATTTACGAACCGGCTACCGGTAAGTACTGGTTCAATTACCAGGGCGATAAATATTTCACCCCGGCCAGCAATACAAAACTGGCCACCTGTTATGTTGCACTTAAATATCTTGGCGATAGTTTGACGGGAATTTTAAAAGCAGAGAATGACACGGCCATCTATCTTATTCCTACGGGAGATCCCACTTTCCTGCACCCGGATTTCAAGGATCATCCTGTATTTGATCTTCTGAGAAACAGCAACAAGAAAATTTATATTTCTGACGGCAACTGGCAAAGCGAAGCCTGGGGAATGGGCTGGTCGTGGGATGATTACAATGAAGACTACCAGCCGGAGCGCAGCCCCCTGCCTGTTTATGGCAATGTATTGAAATGGATACAGGATAACCAAAATGCCAGGGAAACGGCAGTGGTTTATTCATTGCCCGAAGTGAACTGGGAAGTTGATTTCAATTCGGCCAATGCAAAGAATTTTTCGGTGCAAAGGGATTTCTGTGCAAATGTGTTTCACATTACTCAGGGAAAAGAAAAGTATAAGGAGATAGAAGTGCCCTTTATCACCCATGGGCTCAAAACTTCTTTGGAACTTTTGCCGGATACTCTTCACAAGACCATAGAATGGATCAGTCCACAAAAATTTCAGCAGCTTACCGGGCAGTTGAATTTAAAATTCAGCCCCGTGAAAAGCCAGGCTGTTGATACTTTCATGAGGCTTGGCATGCACCGCAGTGACAACTTTTACCTGGAGCAGTCTTTAATGATGGTGAGCCAGCATTTGCTTGGAGTGATGAATGAAAAGCAGATCCTTGATACATTATTGAAAACGGATTATAAAGACCTGCCGCAAAAACCCAAATGGGTGGGCGGCTCAGGCTTAAGTCATTACAATTTATTTTCTCCAAAGGATTTTATATCCATCCTGAATAAAATGAAAAATGATTTCGGCCTTGACAGGATGAAAAACATTTTAGCCACCGGAAATACCGGAACACTGACCAATTATTACAAAGCGGACAGCGGTTACATTTATGCCAAGACAGGAACCCTTTCAGGTGTGGTATCCCTGAGCGGGTACCTGCTTACCCGGAAGAATAAACAACTGATCTTTTCTGTGCTGGTAAATAATCATCATTCTTCAGCGGCAACTATAAGAAGAACAGTGGAAAAATTTATTGAAGGACTCAGAAATAAGTTTTAAAGAATATTCTGTCCGCAATTCAGGAAGTGCGGAATAATTTTTCCAGGTAATCTTTTTTAAACTCCAGGTAGGTAGGACTTCCATTCGGTGAAATATTGGGCGTGCTGCATTGAAACAATTCTTCCACGATTGCTTTCATTTCTTTTGCTGATAAAAGAGTACCTGCCTTCACTGCCTGCTGCCATGCCAGGGAGCGTATGATCTTTTCCCTTTTGGAGAATTTAAGTTCGCTGCTGAAATGTTTGAATTGCTCCAGCATGGATTCAATGATCTTTTTTTCATTGCCCGGTTCCGTATCGGCGGGAGTGCCTTGTACCACGTAAGTATTTTTCCCGAATGTCTCGATCAGGTATCCGAAAGAGGACAGGTCGGGAAGAAGTTCTTCCAGTAAAGTTGCATCAGCAGGAGAAAGTTCTATGGTCACCGGGAACATGCTTCTTTGTGCAGCCACGCTTTTTCCTTTTGCCGCTTCGGTCAGCCGTTCATAAATGATGCGTTCGTGTGCTGCCTGCTGATGAATGAGGAGGAATCCGCCGGCAGAAGGAAGAAGAATGTAGGTATTCAATAATTGCGTTACGGGAAGATCTGTTGAAGCCTGCAGATTGGTATCTGATGTTTGAATGGAACTTTCCGTATAGAATACACTTTCGGGCTTTTGACCTGTTTCTTCCGCAGCCGGCTTTTCTGGTTTTTGATTTTCTGTAGTTTCAAAAAAATCCCTCCAGTGTTTCAGCTCTTCTTTTTCAATAAAGTGTGCCTGGTTTTTTTTAGTAAAGCCCTGGAAGATCCTGGTGGATGAAGCCGCTTCTTCTTTTTGTTTGGTGAATGGTTGCTGAATGGAAGGCAGTTGCTGAATGGAAGCATCCAGGTCAAAGTCCAGAGTGGGACTGATGCTGAACTGTGCCAGCGCATGCTTCACTGCTGCCTGTAAAAAAGCATAGATGATCTTTTCATCTTCAAATTTTATTTCCTGCTTGGTGGGATGGACGTTCACATCCACCTGGGCCGGATCCAGGTCAATGAACAATACATACATCGGGTAACTGTCTGCCGGGATCATTTGCTGATAAGCATTCATCACGGCATGATTCAGGTAAGGGCTTTTGATAAAACGGTTGTTCACAAAAAAATACTGATCGCCTCTGGTCTTCTTGGCGGTCTCAGGCTTGCCTGCAAAGCCATGAATGTTCATGTAATCGGTTTCCTCTTTTACCTGGACCAGCTTTGAATTGTAACTGTTACCCAATAACTGAAGCAGCCGCTGTTTCAGATTTCCTTTATCCAGATGAAACAACTGTTGCCCGTTGGCTGTCAGGGAAAAGAAAATATGAGGATAAGAGAGCGCCACCCTGGTGAACTCGTCCACTATATGCCGCATTTCGGCTGCATTGCTTTTTAAAAAACTTCTTCTTGCCGGAACGTTGAAAAAAAGATTTTTCATGGAGATGTTTGTACCGTCCGGTATGGCAACCGGCTCCTGTCTTTTTACTACACTGTTTTCAATTTCGATGTACGTGCCTGCTTCGTCTTCTGCTCTTTTTGTCTTTAATTCCACCTGTGCCACGGCGGCAATGGATGCCAGTGCTTCTCCGCGGAATCCCATGGTGCGGATATGGAACAGGTCTTCAATGCTGCGGATCTTTGAAGTGGCATGCCGTTCAAAACTCATCCTTGCATCGGTTTCACTCATGCCGGCGCCGTTGTCTATTACCTGTATCAGGCTTTTTCCTGCATCGGCGACGATCAGCTGAATGGAAGAGGCGCCTGCATCCACGGCATTCTCCAGCAGTTCTTTCACAGCGCTGGCCGGGCGCTGAATCACTTCACCTGCGGCTATCTGGTTCGCAATATGATCGGGAAGTAATAAAATTTTATCGGTCACGGTCATTTTCTTCTTAGCCAAAAATACATGATTTGCAAATGGTGTTTGAATGATAAAAAAGCACAAAAAATCCCTTTAATTTATTCCGCAGGCAGATTAACAAAGTTTTTGTTATAATATCCGTAAATTCCAACATTATACTTATGATCAGAAATGCAGAGGGTTTTTGCCAATTGGCCGGGATCAATACAATACAATTGCAGTACCTAGTAGAAAAGCTGCTTATAAATCCGGTTAACTTTTTATAGAGGCAGTTTGTTGATATGTTAATAAGGGCGGACGGATACATACAGTCTTATGAAATTGAACTTTGCTCTCATATTATCCATTATTGTTGCGGTAGGCCTTGTGGCTTTTGTGTTTACCGTATTTCAAAGCTCCAGCGAAAAAGAAAGCCTCGTCAGCGAACTGAAAGCGAGGACCGGACAGATCGCAAAAGAATTTTATTCAAACAATCTCGCTTATATAGAAAGTAATGATACAGAAAAAGTACGTCATTTCATTGATAGCGTCAGCATCCATTACAATTTATTGGGAATAGCTGTTTACTATAATAATGACAGTGTGATTACTTCCGCTCTTGCCATCCGCCCTTACCTGGCCAATTCTACCGATTACGTTTCCCGGGCTATTAATGCGGACACTACAACAGAAAGTTTTTTCACTTATGATAAGAAAAGGGTCTATCAGTTCATCAGGCCGGTGGTCAGAGGGAATATTACCAGTAATGCAATCATATTTTATTCGGATGCACAGTACATTAAAAATATGATCAATGGCATCTGGCTGAGAAATTTTGTACGGTGGTTCATTCAGGCATTGGTGATCTCTTTTGTCATTATCATGATCATTCGCTGGGGAATCTTTAAGCCGATCAATAAGATCGTGAATTGGGTGCATGCCGCCCGGTCGGGGAATGTTGAGTTTTTAAAGAGAAAACCACCTGCCGGATTCCTGGCGCCGCTGCACAAAGAGATTGTCAACATCACTAAAGCAATGCATGAAGCAAAAGCAGTGGCTGAAGAAGAGGCAAGACTGAGATCTCAGGCTGAATCAGTATGGACACCGGAACGGTTGAAAGTAGAAATGGAAAATTTGCTGAATGGAAAGAAAATGATTGTGGTGTCCAACAGGGAGCCCTATATGCATATTCATTCGGGCAGGGACATACAATGCATCATGCCGGCGAGTGGAATGATCACGGCAATGGAACCGGTGCTAAAAGCGTGTGGCGGATTATGGATCGCATCCGGTACCGGAGATGCAGACAAAGAGATGGTGGATGCAAAAGATAAATTGAAAGTTCCGCCGGAAGAACCTTCTTACACCCTGCGGAGAATGTGGCTCACCAAAGAAGAAGAAGATCATTTCTATTATGGGTTTTCCAATGAGGGACTCTGGCCTCTGTGTCATATTGCCCATACCAGGCCAACCTTCAGAAAAATTGACTGGGATTATTATAAAAAAGTCAATGAGGATTTTGCCCGTGCAGTGATCGAAGAAACAGCCGGGGAAGATGACCCTTTTGTTCTGATACAGGACTATCATTTCGCCTTGCTTCCTGCGCTGATCAAAAAGGAAAAGCCCAATGCGAAAGTGGCGCTCTTCTGGCACATACCCTGGCCCAATCCCGAATCATTCGGTATTTGCCCCTGGCAAAGGGATATTTTGACCGGCATGCTGGGAGCGGATCTGATCGGGTTTCATACGCAATATCACTGCAATCATTTTCTGGAAACCATAAACAGTTCGCTTGAAGCACGAGTATTGTGGGAGAATTTTTCCGTGAACAGGGCAGGACACACCACCATGGTAAAACCGTTTCCGATCAGTATTGCATTTACACTGAAAGATTATGATGACGGAGAGGGGAAAAAGGATCCGGCGCTTTTACTCAGCCGGCACAATATCAGTGCGGAGTTTATGGGGATCGGTGTGGACCGTATTGATTATACCAAAGGTATTGTAGAAAAGTTTTTAGCCATAGAAAGGTTTCTTGAAAAAAACCCTGCTTACCAGGAGCGGTTCACTTTTGTTCAGATTGGTGCGCCGAGCCGCACCCTGATCAAAACGTACTCAGATATGGTGAGTGAGGTAGAAAAAGAGGCAGAACGGATCAACTGGAAATTCAAATCAAAAAATTGGAAGCCTATTTTGCTTTTAAAACATCATCACAGTCATGAGGAGATTGCTCCGTTTTATTCTTCCGCGAATTTGTGCATGGTCACTTCATTGCACGATGGAATGAACCTGGTTGCCAAAGAGTTTGTAGCCGCCAGATCGCAATCCGATGGTGTACTTATTCTCAGCCGTTTTGCCGGAGCATCGCAGGAAATGCAGGGGGCCATCATTGTAAATCCTTATGACATTGAAAAAACAGCGGATGCAATAAAGAATGCATTGGAAATGCCGTTGGATGAACAGCAATTCCGTATGAAACAGATGCGCCATACAATAGTCGGGAACAATATATATTTCTGGGCAGCACGTTTGCTGAGAACTATGGCGGCTATTCATTAAAAAGTGTAAATAGTGTACTTGAAAAAAAAGTATTTTCTGTACACACAATAATTTGATCACAGATCGAACGCTTTTTTCTTATACGATATAAAAAAGTGACCCAATCAATTCCCTAAACTTCCTGTGCAGAGAGCATCAAATAGAATCTTTCGAAATTTGAAATGCAACTAAGGATGGAAACGATTAATTTTATAAACCTGAATTATTCAAACATGAAATTAGCTTCTGTATGAAACTACGGTCATTTATTATTTTTTTAATTCTGTCATTTTCTATCGGTTTAAGAGCACAGCATAAGAGCAGTTTATCTGCTGCAGAATGGACCGACAGTGTTTTCAGAAGCCTGAGCGATGACGAGAAGATCGCTCAACTGATGGTGGTCCGGTCTTTTTCCAATGATACAGGTTATATTTCCAGGGTTGCTGCCCTGGTCAGAAAGTATAATGTCGGCGCTTTATGTTTTTTCCAGGGAGGGCCGGTTCGCCAGGCTGTGGCCACCAACCTTTATCAGAGTATTGCAAAGACACCTTTGATGGTCACCATTGACGGTGAGTGGGGTTTAGGAATGCGCCTCGATAGTGTTACCAAATATCCCTACCAACTGACTTTAGGCGCTCTTTCAGATCCTTCGTTGGTTTACCGGATGGGTGTGGCAGTCGGAGAACAATGTAAGCGTATTGGAGTGCAGGTCAATTTTGCGCCGGTGGTGGATGTCAATAATAATCCCAACAATCCGGTGATCGGCTTTCGTTCTTTCGGAGAAGATAAAAACAAAGTCACTGAATTCGGATTGGCTTACATGAAAGGAATGCAGGATGCAGGTATCATGGCTTGCGCCAAACATTTTCCGGGTCATGGCGATGTGGATGTGGATTCGCACCTGGACCTGCCGGTGATCAACAAATCAATGGCTCAGCTGGATACCCTGGAATTGGTTCCTTTCAAGGCGTTGTTCCATGCCGGTGTAGGCAGCGTGATGATCGCTCACCTGTATATTCCTGCTATTGACACGGCGAAAAACAAAGCAACTTCAATTTCAAAAAACAATGTAACCGACCTGCTGAGAAATAAGCTGGGCTACCAGGGCCTTACATTCACCGATGCCCTTGAAATGAAAGGCGTGGCCAAGTACTGGCCGGGTGGTGAAGTGGCAGTGCAGGCATTGATTGCGGGGAATGATATGCTCTGCCTTCCTGAAAGCGTGCCCGATGCCATTGAAGCGATCAAGAAAGCGATCAGCCAGAAAAGGCTGAGCTGGAATGATATTGATAACAAAGTCAAGAAAGTGTTGCTTTCAAAATATGATCTCGGTTTAAGTAACTGGAAACCGGTAGATACGACAGATCTTGTAAAAGACCTGAACCGGAAAACAAATCAGATAATCTATGAAGTGGCGAGAAAGACGATCACTGTTCTGAGTGGTTCTCCGGTGATTTCACCATCTGCAAAGAAGATCGCTTATATCGGAATCGGCACTGCCGAACCGGATATTCTGAGTGAAAGGCTGAAAGAGGGCAGAAGTGCAGATAGTTATTTTCTTTCATACAATGACAGTACCGGCAAAGCTGCATCAATAGTGAACTCCGTCACTGAAGGAAATTATGATGCGGTGGTGATCGGCATTCATGGGTATTCATTAAAGCCAATGAATAATTATGGAATTACGGATACGGTTCTGCAATTATGGAATCAGTTGCAATTCAAAGATCCGGTGACGCTTGTATTTGGAAATGTACTGGCCATTAAAAATTTCTGTTCTGCAAAAAACCTTGTTGCCTGCTACCAGGATGATGATATCACCCGGCAGGTGGCTGCTGATCTTTTGAATGGCACACTGTCAACGGAAGGAACTTTGCCTGTTTCTGTTTGCGGGTACAGATATGGTGCAGGCATAAGGCAAAAAGCAGTGATCCCACAGGTGGGCATTGGGCAAAATAAATTTAGAGCAGTGGATTCCATTATTGAAGATGCCATTGGCAAAGAAGCTTTTCCTGGTTGTGTGGTCCTTGCTGCACAGAATGGCCGTATCGTGTATCATAAAGCTTTTGGCAATTATGAATACGGTCCCTCACCGGCCATGAACTATGAAAGCATTTTTGATTTGGCATCAGTCACGAAAGTTTCTGCCACCACTGTTTCCATCATGCGGTTGTATGATGAAAGGAAAATTGAATTGAACAAAACTCTTGGAGATTACCTGCCCTGGACCAGAGGGACTGATAAGGCTTCACTGAAGATCAGTGATATTTTATTACACCAGGCAGGGCTTGTTCCTTTTATTCCTTTTTATAAAGAAGTGGTGGATTCTGCTACCAAACAAACGAACCCTGATGTTTTTTCCAACAAACCTAAGCCCGGATTCACGGTGAAAGTGGCAGAAAATCTCTATTTACGAAATGACTGGGAGGACACGATTTTTCAGCGCATAGTAACAAGCAAATTGGGCCCGCATGGAAAATATGTGTATAGCGATAATGATTTTATTTTTCTGGGGAAAATTGTAGAAGCAGTTACCGGGATGACCCTGGACCGGTATGTGCAAAAAACTTTTTATAGTAAAATGGGATTGGAGACAACAGGCTTTTTGCCCGAAAACAGATTCCCTGTTAAACGGATGGTGCCCACTGAAACAGATAAATATTTCCGGCACCAGACCATTCAGGGTGATGTGCATGATGAAGGAGCTGCCATGTTTGGAGGTGTGGCAGGACATGCCGGATTATTTTCGGATGCTTATGACCTGGCAACGTTATACCAGATGTTATTGAATGGCGGAGAAATGAATGATGAAAAATTCATCAGGCCTGAAACAATAAAACTATTTACAGAATATCATAGTGATATTAGCCGCCGTGGTTACGGGTTTGACAAACCAGACAAACCTGCCCCGGGCACAACGAATGAAAATTACAGCTCAAGGAAAGATCCGTATCCTTCTTCGCTGGCATCACAGGAAACTTTCGGGCATACCGGTTTTACAGGTACCTGTGTCTGGGTGGATCCTAAATACAATATTGTGTATGTGTTTCTTTCCAACAGGGTCTATCCGACGAGATACAATAATAAGATATCTCAAATGGAAATAAGAGGAAAGATCCAGGATGCTATTTACCGGGCATTAGGAATTCAATAAAGAAACAGCTTACTTCTTATCAGGCTTTTGAGGCCTCTGCTGATTAGGATTGGGTTGATTCCTGTTTGGGTTTTGTTGCTGTTTACTCCTTTGCTGATTTTGTTGTTGTCCTTTTTGAGGTCCGCTGCTCTGCTTTCTGTTTTGATGGTTTTGTAGCTGTCCTTTCTGCTGTTGTTTTCTTTTCTTATCTGCTTTTTCCAGACTTCTTAAGCTGATATGGCCAACGACATCCACAAATTCATGCTCTATTTCTTTGGCTTTTGCAGCGGTGAGATCCACTGATTCTAATTCTTCAGGGATCACTCCCTGCTGATTCAATGATTTTATTTTTTTCACTCGCTCAATGGTGAGCGGATATTGCTTATTGCTGTCGGGCAATGAATACCACATCAGGTCTTTAAAAATATCCTTCTTAACCAGATTGGCAGTTCCCTTTGCTACCTGTATGGTATCACAATTTTCCGGGAAATGTTGCAATGCATCAAGGTAAGTGTCCAGTTCATAATTCAGACAGCATTTTAACCTTCCGCATTGGCCACTGAGTTTTGCCTGATTAATGGATAAATTCTGATAACGTGCTGCAGTTGTAGTTACAGACTTAAATTCATTGATCCAGGTGGAGCAGCAAAGTTCTCTGCCGGAACTGCTGATACCTCCCACTTTTGCAGCTTCCTGGCGGGCGCCTATCTGGCGCATTTCAACTTTCAGTTTGAATTCTGATGCATACACTTTGATCAGTTCCCTGAAATCAACTCTCCCGTCAGCGATATAATAAAAGGTCGCCTTACGGCCATCTGCCTGCATCTCCACCAGGCTCACCTTCATATCCAGCTTCAGTTGCTTGGCGATGGCACGGCTTTTTATCAGGGCATCCCGCTCACGGGCCCTGTTTTGTTTCCATAACTCAATGTCACGGTCATTGCTGCGGCGTAATACTTTTTTCATCTCAGGATTGTCTTCTTTCACTCCTTTCTTTTTCATCTGAAGCCTGACTATTTCACCGCTTAGTGATACTTCACCCACATCAAATCCGCTGACACCTTCAACAGTTACGAGATTGCCTTTGGTAAAATATTGGGAAGTTGTATTTCTGAAAAAATCCTTACGGCTGCCGTTGTGAAAACTGACCTCTATTACACGGCAACTGTTTTCATCATCAATGACTGGAATATCCTGCAGCCAGTCATAAGTATTCATGCGGTTGCAACCGCCGGAACTGCATCCGCCTCCTTTACTGCTGCATCCTCCACCGCAATTAGCACAACCCATATCTGAGATTTATAATTAATAAAATTTTAAACCGGGATCAGAAGTTGACCGGCCGCCGGTACAATTTTCTTTTTGTGTCTTTTTTCTGCGAGTTGTATTCAGGATAGCACACCTGTCATACATCCAATGAGAATTGCCCGCTATTCTGTTCTACTGAATGAAGCGAACCAATGATCGTATATGCTGAAGTAACAATAGACACTTTAATAAAATTGACGGACGGGAAAACTTTTCATCCCTGCCTGCCTTCATGGCAGGACTTTCCTTTTTTCACTTTATCTTGCTCCTCAGGTATTCAAAAATACAATTTTGTCCTGAATAATATGGTATAGTTTGATGGTGAGGGCGTGAAAGAGGATCTTTGAATTAGCGTTTCGTTCAATATAATAGGAGGCTTTGTCCAGTTCTTCGATGATAGACCGTTGCTGCTCAATGCCTGCGATCCTGTTCAGCCTTTCTGCAAAATCCCTCTCACTCTCATTGATCGCATTTTCACCCATAATGCGGAGACGGATGGATGTTTCCAGTAAATGATTGAAATAACGCAGAAATTGTTTTTGTTTTTCCCTGCCCAACCTGCTTGCTTCTTCCACCCATTTGGTCTGTGCCACAGGTCCGGTTTTCATGATTGCATTCAACCAGTCACGAAGTAATGCCTCCCAGTTTTCCTCCGAATTTTCTACCAGTTGAAGCGCTTCACGATAGTTCCCATCGCTGATGCCTGCTATCTGCCTTGCCGCTGCAGGCGATACTTTGTTGTTTTGGATCAGTACTTCTTCCACATCAGATGCCGATAAGGAAGGTATCTTGATCAATTGACAGCGGCTGACAATAGTGGGCAGGATCAGGTTTTCATTTTCTGTTATCAGAATAAAAAGTGTATTGGCGGGCGGCTCTTCGATCAGTTTGAGCAGTTTATTTCCTTCAGCACCCAGGTATTCTGCCATCCAAAGGATCAAAACTTTGTATTCGCTCTCAAAACTTTTCAGATTCAGTTTCCGGATGATATCGTTACATTCGTTGGCAGTGATATTTCCTTGTTTGTTTTCGGCATTGATGGCCTGCAGCCAGTCATAAACGTCTCCATACGGAGTCTTTTTTATAAAACTTCTCCATTCGTTGATGTAATCGGTGCTTACCGGAGGAGTTCCGGCTTTTTTGGTTACTACAGGATAGGAGAAATGAATATCAGGATGAATGAGCTGCTCCGATTTTATGCAGCCGCTGCAGGTTCCGCAGGAATCACTGAGATTTACAGGCTGCAGATTTTCGGCTGGTTCATCTCCAAATAAGGAAGTCATTGTCTGTGGAGCTTTTGCTCCGGGCTGAGGGCTTATTTTCTCACAAACCAGATATTGTGCAAATGCAATAGCCAATGGCAAAGTTCCGCTTCCTTCTTTTCCCCGAAAAAGCAAAGCATGGCTGAGGCGGTTGTGCTGTACCATTTCGATGAGCTGTTGCTTGATCTCCTTTTGACCTATGACCGCAGAAAATTTCATGGACAGCGAAAATAAGTTTTTGATAAGTAAAAAAGCGACCGGCGGTCGCTTTCAAAAAATTATTTTGAACTACCGTAATACAATACTAGTTCAGGTATTTCAACACTTCGTCACTCATCGGGTTCACTTTGTTATGGAAAACGGCAATGAGGTTGCCTTTTTCATCCAAAAGAAATTTGGTGAAATTCCAGGTAATGGGATTTCTCAGATAATCTTTCCATGCCAGGTCCTTAGAATTACCGGCAGGAACATTTTTAGAAAGCTCCCTGGATTGGTCAACCATCCATTTGAAAAGAGGGTGGATATCATTGCCGGCCACTGAAACTTTTTCCGCCATCGGGAAAGTGACGCCGTAATTCTTTTTGCAGAACTCGGCTATTTCCTGATTGGTACCCGGCTCCTGTTGACCAAAGTTGTTGGCAGGAAAGCCCACGATCACCAGTTTGTTTTTGTATTTCTCGTATAATTTTTCAAGGTCATCGTATTGCGGAGTGTTACCGCATTTGGATGCCGTGTTCACGATCAGGATCTTTTTCCCTTTGAATTGAGAAAAGTCAATTTCACCACCGGCCAGCCCCGGCACTTTAAAATCGTAAATGGATTCACCGGACAAAAAAGCTGTCAGTACTGCCATAATAAGAAGTGATTTCATAAATAGTGATTATTAATGTGATCTTTTATTTTAATTGTCTGTGATTGCCGCTGTTGTTCAAAGTTACTATTGCTTTTCAAAGCAACCCAGATCCGCAAGCCCTACAGGCCTGATATTCCCATCCAGATCTATGTTAACACTTGTAGCTACTCCTTTGTTCAGTGCAGGAGAACCATTTTTGAGTCTGAAATTGTAGTAGTTTTTATTGGTGCTGATGGAATCAAACAAAGGGTCTTCATTGTTGAGAATCTGGTTGGAAGTGATATCAGAAGGTGTGGTCTTTATTTTCCAGAGATCATGATCAAAATTCACATTGAAGACAGTGTTTCCGTTTTTGGCCACGGTCACTTCGTCATCCACGCCTCCGCCTTCGCCCCAGAAAATGCAATTGACGAACTGTGCATTCAGGTTTGAAGAACTGATCACGTTGTTGTCGGAAACAAAGTTTGTGACAGTGAGCACAGGGTTTTTATGCTGGATAAAAGTATTGGAATAGCTGGCCACGGTACAGTGAATAAAATCATAATTGCCGCCTTTCAGCAGGTAAATATTTTTTCCGCAATTGGTGATCAGGCAGTTGGTTGCCCTCACACTGGAATTGACTGCAATGATGCCTGCATCAAATGAATTGTCAATGATGCATTGGTTGAGCACAACCTTCGGATCCGCATTTACCGAAGGGTCCTGCACAGCAATGGATTGGTATGAATTTTTGATCACGGCATAGTTTAGAATGTTATTATAGCTGCCTGAATTGAAATAGATCCCGGGCCAGCTTGCCGGGAAAAATTTATAAGGATCGTCCAGTCTTTCCCCGCTGAAGTAAACACGGTCTGCAGTATCTTTTTCTCCGTTTACCTGCAATGTTCCGTCAATGATTATGGGTGCACCGGCATTTACATAAATGCGGCAACCTTTATTGATGGTCAGTGTCCTGTTTGGAGCAACATACAGATATCCTAATATCACATAAGGCAGATCATTATTCCAGGTTTCATTAGTGGTTATTTCTTTATTTACCAGGAAATGTGCATTCTGCCCCCATGCTTCCAGTTGAACGATCTTGTTCTTGCCGTTATAGCTTACCTGAATGCTATCCCTGATCACAAAAGGCAAATCTCCCGATCCAGGATCTACATTTACCTGAACAAATACATAGACACTATCATTGGCATTGATCTCTATATTGCCGGCTTCAGGCCCCATAGTACCATCAACATTTATTTTGAATGCAGAACCGGATCCGCCCATTAGTTTTACAGAAGTCAGCCTGAGTTTTTGATTGTTTTGGTTCACGATCTTGAAAGATTGGGTGATGGAACCTGAGGTCACGAACACCGTATCGTATTTTAATGTGTCTGCCGAGATCAGTACGGCGGCGTCGGGTGAAGTGATGAAAGAGCCTTTCTTACAGGAAAAGAAAACAAGAAGGATGGATATGGACAGTATTCCGAGGGTCTTCATTGGGTTCAAAAATAATAGAACTATTTCATATTATCGAGAGGCATAGCAAAGTGTGGCAACACTCAGTCTCGTATTTTCAGCTTTCAGGAGCTCAGATCCGCAGGATTCCAGTGTAGCGCCGGTAGTGATCACGTCATCTACCAGGAGAATATGTTTATTCTTAATCGTCTCCGGTCTTACCAGTACAAATTTTCCTTCCATGTTCTTCCACCTCTCGATCCTCCCTTTTTTGGTTTGTGTTTCCGTAAACTGAGGCCGGATGATTACATCGTTCAGTACAGGCAGGTTCATGACTTCAGCCATTCCTTTGCATAATAGCATGGATTGATTATACCCTCTTCTCTTTTCTTTCGTCGGAAAAAGCGGAAGCGGTATCAAAGCATCTGCATCAAAGCGGCCTGATCTTTTGATGCTGTTTCCCATCAATCTTCCTAACTGTAATCCCAGTTCTCTGTTTCTTCTGTATTTCACCTGGTGCACCAGGTTTTGTATCAGGGATTCTTTTGTGAAATAGTATTGCGAAGTTGCATTCTCTAATGCCAGCCTCCCCCAGAATTTCTTTTCAACCGGATTACCGGGATGAATCTCAAAATCAGTGTGAGGCAAAGCAGCGATACAATGCATGCAAAGATTGCTTTCGTTGCTTAACAGATCGCTGCCGCAGCCGGCACATACATGCGGGAATAGAAAATGAAGGAATGATTCTTTTATTTCCCGGAAGCTGATCATTGACCTGTTTACTGTTTTAAAATGATATCCGGTCTATCAGAACAGATAGCGGTACAGTTCTTCCACCCTGCTCATCATAACCACTTCAATTTTGAAAGTCTGTTTGGAAAGTCCTTTTTGGTTATACCGCGATACAAATATTTTTTCAAATCCAAGCTTTTCAGCTTCCGCTATCCGCTGCTCAATTTTATTTACTGCCCTGATCTCGCCACTCAGGCCTACCTCGCCTGCAAAACATATATTCTGGGGCAGGGGCACATCTTCATAAGAAGATAACAGCGCACAAAGAACAGCGAGGTCGATGGATGGATCTTCTATTTTCAGTCCGCCGGCAATATTCAGAAATACATCTTTTACTCCAAAGTGAAAGCCTCCTCTTTTTTCCAAAACGGCCAGCAACAATTGTAACCGCCGCAGGTCAAAACCGCTGACAGTCCTTTGCGGGGTTCCATACACCGACTGTGTGACCAGCGCCTGTACTTCTATCAGTAAAGGCCTGAGCCCTTCTATTGTTGCCGCAATGGCGATGCCGCTGAGATGTTCTTCTTTCTGTGTGATCAATATCTCACTCGGATTTAGTACTCCACGCATTCCTTCATCAGTCATTTCATAGATCCCCAATTCTGCGGTGCTGCCGAAACGGTTTTTGAGTGTGCGGAGGATGCGGTAAGCATAGTGGCGGTCACCTTCGAACTGAAGTACGGTATCCACCATGTGTTCCAGAATTTTTGGACCTGCAATGCTACCGTCTTTGGTGATATGACCGATCAGAATGACGGGAGTGTTGGTTTCTTTAGCGAACCGCTGGAACTCTGCAGCACATTCCCTGATCTGTGAGACGCTTCCGGGAGATGAATCAATATGTTGTGTTTGCAGCGTTTGAATGGAATCAATGATTACCAGTTGTGGTTTTAATTTTTTTATCTCCTGGAAGATTACCTGAACAGAGGTCTCGGTGAGAAGATAAAAATTTTCATTCATTAACTTCAGCCGGTCGGCTCTCATCTTGATCTGCTGTTCGCTCTCTTCGCCACTGATGTACAGGACAACTGTATCTTTCAAATGCAAACCGTTTTGAAGAAACAAAGTTGACTTGCCGATTCCGGGTTCGCCGGCAACCAATATGATACTTCCCGGAACGATGCCTCCACCCAACACCCTGTTCAACTCAGCGTCGGAAGTGATGATCCGTTTTTCTTCACTGCTGGAGATCTCATTGAGAGTAACGATCTTGTTTGCTCTTTTATCCTGATTGTAGTTCTTCCAAATGTTATTGTCCTTCAGTGTATCTTTTTGTATCAGTTCTTCCACAAACGTATTCCATTGCCCGCATGAAGGACACTGACCTAACCACTTTACACTTTCGTAACCGCAATTCTGACAAAAGAAAGCTGTCTTAACTTTACTCATACATTTATTAAAGATAGAATAACATTCAGTTCGTAAATAAATACATCATCAACTATAACAACTTTGGATTCAGAAGTGACGAGATGAGATCAAAAAACTAAATAAAGGCAGGAAAACAGGACTGAACAACTCTTAAAAAGTAAAAAGGTCAGTCTTTCGACTGACCCCTTACTTACTAACCCATTAAATTCTAGCACTAAGTTACAAATCTGAGCCACATTACAAAATAAATTTTTGCTTCTGTTGATAACTTTTAGTGGAATTAATTCATGTAAATTTCGGCTTAAATGTATTAGTAAGTATCTGATTATCCAATATTATAATTTAATTATTTAAGATTGACCTCATAGCATTTTAAAAATTCTGAATTTAAAATCCTTTAAAAATCACTATGACAAAAAGACCGGGAAAACAGTAAAAAATAAATGGTAACAGATTTGTAAGTAATTGAAAATAACACAAATAATAATTAATAATGACACCTTCAATTTTAGTGGTACGCTAATTTTATTGAATCAGCATGTTAGTTTCAATGGTGCTGAAAGGCAAGTTTCAATCCTATGCGAAGATCCCTTTGGCTGCCGGGCTGACAGGAAAGGAAGTAGCAGAAAAAATGCTCCGGGAAAATGGCATTTTTGACGTCAGGGTCATATCAGCTGATGGTTTTTTGTCCGACCATTATAATCCTGCAAATAAAACGGTGAATCTTAGCCCGGACGTATATAACGGGAACAGCATTGCTTCGGCTGCGGTAGCTGCACATGAATGTGGACACGCAGTACAACATGCCACTGCATACAGTTGGCTGAAGATGCGTAGCAGGCTGGTGCCAGTAGTACAGTTCAGCGCCGGCATCGTGCAATGGATATTATTATTGGGTGTAATCATGATCAACACATTCCCTCAGTTATTGCTGGCAGGCATCATCCTGTTTGGTCTTACTGCTTTGTTCAGCGTGATAACACTCCCCGTTGAAATAGATGCAAGCCGCAGAGCATTGGCATGGTTGACCAGAACTAATGTGACCAATCCACAGGAATATCCGAAAGCAAAAGACGCTTTGAAATGGGCCGCTACCACCTATGTGGTAGCAGCATTAGCCACTATTGCAACTTTGGTACAATACATTCTGATCTATGCGAACGGGAGAAACCGCAGTTAAGGGTAAAAAGAAATAATTATAGGATACCTTCTGTTATAATTTTATTTCTTCATCCTGCGGGTCAAAGAATTTGTATTCGGTCAGATGATAGCTGGTATCCTGCTCCAGTTTAATCTTTTGTTTTAATTTCTTTCTCCATTTGCTGATCATGGACGACCAGGGCCAGCCTTTGGTGAGATAGGCATACATGATGGGATGCACCACCAGTTTCAGATTATTATGCTTGTGTGTGATGACGTAGCTCAGGTTCTTTTCGATCTCGTCTTCCAGCACCAGGGTAGAAGATATCTTTCCGGTTCCATTGCAGGTAGGACATACTTCCTGGGTGTTTATGTTGACCTCAGGCTTCATGCGTTGCCTTGTTATCTGCATCAACCCGAATTTGGAAATGGGCAATACGGCATGTTTGGCTCTGTCCACCGCCATGAATTCATCCATCTTTTCCATCAACTTCCTTTTGTTCTCAGGAAATTTCATATCAATGAAATCCACAACAATGATCCCGCCCAGGTCTCTCAGCCTTAACTGGCGTGCAATCTCATCGGCAGCTTCCAGGTTTGTTTCCAGGGCATTTTGTTCCTGGTTATTTCCAACACTTTTATAACCGCTGTTTACGTCGATCACGTGCAATGCTTCGGTATGCTCAATAATGACATAAGCGCCACTGTTCAGGTTCACTGTTTTCCCGAAGGATGATTTCACCTGCTTGGTGATGCCAAATGCATCAAATATGGGTGAGCCGTTATGATAGAACGAAACTATATCAGCCTTGTCAGGTGCAATACGCTGGATATAAGTTTTTGTATCCGTAAAAATATTCCGGTCATTGACAACGATCTTATTGAAATCTTCATTCAGAAGATCCCGCAGGATACTGGTGGTTTTTGTCTGCTCGCTTAAGATCTTGGAAGGAGCTGAGGCGCCTTTCAGATTTTTTTGGATCATGCCCCACATTTCTACCAATGAAGAAAGATCTTCATGTAATTCGGCTGTTTTCTTTCCTTCAGCGGCTGTGCGTACGATCACACCGAAATTTTTTGGTTTGATCGCTTCGATGATACGTTGCAGTCTTTTTCTTTCTTCTGCTGAATGAATTTTTCTGGAAACGGCAACTATGTCATTGAAAGGTGTGATCACAACAAATCTCCCGGGAAGAGAGATCTCACAACTCAATCGTGGCCCTTTGGCTGCTATCGGTTCTTTTAATATCTGTACAAGGATATTGGGTTTGCCGCCCAATACTTCATTGATCTTTCCTGTTTTTACGATCTCCGGTTCAATGGTGAAACTGCTGAAATCAATCCCTTTCTCACTTTTATCATTGATGCACATTGAAGTGAATTTCAGGAGGGACCTGGCATAAGGGCTCAGATCGGTATAATGGAGAAAAGCATCTTTTTCGAATCCCACATCAACAAAAGCGGCGTTTAATCCGGGAATAAGTTTCTTCACTTTGCCCAGGTAAAGATCCCCGACAGCAAAACGGGCATCGCTTTTTTCGCTGTGAAGTTCCACCAGTTTGCGATCTTCCAGTAACGCTATCTCAACACCCTGGGGAGCAGAATTAATAATAAGTTCTTTGTTCATTACTGCTTACTACATAGATGGTCTGCCTTTTTTCACTAATCGCCGGTTAGCAGGACCCGTACTTATTGCGGAATAAAAACCTGTAAGATTTAATGCAGCAAATTGGGGAAGGATGCAAATTCATACGGCAAACAACCGGTCAACTGAAATCCGTCCGGTCTGTGCGGACGGACCCATCGTTTCGAAAAGATTTTTTATTTGTTCCTTTTCTTATGACGGTTTTTTCTCAGTCTTTTTTTGCGCTTGTGCGTCGCTATTTTATGACGCTTTCTTTTTTTACCACAAGGCATACTCAAATAATTTTTTAAAATGTTTCTGAATAAATAAGGTTATTAGTTTCTTTTATAGTATCTGCATCTTTTCGGGATGCTACTATTTCTTTTTTCTCAGTTCTTCGATCCTGTTTTCCACTTCCGATCTTATATCCTGCCGGTTTATATATTTCAAACTCTTCTGGTACCATTCCGAGGCGTTCTTATTATCATTCATTCTCTCATAGGTATCTGCAAGTAACATAATCGCTTCAAGGTTTTCAGGTTGCGCCCGGTTGACCGCTTCTAAACGATTGATTGCCTTGTCATATTGTCCGGACATCAATGATCCTTTTGCCATTGTTATCAGGGCATAGGTGTTTGTACTGTCTTTGTCCAGTACCGATTTGATCTTTACGATCCCTTCCATTGGATTTGTAAAAATGCCTCCAAAGAGGTAGCATGCTCCCAATCCAACGATGGTGGAATCGTTATCAGGGTTCAACTTCAAAGATCTTTCAAACAGGTCCTTTGCCTGAAGAGCCTCCCATTTTCTTTTTGTGGAGTTACTCTCGTTTTCGAGGCTCCTTAAAAACAAACGGGCTGCAAAGTTGAGGCTTTTTTCGGAATTTTCCAATCTGGCTCCTTCTGCTATATACCAGGCGTATGGTTCGAAAGCGGCAGCCGAATCAGCCCAAAAACGGGCAAGTTCCTGATATACTTTAAGTTGCTGGTCTTTGACATCTCCTCTTGAAATAGAATGTTCCAGGGTGTTGATGCGTACCATTTGTTCCGGGGTAAGTCTTTTTTTAGCTGCTTCCAGAATACTATCGGTAGATATGGTTGAAGAAACTTCAGATCCTTCGGGAGGAGTAACGGGCTTGTTGCTGCGGGCGGGAGCAAATCTGCCCCATAAAAAAATAATGAGTACCAATCCGATTCCTGTAATGAACGTGATCCACTGTGGCTTTTTCACTAAAAAGAAATTTTCGGGCGAAATTACCTAAACCAATATTAATATAGCGGAAAAACGAATGAATCTTTGATCCCGGATATCAAAGATCTTCACCCGGGCCGGTATCAGGTTTGGGCTCTTTTAGCTTTTTTACTTCGGCCACAAACTCTTTGGCAGGCTTAAATGCAGGTATATAGTGCTCAGGAATATGCACTGCAATATTCTTTTTTATATTACGGCCTATCTTGGCGGCTCTCTTTTTAGTAATGAAACTACCAAAGCCCCGGATGTAAATGTTCTCGCCGCCGGCAAGGGTATCTTTTACTTCTTTGAACATGGTTTCGAGGGTTACCAAAACGTCAACCTTGGGTATCCCTGTCTTTTCGGAAATCTGGTTAACCAGGTCGGCCTTTCTCATTTTTTCTGGATTTTTGATGGTTTATAGTGCCAATTTACTACAAAATTATATGATTGTCAAAGGGATAGGCATAAATATTTTTTCAACAGATGTGATCAGACGCCCAAAATGCAGGATATTTAGCTCCCGGAATTTTAAAAAATGAGGTAATGGCCAGGTTCAGGAAAGATAATTTATGGTTCCAAAAGCTATTGTTGAAGTGGAATAAGGAAAAGAATAAACGGAAAATGCCCTGGAAAGGAGAGAAGGATCCTTATAAGATCTGGTTGAGCGAGATTATTCTCCAGCAAACAAGGGTCAGTCAGGGATTGGAATATTATAACAAATTCATTGCTGCTTTTCCTGATGTTCATCAGCTTGCAAGATCGAAAGATGAAAAGATTTTTAAAATGTGGGAAGGGTTGGGCTATTATAACAGATGTAAGAATCTGTTGGTAGCTGCACGGTATATTTCAAAAGATCTCGATGGAAAATTTCCTCAAACTTTTGAAGAGATAAGATCATTAAAAGGAGTGGGCATGTACACGGCATCTGCCATTGCTTCATTTGCTTTTGATCAGCCGTATGCCGTGGTGGATGGAAATGTGATCAGAGTCCTTTCAAGGGTATTTGGAATTAAGGAGCCTCTTAATTCAACAACGGGAAAAAAGAAATTTACCCGTTTGTCACAGGAATTACTTTCAAAAAAACAACCGGGTATCTATAATCAGGCTATCATGGATTTTGGTGCGGTTATTTGTAAGCCTGCAGCGCCGCTTTGTTCTGTATGTCCGTTCAATAAAAAATGCTTTGCATTGCAACATGATCAGGTGAGCCGTTTTCCTGTTAATGAGAAAAAGATCAGCATCAGACATCGCCGGTTCAATTATTTTATTATAGAGTACAAAGAGAAGATTGCAATCCGCCAGCGAAAAGGGAAAGATATCTGGCAATATTTATTTGAATTTCCTCTTGTTGAAACTGCAAAACAGATGGACATTAAAAAGATCATACTGCTTGCTGAAAAAAATAAGATGCTGAAGAAAGGGATGTATCATCTTATTTCTTTTTCTCCGCTATATAAACAAAGACTATCTCACCAGCTGATCGAAGGACGGTTTATCAGGATCCGTTTGAAAAAGAAACCCGGGGAAAAGAAGGATTGGTTATGGACAGATGCCGGGAAACTTAAAGACTATGCCTTTCCTGTTTTTATCAATCAATACCTTAAAAAAGAATGAGTTCAGGGGGAACTTGTTTTAATTACCTGTTAATCAGCATTGAAAAATTTTTATAGTCCGCATAAAAAAATCTAATTTTAGAGAGCATTTATTGAAGGGAAGAATTTTTAACGAAAAAGGAAAGTATATGAGAGGGGTAAACCGAGTAATGCTCATCGGGAACCTGGGTAAAGATCCCGAAGTACAAACGCTGGAAGGAAATATTGCGGTGGCAAAGTTTCCTTTAGCTACAACAGAAACTTTTAAAGACAGGTCAGGGAAACTGATCTCACAAACAGAATGGCATACTGTGGTTCTATGGCGAGGATTGGCAGAGCTGGCGCAAAAGTATCTTCATAAAAGCAGTCTTGTTTATATAGAGGGTCGCTTAAGAACCCGAAGTTGGGAAGATAAGGAAGGCAATAGAAAATTTGCCACGGAAGTGGTGGGCGACAATCTGATCATGCTGGACAAACGTGCTGATAGCAGTAATGCGGGAGCTTCCGGCGATATCAACCTGGAGGGTATGGGCGGCCAGGATACTTCTTCCATGGGAGATCCTTCCGAAAATCTTCCATTCTAAATATTACTTTTGCATTAATAACTAAGGCTTGTTTTTAATGTCGCCTTAGTTATTTGTTTGCTCACAGCCATAAATCAATCATTCAAAATATCCTGACTTGGAAGATCATTTGCTAATTTTTTTACTGCAACATAAGCTCTCCTGTGTCTTCCTGGCTGCTAATCCGCAGACCCCCGCTTTCCTGATTGTATTATTGCTGATATTGCTGATCATAACATTTACCATTTCAGGCGCTGAAGTGGCTTTGTTCTCACTGAACAACAAAGATGTGAATATGCTGAAGACCAAACAGCATGATGCAGCACGCCGAATCATCCGCTTGCTGGAAGAGCCACAGGAAGTATATGCTTCACTGCTGATCGGGAGTACGTTTATTAATATTTGCATCATCGTTCTTTCCAATTACCTTATTGATCAGTATGATTTTTTGCCGGTGGGGAATGATCTTATCCCGATACTTTTCAAAGTAGTGGTTATCGGTTTTGTGCTCATTTTTTTCGGGGAGATATTTCCTAAGATCTGGGCTACACAAAACAATCTCCGTTTTGCCTATGGCTCATCCTTTGCCGTGGAATCGCTTCACCTTTTTCTGAGGAGATTCAGTGTGTGGACCGTTAAGCTTGCCAATAATATCGGGAAAAGACTGGGAGCGGATAAGTCGGAAGTGATGAATATCAAAGAACTGGATAAAGCAATAGATGCAGAAACAGGAGATGAAACGACCCGGGAAGAAAAAAACATCATGCGGGGTATTGTCAAGTTTGCTCATATCACTGTAAGACAGATCATGCGAAGCAGGCTGGATATTAGCGGAGCAGACTACAACTGGACTTTTGATGAACTGATTAAAAAAGTGGCAGAGTTTCATTATTCCCGTTTGCCTGTTTATAAAAGCGGGCCCGATGAAGTGGTGGGCATTATCAATACCAAAGACCTGATTCCACATCTGAATGAGACCGCGGATTTTGACTGGCATTTGCTGATGCGCCAGCCTTATTTTGTACCTGAATCAAAACCCATAGAAGACCTGCTGAAAGATTTTCAGACAAAACAGATACACTTTGCAGTGGTGGTGGATGAATTCGGAGGCACCAGCGGCATAGTGACCATGGAAGATATTCTGGAAGAAGTGATCGGCGAGATCGGCGATGAGTTCAATGAAGAAGAAGTGGTAAACCGAAAGTTAGATGACAATAACTATATTTTTGAAGGAAAGACCATGCTTCATGATATGTGCAGGAAAATGGATCTGCCGATAGATACTTTCAATCAGGTAAGGGGAGACAGCGAATCCCTGGCGGGATTGATCCTTGAATTGGCGGGAGAATTTCCTGAAGTGAATGCTGTGATACCCTGCGGCGATTTTCAGTTCGCCGTTCTGGAAGCAGATAATAACCGTATCCGTAAAGTCAAAGTAACTATTCAACCTCAAGTGTAAATTATATCATTTTGAAAAAACTGTTTTTTTTATTGATCGTTTTCGTAGCTGTTACCTTTATCCTGGTCTCCTGCAACAGCAACTATACCGTCGGAAAAAAGAAAGGATATTTTAAAATTGATTTTCCCGAAAAAAAATATCAACTGTTCAATCAGCCCGGTTATCCGTACAGTTTTGAATACCCCGTATATGCACGGATTATAAAAGACACAACTTTTTTTGAAGATAAACCCGAGAATCCCTGGTGGATCAATGTGGACATACCGCAATTCGCAGGGCGCATTTATATCAGTTATAAAACGATCACTTCCAGAAACAAGCTGGATTCTTTGGTGGCCGATGCTTTCAAAATGGCTTACAAACAGCATGTCACCATTTCAACAGGCATAACGGACAGTGTAATGAAAACACCCAACGGGATAGAAGGAATTTATTTTTCTCTTGCCGGTAATACAGCTACTGCCAACCAATTTTTCCTGACCGATTCCACCAAAAACTTTCTAAGAGGAGCTTTGTATTTTAATGCTACGCCCAATGCGGATTCACTGGGTATCGTGAATGATTTTTTAAAGCAGGATATCAAACACCTGATCAACACACTGAAGTGGAAATAGAACGGTTGCAATTATCTTTTAATAGGTACCGATGTTTTTAAATATTATTTTTGAAAACAAAAAGAGTGAATTGATTATAATTGATAATATACTGGTCAGCGACGATGTGATTGAAAAAAAATTTGTTTGCGATATCGGCAAGTGTAAAGGTGGATGCTGCGAAGATGGTGATGCCGGCGCACCACTCGGGGAAGACGAGTTAAAATCGGTGGAAGAAGTTTATGAGAAAGTGAAACCTTATCTCACCGAGGAGGCCATAAAAGAAATTGAAAAAAAAGGCAGGTACGTGTACAATGATGAATTCGGATGGGTGACGCCAACTATCGGCAGTGATAAAGGGATCTGCGTTTATGGTATAAGAGGAAAAGACGGCATCATCAAATGTGCTTTTGAGCAGGCATATAATGACGGAGCGATCTCATGGAAAAAACCGGTAAGTTGCCATTTGTATCCGGTCATTGCAAAAAAAGGAAAGCCGGGAGAGCATGACCGTGTGAATTATGAACCGAGAGAGATCTTATGTGCCCCTGCCCGTGTGTTGGGCGAAAAACTCGGGGTGCCGGTTTACCGCTTTGTGAAAGATGCGCTCATCAGAAAATTCGGTGAAGAATTTTATAATACGCTGGATGTGGCTGCGAAACTGCACCAGGTATCTGAAGAAAATAAAAAAGTAAAGAACAGCCTGTGAAAGAAACTGCAAAAAAATTCCTGGCTCAAAGCGCTGCGAAAGTTGCCGACAGAGAACACCGCCGCAAGATCAATTTCAATATAGGGAAATATGATGCGGCAGTGGTGCAGGGAAAACAGCAGTTCGACGACCTTCCTTCGGCAAGAGAGAGAGCAAAGAACCTGAAGTGGATGGTGATGGAGAACCTGGACCATTATCTGGAGACTTTTGAAAAAAATATTTCTGCCCGTGGTGCAAAAGTGATCTGGGCAGAAGATGCACAGCAGGCGCTTGATGAGATTGGAAAGATCTGTGATGCCAAAAATTGCAGATCACTGGTGAAAAGCAAGAGCATGGTCACTGAAGAGATACACCTGAATAAATTCCTTGAAGAAAAAGGAATTGAAAGTGTGGAAACTGACCTGGGCGAATACATTCAGCAGTTGTCCGGCGAGCCTCCGTATCATATAGTGACGCCGGCAATGCATAAAAGCAAAGAAGATGTTTCAAAATTATTTGCCGAAAAATTAGGCACCGATCCCAATGCCACTCCCGAACAATTGACGCTGATAGCAAGATCCATTCTTCGTGAAAAATATGTGCAGGCAGAGATCGGAGTGACGGGAGCTAATTTTATCATAGCAGATATAGGCGCAATTGCCGTAACGGAAAATGAAGGCAATGCAAGGTTGAGCACTGCATGGCCAAAGACTCATATAGCCATTGTGGGTATTGAAAAGATTATTCCATCACTTACCGATCTCTCCTTATTTCTTCCGCTATTGGCTACTTTCGGTACAGGGCAACAACTCACCGTATATAATTCCATCATCAGCGGGCCGAGACAGGAAAATGAACCTGACGGCCCTGAGGACATGTATGTGATCCTGCTTGATAACGGACGTACCAATATCCTGGAAAATGAACGGGTGAGGGAAAGCCTGTATTGTATCCGTTGCGGCGCCTGCCTGAATGCCTGCCCGGTTTATAAAAATATTGGCGGGCATACTTATGCTACCACTTACAGCGGGCCGATCGGATCGGTGATCACTCCGTATATGAGGGACCTGGACGAATGGAAGCACCTGAGCTATGCCTCATCTTTATGCGGAGCCTGCACCGAAGCATGCCCTGTAAATATCAGCATTCATAAACTGTTGCTGGAAAACAGGAATGAATCAGTGGAAAGAGGACTCAGTTCTTTTGGAGAACGCATGGCATGGAAAGCATGGAAACAAGCTATGCTTCATCGCAGTTTGATGAACACCGGCACCTCAAGAATGAAGAACTGGATCGTGAATACATTGGTAAAAGGCTGGAAAGAACACAGAAGCGAAATGGATTTTCCCCAAAGATCCTTTAATCAATTATGGAAAGAAAGACATTCGGGGAAATAATTTTCATTTACTGATTACACACCTTCAGTTGCCGGCTGTTCACTGGCAGGTACAGCTTTGAATGCTTTATTGACCAGGTAAACTCCCAGCAAAGCCACTAACCCGCCGGCGCCGATAAATACACTCATTTTTTCACTCAATAACAGCCAACCCAAAACCACTGCCACTATCGGATTGATGTAAGCATAAATAGACATTTGTTCAGTGGGTATTCTTTGCAGGGCATACATGTAACAAATGAAAGTGAATATGGATCCGATCAGAACAAGATAGGCCAGGCTGGCCCATGATTGCCAGGGCACAGAGGCAAGCGGAACAGACTTGCCCGTTACTTTTGTTATGATGATCAGTAATGTTCCTGAGATCAGCATCTGCAATCCGAGGCTGAAATAAGGATTAAATTCGGCTGCAAGTTTTTTAGTGTACAATGTGCCGAAAGCCCAGGACCATGTTGAGATGAGAGAAAGAATTATTCCCAAACGGAAACCCGGGTTAAAGAAATCATGAAAGTGTTCATAAAATACAATGCAAATCCCCGAAAACCCGAGTACCAAACCAACAATCGCTTTTACCGGGATCTTTGAAGACAGGAACAGTCCGATCACAACCAGCCATATCGGGAATATGGCGCCGATGATGGCTGCAAGTCCTGCTGAAATATATTCCACTCCCCAGGTGCTGAGTCCGTTGCTCAATCCGAAATTCAGGATGCTGAGTACAATGATGGACCACCATTCTTTTCCTTTGGGAAGTTTTGCTCCTTTGAATAAAAAATAGATCACATAGATCACTCCGGCAATGAACTGTCGAAGTCCCGCAAGCTGCAATCCGGGCATTCCCTTCACGCCCCTCTCTGATGCAAGCCATGTGGTGCCCCAGAAGAAACAAACCATTGCCAGTGCAAACACCGCCTTTGCCTTAGCTCCTTTTTTGTGAATGGTAAGGGGATTCAAAACCGATAGTTGCCTGATGGAATCACCGGTGTGCGACAATACTTTTATCAGATCAAAGCGGGACATACATTTCCAATCTCATGGGAGAAACTGATCATTCGGTTTTTTAGATCTCATAAAAAAAATTTCTATAGCCCTTGAAGAGTTTGCGAAGTTAATGTTTGAAATGCCTCAATCCTGTCATCACCATGGCCATATTGTTCTTCACACAATAATCAATGGAGTCTTTATCACGAACGGAACCTCCCGGTTGAATAATGGCTGCAATGCCTGCTGCATGAGCCATCTTCACGCTGTCGTCAAAGGGGAAAAAAGCATCACTTGCCAGCACGGCGTCTTTCAGATCGAAGTTGAACTGCTTTGCTTTTTCAAGGGACTGGCGCAATGCATCAATGCGGCTGGTTTGCCCGCAGCCTTTCCCGATCAGTTGCCTGTTCTTCACCAAAGCGATGGCATTTGATTTTAAATGCTTGCATACCAGGTTGGCAAATTTCAGGTCTTCTTTTTCCGCATCGCTGCTTTCTCTTCCGCCGACTTCTTTCCATTCCATATAGTTCCCTTCATCTGCGCTCTGGATCAGTATTCCGTTCAATAAGGAGCGATGCATTTCCTGCAGTACCGGATCTTTCTTTTTCGATTGCAAAAGGATCCTGTTCTTTTTCGACCTGAGTATAGTGAGAGCTTCTTCATCAAAACCCGGAGCGATCAGCACTTCAAAGAAAATTTCGTTTATGGCTTCAGCCGTTTCCTTGTCAATATTCCGGTTGCATATCAGCACGCCTCCGAATGCCGATTCCGGATCGCCGGCCAGGGCGGCATCCCAGCTTTCTTTTATGGTGGCTCTTTGTGCAATACCGCAAACATTGGTGTGCTTGATGATGGCAAATACAGAGGCGGCTCCTGAAGAGTGGGTGTTGAACTCACTGATGAGCTGAATAGCGGCATCCACATCCACGAGATTATTGTAGGATAATTCTTTTCCGTGCAACTGATCGAAAAGATCATTCAGGCTGCCGAAAAATCTTGCTTTCTGATGAGGGTTCTCCCCGTAGCGCAATGGCCTTTCTTCCTTGTTGAAGATGGTTTCAAAATTTGTTTCATTGAAATAGTTGGAAATGGCATTGTCATAAGCGGCACATACATCAAATGCTTTCCGGGCAAACTCCCTTCTCTGTTCCGTTGTCGTTTCGCCTTTCTGTTCTTTCAACAGGTTTTCCAAAAAGGTGTAATCTTTCTTATTGGCCACCACGGTCACGTCTTTGTAGTTTTTAGCTGCGCCCCTGATCATGGAAGGTCCGCCGATGTCAATCTTTTCAATGACCAGTTTTTCTCTTTCTGCCGGGGGAAGGCGAAGTGATGCTGCCACCGTCTCTTCAAATGGATAGAGGTCCACAATGACAAGGTCGATCTCAGGAATGTTGAATTGTTTCATTTCATGTACATGCACTTCATCATCCCTCTTGCCGAGTATGCCGCCGAAAACGGAAGGATGCAAAGTCTTTACCCGGCCTCCCAGGATAGAAGGATAAGAGGTCAGCGATTCCACGGAGGTCACTTTCACTCCCAGTTTCTCAATGAATTGCTGGGTGCCGCCGGTGGAATAAATGGTGATGCCGAGCTCCGATAAAATTTTTACTAAAGGCTCCAGACCGTCTTTGTAAAAGACAGAGATGAGAGCGGTCCTGATTCTTTTGTTCATTTGGAGAAGTTAAAGGGCGGCTCCAAACGGAACACACCTTATTATTAGAAGCCGCAAAGATAAGTTCAACGCAGATCCATTACAAAAGCTCCTTTCTCGTTCACGGCATAAGAAGGGATGCCTAAAGAGTCGCAGATTCTTTTCCACTTGTTCAGTTTCCACAAGGGTACAGAGCCGTCAAACACCACCTGTTTGACATCAAAACTATTAGCCAGCATGGGCAGATCTATCCTCGGGTTTTTGGAGATCACCAGCAGGTCCACAGGCATGCGGTAAGAAGGCCGGGAAAAGAGAACCGGCGTGTCTATCAGCATGATCTTTTTGGAACGGAAAGTGAAGTATTTGTTCTCACCATCCGTATCATTGGTTTTTGAATCTATGTCCAGCCGGTGCAATATCCTTGAAGGTTTCAAATGAAAATTTCTCAGAAATGCATCCTGCAAAAGCTCCCGGTCACCATCGAACCGGTATGTTCCGCCATCCACAATATCAATGGCCTGATGCTGCGGCACATTGTACACAATGATCTTTTGCTGGTTATTTGTTTGCACCAATGAATAAGAGCGGATCATCAGAAACAGAAGCAATCCCGACAGTGCCAGCTTAAAACCCGCCTTGCTTTTCAGCATCAGCCAGCAGGCCGCCCCCGCAATGACCAGGTACAATAAAATTGTCTGGATAAAACTTACCTGAAGCCCATCCCACAAAGAATAGGGCAGCGATTCCACACTTTCGATATAAGTGTTCATTATCCGGATCAGCCGGGATAAAATTTCTCCGGCAAGTTCCGCAATGAACGGAATGAAAGACAGGCCACACAGGAAAATTTCTCCCAGCAGGATCACGCCGGACAAAGGCACAGCTAAAAAATTGGTAAGTAAAAAATACAGGGGGAACTGATGGAAATGAAAGACACTCACCGGCAAAGTGAGTATCTGCGCCGCTATACTCACCGCATTGATCTTCCAGATAAAGTCGAGAGTCTTATTGCGGATATAGAACCAGTTGTAAACAGGAGGGAAAAAGATCACGATGCTCAGCACTGCAGCATAAGAAAGCTGAAAGCCGACATCCCAGAGCCAGAAAGGATCGTAGCACAATAAGATGAAAGCGGAAACTGCCAGCGTATTATAAACTGAAGTTTTCCTTGACAGGCTTTCACCCGCAACAATGCAGGTGAACATCACCGCAGAACGTACGACCGATGCCTGTGCCCCGGCCAGTAAACTGAAGAACCACAATCCCGAAATGATCAGGACCGGGCGGAGCCATTGGATCTGTTTTTTTCTTTGCAGCGGTTTCAGAAGCAGCGCCAGCAGCCAGTACACCAGGGCCAGGTGCATTCCTGAAATAGCAATGATATGAACCACCCCTGTGTTGGTGTACGATTGCACCAGTCCGGGGTCAAGATCGTTTTTATAACCGATCAGCAAAGCTTCTGCAAGACCCTGCTCTCTTTCTCCGGGAATAAAAGTGCGGATGATGCCGATCACTTTTTCCCGGGTGTGTAACAGAAAAGTGTTCAGAAAATTTTTATGGGAGCTGTTCAGTATGCGGTAATCTCCGGCTTTCAGGTAAACCTGGTGTGTTATTCCTTTGAACAACGAATAACGCCTGTAATCGAACCCGCCGGGATTGCCTGAGTTCTTTATTTCCTGAAGGGGCTTATCAATGATGATCTTCGATCCGTAATTAATGTCTTGCAATTGCCGGCCCGGCAATTCTTTTTGAAAATACAGAATGACCTTCCCTTGTGCGGGAATTCCTGTTTCATTGTGCAGCAGGCAGCTGACGGTGGCATTTGCTTTGAAAGACCTGTTTTTTTCCACCGGTGGTTCGTCCAGCGTCACAACTATTTTGTCTGCCGGCCGGTAGTAATTTCCAAACCAGTCATTTTGATTCCGTACATCGTGATACCTTGTGAGCAGGGCGCCCAGCGATAAAAAGATCAGGATACCCGGCAACCCGCTCATCCATAAAAGACGGAACCTGCCGGCAACGGGAATAAAAAAGAAAATGACGAAAAGAACCAGTCCGGCAGTGAAACAACACCACCAGAGCCATTCAGGAAACGGAACATACCATTGAATGGCGATTCCGCCCATCAGCGGAAGAAGCAGGCGGAGAAAAGGAGTTTTTTTCCAGAATGGGATGCGATCCAAAGCCATACGGAAAGGTACCGGACACTCCGTAAGCAAACAATACCACTTTGCGGGTATGAAAGAATGGAAAACGATTCACCGCCGTCATCAAAGGGTTTCCCCTTTTTAAGAAAGAAGTTTCTTTACGTAAGCGATCTGTGCAATGTGGTAGATATTGTGCTGAATGAGGCCGTTGAGCATGAACCGGTAATTGAAGTTGCGTAAGTGAACTTTTTCTTTCAGCCATTCATCATCTTTGGATCCCAGCTCGTCAATGATCTGGTCGTGCAGGGACCTCAGCTCTTCCAGCCCCTTATTCCAGGTGTGCACGGAAGGATCGATTCTCTGCCAGTTACGGCTCTCGATCTCTTCGATCAGTTTTTTATCTGCTTTCTCTATCTGGCGCCGGCAAAATTCTGCCCAGGTGATCATGTGATAAAGTAATTCGGCTATCGAATGGTTATCGCTGTTATGCTTTCCTTCGGGAAGCAAAGGCTTCTTATAGACGATGCGGGGATCGATCTCATTCAGGATCGTGAATACCGGTTTTCCGTACCAGGGCTCGCCATTCAGAATGTTTTGGAGATTGCGGATGATGGATTGGGTTTCTTTATTCATAAGGCTAAGTTAAGTGGAAAGATCATTTGCTGCGGAAGCATTATTTCATGTATCAGCCTTTAATTTTTACAGAGAAATATCAATTTCCGGTTTTCAGAAATTACAAGTTTCAAAAATTTATTTTATCACTTGAAGTAAGTTAATAACTCTGAGAAATAAGATGTTTCTCAGCGCTTAGTGGTAATTGCCCCCCGGGCAACTAAAAAAACCTCGGAGAGGTTATAAAATATTACCTCCGGTTTGAAGCAGCCCGTTATTTTTTTTCTCAACTTTAGTATGCCATTTAAGAATACCTGCCATGAACTGCCACCCCGGACAAATATTGTATCATGGGCTGCATACTATGAAGTTCCCGGTTTCAAAAGCCTGTTTGAAACTACAACCACTCCTGAATTATTGCCTTCCTTTTAAGCTAATACACACAAATACGACTGGCGATTTGCATAGAGGGATTAAAAAGACTGCCGGAGAAATAAAAGAATGTGATCATCTGTATTTAAAGCGCACAACTGTTTATACAAAATTTTTTAAAGAAACATTTACTGAAAGGAATAGGATTGAGAGGCATTTAAAAAAAGACATAAAAGCCCGGTTGGGTACAATATATTTGTTTGCATACAAACCTTTTCAACCTAGGTGAACCGTTTGAGGTAAAGAGTCTGGTACCACAACCCGGGCCGATTCTTCAAATTTAAAACTTTAAAACATGAAAAAGTTTGAAAACCTCGGCAGAAAGCTGAGCAAAGAAGAGCAAAAGAAAGTTAAAGGTGGATATTATGCACGCTGTGTATGCATTGGAAGTGATGGTGTTTGGGTATACACTCGAATGCCGTCTTGCTATGAGACGTACGAAGATATAGCGACGTATTGTAGAAGTGGTGTTGGATCCTGTTCGGGCAGTTGTTACAACCAAGCTTAGCTATAAAATCAAAGGGGAGGTGTAAATAATTTATGCCTCCATATTTCTGACATAAAAAGATTGCATAAACTATCATACGATTTATGATTTTACTAAATATAAAAACTTTTTATTCTATTCATCCTTTTTTTATGAAGATTAAAAGAATAGAACTACTAATATTATTATTTCTTACTCACCTGAATATTGAGGCGCAAGTATATATTTCAGGTAAAATAACTGGAAATGTACCTGAGCAACATTTTATTTACTCTCCAATTAATGGCTTTGCCAACAATACTCTTATAAAAGATGAGGCTGTGTTTAATATAGATTCATGTGGACAATTTCGATTCACCTTAGATTTAAATGACCCTTGTTTTGTAACCCTTAAAATTGGATATGAACCAATATGGCTTTTGCTTCAGCCCAATGATTCATTAAATATCAAAATAAACCTGGATAGTCTGAATGGCCAAAGCCATCACGGATGGCTACAGATGACGGGAAATAATAGTAGTGGCCATTTGTTTTTTAATGAATATAATTTTCAGCCATACAAAAAGCTGGTACCTATAACTGAACTTTTTGAATCGCTCAAGCCGAAACAAGTTAATTTGATACAAGCGATTAAGGATACAATTTCAAAAGCACTTAAGCCTTTTGACAAATTGTTGCGAGATCATAGTATATCATCTGAATATTATAAAATTGTAAGTAACTCAATAAAAGCGAGCCTTCTTAATGAAGCTTTAAAATATTTTTTCAGGGGTTCCACAGTATTATATTCTGTATATACTATGAAAAATTGAAGATTTAAAATTTAAGAAATATTTTCCCTTTGCAATCCTCTGGACACAGTCCTTTATAAAGGGTGGAATACAGAATTTTATTTATACAACTTTTATCTGCAAAATGAATTGACAGATAAACAAAAAGTATTGGGGTCAGAATTGAAAGATTCAATTTTAATAATTTCAGAAAATAAAAAATTGCTGATTCATGCTGATGCTACTCCTTTTTTATATATAAAAAATAATCGCCTAAAAGAACATTTGTGGGGTAGTATGCTATATGGCATGAACGTTAGTGCAAATACTTACCCGGATATACAATCAATCGAATCTTTCAAATTCTTTTTTCCCGAAAGCCCATGGCTTACCTATCTGAATCGTTTAGTAGCTATAATAAAAGAAAAGCAAATCAAAAGCCGAAATAATTTTGAAGAAATAAAATATCTGGATTCTACCCAATCAATCAACTCTTTCGCTGATATAATAGGGCAATTTAAAAACCGGCCTTTGTTTATTGATATTTGGGCATCATGGTGTATTCCGTGTCGTCAGGAATTTTTGAATAATAACAAAGTGGATTCTTTTTTGAGTGAACAAAATATAGTTCGGGTCTATATTTCTATGGACTTACCTATGGCTATGAATAGCTGGAAAAATGAAATAAACATGTATGATCTTAAAGGATACCACATTCTTGCCGGGCCAAAATTACAAAAGGATATAATGAATAAAATATATGATGGAAATGATAAATACACTATCCCCAGGTATATGATTATCAATAAAAATGGAATAATAGTTGAAAAGGACGCATTGCGTCCAAGCGATGGTAAAAGGCTAATTAAACAATTAAAAGAAAAATTATTCTGATATATTAGTCTTTAAATGTGAAATTTATTTATTACCAACAACCCGAAGCTATGGACTGCGGATTATCCCGAAATATCGGGACAAGCTCTGCCTACATATGATATCAAAGCATTACGGAAAGAATATTTCTTTACAAACTCAGGCTCTTCGGAACTTGTTGTTTCAAAAATTTATTTTATCACTTGAAGTAAGTTAATAACTCTGAGAAATAAGATGTTTCTCAGCGCTTAGTGGTAATTGTCCCCGGGCAACTAAAAAACTCCGGGAGGTTATAAAATATAACCTCCGGTTTGAAGCAGCCTGTTGTTTTTTTCCTCAACTTTAGTATGCCATTTAAGAATACCTGCCATGAATCGCCAACCCGGACAAATATTGTATCATGGGCTGCATACTATGAAGATCCCGGTTTCAAAAGCCTGTTTGAAACTACAACCACTCCTGCATCAGCGCCTTCCTTTTAAACTCATACAAACAGATACGGCCGGCGATTTGCATAAGAGGATTAAAAAGATTACCGGGGAAATAAAAGAACGTGACCATCTGTATTTAAAACGCACAACTGCTGATACAAAGCTTTTTAAAGAAGCATTTACTGAAAAGAATAGGATAGAGAAGTATTCAAAAAGACATAAAAAAAGACCGGATGGGTACAAGTTTTTTGTTTGCAAACAAACCTTTTCAACCGGGGTGAACCGGTTGAGGTAAAGAGCCTGGTACCACACCCCGGGCCGATTATTCAAATTTAAAACTTTAAATCATGAAAAAGTTTGAAAACCTCGGCAGAAAGCTGAGTAAAGAAGAGCAAAAAAATCTGTCGGGAGGAAAATTTGACGGATGCTCAGTTACTTGTTCGTCGGGCTACTATGCTTGTTGTTGTGAAGGCTCTTGTGAATGTGTTCCTTTTAATGAAAAAGGACATCAATGTAAAGCGGGCGGCGAAGGCTCCAGCACTTGCACTTATAGCTGGAATCAGGCATAATTGAAATGTGATCAAAATAAGACTGTTCCAAAGTAGGGAGCAGTCTTATTTTAATACTTAATTAAGGGGGGCTTCTTAAACTTCGCATATCAATATTTTTTTATGAGCATTTATTACTTTAAACCCAAAGATTTTCTATTGATTCCTTTTCTGTTTATTATAACCGGTTTTGCTAAAGGACAGAACCTTCAATTTTTTAAAGCATCTTCTGTTAAGCCGGCCAAAGATACTGTCAGCCGGAGTTCTGAATTTTATATTTCAGGAACTATAAAAGGTAAAGAAAACGGAAGCTTTGTATTAAGATCAGAACAAAAAGTGCTTGATACATTTCCTATTATCAATGGAAAATTCGTGATCAGTGGGAGGTGTGATTATCCTGAACTTATTTTTTTCAAAATTATTGGAGACTATTACCTGTATTCTTTCTTCGTAGAACATGGAGACATAAAGATTTTTCTGGATCTGGACACACATAAATTTACTGCTCAGGGGAGCAGAGAAAATGACATGAAAAACCATTTTAATGATATGACCGAATCAATAATTACAAAATTGTCCGAATATTATTCTAAAATAGATACTGCAAAGTCTCTGGCTGATTTTGACATGTATCTGAAATACAGTGATTCCTGTTTATTAGTGGAAAAGGAATTTATACAGAAACTTGAAAAGCAAATAAAGGAACGTGTTTATGGATATTACCTTCTAAGTTCAATTAATGCTGCTTTGATCAGCTACGCCTACTTTGATGAAAGAAAGACTCTTTTGGATAGGCTGCCCGATTCAATAAAAAATTCACCAATGGGAAAAGAAGCCTATAGATATCTCAATGAAGATAAAGCCAGCCAGGAGGAGTTAGCAGAAAAAAGAAAGGCTTATATTTTTAATTTAAAAGATTCATCAGGAAAAGAATATTCTTTGGCTCAATATAAAGCGAAATATATACTTATTGATTTTTGGGCGTCATGGTGTGTTCCCTGCCTGAAAGAACTTCCTTTATTAAAAAAGATTTATTCTATCATAAAAGCTGATGATGTAATTTTTATTTCTATATCGGTAGATCGGAACAGGGACGATTGGATAAAAGCGCTTTCAAAATATGAGATTCCCTGGCTCTCGTTACTATCGGATAAGGAAACAGTAGACAAATACCGGATTAGTTCGATCCCCAACAAAATTCTGATCTCTCCCGGGGGAGATATAATCGGCTCCGGATTGTCCATTTCAGATGTGTATTCAAAATTAAAGGACCGGGAATTTTAATCGGATAAACTAAAGTATTGTACTCTCCGGAAACAGGTGAAAGTGATTTAGTTTGGAAATGATTCATATAACTCTATACTAAACGAACTAAATATCTTTCCTTCGCAGGCGAGTGTCAGATGGTCTTGTGCGTAGGGTTTGTGGCACTCGCCGCATTATCTGCACGAGACGTTGTAAATTAGAACATGCCTGTAAAACGCCAGATAACGGAACCTGACGGGATTAACAATTTATCCGGTGTTGAATTAATGCGAACTGGCGGATATTGATTTGATAAAACCGTTACGGAATGACGCCGGGTCCACGCCTCACACAAGGCCCGGTGGTGAAACTTCGGCTGGGAAGTTATAAGTTTGGACACTCGTGCCGGAAGAAAATTAACAGAAGATGACGGGTTCACGTAAAATATTAACTATCATTAGGGTATCCGGATATTTGATAAAATACCAAAAATTGGTATTTTTGAATAAATGATATAACTATGGCAAAAAACACTTCGGTCCTTTTAGGCGATTACTTTGAAAACTTCATTAACAGCCAAATTCAAAAAGGACGCTTTTCATCTGCCAGCGAAGTGGTGAGAGCTGCATTACGGCTTTTTGAACAGGAGGAAAATAAAAGAAATGAGCTTATCAAAGAGCTGAAGAAGGGCGAAAAATCAGGGTTTGCTACCAAATTCGACAAAAAAAAATTCATAAAGACACTTCACGGTAAACATGTGACGGATGAGTTATAAAATCAGTGTCAAAGCATTGGAGGATATTGAAAATATCTGGCTTTACACTTTCGGGAACTGGTCCATGGAACAGGCTGACAGGTATATTGATCTGATATTTGATGAAATTGAATATTTATCAAAAAACCCATACACGGGCAGGAATTTGAGCCATACACGGAAAGGCTATCGTTGCTCAAAGGTAAAGTCGCATCTGATTTTTTACCGGGTTATTGAAAACAGGAGTGATATTGAAATTATTAGGGTTTTGCATCAGAGAATGGACATTGGGAATCGTTTGAATGATTAAAGTTTGTCCGAATCCCACGGTCCGACTCTTCGAAACCAATATTTTCAAAAATTCATTTCACCGCTTGAAGCGATATAATAATGATGCAGGAAAGAATGTGATGAATAGATGTTTTCCCGGTTAATTCCGACATTATTTACTCAAGTACATACTCCTGTACTTATACAACTGCCGAAAATAAGGATCACGAATCTTTCTTGCAGGGCAAATAATTTCTTTGCCTGGAATTTTCATTAAATCTACAGTTAGTAAATACGATAATTCGATTTATCTTTATACAGTGAATCTATCCGATAGAAATAGAATATTAATACAGCAATTTTTTTTCGGTAAACCGGTAAAGCGAGCCTATTTATTCGGCTCATTTGCAAGAAATGAAGCGCAGCCGGGAAGTGATATTGATATCATGGTTGAGCTTGATCATACTCAGCCAATCGGGATGAAATTTTTTGCGTACCAATTAGAATTAGCAGAATTGTTGAAAACAAAAGTAGATCTTGTAAGCGCAGAGGGATTATCAAAATATATCAAGCCTTTGGTTGACAAGGACAAGATATTGATCTATGAAAGGGCGAATAACTGATAAAATAAGAATCAATCACATTCTTGATGCCATTTCTGAAGTGGAAGAATATCTTACAGGCGTTTCATACGATGAGTTTATAGCTAACTCGGAAAAACGTTTTGCCACAATAAAACAAATCGAAATAGTGGGCGAAGCCTGCAACAATATAACTTCTGATCTGAAAGAAAAACATCCTGCTATTGAATGGAAATCAATCAATGGATTCAGAAATATATCTATTCATGAATACTTCGGTGTCAACTTTCTTATTGTCTGAGAAATTGCTAAAAATGATCTGCCTTCTTTAAAAGCCCGATTCAGCAGGATATTATCCGAATTGTGATTTCCTACTTACTCAAGTACATGCTCCTGTCCTTATACAACTGCCGGAAATAAGGATCACGAAGGTCTTTGATAAAGCGGATGGCTTCGCCGGTGGATTTCATTTCAGGGCCTAACTCTTTATTTACGCCGGGAAATTTTTCAAAACTGAATACCGGCTCTTTGATAGCGTACCCTTTTAGCTTTTTCTCAAACTTAAAATCACGGAGCTTGTTTACTCCCATCATGATCCTGGTGGCAATATTGAGATAAGGAATCTGGTACGCTTTTGCAATGAACGGCGTGGTTCGGGAAGCTCTTGGATTCGCTTCGATCACATACACTTTTCCGTCTTTGATGGCGAACTGGATATTAATAAGCCCTTTTATCTTCAGTTGCCTTGCAATTTTTTCGGCATACTCTTCCATAGTCTGCACTTCCAGCGGAGTGAGGTTGAAAGCGGGGAGCACGGCATTGCTGTCGCCACTGTGAATGCCTGCGGGTTCTATATGCTCCATCACACCCATCACATGAAAATCTTCTCCGTCAAAAATGGCGTCTATCTCTGCTTCCTGGCAACGATCCAGGAAATGATCAATCAAAATTTTATTTCCGGGAATATGTTTTAATAGACTCACTACTGCTTTTTCCACTTCGTCATCATTGATAACGATCCGCATTCGTTGCCCGCCCAATACATAACTCGGACGCACCAGCACCGGGTAGCCTACTTTATTGGCAACGGCGATCGCTTCGTCCACCGTGTGGGCAGTCCCATAGTCAGGGTAGGGTATCTCCAGCTCTTTCAGCATATCTGAAAAACGTCCGCGGTCCTCGGCAATATCCATGCTGTCAAAAGAGGTGCCGATGATCGGGATCCCTTTTTCCTGGAGCCGCTCGGATAATTTAAGCGCCGTCTGCCCTCCCAACTGCACGATCACTCCATCCGGTTTTTCATGTTCAATGATTTCCAGCAGATGCTCCCAGTACACCGGTTCAAAATAAAGTTTATCGGCCATGTCGAAATCCGTACTCACTGTTTCGGGATTGCAGTTCACCATGATGGCTTCATAGCCGCATTCTTTGATGGCAAGTAATCCGTGAACGCAGCAATAATCAAATTCAATTCCTTGCCCGATGCGGTTGGGCCCCGAACCCAGAACGATTATTTTCTTTTTATCAGAAACCTTCGATTCATTGGAGAGCAACTGTTCTGCCCCTGCGTGGGAGTTAGAGGGAGCTTCAAATGTGGAATAGAAATAAGGGGTCTTTGCTTCAAACTCTGCCGAGCAGGTGTCCACCATTTTATAAACGCGGCGGATGCCTTCGGCTTTTCTTTTTTCGTACACTTCTTCTTCGCTGCCGTTGTTCATGATACGGCTGATCTGTTCATCGCTGAAGCCGAGCAGCTTGGCTTCCTTCAGCAATTCAGCAGGAAGTGTATCGAGTTTATATTTCGCAATTTCTTTTTCGCAATTACAGATTTTCTGGATCTCATAAATGAACCAGCGGTCAATGCCCGTGGCTTTGGCAATGGTGTTCACACTCACTCCCATCATCAGTGCATCTTTGATACGGAAGATGCGGTCCCATTTCGGTGTCTTGATGCGTTCCAGTATTTCTTCTGCATGCATCATGCTCTTGCCATAATAACCGAGTCCCACCGCATTATTCTCCAGGCTCTGACAGGCTTTTTGAATGGCTTCGGTAAAACTTCTTCCTATCGCCATCACTTCCCCCACACTTTTCATTTGCAGACCCAATGTATCATTCGCTCCTTTGAATTTATCAAAATTCCATCTCGGCACTTTCACGATTACATAATCCAGCGCCGGTTCAAAGTAAGCTGATGTAGTTTTGGTGATCTGATTTTCCAGTTCATCCAATGTATAGCCGATGGCAAGTTTGGCAGCGATCTTTGCGATAGGATAGCCCGTGGCCTTTGATGCCAATGCAGAAGAACGGCTTACTCTCGGGTTGATTTCGATGGCAATGATACCTTCTGTATCGGGATCGAGTGCAAACTGAACATTACATCCTCCTGCAAAGTTTCCGAGATCACGCATCATGCGGATGGCGGTATTGCGCATCAGTTGCATGGCCGTGTCGCTGAGGGTCATGGCGGGAGCCACCGTGATGGAATCGCCGGTATGAACTCCCATCGGGTCAAAATTCTCCACGGTGCAAATGATACATACATTGTCGGCGGCATCACGCAGCAATTCCAGTTCAAATTCTTTCCAGCCCAGCACTGCTTTTTCCACCAGCACTTCATGAATAGGTGATGCCTGCAATCCACGGTTCAATGCTTCATCTAAATCATTTTTATCGTGAACGAAACCACCGCCGGTACCTCCTAAGGTAAATGACGGGCGGATAACAAGAGGAAACCCGATCTGCTGTGCAAAATCTTTTCCTTCCAGAAAGGAGTTGGCAATTTTTGCCGGAGCAACAGGCACACCCAGTTCGATCATCCATTGCCTGAATTTTTCACGGTCTTCCGCTTTATCAATGGCGTGGATGTCCACACCTATCAGGCGGACGCCATATCTTTTCCAGACACCAAGGTCATTGGCCTCCTTGGCAAGGTTTAATGCGGTTTGCCCTCCCATGGTAGGCAATACTGCATCAATGGCGGTGCCGTTGGCAATATTCTCTTCCAGTATTTGTTCAATACTTTCAACGGTAAGCGGAAGCAGATACACTTTATCGGCCATCATAGGGTCAGTCATGATCGTGGCCGGATTGCTGTTGATAAGAGATACTTTGATTCCTTCTTCACGAAGGCTCCGGGCTGCCTGGGAGCCGGAATAGTCAAATTCACATGCTTGTCCGATAATGATGGGCCCTGAACCGATGATCAGGACAGAGTGGATCGAGTTGTCTTTGGGCATTTTTGGTAAGAAGAATCCCTGTTGTTTTCGGGACGCAAAGTTAGGGGAATGGGGTTTTGAAGCATATTTTTTTCCAACAGTTTCCGGATAGATGGATTGTTTTTCAGGAGCGGTGAAATTATTTGAAAAATGAAATATTTTGGAATAAATAATTATGATAGACAGACGAGTTTTTAAATGAATAAAAAATGAATGATGTTATTTTACCGGAGATTTTTTTTAAGGCCGCTGTTTTTATCCTATGCTTCCAAAGGATCTCTTAATAATTGTTTGGAGACAGGATCGCTGCATGAGATAGGTTATTTTTGCGGATAATGAAAAACTGTTTTGCCTTTGTTCTCTCCGTTATTTTTTGTTCTGTATTATCTGCCCAATCACGTCCCGGCTATCCCAAATATTATTTCAGGAACCCGTTGAATATTCCGATGGATCTTACAGCCAACATGGGTGAGCTGCGGCCGGATCACTGGCACATGGGCCTTGATATCCGTACACAAAAAAAAGTGGGTTTGCCTGTGTATGCCGCTGCCGGCGGATATATTTCCAAGATAAAAGTTGAACCTTTTGGTTACGGCCGCAGTATTTTTATCAACCATCCGAACGGGTTGACTACAATATATGGTCACCTGAATAGTTTTTCTCCTGCATTGGAAAAATATGTGACGGAGCAGCAGTACCAACAGCAGTCCTGGGAGATAGAACTGGATTTTTCAAAAGACAAGTTTCCGGTTTTTAAAAGCCAGCTGATCGCATACAGTGGCAACACAGGCGGTTCTATGGGCCCGCATCTGCATTTCGAAATACGTGATACCAAAACCGGTAAATGCCTGAACCCGCTGTTATTCGGTTTTCCCATAAAAGATGATCAGTATCCTGAAATTTATAAACTGGCTGTGTACGACCGGAGCAAAAGTGTGTATATGCAGGATCCTGAAATATTTTCAGTAAAGAAAACATCCGGTGAAGGGTATATTCTTTTCTCAATGCCGGTGATGATGACGGGAATGAAGAAAGTGAGCTTTGCCATTCAGGCAATAGATAAAATGAAGAGGGGAGGAAGCCCTGATGGAATTTATTCTGCAAAGATATTTTTTGATAACAGGCCGATGTTAAGTTTTACCCTGGACAGTATCAGCTATAATGAATCATCTTATATCAATGCTCAGATAGATTACAGGTATTATAATAAGACAGGACAATATTTTCAGCATTTATCACTGCTGCCCGGCGATCCCGGCATAGTATATAAAAAGATCAATGGCAATGGTGTTTTCAATTTGAGCGACACCGGTTTTCACATGGTGCATATTGAAGTGCGGGATGAATATGATCATCTTTCGGAATTAAATTTCATGATCGGGTATGCAGACAGCCTGAAGAAGAATGAAAGACCTGACAATTCAGAAAAATTCATTCCCAACGTAGCCAATAAATTTCCGAGGCCGGATTTCGTATTCTCATTGCCTTCAAACAGCCTGTACGATACTGTGCCTGTCATTTATTTCCGGAACAATACGGCTTCGCCTAATGCAGTTTCCGCCCTGCATCAGTTGAATGATCCTTCTTTTCCGTTGCAGTCTTTGGCAACGGTGAGAATAAAACCTGACCGGGAGATACCGGATGCCCTGAAAGAAAAAGTGGTGATCATCCGCAACGACGGTCATCGCAATGTGGTTCGTAAAGCTGAATGGGAAGATGGATGGCTTGTGTCTAAGACCGGTGACTTTGGAAATTTCCGTGCTTTTATTGATACCGTGCCTCCTTATATAAAAGATATCGGAAAAGGAGATACCGTTGTTTATGCTTCTTCGAATAGCATTGTAGTTGAGGCAAGGGATGACCCGGGTGCAGTAAAAAATTTTCGTGGCGAGATAGACGGGCAGTGGGTGCGTTTTACCAACGATAAGAAAGGCCCCTTTATTTATACCTTTGATGAATATTGTCCTTATGGAGTTCACAGATTGGCAGTGACGGTGGAGGACCTTGCAGGAAATACAGCCACTAAAACATGGTGGTTCCGCCGCGATCCTTACAAACCGCCACTCAAAAAAACGATCCATAAGAAAAAGGCCGCACCGGCTAAGAAGACAATTAATAAAAAACCCGCAAAAATAAAATAATTATCATGGTTACATTAAAAGAAGGTGATAAGGCTCCTTTATTCACCGGAACGGATCAGAATGGGAAAAAGATCTCCCTGGCAGATTATAAAGGCAAAAAGATTGTATTGTATTTCTATCCGAAAGATGACACACCGGGCTGTACCAGCGAGGCCTGCAATCTCCGTGACAATTATGCATTGCTCAGAAAAAATGGTTATGAAATTATCGGGGTGAGCCCGGATGATGAGAACAGCCACAAAAAATTTGAAAACAAGTTCAGCCTGCCTTTTACCCTCGTCGCCGATACATCACGTAAAATTCTGGAGAAGTATGGCGTGTGGGATCTGAAAAAGTTGTATGGCCGTGAATATATGGGCGTGCTGCGCACCACTTTTGTCATTAATGAAAAAGGGGTGATTCAAAAGATATTCCACAAGCCGAAAGTCAGCGCCCATGCGGAGGAAATCATGGCAGCCATGCAATAAATTTTATTCCCATGTGTGAACATTCTTGCAGTGCATATCAGGGCACCGCTGCCTATTTTTACTTTTTATAAAAAAACAGGTATTGCTTTTTTAAACAGGAATTAAATATGCAAAGGATCTTTATTCTTATTTCAATGTTTTTTTCCCTGCAGGCACTGGCGCAGGACACAACGCTGAACAGCCTGCTGGAAGGAATGGAAGACAAGCCTAATACGCAACCACTTGCCGTGAAGATCTTTGAATCCGAAAGGCTGATCAATGCGAACACTACAGAATTGGTAGGGAAAGGGAAGATGATCTTCCGGATCATTCATAATTTTTATGATGTGGCCGGGTCCAATGGCGGGATTAAAAATTTTTTCGGGCTTGATAATGCGGCAGATATCAAGCTGAGCTTTGAAATAGGCCTTGGTCATCGTCTTGATATGATCGCTTCCCGTGATCGCGGCGGTGAAAATTATCAGACTGATTTCAGCCGGGTGCAAAAACTTTGGGAACTCGGTTTCAAATACCGTATTGCAGAGCAAAGAGAAAATGATCCAGCCCATCCTTTATCTGTTGTAATATTCGCCAATACGGCAGTGGCTTCTATGCCTTCACAACATTTCAATCCTCCTTACACAGATTCTGCGGAAACGACATTTAAAAATTTTTCTGAAAGACTTAGTAATACTGTTCAGCTTATTATTGCCCGTAAGTTTGGAAATGCAAGTGTTGAACTGATCCCTTCTTATGTACACAGAAACCGTGTGATTCCGGGTGATGACCGGTCATTGTTTGCATTAGGCGGCGCTGCCCGTATTCCGGTTACAAGAAACCTTGCGTTTATCATAGATTATTTTCATGTATTTCATTCGCAGCAGGCAAAAGATTTTTATAAAGATCCCAACTCAGCTGTACATCCTTCGCAAAAGTTTTATGATCCGCTGGGTATCGGATTTGAATTTCTTACGGCAGGCCATGTGTTTCATTTGAATTTTACCAATGCCACCGAGATACTCGAAAACCGTTTTATTCCGAGAACAGTGACATCCTGGGGCAAAGGTCAGTTTCGCTGGGGCTTCACCATTGCCCGGACATTTGTACTGTGGAGAGAGAAGAGATAGGCCGGTGTTGCAAACTATATTATCCATTCCACTTCACCGAAATTAAATTCTTCTTCCTGCTTATGTTTTGCCATAAGTTTACCTGAAGGTGTTACGCCAAGAATGACCGCTTCAAAGATCCGCTTTCCTTTTTTCAGCTTCACTTTTTCATTCTTTTTGTAAAGACAGGAAAGATAGGTTGAAAAAATATTTTCAAAATCTTCCGTGATCAGTTGCCTGAATCGTTTATCCAGATTGTTGCAAAGTTCTTTTGCTAATGTGAACGGATCGAAAGTCTTGCCGGTTATTTGATGAAGGGATACCGGGTTTTTCAGTTCCGGTACAAATCTTTTTTGATTGATGTTGATCCCTATTCCTGCAATGGCCCATTGCCACCGGTCTTTTTCCGGATACCCGGTACCCACCACGTTTTCTATAAGTATGCCGCCTGCCTTTCTGTCTTGCCAATAAAGATCATTAGGCCATTTGATCTTCGTTTTTTCTCCGGCATATCGGGAAAAAAAATCATGAACGCCAACGGCAACACAGGCGGATAGCCTGAATTGTTCGGTTAGTTGCAAAGGCCGGGGGTCAATGATAATACTTAAAATGATGCTTTCATCTTTTCCGCTGACCCATGACTTTCCCCTCTGGCCCTTTCCCTGCACCTGCTCATGGGCAAAAACGGAAAGCCCGTGATATGCCAAACCTTCATGCAGCAGCTTCCGGGCATAGTTATTGGTACTGTCAACAGACTGTAGTTCAAGGAATGATATTCCTAAGGTTTTGTTGATGGGAGGTTGTGGCAATTAATTGTTATTTTTGACAAAGTAAATGAGTTTATGGATTGGGTAGTAAGTTGCAGGTAACGTGCATCCATTCCCGCCAAAAACTAAAGCAATAATCGGTTCGGCCGGAAGGCGGACAAAAAAACATATTCATATTTGGAACAACTGGCAATATTGAGTAACCGTAACCCGAGAACTGCCGGAAGAAAAAGTGCAGGTCGGTTAACAAGAAATTCAAAGATCATCAAAACTATTATCAACGCTATTCAGGCAAAAAAAGGAGAAAATATTGTCTCCCTCGACCTGCGTAAAATTGACGAAGCGGTTGCTGATTTTTTCATTATTTGTGAAGCCAATAACCAGCCACAAATCAGGTCGCTGTCCGAAAACGTGGAAAGACAGGTTTTCGAAAAATGTAATGAAAAGCCCTACCATCAGGAAGGATACCAGTCAATGAAGTGGGTGCTTATAGATTATGTGAATGTGGTGGTACATATCATGACTCCTGAAACAAGAAATTTCTACAAGCTGGAGGAAATGTGGAACGATGGTAAAGCTGAAAAACACAGCGATTAGTTAAATGTTGAAATAGCGTAAACTTATTTTCATAATAATCCGTAAATAGCAGGAATTCAGAAAAGACAACATGGCACAGGAACCATACAACAGAAATGATAAAGGAGGGTTGCCCCGTTTTAACCGGCAGTCCGGTGATGACCCGGGACAAACACCCCGCAAAGGACCGAAGTTCAGCATCTATTGGATCTATGCAATAATCTTTGCCGTATTAATCGGCTCTTATTGGTTTGGACCTTTTTCCACCAATATGGTCAAGATCAACAGCATTGATTTCAAACAAATGGTGCAGAATGGGCAGGTGGACAAATATGTAATCGTTGACAACCGTAAAATGGTAAAAGTTTTTTTGACCAAAGACGGGATTACTGCACATAAGAATGAATTGCAGACCGGCGTGAACGGCAAGGTGAACGATGAAGGGCCTCAAATGTATTTCCGCATCGTTTCCGGTGAAGACTTCAACAAAGAGATGTCCGATTTTTATAAAGCCACACCCACTGTGAAAGAAATCCCCTATGATGTAGAGAATGAGAAAGACTGGCTGGGCGGTATCATGCAATTCATCTTTCCCGTTTTATTGTTTGTCGGTTTGTGGATACTGCTGATGCGTAAGATGGGCGGTGGCGCTGGTGGCGGCGGTGGCCCGGGTGGTATTTTTAATATCGGAAAATCTAAAGCCACTTTGTTTGACAAAGGCACAAAGGTGAACATCACTTTTGCCGATGTTGCCGGATTGGATGAAGCGAAAGTGGAAGTGATGGAGATTGTTGACTTTTTAAAGAATCCCAAAAAATATACAAGCCTTGGAGGCAAGATACCCAAAGGCGCTCTGCTGATAGGCCCTCCGGGAACGGGAAAAACATTGCTGGCCAAAGCAATGGCAGGTGAAGCCCAGGTTCCTTTCTTCAGCCTGAGCGGAAGTGATTTTGTGGAAATGTTCGTAGGCGTGGGCGCCAGCCGTGTCCGTGACCTTTTCAAACAGGCCAGGGAAAAAGCTCCCTGCATCATCTTCATTGATGAAATCGATGCTATAGGACGTGCCAGAGGAAAGAATGTGATGATGAGTAATGATGAAAGAGAGAGTACGCTGAATCAGTTGCTGGTGGAAATGGATGGCTTCGGAACAGATTCCGGAATCATTGTTCTGGCAGCTACCAACAGGCCTGATGTGCTGGATAACGCTTTGTTGAGGCCGGGCCGTTTTGACAGGCAAATTTCCATAGATAAGCCTGACCTTAAGGGGCGTGAAGCTATTTTTAAAGTTCATCTGAAACCAATCAAGGTTTCCAAGACACTCGATATTCATAAACTCGCAGAGCAGACTCCCGGGTTTGCCGGCGCCGATATAGCCAATGTATGTAATGAAGCGGCATTGATCGCTGCAAGAAAAGGAAAAGAAGCAGTGGAAATGGAAGACTTCCAGGATGCGGTGGACCGGGTGATCGGCGGACTGGAGAAAAAGAACAAGATCATTTCTCCCGAAGAAAAAAAGATCATTGCTTATCATGAAGCAGGACATGCAATTTGCGGATGGTTCCTGGAGCATGCTTATCCTTTACTGAAAGTAACTATTGTTCCGAGAGGCACTGCGGCATTGGGATATGCGCAATACACACCCAAGGAACAGTATCTCTATAACATTGATCAGTTAGAAGATCAGATCTGCATGACGCTGGGCGGACGTGCCAGCGAAGAGATCTTCTTCAATAAGATTTCCACCGGAGCACAGAATGACCTTCAGCAGGTCACCAAGATCGCTTATGCCATGGTGACGGTGTATGGAATGAATGACAAGATAGGCAATGTAAGTTTTTATGATCCGCAGCAGGGAACTGATTATAATTTCACCAAGCCTTACAGTGATGAAACGGCTAAGGTGATAGATGAAGAAGTGAGAAAACTGATTGACAGCGCCTATGAAAGGACCAAGAAATTGCTGATCGAGAAAAAAGAACAGGTGGAGAAACTGGCTGAAGCATTGTTGCAGCGGGAAGTATTGTTCCAGAGTGATGTGGAAACATTGATCGGCAAACGCCCGTTTGAAGAAAAGAAAGTGCTGGAAGTAGATGAAGCGGCTGCTCATCAGACCACGGAAGAACCGGCTCCTGCAGCCGAAGTGAAGAAAGAAGAAAAAAGAGAAAGCGGTGAACAGGCAGGCAATTTCGGACTGGCGCCTTCTGTTTAACTTTGAATCATGGCGATCTCTCCATCCAAAGAAAATATTCTGAAAAAGATTCGCAAGGCGTTGAGTCATTCAACACCTCTTCCTTTTCCGCAAAAAGAATCAAAACAATTTTTTTTCAAACCGCAAAACCAGGAACTGGAGTTCGAATTTGCCGCTCAGTTTACCAGGCTGCAGGGCAAATTCATTTATTGCCTGAATCATGATGAATTGATCTCGCAATTGAAAGATCTTTTATCAAAGCGGAAATGGAATAAAGTGTATTGCAGGGAAGAAGGGCTTCGTTCTGTTCTGAAGCAAAACGGCTTCGATCAGTTCTCCGATGTAGCGCTCAAAGATTGTGATGTGGCGCTTACCGGTTGTGAAGCCCTGGTAGCGAGGACCGGAAGCATCGTATTAAGCGCTGCGCAGCAAAGCGGACGCACGGTAAGCGTGTATGCACCGGTGCATATCTGCATTGCCTATGTGAATCAGCTTGTTTATGACATTAAAGATGCCTTGCAACTGGTAAAGGATAAATATGGCGATCATCTTCCGTCATTGATCACATTTGCAACCGGCCCCAGCCGCACTGCCGACATTGAAAAAACACTGGTAGTGGGAGTACATGGACCGGGAGAAGTATATTTAATGCTGGTGGAAGCATAATTCATTTTGCCTTAGTATTTTTATGGTATGTCAGACTATAACATTTATCCTGTTTTCGTGTATGGTTCCCTGCGCAGCGGATTCAAAAGCCCTGCTTATGAATACATCAGCCGTTATTTCACTTTAGTGAGTGAAGCCAGAGTGAAAGGTAAATTGATGGACCTGGGCAGTTATCCTGCCGGCATTCCTGCTGATGATGATTCCTTCATCGTCGGAGAACTGTATGATATAAAAAGAAAAGAAGAATTTGACTGGGCTATCAGTCAGCTGGATGATTATGAAGGCGTGAATGTGGAAGCTGATGAAATGCAGTTGTACCGCCGTGAACTCACCGATGTATATTTCAACGACACAGTTACAAAAGCATGGATCTACTGGTATAATGGTGATGTGAGCGGCAAGCCGGTTATTACTTCAGGGGATCTAATCAGTTATTTTCAACAAAAGAGGTGAACAGAGTGCAATTAACTCCCGGGAAAAAAATTTATTTCTTGTCCGATTTTCATCTCGGGGCGCCCGATCATGCATCCAGCCTGGAGCGGGAAAAAATTGTAGTCCGCTTTCTGGAGGAAATAAAAAATGATGCAGCGGAAATATTCCTTGCCGGAGACCTGTTTGATTTCTGGTATGAATACCGCAAAGTGGTTCCGAAAGGATTCACCCGCCTGCTGGGAAAACTTGCCGGGCTCACCGACTCAGGAATACCGGTTCATTTTTTTGTGGGCAATCATGACATGTGGATGAAAGATTATTTCCAGGCCGAACTGAATATTCCCGTTTATTTTAAGCCGGTGCAACTGGAACGTAATGGAAAAAAATTCTTTATCGGCCATGGTGATGGGTTGGGCCCGGGAGATCATGGATATAAAAGATTGAAAAAAATATTCCGTAATCGTTTCTTTCAATGGCTGTTTGGTATTTTACCTCCCATCTTCGGTATGGGGCTTGCTCATTATTTAAGCCGGCGCAGCCGGGCACAGACAGGGGCTTCGGAAGAAGTGTTCCTGGGCGAGGATAAAGAGTGGCTGATCATCTTTTGCAAAGACGTGCTGAAAAAAGAACATTATGATTATTTCATTTTCGGGCACCGTCATCTTGCCATAGATTATCAACTGGCTCCGGATAGCAGATATATCAATCTCGGGGACTGGATCCATTATTTCACTTATGCCGTCTTCGACGGTGAGAAACTGGAACTGAGATCTTACCTGGGAAAAGATGATAAGATCATAAGAAAAACATGAAAAGGATAGTATTGGCCATAGCAGTAATTCTGATGTCGCTTTTTGTAAAAGCACAAAGCGACACTTCTTTTCACTTGATCCGTGCCATAGAAGGTGACATCGTTTCCTTTACTGTTGACAACCTCGATAATGTTTATGTTCTCAGCAGCAGGAACCAGGTGAAAAAACTGGATCAGAACGGCGATTCGGTGGCTGTATTCAATGATGTAAAAAAATTTGGCCGGGCCACTTTGATAGATGTTTCCAATCCGCTTAAGATCCTGCTCTATTATAAAGATTTTTCCACCGTAGTTGTCCTGGACCGGTTTCTCACTGTCAGAAGTATCATTGATCTCCGCAAGCTGAATATTTTTCAGGCAAAAGCTGTCGGCCAATCTTATGATAATAAAATATGGGTGTATGATGAAGTGGAAAATAAACTGAAGAAAATTGATGAGGACGGTAAACTGTTGATGGAAACTCCCGACTTCCGCCTGCTGTTCGGTGAAGCCATAAACCCGCAGAAGATCTTTGATGAGGATAAATATGTTTATCTCTATGATTCTGCCCGTGCCGTTTTTGTATTCGATTATTTCGGCACGCTGAAAAATAAAATCCTGATCACCGGATGGAAAGATTTTAAAGTGGCAGGTAAATATATTTATGGTTCTGCGGGAGACACCCTGTACCGGTATGAGATCAGCAGTTTCCGGGTGGATGAATGGAACCTGCCCCCGGAACTTAAGGGAGCAAAATCATTTAACTTCACGTCCGACCGGTTGTTTTCCTTAAAAGACAATGAACTGCGGGTTTATAAGTTTCAATGAGTCTCAGATCCGGCAGATTCGATATTTTAGCGTTCAATTTATTAATGGATCATGAATGATTTTTTGCAGCAGGTCTGGTGGGATAATACCGTGAAAAGTTATCTTGTCGTATTGGGCATCCTGTTGTTTTTATTGCTCATTAAAAGATTTGTGTCCCGGTATTTTGCCGGCCTGGTGTCAAGGGTGATCAACAGGCGGTGGAAGAATGTGGAACGACTCTCCTTTGTCAACCTGATTGCACATCCTCTTTATATCTTTTTAACCATCCTGATCGCCCTTGTTTCACTTCATAAATTGAAATTCCCTCAGCAACTGAATATTGAGATCTATGATTTCACTTTGCTCCAGGTCTTTCACAAACTCGGAAGGCTGATTCTCATCATTGCGTTCATAAGGTTATTGCTACGGATCATAGATTTTTTTGCTATTGTCCTTGGCCGGAGAGCTGAACTTACTCCCGATCCGGCCGACAATCAACTGGTGGTCTTCTTTAAAGATTTTTTCAAAGCGGTCATTGTCATTGCCGGCATTCTGATGATCATGAGTTTTGTCTTTGACCTTAATGTCGGGAGTTTCCTTACCGGCCTGAGTATTATGGGAGCCGCCATTGCACTGGCATTGAGGGAAAGCCTGGAAAATCTTATCGCCTCCTTTATCATATTTTTTGACAAGCCTTTCACTACGGGAGATTTTGTGAAAGTGCAGAATTTCAGCGGTACCATAGAAAAGATCGGATTGAGAAGCACAAGGATAAGAACGGTTCCTACCTCTTATATCAGTGTTCCGAACAAACAGATGGTGGACACCATTATTGACAATATCTCTTTGAGCAAACAGACAAGAGGAGAACTGAGGCTTGAAGTGGAACTTTCCACTTCTTCCGAAAAACTGGAACAACTCCTTTCAGGTATCCGTTCCATTTTAAAGAATGAAAAGATCCAGAACTATCAACTGGTACTGGATGCCATTACTGGAAATTCATTCAAGATAAACGCCGACTATTACACGGCGCCCTTGTCGCTCGCCGACTTCAATGCCTTCAAGGAAATGGTGAATATGTCTGTCCTGAAACTGATGGAATCTTTGAAAATAAATATGGCAGGCGCCAGCACCATAGTTTCCCTTACCGGGAAGCAGTAGCATTATGAATGATCTCTCCCAGCTCTGCATCAAATAGTCCGTAAGAACCATACTCCACCACACGCCCCAGTTCTTTTCCTGCTTTCATAACAATGATGGTGGGAACATTTTCAATGTTCAATGCTTCACAAAGATGACTCAGCGTTTTTTTATTCCTGTCCACCCCGATCAGGGTGACATGATCCTGCGGAAAGCCGGCTGCATCCAGCAGTGCATAAAATTTCGGGATAATAAAATGAGAATCTTCACACCAGGTTCCCATGAACACCAGAAACTCCAGGGAGTCTTTGTTTTTTTTCAGTTCATCCACCGCGGATTTGCTGGGAGTGTAGTTCTCCAGGTTCTCTGCATACCATTTAAAGGAAGTGTCGCTTATCAATACCTGGCGGGAGATGATCCCTTTATATGTTTTTTCATTGGGCTGTTCCGAAAAAACTTCATACTGGTATTGTGAAAATGCTTCCATGCCTGCGATCGTGATCAGGGCAAGCAGCAATGTGATCTTTTTCATGAATGAAAATTAAGTGAGGAACAAATGTAATTATGATAGACGGAAAGAGGAAGCCAGCCTTGTTAAAGTTGCAGCGGCAGAAAATTATTTACAGCTCCGATTTCAACTGTTGCAGGAAGAGTTTCAGGTTTTCCAGTGATTGGATGGCCACAAATTTTTCTTCTGCTTTTTTATTTTTTTTCAGGTATTCTTTGGCGCCTTCAATGGTGAATTTCCTGCGGCGTAGCAGGTCGTAAATCAACACTAGGTTCTTTACATCTATCGGTCGGAAGAATCGGTCGCCTTTCCGGTTTTTCTTGGGCTTCAGTATATCGAATTCGGTTTCCCAGTAACGGATCAGTGACTGGTTCACCCGGAACATGGTGGCCACTTCACCGATGGGATAATATTGTTTTTGAAACAGGGTCTCATCATCGGGTATCTGAATAAGGTCCACATCCTGGTTCAGGCTTTTCAGAGAACGGCGGCCCCGCGCAGATACAGGCTTCACCTGGTCTTTCACTTTTACTATAGGCCCGGTCTTCTGAAGTTTTTCTTTTTTCAATTCATTGTCCTTTTTTTCCGGGACAGAGATCACCGGCATTTCAGCAGTTTCGTTTCCGGCAGTGGCAAAGTCAAGTGTGATCTGAGTTAAAGTTCTTCCCATAATTCACTGTAAAGATAGTAATGTATCAGGGCGGGTAGCGGTAAAATGTGTATTGTGGAAAAATTCCTTAATCCAGACTTTGATTGGAAGCAGCCACTTGTTTCAGCAAACGGTCAAACTGTTCCGGCGTCAGGTCATTATAAAAAAAGTAAACTGGATCGAGGCGCTGCCCGTTTTTATGCACTTCATAATGGCAGTGTGGCCCTGTTGATTTGCCGGTGCTACCTACATAGCCAATCACTTCACCGCGTTTTACCAGTTGGCCCACCCTGGCTTTCACCCGCAGCATGTGGCCGTATAATGTTTCGTAGCCATAGCCATGATTGATGATGACATGATTGCCGTAACCATTGTGTGTGTTACCCGCAGTAGTGACGATCCCGTCTGCAGTGGCATAGATGGGAGTGCCCGCCGGAGCAGAAAAATCGAGGCCCTGGTGCATCTTCACTGTTTTATAGATCGGGTCAATGCGGTGGCCAAAACCGGAAGCAATGCGGTGAAGGTCTTTATTGCTCACGGGCTGAATGGCAGGAGTATGTGCCAATATTTTTTCCTTGTCTTTAAGTAGGTTGTCCAGTTCATCATACGACCTTTTTTCTGCAAGCATGCGGCTGCTCAGCGTGTTGATCGTTCCGATTATGGAAGAAAACAATACGTTATTTTCCATTCCCTCAACGGAAGTGGTCTCCATCTGTTTTTCCAGCTCACTGGCCCTTACGCTGTCCGGTATCGGGTTGGCCTCAAAAATGGTGCGGTAGATATTATTGTCTCTTTTTTCCAGCTCCAGCATCTGATCGTTCATGGTGGAAAGACGGTCATAAAGCTCTGTGTATTTGTCAGACAACTGCTCATACCTTATGCGCAAAAGTTTTTCATTTGGCGAGCCGATGAACCTGAAGGCGACGAATGAAATGATGGCGGCAGTGACAAAAGCTGCGGCAAGAAATCCAAAGACACGGAGCAATTTCACCCGCAACGGAGTTTCCAGTTTTTCGTAGCGAAGCGTATTTGAATTGTAATAATATTTAATCTTCTTCATCAGGATAGTTATTTGGTGTTCTCTATAGATCAAAAAACATCCGAATCTGTTACCTTTGCATACCTGTAAAAGTTCCTGTGGGAAACAAATATAGCCCGATATACAGCAAAAATCAACCCATAATCGGCATCCGGAAAAGATTGAAAAAATAAATATGTCTCTCACCTCTGATAAACAATCGGTTTTGGCCTTTAAAGGCTCCGGCACTGCATATTCACACGCTGTTTTTAACGGATGGATACAACATAAAAGGGCTTGTTTTTCTCATTTATTCATCACACATCATTTACCTGTCACCTTATGACCAGCGCAGAGATAAGAAATGCTTTTTTGGATTTTTTCAGATCAAAAGGCCATGAGATCGTCCCTTCTGCCCCCATCGTGGTCAAGAATGACCCGACACTGATGTTCACCAATGCGGGAATGAACCAGTTCAAGGATTATTTTCTCGGAAATAAAAAGCCAAAACACAACAGGGTGGCGGACACACAAAAGTGCCTGCGGGTGAGCGGCAAGCACAATGACCTGGAAGAAGTGGGAGTGGATACCTATCATCATACTATGTTTGAGATGCTGGGCAACTGGAGCTTTGGCGATCCTGCCCGACCGGAAGCCGGCTATTTTAAGAAAGAAGCCATAGCCTGGAGCTGGGAATTGCTCACAGAGGTTTATCAATTAGACAAAAGCAGGCTGTATGTTACCGTTTTTGAAGGAGATGAAAAAGAAGGATTGCCCAAAGATGAGGAAGCATATAATGAATGGAAGAAATGGCTGCCGGAAGACAGGATACTGATGGGCTCCAAAAAAGATAATTTTTGGGAAATGGGAGACACCGGCCCCTGCGGCCCCTGCACCGAGATTCATTATGACTCCCGCCCCGAAGCAAATGATGACGGACATTCCCTGGTGAACAATGATGACACCGGAAAAGTAGTGGAGATCTGGAACAATGTTTTCATCCAGTTCAACCGTTTAAAAGACGGCACACTGGAAACCCTGCCTGCCAAACATGTGGACACCGGAATGGGATTGGAAAGGCTGGTAAGAATTCTTCAAAACAAGGTGTCCAATTATGATACGGATATTTTTACGGGTATTATTGAAGAAACAGAAAAGATCACCGGGAAAAAATATAATGCGGATGCCTCTGCCTCATCTGCCGTTGGCGGTAAGGAAGCTATTGCATTCAGGGTGGTGGCAGATCATATCCGTGCCATTTCATTCACCATTGCAGATGGGCAACTGCCTTCCAATACCGGAGCAGGCTATGTGATACGGCGCATTCTCAGAAGAGCGGTCCGTTATTATTATTCTTACCTGGATTATAAACAGCCTTTGTTGAACCGGCTTGTTCCTTTGCTGGGCAGGCAGTTTGAAAATGTTTTTCCTGAGCTGTTGCAGCAAAAAGATTTTGTAAGCAGGGTGGTGAGGGAAGAAGAAGATGCTTTCTTAAAGACCGTGGAAAAAGGATTGGCAATGCTGCATGATGCTTCTTCGGATATTTCAGGCGAAGAGGCATTCAAGCTGTATGACACCTACGGCTTCCCCATTGACCTGACCCGGCTGGTGGCAAAAGAGAAAGGCCTGGCGGTTGATGAAAAAGGATTTGAAGCAGAGATGGAGAAACAAAGGTCAAGGAGCCGTGCCGCCACTTCAGTGGATGCGGGCGACTGGATCGTGCTGGATGATTATTCATTGAATGAATTTGTAGGTTATGACAGCCTGGAGATCAAAACAAGGGTGATCAAATACAGAAAGATAAAAGCGAAAGGAAAAGAATCTTACCAATGGGTGCTGGAAGCAACGCCTTTTTATGCAGAAAGCGGAGGGCAGGTGGGCGACACCGGTGAGCTGGATTTCGGAAATGAGAAGATCAGGGTAACCGATACCAAAAAAGAGAATGACCTTATCATTCATTTTACGGACCATCTGCCTGCAGATGTCTCCGGGCCTGTAAAGGCAAAAGTGGATGCTGCCAGGAGAAGGAACATCATGCTGCATCATTCGGCCACTCACCTGGTACATGTGGCATTAAGAAAAGTGCTGGGGACCCATGTTGCGCAAAAAGGCTCATTGGTAAATGATGAAAGGCTGCGTTTTGATTTTTCCCATTTTGCAAAGATGACCGGCGAAGAGATCGCAAAAGTGGAAGCGATGGTGAATGAGAAGATACGGGAGAATATCCCGGTGGTGATCACCGAGATGCCTAAGGAAGAAGCGCTGAAGATGGGAGCCATGGCCTTGTTCGGCGAAAAATATGGGGATGTGGTACGGGTGGTGATCATTGACCCCACCTATTCCATTGAATTGTGCGGCGGCACCCATGTTGGCGCCACCGGCGAACTGGGGTCGTTCAGGATCGTACACGAAACAGCGGTGGCTGCCGGTGTGCGCAGGATAGAAGCGGTAAGCGGAAAGAAGGCAGAAGAATATGTCAATGAGCAGATGAATATGCTGCAGCAGGTCAGGATGCTTCTGAAGAACCCGAAAGACATTCTGAAAATGACCGAAGGCCTGATAGAGGAGAATGCTGCATTAAAGAAACACATAGAGAACCTGGAAGCCCGGCAACTGGTCGGCATCAGGAATGAACTGTTGAAAAAAGATGAACTGATCGGCCTGGTGAATTTCATTGGCGATATCGTGGAAGTGCCGTCGCCGGATTCATTGAAGAAGCTCTGCTTTGACCTGAAAGGCCATATCAAAGATGCGGTCATTGTTTTGGCCGCCAACATCAATGGCAAGCCCCATGTGGCCATCACCATATCCGACAATGTGGTGGCAGCAAAGAACCTGGATGCCGGGAAGATCATCAGGGAACAGGTGGCTTCGCTGATCAAAGGCGGTGGCGGCGGGCAGAAAAATTTTGCCACGGCGGGTGGATCCGATGCCGGCAGGCTGGATCGGGTGATTGAACAGGTAAAGTCTCATTTATAAGTAAGATTTTCGTAATAGTTCCGGGTTTTATGAATTTCATTATCACTACAGAACGGCTTTCGCTTTGCAGCTTTACAAAGGAAGATGCATCGTTGATCTATGAGCTCAACCTTGACCCTGAAGTTATTCGTTATACTCAAGACCCGGTAACAGATTTGAGTCATGCGCAACAGATATTGGAACAGGTTATTTTACCGCAGTATGATCTGTATGGTTATGGCCGTTGGGCCGTTTATCTGAAATCATCATCAGAGTTTGTCGGCTGGTGCGGGCTGAAATACATTCCACAAAGAGATGAGATTGACCTCGGCTATCGTTTTAAAAAGCAATACTGGGGAATGGGCTATGCTACAGAAGCGGCCCGGGCATGTATCAGGTATGGATTTGATAAGAGGAACATTAAAAAGATCGTTGGAAGAGCTGCACCGGAAAACATTGCGTCTGTTCAGGTATTAAAAAAATGTGGGATGAATTTTCTTGCAGAAGAATTGGTGGATGGACTTATAGCAATGACCTATGAAATAGCTAATCCGTCTTTCCCAGCTATCCATAGTCTTTAATAAGAATAAAAAAGACTGATTGCTATCCTAAGTCTGTGACTCAGGATGGTTTTGCAAGCCTGGCGCAACCCACTCGTTGTTGGTAAATTTATTCCGTTCATCCTCCGCTTTTACCCTTCAAACCTTCCCGTTATTTAACATTTCCGAAATATTTCGTATTTCAGGAATTGTTCCTATATTTGACCTACGAAAAAAAACGTAATTCATTTTTTAAAATCTTAGAATCATGAAACGTGCAGTAAAAAAGCTTTCGGTATTTGCTATCGGTGCTGCCCTGATGGCCCCTGTTTCTTTGTGGGCACAGAATGATAAAAAACAGGATCAGCAGCAGGATAGGTCCGAAACAGAAGTGATCACGATCACCCGCAAAGGAGATAAAAGCGGAAAGACCACCGTGGAGATCGATGGCGATAAGATCACCGTGAACGGAAAACCTGTAGATGAACTGAAGAACGGCGACATCACCGTACGCCGCAACACTATTCGGAATTTCCGTGGCAATTCGCTTAACCGCAGAGGCGATGGTGGTGTGACTGTAATGGGCACAAGAGTAAACAGGGCTATGCTGGGTGTCACCACCGATAAGACCAAAGACGGCGCAGAGATCCGGAGCGTAAGCGACGGAAGCGCAGCTCAAAAAGCAGGGCTGAAAGAAAAAGATGTGATCACCAAAGTTGACGATCAGAAGATCTCGGACCCCGATGACCTTTCCAAGGCGATCGGAAAATATAAACCCGGCGATAAGGTTAAGATCACTTTTCTCAGGGATAATAAAGAGCAGACCGTTACGGCAGAACTGACCCAATGGTCCGGTGCGGACCTGTACAATCTGTACACTAATCCCGGCGATGCTTATGGCCTGGGCCAAAAAATTCCTGACATGAAGAACTTTTATGAAGTGATACCCCAACTTGAACAGGCATTACCCCGGATGAAAGGAAGGAACTGGGATCAAATGTTTAACACTCTTACCGGCCGGCCGAGGCTTGGGTTATCTGTTCAGGATACCGACAATGGCAAAGGAGTAAAGGTGATAGATGTGGATGATGACAGCAATGCCGGCAAAGCAGGACTTAAGGAAGGAGATATCATCACCGACATTGATGGCAAGGCAGTGAACAGCGCTGATGAAGTGGCAAAAATCGTCAGGGACAATATGGATAAAACTTCGCTGATGTTTAAAATTCAACGCAACGGAAAGACCCAGAACATTGAAGTGAAAGTTCCGAGAAAATTAAAAACAGCAGATCTGTAAAACGCTATAAATAAAAAAACACTTACCCCGGATCAGCTGCAGTTGGCCGGGGTTTGTTTTTGGCAGGGGGCAGATGTAAAAGGGTTACCTTTGCCCTCCCGGAAATGAAAAGAGAAGATCACGGATATGAGACGGTGATAGGCCTTGAGGTGCATGCTCAATTGCTTACCGAGAGTAAGCTGTTTTGCGGCGACAGTACTGCATTCGGATTGGGGCCGAATACTTCAGTCAGCCCGATAACGCTGGCACATCCGGGCACTTTGCCCAAAATGAACCGAAAGGCGATAGAGCTGGCGGTAAGAATGGGATTGGTTTGTCATTGTGAGATCGTGAAGAAAAATTATTTTGTACGCAAGAATTATTTTTATCCTGACCTTCCCAAAGGATACCAGGTATCGCAGCACAGCACTCCCATCTGCAAGGGAGGTTACATTACCATAAAGACAGCTTCGGGCACTAAAGATATTATGCTGAACCGCATTCATCTTGAAGAGGATGCAGGAAAGAGCCTGCATGATGTGGACCCTGAAAACACCTGCATTGATCATAACCGTGCAGGCACGCCTCTTATTGAGATGGTGACCGAGCCCTGCATCAACAGCAGCGAAGAGGCTTTTGCTTTTATGACCGGGCTGCGCAAACTCGTTCGCTATCTTGATGTTTGTGATGGCAATATGGAAGAAGGAAGCCTGAGATGCGATGTAAATATTTCGGTAAGAAAGACAGGCGAAAAAAAGCTGGGAACAAAAGTGGAGATCAAGAACCTGAATTCGATCAGGAACATAAGAAGGGCAATAGAGTATGAAGAACAGAGACTGATCCGTTGCCTTCAATCCGGGGAAACGATCCTGCAGCAGACAAGGGGCTTTGATGCGGGCAGCGGAACCACTTACCCGATAAGAGACAAGGAGGAAGCGGATGATTACCGCTATTTTCCCGAGCCTGACCTCACACCTTTTCATTTAAGTGATGAGTTCGTCAGCGGGATCAGCAAAAGCATACCTTCTCTGCCGGAAGAAAAGGCTCGTGAATATGTTACCCGGTATGCCCTTACTGAAAATGAAGCCGAAGTATTGGTTGAGGAAAAAGACTTTGCCGCTTATTTTGATGCAGTGGTGAAACACACTTCACATTACAAGCCTGCGGCCAACTGGATGCTGGGACCGGTGAGATCATGGCTTAATGAAAACAAGACAGAGATAAGTTCTTTTCCTTTGCATCCAGGACAGCTTGCTGAACTGATCGGCCTTGTTGAATCAGGAAAGATCAGTTTTTCTACTGCTTCTTCAAAAGTGTTTCCGGTTCTGACAACGGATCCTTTACGTTCTCCGGGCAGTGTGGTTTCGGAAATGGACCTGGCTCAGCAGTCCGATATTTCTTTTCTTCAACCCATAGTTGAGGAAGTGTTGAATAAATTTGCATCAAAAGTTTCCGAGTATAAAAAGGGGAAAAAGGGTTTGCTGGCCTTGTTTGTCGGCGAAGTGATGAAAAGGACAAAAGGAAAAGCAGATCCTGAAGTGACCAATCAGTTAATTTTAGAAAATCTTAAATCAAAATAATGAACAGATCTTTTTTAAAACAGGGATCCATTGCCCTGGCAGGAGTACTGGTATTGTCTTCCTGTAATTTGTTTTCAAACAAAAAACAATTTGAGATCTCCGGCACTATGACCAACAATACGGCACGGATGGTCTATCTGGAAGAAGTGCCTCTGGCCACTATGCAGCGGCTGGTCATTGATTCATCATTGATCGGAAAAGACGGCAAATATTCATTGAAAACAAAGATGGGTGAGGAGTCTATCTACGACCTCCGGCTGGACGGGGATATGTTTCCGCTTACTTCTGTTATCAATGATGAGCCCCGGATCACACTGGATGTGGACTTTGCAAATGACAGTACGCACCGGATGGAAAAGTATGAAGTGAAGGGTTCGCCGGCCAGTGAGCAGCTCAAAGATTTTATCTATTCTTTTACCAACAGGCTGAAGAATATTTATGAATATAGCCATGCCATTGACAGCCTTCAGAATATACATGCTTCTGACAGCCTGGTAAATGATGCATTGAAAAAACATGCTGCTTCCGTAGCGGAGATCAGGAATTATACAGTTCAGAAAATGAAAGAGTCCAAAAGCCCATCGTTGACCATGTTCGAGTTGGGCTATTACCAGACTACATCCGGCAATCCTGCTTTTAAGATGGATGGGCTGGAAGACGAAGAAGTAATGGGAACGATTAACGACCTGAATAAAAGATTCCCTTCGCACAAAGGCATTGCCGATATTAAAAAGCTGCTGGATGCCCAGATGGCGGGCAGTGCAGGCTGGGTAGGAAAAGAAGCGCCTGATTTTACCTTGCCTGATGTAAACGGGAAAAATGTTTCGCTGAGTTCATTCCGCGGAAAATATGTACTGGTTGATTTCTGGGCCAGCTGGTGCACACCCTGCAGAAGGGAGAACCCGAATGTGGTGAAAGCGTATCAGCAGTTCAAGGATAAAAATTTTACGATCCTGGGTGTGTCACTGGACAAGCCGGGTGATAAAGACAAATGGATGCAGGCCATCAAAGACGACAAGCTTGACTGGACACAGGTAAGTGATCTTAAGTTCTGGAACAGTGAAGTGGTTCCTTTATATAAAATAGATGGCATTCCTTTTAATGTTTTGCTGGATCCACAGGGTAAAGTGATCGCTGAAAGCTTAAGGGGAAGCGCTTTGGAAAATACATTGCAGCAGGTGCTGAAGTAATAATCTGAAGGTCTTAGTCAGATAATTGCTCTCCCTGGTTTACATCCTGCTTTGAAATATTCATGCTGATCAGCAGTGCCGGAAGGAGCACGAGGTTTGTAACAGTGGCTGTGACGAGGGTCAGGGAGGTCAGCCATCCCAGTGACTGTGTGCCGCCAAAACCACTGAAGCAAAAAATGATAAACCCGGCTATCAGTACGAACGATGTGTAGATGATGCTGATGCCGGTACTGTGTATGGTGGCGATCACCGCTTTTCTCAGATTGTATTTATGATAAGGCATTTCCTGTTTGTAGTTTACCAGGAAGCGTATTGTCACATCAATAGCAATGCCCAATGCCACACTGAAGACTAAAACCGTTGAGGGTTTCAGCCTGATACCCACCCAGCCCATCACTCCTGCAGTGATCACAAGGGGGATGATATTGGGAATAAGAGAACAGATCAATATTCTGAAAGACCGGAACAAATACAGCATGCAAAGGGCTATCAGCAGGAATGCCCAAAAGATACTTTCTTTCAACCCGTTGATGATATAAACACTTCCCGTAAGGAAGGTGACACTGGAGCCCGTCAGGGTCACTTTGTATTTGGAACTGTCCGTTCCGAATAATTGGTTGGCTTTTGCATCAATGGAATCCAGAATGAAAGGCAGGCGCCTGCTGCCCACATCCGCCATGTTCACACTGATGCGGGCTTCCTGTTTACTGCTGTCCATAAAGCTGGTCACCAGCTTTGCCAATGAGTTTTTAGTTTCTGAAGAATCACCGCGGAAATTCAGATACTGCTGCAATGCCGGCAGGTCATAAGTGGAAGGCATTGAATAATGCGAACTGTCACCGTCAAAGAAAGCCTGTCTGGCAAACTTCAGTCCCTCTATGATGCTCAGAGGTCTTGCTATGCCGGGGATGGTGGAGATATATTCGGAAAGTGTGTCAATTTTATTCAGGTTATTCAGGTTGCGGGTCACACCGTATTTCTTTTTGGTGTCCACCACTATCTCCAGTGGCATCACACCCTTGAAATTGCTCTCAAAAAACCTCAGGTCGGTATAAAGCTTATCGGAGTGCGGAATATCATCCAGCATGAAGCCTTCTGTTTTTAATTGGAATATTCCGGCTATTCCTGTCAACGTGATGCAGATGCTGATAATGTAAATGGGCTTGCGGTGATTCAGTGTCCATCTCTCCAGCCTGTCGAGCCAGCGATTCAGCCGGGGGTTGGCAAGATATTTTGTTTGCCTCGATTTCAGCTTTGGCATATAACTGAGCACCGATGGAATGATGATCAGTGAGATAAAAAACAAAGCCATGATATTGATCCCTGCCACCACTCCGAATTCTTTGAGGATCTGGCTGCGGGTCAGAGCAAATACGGCAAAGCCGATGGCCGCCGAAAGATTGCAGAAAAGAGTGACGATGCCCATCCTGTCCACCATTACCAGCAATGCCTTTCGCTTGTCGCCGGTCTCGTTATAGGCAGTGTGATATTTATTCAGGAAATAAATGCAGTTGGGTACTCCGATCACAACCACCAGCGGCGGTATCAGTGCGGTAAGCAGGGTGATCTTGTAGTCAAAAAGATGCATGGTGCCCAGGCTCCAGATCACTCCGATGATCATGACGGAGAGAGACAACAACATGGATCCGATGGATTTGAAAAACAAGAGCAGAATGACGGCAGATAATATTACCGATGCCATCAGAAACCACCGCATCTCATCGGCAATGCGGGTAGAAAGTTCTGTTCTTATATAAGGCAATCCGCTCAGATGCACTTCTATATTGTTGGAGGTTCCGAAAGCGTTGGCAAAACGTACAATGCCTCCGACCACATCATTCCTTGCTTCGGAATTGATGACATTTTTATTAACATGAATGGCCATCATCCAAACATTGGAATCCGGATTGTAAAGACGACCGCGGTAGAAAGGCAAATTCAGAAAAATATTTTTACAACTGTCTATCTCGGCCCGGGTCAAAGGCCCTTCGGGAAAAATCTGCTCCGCCCTGAATTTTTCCTGATCCTCTTCTTTTACCAGGTTCACTGCCGACGGCACTGAAAGGATATCTTCAACTCCTTTTATTTTTTTCAGGTTGTTGTAAAGAGTGGTGTAGGAATTGAAAAGATTCGGGCTCCAGAAGTTGTTTGCCTGTATGCCTATCACCAGCAGGTTTCCGTCTTCACCGAATTTCTTTTTGAATTCCTGGTACGCTTTGTAATTGGGGTGGTTTACCGGGATGGCTTTGGTCAGTTCATAACTCATCTCCACCTTGCTTCCCTCATAAGCCATGAATGCCGTGACGGCTGCCAGCGCTATCAATAAAGGAATACGGTAATTAAGTATGAATTGCCCGATTTTTCGCCACATGCTTTCTCCGTTTTATCAGTGCAGAGCCGCAAAGAAACGGAAAAAATGATCAATAGTCTATTTGACTGATTATGATAAATTTGGATCGTGAAGTATGTCATCCTTATACTATCTGTTATCCTCTCTCAAACCGGGTTGGCGCAGCTGCAACCCATTGGCGAATGGAGGGAGCATTTACCTTATAACAGCGCTATTGACGTTACGGCAGATGAGAATATGGTTTATTGTGCCACTCCTTACAGTTTGTTCACTGTTGACACAAAAGATAATTCCATTGAAAGGCTGAGCCGTGTTACAGGCTTAAGCGAAACAGGGGTCAGCGCCATTCAATATGATATGGTAAATAAAAAGCTCTTCATCGCTTACAGCAACAGCAATATTGATATCATTTACAGAAAAGATATTCATAATGTACCCGGCCTGAAGAGAAGCGGTGTGACCGGTGATAAAACGGTCTATAATATTTTTTCTTACGGAACTGATTATTATCTCTCCACAGGGCTGGGTGTTGTTGTAGTGGATGGAAACAAATATGAGATCAAAGACTCCTGGTTTGTTGGAAATGGTGGCAACCCGGTTAAGGTGAATGGAATCAATGCCGATGATTCTTTTTTTTATGCAGCTACGGAAGAAGGATTGAAAAAAGCCCGGACAAACAATGCTAACCTTTCCAATTATTCCGTTTGGCAACTGGTGAGCGGGTCCGGCGGTTTGCCGGAAGGCGCCTGTAAAAACATTCTGAATCTTCAGGGAAAAATGATAGCAGAAGTTAAGGACTCACTTTTTGAATGGAACGGAAGCCAATGGTCTTTATTTTATGCGGATGGCATGCCGGTTGTCAGCAGCAATGTATCCGGAAATAAAATATTGCTCTGCCAGCGATCCTCCAATGGAAGCAGTAAGGTTTCCATTTTGAATTCTGACGGATCGGTGGGCAGGGTGCTGTCGCAGCCTGAAGTGATTTCTTTTCCCAGGAAAGCGATCCTGTTTCAAAACGAGCCATGGGTTGCGGATCAGTTTGGAGGATTGTCTCACTTCACTTCCGGCTCTTTTGAACAATACAAGCCGAATTCTCCTGAAGCTACTGCAGGCGGTGAGGTGACGGTTTATAATGGCGTCTTTTATGCCACGGCGGGAGAAGTGAATGATGCCTGGAATTATCAATATAACGGCAACGGCATTTATATTTTCAGAAATGGTGATTGGGCCAACATAAACAGGTATCGTTTTCATCAATTGGATTCAATGCTCGATTTCATCACCATTGCCATTGACCCCTCAGACGAAACTGTTTGGGCAGGCTCTTTCGGTGGAGGGCTGCTGCATATCAGGAGCGACCGGTCTTTTGAGATCTTCAAACAAAATTTACTGATCGGGCCAACTATCGGCGACCCTTCCAGTTACAGGATTTCCGGTTTGGCTTTTGACCATGACAGAAATTTATGGATCTCCAATTTTGGAGCAGCCAGGCCTTTACTGGTCAGGAAGAGCGATGGCAACTGGGTGAATTTTTCAACTCCTTTTCTGCTGGATCAGAATTCTCTTTCGCAGATCATTGTGGATGATAATAATTACAAATGGATCGTTTCCCCGACAGGCGGGAACGGATTGATCTGCTATGATCACGGATCATCTATTGACAACGTAAACGATGACCGGTGGAAGCTCTACAGATCGGGAACCGGTTCGGGAAACCTGCCTTCCAACAATGTGCTTTGCATTGCAAAAGATAAGAACGGTTTTATCTGGGCAGGCACTTCCAACGGCATAGGAGTGATCCAATGTTCGCCTGATGTTTTTAGTGCATCCGGTTGCGACGCTGTATGGCCGGTAGTGAAACAGGGAAACTTTGCAGGTTATCTGTTCCAGGGCCAGGAAGTGAGAAGCATAGCAGTGGATGGAGCAGACAGAAAATGGGTGGCAACAAAGAACGGAGTCTTTCTCCTCAGCCCGGATGGGGAGCAGGTGGTCTATAATTTCACTGAAGATAACAGCCCTTTGCTGAGCAGTGATGTCAGAAATATAGCCATAGACGGGAAAACGGGTGAAGTTTATTTTGCTACATTCAAAGGCATTTGTTCTTTCAGAAGTACGGCCACCGAAGGAGGAGAATCCAACTCAGAAGTATTGGTATTTCCGAATCCTGTCCCTCCCGGTTTTTCAGGAACCATCGGCATCCGCGGATTGGTGAACAATGCCATTGTGAAGATCACAGAAATGAATGGCAGGCTGGTTTATCAAACCAGGGCATTGGGCGGGCAGGCAGTATGGGATGGCAGGGATTATAAGGGGAAGAAGATCTCAAGCGGTGTTTACCTTATACTGATCAGCGATGATGGCAGAACCGAAAAGCAAGCAGCCAAAATCGTTTTTATCGGTAAATGAACTTTTCATGGCAAGCCAGCTACATAAAACGAAAGGTATTGTTTTGCGCTCAGTGAAATACGGTGAGACCAGCCTTGTGGTCACCGTTTTTACCGGGCTGTTCGGAATACAATCATATCTTGTCAATGGAGTGCGTACTGCCACAAAAAGAGGAAGCGGCAAGGCCAATCTTTTTCAGCCTGCTGCCATTCTGGACCTGGTTGTTTATCACAATGAACTGAAAAACCTGAACCGCATAAAGGAATTCAAATGGGCAGTGATCTACCAGCACATCTTATCGGATATAAAGAAAAATGCCGTGGCTCTGTTCATGGTGGAATTATTGAACAAATGCCTGCGTCAGCCCGAATCAAATCCCGACCTGTTTTATTTTGCAGAAGATGCTTTTCTTCATCTGGATATGGCAGAAGATGCCGTTGCCGCAAATTTTCCGTTATTCTTCTCTCTTCACCTTCCAGTATTTTTCGGATTCCGGATTACTGATAATTATTCGGAGAAAAATTTATTCCTGGACCTATGGGAAGGAAAATTCGTATCGCAGAAACCGGATCATCCTGCTTTTCTGGAAGGGAAACAGGCAGAGGTCACTTCACAGTTGCTCAAAGTGATGCAGCCGGCAGAGCTTAAGATCATCAGGCTGAATCATGATTTCCGAAGGGAACTTTTGAATGCTTATGAAAGTTACTATGCACTGCATCTCCAGGATTTTGGAACATTGAGAACCTTACCGGTATTGAAAGAAATTTTAAGTTAAGAATAAGGGCTCCGGTTTTCTAAAGAAGACTGCCATTCCGGTTAATCCGGAGAGGTTTTCTTCAAATCACTAATTTTGCTGCCCTGAGTAAATTATATGTTCGATAAGTTAGAAGCGATAAAGGCAAAGTTTGAGCAATTGGGAGTGGCGCTTACCAATCCGGAGATCGTCAGCAACAATAAAAAGTTTGCTGAAACGAGCAAGGAATACCGGAGCCTTGAAAAGATTGTTACAGCGTACAACGATTACAAAAAAATATTGGATGATCTTGAGTTTTATAAGGAAGCATTGAATGGTGATGATGAAGAATTGCGGGAACTGGCCAAGTCGGAAATGCCGGGGCTGGAAGAGAAAAAAGAGAAGTCGGAGTCTCATATCCGTCAGTTGCTGATACCCAAAGATCCTCAGGATGAAAAGAATGCCATTATAGAAATACGTGCCGGTACAGGCGGAGATGAAGCCAGTTTGTTCGCCGGCGACTTGCTCCGCATGTACATCAAATATTGTGAAAGAAAAGGATGGAAGACTGCTGTCCTCAGCGAAAATGAAGGTACGGTGGGTGGGTACAAAGAAGTGCAGTTGGAAGTGACCGGCGATGATGTGTATGGTACATTAAAATTTGAAAGCGGAGTGCACCGGGTGCAAAGAGTTCCGGAAACGGAAGCCTCCGGCCGTGTACACACATCTGCTGCCACCGTTGCCGTGATGCCGGAAGCCGATGAAGTGGATTTTGAATTGAGAGAAAGTGACGTGAAAATGGAAACGGCAAGAAGCGGCGGAGCGGGAGGCCAGAACGTGAATAAAGTGGAAACAAAAGTCTTATTGACACATATCCCAACAGGCACTGTAGTCATTTGCCAGACAGAAAGAACTCAACTCGGTAACAGGGAAAAAGCAATGCAGATGCTGCGTACCAAGCTTTATGAAGAGCAGGTAAGAAAGCAGGAAGAAGAGATCTCACGCCACCGGAAAAGCCTGGTAAGTACCGGCGACCGCAGCGCCAAGATCAGGACCTACAATTTCCCTCAGGGCCGTGTTACCGATCACCGTATAGGACTCACTCTTTATAATCTTCAGGATATTCTGGACGGCGATATTCAGGAGATCCTTGATGCACTTCAGTTTGCTGAAAACTCAGAAAAGCTTGCCCGGCAAAATTGAAAATTGATGATCATAACCGGTTGTATTTACTTCTGATAACGACTGTTTAACTACATCAGTGCTGGGGGATGACCGCTTTTAGCGTCTTAATTATGTGTTTTGATTATTGAGTGATTTGATTTTAGTTCTTTGTCATATTACTGTCTGCGAGTTGTTTATGTTTGGTTAATGCAGGAAAATGGTCAGATATTGATGGTAACTTGCAGCAGATTGATTGATGTTAGCAGGTAAAAAGTGAGAGAAGATTTACGAGAGGGAAAATGATGAAATTACTTTACTGGATCTTTTAAATATCCATTAACAACAATCAGTATAATATCGGCAGTAAATTTGCGTTATAAAAATTATAGTTCTTCTTATAAAAGCAGTCAATTTTCTCATAAGCAGTTAGTTTTGGTTGCGACCCCTGTTTCTACAGGGGTTTATTTTTTTATAAAGCGCCACCTGCTAAAGTAATATCCTCCCCAGGCTCCCACAGTATCAGCTATAATATCACCAACATCACCTGATCGCCCCGGTATATAAAGGCTTTGTATCACTTCCATCATCACACCATAAACGATGGCGGCTATTGCCGTTTGAAGAAAGACCGTTTTCAACTTTTGGGTTTTACTTTCACGGAAAGAAAAGTTCCAACACCACAGAAATACCAGGAGGGCAAACATACCGGTGTGCACCCACTTGTCAAAATAGATAGCGGTCAGCCAGTTTTCCTTCGGGATATCCGAACCCGGTATCACAAGAAGAACTATGGAAATAATCAGCCAGGTAATAGCTGCCAGTAATGAAACTTTTGACCTTTTCAATAAGATCGGTTGTGATTAAAAGAGAAACTTTTCAGAAATGTTTTTAAAAATGCATGCTGACCACGCACAGGCTTACTCCACCATTGCCTGGTAAGCAGCCGCATCCATCAGTTGATCCAGTTCCGAAGGATCTTTAACGGTCATCTTGATGATCCATCCTTCACCATAAGGGTCTTTGTTTAATGATGCCGGTGATCCGGAAAGTGAGGGATTCAGTTCGGTGATAGTACCGCTGACCGGCAGGTAGAGGTCTGATACGGTTTTGACTGCTTCTAACGATCCGAAAACTGTTCCAGCTTCCATTTCTTTGCCAACCGACTCTACATCCACAAAAATAATATCCCCTAATTCGCCCTGTGCAAAATCGGTGATGCCTACGGTGGCAGCGTTGCCTTCTACAAGGATCCACTCATGATCCCTGGTATATTTCAGGTTGGATGGAAAATTCATGTCAGAACTATTTGTTTTGCAAATATGAGTAAAACAAATTTATTTAATCCTGATATTCTTAAATTTTTTCAGTGATCTGATTCTGTATTCAATAGCACAGTATAAATAAACCTCTTTCCGTATGATACACATTTAAAAATAAAAGGGACTGGCCTTAAAGAACGGCCCTGATCTGGCACTTCGCATTTCACCGGCATTTTCCTGCCATTCGGCATAGCTTTTTCATTACCTGTCGGTTTACTATTTACTTCCTTTTACCGCAAGGATAGTTTTGTGCAACAAAATAAAAAATTATGAGAAAGATATTGTTAAGCCTGATAGCCATTACGCTGTCAGCATTCAGTTTGAAAGCACAGAGTATTTCAGGAGTCATCAAAGACGGTCAGGGAAATGGTTTGGATAAATCCACAGTTTCTTTACTGCAGGCAAAAGATTCTTCTCTGGTAAAACTTGCAGTTACTTCTGAAGACGGTACCTTTCACCTCTCTGTATCCGCCCGGGGGAGTTATCTCATCAGCGCCTCGCATGTAGGTTATCTTACCCGGTATTCTGAGGTGTTTGAATTAAAAGGAGAAGGCCAGGTTAATCTTCCGGAACTTCAGTTAACGAACGCTCCTGCTGAAATGAAAGGTGTGGTTGTTACCAATAAAAAACCGGTGGTGGAAGTGAAAGCAGATAAAATGATATTGAATGTGGAAGGAACGATTAATGCTACCGGGAGTAATGCCCTGGAGTTGCTTCGCAAATCACCCGGAGTAATGCTGGATAAAGATGATAATATCTTACTGGCAGGTAAAAACGGGGTGCAGATCTATATTGACGGAAGGCCCACGCCTTTAAGCGGGGCAGACCTTTCCGGTTATTTAAAAAATATTCAATCTTCACAGATCGAGGCAATCGAAATTATCACCAATCCTTCTGCAAAATATGAAGCGGCCGGTAATGCAGGAATTATTAATATCAGGCTGAAAAAGAATAAAACGTTCGGAACGAACGGATCATTGAATCTTGGTTATGGCATTGGTGTTTATTCCAAGTACAATAGCGGATTGTCGCTCAACTACCGGAATAAAAAAGTGAATCTTTTTGGAAACTATAACTACAACAATAGCCTGAATGAGTACCGCATGAACCTGCACCGTATTCAATTGGATACTTCATTCAGTCATTTGAGTATTGCAACCAGTAAAAATATCAGCCATGGATTCAAAGCCGGGATGGATTATTTTCTGAATAAGAAGAGCACAGTGGGAGTCATGGTTACCGGAAACCTTTCCGATGTGAATATGCGTAATTACAATTCAACGCCCATAACTTATATTCCTTCAAAGCTTGTTAACCGTATCCTGGTATCTGACAACCATACCACGATGAAAAATAATAATGCAGACCTGAATCTGAATTATCACTATTCAGATGCTGCAGGTAAAACGCTGGATGTGGATGCAGATTACGGCTTATTCCGCATCAGGAGCAACCAATTGCAACCGAATTATTATTATGATCCTACAGGGACAACAGAAATGAGCAGTGTTGTTTACAATTTTATTTCCCCCACTAATATTGATATTTATTCGTTGAAGACCGATTATGAACAGGGTTTTAAAAAAGGAAGGCTTGGATTTGGAGGAAAGATATCGGTGGTGAATACAAATAATGGCTTTCACCGGTATGATGTAAACGATCTTACAAAAACACTGGATGTTTTACGCAGCAACCAATTTAACTACAGTGAAAATATCAATGCCCTGTATGTGAATTATAACCGGCCGGTGAAAGGCGCCGTGATACAGGCAGGATTGAGAATGGAGAACACCCATTCCGGCGGGAAATCCTATCCCGTGAATGCAGATGGTTCGGTAAATTATTCAGTGGTGCAGGATTTTAAACGTAATTACACCGACCTGTTTCCAAGCGCCGCAATCACGTTCAATAAAAAACCAATGAATCAATGGACGGTCTCTTACAGCCGACGCATTGACAGGCCGGCATACCAGGATCTGAACCCTTTTGAATTCAAGGCAGATGAATATACTTATCAGAAAGGAAATATTAACCTGAGGCCTCAGTACACCAACAGCATCGGCATTACCAATGTGTATCATTATAAGTTGACCTCGACTTTAAATTTCAGTCATGTGAAGGATGTGTTTACCCAACTGGTGGATACCGTGGACAGATCCAAAGCATTTATAACAAAGAAAAACCTGGCCACACAAAACATCGTCAGCCTGAATGTAAGCTATCCTTTTATGTACAAATCCTATTCTGCTTTTGTCAATGTCAATACTTTTTATTCTCATTACAAGGCAAATTTCGGTGGCGGAAACCGGGTGATTAATCTTGATGTGGTGGCCATGACCTTTTATATGCAGAACAGTATCCGCATCGGGAAAAAAGGATGGTCAGGCGAATTAAGCGGTTTTTACAGCACGCCTTCTATCTGGCAGGGAACTTTCAAGAGCAAACAATTATGGATGGTGGATGCGGGTTTTCAAAAATCTTTGTTTGCCAATAAAGCCAATCTGAAAATTTCAGTATCTGATATATTCAATACACTGAAACCGGTGGGCAGCAGCAACTTTGCAGGGCAATATGTTTCATATCATGTCAGCTTCGAAGCAAGACAACTAAAAGCCAGCTTCACATGGCGCTTCGGGAACAGCCGGGTAAAAGCAGCCCGCCAAAGAAAATCCTCTGCAGAAGATGAAATGAAACGTTCACAGCAAAGCGATAGTGGGATAGGCAAGCAATAAATTTTAAAATGAAATCAAAGAATGGCATCATGCAGTGTGATGCCATTCTTTATTTGTAGAGCTTTTTCCGTTTGATCAGTTTTGCTTTGAGTATCCGCACATCATTCAGCGGGCGGTCCCTGTCTTTGCCTGTACTGGTAGGTACTGCGGCAATGGAATCCACCACGTTCAGCCCTTTCACCACTTCGCCGAATACAGTGTAGTTCTGATCCAGGTGAGGCGTGCCGCCGATGGTTTTATAGACTTCTCTCTGCTCCGCCGGAATTTTTCTTTTCAGGCGATAAGTTTCGACAGAGTCCAGTCCCGCATCAGTAAAAATTTTCCCCTGCACAATATAAAACTGGCTGCCGCTGCTGGCTTTCTCAGGATTTACGTTATCACCCATCCTGGCTGCAGCGATCACTCCTTTTTTATGAAATAATGTTTGACGGAATTCTGCAGGGATTGTGTAATGAGGCCCGCCGTTTCCCAAAGGCTCTCCTGGTTTGGATTGTTTGCTTTGCGGATCGCCTGCCTGTATCATAAAATTTTTGATCACCCGGTGGAAAAGAACGCTGTCATAATAATGCGACTTCACCAGTTTCAGAAAGTTATCCCGGTGCAGCGGGGTGGAATCCGAAAGACGGATGATGATATCGCCGTAATTTGTTTGCAGCAATACATCCCGCTTGCGGTCTTTTTTCCGCAGGGTAACTTCCTGCTGTGCGGTTGCCGAAAAGATCAGGCTGCAACCCAGTAATAATGCGATCCATTTTTTCATTGAGCTGAGTTTAAAAATTATTTTCTTCAAAGTAAGCAAGTATATGTTCTTTTAAAAAATCTTCCTGCTCTGTTGAATCCATTCCGGCCATTGATCTCAGCTGTTTGAAATGCGGCCAGCCTTCTTCATCGGTTTTTTCCAGTTCGTAATAGCCGTCTTTTGATAACAGGCTGCATACCGCCACGTGCATCAGGTCCTGTTTCTGCTCTTTGGTGAATTCTTTTTTGATCTGCCCGAATTCCTGTATGCCTATCAGGAAAAGAATCGTTTCCATGTCGGGTTTTTTCCCGAACCGCTTTACCAGTTTTTCTTCCAGTTCCTGCCAGCGTGTTTGCAGGTCATCTTTTGTCAGCATCGGATGGAAATTATGGATTGTTGTTCAATGTTTATTCTGGCAAATTTCTTAAAACAAAGTTTATGATCGCAAAAAATCACCGGCATTTGCTGAAATGTTTCTTCCCGGATCTTACTGATGTAATAAAAGATTAATAAATAAAGGCGATGACTGTATGAGGAGACAAAATGCTCCGTTGCTGTTCTCCTGATCAACAACTACCTTTGCGAAAATTTGAATAGCGATGTTGCAATTACAGGTTTTAAGGCATGACCCGCAACGGGTAAAGGAGCGACTGGCGATAAAAAATTTTAACGAGACCGGGCTTGTGGACGAGATCATTGCCCTGGATGATCAGCGGAAGAAATTTCAGGTTGAATATGACAACACTCAGGCAAAAATAAATTCAGCATCCAAAGAGATCGGGCAGTTGATGGCCAAAGGCCTGAAACAGGAAGCCGGGGAAAAGAAAAAAGAAGTGGCTGCTTTGAAAGAAAAACTGGATCCGATCAAAGATCAGTTGGCCGCAACAGAAACAGCGCTCCATGATAAGCTGGTGATGCTTCCCAATCTTCCTTCGGAAAAAGTTCCTCCGGGAAAAACTCCCGAAGACAATGTCATTGTACGTGGAGGTGATAACAAACCTCAGTTGCCTGCAGGCGCAGTTCCTCATTGGGAACTTGCAAAAAAATATGACCTGATTGATTTTGAACTGGGAAATAAAATCACCGGCAGCGGTTTCCCGGTTTATAAAAATAAAGGAGCTAAACTGCAACGGGCATTGATCCAATATTTCCTGGATCATAATATTGCCGCCGGCTACACTGAATATATGCCGCCCCTGATGGTGAATGAAACAACTGCATTTGGCACGGGACAATTGCCGGACAAGGAAGGGCAAATGTATTTTGCTACGGAAGATAAATTTTACCTGATACCGACAGCCGAAGTGCCTGTTACCAATATTTACCGTGATGAAATATTGAAAGAAACTGATCTGCCGGTAAAGATGACTGCTTACACTCCTTGCTTTCGCAGGGAAGCGGGCAGCTATGGAAAAGATGTTCGCGGACTGAACCGGGTTCATCAGTTTGATAAAGTGGAGATCGTTCAGTTGGTGCATCCGGGGAAAAGTTATGATGTTCTGGAAGTAATGGTGGATCACGTGGAGAAGCTTTTACAGTCGCTGCAATTGCCGTATCGTATAGTGAAATTATGCGGCGGTGATATGAGTTTTACCTCAGCGCTTACTTATGATTTTGAAGTGTACAGCGCTGCACAGGAAAAATGGCTGGAAGTAAGCTCGGTTTCCAACTTTGAAACTTTTCAGACAAATCGTATGAAGATCCGGTTCAAAGATGCAAATGGTAAAACACAGTTGGTTCATTCGCTTAATGGCAGTTCGCTGGCATTGCCAAGGATCGTGGCTTGCCTGCTGGAAAATAATCAGTCAGCCGAAGGAATCCGGTTGCCTCAGCCTTTACATGAATATTTTGGCGCTGATAAGATCAGTTAGTATTGAAAATAGTTTTCCGGTAAAAAGGTGATTTTATCTGTAATAGTCCCGGCTGATGATTTCACTTTATAGATATCAGTTATTCGTTTCGCTGCATGGATTTCCCGTTTTCTTATTTGATTAAGATAAGTAAGTGTTAAAGAAATTCCGGCAAATTCTTTTTCAGGATTTACTTATCATTTTTGCTATAGACATTATTACCAACCAAAAACAACTTGTATGAAAAAGCAATTCCTGCTCTTATTTATTGTAGCTTCTTTTTATTCTTTTCCGTCTGTTGCGCAGATTAAAAAAGGCGCCGTTTTCCTGGGAGGAGATATTGGTGGATCAACCCAGAGAACAACGTACAGCAACAGTACCAATGTCAATAAACAGAACGGTTTTTACATCTCTCCTGTTATCGGAAAAGTAATTGAAGATAATCTTGTATTTGGAGCCAACGCATCGGTGAATATTTTCAATAACAAATTAACCGGTACCCAAAATGAGAATAGGCAACGTTCATACGGCGCCGGCATTTTTATCAGGAAATACAGGCCGGTTGGGAAAAGTGGCTTTTCCATTTTTGCTCAGGGAAATCTCGGGTACTCTTATTATAAATCGGAAGTTAATCCATTAACCCCCGGATTTAATTCCGATATAAGAAATACGATCAGTATTTCCGTATCTCCGGGTATTTCCTATACACTTACACAAAGACTGCAATTAGAGGCAGGCCTTGCTAATATTTTATCATTAAATTATTTAACGGAAAAACAAAATACCGGTGGCATCTTTCCTGCCTCTTCAAAATCAAATGGATTCAGCATCAATGGCAGCCTGAACGGCTTTTCATCAGTGTATGTCGGATTCAGGTATTTATTGGATTAAGTGAATTATATTTTTTTGGTGAGCCATAATTGTGAAGCAACATTTATTTCAATTCTGTTTTTTTATTCTTTTATTCATTACAGCAAACCAAACCGGAGGTATCAATGACAAAGCCATCATGCCGGGATATCCTGTCGGCATTTGAGGGGCATTCTCATGATGGCGCAGTACCTGGTATTTGCGGCTGGCCAGGTAATGATGATCGCTGTGGCGGCTGAGTTCGAACAACATCAGCCTTCCAAAAACATGATCGCTGTTCCAGCTATGTTCAGGCATGGTCCTTTCATATTTCCCGTCGGTAAGTGTTTTTCTTTCCAGGCCATAATGCTCAATGTAGTTAACGGTTTCCAGCATTAAGATGCCGATCGCTGCCGCTGCCAGGTAATACAAGGTAACCAGCCAGCCAACGAGTAAAAAGATCATTATGACAAAACATATCTGAATGAATGTGAATTGGATCATTTCATTCCTGAGAGAAAAGACAGACCGGTTCTTTTTTCTCATTTCATTATTCGCAATATTCCAGGCGCTGAGATAACCAAAGATAATTGAGCGGAAATAAAATGTATAAATCCATTCATTGTGCCTGCTGCTGCTCGGGTCTTCTTTTGTTGCCACTCTTTTATGATGGCCTTTATTGTGCTCAATAAAAAAGTGCATGTATTGAGTGGTGAGTAAAAGCATTTTTGCCATTACCTGTTCATATTTATTGACACGATGCCCTAATTCATGGGCAGCATTAATTCCGAATATGCCGCAGCAAAGCCCCATAACGTATATTCTTCCGGTAATATCGAATACGCTCATCTCGTCATATTTCATGGAATAAAGAAATAAACCGAGTGCCGCATATTGTAAAGGCACTGCCATGTACAAAAGAATGTCATAGGTCCTGTCTTTTTTTGCAAGCTCTTCTTCAGCTTCACTGAGATTCCTGGTATCAGGCTTAAGGAATAATTCAACTAAGGGAACGAGAACCCAGGCATAAGCAAGAGGGAGCCAGACCTGCCATCCTGTTATGGTAAAAGCCCTGAAAGCGCCGGCATATATAATGAATGGAGAGAGATATTTGAATGCCCTGACTGTGATATTCCTCTGATTTTTCATGGATTAAAAATAACAAAGGTTTTTTTTACGTTAATCACAGGGAAGATTTTGATTTTTACTGAAAGATTATTTCGTTTTGCATTAAACTTCAAAACGGACGGCAGGTCTGAAAAAAAAGTTACTTTATGTCTTTGAGCGACCGGATCAAAAACAACCATCTTTTATGGCGGGCAGGCTTCGGCCCTGCAGTAGAGCAGCTTGGTGATCTATCTCATTTTTCTTCCAATGAAATTTACAAAGCGCTGGTGAAGGCATCGAAGAAAAGCCCTGAACTCCTGAACGAAGCACAGGGAACTTTGGATGGCTTGGTGTTGGGCGTGTCCGATCTTGGAAAAATGCAGTTGAGCGAACTGAATGCCGATCAAAGAAAAGCCTATCAGAAAAAACTGAGGGAAGGGGTCAGGAACCTGAATCTTGCATGGATGCGTGAAATGGTGAACAGCAGCGCTCAGCTCAGGGAAAAAATGTCACTGTTCTGGCATGGCCATTTTGCCTGCAGGAACCTTAATGTTTTTTATCAGCAGGGATTGATCAATACAATACGGGAAAATGCACTGGGTAGTTTCCGGGATATGCTGCATGAAGTATCCAAATCTGCAGCCATGCTGAATTTTCTGAACAACCAGCAAAATAAAAAAGATCATCCCAACGAAAATTTTGCCCGTGAAGTGATGGAGCTGTTCACGCTGGGCAGGGGAAATTACACTGAAAAAGATATTAAAGAGTCGGCAAGGGCATTTACGGGCTGGACCGCCAATTTCGGAGGGGATTTTGTTTTCCGTAAAGGCCAACATGATTTCGGAAGTAAAACTTTTTTAGGAAAGACCGGAAACTTTGATGGAGATGAAATCCTGGATATAATACTGGAACAGAAACAGGCAGCCCGTTTTATTTCACAGAAGATATATAAATATTTTGTCAATGAAAACAGCTCTGACACAGAAAAGACAGAGTGGCTGGCAGATCGTTTTTACAGGAATGATTATGATATTTCAAAACTGATGGAAGATATTTTTACGAGCGACTGGTTTTATGAAGAAAAAAATATAGGCACCCGTATCAAATCACCGGTCGAGTTGCTGGTAGGCATTCAGCGGATGTTGCCGATGGAACTGGAGAATGAGGAAGTGCTGATCGTTTTGCAGAGGATACTGGATCAGATGTTATTCTATCCTCCTAATGTGGCCGGCTGGCCCGGAGGAAGGACCTGGATAGACAGCTCCACACTGATGATGAGAATGAGAATACCTCAGTTGATCAATGATAGCGATGAACTGAACGTAAAACCTAAAAGTGATGATGATGTGATGATGGGAAGAAAAGATGCAGACGTGGCGGCAGAAAAGAAGAAAGGGATGAAAGGAGTTCCAAAGAGGCAGCAGATCTATGCTACGATAGATTGGAATGCCTATCTGAAGAATTTCGAAAAAATATCAAGGGAAGACCTGATCGGAGAAATTTCAAAGACATTGTTACAGTCCAAAAGTGAGACCGGTAATGACACCATCAGGAAATATGCGGATGAGAGCAGCAGGGAGAGTTTCATCAAAACGGCGACGATACAAATAATGAGTACGCCGGAATATCAATTGTGTTAAAACGGAATGCATGATACAGAAATTATCAGTCTCTGTGCATTCCACATCATGTTTATCTTATGTTGATCAAACGTAAAGAATTTCTGCAGATAGGATCGCTGGCAACAGCTTCGCTGATGCTTCCGAAATTTTTAAAGGCACTGGAAGGGAAAAACAGGGTTCCTCCGGGAAATAAAGTGCTGGTAGTTCTTCAGATGAGCGGAGGTAATGATGGATTGAATACTGTGATACCCGTGAGGAATGATCTTTATTATAAGGCAAGGCCGGGATTGAAGATAGACCGTTCGAAAGCATTATTGGTCAGTGACGAAGCAGGGCTACATCCGGCATTGACAGGCTTCAGGGACCTGTATAATGATGGCAGCCTGGGCATTTTGAATGCTGTTGGTTATCCGAATCCTGACCGTTCCCATTTCCGCAGCATGGATATATGGCAGACAGGCTCGGAAAGCAATGAGTTCCTTACTACCGGATGGATCGGACGCTACCTGGATGCTCAATGTGATGGCTGCGACAGGCCTACACAGGCGATCGAAATAGATGACCTGCTGAGTTTGACGATGAAAGGAGCAAAGGAAAAAGGAATAGCGCTGAAAGACCCAAAAAAATTGTACGGCACCTCGAATGAAAAATTCTTCCGTGATATTTCAAAGAATCATGTGGTATCACCCGGCGAAGACCAGGTTGAATATTTATACAAGACCATGGCGGAAACCCTTTCTTCCGCAGACTATATTTTCAAACAAAGCCGAATGCATCCGTCATCGGCAGATTATCCGAAAACGGAATTGGGCAACAGCCTCAAGACGATCGCTTCCTTGATATTTTCTGATATCAACACCAAAGTTTATTACGTTTCCCTGGGCAGCTTTGATACGCATGTGGGTCAGCAGGCACAACAGCAAAGATTGTTTACCGAAATGAATGATGCCGTTACTTCTTTTGTAAGAGATCTTAAGTCTAACAACAGGTTCAACGACGTCATGCTTTTCACTTTCTCTGAATTTGGAAGAAGGGTGAAGCAAAATGCCAGCGGTGGCACCGATCATGGTACGGCAAATTGTATGTTCCTGGTCAGCGGGGGGTTAAAGAAAAAGGGGTTGCTGAATGGTTTACCTGACCTGAATGACCTGGATCAGGGTGACCTTAAGTTTAAATTGGATTTCAAAGATGTGTATGCCACCATGCTGAAAAAATGGCTGAATGCAGACGATGCAACCATTTTAAACAAGCAGCGGTCTTACCTTGACTTTATTTAAACTTATTGGGATCCGTATTCAAGAACTGGAATGGTCCCGGATATTCCGGGGCCATTGTTATAATGTTTTGTTCTTACTGATCGCAATCCGGTATAGCACTATGCCCATGAAGGCAAAGGCAGCCACTCCCAGCCATTGATATCCCTGCTTACCCAACCACTGAGAAAGTCCAGGCTCAGCATTCACTTTATTCAGAGCGTTGCTGATATTTTCATTAACGGCAAGTATGGCCACGATCACTCCGGCCAGTGCACCTCCGGCTACAAGACCCGTTGCGAACAAATTTCCTTTTCCAAGGTCTTCATCTTCGGCAGATACTTTCATCCCTTTTCTTTTATTCCTCCATTCTGCAATACCACGGATAGCGCCGCCGATGAAGATGGGGAAGGTCGTAGAGAGCGGTAAGTAAATGCCGATGGCAAAAGATAAAGAGCCGATTCCGCAAAGCTCAACTACGATTGCAATGAACACTCCGACCAAAACAAATTGCCAATCCAGGTTGAAAGAAAGAATTCCTTTAATAAGCGTTGCCATCAATGTTCCCTGTGGTGCTGGATATTTATCGGTGCCGATTGCATGCTGAATACCATCAGCAAGCATTTGTGAAGTTGGTGTATCCAGGATCTTTATGGTGTAACCGATGGCAATGGAAGAAACAATGACACCGATGAACAATGAAATCTGCTGAAACCTGGGTGTAGCGCCAACCAGAAAACCTGTTTTCAGATCCTGTGAAGTGGCGCCTGCATTAGCAGCAGCGATACAGATCATTCCGCCAACTACCAATGCCATTGGTTCATAAAAGTACCCGGTCCATTTTACGGCAATAAAAACAAGGCAGGTTCCCATCAGGGTGGCGATGGTCATGCCGCTGATCGGGTTGTTGGTAGAGCCGATCAGTCCTACAATACGTGAAGAAACGGTAACAAAAAAAGCTCCGAAGATGATCACCAGCAATCCGAGTAACAGTTTGCTTCCGATGTTATGGCCGGGGATAAGAGTACCGGGAAGAAAAGCAATGATCAGGATCAGGATTAAGCTTCCGAATCCAACGATTTTAATTGAAAGATCTTTTTCGGTGCGGGGAATATTGTCTTTGGATTTTTCACCCGAAGAGTTTTTCAGTGAACTGATGCTTCCTTTAAAAGAAGAAATTATAGTCGGGATGGTTTTGATCAGAGTGATAAAGCCTCCGGCAGCAACAGCTCCTGCACCTATCTGTCTTACATAAGCCCGGTAGATAGCTGTGGACCAGTCAGCAAAATTATGTGTGGCAGGATCCCATCCGCCCGGCCCTCCGGGCTTTGTAATATCAGCAAGATATCCCAGCTTGACCATTTGTTCTGCTATTAGGTCAGGGCTGATCAATGAAGCAAGAAGAGGTATAAAAACAAACCAGCTCAATATTCCGCCTGCCACCAATATACCGGTGATCCTTGGGCCGATGATGTAGCCTACTCCCAGGTATTCGGGTGTTATTTCACTGGCAAGTTTTGCTGATGGAAAAATTTTATTAGCCTGCCTGGTTGCAAATTCAGGTACGTCCTTTATGACGTGAAATATTTTTTGTAAGACAGCATAGCCCATTGCAAAGAGCACTCCCCATACGGCCATCCTGGCAAGGTTGCCGCCTTTTTCTCCTGCTTTTAAAACGGAAGCACAGGCTGTTCCTTCAGGATAGGGAAGCACTCCGTGCTCTTTTACGATCAGTGACCGGCGCAAAGGGATCATCATCAATGTGCCGAGTATGCCTCCGATGATCGCAAGGATAAGAATGGTGAAGTATTGAAAATAATTGGCGCTTTGTGCTTCGCTGAGAAAAAGAAATCCGGGGAAAGTGAATACAACTCCCGCGGCAACACTCTCACTGGCGGAACCTGTGGTCTGTATGATGTTGTTCTCAAGAACTGTTGTTTTCAAAAACATTTTACCGAGAAGTATGGACATGACTGCTATGGGGATCGAAGCAGAAACGGTCAGCCCGGCTTTGAGTGCAAGGTAAACAGTGGCTGCACCGAAAATGATCCCGAAGATCGCTCCTGTCAATACTGACTTTAGAGTGAACTCGGCCATTTTTGTTTCTGCAGGAACGAAGGGTTTGAATCCGGTGGATTGATCCGCCATAATGTTGATTTTGTAAAGGGAAGATAAATAAAAAAGCTGTCTGATTCACTAAACAGCTTTTCAAATAAAAAATTTCCGGATTCTAAACTGAACCGGTTTTATCTTTTACTATCTGATTCAGCGATTTTACTTTTGAAAAAATTAATAGTCCCCCCAGCAGAGCAGCGAAGGCAATAATGCCGAAGAAAATTCTTTTATCGGGAATCTTATCCCAGAAGCTCGCCATCACTCCGGCAATTTTTCCTCCTAACGATGTGGAAAGAAACCAGCCGCCCATCATCAATGCTCCTAAACGTGGGGGTGCCAGCTTAGATACAAATGACAACCCGATCGGGCTGAGACAAATTTCACTGACAGTAAAAATTCCGTAAGTAAGCCAAAGCCACATAGCGGAGGTTTTATCCTGGTAAATGCTAGGTACAGACATAGTAGCGATCACCATTACCAAGGCACTCAATCCGGATATAATCAATGCCCAGGCAAACTTGCTTGCAGTGGTCACTGTCTTTTTCTTTCGTGTTCGCCAGGCAAAAAATGCAAGAAGCAGCGGCGTTAATACTACAATAAAAAACGGATTGATGGATTGAAACAATTCGGTATTGGCTAATTTCTCTTCACCGCTTGCCGGCCATTTATCTTTGGGTACATTATTAAAATAGGGATCGGGCCCCATTGTTTTTAAAGCATTTCCCGCAGAGTCAGTTTCAACACGTAAATATTGATCTACTTTTTCAGTTTCTCTCGGTGTGGTAGTAACCGTTTGCAGCATATAGATTGCATCGGCAGGTTTTTCTAAAATTTTAGGAATTTCCCTGTTAGTATGTGTTTGAGCCCAAATAGTAAGGCCGGTTGAATTTTGATTGTAAATAGTCCAGAAAATAACGGAAACGGCAAACACAAAGAGTAAAGCGCCAATCCCTTTTTTATCTTCTGCATTTCCTTTGCGCCAGATATTCGCATAAAAGTATATTACAGGAATACATGCGAAAATGAATGCATCAGCAGAATCGGTGCCGAAAATATTTCCGGGAATAATCCAGCCGATGATTGCAAAGATGATCATAGGAATAAAAACGGAGCCGAGTATTTTGGAAGTTTTCATGTCCTCTGGCTGCATCGGCTTTTTAATATCAAACGGTTTTATTTTTTTAAGATTTATAGCAAACCAGATAAGGCCAAATGTCAAACCGATACCGGCTGCGGAAAAGGCAGCGGTCCATCCGATCCTGTTTCTCAGAATAGCAGCAGCAAAATTGCAAAGTAATGCCCCGATATTAATGCCCATGTAAAAAATGTTATACGCATTATCTTTTAGAGGCTTCAGATCTTCCCTGTTGTAAACGATGCCAAGTATTGTGGAGATATTCGGCTTGAAAAATCCATTTCCAATAATGATACTTGCCATCGCTATATACATAGTGTATTTGCCCGGTAAAGTCAATGTGAGATATCCTGCAGCCATGAGAATACCTCCCAAAAAGATGGATCTGATGTATCCAAGATACCTGTCAGCAATTAGCCCGCCGATAAAAGGGGTGAGATAGACTAAAGCAATAAAACTTCCCACTATATCAGCACCTTCTGCATTAGACATCCCCCTGCCGCCGGTTGTATTATCTGTCAGGTACAATAAAAGAATTCCTACCATCAAATAATAGCCAAATCGCTCCCACATTTCTGTGATAAATAAAACATACAGTTGTTTGGGATGTTTGCCGGTTTTAGCAGTTTGATTCATACTGGTTGTTTTAAATAACGATCGTTAGTAAAGAAGTTGGTTGCCCAAAGTACAGAAATTTAACCACTCAAAAATAATTAGTGGTTTATTTAACCAACCTATATTAAGTTCGCATAAAATAAAATCCAAATCTAAAACTACTGATGCGAATACTATTGTTAGGATCCGGAGGAAGAGAACATGCCCTTGCCTGGAAATTGAATCAAAGCGTTTGGACCAACCCTTTATATATTGCTCCCGGGAATCCGGGCACTGCACTCTGCGGTAAAAATGTACCTCTTGATATAAAGGATTTTGAAGCTATCGGTAAATTTTGTTACCTGGAAAGTATTGATATGATCGTTGTGGGGCCCGAAGAGCCCCTGGCCAATGGGCTGTACGATTATTTCAAAGCAGATAAAGAGTTACAGAAAATATATTTTGTAGGCCCTTCCGGAAAAGGAGCGCAACTGGAAGCCAGTAAGTCTTTTGCAAAAGCTTTTATGCAAAGGCATAAAATACCTACGGCTGCTTACAAAGAATTTATTATAGAGGAATATGAGAAAGGTGTGGAATATCTGCAGCAACATACTTTGCCTATTGTGATAAAAGCAGATGGGTTAGCTGCAGGTAAAGGAGTGGCTATATGCCAGAATCATGTGGAAGCGATTGCGGAGTTTGAATTAATGTTGTATCACAACAAATTCGGTGAAGCAAGTAAAAAAGTGGTGGTGGAAGAATACCTGGATGGAATTGAGTTCAGCATATTCGTTCTGACCGACGGAGAAAATTATGTGATACTTCCTGAAGCAAAAGATTATAAAAGAGTGGGTGTGGGAGATAAAGGAATGAATACGGGCGGTATGGGTGCTGTGAGCCCTCTTCCTTTTATCACTCCCGGGTTGATGTACAAAGTGGAAGAAAGGATCATCAAGCCTACCATCAATGGTTTACGCAAGGAGAAAATTGATTACACCGGTTTTATTTATTTTGGCCTGATCAATGTAAAAGGCGAACCTTATGTCATTGAATATAATTGCAGATTGGGAGATCCCGAAGCGCAGGTGGTATTGCCCCGTCTTGAAAATGACATTGTAGGATTATTTATTGCAGCTACGCAAAAAGAACTGGATAAAGTGAAGATAAGAATTGACCCCAGAGCTGCAGCTACTGTTGTTGCAGTGAGCCGCGGATACCCTACCGGGTACCAAACCGGATATGAGATCACCGGATTGAATGAAAAATACGGAAAACAAACTTTGATATTTCATGCAGGCACCCGCGAAGAAGAAGGAAAAATTCTGACCAACGGAGGCCGTGTGCTTTGTGTCACTTCTTATGGTGAGAACCTGAAAGAAGCAGTGCTTTCTTCATTGGAAGTATTGGAATATATCAACTATGAGGGAATCTATTACAGGGATGATATCGGATATGAATTCATTTAACGTTTACTATACCGTAAAATGAGCGGCTATTTCTTATGAAAACAAAAACAGGAACGATCATAATTAATCGCTCCTTTTTTTATTATAAACTGTAAGAGTAAGATCAGAATGTATAGCGTACGCCCAGTCCGCCCCAATCACCATAAAACCCACGCCCTGCTCCAAATTCAAAAGAAGGTTGCCAGTCTAATGAAATATTGATAGGGGCAGAGTTGAATTTATAGTCAAGGCCGATCACTCCGTCAACGCCTACGAATGATCCGTTACCGTTTTTTACATTATAAAACCCGACATGAACGCCGGGGCCGATATACCATTTCAGACCGGAGGCGCCTGAGATAGGTCCGTGGATCTCGTAAAGACCGGTTACCCGAAATCCCTGACCCCAGAAATATCCGAAAAGTTCTCCTGCATTGTTATCGTCAAAGAAATGTTTGTAAGAAATACCTCCGCCATTCCAGATCTTAACGCCCAGTGCATCCTGATAATCGGGGCCGTTCATACTTTTACTTTGTGCCTGCACAGAAAAAATTGAGAACAGAAGTATCAAAGAGAAAAAAATCTTTTTCATAAGTGTTATTACAGTTTGAGTTTTGAAATTCGGTTATTACAATGATTCGGTTAGTGGTGCAAATCTCTGTATAAAGAATAAAATCAAATGTTAATGATGTTTGAATGCTGTCATGAAATAGACAAGGACAGCGAGAGTGATGATGGCAGTGATACCAAATGTATATATGCTGCCCAGCCAGAACCATAAAGCGCCGGCGATAGTGCTTGCCAGTAAAGTGCAGATGCTTTCCAATGAAGTGTAAAATCCAACAGCAGTAGCTGTGTTCTTATCGTGTGCAATATTGGTGATCCATGCTTTGCTTACTCCATCAGTAGCGGCTGCATAAATACCATAAATAAAGAACAGAATAAAGATCATAGTAACGGAAGGATGAAACGCAAAACAGGCATACACAAAGGCAAAGAGGAGGAACCCGAAAGAAAGAACTTTTTTAAACCCCGCCCGGTCCGCCCACATACCAAGCGGATATGATGCCAGAGCAAATATCAGGTTGTAAAAGACATAGGCGCCGATGGTAATGTTGTCGTTTCCCGTGATCTCTTTTGTTTTCAGCAAAAGAAAAATATCGGAGCTGTTGAAGAGAGCGAAGACAAGAAGGCCCGCCGCCAGTTTTTTAAATTCGGGAGTTGCCGTTTTCCAGTATTTCAAAAAAGAAAAAAAATTTCCTGATTTTGTTGATGAATAAATTTTTTTCTCTTTCAGCAGATAAAGCAATAAAACAGAAACTATTCCGGGTATAAAAGCGAAATAAAAAACAGTTTTATATTGTTGCGGATGAAAATAGAGATAAACAAGAGTGATCGCAGGGCCGATGGTTGCCCCGAGTGTGTCCATTCCGCGGTGAAATCCGAAGATCCTTCCCTTGGTTTCCCTGGTGGCTTGTGCAGAGAGTATGGCATCTCTCGGAGCAGTGCGGATTCCTTTTCCCAACCTGTCCAGTGTTCTGGCAAGAAATACCCAGAGCGGATAAATGAACATTGCCATCATTGGTTTAGAAATAGCGCTCAAAAAATAGCCGGCCCGTACCAGGGGTAACCGTATTCCTTTCAGATCACTCAGTTCTCCGAAATAACCTTTACTGATGCCGGCGGCAAAACTTGCCAACCCTTCCAGGAGCCCGATCAGAAAAACAGTGAATCCGATTTCTTCCAGATAAACAGGAATGACAGGATAGAGCATTTCACTTGCTACATCGGCAAATAAACTTACCAGGGAAAGTATCAGCACAGTACGGGTGATGATCCGCATACATTGAAGGTATATGAAAAATGAAAAGGAATTTTTGAGGGCGCTATGAAAATCAGGTTAAATCGGAAGTTTCGCTTTGTGAATTCAAATTATTTGACCGTACTTTGCAACCACTAAATCCAATCCGAAACAATGGGAATTTTTAACTGGTTTACACAAGAAATAGCAATAGACCTGGGCACTGCTAATACCCTGATTATACATGATGAAGAAGTGGTGGTGAACGAACCAAGCATTGTAGCGCTGGATCGTAACAACCCCAAAAACGTTCTTGCCGTAGGGAAAAGAGCCCTTATGATGCATGAAAAAGTGCATGAAGGCATCCGCACGGTGCGTCCTTTGAAGGATGGGGTAATTGCAGATTTCAATGCTGCGGAACTAATGATCAGAGAACTTATTAAACTGGTGTATCCCAAGAAACCGCTGTTTCCCCCGAGTTGGAGAATGATGATCTGTATTCCTTCTTCCATTACGGAAGTGGAGAAGAGGGCGGTGCGTGACAGCGCCGAGCAGGCAGGTGCAAAAGAAGTGTATCTGATTCATGAACCGATGGCTGCCGCCCTGGGTATTGGTATAGATGTAGAAGAACCGGTAGGGAATATGATCATTGACATTGGCGGTGGAACTACCGGTATCACAGTAATCGCACTGGCAGGAATTGTCTGCGATCAATCTATTCGTGTTGCCGGAGATGAATTCACTGCTGACATAATGGAAGCGCTGCGCAGATACCATAGTTTGTTGATTGGAGAAAGGACTGCCGAGCAAATCAAAATTCAGGTGGGTGCTGCTTTGAAAGATATTGATAACCCGCCGGATGAATACCCGGTAAACGGACGTGACCTGGTTACCGGTATACCCAAGCAAATCATGGTTGGCTACCAGGAAATTGCTGAGGCTTTGGATAAGAGTATTTTCAAAATTGAAGAGGCTATTCTCAGAGCATTGGAACAGACCCCTCCCGAGCTGGCGGCAGATATTTATCGCAGAGGCATGTACCTCACCGGCGGCGGGGCTTTATTAAGAGGTCTGGATAAAAGATTAAGCCAGAAAATAAAATTGCCGGTACATGTTGCCGACGAACCTTTGAAAAGTGTGGTTCGTGGTACGGGACTTGCACTGAAGAATTATGACAGGTATCCTTTCGTGATGCGATAAATAAGAACAGGAGATGCGGATACGAGCATCAAAGTTACTATATCTTGTATTCTGAATCTTGTGTTGTAATCAATGCGTAACGTTTTTCTTTTTCTCAGACGGTATTCGGTTTTCTTTACATTTCTTGTATTGCAGGCCATCTCTCTGTCTTTCCTTTTCCGGTATAACCGGTTTCACCGGGCGCAGTTTCTTGGTATTGCCACCGAGATCACCGGCCGTATCAATACTCAATATAATAAGGTAGAGGATTATTTCAGTTTGAAGCAGGAAAATAAAAGACTCCATCATTTGAATGATTCTTTGCTAAATCTCCTTCAAAGCAATTTTGTAAGACCTGATTCCGGTGTTACGCTGGTGAAAGACACAATTCCCTATGATACATTGGGCCATTACCGCCGTTACCTGTACCGTGATGCCTCTGTGGTTTATAATACCGTCAGCAGTCAGAAGAATTATTTCCAGATAAACAGAGGCTCCATACGTGGTATTAAAGATAATATGGCGGTGATCAGCTCAGACGGGTATCCGGTAGGGATCATTGTCAATGTGAGTGACAACTTCAGTGAAGCCATGAGCCTTCTTCATGTGCAGAATACGGTAAATGCCTCTTTGAAAAAAGGAGGCGAGTTTGGAACCTTGCAATGGGATGGTAAAGATCCCAGGTATCTCACTTTAAAAAATATCCCAAAGAGCGCTGATGTAAAGAAAGGGGATACCGTGTTGACCAGCACCTATTCCTATAATTTTCCTCCGGGATATATAATAGGTACGGTTGCCGGTATTTCGATAGATAATGTCACCGGCTTTTTTACTTTGAAAGTGAAAACGGCGGCTGATTTTTTCAGCCTTCAAAAGGTACATGTGATAGAAAACCTGCAATATGATGAGCAGGTACAACTTTTTAACGATACCAAAAAGAAAATCGAACAGCCTAAATCCGGTTCCAGGTGAGTAGTATAGTGAGAAATACGATCCGTTTTGTACTGTTTATCTTAATACAGGTTTATATCCTGAATAAGATTCCCCAGTTGCACCTGTTTATTACTCCTTATTTATATTTTCTTTTTATTCTATGGCTTCCTTTTAATATTTCAAGAGGCGGTCTCTTATTTGTCGGATTTGTATTAGGGCTGGCCCTGGACTATTTTACGCTGACACCCGGGCTCCACGCATCTGCCTGCGTGCTGATAGCTTATGCAAGACCTTTTGTCATTCATCTACTTATGCCTAAAGATATTACTGAATTCAACTACCGCGAACCTTCAGTCAAAGCCATGGGATGGACACCTTATGCCATTTATATATCCATATTGACGGTTTTGCACCATACGTATCTTGTATTCCTGGAGTGGTTGAGCTTTGGCAGTTTCCTCGATTTCATCATTAAAGTGTTTGGCACTACAGCCATAAGTCTTCTGCTGATCTTTACGGTTGAGTTTTTATTCCCGCGGCAACTGAAGTACCGCACCAATGTGCAGTGATCGTCTTCAAAGAATTCTTAAAAGGCCGGAGAACTTAAAATAGATTTGGAAAGCGTAAATGGCGCAACGAAATTTGCAGTTGCTATTTAAAAGCCTTAATCTTATATTGTTCTATGCCTGTGTTTAACCAATCCAGAAACCGTATCATTCGACTGATATTCCTGATAACATTCATTGTCATCATTGCCCAGCTTTTTCATTTGCAGGTACTTTCAAAAAAATATAAAAGGCTTGCCGATGAGAATGCCATTCAGCGTACGGTTGTTTATCCGTTACGCGGAATCATCTTTGACCGGGATAGAAGGCCTATTTTAAATAATACACTGACCTATGATTTGATGGTGATACCCTCGCAGATCAAAGGATTGGATACCGCTTTTTTCTGCGGCCTGATGGAAATTGATACGGCTGAATTCAGGCGAAGGATCATCAATGGCATCATCCGGAATAAATCTTTCCGCCCTTCCGTTTTCGAAGCATCTCTTTCCGCTCAGAAATATGCACGTATGCAGGAAAATATGTGGCGTTTTGGAAACGGGTTTTATATTCAGGAAAGGCCTATCAGGAAATATTCATACGGTGCGGCTGCCAATGTACTCGGATACCTTGGCGAGGTGGACAGTAATTTTTTGAAAAAACATGCTGATGAAGGATATCAATCCGGTGATTATGCCGGAATGACCGGGCTGGAAAGCAGCTATGAAAAAGTATTAATGGGAGAAAGAGGTGTAAAATTTCTGATCAAGGATAATTTCAACCGTATCCAGGGCCCTTATGAAAATGGCGCTTTTGACACTGCTGCCATTGCAGGAAGTAATTTGCATTTGAGTTTGGATATCGAATTGCAAAAGGAAGGCGAGAAACTGATGCAAAATAAAGTAGGCGCCATTGTGGCTATTGATCCGCAGACAGGCGGCATCCTGGCCATGGTGAGCAGCCCGACTTATGATCCGAATTTATTGACCGGAGCGGAAAGAAGAAAACACTTTTCTCAATTGTATGTTGACCCGAAACTTCCTTTGATGAACAGGGCAGTCCTCAATTCCTATCCTCCCGGATCAACATTTAAAACATTGCAGGCCATCCTGGCATTGCATGAAGGCGTCATTACCACTAAAACCACTTTCACATGTACCGGAGCTTTTTACGGATGCGGTAAACCGATGCGTTGCCTGGATCCGGGTGTCTTCAACCTGACAAGAGGTATCACTTTTTCATGCAACACTTATTTCGCCAATGTAATGCAGAAGGTGATTAATAATCCGGTCTTTCCAGATGTGGACAGCAGTTTGAGCAATTGGGATAATTATATGTATGGTTTCGGGCTTGGGCATAAACTGGGTGTTGACATTCCTTCAGAAGGGAGTGGTATCATTCCAACCCCTGCTACCTACAACAGGATCTATGGAAAAGGCCATTGGAATTTTTGTACTTTCCGTTCCGTAAGCATCGGCCAGGGAGAAGTGCTGGTAACGCCTTTGCAAATGGCTAATGAGATGGCTTATCTCGCCAATAAAGGCTGGTACAGGATCCCTCACCTGGTAGATTCCATTGACGGAGGCGATAAATTCGGATTGCTGGAAAAATATAGAAAGAAGATCAATCCTATGGATATTCCCGATAGCATATTCGAGGCGGTGCATGATGGAATGCAGGGTGTTGTTGATATAGGAACAGGAAGAGGCGCAAAACTGCCGGGAATAACCATTTGCGGTAAGACAGGAACTGCCGAAAATTATTCTCACGGAGCAAAACAAAAAGACCATTCATTCTTTGCTGCTTTTGCACCCCGTGAGAATCCCAAAATCGCCATTATGGTCATCTGTGAAAATGCAGGATTCGGAGGCACCTGGGCTGCTCCCATCACAGGGTTGATGATAGAAAAATATTTAAATGACACTATAGCTGCTAACCGCAAACCATTGGAAGAAAGAATGGCTAATGCTAATCTTATTCCCTCTTATATGCTCCGGGAGATCAAAACCAGGGATTCTTTACAAAGAATCAGAAAAGATTCTTTGGATATGATCCGGAAAGCGATTAAGGATACTTTGCAAATGGAAGATGTTCCTGAAGAAGTATTACATCCTGATACAATTATACAAAAAGCGCCGGCCAGGAAAAATGACAGCGCTGAACGTAAGGTCACTCAAAAGCCTGATGCCATCATCAGGGACAATAAAAAAGCAACGACCGGCAATAAAAAAGAAGGGATCTTGTAATTTCCATGACTCAGAAAAATCCTGAAATATCAAAAGGAATAGACTGGAGCCTGATCGGGCTTTATGTGGTATTGTCGCTGATAGGCATCATAGCCATATTTGCTGCTACCTACAGGGATACGGATCCCATCATTCAGAGTTTTTTTCAATTCAAAACAGATTACAGCAGGCAATTTTATTATTTCATCATTGCCCTTATTCTTGGTTTCTTTGTTTTACTTACAGACAGTAAATTTTTTACGGCTACCGCTAACCTGTGGTATTTTGTAGGTATTATTATATTGTTACTTGTTTTCCCCTTTCATTCCCGTATCAAAGGAACGGAATCCATCATCCGTATCGGCGGATTTCAATTTCAGCCCGCAGAGTTTTGTAAAATCTGTGTGGCGCTGGCCCTGGCAAAATATATTTCAAGGCCGGAGACGAATTTCTCAAAACCTAAGTCACAGATTATTGCCGCTGCCATCGCCTTATTCCCGTCTTTACTTTCCATATTACAAAGAGAAACAGGACTGGCGCTGGTCTATTTTTCTTTTTTCCTGGTAATGTTTCGGGAAGGATTGCCCTCCATCATCCTCATCATAGGTTTTGCAATAGCAGCATTGGTGGTGGCAACCATAGTTATTGAACCGAATGTTCTGGCTATTATTCTGACTGTGATTGCTGCTTTAGTTATTTATTTTAATCGTCGTACTATAAAAAGAAACAGGGGTATGCTGGTCGTTGTAATACTTCTGTGGTTTGTATGCGTGGGGATCCAGCGTTTTGCAGTGCCCTTTGCTTTTAAACATGTATTGCAAAAATATCAGGTGGAAAGGATCTACAGTTTATTCGGAAAAGATAATCCTTACCAGGAAGGCGAAGAGGAAGTAACCCCTGATGCAAAACGAAAGGCCAATCAAAGCAATTACAATGTAAGGCAGTCAAAAATTGCGATCGGCAGCGGGCAGCTGTGGGGAAAAGGATTGCTCAAAGGCACACAGACACGGTATGATTTTGTGCCCGAACAAAGAACGGATTTTATTTTTTGCACCATAGGTGAAGGCTTTGGATTTGCAGGAAGTATCGTTCTGCTTGGAATTTACCTGATCCTGCTTTTCCGGATCATTACAATAGCGGAAAGACAGCGAAGCGTATTCAGCCGGTGCTATGCGTATGGGGTTGCCGGAGTTTTCTTTTTTCATATTGCCATCAATCTTGCCATGACAGTCGGGCTTGCCCCGGTAATCGGCATCACACTACCTCTGATAAGCTATGGAGGGACTTCCCTGATCACTTTTACTATAATGATCTTCATTCTGGTACGGCTGGATGCCGATCGACACATGGTGTTGAGGTAAGGTGTCCTGATATCTTATTTTTGTATGGCTTATTGATTAAATAAACTGATCAGTTTCTGATCTGGGTTTAATAAAAGGGTATGAAGATCATTCCGCTTATCGAAGGCACATTCACTGTTGACAGGACAAAACAATTTTTTCCGTTTGATCCGGGAAAAGATAATCTGCAAAAAAGACCTGTTGGCAGTATCCTGGTGGAAGTACAACCTTTCGTTATCATTACATCCAATGATATTTTATTGCTGGATACCGGGCTGGGCTTTTCGGAAGAGAACGGAAGGATGAAACTCCATCAGAATTTACTGAATGCCGGCATAGGTATTTCGGAAGTGACCGGAATTTTGTTATCGCATCTTCATAAAGACCATTCGGGCGGGTTGCGCAGTAAAACGAAGCCTGATAAGCTTGGTTTCCCCAATGCCACTTACTATTTACAAAAAAGAGAGTTGGATTATGCTTTTGAAAAAGGGGCTCCTTCTTATCTGTCTCATGAACTGGAAGCGCTGAAACATGATTCAAAGGTTACTTTTCTCCATGAGGATTCAGGTATGATCGGGGACCATATTCATTATGAGGTTACGGGAGCACATTCTCCTTATCACCAGGTATTTTTTATTCACGATCGAGGAGAAGTTGTTTTTTACGGAGGTGATGATGCTTCTCAGTTGCAACAGATGAAGCATCGCTTTATTGCGAAGTATGATTTTGACGGAAGAAAAGCCATGGAGCTTAGAAGAAGCTGGTGGCAGAGAGGCGAGAAAGAAAAATGGTCTTTTTTATTTTATCATGATGTGAAAAACCCTCTCTGGAAATTTTAAATTGTAAATTCAAAAAAATGTTTCAAAAAAAAGGCCTTCCCGAAGATTCGGGACGGCCGTTGCTAACCTATGAAAAACACCAGTTTCAAAGATAGTGTAATTTTTTATTGTTTCATAGCCCTTCGCTGCCTGTTTGTACGTATGTCCGCTCTTTGATCATTACGCAATTTGCGTACAGCCTGAATAAAACGTTGCTGCTCATCAAACACTTTATTGCTTTTTTGTTCACCGATAATTGGCTTAAATTCATCACGGTAGCGGATGCGCAGGTCAATCAGTTTTTGTTGCAGAAGCAATCGGTCAGGATTGCCTTTGAAATCTTTTAATGTGGATCTCCATTCTTTGAAATAACGGTGGAAAACAGGTGTAAATTTTTTTATTTCATCTTTATTAAGATCCAGCCTGCGCCGGATAAACTCGGTCATTTTATCGCGGATTCTGTCATTATTCTCCGAAGTATCCTGGGCCCGGAGTACAGAAGTTATCAGTAACAGAAATGTTGATATAAATAATAGCCTTCGCATCTCTTTTTGGTTAATTCATTATGGAGAGATCATTTCCCAAAGGAGCAGTTTCGTTGATGAATTCCATTAACTGGTTTTCAGGGACTCCTCTCAACAGTTCTTTTATGTCATCCGTTTTTTCCTTATTTGCATTTCCGGGCTTATATGATGCCAGATCTTCATTTGCCAGACTGATAAATGCATCTAATTGCCCGTTGCTGACTTTTTTAATATTTTTTGCCACCCATCCGTCGGGATTTTTTGCAGGATCCACCTGCGATTGATATTCGAATAAAAGGCCTGCAACGGCAATAAAGCTGATCACTACGGCAGCTGCTGCATACCGCACCCATTTACGGCGTATCAACGGAATCACTTTTGCTTTCGGAGCGTTGCTCAAACGGGAAGTAACGGATGAACCGATATTTTCAAAGTAATTCTTTGAAACGTGATAGGGCATCTGTTTGTTCAGCCTGCTGAGCAATGGCGAAAGTGCTTCCAGCTCCTTTTCAGGCTCTTCGGATGCCTTAGTTTCATGGAGCATTCTTAAAATATTTCCTTCCAGTGAATCAAAATAGTAGCTGCTGACGGAATACGGATTTTTATTTGTGATGTGGCTTAGTAAGGGAGATAATATACTTATTTCTTTACTTGCATCTCCGGCTTCCATGGCTTTGATGCGTTTCAGGACATCATCGGCCAGATCACCAAAATAGCCTTCCGGAGCCGTAAAAGTATTTTGAGGCCGTGCAGATGCAAGTGTGCTTTGTAGTTCTGATAATTCTTTTAATATATTATCTTTCTGTATCATTGATGCGTTAAGTCTGACAGTATTTTACCCGAAAGGTTTAATGATTCTTTATATAGTCCTCAATTTTTTTGACCGCATGATGGTAACTTGCTTTCAGGGCTCCTTCGCTGGTATCAAGCACTTTACTCATCTCTTCATAGGGCATTTCATCATAATATCTCAGGTTAAATACAAGTCTTTGCTTCTCAGGTAATTGCTGGATAGCCAATTGCAGTTTCCATTCCAGCCTGTTGGGATCGAAATATTTATCAGCCTTTATTTTGTTACTCAGGCCGCTTTCCACTTCGCTCATGCTTACTGCAGACCGCTTTTTTTGTTGTTCCAGATAGGTCAGACTTTCATTCGTTGCAATGCGGTACAACCATGTGTACAGCCGGCTGTCTTCTCTGAAATTTTCCAGCCCATTCCACACACGGATAAAAACATTTTGCAGAACATCATTGGCGTCTTCGTGTTCAATGACCATCCTTCGTACATGCCAGTAAAGTTTTTCCTGGTATTTCTTTATGATTGCCGTAAAGGCTTTTTCTTTCGTAACCGGGTTGCGAAACTGAGCAAGTAATTCACTGTCGCTGAGATCTGCCGGTGTTGACATCGGTCTTAAATTCTTTTTATTGTATAGAGGCAAACGCTATGGAAGTCATTTGCAGATTAAAAGTAAATAAGAAGGGCCAATTAAAAAAAGCCTCAGAAAGAATGATCTGTTATCCGTTCTTTTTTCTGTTGAGTACTTTTTCTGCTGCGGCAACTATATCCGGAATGTCCAGCCCGAATTTTTTGAGAAGTTCCACCGGCTTTCCGCTTTCCCCGAATTTATCTTTGGTGCCGATATATTCTATAGGTACAGGAAAATGTTTGGCTGCAACCTGTGCAATGGAATCCCCTAATCCGCCAATGATATTATGTTCCTCAACAGTTACGGCACATTTTGTTTTTTTCAGAGAAGAAAGTACTGCGGTTTCATCAAGCGGTTTTACTGTATGAATATTAATCACTTCTACACTGATGCCTTTTTCTTCCAACTGAGCTCCCGCCTGAATGGCATACCATACCATGTGGCCGCAGGCAAAGATGCTTACATCACTTCCTTCGGAAAAATATTGTGCTTTGCCGATTGTGAAATCTTCTTCACGGGTGAAGATGGGCCATGATGGTCTGCCGAATCTCAGGTAAACGGGCCCCTGGTAATCTGCAATAGCTTTTGTGGCGGCTTTGGTTTGAGTGTAATCACATGGTACAATGACCGTCATTCCCGGAAGCATCTTCATCATCCCGATGTCCTCTAGCATTTGATGTGTGGCTCCGTCTTCACCGAGAGTAAGGCCTGCGTGGGACGCACAGAGCTTAACATTCTTACCGCTGTAGGCCACACTTTGACGGATCTGATCATAAACACGACCGGTGGAAAAATTGGCAAAAGTAGTGGTGTAGGGAATTTTTCCTCCTATGGTCAATCCGGCTCCAACACCGATCATGTTTGCTTCAGATATTCCACATTGAAAAAAGCGTTCGGGAAATTCTTTTATAAATGGATGCAGTTTGAGCGATCCCGCAAGGTCTGCTGTGAGTGCAACGATTTTCGGATTTTTTCTTGCGGCTTCCAGAATGCCATCACCGAAACCACTTCTTGTGTCTTTACTTCCTGTCGATTGAATTTCTTTGAGCATGATTGAATGATAATTCCCGCAAAATTAGGAAATGAAGTCAGTAAACAGCCATAATCTTTTTTTGGATTATTTGTTTTGCAATGCAGATGTGAATGCCGGAATATTTCTGATTATGATTTTCAGCTCTTATGAAGGGAGTGCTCGGTAAATATCGGTTGTTTGTAAAAAAAAGGTACTACCTGTATTAAGACAGTTGTGTAGGCTAATTGAGATCCGGTTTTTGTTTATTAAGAATTGTATCATCTGCTTTTAGTTTTTGTTCCCACTTCCAGGCAGTGGACATCATTTCATCCAAAGAAAATCCCGGATCCCATCCCAGAAGTTTTTTGGCAAGATCATTATTGGCATAGATGGCGATCACATCGCCGGGCCTTCTCGGTCCGATGGAATAATTCAATTTCACTCCGTTTACTTTTTCGAAAGTCTTTATTGCTTCCAGTACGGTCACGCCGTTTCCGGTACCTAAATTGAACACTTCACAAAGGCTATGGTTTTTCTTTTCTTCCAGGTATCTGAGTGCCAGCGTATGTGCATGCGCAATATCGCAAACATGAATGAAATCACGGAGACAGGATCCGTCACGGGTGGGATAGTCGTCTCCGAACACGGTCATTTTTGGAATTTTTCCGATGGCTGTCTGAGTGATTACAGGAACAAGGTTCTCCGGTTTCCCCAAAGGAGTTTCCCCGATCAGGCACGAAGGATGTGCTCCTACCGGATTAAAGTAGCGGAGAAGAATGCAGTTGGTGCCTGAACTTTTTGCAAATTCATTCAAGATCTGTTCTCCCATTTGCTTGGTATATCCGTAAGGTGATTCAGCAGGTTTGGGAGGTGTTTTCTCGGTTACCGGCACTTTATCGGGATTGCCATACACTGTGCAGGAAGATGAGAATACAAAATAAGGAGTCTGAAATTCTTTGACACATTTCAACAGGTTCATCAGCGATACCAGGTTGTTTTCAAAATAAAGCAAGGGTTCTTTCACTGATTCGCCCACCGATTTGTATGCAGCGAAATGAATGATGCCGGTGATATCTTCGTTTTCCTGGAAGATGGCGAAAAGGTCATCGTAATTGCAGAGATCTACTTTATAGTTTTTTATTTTCTTTCCAGTGATCTTCTCTACTCCGTTCAGGATATGAGGATCGGATCGTGAATTATCATCAACGGATATTACATCAAATCCGTTTTCTGCCAGATCTACAAGGGTGTGAGATCCTATATAACCGCAACCGCCTGTAACTAAGATTTTTGCCATGATTAAGTATAATCACAAAAGTCAGAAATTTTTTAAAATATGATAAAAAAATACAGGATCAGGTAAAAAGATTGACTACCAGGTAAACACCGGCTGCCAGCAAACCACTGATGGGTATAGTCAGTATCCACGCCCATACCAGGTTAATGGTTACACCCCAATGAACCGCAGATAATCTTTTTGTGGCCCCCGCACCCATAATGGATCCCGTAATAGTATGAGTGGTGCTCACCGGAATTCTTAATGCTTCTGTTACAAATAGGGTAATGGCTCCGGCAGAATCCGCTGCTACTCCTTCAAAAGACCTGATCTTGGTGATCTTTGTTCCCATAGTTTTGACAATTTTCCATCCGCCGCTCATAGTTCCTAGTGCGATCGCAGTATAGCATGATAAAGGCACCCAGGTAGGCATTTGTTCAAAATGACTGATTGTGCCGTTTGATATAAGTGCAATAGTAATCAGCCCCATTACTTTTTGCGCATCATTACCGCCATGGCCAATACTAAAAGACGCAGATGCTACCAATTGCAGTCTTCGAAACCATGCATTTGCTCTTTTGACATTAAGTGAATGAAGATAAAATGAGAATATGGCCATGATTAATAGAATACCTGAAAGCAAAATCCATTTGAAGTTTTTAGAATCGAAAATTACTTTTAAGATATAGCTCTGATAATGGGAAGTAAGTTTTGTTTTGTCAAATACAAGAATGTTGTAAAGAAATATCAGGACACCCACAATGACCAACAATGAGAATAACCTGGGGACAATTCCTTTACGGAAGGAATTCATGAACCATATTGCTATAATAAAGGCGATCAGCATACCTGTAATAGGTGCAACTATAATAAAACTCGCAGTTTTGATAATGTTAGGGTCTGAAGCCATATTTATTGCCTGAAACCCTCCTGTATGAGCGATGGCAGCTCCGGCAAATCCCCCGATTAAAGTATGCGAGGAAGAAGAAGGTATTCCCAGCCACCAGGTCAATAAATTCCAGCAGATCGCAGCGATCAGCCCCGACAAAATGATTTTTAAACCTTCATGTCCGGTCATGATTTCAGGCTTTACCGTATTCTTTGCAATCGTGCTGGCTACCCCGTGATCTTTAAAGATTAAAAAAGCGGCAAAATTGAACAAGGCAGCCCATAATACTGCCTGAAATGGAGTTAGCACTTTTGTAGAAACTATATTAGTAATGGCGTTGGCGGCATCATGAAATCCATTAATGTAATCGAAGATCAGAGCCAAGGCGATGATGGTAACCAGAAAAGCAGTCATAAAGCAAAATAATAATTTGACCTGTCAGGCATACTTGATAATTATTGATTCGATAACATTACTGGCATCTTCACATTTGTCCGTTACTATTTCCATTACCTGGTAGATTTCTCTTTTCTTGATCACTTCCTTTGCATCAGGTTCTGTATCAAAAAGATGTTCAATACTCATATCAAAAATATCATCGGCCTGATTTTCGGTGCTGTTGATCTTTACCAGCGCTTCAGTAAGCTGGCGCATATTTTTCATATTGCGCAGTTGTTTGACCGCAATGGACACCTGCTGGGCGCTCAACTCAATGAGTTCCGCCATTTTTTGCATGCCGGTTTCGTTGGGGTTGATCCTGTAAAAGTTGATCTTTTTGGCTGCAGAATAAATGTAATCGGCAATATCATCCAGTGAGGAGGCCAGGTAATGAATGTCTTCCCGGTCAAAAGGGGTAATGAAATTTCTTCCCAATTCGGTAAAGATGCTATGGGTCAGTTCATCATTGGTGTGTTCCAGGTCTTCAATCTGACTGATGATAACAGCCCTCTTGTTAAAATCGGGTTCGGCAACCACGTCTCTGAGAAGGGTACCCATTTTGGCAACATTGTCTGCCACTTTTTCAAACAGCTCATAAAACACTTTGTTTTTCGGAACAAAGATGTTGAAGATGGAATTAAGAGACATATCAATTTGTTTTGGCTCCGGCTTGCGCCGGCATGGTTACGAAATTAATGGCTTCAGCTTTTTTGTCTCAGTCAGTTAGCTGAATTAATAATTTCTTAATACAGGATGAGAAAGTATTGAAAGAATGCAGGTAAAATGATTGAAACTGACACGATCAATATTTTTTGCAGGTATCTGCAACTGTCCTGTAATTTAATAATAAGAGTATTGATAATTAATATTTACAAATGTTCGATCTGTCGTTGTTTCGGCTTAAATTTAAATACTGAAGATCAGCGGGGATCTTATATTCAGTTATCAGATAAAAAAATTAAGTATGAAAAGGAGTTATCTGCATTGCCTGTTTCTCTTATACCTTCTATTATTTTTTTCAGGATTTTCAGTAAATGCACAACAACCGCAGGTTGAATCACGGATAGAAAGTGTGATGAAGCAATTTGATATGGTCGGGCTTTCTGTGGCCGTTGTAAAAAAAGGGAGGATTATCTATGTTCATTCTTTTGGCCTGAAGAACAGGGAGACGAACACACTTTTGAGTAATTCTGACATTTTCAGGATAGCTTCTATTTCCAAATCCTTTTCCTCAACGTCTATCATGCAGTTGATGGAAGCCGGAAAACTTTCCTTAAGCGATGATGTGAGCGATCTCATCGGATTTAAAGTTCGTAATCCTAAATATCCCGGTAAAGTCATCACATTAAAAATGCTTCTGTCGCACACTTCCAGCCTCAATGATGACCAGGGATATTTTACCCTGGATGTGATCAACCCGGACAAAAATCCTGATTGGGCGAAATGTTATAGCGATTATGCACCGGGAGAAAAGTACAGCTATTGCAATTTGAATTTTAACATGGTGGGCACCATCATAGAGAGGATTTCGGGCCAGCGCTTTGATAAATATGTGAAACAACATGTGCTTGATCCGCTCGGTTTGTACGGAGGATATGAAGTCAGCGCCCTGGACTCCGCAAAATTTGTTACACTATATGAGTATGATCCGCAGACAAAGACCTACACAGCAGATCCTGAAGCCTATAATCCGAGAAGAGAGCAGATAGAAAATTATGTGCAGGGATACAGCACACCTGTTTTTTCCCCGACGGGAGGAATGAAAATATCTGCCACCGACCTGGCTAAGTACATGACCATGCACATGTATTTTGGCAAGTACGGGAAAACGAGGATCATCAAAAAGAAAAGTTCTCACCTGATGCAGACGCCCGTGCTGAGCGGTTATGGACTGGCTTTGCTTACTTCTGACGGTTTGATACCCGGAAAAACAATGGTAGGCCATACCGGGTCGGCTTACGGTTTATACAGCATGATGTTTTTTCAGCCTAAGGAAAAATTCGGGATTGTTGCCATCACCAATGGATGCAACAGGGATTCGGATGTGGAATTCAATCCCGGCCTGAAAGCGGTTGCCAATGTTTTGTATGAAGAGCTTTTAAAGTAGTGATGTAAAGTATCCCGGGACTCTTGCCCGGGATACCTCTTGCTTATTTTTTTTATTTTACCGGAATATCACCCTCAAATTTCCATTGGGTCGAAAAATCAGGATTCAGCTTCTGATCAGTTACAAGTGCACGGAACATTTCGATGGGAATGGTATTGTTCTGAAGAAATGTGTCATTGAATTGCCGGTCGGTCATCTTTCCTTTGCCTACCACTTCACCGTGCAATTGATACATCTGCAGAGCTCCCATCATGTATGCCAGTTGATAAAGTGGACCATAACCGCCGGTAAAAGACCTGCGCACTTCCGATTCAGCACTGAATCTTTCCAGCCCGACTTTCTCCACCAGGTAATCAATGCATTGCTGGGGCGTCCAGTTCTTCAGATGATAATTTAATGAGAATACGATGCGGGCACAACGGGTCATTCTCCAGAACAGGGCCCCGATCTTTTCTTCTGCATTCCTGTTGTACCCTTTGTCCCAAAGAATCATTTCCCAATAGAAAGCCCATCCTTCCGCACTGAAAGGTGTACTGAATTGCCTGCGGTAAGGGCGGTATCTTTTGTTCATGAAAAATTGCAGATTGTGGCCGGGAATCAGTTCATGAAACACTTCTGCACGGGCAAAAGAATAGTTGCCGCTTCGCATGATCATCATTTTTGTATCATAATCCTGCTCTTCATTTGCATAGGCAACCATAATCTGAGGGCCTCCCAGAAAATAGGAAGCAAACCTCATTTGTTCAGGTGAAAGCATCACCATGCGCCATGCTTCTCTGGCAAGGGGAGAAATAGTAACTAATCCCATGCTGTCAATTACATGAAGGGCATGTTCTTCCAGTTCATTGATAAGCTGAGGCTGTTGTCCGGGCGTCAGATGATTTTCTTTCACTTTGTCCAGCGCCTTTCCCCAGTCATCACCAAACCCCATTTCACGGGAAGCTTTTTTCATTTCATTGAGGCACCAGTCATATTGCTGCGCAGCTATCTGTATCAGTTGCTCGGGAGTGTAAGGTATCATCTCGAATTTGAGCTGTCGGATCAGTTCTTCCCTTCCGATAGGATGTCCGATAATGCCGGAATTGTCCAATGCTTTTTCCGAATTTGCAACCGGCTGTTTTTCCAGCCATTTGCCGTAATCGGATAAGGCTGCCTCTGTTTCCGGATAGGTCTTTTTCATCCACCATGTGAAATCCGGGTCATAATTGTTATAGAAAGAATAGACATTCTTTAATCCTTTCTGCAAATCGCCCAGGGCATCAGCGGCTGCTTTTCTCAGGTCTTCATTTTCCAGAGGTTTATCCTGAACTGCTTTTTTAGCTTGCTGGATTTTCTGAATCACTCCGTTCAACAATTTTGCTGTTTCCATTGAGTTGAGAGTGTTCCCTCTTCTTCGTTGCTGTTGCAGACGGATAATATCCGGCCCAAAGGGAATGGCATATTGTATTTTCTGAAAGTCCTGTTTACTTTGTTCCAGGTTATATTGATCGCTGAGAATATTCCGCTTCAGTAAAATATAATCCACCTGGTCTTCTTTGCTGAGCTGATTGAAAGGAATTGCTTTCAGCTTTGCCAGCCAGTCTTTGTAAAATTTGGTAAAACGGTCAAAGTATTCATCCGAATATTTGAAAATGTAAACCAGGTTCAGGTCCTGGACATCTGCATAATATTCTGTGACCAGTGCTTCTCCGGTGACCGGATCACCTGGTGGCCGCCCATTGGAATATGCGCCTGAAGTTGAGATCAGGAAAATGAAAATAACGGAAAAGATCCTGCTGTAATGTTTCATGGTTTGAAGAATTAAGTGAAAAAAAATTATGCCGGATAATTGTTTTGGTAATAAGAATTTTGATCAGGTAAATAAAAGTATGAAATTACCTGAACCGTAAATTCAGTAACGGAAACAAATTTCAGCTATGCGAAATAATTCTGATAACTCCTCCTTTATTTCACCCGGCTCTTCAGTTCGCTGATGGGCATGGAGATCATTCTGCCTATCGGTTTTTTGCCCCGGTATGTTATCACTTTCAGTTGGGTGGCAAATTTCGGTACCGATAATGGCTGTTCATATTTCGGATAGAACCGGTCGGGATATGAATTGTCAAAACTGTAATAAATATCCAGTCCGTTCACTTCATTTTTCAATCCGATCTTCAATTCTCCGTCACTGGTTTTGGACACAATGAACTCGGGATCGTACATGCTGGGAGCGTATTTCACTTCTTCAACGTCGAATCTTTCAAATTGCGCTTCGATCCTCCTTACAAAATCATCCCAGTTTTTATTTTCATTGGGCGACCAGGTGTTTTCTGCAATGGCAAATGCCCGTGGCCATGTCATGTATTCTGCCTGGCGGAATGTGAAGACCTGCTCGGTCCAGAGATTTCCCTGAGCTCCCAGAACGAACTTTTGTTCTTCTTTGGTCAATGATGCCGGCATTGGGTTGAAGCTGTAGGTTTTGCTCAGCCGCAATGATGCATATACATGCGGCTCCATGATCCTGTCACTTTGCATGTAATCGAGGTAAGCATATTCGGTCGGGCTCATCACCACATAGTGCCCTGCTTTGGCAGCCACTTCACCTCCATTGAGGTTTGCTGTGGCGCCTTCACTGACCACGCCATCACGTGAGCCGCGCCAGCTCATCACGGCAGCGGTAGGGCCTATGCCACCTTCCAGTATTTCATCCCAGCCGATGAATTTCTTTCCTTTTGCTTCCACTATTTTTTCCAGCCTTCTTTCAAAATAACCCTGCACTTCTTCATAGGTCTTCAGGTTCTCTCTTTTCATCAGTTGGGTGATGGCATCACTGCTTTTCCAGAAAGTCTTAAAAGTTTCATCACCGCCTACATGTATGTATTCGAAAGGGAAAAGCGATGCTATCTCCGTCATCACCTTATCAAGAAACTCATACACTTTTTCATTGGAGGGGCAAAGGTTGTCATCATAGATGGCAGTATGTGTGCTCCAGTCTTTGATCGGCTCGCCTGCCGACACACCGATATTGCCCACTCCACCGGAGCAGGAAAGTTCAGGATAGGCAGCGATGGCGGCAAGGCTGTGGCCGGGCACATCCACTTCGGGCATGATGTTCACGAACCTGTCCCGAGCATATTGTACCAGTTCTCTGATGTCTTCATGTGTATAAAAACCTCCGTAGTCTTTAGGTTCGTCGGGTGTGGGAACCGGGAAAGTTCCGAACTGGCCGACGCGGTATGGCCTCCATGCTCCTATCTCTGTCAGCCGCGGCAGGCTCCTGATCTCAATGCGCCAGCCTTCATCATCTGCCAGGTGCAGGTGCAGCAGGTTAAGCTTGTATTTTGCCATCTGATCAATGTAGGCTTTTACTTCTTCCTTCGTAAAAAAATGACGGGCCACATCGAACATCAGCCCTCTCCATCCGAAGCGGGGATAGTCAGTGATCTCCACACAAGGCGCTTTCCACGATACACCGCTGACTTTTTCATTGCTTTCAATTTCTTTGGGAAACAGTTGCTGCAGCGTTTGCACACCGTAAAAAATTCCTGCCGGCTTGTTAGCTGTTATGATGATATTTTTTGGCGTTACCAATAGCCTGTAGCCTTCATTACCCAGCATGGTATCAGATGTTTTGTTCAGTTCCAGTTTTATGACGGGGGCAGGTGCAAGGGTAGACACCGTTATTTTTTTTCCCGTGGGCAACGACAGTTTCTTTTGCAGGACGGCAAGTGTTTGTTCCAATTCGGGAACGGACGGCGCCTGAATGGTTATATTTTGAGGAAGAGTAAAATAACCGGCTTTCTGAGTCACCTTCACTGGTTGGGGAACGATGGCGATCTCTGACTTGTTTTGCCCCCATGTGATAGTGCTGATGAAAATTCCGAAGATGAATACGATGGCTCTGTTCATGTTTCTGGTATTAAAGAGTTGAAATAATGAAGGGGAAAGATAGGCAGAAAAATTATTGTAAAACGATAAGGGAAGTGAGTTGTTTTAAAAAGATAACGGTATCGCAAAACATTCCGCCTGAAATAGTGTCCCGGGAGCCACTGATATGGAATTCTCCGGCACCCGCATATTTAAATTATGCTCCGTTTGTATCCCGTTACCTTTATATAAGACCCAGGAAGAAGATGCGGGTGAAATAAAAACTATCTGAATCACAAATTCAGGATTGCAATGCAAATGGAATATATTTTTTCAGTAACGATTGATCCACCATATCCTCAACCATTCGTCAAAAAGACTGGGAACGTTTGAATTGACCCTTCTGTGAAAAAGTGAGAGGCGCTCCTGGTCGCTCATTTTCCGGAAACAATCGTCAATGGACATATGGTGAAATTCAGGATTTTTCCCGTTCAGCCATGCATTCAGTTCTTCCGCATCTTTGTATTCGGCAAGTGCGGTTTTATATTCAGGGAATTCTTCGCGGAATAAAGTGGACCATGATTCGTGCTCTTTATAAAATTTTTCAGCTTCTTTCGAAGAGCCTATGTATTCTGCTTTTTTTTTGAGTATTTCGATGGCTTCCTTGATCGTGGTATCTCCGGTAAATTTAAATTGTGAAAGGTTCATAAAATTCAGTTTTCAGGCGGGTAATGATTTTTCGCTAATTTATAAAAATCCGGCTGTGAAAGCCAATACCTGAATCCATTATTTTTTTTGATATACTTTTATGTAATCCACTTCCATTGTTGCCGGAAATGCAGAATCATCAATACCCCGGGCTCCTCCCCAGTTACCACCGACCGCCAGGTTCAGAATGATAAAAAAGGGTTGATCGAATGGCCATTCTTTCACCGTACGGTGTTCATTCGTTACCGTGTAATAAATTTCCCCATCCAGTATAAAATCAATCTTGTCAGATGACCAATCAACAGCATAGGTATGGAATTCGGAATAAGGATTCTGGATAAATACACCTTTGGTTTTTTGAGTCCCTTTTACATGATTGTATGTCTCGGAATGCAGGGAACCAAAAATGCTGTCTTTCATAAAGCCGACGTGTTCCATTATATCTATTTCACCGCATAAGGGCCAGCCTGCGGAACCGATATTTTTTCCCAGCATCCAGAATGCGGGCCAGGTGCCTTTACCTGGCGGTAATTTTATTCTTGCTTCAATTTTGCCATATTTCCATTCCCTGATGTTCTTTGTAGTCAACCTTGCTGAAGAATAATTCTTTCCGGAAATGTTTTCTTTTATGGCAGTGATCTTCAGCACACCATTTTTGACCTGTGCATTATTGATGTTTTTGAATGTGTACCACTCTGCTTCATTGTTGCCCCAGCCGGAAGAGTTTCCCGAAGTATCAAAGGCCCAATGATCCGGAGAAGGCAGGCCGGAGTAATTGAACTCGTCGCTCCACACCGGTTTCCATTCAGTATGCCGGGCATGAAAGCAGGCGGCAAGGGAAGGAACAAACAGGAGGAATAAAAAAGGCCTCATCCGGAGAAATGGTTTAAGAGGATTTAAATTTATGCCGCTGCATTTTTTAAATTTCATAGCCGATGCCTCACATAATGAATATACAAATTATTAAGCTTTAACTGTATACCCGGCGTCAATTTAAACTACTACGTTGAGTCAGGCAATTAGATTTACTTAATATGAAAAGTCATTCTGCTTAAACATCGCCTGTGAAATGCTAATTTTGAGCACTCGGCGGGAAAGAGTAAAGTGTACAGGAAGGCATATTTTTCAGCTTCTCAATCTCTCTTCGCCTCCAATGTAAAGCCAATAGTAGTTCCGATATTCTCAGTACTACGGACATGGATGCTTTGACCATGTGCTTCAATAATATGCTTGCAAATTGCTAATCCCAGTCCGCTTCCTGTTATGTCCATTCTCCTGCCTTCATCCGTACGGTAAAACCGTTCAAACACCCTGAGAATATTCTTTTCGGAGATACCTATGCCATCGTCGCTTATCTCAACAAGAATATGTTCCCCATCCGTCTGGTACATACTGGCAGTGATATTGCCGTTTTCCTTGCCGTATTTCACAGAGTTCTCCACAAGATTGCGCAGCACCTGCCTGATCTTTTCCCTGTCGGCAAAAACGGAAAGGGGCGACTCGCATCCTTTTTTGATACCGCATTTGATATGCCTTGATTCTGCTTTGACGGAAAGTGATTCAAACACTTCTTTTATCAGGTCCTGTATGATGAAATTTTCATAACTCAGTTTGATCTCGCCTCTTTCCAGTCCCGAAATTTCATCGAGATCACTGATCAGGTTGGTGAGCCGCTCAATGTTCCGGGCTGTTTTTTTCAGAAAGTTCCTGTTCACTTCCGGATCTTCCATCGCTCCATTCAGCAAGGTGTCCACATATCCCTGGATGGCAAACACCGGCGTTTTGAATTCATGAGAAAGATTTTGAAGAAATTCTTTTCTGAATTGTTCATTCTGCCGCAAAGATTCCATTTCCTGTTTATGTTCCTCCGCCCATGCTTCCACATCCTGCTGCACTTCTTCAATACTCCGCCGGGGCAGCAGGTATTTATAATAGGTCTCTTCTTTTTTGGTGGCTTTGGTCTGGTAAATAAATTTATAGATGAGTTTTATTTTCCGGTAAACAAACCGCTCCAATACATAAGAGAACAAAAAGAAGCTGATAAGAAACACGATAGCAAAAATCACTACGGCTTCTTTCCAGTTCTTATTGTAAATAAGCAACAACAAAGCGGTGGAAGCAGACAGCACCAGTGCTGTGAAAAAAGAAGCGGTCTTTGGAGAAATGTTTTTTGCGGGAAGCATTTTACGAAGTTACCATTCCGGATTCAGAACCTCATCCGGCATCAAATTTATAGCCGACCCCTTTTACCGTTTTAATGCAGTCCACGCCCAGCTTTTGCCTGATCTTACGGATATGGACATCAATAGTACGGTCGCCGACGATCACCTCATTTCCCCATACCTCGTTCAGGATCTCATTTCTCAGAAAAACACGCCCCGGCTTCTGTGCAAGGAAATGCAGCAGTTCAAATTCTTTTTTTGCAAGGATGATCTCCTGGCCGTTTATCTGCACGATAAACCTTCCGGGATCTATGGTTATGTTGTCAAGCTCCAGTTTTTTATTTTCCGGTTTGGATACCCGGCGGAACAGTGAATGCACTTTGCTTAAAAAAACTTTGGGGCTTACCGGTTTGCTTACATAATCATCGGCTCCGGTTTCCAGCCCTTTGATCTGGGTGATCTCGTCGTTTAATGCAGTAAGGAAGATAATCAAAGTATCCCTGAACCCGGGCCGGCTTCTGAGTATCCGGCAAACCTCCACACCTGTCTTTTTGGGCATCATGATATCCAGAACGATCAGTTCCGGATGATGCAGCCTGGCTTTTTCAAGCGCTTCATCTCCATCACCGGCAGTGATTACTTCATATCCTTCGCCGGCAAGATTGTACTGCAGGATCTCCAGAATATCCGGTTCATCATCGGCTATCAGTACTTTTCTTGCCCTGGTTTCCATGTTGCGTGAAGTTTGCACAAACCTAAACGGAATTCTGCTGAATCGGAAATCAGGAACGTTTTTTAAAATTCAGAATAAAAAGTTAATAAAAGCGTTAAGTATCATGACGCTTTAACATGAAAAAGAATATCATCCTGATTCTTACAACAGATATGCTGCAAAGGACGTCCATATCGGTCAGGGGTGCTAAATTTGTATCACGATCCTTATGATAGCAATTGCCAGATACCTGTTCCCTTTGGCCAGCATAACACTGTTTTCATACCTCAGTTCGGCCCAGATTGATACTGCGGTGTTGAAAGACTTTGTTCCTGTTTTCAGACATCAGCTTTTTCATGATGAGGTAATAAAAGAGCAGAACAGTATTTTGAATTATGACGGCAAAAAAGACGGACGGCTAACCCTTTCTTCCAACGATGAGATCAATTACTTGCTGACCTATTCAGTCAAATGGAAAGTAGCTTCCATACTTTACAATATTGAGAAAGACAGCACCCTTGCCGACCAGAAAAAAGTATTGTACATACGCAGGACCGCTACATTGTTATCCAACCTTCAGAAGAGCTGGAAAGCCGGGCAGGCCAACCCGATGAACCTGCCGGCTGTGCTTGACGCTTATGAAGAGAGCATAAAACTGGATGAGAAAGGAATCAATGCCGCAGATTATTTTGCGAGACTGCCTTATGAAATCGGCAATTCTGTTTTCAGGTCGGGTGCTTTTGAAAATAATCCCGGAGCCAAAGACATTAAAAATATCCTGCTCAGAAAATATTGTGCTCTGTATCCCAGGCAGACTTTTAAAGTATTGACTGAAAATCCCGATGTTCCCTTTGCCGACAGCCTGATCAAAGTGGCTTCAAAAAAATACCCGGATCTGCTTTATGATTATGCCCAGGCAGGAAATAAACTCGGACACATCATCAGCAATATTAAAGATGATCCTTTTGTGATGGCGGTGGTGAGGATGGCGAAGAATAAAAGCGGCCGTTTGTATTATCCTTTTCTCGGGAATATCATTACCGGAAAGATAAGTTTTGACGATATTGATGCGGTAAAAAATGACTCCATCGCTTATTACCGGCTGTTGGTGAAGACGAGAATGGATTATGTAAGCAGGGCCATCAATAAAGACACTGCTTACGGGTTCCGCGAACTGGGAAAAATGCTGGAAACGAAAGCCACCGATGTCTTTGTGAATACGATCAATGGATTACACGAAGTGGATGATCCCAACATACGGTTTAAGATCATCCAGCCATTGACCGCAGAAGAATTGTATTACCTCGCTGTTTACACCGATGGGATCATTTATACATCCAGTTTTGTAAACGGAGTGTATCCGCTGATGATGAAGCGCATCAACAAGCGGGGGGATTCCTTATTGCTCAGTGTCAGGTTTGACAAGTACCGGAAGTTTATCAAGATGGCTGCCGGCTACAATACACTGGGTAATTTCCTGGCAAGTTTTCCCGGTCATGATGATGCCACGGTGCTGATGCGTGCATTTGTAAGCGGACTGGAAAATTCCAGCGGCCTTGAAGATGGTGTGGATGTGGCGGATTCTTATGCCAGCATTGCCGAAACCATGAAACCTGTGGCAGGGGAAATGCTCAGGAATGTAAAAATGAACTATGAGCGGAATAAAAGCGCCAATAACAAGAGAGGAATGGTGATGTACGATCTGTTGTATAAACTGTTCCTGTCTGCCGACTCCACAAATAAAATAGACCTTTCCAAAGAATTCGGCATACCGCCGATCTATGATGTTCCTTATAAACTGCTGGCCAATGACAGCGGCAGGGTGGTGATGGAAGTTTTTTTCTATGGTGATAAAGACGGTCAGAATATTTTTGAAGGATTCAAAAAAATGTTCAACCCGGCTGTCTGGAGAATTGATAACAGCAATTCCGAATGGATCAGGATCTATTCATTGAAGGGCAGGCCAGTTTCCATCTTCGCCAACAGGCCGTTGCCCGAAGAGGCCGGTGAGGACGAAAAAGCACAGAGAGATCTTACAGAATACCTGGAGAAAAATAAATTGGACCCGACCGTTACCATTCACCGGGGACACAGTTATTATGCAGAATCCACCATTGATCAGATGTTCCCTTCTTCCAAGATTGTTTTTCTCGGTTCCTGCGGCGGTTACCATCTTATTGATGATGTGTTGAAGAAAGCCCCGGATGCACACATCATTGCATCCAAACAGATCGGCAAGACGGCGATCAACCGCCCCTTCTTCGACCTGCTGATGGAAACAGTGCGTAACGGAAAGGATATTGAGTGGATCCCGTTCTGGCAGGATCTTGAAAAAAGAGTGAAAGTGGAAGGATTTGAAGATTATATACCTCCTTATAAAAATCTTGGAGCCTTGTTTATCAAAGCATACAGAATTGCTATGGGAGGGACTGAAGATGATGAATAACTGAAAGAATTTGTCCCTGTTTCAACAAAGTGAATGATAATTCTTCTCCAGAACCCTTCATTGTGAAGTAGTAATTTTGCAGTTTTAATCAGGAAATTTTGGCGGATCAGAAAAAGGGGATATTGAATTTTGGCCTTTTAAGACGGGTGTTCCATTATGCTGCGCCTTATAAGAAAAAATTTATCATCTCGGTAGCATTGGCCATTGTTCTGGCAGTCATTACGCCGATCCGTCCCATGCTTATTCAGCTTACGGTAGATAAGTACATTGCTCATTCACTCATCAATATGGTGATCCTCATCACCATTATCCAGATAGGCCTGATACTGGTAGAGACTGCGCTCCGGTTTACTTTTTCATTCATCACAGCATGGCTGGGCCAGGCAGTGGTCCGTGATCTTCGGGTGGCAGTTTATAAGAAGATACTCGGATTGAACCTCTCCCAGTTTGACCGCACTCCGATCGGAACACTGACCACCAGGACGATCAATGATATTGAATCCATCAATAATATTTTTTCGGATGGCCTGATCCCCATCATTGCCGACCTGCTCTCCATAATTTGTGTGCTGGCTTACATGTTTTCGAGGGATTGGCAACTGACCCTTATATCATTGATCCCGTTTTCCATTATGATCATTGCCACTTATTATTTTAAGGAAAGTGTCAAGCGGTCTTTCTTCCGGGTGCGCAATGCAGTGGCAGCATTGAATGCCTTCGTACAGGAACATCTCACCGGTATGCAGGTGGTACAGGCTTTTGCTGCCGAAGAAAAAGAATTCGGAAAATTTAAAAAGATCAACAGGGAACACCGCAATGCCAACATCAGCGCCATCTTCGCTTATTCGGTCTTTTTTCCTGTTGTGGAAATTGTGCTTGCCCTGTCAATAGGGCTCATAGTTTGGTGGACAGCAAAGGAGGCATTGATCCTTCACAAAGATGAGCAGGGCACGGTGGTGGCTTTTCTTCTCTGCCTCAATCTACTGTTCCGGCCATTGAGAGTAATAGCCGATAAGTTCAATGTTTTGCAAATGGGTATTGTGGCCAGCGAAAGAGTATTCAAGATTCTGGACAATAAAGATTTCATAAAGGAGTCTGATGAATCGGCCTATGCTCCGGAAAGCGTAAAAGGAAAGATTAGCTTTGAGAATGTATCGTTCGCTTACAACGATGAGAATTACGTGTTGAAGAATATCAATTTCAAAGTCAATGCAGGGGAAACGGTGGCGATAGTTGGGCATACCGGGAGCGGGAAAACCACCATCATCAGCCTTTTGAACCGTCTTTATCAGATACAAAAAGGTGCGATAAAAATTGATGATATTAAAATAGAAGATTACAACCTGGATATATTGAGGAGAAATGTGGGAGTGGTGTTGCAGGATGTCTTTTTATTTTCAGGAACGGTGATGGACAATATCACTTTAAGGAATCCTGATATTCCGAAGGATAAGGTCATTGAAGCATCAAAGCTTATCGGCATGCATGATTTTATCATGCGTCTGCCGGGAGGTTATGATTTTAACGTAATGGAACGTGGCGCCACTCTTTCATTGGGCCAGCGGCAACTATTATCTTTTATCAGAGCACTGCTTTACAATCCGGCGATACTTATTCTGGATGAAGCCACTTCATCGGTGGATACAGAAAGCGAGCAGTTGATCCAGCGGGCAATAGCCACCCTGATCAAAGGCAGGACTTCGATCATCATAGCCCATCGTCTTTCCACCATACGTAAAGCAAACATGATCATTGTGATTGATAAAGGAGAGATCAAAGAGATGGGCAACCATGATGAATTGATGGAAAAACAGGGCTATTATTACAAGCTTTACCGTCTTCAGTTCGATCAGAAATTCAAAGTGGCATAGAAAGAGATCTGCGCTTTTGCCCCTGCCTCTTAAAAATAATTTGATGATTTGCAGTTATAAAGAGTTATTGTTAGTTAAGTGAGGTGAAGAAACTCCGGGAAAATTCAATGAATCACCCACTTCTTTTACACCTTTATTTATATGTTCTGAAAAGATCATCGGGCTGGATTTTGAACCTGCCGGATGCAGGGTTTTCTTAAAGGGAAAAAAGTCAAAAAACAACCATTAGCGGGAACAGGAATTAGAATTCTTCAAATTGTGGTTTTTATCGCCTGCACCCTTATCTTTGCGCCAAATTTCAAAAAGGGTATGTTGCATAGTAGGGCCAAATGCTTGTTGGGAGTGACTTTCAGCCTGATTTTACTTATTTTTTCCTTGTCTTCTTTTGCCCGCCAGGACAGCGATTCAATTATCGAGAAAAAGATCAAGATACTGGATGCCAACGAGGTCATTTTCGGACATATCTCTGATGGCCACGAATTTCATTTCATTTCCTTTTTCTCCGGCGGTAAGGAACATCCTATCTCCATTCCCCTGCCGGTGATATTGTATAGTCCCGGAAAAGGCATTACCACTTTCATGTCATCAGAATTTCATCATGGCGAAAGGACAGTGAAAGGCTATGCTTTACTGACCGATCATAATATTGAGAGGTGGGGGCTTAACAGTAAAAAATTCAGTGCCGGTCAGATTGTAGCCGTTAATGAGAATGGCCAGCCGGATACCGGTGTCAAAGTATATGATTTCTCTATCACGAGGAATGTGGTTCAGATGCTTATCGCACTGGCACTGCTGGTTTGGGTGATGCTTTACATAGCTAAAAAATACAAGAAAGGGGAAGGGGTAAATACAGCTCCCAAAGGAATTCAAAGTCTGCTGGAACCGGTGATCACATTTATCAGGGATGATGTCATCAAACCCAACCTGGGGCATAAGTATGAAAAATATCAGCCTTATATCCAGACGATTTTTTTCTTTATTTTATTCAATGCCCTCGTGGCATTGATACCCGGCACAGCCAATGTGGTCGGTAATATCGCATTCACCGGCTTTCTGGCATTGACAGCATTCATTGTCATTCTTTTCAGTTCGAATTCACATTATTGGAAACACATATTATGGCCTCCGGTACCGCTTGGGGTGAAGTTCATCCTGATACCGGTGGAGATACTTGGAATTTTCACTAAGCCCTTTGCATTGATGATACGTCTTTTTGCCAACATGCTGGCAGGACACATCATCATCATCTGCCTGGTTTCCCTGATCTTTATCTTCGGGACTCTGAATACGATAGCAGGCTATTCCGTATCCCCGTTCTCAGTGGCTTTTGTAATATTTATTTATTTCATAGAAATACTGGTGGCTTTTCTTCAGGCTTACATCTTCGCCATGCTGACAGCGGTTTTTGTCGGCCAGGCGTTCGAAGGTGATCATCATGAGGAGAAAGTTCATCTGTAAATCTTTTAATCACAATAAACAATCAGTTATGGATTTTTTTCTGTTAGAAGCAGTAGCTAATGCAGGCGGTGCTATCGGCGCAGGATTTGGCGCAGTAGGCGCCGGCATCGGTATTGGTTTGATCGGTAAAGGTGCCGTGGAAGCCATTGCACGTCAGCCAGAAGCTCTGAATGACATCAGGTCTAACATGATCCTTACGGCAGCTCTTGTAGAAGGGGTTGCTCTGTTTGCGGTCATCGTAGGCTTCCTGGCAATGGTATTATAAACATTACCGGATGTAACTTACTGCATCCAAAGCACAGGGCGGAGGATGCAGTATTTATCAAAAAAAAGAATAAACATTTTTATATGAACTTACTCATACCTGCTTTCGGGCTTCTGATCTGGACACTGGTAGCCTTCCTGGTAGTGTTTTTCATTTTGAAAAAATTTGCCTGGCCTGCCATCATCGGAGGATTGAAAAAGAGAGAACAGACCATTGCCGACTCTCTGGCCACTGCCGAAAGAGTGAAAGCCGAGATGGCACAGATGAAAAGTGAGAATGAAGCTTTGCTGGCAAAAGCCCGTGAAGAAAGGGCACAGATGCTGAAAGAAGCAAGGGAAACAAAAGACAAGATCATCAATGAAGCAAAAGATCAGGCAAAAGTGGAAGCCAATAAAATCATTGTGGAAGCTCAGGCTGCCATTGACACTCAGAAGATGGCTGCCATTACCGAAGTGAAGAACCAGATCGGAAAACTGGTGATCGAAGTGTCTGAAAAAGTATTGAGAAGAGAATTGAGTGATAAGAAAGCCCAGGAAGATCATGTGAGAAGCCTGGTTGATGAAGTAAAACTTAATTAATAAATAAAAATTAAAAAGGCCGGGATCATTGCTTTGGCCTTTGATATTAAAATTTTGATTTTTAAAAATGCCTAATCCACGTCTTGCAGCTCGTTATGCCAAATCACTGCTCGATCTTTCGATCGAAAGGGGAGTGTTGGAAAACACTTTTGCAGATATGCAATGGCTGCAATCGGTATGCAGGGGAAGCCGGGATTTTGTGAACGTATTGCGCAGCCCCATCATCAATTCCGACAAGAAGAAGAGGATCATAGATGCCGTGATCAAAAGTAGTGTGAGCGAACTGTCAATGACGTTTATCAACTTGCTGGTGCAAAAGGGAAGAGAAAGCCACCTGCCGGAGATATGTTCTGCATTCATTGACCAATACAAAGAATACAGGCATATTTATACGGTGAAGCTTTCCACCGCCACACCTTTGAGCGAAGAATTGAAGGCTGCGATTATTAAGCAAATACAGTCGGTGTCTGAAATGCAAAACATAGAACTGGAAACCATTGTTAAACCTGAACTGATAGGGGGTTTTGTTTTGCAGGCAGGAGACAAGCTGGTGGATGCAAGCATTTCTTACGACCTGAAGGAGATAGCACGACAGTTTGAGAGCAATGATTTTATTTATAAGATCAGATAAAAAAAGAATATAATAAACTTCAAAAAGATAAACGAAACATTATGGCAGATATTAAACCTGATGAAATAAGTGCGATACTGCGCCAGCAGTTGAGTAATTTCAATGACGGGGTTGACCTTGAAGAAGTGGGAACGGTGTTACAGGTGGGTGATGGTATTGCCCGTGTATATGGACTGGGTAATGTACGCTACGGTGAACTGGTGGAATTTGAGAATGGAGTGCGTGCCATTGCGCTGAACCTGGAAGAAGACAATGTGGGTGTGGTGCTCATGGGTGAGACCGAACACATTCACGAAGGATCGAAAGTACGCCGTACCGGAAAGATCGCTTCTATCAGGGTAGGTGAAGGTATGGTAGGCCGCGTGGTGAACACCCTTGGAGAACCTATAGATGGCAAAGGGCCAATCACGGGAGAAAGATATGAGATGCCCCTGGAGAGAAAAGCTCCGGGAGTTATCTATCGTGAGCCGGTAAAAGAGCCGCTGCAGACAGGTATCAAAGCCATTGATGCGATGATCCCGATCGGCCGCGGACAAAGAGAGCTGATCATCGGCGACCGGCAGACCGGCAAGACCGCCATTGCCATTGACACAATTATCAACCAAAAAGAATTTTTTGCTGCAGGTAAACCTGTTTATTGTGTTTATGTAGCTATCGGGCAAAAAGCTTCTACCATTGCAGGTGTGATGCAAACCTTACAGGATGCAGGCGCCATGGATTATTCCATCATAGTAGCCGCTTCGGCTTCTGACCCGGCACCGCTTCAGTTCTATGCACCTTTTGCGGGAGCTGCGATCGGAGAATATTTCCGCGATACCGGACGCCCTGCCCTGATCATTTATGATGACCTTTCCAAACAGGCAGTGGCTTACCGTGAAGTGTCTTTGTTGCTTCGCCGCCCTCCCGGACGTGAAGCATATCCCGGTGATGTGTTCTATCTCCATAGCCGTTTGCTGGAAAGGGCTGCCAAAATCATCAGCGATGATGAAGTAGCAAAAAAGATGAACGATGTACCTGACACCATAAAGCACCTGGTGAAAGGCGGAGGCTCACTGACCGCATTGCCTGTTATTGAAACACAGGCCGGTGACGTATCCGCATATATCCCCACCAACGTGATCTCCATCACTGACGGTCAGATATTCCTGGAGACCAACCTGTTCAACGCCGGTATCCGACCCGCTATCAACGTGGGTATCTCCGTAAGCCGTGTGGGGGGTAATGCACAGATCAAGTCAATGAAGAAAGTGGCCGGTACCTTGAAGCTTGACCAGGCGCTGTACAGGGAGATGGAAGCATTCTCCAAATTCGGCGGTGATCTTGATGCTGCCACTAAGAATGTGCTGGATAAAGGAGCAAGAAACGTAGAGATATTGAAACAGCCTCAGTATTCCCCGTTCACGGTTGAAAAGCAGGTTGCCATTATTTATCTCGGAACGAACGGATTGATCAAAGATGTGCCGGTGAAGAGAGTGAAAGAATTTGAAGAACACTTCCTCATGGAAATGGAAAACAAACTTCCTGAAGTGATGGCAGAATTCAAAAAAGGAAACTTACCGGAAGAAGGATTGAAGAAAATGGTGGAACTGGCCAATAGCCTGATCCCGCAATATAAAGTGTGAGATCATTTCCGATATTTTTTTTGGCCGGCTTTCTGAATCCAGAAGGCCGGTTTTGTTTAATGACCGTTTGTTCACGGCTCTGCATTTAATATGTTCCTGATGAAACATTGCGTATTTCTCTGTTCGTGTTATTGTAAGCTTCTTAAACTTCCGGTTTTTTGGGATAAACTGATCCGTCAGAAATAATGGCCGGTTATTTCCTTAAATTTACCATGACACGGTTTTCAGAAAATTTAAAAAAACCAAGGACATGAAATACCTGCCGTTATTCAAAACTCTGGTCATTGTTCTGTTGCTTCCTGCTGTTATGAGTTATGTTAATCATTGTGATGCTGACGCTTCGCTTGATGGAGCGTGGCAAGCCGTGCAGGGGAATAAAACAACTTCCATGATCATTAATGATGGTTATTGCATGATCACTGATTATGATCAGGCAGGCAGGCAGTTCTTTAATACAAGAGGAGGAAAGATCACAGTTGAGAATGACCGGATCAAGCTCGAAGTACAATTCAACAGTGCTGATTCAACGGAGGTTGGGAAAATCAAAACATACAGCTGTACTTTGCAGGGTGATGTATTGAATACGGATGTATCAGGAAAAATGAAATCATATAAAAGAACAGATGATGGTAAAGGTGAACTTGCAGGGAACTGGCGTATCACCCAGCGCAAGCAGGGAGATAAAATGGTGGACGCTCCTTTAAGGGCACGGAGAACATTAAAGCTTTTGACAGGCACACGCTTTCAGTGGGCTGCCATAAATATTGAGAACGGGCAATTCTCAGGAACCGGCGGAGGCTCTTATACTTTTATCAATGGGAAATACACAGAGAATATTGAATTCTTTTCCAGAGATAACTCGAGAGTAGGTGCATCACTCAGTTTTGATGATAAAGTGGAAAACGGGAACTGGATCCATACGGGATTGAGTTCAACAGGGAATCCTATTTATGAAGTATGGTCCAGGTTTAAAGAATGATGTTCTGTTTTTATCACTGATGGCGGGTATATTTACCGTTGGATGATCACTTTACATCGCTTTGCATGGAGCGAATGAATGTTTGTATCAATTATTCCATCGTAAAAATTTGTTTCTCTTCTGGAAAACACGGTAAATTTTTATCGTATTTCTTCTAGATCCTGAATTCTTACGATGATCCACAAAATTGATTTTCAAAGGTCATCGTAAAAACACTGCAGTAAATACGGAAAATCTTACGAAAAATTCCTCACAAAACTTGCAAGTAAAAAAACTGCGTATTATGTTTGTTCTCGAATCGAACAATCCCTAAGAAAACAAAAAGATCCGACCATGAAACACGCTACAATCACTACGGGAAATTACAGCCCGGCGCTTTTCACGAACAAGTCGGTTTTATTTGTCACTAAGGGATAGGTTCTAAAAAAATTCCGAAACCCTAAAATTAAAAGTGATGAAAAATCTCTACTCTACTCTGATTGTAATGTTTTTTATCTGCTTGCTTTTTACAACTAACACTTTTGCCCAGGACGAATTGATCTTTCAGAACCCGCAATTGATAAGCGGAACTAAAGGAGCCGATGGCGCCGTTTATAAATTCTCGTCCGTAAGCAGCAAAGAAGATGCTTTAGTGACCATTTCAGGGCGTTCCTCATCGTTAGTTAAACTTTCTAATATTGATATCACGAATTCCGGTTTTGCTAAAGCTTTTCAGCCTCAGATCGCTTACAATAACGGTAAAGTAACAGGTGCGCTGGATTGGTGGATGGAATTTACCATCACTTTTGTTGATCAGAACACTTCCGATCCTTCCAGGATCAGTTCATTTAATGTTACGGCCATCGACATTGATGGTAATGGCGATAAGTTAAGGGAATATGATGCATTCTTCAACCCTTCTTCTTATGTGAGAGAGCAGAATACGGTGTTGACGGTAAGTGACCTGATCGTTGACGGCAATGTAGTAGGGGCCAGGTTCACTGCAGACAAGAAGGAGTATCCGGGAGTTGACACAGTGCAGACAAAGAATATGGTGACTTTGACTTACAAGAATGCTCATACCATCAAAGTGCGTTTCGGAGGTGTTACCACCGGTTATGTAAGTGGTGCAGACCGTATGTATTCTATCTGGTTCAAGAATTTTACTTACGAGAAGCCTTTGATCACTTTGCCTGTAAAACTGGAATCTTTTGATGCTACACTGAACAATAATAACAAGGTTGACCTGAGATGGACCACTTCCATGGAAGAAAATGTAAGCCACTTTGTAGTACAGAAAAGCACTGACGGTGTGAATTATTCCGATGCAGGCCTGGTCTTCGCTGCAGGAAATTCAACACAAAAGATCAATTACAAACTTTCTGATGATATCACAAATGTGAATGCTAAAGTGATCTACTACCGCCTTTGCTCTGTAGATATTGACGGAAAGTTTTCTTACTCAGATGTCCGTATCATCCGCATCTCTTCCCAGGCTTTAAGCAGTGTGAACATCACGGCCTATCCTAACCCGGTAAGCAGCCAGCTGAGAGTAACCATTCCTGCCAACTGGCAAAACAAAAAGGTCTCTTTTGAGCTCTTCAATGCAAATGGACAATTAGTAAAGAAAACTGATAATTCCAGCAGCAGCCAGACCGAAACGATCAATGTAAGTGACCTGGGACGAGGCATGTATGTGGTGCGTGTGAATTGCAATGGCGAAACTGCCCAGCAAAAGATCATCAAAAACTAAGATTTTCACTATAGGGTTCCGGGCCGGGTCTTAAAAGATCCGGCTTTTTCTTTTAAATTAATTTTAGTTTATAGAATAAACTACTTTATATTTGTCTATAAATTGAAGTATATGTGGATTCGGCGGTTAATCATTTTATTTTTAAGCCTGGTGTTTCAAAGTGTTGTTCAGGGCCAGATTGTAATCAGGGGAAAAGTGATTTGCAGGAAGCAGGCCGTACCGGGAGCCAGCATTACCCTTAAAGATACCTATGACGGTTCCACGAGCGATTCTTCAGGAAACTTTGCATTCACCACCGAAGAAAAAGGAGATCATGCTTTGGTGGTGACGGCTGTAGGATATAGGCCTTTTGAGAAAAGTATAACTATTTCCGGGCAACCCATTTCATTGGAAGTTGAATTGAAAGAAATGATAACCGAGTTGAATGCGGTGATCATTACTGCCGGCACCTTTGAGGCAGGAGATAAAAAAAGAGCAGCCGTACTAAATTCACTTGACGTAGCCACTACTGCCGGCTCAAATGCTGATATTACTGCTGCCTTAAAAACATTGCCGGGTACGCAACAAGTGGGGGAGCAGGAAGGTTTATTTGTGCGGGGAGGAGCCGGTTATGAGACTAAACAATTCATTGATGGCAACCTGGTGAATAACCCTTATACCACGAGTATTCCGGATATTTCAGGGCGTGGTAGGTTCTCTCCTTTTTTGTTCAAGGGAACAGTTTTCAGCACAGGAGGTTATTCGGCATTATACGGGCAGGCACTATCCTCAGTGCTATTACTGGAATCCATTGACCTGCCTCAACGATCTGAAGTGGATGCTTCAATCACACCTCTGGTTTGGGGTTTGGGAACACAGCAATTGGCTAAGAATAAAAAATATTCGTATGGGATCAATTATAGCTATACGAATGTCGGATTGTATTTCTCATTGATAAAACAGACTCCTGATTATTTCAGGATGCCTCAATTTCACAGTGGTGATGCCAATTTCCGGATCAAAACGAAGAATGGCGGGATGATCAAGTATTACACCACTTTTTCTTCCGGTGACCTTGGATTACGTAGGCCTGATATAGACAGCGGGTATCTGAAAAATGCATTTTTTGTTAGGAATAATAATTGGTATAACAACTTCAGCTATAAAGAAAATCTGGGTGCCGGGTGGAAGATGCACCTCGGTGCAAGTTTCAGTACCAACCTGGATGATATTCAGCAACAGGTACAGGATAAGCTGAATCAACCGAAAGATTTCCCTCCTGCTCAATATTGGATGAAGTATAAGAATTTTACGTTTCATAATTTACAAAACCTATTTACCGGAAGAGTTGTATTTGAAAAGTACCTGGGAGGATTAAGCGCCATCCGTTTTGGTACAGAATACTGGCATAGTGATTACAGGCCTGAGTACAATGATACTTTATTCAGGCAGATTGATAATTACACTGCCGCTTTTGCAGAAGGAAGTATTTACCTTTCCAAAGCATTGGCAGCGCAAATAGGAACAAGGTTTGAATATTCATCCATTATCAATCGTTCGGATATGGCACCCCGTTTATCGCTGGCATATAAAACAGGGAACAGATCACAACTTTCTCTGGCATATGGAATATTTTATCAAAAACCTGAGAGTCAGCAACTATATGTGCCTTCTTCATTAGGTTTTACAAAAGCTATTCATTATGTTCTCGACTACCAGAGGATTTATGATCAACGAACGCTGAGATTAGAAGTGTATTATAAAAAATATAAGGACCTGATCAGGGAAGTACCGGCCGGGTACAACTATTATTATTACAACAATACAGGCAATGGCTATGCAAAAGGGATCGACCTTTTTTTCAGGGATAAGAAGACCATTAAAGATTTTGATTATTGGGTCAGTTATTCTTATATAGATACAAAGAGGGATTTTTTGAATTATCCGGAACAGTTGCAACCGGCTTTTGTAGCTAACCACACTGCCTCTATTGTTACCAAAAAATTCTTTACTAATCTGAAATCGGGTTTCAATGTAACGTATAGCTGGGCTTCGGGAAGACCTTATTATAATATACAGACTTCTTCCGATCATAAATTTTTTATTGCCGATCAGGGGAAAACAAAAAATTATAATAGTCTTAGCCTGAGTGTGGAGTGGTTGCCGAATTTGGGTAAGACCAATACAAAGTCATTTCCCTTGTTGTTTGCCACGGTCAGTAATCTGCTGGGCAGCAGTCAGATATATGGGTATAATTATTCTTATGACGGATCTGTAAAATCACCGGTTCTGCCTACGGCAAAGAGATTTTATTTTATCGGCCTTTTTTTAAGTTGGGGTGTGGACAGAACTCAGGATGCAATCAACAATAATTTATAAAGTAATTTTTAAAATTTTAAAACGAACAGAAATGAAAAAGATTTTCCTTTTATTGATAGCAGTGTTAGCATTACAATCTTTGTCTTTTTCTCAAAGCGAAAAGTTCAGCAATGCTATGAAGCAAAGCCTTGCCTTGTTTGACTCAGCCAAAACTGTGGAAGATTTTACAAGAGTCGCCAATAATTTTCAGCGTATCGGTGATGCGGAAAAAAGCCAATGGCTTCCCTATTATTATGCGGCTCTTTCTTTAAGCAATGCAGGCTGGATGCCTTCAGTTGGTGATGTAGATAAAAATGCGGAACAAACAAAGGCTCTCTGTGATAAAGCGGAAGCGCTGACAACTTCGGATACAGACAAAGCAGAGATCAATGCAGTCCGGTACATGGCTCTTACTCAGCAAATGACAGTAGATCCGCAGAACCGCTACATGAGTTATGGAATGGAGGCTAACCGGGCTCTGCAGAAGGGCATGTTGCAGGACCCCGGCAACCCCAGGTTGTATTACCTGGAAGGAGCAGGATTGTTTAACACACCTCCGCAGTTTGGCGGCGGAAAAGACAAAGCAAAGCCTGTTTTTGAAAAAGCATTGGATCTGTTTAAGAAGCAGAATCCAAAAGAGCTTTACCCGTCATGGGGCCTGAAGCAGACGGAGACATTGCTCGCTCAATGTCAGTAATGAAGAGCTTATGTTTTAAATACGTTATTTGATTTTTTATTAAAAACATCATTATGGCTGAAGAACAATTTTCTCCGGAAGAAAGCCTGAGGGTAATCCGCTCCATGCTGGATAAGACAAAACGGGACCTTTCAGAAGATTCCTTTTATTTTAGTCTTTGGGGCTGGCTGATATTTGCTGCAGCAGTCAGTGAATATTTATTGATGGTGACATTCAAATATCCGCAACACTATATTGTTTGGAATTTGATGTGGGTTGGCGCCGTTGTAAGTATAGTTCATGCCATATGACATAGTAAGAAGTCGAAGGTAAAAACTTACCTGAATGAAACGATGCAGAATTTTGGCATTGGCAGCGGTATTATGTTCACCATATTGGCATTTATATTTATTTACTTTCAGCTATGGGAATTTGTATTCCCGGTTTATTTTTTATTATACGGATTTTTGTCGTTTGTAAGTGGTTCCATTATTCATTACACTCCTTTGCGTTGGGCAGGAGCAATTTGCTGGGTATTTTCAATTGTATCCGTATTTGTGAAATTTGACATGCAGCTTTTATTGATGGCGCTGGCTGTTGTATTCGCATTTATTATTCCTGCTTATTTAATACGGTTGGAAAATAAAAAGAGGATGATGCAAAGCGATGTGTAAAATGAACCAAGGAAACAATGAATATTGAAGTATGTGATGTTTAAAGAACTAGATCCGATATTACATTCCCGGTTACGACTTGCCGTAATGTCATTGCTGATGGGTGTGAAAGGAGCGGAGTTTACTTATTTGAAAGAACAGACGAATGCAACCCCCGGAAACCTGAGTGTGCAACTACAAAAACTGAAAGAGGCCGGGTATATAGATATTAAAAAACAATTCAAAGATAATTACCCGCAAACCACATGCAGGATCACAACAGAGGGAAAGAAAGCCTTTGATACTTATGTAAAGAACCTGCAGGATTATCTTGGCAGGTAAGAGCAATAAAAAAGCCCTTTAGACAAAGGGCCTCTTCTCTCTATGTACTCTAAGTGTATGAGATTATTTCGGTCCGTCCCTAGAAAATATTTTTTCGATTCCGTACCGGTTGTAAAACCAGTTGGGGTTGATTTTGCTTTTTGAGCTTCCTGAGAAATTGTTGCAAAGCTTCCCTGATGCGTTGCGTCTTCTTTTGAACAGACTTTTTCATCCGGCTGTTGTGTTTTTATTTAATTAAAGGTGTGCCTGGTAGTCCCGGCTTTCATTCATTTGTGCAGGGGTCACCTCAATGGTTTGTGAATAAAAACCTGATCCTCTTTTGTCAATTACTTTTAACCGGTATTGTATTTTTTGATCAGTTGCTTTTTCATAATACATATAGTTATCTGTTCCCGGGTTGTCGGTTCCAAAAACCAGGGCAGCAGTTTTAAAGTTTTTTCCGTCGGTGCTTTTTTCGATTTCAAATTGATTTATTTCATCATTGCCGTTTACTTTCCATTGCAGGTCAACTTTGTCGCCGTTAATTCCAGCGGTGAAATTGAAAACTTCCACAGACTTGTCAATATCGTTCACTCTTGTTATTGCGGAGCGGGAACTGCTGGATACAGATAGGCCCTCTTCCGGGCTTAGGGAAAAATAGATGCCACCGAGTAATATCCCAATACTTAAGAAAGATGTATATAGTTTCATTTCCAGGGCTTTGAATGATAAATTCAACTTCCCACAGAAATACTGGATAATATGATCATTTCATTGAGGAATTGGAATACGGATCAAAAGACACAAACCACTTTGAGCAGAATTCAATCCGGTAACATTTTTGATTCCGGTACGATTGCTTGTCGTAGTTTTACGAGGAATTATGTGGTTTTCTGAATCTGAAACAAACCTAATATGCAAAAGCAGATTTTGCAAGGTTTTTCTTAAAAATATTTTTGAGATCCACATATGGCGATAAAGGATAAGCGTCTTGCCGACCTAATCTGCATTAAATTTGCACAAACAATTTACGAATGCGCCGGATCAGTCTTTCCCTTGTTATTGCACTATTGTTTTATTCCTGCAGCCCTAATAATGTGAAACAGGACAATAGCCTCAAAAAATATTTTGATAAGCAGAATGTCCATGGTTGTTTCGGTTTGTTTGATAACGGGAGCGGCAGATTCACTATTTATAACCTGATGCGTTACCGGGACAGCAGCTTTGCCCCTGCCTCTACTTTCGATATTGTAAATTCTTTGATAGGATTGCAGACCGGAAAGATCATTAATGACAGCATGATAATCAGGTGGGATGGCGTAAAGAGAGAAAAAGATGACTGGAATAAAGATCTTACTATGGGCGAAGCTTTTAAAATATCCGCATTGCCTTATTTTCAGGAAGTAGCATCCCGGATCGGTAAAGACACCATGCAGGCATACCTGGACACACTGGGATACGGAACAAAAAAGATAAAGACCGGTATAGATAGTTTTTGGTTCGATGATTCTCTCAGGCTCACTCCTGACGAAGAACTTGGCCTAGTAAAAAGATTATATTTCAGTCAACTGCCTTTTTATAAGTATAACCAGGAGATCGTGAAAAAAAATATGCTTATAGAAAATAATTCCAACTACAAACTGAGCTATGTGAACGGTGGCTATTCTGCCGGTAAGGAAAGAATAGGATGGATTGCGGGATGGATCGAAGAAAACCAGCATCCGTATTTTTTCGTGTTGAATACCCAATCGCCTGATCCGGGTGATAATACCGGCGAGGTGCGCATTAAGATCCTCAAAGAAATATTGAAACATCTGGGCTTCCTAGAAGGAAAGAAATGATTAGCACAATTATTGTTTTGTCTGGCGTACAATACTTATGAATTTTCAATTTCAATACAGCAACCTGTGGATGCTGCTTGTTGCGATCCCTGTAGGCATCATCTTTTATCTGTTACTCCTTCGCTGGAAAAGAAAGACAATAAAACGCATCGGCGATGAAAAACTGGTGTGTACGCTGATCAGTAACTATTCATCCAAAAGATTTGCTGCCAGATGGTCTGTTTTTTCACTGGCATTTGTATTCGGTGTATTGGCTTTGATGAATCCGAGGATACCCGGCGAGCCGGATAACCTGTCAAGAAAAGGTATTGACGTGGTTTTTGCCCTGGACCTGAGTAAAAGTATGCTGGCAACTGATGTAACGCCTAATCGCCTGGAAAAAGCAAAAGAATTCATTGCTCAGATGATTGGCAAGATGCCGGATGACAGGGTTGCCCTGGTTTGGTTTGCGGGCTCAGCCTATTTGCAAATGCCTATGACCAATGATGAGAATGTTGCAAAAATGTATGTTTCCACTGCAGATCCGAATGCCATTCCGGTACCAGGAACTGTGATAAGCAAAGCTTTGGAAAAGAGTGGCGATGCCTTTACTGATGATGTCGAAAGATTTAAAACGGTGATCCTGATCACCGATGGAGAAGATCATGACCCGGATGCAATAAAGACCGCAGCATCACTCGCTGATAAAGGAATCATGATCAATACTGTTGGGATAGGATCAGCACAGGGAACTTCATTTACCGACCTTACGACGGGAGAACTAAAAAAAGACGACCGGGGGAATGTGGTCATTACAAAATTGAATGAAGAAGAATTGAAACAGATAGCAGAAAAGGCCAATGGCGCATATATTCATTTACAGGACACCGGTGAAGCAGTGAAGAGCATGATGAGTTATTTATCAGGCATACAGAAAAAAGCAGTTCTTGATAAATCAGCATTAAGTTACCGTTCACTCTATTACTGGCCGGCAGCGCTTTTACTCGCATTGCTGCTGATCGAAAATTTTATTTCTGAAAGAAAAAAGGTAGAGGTATGAAGCAACTGATATATCCGGTGGTGATATTATTCTTATTCAATTGCGGGAATGCCGATGCACAGAATGCCGGTAAGATCATTCAAAAAGGGAATGAGTATTATAAGAAGCATCAATACGATGAAGCGCTGAAAGAATACAGTAAGATAAATGAAGGGGATCCTTTGAGTGAAACAGCGAGATACAATTATGCCAATACATTGTACCGGTTGAGAAGGAAAGATGAAGCTTTGAAAACCTTCAGGCAGCTTTCCGAAATCTCAAAAGACACGTCATTCCTCTCGGAATTGTCATACAATGAAGGAGTGGTCTTAAGCAGTGAAGGGAATCTGGAAGAAAGTATCGGAGCGTATGAGCAGGCGCTGATATTCGATCCGCAGGACCAGCAGGCAAGGGAGAACCTGCAAAAAGCGCTACTGGAATTAAAAAAGAAAAATCAGGCTTCCAAACAAAAACAACCTCAGCAAAAGCCCAAGATCAATCCTAAAGACGCTTCAAAAAAACTGAAACAACTGGAGCAAAAAGAAAAACAGGTGCAACAGCGGGTGCAAAAAGAAAGATCTGTTGATTCTGTTTCAAAAGCTAAAGATTGGTAAGAACAAGTACCCTTTCTTCGCTAATTTTGTACTCTTATTTTGTTTAATAATGCAATATTATTGCGAATCACTTACTCAATATAAAAGACTTCTGACCAAAGAAGTGCGAGTTGGGAATTTATTGTTGGGGAATTATCATCCTGTCCGTGTGCAAACAATGACCACTACGGATACTATGAATACCATTTTGACGGTGGAACAAAGTATCCGGTGTATTGAAGCAGGTTCCGAATTGATACGCATCACGGCGCCTTCTAAAAATGAAGCTGAGAATTTACTTAATATAAAGAATGAACTGCGCAGGAGAGGATATGACACTCCGCTGGTGGCTGATATACATTTTACTCCCAATGCCGCAGAGATTGCAGCAAGGATCGTAGAAAAAGTGAGGATCAATCCAGGTAACTATGTGGACAAGAAGAAATTTGAAGTGGTTGATTATACCGATTCTGCCTATAATGAAGAAATCGAAAAGATCCGTCAGCGATTCATTCCATTGATAAAGATCTGTAAGGAATATGGTACTGCTATGAGGATCGGGACCAACCATGGTTCTCTCAGCGACAGGATCATGAGCCGCTATGGCGATACCCCGTTTGGAATGGTGGAAAGCGCTATGGAGTTTCTGCGTATTGCCAGAGATGAGAATTACGATCAGATCATTTTGAGTATGAAGGCCAGCAACCCCCAGGTGATGGTGCAGGCAAACCGGTTGCTGGTAAAAACCATGTTTGAAGAATTTGGTGAATGTTATCCGTTGCATCTCGGAGTAACTGAAGCCGGTGATGGCGAAGATGGAAGGATTAAAAGCGCTGTTGGTATCGGCACACTACTCGAAGACGGCCTGGGCGATACGATCCGTGTTTCGTTGACAGAAGATCCTGAACTGGAAATTCCGGTATGCAGGAACCTGGTGAAAAGATACAGTGATCTCTCACTTTCACTACGGCAAGATAAACTTCAGAAAGAAACAATAACCGTAATAAAAGGAGATGCGGAAAAGTTTGCGGATGTAAACAACAAAGTTGTTTCGGATGAGAAACTTCCTTATGATCCGTTTGAGTATTCAAGAAGGGAAACAGCAGCAGTGGATAATACCGGGGGAAAAAATGTACCGGTAGTGATTGCAGATATGAGAAAGATGGGTAAGATCACTCAGAAAGACCTGACACCGGTCGGATACAGGTATATTGCCCGTAATGGTAAATGGCATATGGATGATATGGCTGCTGATTATATTTGGGTCAGCCAGGTTCCTGATTTTGAATTGCCGGAAACTTTAAAAGCGATCTGTGATCAAAGGACATGGATGACCGCATCCGGTAAAGAAAAATATTTTCCATTGCTTGAAGTGGAAGAATATCTTGATGAAAAAACCGCAAGGTCTGACAGGATGAACTTTGTAACGCTGGAATGTTTTTCAGGAAAGTATGACCAATCCCGAACAGAAAAATTATTTTCCAAAATAAAAGCTGACCCTTCTGTTGTTCTCTGTTTGTATTCTGCCAACAGGAATGCCATGCAAAGTGTCCGCCGTATGTTTATGGAATTAATGGATCATCAGATCAAAAGCCCTGTCATTTTGATGACGGAAAGCAATTGGCAGACCCCGGATGAACATTTGATTCATTATGCTATTGAAACCGGCGCTTTGTTTCTGGAAGGAATGGGTGATGGGATCTGTCTGGAAATGACGGATAAAAGTTATGAGTATTCTGCAGTGCACAAAGAACAACTAAGATCATCGGGCCGTAATTATCTGCTTAATCAAACTACCGAACAATTCATCAACAATACAGCATTCACCATTTTGCAGGCCACAAGGACCCGCATTTCTAAAACGGAATATATTTCCTGTCCCAGTTGCGGAAGGACCTTGTTCGATCTTCAGGAGACCACTGAAAAGATCCGTGAACGGACCAATCATTTGAAAGGAGTTAAGATAGCCGTTATGGGCTGCATTGTGAACGGCCCCGGCGAAATGGCTGATGCCGATTTCGGATATGTAGGAAGCGGCCCCGGAAAGATCACTCTTTATAAAGGTAAAGAGGTGGTAAAAAGAAATGTGAACAGTGAGGTGGCTGTGGATGAACTGATCAAATTACTCAAGGAAAGCGGGGTCTGGGTGGATGCTTAAAAACGACCAATGAATAGAAATCGCTGGATCATTCTGTATCTGATCATTCTTATTCTTCACCTGACAGGGATCCTTCTGGATAATGAAATGGTGCAGGTAATTACCAAACCATTATTGGTCGCTTTCCTGATATTTTATTTTTTTCTCAGAACCAGGGTCTGGAATGATGTTCTGAAAAAATGGATCACGGCGGCTTTGTTCTTTTCATGGCTCGGTGATGTAGTACTCATGTTTCAAAATGATAAACAGATCTTTTTTTTGCTTGGATTATCATCATTTCTTATAGCACAGGTATTTTACATCTTATCATTTCAAATTATCAGGATAAGAGAAGGAGTAAAAAATTATTGGCCTTTTTTACTGATCGTTCTGATCTATTATGTTGCATTGATCGTATTGCTTTCTCCTTATCTCGGGAAAATGGGATTCCCTGTACGGATTTATGGAATGGTGATCAGCTTTATGTTCCTTCTGGCCCTGCATCTTTTGTATATTAAAAACAAGGCAGCGGGGAGACTGATGATGAACGGAGCCCTGCTTTTTATTATTTCAGATTCTATTCTGGCCATTGATAAATTTTATGTGCAGTTTGGAGCGGCAGACCTGGTGATCATGCTTACTTATGGCCTGGCACAATTGCTGATCACGGATGGAACTTTAAAGTACATTCGTAAAGATTGAACCCGGAGAAAATATTTTATCCCGATATAAATGTATTGCTGCAAAACATCGTTGTATAGCTTCCTATCTTTGCCTCGCTATGTATTATTTGGTTTACGGATCGTTGTACGTACTTTCTCTGATGCCATTAGGCATCCTGTATCTGTTTTCAGATTTTGCTTACTTCCTGATCTATTATGTGATCGGCTACCGGAAAGAAGTTGTATTCAATAATCTGAAACAGGGTTTCCCCGAAAAAACAGAGAAGGAAAGAAAGAAGATCGCAAAGAAATTTTATAGAAATTTTACGGATACATTTATTGAAGCAATAAAAATGATCTCCGCATCCGATCGTTTTATCGAAAAAAGGTTCCATGCGGACTGGGAATATGTAAACAAATATCATGGCAACGGAAGAAGTGTTCAGTTCCTGCTGGGCCATAATTTTAACTGGGAGTGGGCCAACCTGGTGGCTGCAAAAAGATTGAAGTACCTTTTTCTTGCTGTATATATGCCGTTAACCAATAAGGTTATGGATCGTTTGTTTTACAACCTGCGTGCAAAAAGAGGAACAAAACTCCTTCCTGCTACCAATATGCAGGAAGCCATGATGCCCTACCGCCATCTTCAATATCTGTTAGCATTGGTTGCGGATCAGAATCCGGGAGTACCTGCAAAGGCATGGTGGTTTAATTTTTTTGGCAAACCTGCTCCTTTTGTCAAAGGGCCCGAAAAAGGAGCAAGGAATAATAATACGATAGTAATTTTTGTATTTATACATAAGCCCAAACGAGGGCATTATGAAATGGTGTTTTCTCTTGCTGAAGAGAACCCGAATGCATTGCCCGAAGCAGCACTCACCAGAAAGTTTGTCCGTTACCTTGAAAATGTCATTCGTCAGTACCCGGATATGTGGTTATGGAGCCATCGCAGGTGGAAATATGATTGGAAGCCGGAGTATGGAGCGATCATTGAATAAAATTCCGTTGCAGCAGCAATTAAATTCTGATCTCCTTACTTCATGATGCGGAAATCTTTCAATTTAGAATAGCTGCTTCTTTAACGATCTCTACGTTTTGAATCGCACTGATCTTTTCCCATCCGCCCGATACGTTTCGAAGGTTATGAATTCCCCGGCGTTTAAGTAATGAAGCGGCAATAACGCTCCTATATCCTGCGGCACAATGTATATAAATGTTATAATGATCTTCGAGATCGCCAAGGTTACCGGAGTCAGTTAATTTGTCCAAGGGTATATTGACAGCATCTTTAAGATGGCCATCTGCATATTCTGCCGGCTTTCGGACATCCAGTATCAGCAAATTTTTATCAAACGGGATGTCCAGCATCAATTCATGAGGCTCTACATTAATGATCATGTTGATCTCTTCACCGGCTTTTTTCCAGGCTTCAAAATCTCCTTTCAGATAACCGGCCATCTTATTAAAGCCTACCCTGGCAAGACGTATGATGCTTTCTTTTTCTTTTCCGGGTTCTGTAATTAATAATATGGGTTTATCGAAAGGTAGCAGGCTGCCGGCCCATTCTGCAAATCTTCCTTCAAGACCAATGTTGATCGAGCCGGGAACAAAACCGGATGTAAAAATATCAGCAGGCCTTGAATCCAGGATGATCACATCATCGTTCATTTTCGTTTTGAATTCTTCCACTGACAATGACCTCAGTCCCTGTTTCAGGATCTCACTCAGGCTTTCGTATCCTTCCTTATTGATCATTGCATTTACCGGAAAGTAGTGCGGAGGACTGGGTATACCTTTGGTGACCTCCCGGATAAATTCCTCTTTGGAAGACGCCTTCATGGCATAGTTTGTCCTTTTTTCTTCACCAATGGTGCTTTGTGTATTTGGTCCCAGGTTCTTTCCGCATGCACTTCCGGGACCGTGTGCCGGATATACGATCACCTCATCTGACAGGGGAAATAATTTTGAATGTATGCTGTCGTACATCATTCCTGCAAGATCTTCCGTGGTGATCTCATTTTCTTTTTGTGCCAGATCAGGCCGGCCTACGTCACCGGCAAAAAGAGTATCACCGGTGAAAACACAGTGGTCTTTTCCATTCTTATCTTTTAGCAGATAACAGGAAGATTCAAGTGTATGGCCGGGTGTATGTAATACTTCTATGCTGAGTTCACCCAATTGAAATCTTTCTCCATCCTTTGCAATGTGTACGGGAAGTTTGGTTTCCGTTTGCGGGCCATAAATCACCGGGGCGCCGGTGGCTTTACTTAGATCCATGTGGCCGCTTACGAAATCAGCATGAAAATGAGTTTCGAAAATATATTTAACAATTGCCTTTCTGGTATTGGCAAGATCAAGATAGGGATCTATATCACGGATGGGATCAATGACCGCTGCTTCACCATTGCTCTCAATATAATATGCGGCTTCACTCAGGCAGCCTGTATATAATTGTTTTATAAACATTGGTTGTAGAGTTTTGACTACAAAGCTAACTTATAAAAAACAGAAAACCGGCTTTTATGGAGAGCCGGTTCTCTGAATTATGTGAATGCTGCCTTATTTTAAAAGATCAGCGATAAAGTGGTTCAGGTCGTCAAGACGATTGTGATTTACTGAATAGTAAATGAATTTACCGTCCCTGTCTGTATTCACAAAACCTGCTTTTCTTAAAATGGCAAGGTGTTGTGAAGCCACAGATTGTTCTAACCTGAGTTGAACATAGATCTCGGTGACGGTCATTTTGCCATTTTCATCGATCAGTTTCAGAATTTGCTGACGTAAGTTGTGATTGATTGCCCGCAGGATCAAAGCAGCTTTCTTTACATTCAGCAAATCCAGGTTCAGCAGCATACCATTGTTGATTGTAGCGGGCATAGTTGAAGAAATGTTGTTCATAACTCGAATCGGTTAAATTTAAAATTGAAAAATATCCCGGTTAACGATTCTAGGAGAAGGGTCTAAACTTAGACGATCATTTATATGGATCTCTTGCGGACGGGTGAAAAAAATCTTTCAGATAAAAAGGCTCGCAGTAGGCGAGATCAGCAAAACAATCTTTTCTGAAATCTTCCATAGAAAGAGCAGACATTTCAGAAGCGTCGTAGTTTACTTCGCCAGACATTGCATTGTCATGATTTTGTAAAGAAATGAATTTCTTACTTCCGCTTCCAAAGAAAAAGATCTTATAAGAGACTAACAGTTCTGAAAACGATCCGTTTGCCAACAGCATCGCCCCGGGGCTTATTATTTCTTTAAGGGCTTTTGTATATACGGCAGTGAAAACTTCCATTCTTCTTGCATCTATCATTGGGCACAACAGATCTGCTTCTGTGACCACGTTTCGTGCAGCAGATGCCATCATTTTTAAAGTATCAACAGTAATAAGCGGGATCTTCAAGGCATAGCATAAACCCTTAGCTGATGATAAGCCGACTCTTAGTCCTGTGTAAGACCCAGGCCCGATGGTCACTGCTACGGCATCAAGATCTTTGAGCCCGGATCCGGAAGCCTTCATTAGTTCTGCAATCGCTGATTGCAACCATTCGGCATGGCCTTTCTGATCTTTATTGGATACAGTTTTCAATGGCATTCCGTTTTGCGCCAGGCAAACAGATGCGGTTTCCAGTGCAGTATCAATATTTAAGATGAGCGCCATTATTTTATTATCTCATTTTGCAGCCGGGGTGCAGGTGAGAAACGAAATTCTTTTTTGCAAAGTTCGTTCAATAAGGAAACAATTTTCCCCTTACCGATTTTTTCGGCCCATTCAAACGGGCCGAAGGGATAATTAGTACCCAGTTTCATGGCAGTATCCATCTCCTGTTTTGTACTTACCCCTTCCTCTAAAGCAAAATAAGCTTCATTGATGATCATGCTTATGATCCTTGACGTGATAAATCCCGGTTTATCTTCCACCCATTCTGTTTTTTTATTGAAAATTGAAAATAGTACTTCAGTCTTTTTCCTTAATGAACTATCTATACAGGCTGATTCAATAACCGCTCTTTTTAAAAAAGTAGGCCAGCCATTGAAACGGACAAATCCAGAAGGGAGGTCTTTCAATGTTCCGGCCACAGAATTAACAAGAACAGGTCCTGTTGATATTTTTTTTAAAGAAGAAATATGATCACCTCCGGATTCGAACAAAAGGTCAATGCATCCATCAATTTCAGAGAGGCTTTCCAACTCTTCACAATTGGTTAACCAGATCAACTCCGCCGGTCCATTGATACCCTGGTTTAAAAGTTCTTCTTTTAGCGAACCATCTGTTAACACTGCTATTCGCATAGACTATTTTTTGCAAAGAAAGCGTATAACACTAAATTCGCTTTTCTGTTTTAAAAATTCATTCTCATGGAAAAAAATATCATAAATACACCGACTGCACCTGCACCTATAGGGCCATACAATCAGGCTGTGGCGGCAGGAGATCTTTTATTTGTTTCCGGGCAGATCTGTATTGACCCTTCCAGCGGTGAGCTGAAGAATAAAGACATTGGGGAAGAAACTCATCAGGTAATGCACAATCTTAAATCCATTTTGCATGCTGCCGGCATGGATTTCAGCAATGTGGTTAAGACCACCATTTTCATTACCGATATGAAACGTTTTGCCGAGATCAATGAGATCTACGGAAAATATTTTGTTGAGAGTTTCCCTGCCAGGGAGACCGTTCAGGTGGCAGCATTACCAAAGTCCGTGAATATTGAGATCTCTGTGATCGCCGCAAAATAAAAAACCCTTCATTGATGAAGGGCTTTTTGATCTTATTTTGAATTCTTCCAGGTATTGTTATCCCTGTTCCAGTCGGGCAGTAGTTTATCCGGATCAAGGATCACTTCTTTTACATCACTTGTTGTAGGTGCATTGAAAGACCACACAGCTCCACGCTGCCATATCTCCACAGGCAAATTAATACGGTGTTCTTTTCCGTTCTCTTCTTTCACCAATGCAGTAACCGGCATAGGCATTTTTTGAAGATTTTCAATGGTGATGATGGAGCCATTCTGAGGCTTGTTGTCCACATACCTGACTTCTTTCACCGCCTGGTCTATTTTCCAATCGTTAAGAACCCATCCTCTCCAGAACCAACCCAGGTCTTCGCCGGCAACATTTTCGATAGTATGGAAGAAATCCCAGGGTGTAGGATGTTTGTATGCCCAGCGTTTTATGTATTCTTTGAAAGCTGCATCAAAACGATCGGGTCCCAGCACCGCATCTCTCAACGAATGCAGCATCATGGCCGGTTTCAGATAGGCAGCCACTCCCAGATTGGCTTGCTGGATCACATCCGGTATATTGTACAATCCGTCCATTTTGTCATTGAAGACATAGGTGACCATGAATTTTGAAGTGGGATCGTTGAAAAAGCCTTGCTCTTTGAATTCACCATTATTGTAATTATCGGTGGAGATATCGTTGATGAACGTATTGAACCCTTCATCCATCCATGCATATTTTCGTTCATTGCTTCCTACGATCATTGGGAACCAAGTATGACCGAATTCATGATCGGTAACCGACCACAGCCCCGATCCGGAAGAGTTGTAACTGCAAAACACGATGCCCGGATATTCCATTCCTCCAACGATACCTGCCACATTGGTAGCAACGGGATAAGGGAATTCATACCATGTCTTTGAATTGAATTCTATGGAAGCTTTTACCATTTCCGTGCTTCTTTGCCATCCGTCTTTAGTAATGCTTTCTACCGGATACGCACTTGCTGCTATGGCTTTCTTACCGCTTGGAAAATTCATTCTTGCCGCATCCCATACAAATGCCTTGGAGGCTGCCCATGCCACATCTCTTGCATTTTGGATCTTAAATTTCCAGGTGCAATACGCTTTTTTAGGCCTTGAATTCGGATCGGTCACTTCCTGGCTGCTGCGGATCATCACGGTCTTGTCGCTGTTGCTTGCTTCATTCCATCTTTTTTGTTGTTCAGGCGTGAGACATTCGTGTGGGTTCAATAACTCACCGGATCCTACCACGATCAGGTTAGCCGGGGCGGTTACATTGAATTCAATATTTCCATATTCAAGGTAAAACTCGCCGGCGCCGAGATAAGGCAATGTGTTCCATCCCTGGATATCGTCATATACGCACAGGCGCGGGTACCATTGTGCCACTTCATATATCCATCCGTTCTTTGTTTTTAATCTTCCCATTCTGTCGGTTCCGTATTGAGGTATTTCAAAATCGTAATTGATAGTGACTTTGATTTTTCCGCCCGATGATTTTAATGCATCCTGAAACCATACCTGCATTCTTGTATCTGTGGTGTTGTATTTCGGTGTGTATTTTTTCCCTTCATACTCCACGCTGATGGACTTGATGACATCTCCCTGCGTGAACTGGGCATTTGCCCAGCGGCCTCCTGTTTGAGTGGTGGTGGCAGTGGCCCTTGAATCTTTTTTATAAATATTCTGATCCACCTGCAGCCAGATGAATTTCAGATCATCAGGACTATTGTTGGTGTAATTGATCTCCACTTCGCTTGTCACGGTATTTTTTCCGGTGTCTAACGTACAGTTAATCCTATAATCGGCTCTGTTTTGCCAGTAATGCGGACCGGGTTCGCCGCTGGCGCTCCGGAAATCGTTTCCGGGATAAGGATAAAACTGGGGATTGAAGGCTTCACGGTTGTTGTAAACGGAGTTCGTGGTTTGTGAGAAAGCGATCAATGCAGTACACAAACCGATAAAAAAAAGTGTTGCTTTTTTCATAATAAAAATTTTACAGTGTATAAAGAGGTCCCGGCTTCGACTGAGAGGGATATTAATCAGAGTTGACAAAGTAAAGCAAAAGGTTGCAAAGTCAATTGCCGCTTAAATAGTATTTTAAAATATTCAGGCCAGATGCTGAAACAGTTATAGGAAAAGTGATTCGGCAACCGGCACGTTTTCAGGTTTTCCCACATCAACAAGTTTGTCTCCTATATGATCGTATCCAAGAATAGTGTGATCTTCTGCCAGTGCAAGATAGAGATCCACCAAAGAGAACTTTCCGGTGAAGGGAATGTAAGAAAAAACAGATGGCTCGAATACCACCACGCAGCTGTAAGCTTTTTCAATGAGTCTTTTAGTTTTATTTTTTAAAAAGGGGCCTCTCTCTTCACCGGTCTTTTTATTCCGCCATCCCTGAAGGCGGCCGTTCTCATCGAATAAAAAATAACGGGAAGTCTGCCTGTTGGTAACCGCCATGGAGATCAAAGGCCGGTGCTGCCGATGAAATGCAATGAGTTTATCCAAATCAAGATCAGTGAGTATGTCTGCGTTGAGTGTGATGAAAGGTTCTTTATTATTCAGCCACCTTTTTACTTTTAAGAGCCCGCCACCCGTATCGAGCAACCGATCCTGCTCATCGCTGATATAAAGAGTGCTTCCCCATCCGTTGTTTTCTTTTATTGCATCATAGATCTGGCCGGCAAAATGATGAACATTTACGATCACTTCCCTGATGCCGTATTGTTGTAGGTATTCAATATTCCGCTGCAGTAATGATTTTCCGTTGATCAGCGCCAGCGCTTTTGGATGTTCATCGGTCCAGGGCTTAAAACGGGTTCCCAGCCCTGCGGCAAAGATCATCGCTTTCATGGATTCGTTTTTTTAAGCATTATTGATCCAATTCTTTCTTTCCTGCTCTATATGTTGTTGAACAATCTTCACTTTGAACTTATTTCTGAGATGCCTTGCCATGGCATCGGCAGCATACACACTGCGGTGTTGCCCGCCGGTGCATCCAAAGCTCACAGTCAGGCTTTCGAAGTTGCGCCTGATATAATTTTCTACGGTTATGTCAACGATGTCAAATGCACTGTTAAGGAATTCTGTCATTTTGGTCTGTTGTTCAATAAAATCTTTTACCGGCTTATCCCTCCCGGTCAGATTTTTAAATTCATCATAACGGCCGGGGTTCAGGATACCTCTGCAATCAAAAACAAAACCTCCACCGTTTCCACTTTTATCTTCCGGTATTCCGGCTTTATATGAAAAGCTATTGATAGTAACTATCAACGGAGTCTTTTCTGTGGCTTGCAGCGGTGTGAATTGTTCAATGATCTCATCCGAAACACAGAGGTCAAGCACTTTCCGGAACTCAGGAACAACAATGCCGATGCTTTGTGAATTAAAAAATTTTTTCAGGTTGGTCAATGCCTGGGGAATGCTGGTAAGGAATTGTGCTTTTCTTTCAAACAATCCCCGGAAACCATAAGCGCCCAATACCTGAAGGATCCGTATCAACACATAACCGTTATACTGATTTCTGAAAAGGTTTCTGTCCAGCGGTGTGTCAATGATCTTTTCAAACATATTCATATAGTCCACCAGCAGATTTTCTTTCCAGTCTTCCGGAAGATTGGCTCTCGCCTGCCACAACATGGAAGCCACATCATACTGAGGCGCTCCTTTCATTCCGCCCTGGTAGTCTATAAAGTGAACCGAGTCATCATCTTTTACTAAAATATTCCTGCTTTGAAAATCACGGAACATGAAATACTTGTATTCCGTATGTGTCAGATAAGTGCTCAATGCTTCAAAGTCGTCCAACAGTTTTTGCTTGTCATAAGGCCTGCGAAGTGCATCGAGAAAATAATATTTGAAATAAAGGAGGTCGGCCATGATCGCCTGCTGACCAAATTCTTTATTGGTAAGGCAAAGATTATAGTTCAATCCGTCGTCTCCTTTGATCTGTAATTGTGCCAATGCTTCCAGGCTTTTTTTAAACAGATCGTAAACGGGTTGAACGTAATGTTCACTCTCGAGCCTGTTCAATAGTGAAATTTTTCCGAAATCTTCCTGAAGATAGCAGTCCTGTTTTTCATTGATGGCAAATATTTCCGGAACGGCAAGTTCTTTTTTCCTGAAATGACGGGAGAAGTTGATGAATGTTTCATTCTCTTTGATGTTGGCGCCGTAAGTACCGATAACAGAACTGTTTTTTCCGATCAGGCGGAAATAACGGCGTTCGCTGCCGCTTTGCGGCAATACGTCAAACGATACCGCTTCTTCGCCTTTCCACTCTTTGTAAAGTTGATTAATGGAATTAAGGATTTCCTGCATGCCGCAAATGTACTTTAAATGGGAAGGCTTAAGTATTCTAACAGCCGTTAGTTTTTCATTAAATTTGCCCGATTTTAAATTCTATGGATCATTCACTTGAGAAAAGAGTTCGTATAGTATCGGCAGCCAGTTTATTCGATGGCCATGATGTTGCCATCAATATCATGCGCCGCATTTTACAAAGCAAGGGAGCTGAAATAATTCATATCGGCCATAACCGCAGCGTAAAAGAAATTGTGGAAGCGGCAATAGAAGAGGATGTGCAGGGTATTGCCATTACTTCCTACCAGGGAGGCCACATGGAGTTCTTTAAATACATGAAAGACCTGCTGGATGAAAACGGGTGCGGACATATAAAGGTCTTTGGCGGCGGCGGAGGAACTATTTTGCCAGAAGAAATTGAAGAGCTTCATAAATATGGCATTGCCAGGGTTTACAGTCCGGATGACGGAAGGCACATGGGACTGGAAGGGATGATAGAAGATGTAATCGCTAAGTGTATCAGGGAAATGGCGGATGAGAAAACTTTTGAAAACCCCGGTTGGAATGACCAACTCCCCCTGGATGAAGTGAAGGATGTGAGATGGGTGGCAAGGGCAATAACATTGGCAGAAAATAAGAAAGACTATACTTCAATACTGAAGAAACTTCAGCAAAAGCAAAGTAAGGGAATCACTTCAGGTAATGCAGTGGTTCAGCCTGTATTGGGAATAACAGGCACGGGAGGTGCCGGTAAAAGCTCTGTCACTGACGAATTGGTACGCCGCTTTCTCACCAATTTTTCTAGTAAAACGATAGCGGTCATTTCTGTAGATCCATCCAAGAAAAAGACAGGCGGCGCTTTGCTGGGCGACAGGATACGGATGAATTCCATTTCAAATCCGAGAGCGTATATGCGATCGCTGGCAACAAGAGAGAGTGACAGGGCGCTGAGCGAACATGTGCAGGAAGCCATTGACATCTGCAAAAGCGCCGGGTATGATTTTATTATTCTTGAATCTGCCGGAGTGGGCCAAGGTGATGCTTCGATCCTGGATCATTGTGATGTGAGCATGTATGTGATGACTCCGGAATACGGAGCGCCATCACAACTGGAGAAGATCAACATGCTGGACTATGCGGATCTGATATGCATCAATAAGTTTGATAAAGCAGGTGCGCTGGATGCCCTGGCCGATGTAAGAAAACAATACAAAAGGAACCATCTTCAGTTCAAGGCAAAAAATGAAGACCTGCCTGTGATAGGAACCATTGCAAGCAAATTTAATGATGATGGAGTGAACCACCTGTTTGGGCTGATGCTGAAAAAGATCGCCGAAAAAACAAAAGTGAATTTTGGTGAATACCATTTTTCTGAAACGGCTAAGATGTCAAGGCCCATCATTCCTTCCAACCGGGTGAGATACCTGAGCGAGATCAGTGAGAATAACAGGGATTATGATCAATTGGTAAATGAACAGGCATCCATAGCTTCTAAAGCTTATCAGTTGAATGGCGTCATTGCGATGATAAAAAATTCTTCTCAAAAAAATTCTTCGAAAGAGATGCAGGTGGAAGAACTGGAGCAAATGAAATCGTTTTATGAAGAACAATTGACTCCTGTATCCCGCAAACTGATCCGCCACTGGAATGAGAAAGTGAAAGAGTATGAAAAAGATTTTTATGAATATACGGTGAGGGATAAAGTGATCCGGCAGGCAATGTTTACAGAGAGTTTATCGGGTTCCAGGGTTCCTAAAGTTGTTTTACCTAAATACAAAGATTGGGGGGATATACTTAAGTGGCAGGCACAGGAAAATGTTCCCGGAAGTTTTCCGTTCACGGCAGGTGTGTTTCCGTTGAAGCGAGAAGGAGAAGATCCGACAAGGATGTTTGCCGGAGAAGGAAATCCCGAGAGGACCAATAAGCGTTTTCATTATGTTTCGATCGATCAGCCTGCCAAAAGATTGTCCACGGCATTCGACAGCGTAACCCTGTATGGTGAAGACCCTGACTATCGTCCCGACATTTATGGAAAAGTGGGAAACAGCGGTGTGAGTATTGCCACCATTGATGATGCAAAGAAATTATACAGTGGTTTCGATCTATGTGATCCTAAAACGTCGGTGAGCATGACGATCAACGGCCCGGCGCCGATCATACTGGCCATGTTCATGAACGCAGCCATTGACCAGCAATGCGAAAAATGGATCGAAGAAAATAATTATTGGGACCAGGTGGAAAAGGTACGGAGTGCAAAATTCAAAGACCAGGATCCTCCGGTTTATAACAATCCTTCTTTTCCCGGCACACTTCCCGAAGGGAATACCGGTTTGGGATTGAAATTACTTGGATTGAGCGGTGAGGAAGTTTTGCCGAAAGACGTTTATGAGCAATGTAAACAGAAAGCGATCCGGCAGGTGAGAGGAACGGTGCAGGCAGATATCCTGAAAGAAGACCAGGCACAGAACACCTGTATTTTTTCCACTGAGTTTGCTTTGAAACTAATGGGAGATGTTCAGGAATATTTTATCCAGAACAAGATCCGGAATTTTTACAGTGTAAGCATATCAGGATATCATATTGCGGAAGCAGGAGCCAATCCGGTGACCCAACTGGCATTCACATTGGCAAACGGATTTACTTATGTAGAATATTACCTGAGCCGCGGAATGCATATTGATGAATTTGCACCTAATCTTTCTTTTTTCTTCAGCAATGGAATGGACCCTGAATATAGTGTGTTAGGCAGGGTGGCAAGAAGGATCTGGGCCAAGGCTATGAAATATAAGTACAAAGCCAACAAGCGCAGCCAGATGCTGAAATATCACATCCAGACATCGGGGAGAAGTTTGCATGCCCAGGAAATTGACTTCAATGACATTCGTACCACACTCCAGGCGCTGTATGCCATTTATGATAACTGCAACTCCCTTCATACGAATGCTTATGATGAAGCCATCACTACACCGACAGAAGAGAGTGTAAGAAGGGCCATGGCCATCCAGCTTATCATTAACCGTGAACTGGGAACTGCAAAGAATGAAAATCCCAACCAGGGATCATTCTTCTTTGAACAGCTTACCGATCTTGTTGAAGAAACCGTGTTGTCCGAATTCGATCGGATCACGGAACGGGGCGGAGTGTTGGGCGCCATGGAGCGGATGTATCAGCGGAATAAGATTCAGGAAGAGAGTTTGTATTATGAAACAATGAAACATTCCGGCGAGTATCCTATTGTCGGTGTCAATACTTTTCTCGATAAAAAAGGTTCACCCACCATCATTCCGAATGAAGTGATCCGCAGCACCAAAGAAGAAAAAGAGCAGCAGATAAAAAACCTGGGAGCATTCTGGAAAAGAAATAAGAACAGATCTGCTGAAATGCTTGAGCGGTTAAAAAAGGCCGCAATTCACAATGGTAATCTTTTTGAAGAGTTGATGGAAACCGTTAAGTATTGTTCTCTTGGGCAGATCACCCACGCTCTCTATGAAGTGGGAGGTCAATACAGAAGAAGCATGTAATACCTGACCGGTTTTCGGTTTCCCGGATAAAAAAACATTTCTTCTCAGCTTTTTTTCATCTTCACCGGATCAATTTTGTCATAATTCTTTTGAATTCGGGAAAGATCCGGACTTCTGATGAACGAATGGCTCACCCGGCATGTTTTTTCATTAAATTACAGAGGTATCACCTGATGTTCATAGTTCAGGGATTTTTAGCATCATGAAGCATTTTTTTACATATATTATTTTGCTCTGCCTGCTGCCTTCATGGGCGGTTGCACAGAAAGTGATCTCCATGAAACTTGACGGGACCATCAATCCTGCCACGGCAGATTATATTCATAACGGTATTGAAAAAGCGGAGAAAGAAAATGCCGAATGCCTGATCATTGAATTGAATACACCCGGCGGACTTTTACAGTCAACAAGAGATATTGTAGGCTATATTCTTTCTTCTGAAGTTCCGGTTGTGGTGTATGTATCTCCCGGGGGATCACAGGCAGGGTCGGCAGGCGTTTTTGTTACCCTTGCTGCACATATTGCAGCTATGGCTCCGGGAACCAATATCGGCGCTGCACATCCTGTTTCGATGCAGTCTGCCATGGATAGCGTGATGACTGAAAAGGTGACCAATGATGCTGCCGCTTTCATACGCTCCATCGCAGAAAAAAGAGACCGGAACATCAGATGGGCAGAAAATGCAGTGAGAAGAAGCTATTCATATACAGAAACAGAAGCATTGCAGGACTCAGCGATCAACCTGATCGCAAAAAATGAAAGAGATCTTCTGAACGATATAGACGGATGGCAGGTTGAAGTGAATTCAGGGATTAAAACCCTGCATACAAAAAATGCAGTGATTGAAACCTACAGTATGGGAGTAGGAGAAAGAATTCTTAATATTATCAGCGATCCGAATATTGCTTATATACTTTTTTTACTGGGAGTATTCGGAATTTTGTTTGAACTGTATAATCCGGGAGCCATTCTTCCGGGGATAGTCGGAGTCATCAGTATTGTTCTCGCATTTTATTCAATGCGTACACTTCCGATCAATTATGCAGGCCTTGCCCTGATCATATTTGCGATCATTTTATTTCTTCTGGAATTGAAGATCGCAAGCCATGGATTGCTGGCCATTGGCGGCACCATATCCCTTTTGATAGGATCACTCATGCTGATCAAAGCAAGTTCTTCACTGGAACTGGTGCACCTTTCCCGTGTGGTCATCATTTCTGCCACTGCTGTCACCGCTTTGTTTTTTCTTTTTGTGATCGGCGCAGGGTTGAGGGCCCAAAGAGCTAAAGTGGCAACCGGAATAGAAGCGCTGATCGGGGAGATGGGCGAAACGCTGGAAATTCTTGACCCCACAGGCATGATAAAGATCCATGGAGAGATCTGGAATGCGGAATCTTTATCGGGCAGGATAGGCCAGGGAGAAAAAGTGAGAATAAAAGAAATGAAAGACCTGAAGCTTTTTGTTGAAAAAAATGAATCATCAGTTGAACCAATCACCACTTAAAATTTAAGATCATGCAACAATTTCCTGTAGTAACGGCTGTCATCATTGTTTTTGCCATTCTTATTTTATCAAGCGCCATTCGCATTCTCCGTGAATATGAAAGAGGAGTGATCTTCCGTCTTGGAAGATTGATCGGCAATGGAGGAGTAAAAGGGCCGGGATTGATCTTTTTGATTCCCGTAGTGGATAAGATGGTAAAAGTGAGTTTGCGTATCGTGGTGATGGATGTACCTCCGCAGGATATCATTACCCGGGATAATGTTTCCGTAAAGGTGAATGCGGTAGTTTATTTCCGTGTGGTAGAAGCACAAAAGGCTATTATCGGAGTTGAAAATTACCTGGTGGCAACTTCTCAGTTGTCACAAACTACTTTGAGAAGTGTGTTGGGACAATCCGAGCTGGACGATCTTCTTTCGCAACGGGATAAGATCAATCAGAAATTGCAACAGATCATTGATGCCCATACGGAGCCGTGGGGCATCAAGGTTTCCAATGTGGAAGTGAAGCAGATAGATCTTCCGCAGGAAATGCAGAGAGCCATGGCAAAACAGGCAGAAGCAGAAAGGGAGCGCCGTTCCAAAGTGATCGCTGCAGAAGGTGAGTTCCAGGCATCACAGCGTTTGTCTGATGCTGCAAAAATCCTGGCTGAACAGCCCAGCGCTTTGACATTAAGATATCTGCAGACATTAAGAGAGATCGCTACTGAAAATAATTCCACAACCATATTCCCTGTACCGATAGACCTGCTGAAACCATTTTTAAAAGATATGGGTCAGAAAGCATTGGAGCAGTTACCGAAGTGACGGGGGAGGAATTAAAATAGTGCTCTATCTGTTTTGTTGTTTGCTTGTTAAGATTTTTGTCCCGATAGGATGCTTATTGTAATTTACAGGCTTAATTTACCGGATGAAAAAAATGTATCGGCTTTTTGTACTGTCAAGTTGTATTTCCATTCTTTCCCTTTTAATCCCGGGGCATAGCTTTTCACAGAATATTGATTCCACCATTCAAAAGTATGCTGATAATTACGGGCAGGAACGGATCTATATTCAATATGACAAATCAACTTATGTTCCCGGCGAGACAGTATGGTTCAAAGCCTATCTGATGAACGGATTCTTTCCTGTTGAAGACAGCAAGAATCTTTACCTGGACTGGACAAATGACAAAGGTGATCTGTTGTTCAGAACGATAAGCCCGATAATGGACGGTACCACCAACGGTCAATTTGATATTCCAAAAGATTATGCCGGTAAATATATTCATGTCAAAGCCTATACAAAATGGATGTTGAATTTCGATTCTGCTTTTTTATATGAGAAAGATATTGTGATCCTGGGGCAAAAAGGAAATTCACCTTTCACAAGGCAACCGGTGATCCCTTCACTTCAGTTTTTTCCCGAAGGAGGTGATGCCATAGAAGGCGTCAATAACAAGATCGCATTTAAAGCGAATGATCAATGGGGAAGGCCTGTAAAAATCAAAGGCGCTGTTTTTAATAATAAAGGAGAAATGGTGGACAGCCTGCGGGTGAGGCATGATGGCATGGGCTTCTTTTATGCTTTTGCTAAAGCAGGAGAATCGTACACTGCAAAATGGAATGATGAAAAAGGTGCAGGTCACACAACAGACCTGCCTCAGATAAAAAAACATGGTGTAGCCATGCAGATAGCAGTGTCCGGCAACAAACGCATCTTTGAGATCAATGCATCACCCGACGAAGCTGCCTTATTACATACAATCACCATCCTGGGAACCATGAATCAAAGAGAGGTTTTTAAAGTTTCCAAAGATATCAGAGAAGGCCCTGCAAAAGGGGTCATCCCCACACAAGATCTGCCCAGCGGAATTCTGACGATCACCGTTTTTAATGAACAATGGGAGCCATTGGCAGAAAGGATCACTTATATTAACAACGAAGAATATTTATTTAAGCCGGAATTAACTGTGCAGCATTGGGGCCTGAATAAAAGAGCCCGTAACGAGATCGTCATTTCGGTGCCGGGAAATTTGCAGGCCAACATGGCTGTGTCTGTTACGGATGCAGGCATTGATGCGGACAGCAGTGATAATATCATATCAAGGTTACTGCTCACCGGGGATCTGAAAGGACAGGTGTATAATCCGGGATATTATTTTTCCAACAACAGTGATTCGGTCAGCCAGAACCTGGACCTGGTAATGCTGACGCATGGTTGGAGAAGATTCAAATGGAAAGATGTGGTGGAAGGAAAGTTTCCGAAGATCCTGTATCCCAAAGATTCTTCTTACCTGAATCTTTCCGGTAAAGTGTATGGAGTGATTCCTTCCGATCTGGGGAAAGGCGCATCCATTATCATGATCGCAAGCCAGGCCGGAAAGGCGGGAAAGGTCATTATGCTGCCGATAGAATCCGATGGTACTTTTAATGATCCTGCAATAGTGGTGATGGATACGGTCCATATCTATTATCAATTACCGAAAAAACATTTCGCCGATGCATCGGTTCGCTTCATGGAAGATATTCTTCCACCGTTGAGAAACACTGTTTCAGCCATCGGCGCTTTTTATAACGGAGTGAATGACACCACAGGAAATTTTCATCACTGGTCGCTTGCCGATGAAATGAATAAGATATTACAGCAGTATGAAGGCAAAATGCTTGAGAATGTGACGATCACCACTAAAAAGAAATCTCCTTTGCAGGTCATGGATGAAAAATACACTTCAGGGCTTTTTACTTCGGGAGATGGCTACCAGTTCGATGTGGTGGACGATCCGCTGGCCAACACTTCACCCAATGTTTTCTATTATCTTCAGTCAAAGGTTGCAGGACTTCAGATCAATACCACTTCCAATCCCCCCAGTATGTCATGGCGGGGAGGCACGCCTATACTTTTTATAGATGAAGTGCAAACAGATGCAGACATGGTGAGCAATATTGCTGTCTCCGATATTGCTTACATAAAAGTATTCCGTCCGCCCTTTATGGGTGGGTTTGGCGGAGGCAGTGGCGCTATTGCTGTTTACACCCGCAAAGGTGATGATATAAAAACTGCTCCCGGAAAAGGATTGTCCAATCATATCATTACAGGCTATTCGGGGATCCGTGAATTTTATTCTCCGAATTATGACAGCTTCAAACCGGAAAATGAGAGAAAGGATGTTCGTACCACTTTATACTGGAATCCGCAGGTGACGACCACTCCGGGCAATAACAAGGCTGTGCTGAAATTTTTCAATAATGATGTCACCAAATCTTTCCGGGTTGTTATCGAAGGAATGACAAAAGACGGCCAGCTGGCACATGTGGAGCAGATCCTGGAATAAAATTCTCATGAAAAAAAATAATTTCCTTTTCAGACTGCATTGCAGGTTTTTGCTTCCATGTTATGAGAGGAGAGATTGAATTCTTTATTACTTTCGGATCCGTTAATTGTTTATGATGAAGATCCTTTTGAAAATATTTTTTGTCACAGCCGGTGTCATCATCCTGAATGCCTGCTCACGCAATCCTTACAAAGGCACCAACAGATCATATAAGAAACAGGCAAAGGCCTATGCGAAGATCATTTCACAATACCCTTTGAAAGATTCGGCAGTGAATGCTCCTTATTGGATAGGCACTACGAATTTCAATATGCGTAAGCCCAATTTCATCATTCTTCATCATACGGCACAGAACAGTTGTGATCAGACCTTAAAAACTTTTACTACGGTAAGATCGCAGGTCAGCGCTCATTATGTTATCTGCAAAGACGGAACGGTGCATCACATGCTGAATGATTACCTGCGTGCCTGGCAGGCCGGTGTGAGCAAATGGGGAAATACAACGGATATAAATTCTGTAAGCATCGGGATAGAAATAGATAACAATGGATTTGAGCCATTCACCGATCCGCAGATAAACAGCCTGCTTGAATTACTGGGGCGGTTGAAAAGCGCATACAGCATTCCCACTGCAAATTTTGTCGGCCATGCAGACATTGCTCCGGGAAGAAAAGTGGATCCGAACAAATATTTCCCCTGGCAAAAACTTTCTGAAAACGGGTTCGGATTATGGTATGATACTACCGGCGTGAAGGTGCCTGATAATTTTGATGCGATCAGGGCTTTACGCATCATCGGCTATGATGTCAGGAAACCTGAAGCGGCTGTTTATTCTTACAAACTTCATTTTGTTCCCGGAGATTCAACGAGGATCATCACTGATGCAGACAAGAAGATCCTTTTTGATCTGGAAAGAAAATATCAATAAAGCAGGTAGGGTTGAATGACCTTTTTCCAGTGAGCATTGTTCAGATCGAAACCCGACAGATCGCCAATCTTCAATTTTTCAAAAGAGCCGTAAACTCCCGTCAGTTTATCCGGATGACTTTTTCCTGTTGGATTCACATTGGTTTTATAGAGCCGCTCTGTACAATGATCCGGATAGAGTGAAGAGATCAGTTTGATCAGGTTGATCCCTGTATTTACGGGGTGAAACAGTTCTGCATCTGAAATTGACAACTGTAAACCGTTGCATATTTCATTTTCATAAAGGCCTGCCTGAGGAGTATAGGAAACAGGGCGGCTGGAAACACCGGGAATGGATAAGGAATTGAATTTTTCCTGCAGATCACCGGCATGGATCCATGGAGCTCCGAATATTTTAAAGGGAGTTTCCGTTCCTCTTCCTTCATTTACATTTATTCCTTCCAGCAATCCTGATCCCGGATACATCAATGCGGTTTCCACATCTGTAATGGCAGGTGATGTAGGTACAAAAAACCAGTTGACCTTTTTTGAAGTGAGATCCCTGTTCCAGTTTTGAACCTGGATGACCTTCAGATCAATTTCTTTTATTCTTATTTCCGAAAAATAATTAGCCAGTTCACCTAAAGTGCAGCTATGGCGGACAGGAATATTCCATCTCCCGATAAAAGATGAACAGCGAAGTTCATCAAGCATGGGCCCTTCTGATAATTCAATATTTCCCCCGGTGGGATTAGGCCTGTCAAGTATGAATAAAGGTTTGTTGAATTCAGAGCAGGCTTCCATCACATAGGTCATCGTCCACAGATATGTATAAAATCGGCAGCCCACATCGGGAATGTCAAATAAAAGAACGTCAATGCCGGAGAGATCCTTTTCATCCGGCATCAGTTTATCTGCGTAAAGGCTGATGACAGGAAGTCGGGTCAAAGGATCGGTCATGTTGTTCTGATAAGCGCCGTCCTTACCGCGGGCCGTCAGGCCGTGTTCGGGAGAAAATAATTTTTCAATCTTAAAACCTGCTTTTAATAAAGCTTTACGGGAAGGTTCTCCATCAGAGGTTGTGGCTGCATTGTTTGTCACCAATCCAAAGCGGGTGTTCCTGTATCCGGAACCCGATTGAAGAAAACGGTCAATGCCGAATTGTGGTTTTAAGTTCTTCATTAATTTATATTTCCAACGGAGGCAGCCCAGGCCACAGATACAACTCATTTTTTTCCTTGCCATCGGGTCTCGGCTTTCTTGAACGGACTGAAAATACCGGCTTGTATCCAAGGTCTTCGGATGACATTTCGAAATTCACTATTTCACCGATCTCTTTATCGGAAAGATGAGGCAGTAACCATTTTTGTTCCAGGTCTTTGGTAAGAAGCAAAGGCATGCGAAAAGCATTACTGCCGCCGTTATGAATCTTTTGCATTATTGAATTGGCGCTGCGGGTCAGCAAAGTAAATGTTCCCACCGATTCCCCCGTTTCCGGATCAGGCACCGGCGAATAATGATAAAGCCCGGGTATGAAAAATATTTCCCTGCCTTTCAGTTGTATGAAATAAGGCACTTTGTTTTTCCATCCTTTTATTTCCCTGTGTTCATAAAAGCCGGTGACAGGTATCAGGCACCTGCTGTTCCTGATGCGATGCCAGTATGATCTTTCATCTCCCAGCATCTTTTCACTTTGCGCATTGCACATCCATTGCCTCGACTTTTGTATTTTTCCGGGAGTGTTCATGTAATCTGCGATCAGGCCCCACTCAAAGAGCTTTAACTGATAAGCGCCGTCTTCAAAAATTATTACGGGATACTTGCTGAAAGACTGCGCCTGAACATGAACGTTGTCAAAATCTATCGGTAACTGCGGATCGGCCTGAATGGAAGGAAAATGATCACGGATCGTTTTCATTGATGTTTTGAAGGAGATATCATAGCACATGATCCGTATTTTTCGATTTCATCCAAAATTACTTCCACTTTGTTTCCTTGCCAAGTCAATACAAGGTACAGTTTACCGAAGAGATCCTGGAGATATATTCTTGGTTTTTTGTTTTGTCTGCCGTTCATTCCGGGATAATTTTTATCAAGATAGTTGTAAATGCAGATCCTGAGAGAGCGGGGAGGCTTACATTCTTTGGGTAACAGGTTCACATATATCCTGTATCCTTCGGGTTGTGTGGCAGCGATCTTCAGTTTTTGCAGGTCCTTTTCATTGATTGAGTCGTAGAGATAACGATACGGATCCTGTTTGATCAGAGAAAAATGACGATTGGCCCTTTTTGCATTGATGCCTTGCTGCGTATAGTGAGATAGCAACAGCGGAATAAACTTCCCGCCGGTTTCATTTCCTCTTGCATAATATTCCCTGACGAAATACATGGGTTGACGGGTCAGCATCATCAACAGTTTTTCATTCAGTATAATGAACGGATTGTACATATCATCTTATTTCAAACAGTTCATCCCAGCGGGTCGTGTAGCGCTTGCTGCGCAATTGCTGCCTCATCTTCCAGTTCCTTTTCAATCCTGTTGCCACATATTTCACTACGTCATCCCTCATGCTGAAGTTTATATTGTCTATGGCTGACATCAGCTGGGGCAAGCGGTTTTTCTCCTGTGTCATGAACAGGTTGGATTGAATGGAATTGTCAGGAACCAATCCACCAAGAAGCACTCCTGCCTTGATGTATTTTTCATTTGGCCTGAACAGGTTTTCAGCGAGCAGCGCTGCGTATCCGATCAGTTCGCCCGTGTTGGAGGTCGCCTGCGGCAAGGTGATATGGCTGTGCCGGGATTGCGGATTGTATTCGTATTTCCGGTCAATGAAACCATTGGCCACAACAAATACATCCAGGGATGTGGCCGCAGAGCGCTGGCGGCGAACCTTCTCTGCAGCTCTTGAAGCGTAGGTGGCCACCGCTTCTTTCAGATCGCTGAGCTTATGAACCGGTGTGCCGAACATCCTTGTTGTGGCGATCATTTTTTTTACTTCCAGCGGATCTTTCATCAGGATGCAGGGAATGCCTTTCAACTCCCGGATCATCCGCACGCCTACTACTCCTCCCAGGTTTTTCCTGCACCATTCTTCCGGCATATTCCTCAGTTGCCAGCCATTCTCTATTCCGAAGTTCTTTAACTTGTTTGCATACCGGTGTCCTATTCCCCACAGGTCATCCACCGGTGTGCTTTCCAGAGCATCCTTTATTTTTTCCACGGAGTCGAGGATTATAATTCCGCCGGTGCCCTTCTTATCTTTTTTGGAAAGCTTGTTGGCTACTTTGGAGAGAACTTTGGTCGGCGCCACGCCTATGGAAACTTTTATACCGGTCCATTGTTCCGTTATTTCTTTCATTCTTTTTGCTGCGTCGTACAGTTCATTCCCGGGTATCATGTCCAGGTCAAGAAAAGCCTCATCCACTGAATACACTTCAGTGTTGTGTGCCCCTGCCAATGCCCGCAATGTATCCATTACCCGCATACTCAGATCGCCGTAGAGATGATAGTTGGAAGAAAAGGCGGCAACTTCATTCTTTTCGATCAGCTCCTTATTCTGATAGTAGGGCGCTGCCATTCCGATCCCTAATTTTTTTGCTTCATCGGTGCGGGAAACGATGCATCCGTCGTTGTTGCTCAGTACAACGACAGGCTTGTTCCACAGATCGGGCCTGAAGAGGCGTTCACAGGAACAATAAAAACTATTGCAATCAACAATGGCTTTCATTTTTTTGGCTAAGGCCTGTTTTCACTTTACCCATTTTATTTTACCGGCTCCTGCAGGAGCTTTGATCACCGGATTTAAAAAACTTTTATACAGGGTGAATGACATAGGTTACAACACCCCAAATGGCAAAGTCGCTGAACTCGGCAAGGTTGATCGTTTTGTAGCGGTTATTTTCCGGGATTAAAAATGCCGAAGAAAAATTTTTGTGAAAGCGGCGCACCAGCAGTTCGCCGTTCAATACCGCAACAATGATCTTTCCATTGGCCAGCTTCAATGACCGGTCAACGATCAGCACATCTCCTTCAAAAACGCCTGCATCCCGCATCGCATCTCCTTTCATGCGAAAGAAAAAAGTGGCCGGTTTGTTTTTGATGAGCTGTTCATTCAGGTCAATGCCTCTTTCGGCATAATCATCGGCAGCAGCGCCGAATCCTGTTGCATTGGCAGTCCGCACATCCTGTTGCGAAAAACCTTTGGAGCCTTCGTACCCGGCTTCATTCCAGTATTCCCCGTCCATAAAATAAATTTTGTTATACTAAAATAATTAGTAAATTTATGCTAACAAAATTTGTTATTAAAAAGGATGGGTTATGAAAACTATTGTGAACACGATACCGGGTTACCGGATGTTTGAGTATTTACTGGTGCTGAGTCCTCATGAAGAATTATGGAACAGGATCATGAAGATTAAAAATGAATTTGCGGAAGCATATCATTGTGAGCAGGCGGTAAGAGGCAGGCCTTATGTGACGCTGGTGAATTTTATGCAATACGAAATGATGGAGACGGGGATCGTCAATCATTTCAAAACGATCGCCATGGGCCAATACCCGTTTAAAGCGGAGTTGAAGGATTTCGGAAGCTTTCCCTCGCATACGATTTTTATTAATGTTGCATCGAAGACCCCGGTACAAAACCTGGTAAAAAGGATCCGGAAAGAAATGCGGCGGATGATGAAGCCGGGTGAGGATAACAAGCCTCATTTTATACTGGAGCCTCATCTGACCATTGCAAGAAAATTGCAACCCGGCCAATATGAAAGAGGATGGGCCGAGTACAGCCGCAAACATTTTACAGGCCGCTTCATTGCAGGCAGAATGACCCTGCTGAAAAGGCCTGCCGGCGATCAAAAGTTAAGGTACCTGCCGGTTGAAAGATTTGAATTTCAAAATCTGCCTGTATTGACCAGGCAGGGAGAATTATTCGGTTAGCTTACTAAGGAGAATAAGGACCGGAAGGGGTGTGGTGAAAGGACAGGTGCATTCTTATTCTCCTTTCCAATTTTATTTCCAGGAAACGAAAACAGGATTTACATGCAGGAAAAATTGCAGCAGGATCATTATAAACTCGCTCCTCAGAAAGGTGATGGTTGGCGGGATATTCATGATCAGGAAAGTGCAGCAGAAAAGCAGTCATACATCTCCGGCCGCGGCGCCCAATTCAATACGGCAAACCGTTTTTTGAAGAATGAAATGGTGAAAGAACACATAGAAGCCATTGATGAATGGGAGCAAGGGAATTCAACCACTCAATACCTGGAGCAGGAGGTAAAGAGCATAGTGAACAAAGTGGATAGCCCTGACCTGGGCATGTCTTACAGCATGAATCCTTATGCAGGTTGCGAACATGGATGTATTTATTGTTATGCCCGCAATGTGCATGAATACTGGGGTTACAGCGCCGGGTTGGATTTTGAAAAGAAGATCATTGTGAAAGTGAATGCCCCCAAATTGTTACGCAGATTTTTAATGCAACCGAAATGGGATGCAATGCCCATTATGCTGAGCGGAAATACAGATTGCTATCAGCCGGCAGAGCAGAAATACCGTTTGACAAGAGCCTTGCTGAAAGTGTGCAATGAATTTAACCAGCCGGTGGGAATACTGACAAAAAATTCATGGATATTGAAAGATAAGGATGTGCTGCAGGAGATGGCAAAGAAGAAGATCGTTTCCGCTATGGTATCCATCACTTCCTTCAATGAAGACCTGCGAAGGGTGATGGAGCCCAGGACAACGACGGCAAAACAAAAATTAAAGGTCATAAATGAACTGAGCAGCGCCGGAGTTCGGATGGGCATCATGATGGGGCCGATGATCCCGGGTTTGAATGACCATGAAATGCAGAGGATCATGAAAGCGGCAAAAGATAACGGAGCCACATTTACTGCCTACACTTTTATCCGGCTGAACGGTTCCGTTAAATTCTTATTCCATGACTGGCTGCATAAAAATTTTCCGGACAGGGCGGATAGGGTCTGGCATCTTATCGAGCAGTCACATGGAGGCAAAGTGAATGACAGCCGCTGGGGATTGAGGAAACATGGTGAAGGCCCGATAGCCGGACTGGTGGCAGAGCAATACCGGAAATACGGAAAACTTTACGGCATGAACACCGAAGAATGGAGTTTGAACAGAAACGTGTTCCGCAGGCCCGGGCAACAGGGAAAACTATTCTGACTCCAGTTCTATCAGTAATGATTTGTCCTGATATAGAAACAGTTTTTTACCTTTTATTTTAAAGCGGTTCACTTTTTCCAGCACACTGAAAAATGCATCTTCTTTTTCCTGCACACCCTCGCAATACATCTTGGTGGAAAAGACCTGAGAGATGCCGATTGATTTATTTTTTACAGCCAGTTTTCCGCCAAAAATGTTACATCCGCCATTTCCATGAACGCTTTCTTTTTCATGGTCAAATTCGATAAAAGCTCTCTTCCCCGTGATCGTATCCTTTCCTGCAGATATCTTTTCATTCTTTTCAGGTATGTGTATCTCTTTTACATACCATTCTATTCCATACAGAGAAGATTCCGAAGAACCTGAATTGTAAGATGAAGTTTTACAGCCGGAGAAGAATAGTCCGAGCATAATGACCGGAATGCTGATTAAGGTCTTTTTCATATTTTTCTTTGTTTCCCCCAATAGATGCTTTAGTTTTTCTTTTTGCATAAACCTGGCCTCAACAAATTTTCTTAGCAATTGATATAGCCGGAAAATGAATAAATAGGTTGCTTTGAAATAAGTATTGCCTGAGGAATCCCTAAGATAACTTCTATCGTTTAAAAGTTGACCGATGATGCAATTAAAAAGATAAATTTTATACCTTGATATAGATCTTCTTCTTATCCAGCCAATAACAGATGGCCCACATCAGGATGATGAAGCTGATGGCAAAAGCCAATGAACCTATCCGTGGATCTCCCGGAATTTTTGCACACACTTTTATATAATACCAGTTCCACGGATCTACATAGACGGTCTTGCCTGCAGCATTCACTCCGTTCGGAATACGGATCAGCCATAAGATCTTTGGAATAAAAGCGCTCAGTGCAAATACAAACAAGGCATTTTTTCCGAAGACATTGAAAAATTTGCTTAGCCAGATCTTTACTTTTTTGATTTCGATCATATAGATCATGGTGGCAATGATGATCGTGGCAAGGCCTGTGGTATAGATTACATAAGAACTGGTCCAGATCTTTTTATTGATGGGAAAAACCATATCCCAGCAAAATCCTGTCAGCAGCATTACCGATCCGGCAACGAAAAGGCCTGAGATCATTTCAAAATTTTTGCCTTTCTTCTGAATGTAATCCCCGATAAGATAGCCAAAGATGACCTGCGCTATCGGTCCCATAGTACTCATGATCCCTTCCGGGTCAAAAGGCATCCCTTCTCCTTTGTACATGTGCGGGATGTGAAGGATAGCTTCATCAACTTTATTGCCGAACCATCCCGTCATGCTGTAAGGATCGGCGGGGTCACCCAGTAAAAAACAAAGAGCCCAGTACAGCAAAAGAATAATAAGCGCCGAAAGGAATGCCCCTCTTGGTTTTAAATAATAGATAATGATGGATGCAAAGAAATATGCGATGGCGATCCTGGCCAGGACGCCGAGAATCCGAACCCCGCTCATCGGGTTATCCGGATCTACCCAATGACGAAATACCAACTGATCGCCTTTCCAGAAAAAGAAAGGCCACCAGGTAAGAAAGAGTCCGATGAAATAAATGAGCAGTGATCTTTTAACCACTTTTTTCCAGAAAGCTTTATCACCTCCGGCTTGCAGGCGTGGCATAACAAAAGACAAGGCATTGCCCACGGCAAAAAGGAAAAAGGGAAATACGAGGTCTGTAGGCGTAAGCCCATGCCAGGGCGCATGCTCCAGAGGCGGATAAATATGAGCCCATGATCCGGGGTTATTTACCAATATCATCAGGCAGACGGTGGCTCCCCGGAAAACGTCGAGGGAATAAAATCTTTCTTTCAAGCAGTATTTTTTAGCAACTAAATGTATGAAATTGGCTTGATAAGCGTTAAAAGAATAATTTTGGATGCATGGAAAACAAACCTTTTTTCGTTCACCCCAGTTCGATAGTTGACCAGGGAGCACAGATAGGAGGAGGTACAAGGATCTGGCATTTCTGCCACCTGATGCCTACTTGCCGGATTGGCGAGGATTGCAATATCGGGCAAAATGTTTTTATTGATAACAATACGGTCATCGGCAACGGGGTGAAGATCCAGAATAATGTGTCTGTATATAATGGAGTGGTTATAGAAGATGGAGTTTTTCTGGGCCCATCCATGGTGTTCACCAATGTGATCAACCCCCGCAGTTTTATTGAAAGGAAGAATGAATTTAAAAAAACCCTGATACGGAAAGGAGCTACGGTCGGCGCCAATACAACAATTATCTGTGGGGTGGAAATAGGAGCATTTTCGCTGATAGGGGCCGGTGCTGTGGTCACCAAAGACGTACCTGCTTATGCTTTGATGATGGGCAATCCTGCAAGGCAAAAGGGTTGGGTGAGTGAGGCAGGGCTCAATTTGCATTTTAATGACGATGGCCTTGCAATATGTCCCGGAACAGGAAAAAGATATAAATTAGATAAGGGATCGGTCACTGTTATGGAATAGTTATCAACCTGTGGGGACAAATCCCTCAAAATCCGCTTATTTTATCTTCTTGCCACTCACATTCTGCAACTTATATTTGCAGTCAAATTAAGGTTTTCCAAAGCCTTGATCATCCAAAACCACTCTCATTAATACCGGTCATATGGAAAACTTCCTATGTGACTGAGATGGCGAAGCCATCAAAAAGATCCTGTATTTGCTTTGAAATGGCTGGCAATATATACCAGGCCCCGATGGGAAAAAAAGGTGGATGAGCTCCTGAAGGGAAAAGGTGTGGAAAGCTATTGCCCATTGAACAAAGTGAGGAGAAAATGGAGCGACCGTATCAAGATTATCGAAGAGCCCCTTTTCAAGTCTTATGTTTTTGTAAAGTTGTCTGATGCAGACCGGACCAGAGTACGCATGACCGATGGCGTGATCAACTTTGTGTACTGGAACCGGAAACCTGCCGTTATTCGCCAGAGTGAGATCAATGCCATTAAGAGATTTTTAAATGAATACGAAAATGTTGAAGTTCACCCTATGGAGTTCAGGCAGCATCAAAGAGTGATGATCACTGCCGGGCCTCTGATGGATCAGGTGGGAAGTGTGCTGGATGTAAACCGCAAGATGGTGAAAGTGGCCATTGACAGCCTGGGTTATATTTTAGTGGCTTATATTGAAAGAACTAAATTATCTTCGGTGCGGATGAGGTAGGAGCATCCACGCTTTTATTTACAATAAGCAGTATTGATATTAAACTAAAACTCTTCATGAAATTTATCAGGTTTTCTGTTTTATTCAGTTTTACGGTTTGGTTTTTAGCTTCCTGCGCTGTTCAACAGAAAATGCCTTATTATCTCGAAAATGTTTCGGACACCACCACTGCCATCAATTCCACTTTCCCGGAATTGAGAATCCAGAAGAATGACCTGCTTTCCATACAGGTGTATAGCGCCAGCACACAACCACAGATCTCAGATGCATATTATAACCTTCCTGCAGCAGCTGGATCAGCAGGAAATACCGGGCAACAGGGAAGTGGAGCCGGTTCGGCAGGCAATAGCGGTTATTTAGTGGATGTGAACGGGAATATAGAATATCCAAGAATCGGCACCCTGCACGTAGAAGGGCTGACCAAACTTCAACTGGCTGACCTGATAAAGAAAAAGATCAACGAAAAAGATACGGTACTCATTGATCCCTCAGTGATCATCAGGTTTTTGAATTATAAGGTTACGGTGTTAGGTCAGGTGGGACATGAAGGGCAGGTGAATGTTCCGGGTGAACGGTTGACCATCCTGGAAGCAATAGGCCTGGCAGGAGGTATTACCGATTTTGGAAAGAAAAACGATGTTAAGGTGGTTCGGGAAATAAACGGAAGGAGAGAGATCGGCACCATTGATCTTTCATCCAAAGATCTTTTCAGCTCGCCTTATTATAACCTCTTGCAGAATGATTATGTGATCGTGTACCCGACCAAACAGAAAGCAAAGATGACCGATGAAACAATCGTTTCCCGAAGGATCAGCCTTGCATTAAGTATTATTACGGCGACGGCTTTCCTGTACAATATTTTCAGATAAATATTTCAAAAAAAATTATTCAAATCTTATCAGGTGGAGGATCAGTTAAATATTGAAAAAAACGAACTCGGCAACCTGAGTATCCGGGATCTTTTTTTCAAATACATCCGCTTTTTGCCATTTTTCGTTCTTTCTGTAGCCATTTTATTGATAGGGGCTTATATATACCTGAGGTATGCAGACCGGGTTTATAGCTCCACAGGCACACTTCTTATAAATAACGATCAGCAAAGGGCGGTCAGCGGGAATGATCAGTTTTCCAATCTGTTCGGAGATAACAGGACTGTAAATATTCAGAATGAGATGGAAGTGCTTAAATCGAAGCCTTTGATGGAACGGGTGGTCAAGAAACTGAATATGGAAGTTGGTTATATTGCAGTAGGGAAGATCAGAGATGCTGATATTTACAAGCAGGGACCTTTCTTCCTTCAGATATTTAAACTTGCAGATTCTTCTTCTGCTTTTTCTCTTAATGTCAGGTTCGTAAATGACCGTCAATTTCGCATTAATGATGGAGACAGTACTTTTAGTTTCGGAGAACAGTTTCAAAACAGGAATGGAATTTTCAGCCTGGAAAGAAACGGGTCCGGAACAGTAAGTTCTGACTATAAGATAACCTGGCGGCCCGCCTCTTCGGTCGCATCTTCTCTCGTTTCCGGTTTGCAGGTTGCACCCAAGACCCAGGGCACGGGCATCATTACTTTGTCTTTTCAGGGATCCAACCCGGTGATGTGTGCGGATGTGATCAACCAACTCATGGAAGAGTATAAACTGAAAACAATAGAAGATAAGAACCTGACTGATGAGCAGACACTTCAGTTCATTAATGACCGTCTCGATTCCCTGGGCCATGATCTGGACAGCATACAAAAGATCAAATTGAAATATCAGACCGATAATGATGTTATAGATCTTCAGTCCCAAGCTGCTGATTATTTTCAAAAATTCGGACAGACCGATCAGGATCTGAGCGTACAGGAATTTCAAATGAATATTGCTGATTATGTAGATCAGTATTTACACGATAAAAAAAATGAATTTAATAAGGTGATCATTCCATCATCCCTGGCGATGAATGAGATGGTGCCTTCTTCGCTGGGACTGAGTGACCCTGTATTGAATGGTTATATTGATGCCTTCAACAAGGCTCAGATTGACAGGCAAAATTTGTTGAACTCCAACATACCTCTTCAAAACCCGGCAGTCAAACAACTTACAGAACTGATCGGGAAGCTACGGCTTAATATCCTGGAGAGCCTTAAAAATGTGAAGGCAACCATCAACTCGGCGATCGATGATCTCAAAAAGAAAAAAATGGCTGCAGAATCGGAACTGCGTTCATTGCCTCTAAAATCACAGGAATATCTGGAGATATTACGCCTGGTGGATAGTAAGCAGGATCTTTTTAAAGTGCTTCAGGCAAAAAGGGAGGAAACTTCCATATCAAAAGCTTCCAATGTTTCCAACAGCCAGGTGTTGGAAAAAGCAGGAGCAATCAGCCAGCCGATCAAGCCAAATAAAAGGACCGTTCAGCTCTTTGCCATCCTGATCGGTTTGGCCATCCCCATTTTATATATATTCATCAGCGAACTTCTCAATGATAAGATCACTACCCGTTATGATATTGAAAAGATCACCCGGGCTCCAATACTGGGAGAGGTCGGACATTCATTTACAGGCAACTCACTGGTAGTGAGTAAGACGACAAGAAGCATGGTGGCGGAGCAGTTCAGGATCATCCGTTCCAATCTTCAGTTTGTACTGAACAAGGTGGAGAAACCGGTGATCATGACCACTTCCTCTTTCAGCGGGGAAGGAAAATCTTTCGTGTGCACCAACCTGGGCGCTGTAATGGCATTGACCGGTAAAAAAACAATAATTCTTGAATTTGATATCAGGAAACCTAAAATTCTTTCGGGACTTAAAATACCCAAACGGGGTGGTATAACTAATTATCTCGTGCAGGGTGCAAATCTGGATGATTTGATCATACCGGTGCCCGGTTGTGAGAATTTATATGTTTTGGGTTGCGGGCCGGTTCCACCCAATCCTGCCGAATTGTTGCTTGAACCGGAAGTTGCCCAAATGTTTGAATTATTGAAGAAGAAATTTGATGTTATAGTGGTAGATACTGCTCCCGTCGGGATGGTCAGTGATGCGTTGACCCTGGGCAAATTCGCAGATTGCACTTTGTATCTCGTACGTCAGCAGCATACATTCAAAAAGCAGATCTCGCTTATTGAAGATATGCACAAGGAAAATAAATTACCGAAGATCTCCATTATCATCAACGACGTGAAATTGAAACCCGGCTATGGATATTATGGTTATGGGAGATACGGATATGGATATGGCTATGATTATAAGAGCTACTACGACGAAGAGACTCCCAAAGAAGGAGTATTCAGCAGGTTCCTGGGCAAATTAAATTTCTCAAAAAAAATCAGGCGTTCTTCTGATGAGGATTAAAAATTTAATTGAATGAAAATTATGGTAACAGGTGGCGCCGGTTTTATCGGGTCCAACCTCGTGGAAAGACTTTTGAAAGATGAACGGGTCAGTGCGGTAAGGGTATTGGATAACCTGGCAACGGGTACGCTGGAAAATATCAAAGAGTTTTTCAGCAACTCAAAGTTTCAGTTTTTAGAAGGAGATATCCGTGATTACGAAACCTGTATGATAGCTTGTGAGGGCATGGATCTCATCTCTCATCAGGCAGCTTTAGGTTCAGTGCCCCGTTCCATTAAAGATCCTATCACGTCGAACAACGTAAACATCACCGGCACACTCAATATTTTCACCGCAGCAAAAGAGAAAGGAATAAAACGGGTCGTCTTCGCTGCCAGCTCGTCCACTTATGGTGATCATCCGGGTTTGCCCAAGAAAGAAGATATCATCGGTAAACCTCTTTCGCCTTATGCCATCACAAAATATGTGAATGAACTGTATGCAAAGGTGTACGGCGATCTTTACGGGCTTGAAACGATAGGATTGCGCTACTTCAATATTTTCGGACCCAGGCAAAGCCCACAGGGCCCCTATGCCGCGGTGATCCCGATTTTTATTACTCACTTACTGGAAAACAAGCCTCCGGTCATTAATGGTGATGGAAGCCACAGCCGTGATTTCACTTTCGTAGAAAATGCAGTGCAGGCAAACCTTCTTGCCTTGTTTACTAATAATAAAAATGCAGTGAACCAGGTTTATAATATTGCCTGCGGCAAAAGAACTTCTATCCTGGAGTTGTTTGAACTATTGGCCGGATTTGCTTCCAGTACCGTAAAACCTTCTTTCGGACCCGAACGTACCGGAGATGTAAAAAACAGCCTTGCCGATATTTCAAAAGCAGAACAATTACTGGGTTATTCACCTTCTGTATCAGTGGAGGAAGGATTGAAAAAAACTTTTGGATGGTACCTGTCCAGAAAAGTGATTGGTGTGTAGAGTATAGTTAATTATCCCACTCATGTCAAAGACCATTATAATAACCGGTGGCGCCGGGTTTATAGGATCTCATGTAGTAAGGTTATTTGTAAATAAATATCCCGGTTACAGGATCATCAACCTGGATGCACTCACTTATGCCGGTAATCTTGAGAACCTCAGGGATATTGAGCAGGCTCCCAATTATGTATTCGAGAAGGCAAATATCCTGGATATAAAAGAACTGAAAAACATATTTGAACGGTATCATCCGGATGCGGTCATTCATCTGGCTGCGGAAAGTCATGTGGACCGTTCCATTTTATCACCGATGGATTTCGTTTACACCAATGTGATCGGTACTGTCAATTTGTTGAATGTAACCAAAGATGCATGGGCAGGGAGTTTTAAAGACAAATTATTCTATCATATTTCCACGGACGAAGTGTATGGCTCACTTGGCGAAAAAGGATTTTTTACCGAAACCACTGCTTATGC